>NZ_JBFREI010000068.1:0-354 GCF_052114225.1 Chitinophaga sp. RAB17 | reverse complement strand
GTGCAACTGCGAGAAATCCTCACGCCGTGCGGCGATTGAGCAGGTGGTAAAGCGCGATCGCACCGAAGGTAGCGGTGCCGATTCCGCCGAGTTCGAAGCCGAAAATCGGCAGCTTGAGATCGCCGGCGCCGAGGATCAGCGCGGTCGCAACCGTGATGAGATTCTTCGGCGCGGAAAAATCGACCTTGTTCTCGACCCAGATCCGGCCCGCGGTCGCAGCGATCAGGCCGAAGACGACGACAGCGAGACCGCCCAGAACTGCGACCGGGATCGTGCCGATCACCGCGCCGAATTTGGGCGAGAAGCCGAGCACCAGTGCGATCACGCCCGCAGCGACGAAGACCAGGGTCGAAT
>NZ_JBFREI010000067.1:0-357 GCF_052114225.1 Chitinophaga sp. RAB17 | reverse complement strand
CTGCTGTACCGTGTAGCTGTACAGTAAAGCATTGGTGCCGCTGCCGCTCACAAGTGTAGCGGATCTTGTAGTGGCGCCTATGATTACATCCAGCGATGAAGCACCGGTAACATTTACAGGTTCACTGAAGTGAACAGTGAAGGAGAGCACCTGACCAAGTCTGTAAATGGCATTTGCTGGTACGTCTACTGCTGTTACGACTGGAGCAGTTCCTGCAAAAACGAGGCTTAATGTATTGGAAGCAGTATTGCTGTTGTTGCCCACGTTCACGGCTACACTGGCCGGTACCTGGAGGGATACCGCGCCATCWGCGGCAGGTGTTACGAGAACGGTGTAAGTGATATTATCATTATCTGT
>NZ_JBFREI010000066.1:0-362 GCF_052114225.1 Chitinophaga sp. RAB17 | reverse complement strand
CATGAATCCTGCCGCTGCTCGCGTGAGCGCGTGCTCGGCATGCTGCGCGGCTTTTCCGCCGAGGACCGCCGGGCCATGGTCGCCGATGACGGCACGCTCGCCGTCACCTGCGAATTCTGCTCGCGGCGCTATGATTTCGACCCGACCGAGGTCGAGGCGGGGCTGAACACCTCGCCCTGACGCTGCCGCGATTCTCGCTCCGGCGCTGTTCTCTCAGAGCGACAGCCCGGCGGCCTTCATCAGAAGACGGAAGCCGAGGGCAACGACGCCGAGCGAGAGCACGCTTGCGCCCCAGATCAGGACGAGCCAGCCGAAGCGGCTGAGCCAGGACTTGCGAGGGGCAGTGACCGGCTCCATCAGTG
>NZ_JBFREI010000065.1:0-368 GCF_052114225.1 Chitinophaga sp. RAB17 | reverse complement strand
ATCTGGTCTGCGATCGCTTTGATCACTGCAGCCGTAGTAGTGAATACTGCCGTGTTTTTAGGGAATACGATCGACGTTTGCAGGTATTGGAAGTCAGTTGCAGCTGCTTCTGTACCGGCCACTTTCGTTGTTAAGGTAATGGTCACTGGTTTAGCAGAGCTATAACCAGCTGGCAACGACATTTTGAACGCGGTGCTGTTGCCTTCATTCAATGTTAAGCTATCTGGTGTCAGCGTCAGTTTCTTCTGCGCTGGGTCCGTGAGATCTTTAACATAAATATGCGCGCTGGTAGCAGGCATATTTACATTGCCATTATTACCATCTACATTTAAAAGCCCTTCATCATTAAACACATTATTGGTCAATGT
>NZ_JBFREI010000064.1:0-390 GCF_052114225.1 Chitinophaga sp. RAB17 | reverse complement strand
AGCAAATATTGATCAGTTACATTGTAACGACTCTATCTTCACCATGGCCGCTAACAAGCCTACTGAATATGGAGCAAAAGGCACCTGGTCTGTGGTAGGTAAACCTACATGGGTAACTGTTACCGATACCACTTTAAATACTACAAAAGTTAAAGTACTGGCGGGTCATACTGCTACACTGGTATGGACTATCTCTAATGGTACTTGCGCCGCTACTACCGACACTGTGTTGCTGACGAACTATGATGTACCAGCAATTGCGAAAGCAGGCGTTGATCAGTTACATTGTAACGACTCTATCTTCACCATGGCCGCTAACAAGCCTACTGAATATGGAGCAAAAGGCACCTGGTCTGTGGTAGGTAAACCTACATGGGTAACTGTTACCGA
>NZ_JBFREI010000063.1:0-399 GCF_052114225.1 Chitinophaga sp. RAB17 | reverse complement strand
CCGTCAGGTAACCTACCAATGTTTTATCACTGACAGCATCTGTCTTTACGATCACCACTCCTTGYTCTACTGTTTCGAAGGCATTCAGGGTACGTTCTATCTCGCCTAATTCTACCCTATATCCACGGATCTTTACCTGRTCATCTCCACGGCCAATAAACAGGATGTTGCCATCCGTACCATATTTCACAACATCACCGGTACGGTATAACTTTCCATCTCCCTYAAATGGATCATCGATAAAACGTTGATCCGTCAGCGTTAYATTATTCAGGTATCCGGCCGCCACGCCATCACCACCTATGTACAACTCGCCGGGAACACCTGCAGGACAGAGTTCCAGGGCCGGGCTTAAAACATAGGCACGGGTATTGGAGAATGGTTTACCTACAGGAATAT
>NZ_JBFREI010000062.1:0-403 GCF_052114225.1 Chitinophaga sp. RAB17 | reverse complement strand
ATGGTGGTTTTGCCGAGGGTGTTCACCTCTTCCCATTCCGAACAGAGAAGTTAAGCCCCTCATGGCCGATGGTACTGCACAACAATGCGGGAGAGTAGGTAGCTGCCATACTTATTAAGAGAAGCCTTAGTGTTTGTGCACTAAGGCTTCTTTATTTTCATTTTTCCGGATAGAAAGGCTATTTTCCGGATCATCACTTTCAATAGTATTGAAAGTCTTTATTTACGATTTTTACAAGTTCGTTAGAACTTTCATAATATATTATTGCCCGCTAATACCGGCAAAAGATCTTATGGTGGTTTTGCCGAGGGTGTTCACCTCTTCCCATTCCGAACAGAGAAGTTAAGCCCCTCATGGCCGATGGTACTGCACAACAATGCGGGAGAGTAGGTAGCTGCCATAC
>NZ_JBFREI010000061.1:0-413 GCF_052114225.1 Chitinophaga sp. RAB17 | reverse complement strand
GGATGTAATMATAGGCGCCACTACAAGATCCGCTACACTTGTGAGCGGCAGCGGCACCAATGCTTTACTGTACAGCTACACGGTACAGCAGGGCGATATGGATATGAATGGTATTACACTCGGTACAGCACTTACCGGCACTATTCGCAACACAGCCGGCAAGGATGCCGTACTCACGCTCAATAATGTGGCTAATACTACGGGCGTACTCGTAAATACCACTAATCCGGGTGTGGTCATTTCCACTACTGCTACTTCGCCGGTGATAGCACCATTCACAGCGACCATCACGTTTAGCGAAGCGGTGACTGGATTTACATTAGGTGACATTACCGCCACCAACGCTACCCTAAGTGCATTCCAGACAACAGATAATATCACTTACACCGTTCTCGTAACACCTGCCACAGATG
>NZ_JBFREI010000060.1:0-428 GCF_052114225.1 Chitinophaga sp. RAB17 | reverse complement strand
GTCAGTGATGTTTATAGCACGGTGTACACCTTTGCACCGGCTACGCTTGACCTGACAATTAAGGATGCACAGTATCCATTCCCTGCCGGTGATTCCATCAAACTGAGCAGTGTACCGGATAGCGTGAACGAAGGACAAAGTGCAGTGATCACTGCTACTTTACCAAATGGCTGGAAAGCAGGTAAAGCCTGGACAGTGAACCTGACTAAAGATGTGGTGTCATCTACCATCGCAGACAGCCGTTATACGAGTCTCCCTACTACTATTACCATTGCCAACGGAGCGGATCACGGTGATGCCGCAGCAATTCAGACACTAACAAATAATGTGTTTAATGATGAAGGGCTTTTAAATGTAGATGGTAATAATGGCAATGTAAATATGCCTGCTACCAGCGCGCATATTTATGTTAAAGATCTCACGGACCC
>NZ_JBFREI010000059.1:0-435 GCF_052114225.1 Chitinophaga sp. RAB17 | reverse complement strand
GGCCACTTTGGTGAAGCGGCGATTAATGACTGGTTCCGCCAGCGGCTGGCACCCGATGATGCCCTCGGCGAGCCGCTTGGTGACGATCGCTGTGAAGTGATGGCTCTGCGCCTGCGCGAAGGGGAGGGGACGCTCAACGCGCTGCGCAGTAAAGTGCGCCACGATTTAAGCCACTTCGAAGGGAACGCGCAGGGTATTCGCATGGTGCATACCCTGATGCGCATGAACCTGACCTGGGCGCAGGTCGGCTGTATTTTAAAATATACCCGCCCGGCGTGGTGGGTCGGTGACCCGCCCGCCTCCCACAGCTATTTAATGAAAAAGCCCGGCTACTATTTCTCCGAAGAGGCGTACGTCGAGCGGCTGCGTAAAGAGTTAAACCTCGATACCTATAGCCGTTTTCCATTGACCTGGATAATGGAAGCCGCGGATGAC
>NZ_JBFREI010000058.1:0-442 GCF_052114225.1 Chitinophaga sp. RAB17 | reverse complement strand
CTGCTGGGCATTGCCGCCGCGCGCTGGCTGCTGCGGCGCGGCGTGCTGCCCAGCGTGGCCGTGTATGCGCTCGGCATGTACCTGGGCTTCACGGTGGCGCTGGTCGGCCATGAAACCGTGGGCGGCCCGGCGTCCGGCGCGGACATCGCCCCGCTGGTCCAGCAGAAGCTCACCCCGGGCATGCCGTTCTATGGCGTGAAGATGCTCGATCACACCCTGCCGTTCTACGTCCAGCACCCGCTGACCATGGTGGCGGAGGCGGACGAACTGTCCTTCGGCACCGAGGTGGAGCCGGAGCGCTGGCTGCCCGATATGGCCGCGTTCGCCAAGGTCTGGCGCAACGGCCAGCCCGCCATGGCCGTGATGTCGCCGGAGAACTATCTGGCGCTGTCGCCCACGCTGCCGCTGTACGTGGTGGCGCGCGACTGGCGCCGGGTGGTGG
>NZ_JBFREI010000057.1:0-454 GCF_052114225.1 Chitinophaga sp. RAB17 | reverse complement strand
GAGAAGTTAAGCCCCTCATGGCCGATGGTACTGCACAACAATGCGGGAGAGTAGGTAGCTGCCATACTTATTAAGAGAAGCCTTAGTGTTTGTGCACTAAGGCTTTTTCTTTCTTTAAGAGTAGAGGATGTCTGCTAAAGAGCAGATCTCAAAATAACTTGACACACAGAGCAGTCACTACTGCTAACATGATGACACACCAGGCTAGGCAACAACCTACCACTTACACTTTACATTGGTGTCATCAACATTTTCACTTCCTTACAGGAATGAAAATATACTTAAGCCAGGTGCTTAATATCAGTTTGACATACAGAAAATAAATAAGCAATTAAGTTGAAATAATTTTTGCTGCGAATGATAAAGGTTATATCTTTGCCGTCCGCTCAAAAAGCTACAGTTCTTTGCAAAATAACGGGTTGATTATCAGGAGATAAAAATGCACTTTCCCAAT
>NZ_JBFREI010000056.1:0-454 GCF_052114225.1 Chitinophaga sp. RAB17 | reverse complement strand
GCCTTGTCCAGGTCGTTCCGCGCCGCCCGGGAGACGCGGGCGTGATAGGTCTGGTTGATCAGCACGCGCGGCAGGGTATCCGGATTGAGATCGACCAGCCAGGAACCGTCCGGCGCCGGCCTGATGAAGACATCCGGAACGACGGTCTCGGCCGCCGAGCCGCCGAAACCCCGTCCGGGCTTAGGGTCGAGCCTGCGGATTTCCGCGACCATGTCGGCGATATCCTCGTCGTCGACGCCGCAGATGCGCTTGAGCGCCGAGAAATCACGCTTGGCGACAAGGTGGAGGTTGGCGACCAGAGCCTGCATGGCCGGGTCGAAGCGGTCGCGCTCCCGCAGCTGGATCGACAGGCATTCGCGAACATCGCGCGCGCCGACGCCGGAGGGGTCGAAGCCCTGGATGACGCCAAGCACGTGCTCGACCTTGTCCGCGCTCACACCGAGCCGCTCTGCGA
>NZ_JBFREI010000055.1:0-467 GCF_052114225.1 Chitinophaga sp. RAB17 | reverse complement strand
CGTAGCTTATCGCAGCTTACCACGTCCTTCGTCGCCTCTTAGATCCTAGGCATCCACCATGCGCTCTTATTCGCTTTAAAAAATTTACGTATTCAAATACTACTATTCTGAATACAACTTGCATTTCCCAATATGTCAAAGAACTTTAACCACTGACTCTTCTTACGAAGTTTCATTTGCGTGATTATTGCCGATGTGTGAGATCCGATCTCTGTAACGCTTTCGTTACACATCTTGTCTTTTGTTTTYTGCTCTTTTCGCTTCGGCGTGTAGCCATCTGCGTTAGTAGCAAATAAATTAAAAGAAGGAAACAACAGCTAAGGACAATGAGCTCTAAAAAGGAGGTATTCCAGCCGCACCTTCCGATACGGCTACCTTGTTACGACTTAGCCCCAATTACCGATTTTACCCTAGGCGGTTCCTTGCGGTTGCCGACTTCAGGTCCCCCCGGCTTTCATGGCTTGACG
>NZ_JBFREI010000054.1:0-496 GCF_052114225.1 Chitinophaga sp. RAB17 | reverse complement strand
TTGTAAAGAAGTTTTGATACTGACTAATTTCTCTCGAAATCAATCGGTGATCTATTAATTATGTTTAGCTGTACATTACCTGTTTGAACCTAAGCATCACTACTTAGATTCGTGCTGTTGTTTCCAATCTTTCAAAGAACTTGAGCTTTWTGCTTTACGCTTTCAGCTTTTGWTGATGTGTGAGATCCGATCTCTGTGGCGCTT
This sequence comes from Chitinophaga sp. RAB17, assembly GCF_052114225.1. Classification (NCBI taxonomy): domain Bacteria; kingdom Pseudomonadati; phylum Bacteroidota; class Chitinophagia; order Chitinophagales; family Chitinophagaceae; genus Chitinophaga; species Chitinophaga sp. RAB17. The sequence goes on along the minus strand of NZ_JBFREI010000054.1, from coordinate 292 downwards.
TCGCCATACATCTTTTGTTATTTTTAGAAGAACTTTTTCGTATCGTTTGCGTTGGGGTTGCAAAGGTAGTGATCTTTTATTTAACCACCAAAACTTTTACAACATTTTTTATATTTAATTATCTCAGTTTAAATGACTTATATATTGGAAAAGTGCATTTTTATCTCCTGATAATCAACCCGTTATTTTGCAAAGAACTGTAGCTTTTTGAGCGGACGGCAAAGATATAACCTTTATCATTCGCAGCAAAAATTATTTCAACTTAATTGCTTATTTATTTTCTGTATGTCAA
>NZ_JBFREI010000053.1:0-517 GCF_052114225.1 Chitinophaga sp. RAB17 | reverse complement strand
ATGAACAGCAGATCTCCCATTTAGAAGTCACACCGGGTCTTCTTTCCAATATCACTGCCGGCAAATATCTTGCATTGAAGCGGATAATATCCGGAGGGGAAACCTGTACCAGTGAACTGGCCGGACGCTGGAGTAATTTAGTGGATTTCTATAATATCTATGGCCCTACAGAAGCCACGATATCTGCATTAATCTATAAATACGAGAGGGGGAGGTCATACCCTGCGGGGACTTTGCCCATAGGTAAACCATTGGCCAATGTGCGGGTTTATATCCTGGACCAGGCGGGCCATCCGGTGTCTGCGGGGGTAAAAGGGGAGTTGTACATAGGAGGAGCCGGCGTAACGCGGGGTTATCTGAACAACCGGGAATTAACGGCAGAGAGGTTTGTGGCGGACCCATTTTCCAATAAGGCAGGTGCTAAAATGTACCGTACCGGTGATATGGGCAAATGGTTGTCAGATGGCAATATCCTGTACCTGGGCCGCGCCGATGAACAGGTAAAAGTTCGAGTTCG
>NZ_JBFREI010000052.1:0-544 GCF_052114225.1 Chitinophaga sp. RAB17 | reverse complement strand
GAGAAGTTAAGCCCCTCATGGCCGATGGTACTGCACAACAATGCGGGAGAGTAGGTAGCTGCCATACTTATTAAGAGAAGCCTTAGTGTTTGTGCACTAAGGCTTTTTCTTTCTTTAAGAGTAGAGGATGTCTGCTAAAGAGCAGATCTTCTAAGATTAAAATACGCTGCTAAAGAGCAGTGGTAGTTATAAGAATAAAGACACACACAATTGGTGAAAGCAGGATGCTTATACATCTTCCACCCACTAACAGATACAGTTCTTTACAAAAGCAGGTCACTGCTAATTACGATGACACACCAGGCTAGGCAACAACCTACCACTTACACTTTACAATAAGTGTCATCAATGTTTCCAACAAGGAAATACACTTAAGCCTTGCGCTTAAAATCAAATTGACATACAGAAAATAAATAAGCAATTAAGTTGAAATAATTTTTGCTGCGAATGATAAAGGTTATATCTTTGCCGTCCGCTCAAAAAGCTACAGTTCTTTGCAAAATAACGGGTTGATTATCAGGAGATAAAAATGCACTTTTCCAAT
>NZ_JBFREI010000051.1:0-611 GCF_052114225.1 Chitinophaga sp. RAB17 | reverse complement strand
GGATTAGATACCCTGGTAGTCCACGCCGTAAACGATGATTACTCGACATACGTGCCCTTGAGGCGTGGCTTCCGGAGCTAACGCGTTAAGTCGACCGCCTGGGGAGTACGGCCGCAAGGTTAAAACTCAAATGAATTGACGGGGGCCCGCACAAGCGGTGGAGCATGTGGTTTAATTCGATGCAACGCGAAGAACCTTACCTGGTCTTGACATCCACAGAACTTKSCAGAGATGSMTTGGTGCCTTCGGGAACTGTGAGACAGGTGCTGCATGGCTGTCGTCAGCTCGTGTTGTGAAATGTTGGGTTAAGTCCCGCAACGAGCGCAACCCTTATCCTTTGTTGCCAGCGGTTAGGCCGGGAACTCAAAGGAGACTGCCAGTGATAAACYGGAGGAAGGTGGGGATGACGTCAAGTCATCATGGCCCTTACGRCCAGGGCTACACACGTGCTACAATGGCGCATACAAAGAGAAGCGAWCTCGCGAGAGCCAGCGGACCTCATAAAGTGCGTCGTAGTCCGGATTGGAGTCTGCAACTCGASTSCATGAAGKYGGAATCGCTAGTAATCGTGRATCAGMATGYCACGGTGAATACGTTCCCGGGCCTTGTAC
>NZ_JBFREI010000050.1:0-647 GCF_052114225.1 Chitinophaga sp. RAB17 | reverse complement strand
AAGTGGTATCGGTAACAGTTACCCATGTAGGTTTACCTACCACAGACCAGGTGCCTTTTGCTCCATATTCAGTAGGCTTGTTAGCGGCCATGGTGAAGATAGAGTCGTTACAATGTAACTGATCAATATTTGCTTTCGCAACAGCAGGAACATCGTAGTTAGTCAGCAACACGGTGTCAGTAGTAGCCGCACAGGTACCGTTGGAGATAGTCCATACCAGTGTAGCAGTATGGCCCGCCAGTACTTTAACTTTTGTAGTATTTAAAGTGGTATCGGTAACAGTTACCCATGTTGGTTTACCTACCACGGACCAGGTGCCTTTGGCTCCATATTCAGTAGGCCTATTAGCGGCCATGGTGAAGATAGAGTCGTTACAATGTAACTGATCCATGTTCGCTTTCGCCACCGCAGGTACATCGTAGTTAGTCAGCAGCACGGTGTCGGTAGTAGCGGCGCAGGTACCGTTGGAGATAGTCCATACCAGTGTAGCAGTATGGCCCGCGAGTACTTTAACCTTTGTAGTATTTAAAGTGGTATCAGTAACAGTTACCCATGTTGGTTTACCTACCACGGACCAGGTGCCTTTGGCTCCATATTCAGTAGGCCTATTAGCGGCCATGGTGAAGATAGAGTCGTTACAATGTAAC
>NZ_JBFREI010000049.1:0-713 GCF_052114225.1 Chitinophaga sp. RAB17 | reverse complement strand
TATTTTGAACAGCATGCGGTAGACTGCATCAAGATTGTGCCCTCTCACTGGAAGGCATTGTCTGATCCGGACCGTTTACTGCTGCCGGGTAAACTGCTGATTTTTGGCGGTGAAGCGCTGGAAGCTGCCGTGATAGATAATATCCGGGCGTCAGGTAGTACCTGCACCGTAGTAAATCACTATGGTCCAACAGAAACTACAGTAGGTAAATTATTGCACGTGGTATCACGTGAACGTATATACGATAGTGTGGTACCCGTAGGAAAGCCATTTTCCAATACGCGTATTTATGTGTTGAATGATGCCGGACAGCGTTGCCCGGTGGGCGTTCCCGGCGAGCTATATATAGGCGGTGAAGGAGTAGCGGCGGGTTATCTGAACAATGCAGACCTGACAGCAGGCCGGTTTATCAACGACCCTTACTTCCCTTCAGACGGTGTAACACTGTACCGCACGGGGGATCTCGTAAAATATCTGCCCGATGGCAACATCGTATTTATGGGTCGTGTGGACGACCAGGTGAAGATCCGTGGTTACCGCGTAGAGCCGGGAGAAATCAGCCGTGTGCTGTCGTCCTGTGCGGGTGTGAGCCAGGGTGTTGTGATTGCCCGTGAAGATAAAACCGGCAGCAAACGATTGATCGGTTACGTAGTGGCCGCAGACTTTGACCGGGACCATATCCTGGAATACCTGCGCAGCCGCTTGCCGGAATA
>NZ_JBFREI010000048.1:0-713 GCF_052114225.1 Chitinophaga sp. RAB17 | reverse complement strand
TATTCCGGCAAGCGGCTGCGCAGGTATTCCAGGATATGGTCCCGGTCAAAGTCTGCGGCCACTACGTAACCGATCAATCGTTTGCTGCCGGTTTTATCTTCACGGGCAATCACAACACCCTGGCTCACACCCGCACAGGACGACAGCACGCGGCTGATCTCTCCCGGCTCTACACGGTAACCACGGATCTTCACCTGGTCGTCCACACGACCCATAAATACGATGTTGCCATCGGGCAGATATTTTACGAGATCCCCCGTGCGGTACAGTGTTACACCGTCTGAAGGAAAATAAGGATCGTTGATAAACCGGCCTGCTGTCAGGTCTGCATTGTTCAGATAACCCGCCGCTACTCCTTCACCGCCTATATATAGTTCGCCGGGAACGCCCACCGGGCAACGCTGTCTGGCATCATTCAACACATAAATACGCGTATTGGAAAATGGTTTACCTACGGGCACCACACTATCGTATATACGTTCACGTGATACCACGTGCAATAATTTACCTACTGTTGTTTCTGTTGGACCATAGTGATTCACTACGGTGCAGGTACTGCCTGATGCCCGGATATTATCTATCACGGCAGCTTCCAGCGCTTCACCGCCAAAAATCAGCAGTTTACCCGGCAGCAGCAAACGGTCCGGATCAGACAATGCCTTCCAGTGAGAGGGCACAATCTTGATGCAGTCTACCGCATGCTGTTCAAAATA
>NZ_JBFREI010000047.1:0-726 GCF_052114225.1 Chitinophaga sp. RAB17 | reverse complement strand
CTACATTATTGAGCGTGAGTATCGCATCCTTGCCGGCTGTATTGCGAATAGTGCCGGTAAGTGTGGTGCCGAGTGTGATACCATTCATATCCATATCTCCCTGCTGTACAGTGTAGCTGTACAGTAAAGCATTGGTGCCGCTGCCGCTCACAAGTGTAGCGGATCTTGTAGTGGCGCCTATTATTACATCCAGCGATGAAGCACCGGTAACATTTACAGTTTCGCTGAAGTGAACAGTGAAGGAGAGCACCTGACCAACTCTGTAAATGGCATTTGCCGGTACATCTACTGCTGTTACGACTGGAGCTGTTCCTGCAAAAACGAGGCTTAATGTATTGGAAGCGGTATTGCTGTTATTGCCCACGTTCACGGCTACACTGGCCGGTACCTGAAGGGATACCGCGCCATCTGCGGCAGGTGTTACGAGAACGGTGTAAGTGATATTATCTGTTGTCTGGAATGCACTTAAAGTAGCGTTGGTGGAGGTGATATCACCCAACGTAAATCCAGTCACCGCTTCGGTGAAGGTGATGGTGGCCGTGAATGGTGCTATCACCGGCGAAGTAGCAGTAGTGGAAATGACTACACCCGGATTAGTGGTATTTACCAGTACCCCGGTGGTATTGCCTACATTATTGAGCGTGAGTATCGCATCCTTGCCGGCTGTATTGCGAATAGTGCCGGTAAGTGTGGTGCCGAGTGTGATACCATTCATATCCATTCCAT
>NZ_JBFREI010000046.1:0-761 GCF_052114225.1 Chitinophaga sp. RAB17 | reverse complement strand
GCGCCATCTGTGGCAGGTGTTACGAGAACGGTGTAAGTGATATTATCTGTTGTCTGGAATGCACTTAGGGTAGCGTTGGTGGCGGTAATGTCACCTAATGTAAATCCAGTCACCGCTTCGCTAAACGTGATGGTGGCCGTGAATGGTGCTATCACCGGCGAAGTAGCAGTAGTGGAAATGACTACACCCGGATTAGTGGTATTCACGAGTACGCCCGTAGTRTTAGCCACATTATTRAGCGTGAGTACTGCATCCTTGCCGGCTGTGTTGCGAATAGTGCCGGTAAGTGCTGTACTTAGTGTAATACCATTCATATCCATATCACCCTGCTGTACCGTGTAGCTGTACAGTAAAGCATTGGTGCCGCTGCCGCTCACAAGTGTAGCGGATCTTGTAGTGGCGCCTATGATTACATCCAGTGATGAAGCACCGGTAACATTTACTGGTTCGCTGAAGTGAACAGTGAAGGAGAGTACCTGGCCAAGTCTGTAAATGGCATTTGCCGGTACGTCTACTGCTGTTACAACGGGTGCAGTTCCTGCAAAAACGAGGCTTAATGTATTGGAAGCAGTATTGCTGTTATTACCCACGTTTACGGCTACACTGGCAGGTACCTGGAGGGATACCGCGCCATCTGTGGCAGGTGTTACGAGAACGGTGTAAGTGATATTATCTGTTGTCTGGAATGCACTTAGGGTAGCGTTGGTGGCGGTAATGTCACCTAATGTAAATCCAGTCACCGCTTCGCTAAACGTGATGGC
>NZ_JBFREI010000045.1:0-762 GCF_052114225.1 Chitinophaga sp. RAB17 | reverse complement strand
TAATATTTTAAGCCTTGTTTTCGATGGTACCGCACCTGTAGTGACAGCAGTAGATGTACCAGCCAATGCCGTGTATAACGAAGGGCAGGTACTCTCCTTCACTGTTCATTTTAGCGAGATAGTTAACGTAACCGGCACCCCATCTCTGAATGTAGTGATAGGCGCCACCACCAGACAAGCCACACTTGTAAGTGGTAGCGGCACCAACGCCTTGCTATTCAGCTACACCGTGCAGAATGGTGATATGGATATGGATGGTATTACAGTTGGAACCTTGACCGGCACTATCCGCGATGCGGCAGGCAATAACGCAGTCCTCACCCTGAATAATGTGGCTAACACTACGGGCGTACTCGTGAATACCACCCTCCCGGCAGTGGTCATTTCTACTACCGCTACTTCGCCGGTAATTGCACCATTTACTGCTACCATTACTTTCAGCGAAGCAATGACTGGATTTACCATTGGAGATATTACCGCTACCAATGCCACATTAAGTGCATTCCAGACAACGGACAATATTACTTACACCGTACTCGCTACACCAACGGCGGATGGCACCGTAACAATTCAGGTACCCGCCAGTGTAGCCGTAAACGTGGGCAATAACCCCAATACCGCTTCTAATATTTTAAGCCTTGTTTTCGATGGTACCGCACCTGTAGTGACAGCAGTAGATGTACCAGCCAATGCCGTGTATAACGAAGGGCAGGTACTCTCCTTCACTGTTCATTTTAGCGAGATAGTTAACGTAACCGGCAC
>NZ_JBFREI010000044.1:0-794 GCF_052114225.1 Chitinophaga sp. RAB17 | reverse complement strand
GGTTAGCACCAATTGTGATGCCATCCATATCCAGATCTCCGTTCTGAACAGTGTACCTGAAGGATAAATCCTGTGTACCGGCGCCTCCTGTGTAAACCGCTGAAACATTTGTGCCTCCTATATTTACACTGATGGATGGCACACCGCCTGTAGTATTAACTGTCACATTCTCACTGTATTTCACTGTAAAGTTCAATATACTACCCGCTTTATAATAACCGTTCGCAGGTACACTTACCTGTGTTACTACCGGCGCCGTCAGATCTGCTGTTACACTAATTGTGTTGCTCACAGTGTTGCCGTTACCACCAATATTCACCGCTACGTCCGCCGGCAATGAAACGCTGACAGCACCATCGGTTATCGGTGTGATAACGATGGTATAAGTAATGTTGTCGGTGGTTTGCAGCGTAGCAGCACTCGCATTGGTTAATGCAAAGTCTGCTACGGTAAGACCAATCACCGCTTCGCTGAATACAGCATTTACTGTAAACGACGCATTGACAATAGCCGCAGCAGTGGTGGACAATGTAACTGTTGGATGCACCGTATTTACGAATACGCCCGTGGTATTACTGATATTATTCAAGAGGAGGGCAGCATTATTATTCGCTGCGTCTCTAATGGTAGCACCATTCAGCAGCAGGTTAGCACCAATTGTGATGCCATCCATATCCAGATCTCCGTTCTGAACAGTGTACCTGAAGGATAAATCCTGTGTACCGGCGCCTCCAGTATAAACCGCTGAAACATTTGTTACCGGCGCCTCCAGTATAAACCGCTGAAACATTTGT
>NZ_JBFREI010000043.1:0-794 GCF_052114225.1 Chitinophaga sp. RAB17 | reverse complement strand
TTCACCACGGCTGCGGCAGCGGTAGACAGTGTTACTGTTGGATGCGCCGTATTAACAAATACACCCGTGGTATTGCCGATATTATTCAAGAGAAGAACAGCATTATTATTCGCTGCGTCCCTGATAGTCGCACCATTCAGCAACAGGTTATTACCAGGTGTGATGCCGTCCATATCCTGGTCWCCGTTTTGTACCGTGTAACTGAACGATAGATTCTGTGTACCGGCRCCWCCWRTRTAAACCGCTGAAACATTTRTGCCTCCTATATTTACACTGATGGATGGCACACCGCCTGTAGTATTAACTGTCACATTCTCACTGTATTTCACTGTAAAGTTCAACACACTACCAGCTTTATAATAACCGTTCGCAGGTACGCTTACCTGTGTTACTACCGGCGCCGTCAGATCTGCTGTTACACTAATCGTGTTACTGGCAGTGTTACCGTTATTGGCAATATTCACCGCTACGTCCGCCGGCAATGAAACGCTGACAGCACCATCGGTTATCGGTGTGATAACGATGGTATAAGTAATGTTGTCGGTGGTTTGCAGCGTAGCAGCACTCGCATTGGTTAATGCAAAGTCTGATACGGTAAGATCAGTCACCGCTTCGCTGAACACAGCAGTAACCGTAAACGGCGCATTCACCACGGCTGCGGCAGCGGTAGACAGTGTTACTGTTGGATGCGCCGTATTAACAAATACACCCGTGGTATTGCCGATATTATTCAAGAGAAGAACAGCATTATTATTCGCTGCGTCCCTGATAGTCGCACCATTCAGCAACAGGTT
>NZ_JBFREI010000042.1:0-806 GCF_052114225.1 Chitinophaga sp. RAB17 | reverse complement strand
TATACCCGTTGTGCGTCATTGGCTTTCACGGTGAGTGTAGCCGGAGCTACCTGGAAGGTGTTGCTGGCAGGTGTTGCAGCGGTATAGTTACCATTGCCAGCCTGTGTAGCCGTTACCGTTACACTGCCTGCACCGGTGATGGTGAGGGTGTTACCATTAATAGTAGCCGGACCTGAGGTAACGGTATATGTTACCGGTAAACCTGCATCGCTGCTGGCGTTGAGCGTAACCGGTGCATCGCCATATGTTTTACCGGAGATAGCCGGGAAGCTGATCGTTTGAGCCGCCTTTCCTACTGTTAACGTTCCATCGGTAGTGGTGAAGATATAATTTGCTGCACTCATTGCTGTTATAGCCACGGTGATCGGGTAAGTACCCGGTACACTACTGTTATCGGCAATAGTTGTTAGTGCAGGAACGCCTGTTATTACACTGGCATTTTCGCTGTTCACGAAACCAGTGATAGTGGAAGTAAAGGTTGGGTTATTGGCGCCATATGCTTTTGACATATCATCAGCTTTTACTACCAGGATAGCCGGAGCTACCTGGAAAGTAATGCTGACAGGTGTGGCTGCGGTATAGTTACCATTGCCAGCCTGTGTAGCCGTTACCGTTACACTGCCTGCACCGGTGATGGTGAGGGTGTTACCACTAATAGTCGCYGGACCGGAAGTAACAGTATATGTTACCGGTAARCCWGCATTGCTGCTGGCGTTGAGCGTAACCGGTGCATCACCATAAGTTTTACCGGAGATGGCTGGGAAGCTGATTGTTTGAGCCGCCTGGTCAACTGTTAAAGTACCGTT
>NZ_JBFREI010000041.1:0-853 GCF_052114225.1 Chitinophaga sp. RAB17 | reverse complement strand
ATCAAACGATCGTGGATATGTTTGCGGCCGTGGTAGCCCGTACACCACAGGCCACTGCACTGGTATTTGAGGGGCAGTCTATGAGTTACGAGGAACTGGATGCACGTGCTACCCGGTTGGCGGTTTGTCTCCGCAAAAACGGCGTAGGGCCTAATACGTTAGTACCGCTGTTTATAGAACGTTCTGCTGATATGGTAGTGGGTATCCTGGGGATATTGAAGGCAGGCGGTGCTTATGTGCCTGTTGAGCAGGATTATCCTATAGAACGGATCAGTTATATTTTAAAAGATACCGCAGCAACGGTGATCGTGAGCAGTAGTAGTTGTCGGGGCTTGTTGCCATCCACAGCGGCGCAGGTGATTTCACTGGATGAAGATTTATTAAACGATGCCGGATCTGTCCTGCCTCATCCATCAGCTTCACAGTTGTTATATGTGATTTATACTTCTGGTAGCACAGGTGCGCCCAAAGGCGTTATGATCACACATCGTAACCTGTCTGATTACCTGGCAGGTTTGCAGGCGGCCATACCGATTGGAGATTGCCATTCGTTTGCTTTGCTGACCGGTATCGCCACGGATCTGGGCAATACGGTATTGTATGGCTGCCTGGCTACGGGAGGGGAATTGCACCTGTTCCCGAAAGCCTTTATCAACGATAGTGACAAGCTGCATGATTACTTTAGCTCTCATCGGATAGACTGTATCAAAGTAGTGCCTTCTTACTGGAAAGCAGTATCGGCGCCCGATAAATTATTGTTGCCGGAGCAACTACTGATATTTGGAGGAGAAGCGCTGGAAACAGCCGTGGTAGATAATATCCTGGCTGCCGGCAGTGGATGCAGGGTTGTTAA
>NZ_JBFREI010000040.1:0-868 GCF_052114225.1 Chitinophaga sp. RAB17 | reverse complement strand
GACTACGACGTTGATAGGTTACAGGTGTAAGGGTAGTAATATCGCAGCCGAGTAATACTAATTGCCCGTAAGCTTTAATTTTTTAAATATTACGCTAAAGAATTTTGAATACAACTTTCCCGATATGTTATCTTATTAGTTTGCTGTAAAGCAAAGAAGATCTTATGGTGGTTTTGCCGAGGGTGTTCACCTCTTCCCATTCCGAACAGAGAAGTTAAGCCCCTCATGGCCGATGGTACTGCACAACAATGCGGGAGAGTAGGTAGCTGCCATACTTATTAAGAGAAAGTCCTGGTGACATGCCAGGACTTTTCTTTTTTCTTTCTCTATATTAAAGAAAGGGGATCAATTCAGATCTGTCGGAAATACACTCAACGAAAGTTGAAAACAATTTGAAATAGGATTAAATAGTTTTGTTTGCGAATGATAAAGATAATATCTTTGCCATCCGCTTCAGAAATCTAATGTTCTTTGCAAAATAAGGGTTTGATTATCAATATATTAAAAGCACTTTCTCAATAGACAAGTCATTGATACTAAGATAATTAAAGATACAAAAAACTTTAAAAAAGTTTTGGTGATTAAATAAAAGATTACTACCTTTGCAACCCCAACGCAAACGATACGAAAAAGTTCTTCTAAAAATAATAAGATGTTCTGGCGAAAGCGCCACAGAGATCGGATCTCACACATCAACAAAAGCTGAAAGCGTAAAGCAMAAAGCTCAAGTTCTTTGAAAGATTGGAAACAACAGCACGAATCTAAGTAGTGATGCTTAGGTTCAAACAGGTAATGTACAGCTAAACATAATTAATAGATCACCGATTGATTTCGAGAGAAATTAGTCAGTATCAAAACTTCTTTACAA
>NZ_JBFREI010000039.1:0-946 GCF_052114225.1 Chitinophaga sp. RAB17 | reverse complement strand
ATCCAACAGTCAGTGATGTTTATAGCACGGTGTACACCTTTGCACCGGCTACGCTTGACCTGACAATTAAGGATGCACAGTATCCATTCCCTGCCGGTGATTCCATCAAACTGAGCAGTGTACCTGATAGCGTGAACGAAGGACAAAGTGCAGTGATCACTGCGACTTTACCAAATGGTTGGAAAGCAGGTAAAGCCTGGACAGTGAACCTGACTAAAGATGTGGTGTCTTCTACCATTGCAGATAGCCGTTATACGAGTCTCCCTACTACTATTACCATTGCCAACGGAGCGGATCACGGTGATGCCGCAGCTATTCAGACATTGACAAATAATGTGTTTAATGATGAAGGGTTTTTAAATGTAGATGGTAATAATGGCAATGTAAATATGCCTGCTACCAGCGCGCATATTTATGTTAAAGATCTCACGGACCCAGCGCAGAAGAAACTGACGCTGACACCAGATAGCTTAACATTAAATGAAGGCAACAGTACCGCATTCAAAATGTCGTTGCCAGCCGGTTATAGCTCTGCTAAACCATTGACCATTACCTTAACAACGAAAGTGGCCGGTACTGAAGCAGCTGCAACTGACTTCCAATACCTGCAAACGTCGATCGTATTCCCTAAAAATACGGCAGTATTCACTACTACGGCTGCAGTGATCAAAGCGATCGCAGACCAGATCATAGAAAAAGATGAGCAACTGAATATCTCCGGTGCGGCCAGCGGTTACACGGTAACAGATGCACAACTGAAGATTTATGATGCTACCCGCAGAGATGCGACTAAAACAAAGATCACATTCACACCGCCAGCTGCCGGTATGCCGGAAGGCAATACCCAACAGATTGGGTTTAGTTTGCCAGCAGGTGTAAGTACAGAAATACCTATTAAAATATCGCTGCCATCTACAGGCGCCGCTACCCGTGGCACCGATTACAG
>NZ_JBFREI010000038.1:0-1030 GCF_052114225.1 Chitinophaga sp. RAB17 | reverse complement strand
GCCTAACCGTAACATATACTGTTACTTCCGGTCCAGCGACTATCACGGGTAATACCCTCACCATCACCGGTATTGGCAGTATAACGGTAACGGCTACACAGACTGGCAATGGTAACTATACCGCTGCAACACCTGCCAGCAGCACTTTCCAGGTGGCTCCGGCTATCCTGATAGTAAAAGCTGATGATATGTCAAAAGCATACGGCGCCAATAACCCAATCTTTACTTCCACTATCACTGGTTTCGTGAACAGCGAAAATGCCAGTGTAATAACTGGCGTTCCTGCACTAACGACTATTGCCGATAACAGCAGTGTACCGGGTACTTACCCGATCACCGTGGCTACAACAGCAATGAGTGCAGCAAATTATATCTTCACCACTACCGATGGAACGTTAACAGTAGGAAAGGCGGTACAAACGATCAGCTTCCCGGCTATCTCCGGTAAAACATACGGCGATGCACCGGTTACGCTCAACGCCAGCAGCGATGCAGGTTTACCGGTAACATATACTGTTACCTCCGGTCCGGCTACTATTAATGGTAACACCCTCACCATCACTGGTGCAGGCAGTGTAACGGTAACGGCTACACAGGCTGGCAATGGTAACTATACCGCTGCAACACCTGCCAGCAACACCTTCCAGGTAGCTCCGGCTACACTCACCGTGAAAGCCAATGACGCACAACGGGTATATGGCGCCAATAATCCGGCGTTCACTTATAACGTTACAGGTTTTGCAAACAGCGAAAACGCCAGTGTAATAACAGGAAATCCTGCACTCAGCAGCATCGCTGATAACAGCAGTGCTCCGGGTACTTATCCGATTACCGTATCCACAACGGGTATGACAGCGGCTAATTATATCTTCACCACTACCAACGGTACTTTAACAGTTGACCAGGCGGCTCAAACAATCAGCTTCCCAGCCATCTCCGGTAAAACTTATGGTGATGCACCGGTTACGCTCAACGCCAGCAGCAATGCAGGCTTACCGGTAACATATACTGTTACTTCCGGTCCGGCGAC
>NZ_JBFREI010000037.1:0-1220 GCF_052114225.1 Chitinophaga sp. RAB17 | reverse complement strand
CGGCTACACTGGCCGGTACCTGGAGGGATACCGCGCCATCTGCGGCAGGTGTTACGAGAACGGTGTAAGTGATATTATCTGTTGTCTGGAATGCACTTAGGGTAGCGTTGGTGGCGGTAATGTCACCTAATGTAAATCCAGTCACCGCTTCGCTAAACGTGATGGTCGCCGTGAATGGCGCTATCACCGGCGAAGTAGCAGTAGTGGAAATGACTACWCCCGGATTAGTGGTATTTACCAGTACCCCGGTGGTATTGCCTACATTATTGAGCGTGAGTATCGCATCCTTGCCGGCTGTATTGCGAATAGTGCCGGTAAGTGTGGTGCCGAGTGTGATACCATTCATATCCATATCTCCCTGCTGTACMGTGTAGCTGTACAGTAAAGCATTGGTGCCGCTGCCGCTCACAAGTGTAGCGGATCTTGTAGTGGCACCTATTATTACATCCAGCGATGAAGCACCGGTAACATTTACTGGTTCGCTGAAGTGAACAGTGAAGGAGAGCACCTGGCCAAGTCTGTAAATGGCATTTGCCGGTACGTCTACTGCTGTTACGACTGGAGCAGTTCCTGCAAAAACGAGGCTTAATGTATTGGAAGCGGTATTGCTGTTATTGCCCACGTTCACGGCTACACTGGCCGGTACCTGGAGGGATACCGCGCCATCTGCGGCAGGTGTTACGAGAACGGTGTAAGTGATATTATCTGTTGTCTGGAATGCACTTAAAGTAGCGTTGGTGGTGGTAATGTCACCTAATGTAAATCCAGTCACCGCTTCGCTAAACGTGATGGTCGCTGTGAATGGTGCTATCACCGGCGAAGTAGCGGTAGTGGAAATGACCACACCCGGATTAGTGGTATTCACGAGTACCCCCGTAGTATTAGCCACATTATTCAAGGTGAGTACTGCGTTGTTACCTGCCGCATCACGGATAGTACCAGTGAGCGTACCCAGGGCAATACCATCCATATCCATATCACCATTCTGCACGGTGTAGCTGAATAGCAAGGCGTTGGTGCCGCTACCACTTATAAGTGTGGCTTGTCTTGTGGTGGCGCCTATTACTACAYTCAGAGATGGGGTGCCGGTTACGTTAACTATCTCGCTAAAATGAACAGTGAAGGAGAGTACCTGCCCTTCGTTATACACGGCATTGGCTGGTACATCTACTGCTGTCACTACAGGTGCGGTACCATCGAAAACAAGGCTTAAAATATTA
>NZ_JBFREI010000036.1:0-1347 GCF_052114225.1 Chitinophaga sp. RAB17 | reverse complement strand
GGGTGAGGAGGCATTATTTTTCCCTTGGAAGGACACTATTGATAATAAGTTTTTAGCGAAGAATCATTCAGATGGTTACAAACTAGATAATGGAGAGGAAGACCTTGAGTATTTAAAGGAGCTGGCAATAGATCAGACAATTATAAAAAATGTATTACGGAATGGGCAGTCAATACAAGTGGATGAATCGATAAAGCTGATCCCTGTGAATATTAGATATTTCTGGGGCGAGGGGTGGCGGTTGAAAAWAATAAAAACGAAACGGCAAGAAGTGAATATAAAGTACACATTCTTAAATAAACATATCGATCTTATATACAAGAGATATCATGACACACAAATAATGTCAATTACGCCAACGAGGAAAAGCGATATAGTAAGAATTAAAGAAGTAGAGCCAACGAATCTTAAGAATTAGGTTATAGCATAAATCTTATCTGTTCTACCCTGTTCTCTGCCTGTTCTTTAGTATATTCTTTTTTGTCTAGTCTTTCAACCCATTGATAATTACCAAACTCAAGTTGTTTTATGCCAGGACCGTGATCTAATAAATTATATTCATCGCATGCATCGCATCTGACTACTTCATAACTATATCCTGGACTGCTTTCTTCCTTCTCTAAAATATAAGATTCAAGCATATTGCTACATTTGACGCAGGGCTGCGAAAGGGTTTCAACAGGGGGATTTTTACGGTTTAAGGCCAGTTTTAAATTTATCAGAGAGCCCAGTGCAGGTCCATATGCCCATCGGTTAAGCGATCTTGAAATATCCATACTGAGTATCCTGGATATCATTATGAACATATCTCCAATAAACTCTCTTTCTTCCGTGTCAAAATCGGCAGTATTAAGACGTTTTAAAGTACAGGAGAAAACGGACCGGGTGAATCTGATTGATTTGTTGTCCTGCACGGCAATTATTAACTGATCTAACAAATCGTCGAAAACGGTATTCAGGTGCACGCAAATTTCCGTCTCGGAAGGAACAAGGCCTCTGTTTGTCCACTGTTCAGAAGAGAATTTATCATTTTCTTTTAAGTCAGAAAGTTTAGTGATGATCGATTCGCTGTTAGTCATAGCCACAATATAATCAAATGTAAATGTAGTACAAAAATCGAGAAAAGGGCTAACAGTCAAGTTGGCTTTTGCCTAATTCATTTTGTAGCCTTTTGGCTTTTCTTTCGTACCTTCGTGAGGATAAAAAGTTCTTTCAAACCTGATCAAATTGAGCTATTCCGGGAGGTAACAAAAAAGGTTACACTAACTTTTAAAACCCTGAAAAGCCGCGATATATAAGGCATTGATGTAGTCCCAAGGGGATCACCATCAGGAGTAAAAAGAAATA
>NZ_JBFREI010000035.1:0-1469 GCF_052114225.1 Chitinophaga sp. RAB17 | reverse complement strand
TTTGTAGTATTTAAAGTGGTGTCGGTAATAGTCGCCCATGTTGGTTTACCAACCACTGTCCACGCGCCGTAAGCACCAAATTCAGTAGGCTTGTTGGCCGCCATGGTAAAGATGGAGTCATTACAATGTATCTGGTTCACATTTGCTTTCGCAACTGCCGGTACATCGTAATTGGTCAGTAACACGGTGTCGGTAGTAGCGGCGCAGGTACCGTTGGAGATAGTCCATACCAGGGTAGCGGTATGGCCAGCGAGTACTTTAACTTTTGTAGTATTTAAAGTGGTATCAGTAACAGTTACCCATGTTGGTTTACCTACTACTGTCCAGGTGCCATTAGCTCCATATTCGGTTGGCTTGTTAGCGGCCATCGTGAAGATAGAGTCGTTACAATGTAACTGATCCACGTTTGCTTTCGCAACAGCAGGTACATCGTAGTTAGTCAGCAACACGGTGTCGGTAGTAGCGGCGCAGGTACCGTTGGCAATAGTCCACACCAGGGTAGCGGTATGGCCAGCGAGTACTTTAACTTTTGTAGTATTTAAAGTGGTGTCGGTAATGGTTGCCCATGTTGGCTTACCTACTACAGTCCACGCACCATTAGCCCCATATTCAGTAGGCTTGTTAGCGGCCATGGTGAAGATAGAGTCATTACAATGTAACTGATCCACGTTTGCTTTCGCAACAGCAGGTACATCGTAATTGGTCAACAACACGGTGTCGGTAGTAGCGGCGCAGGTACCGTTGGAGATGGTCCATACCAGTGTAGCAGTATGTCCTGCCAGTACTTTAACTTTTGTAGTATTTAAAGTGGTGTCAGTAATAGTCGCCCAGGTAGGTTTGCCCACCACGGTCCATGCACCATTGGCGCCATATTCAGTAGGCTTGTTAGCTGCCATGGTGAAGATGGAGTCATTACAATGTAGTTGATTCACGTTTGCTTTTGCAACAGCAGGTACATCGTAGTTGGTCAGCAGCACGGTATCGGTAGTAGCGGCGCAGGTACCGTTAGTGATAGTCCATACCAGTGTAGCAGTATGTCCAGCCAGGACTTTCACCTTGGTGATATTTGAGGTGGTATCTGTAATGGTTGCCCATGTAGGTTTACCAACCACCGTCCAGGCACCGTATGCTCCATATTCAGTAGGCTTGTTAGCGGCCATCGTGAAGATGGAGTCGTTACAATGCAGTTGATCCACATTTGCTTTTGCAATAGCAGGTACATCGTAATTGGTCAACAGCACAGTGTCGGTAGTAGCGGCGCAGGTACCATTGGCAATAGTCCACACCAGTGTAGCAGTATGGCCCGCGAGTACTTTAACCTTTGTAGTATTTAAAGTGGTGTCGGTAATAGTCGCCCATGTTGGTTTACCAACCACTGTCCACGCGCCGTAAGCACCAAATTCAGTAGGCTTGTTGGCCGCCATGGTAAAGATGGAGTCATTACAATGTATCTGGTTCACATTTGCTTT
>NZ_JBFREI010000033.1:0-1715 GCF_052114225.1 Chitinophaga sp. RAB17 | reverse complement strand
AAGGTGTTTGATGTAAAGGTGTCGTTAAACGAATTATTCTCCCAGGTAGTGCTGGAAGAGCAGGCGGCACTGATAGCGCAATCTGCCCGGCATTCTTTTGTTACTATACCATTGGCGCCTGTGCAACCGGGTTACGTGCTATCTTCTTCCCAACGCAGGTTATGGGTATTGAGCCAGTTTGCGGAAGGAAATGTGGCTTACAATATACCGGGTGTGTATGTGTTTGAAGGAGAGCTAAACATTGCTGCCCTGGAGCATTCCTTTAATGCGTTGCTGGAGCGGCATGAAATACTGCGCACGGTGTTCAGGGAAGATGAGCAGGGAGAGCTGCGGCAATTTGTCAAGCCGTTGGCAGATATCAACTTTGGCATAACACTGCAGGATTTACGTAAAGAAGCAGCACCGGAGCAAAAGCTGGAAGAGCAGGTGCGCCTGGATTACCTCCGGCCTTTTGATCTGGCTGCGGGCCCATTGATTCACGCCCGCCTGATTCGGGTAGCAGCGGAAAAATGGGTGTTTAGTTACGTGATACATCATATCATCAGTGATGGTTGGTCCATGGAGGTACTGATCAATGAACTGATGCATTTATACAATATTTTCCTCAAAGGAGAAGCGGTTGAGCTACCCCCTTTGCGCATTCAGTACAAGGATTACGCCGTGTGGCAGCAGGAGCAGTTGAGCGGCGCCAACTTACAAACACACCGGGATTACTGGTTGCAACAATTTGAAGGCCCGTTGCCCATACTGGAGCTGTCATCAGATAAACCCCGTCCTACCATCAAAACTTATAATGGAGCAGCCACGCATAAGATCATAAACAGCAGCGTAAGCCAGGGTATAAAAACGCTTTGCCGGAAACATGGCAGTACTTTGTTTATGGGATTATTAGCAGCCGTGAATGCTTTATTACACCGGTATACCCGGCAGGAAGATATCGTGATTGGCAGCCCTATAGCCGGTCGGGAACATGCTGACCTGGAAGGCCAGATAGGATTTTACGTGAACACTTTGGCACTACGTACGCGGTTTAAGGGAACCAATAGCTACTCCGCATTACTGGAACAGGTAAAGCAGCTAACGCTGGACGCCTATACTCACCAGATGTATCCTTTTGATGAACTGGTGGATGCATTGCATCCTGTGCAGGATATGAGCCGGAATCCCTTGTTTGATGTAACAGTGGTATTACAGAATGCCTCGCTGCATAAACAGGAAGATCCGCAGGGATTGGGAGCATTGAAGATAAGTGGCTATGAGGGCGCTACTACCCGGCTGAGCAAGTTTGACCTGACCTTTGATTTTATGGAGGTCGGAGAAACCATACAACTACACTTAATATATAACAGTGACATCTATACGAAAAATACAGTAGACCAACTGGCTCATCACCTGGAACAATTGATGGCAGCAGTTATCGCTCAGCCCGATGCACCTGTGGATGCAATAGATTATTTAAGTGCGGCAGAGCGGCATGCACTATTAACCTCCTTTGATGCCACTGCGGTTACTTATCCCGCCACACAAACAATTGTGCACCTGTTTGAAGCACAGGCAGCCCAAACACCGGATAATACGGCACTGGTGTTTGAAGGAACGGCGCTTACCTATAAAGCATTGAATGAAAGAGCCAATCAACTGGGGGATTACCTGCGGCAGCAATATCATATACAAGCCGGCGACCTGGCAGGCATACAACTGGGTCGTAGCGAACA
>NZ_JBFREI010000032.1:0-2108 GCF_052114225.1 Chitinophaga sp. RAB17 | reverse complement strand
GGAGTGGTGATCGTAAAGACAGATGCTGTCAGTGATAAAACATTGGTAGGTTACCTGACGGTTACATCCGCTTTTGATAAAGCAGCGTTACTAGCGTACTTAAAAGCACAATTACCGGATTATATGGTGCCGGTGCACCTGGTAGTGCTTGATCAATTTCCGTTGCTGAACAACGGCAAGATTGACCGCCGGGCTTTACCMGAGCCTGGAGCGGATAACATGGCTGCCGGTACATACGAAGCACCTGCTACCGCACTGGAAACCGCACTAGCCGGTATCTGGGCATCTTTGCTGGAAGTACCACAGGTAGGACTACACGACGATTTTTTTGCATTGGGTGGCCATTCACTACTGGCTATTCGCCTTATCTCGGCTATGCGTAAACAATTATCGGTAGAAGTTACTATCGCGGATGTTTTTGATTATCCTACCATCAGCCAGTTGTCTTTGCAGTTAAGCCGGCGTTCGGAAAACACATTAATGCCGGCAGTTATACGGGCAGAGAAACTGTCACATATCCCCCTTTCGTACGGCCAGGAACGTTTATGGTTCATCGATCAGCTGGAAGGTAGCGTTTCCTATCATATACCTGCTGTATTAAGGATGACAGGACATTTGAACAGTGCTGCACTGGAGTATGCACTGCGAACAATCGTTAATCGTCATGAAATATTACGGACAATATTTATACAGGAAGAAGGAACGCCTTTCCAACAGGTGCTGCCTGTTGACCAATGGAAGCTGATAGTAACGGATCATCGGCAATACAGGGATAATGCTGAGGCATTAACTGCGTACATTCAAACACTGACATCAGTTCCGTTTAATTTAGCAACAGACCATAAACTGAGGGGGGAACTTATTGTATTAGAAGAGGAAGAATATATCCTGGTGATAACATTGCACCATATTGCCTCTGATGGCTGGTCTACCGGCATCATTGTAAGTGAGCTGACCGAATTATATCATGCCTTCACGGAAGGACGAATAGTTCAGTTGGCTGAATTGCCGGTACAATATTCGGATTATGCCATCTGGCAACGTAAATATCTCTCCGGTGTTATATTGGATAAAAAACTGGATTACTGGAAGAGAAAATTAACGGAGACGGCTATATTACAATTACCTTATGATCACCTGCGTACTGTTGTAACCAGCAAGCGGGGAGCCAGCAGGCGCTTCTTCCTGGATCAGGATTTGGTGGCACAGTTGAAAACCTTGTCGCAGCAACAGGGGGTAACCATGTATATGACATTACTGGCCGCTCTGAAGGTATTGTTGTATCGTTATACGGGTGAGGAAGATATCTGTATAGGTACTCCCGCAGCAGGAAGAATGCAACAGGAAGTAGAAGGGTTGATAGGCTTTTTCATTAATACGCTTGCACTGCGAAGTGACCTGAAGGGCGATCTTTTATTTAGCTCCCTGCTACAGCAGGTAAAACAAACTACTTTAGATGCCTATGCACACCAGGAAGTGCCTTTTGAAAAAGTGGTGGAAAGCGTAGTTACTACCCGCGACCTTACCCGGCACCCATTATTCCAGGTGATGTTTGTATGGCAAAATACGCCTGATGCGCCTGCACTCAGGTTAGGAGAAGTGAAGTTATCATCAATGCCTCTGGAACATTCACTGGCACAGCTGGATTTGACACTCTCCATGCAGGACAGTGAAGAGGGACTATATGGCAATATCGAATATTTTGCAGATCTGTTTAATGAAGAGACTATCGCCCAACTGATATCGCATTACGAAGCATTGCTGCGGGCAGTAGTACAATCACCTGATGAGCGTATCAGCACTTTGAGGCTATTGAGTGTAGAGGAGGAAGGGGTGTTGCTGGCAACACTTAATGATAACGTTGACGCCTATCCGGAAGATAAAGCACTCACCGCTTTGTTTGCAGAACAAGCTGCACTTCATCCTGCGGTTACCGCAGTGGTGGCAGGTGAACAAAGGCTTACCTACAGTGATCTGGAGAAACGTTCGGGTCAACTGGCCCATTACCTGCAACAGAACGGTGTAACAGCCGGATCATTTGTAGGTATCTGTATGGAACGATCCGTGGAGATGATAGTGGGTATACTGGGTATCCTGAAAGCCGGAGC
>NZ_JBFREI010000031.1:0-3221 GCF_052114225.1 Chitinophaga sp. RAB17 | reverse complement strand
CGAACTTTTACCTGTTCATCGGCGCGGCCCAGGTACAGGATATTGCCATCTGACAACCATTTGCCCATATCACCGGTACGGTACATTTTAGCACCTGCCTTATTGGAAAATGGGTCCGCCACAAACCTCTCTGCCGTTAATTCCCGGTTATTAAGATAACCCCGCGTTACGCCGGCTCCTCCTATGTACAACTCCCCTTTTACCCCAGCAGACACCGGATGACCCGCCTGGTCCAGAATATAAACCCGCACATTGGCCAATGGTTTACCTATGGGCAAAGTCCCCGCGGGGTATGACCTCCCCCTTTCGTATTTATAGATTAATGCAGATATCGTGGCTTCTGTAGGRCCATAGATATTATAGAAATCCACTAAATTACTCCAGCGTCCGGCCAGTTCACTGSTACAGGTTTCCCCTCCGGATATTATCCGCTTCAATGCAAGATATTTGCCGGCAGTGATATTGGAAAGAAGACCCGGTGTGACTTCTAAATGGGAGATCTGCTGTTCATTTAAAAACTGTTCAAACAGTCCCATATCTGCCTGTATCTCCTTATCCACCAATACCAGCGTCACCSCGTTTAACAAGGCAAAAAACAGCTGTTCCACAGAGGCATCAAAGCAGTAATCAGATGTCATTAATATATTTTCACCCGATGCAATCTGRTATGCTTTACTTTGACAATGCACCAGGTTTACTACTCCACTATGCAYGGCGATCACCCCTTTGGGCTTGCCGGTAGAACCGGAGGTATAAATCACATAAGCTGCTGCCGTAGCCGGCACCGCTTTCAGCGGTTCAGTTACACGCAGCGCTGCCACCTTATCCCAGTCTTCATCCAGTACAACGATGACGCGGCCCATATCCCCAACCGCTCCCTTGCCGGCACGGCTGCTTAATATAATCTCTGCACCGGTATCTGTTAACATGTGGATGATTCTTTCAGATGGATAGTCCGGATCTATGGGCACATAAGCAGCTCCGGCTTTCAGGATACCCAGTATACCCACTATCATCTCCACGGATCGTTCCATACAGATACCTACAAATGATCCGGCTGTTACACCGTTCTGTTGCAGGTAATGGGCCAGTTGACCCGAACGTTTCTCCAGCTCACTGTAGGTAATCCTTTGTTCACCTGCTACCACTGCGGTAACCGCAGGATGAAGTGCAGCTTGTTCTGCAAACAAAGCGGTGAGTGTTTTATCTTCCGGATAGGCGTCAACGTTATCATTAAATGTTGCCAGCAACACCTGTTCCTCCTCTACACTCAATAGCCTCAAAGTACTGATACGCTCATCAGGTGATTGTACTACTGCCCGCAGCAATGCTTCGTAATGCGATATCAGTTGTGCGATAGTCTCTTCATTAAACAGATCAGCAAAATACTGGATCGTTCCCTGTAAGCCATCCGGGGTTTCCTGCAGGGATAATGTCAGATCCAGCTGGGAAGTGGTGCGTGACACCGACACTTCCGATAATTGCACCTCACCAAAACGAATGGCCGGTAAGTCAGGCGTATTTTGCCATACAAACATCACCTGGAATAAAGGGTGCCGGGTAAGGTCGCGGGTAGTGACTACGCTTTCCACTACTTTTTCAAAAGGCGCCTCCTGATGCGCATAGGCATCCAAAGTAGTTTGCTTTACCTGCTGTAAGAATGCCGTAAAGGAAGGATTATCTTTCAGATCACTACGTAATGCCAGCGTATTAATGAAAAAGCCAATCAGGCCTTCTACCTCCTGCTGCGTCCTTCCGGCTGTAGGACTTCCTACACAGATATCTTCCTCACCGCTATAACGATACAACAATACCTTCAGGGCGGCCAATAATGTCATATACATAGTCACCCCCTGTTGCTGCGACAAAGCTTTCAACTGGTCGGCCAAGTCCTTACCCAGCTGGAAATACCTGTAGGCGCCGCGTTTGCCGGTGAAAGCTGTACGGGGAAAATCATAGGGCAATTGCAGTGTTTGAATTGCTGCCAGTTTCCTTTTCCAGTAATCCAGTTTTTTATCTAATACCGTACCAGTGAGATATTTCCTTTGCCAGATGGCATAATCAGCATACTGTATCGGTAATGCTGCCAACTTTGCCGGCCTTTCGTTTGTGTAGGCGCTGTATAGTTCTACCAACTCTTTTATGAGGATACTTGTGGACCAGCCATCAGAGGCAATATGATGTAACGTAATTACCAGGATATGCGCTGCTTCACTCAATGCTATCAATTGTACCCTTAATTTATGATCTGCGGATAAATCGAACGGTGTTTCAATAAATGACCGTATATGTTCCTCTAACACACCCGGAGTGGAATAACCAGGATCCTCCATTATCTGCAATTGCCACAAACCGGCATCCAGCACATGTTGATAGGTTGTACCGGCATCATCTGCTATGATGGTTCGCAGTACTTCATGGCGGTCTACAATTTCTTTCAGGGCGCAGGACAAAGCTCTACGGTCAAGAGTTCCCTCCAGCCTGAATGCAGCCGCTACGTGGTAGTTAATGCTACCTTCCAGCTGATCGATAAACCACAAACGTTCCTGGCTATACGAAAGTGGGATTTGTGATGGTCTTTCCTGGCGGGTTATAGCCGGCATTAATATATTACCCGAACGTTGATCCAGCTGTACAGATAACCGGGCAATTGTAGGATAGTCAAAGATATCAGCGATCGTTACCTCTACCGATAATTGTTTGCGCATAGCCGAGATAAGGCGAATGGCCAGTAGTGAATGGCCGCCCAATGCGAAAAAGTCGTCGTGTAGTCCTACCTGTGGTACTTCCAGTAGCGAGATCCAGATATTGGCCAGCGCTGTTTCCAATGCGGTAACCGGTGCAAGGTATGTACCGGCAGCCATGTTATCTGCTCCAGGCTCGGGTAAAGCCCGGCGGTCAATCTTACCGTTGTTCAGCAACGGAAATTGATCAAGCACTACCAGGTGTACCGGCACCATATAATCCGGTAATTGCGCTTTTAAGTAAGCTAATAACGCTGCTTTATCAAAAGCGGATGTAACCGTCAGGTAACCTACCAATGTTTTATCACTGACAGCATCTGTCTTTACGATCACCACTCCTTGCTCTACTGTTTCGAAGGCATTCAGGGTACGTTCTATCTCGCCTAATTCTACCCTATATCCACGGATCTTTACCTGATCATCTCCACGGCCAATAAACAGGATGTTGCCATCCGTACCATATTTCACAACATCACC
>NZ_JBFREI010000030.1:0-3700 GCF_052114225.1 Chitinophaga sp. RAB17 | reverse complement strand
TTACAGCAAACTAATAAGATAACATATCGGGAAAGTTGTATTCAAAATTCTTTAGCGTAATATTTAAAAAATTAAAGCTTACGGGCAATTAGTATTACTCGGCTGCGATATTACTACCCTTACACCTGTAACCTATCAACGTCGTAGTCTCCGACGGCCCTTAAAAGTAAACTCATCTTGAAGCAGGTTTCACGCTTAGATGCTTTCAGCGTTTATCCTATCCATACATAGCTACTCTGCACTGCACCTGGCGGCACAACAGATACACCAGCGGTATGTACGACCCGGTCCTCTCGTACTAAGGTCATGTCCTCTCAATTTACTAACGATCACAACAGATAGGGACCGAACTGTCTTGCGACGTTCTGAACCCAGTTCACGTGCCACTTTAATCGGCGAACAGCCGAACCCTTGGGACCTTCTCCAGCCCCAGGATGTGACGAACCGACATCGAGGTGCCAAACCTCACCGTCGATATGAGCTCTTGGGTGAGATCAGCCTGTTATCCCCGGAGTACCTTTTATCCTTTGAGCGATGGCCCTTCCATACAGAACCACCGGATCACTTTAGCCTGCTTTCGCACCTGCTCGGCTTGTTTGCCTCACAGTCAAGCACCCTTATACTAATGCGCTCTGCGTACGATTACCAACCGTACTGAGGGTACCTTTGCGAGCCTCCGTTACCTTTTAGGAGGCGACCACCCCAGTCAAACTACCCACCAAACAATGTCTCCCCGTTAAGGGATTAGACTCTAAATAACAGAAGGTTGGTATTTCAACGATGACTCCACAACTCCTGGCGAAGCTGCTTCATAGTCTCCCAACTATCCTACACATCTGGCATTCAAAATCAATGTTAAGTTGTAGTGAAGGTTCACGGGGTCTTTCCGTCCCGTTGCGATTAACCGGCATCTTCACCGATACTACAATTTCACCGAGCTCGTGGTAGAGACAGTGTACAACTCATTAGACCATTCGTGCAGGTCGGAACTTACCCGACAAGGAATTTCGCTACCTTAGGACCGTTATAGTTACGGCCGCCGTTTACTGGGGCTTCAGTCAGAAGCTTTGGRTTACYCCGAACATCCTTCCTTAACCTTCCAGCACCGGGCAGGTATCAGGCTCTATACGTCATCTTTCGATTTTGCAGGGCCCTGTGTTTTTGTTAAACAGTTGGTTGTACCATTTTACTGAGGCCGCATTACTGCGGCACGCCTTATCCCGAAGTTACAGCGTCAATTTGCCTAGTTCCTTTACCACGGATCACTCGAGCGCCTGAGAATACTCATCTCGACTACCTGTGTCGGTTTACGGTACGGGCTGCTATAAACGAACCTTAGAAGTTTTTCTTGGAAGTCTGATTAGGGACACTATCAGCGCGGCCGAAGCTTTGCTGTACTATCAGGCTTCAGCAAGTCTGGCGGATTTTCCTACCAAACCTATACCTACACCCTTTAACGCACTATTCCGTAAGTGCGCGATCCTTTCACTACTCCGTTACTCCATCGAATTTATAGCAGGTACTGGAATATTCACCAGTTTGCCATCAGCTACACCTTTCGGCTTTGCCTAAGGACCCGACTAACCCTGATCCGATTAGCGTTGATCAGGAACCCTTAGTCTTACGGCGATAAGATTTTTCATCTTATTTATCGTTACTTATGCCTACATTTTCTTTTCTAAACGCTCCAGCATGTTTCRCAACACACCTTCGATGCAGTTTAGAATGCTCCCCTACCGTCTAGYACCATAAGYRCTAGGCCTAAAGCTTCGGTTATACGTTTGATGCCCGATTATTTTCCGTGCCCAAACCCTCGACCAGTGAGCTGTTACGCACTCTTTAAATGAATGGCTGCTTCCAAGCCAACATCCTGGCTGTTTTAGGATTTGAACCGCGTTTGATCAACTTAACGTATCATTAGGGACCTTAGCTGTTAGTCTGGGTTATTTCCCTCTCGGCCATGGACCTTAGCGCCCACAGCCTCACTCCTGGAGATTATGTTATAGCATTCGGAGTTTATTAGGGTTTGGTAGGCGGTGAAGCCCCCTAGCCCAATTAGTAGCTCTACCTCTATAACACGTCTATATCCAAGGCTGTTCCTAAAAACATTTCGGGGAGAACGAGCTATCTCTCAGTTTGATTGGCCTTTCACCCCTATCCACAGGTCATCCCATAGCTTTTCAACGCTAATGAGTTCGGACCTCCAGTTAGTTTTACCTAACCTTCATCCTGCCCATGGATAGATCACAAAGTTTCGCGTCTACCCCCACTGACTRATTCGCTCTGTTAGAACTTGCTTTCGCTACGGCTCCGGTACTGAAGACCTTAACCTTGCCAGTGAGGAGTAACTCGTAGGCTCATTATGCAAAAGGCACGCCGTCACTCTTGCGAGCTCCGACCGCTTGTAAGCGCACGGTTTCAGGAACTATTTCACTCTCCTGTTCGGAGTACTTTTCACCTTTCCCTTACGGTACTGGTTCACTATCGGTATCTAAGGAGTATTTAGCCTTACCAGATGGTGCTGGCAGTTTCATACAGGATTCCTCCGGTCCCGCACTACTCAGGATACTACACGTCCATCAGAATTTCTGTCTACAGGGCTATCACCTGCTACGGCTCATCTTTCCAGATGATTCAACTTGATCTGACTTTCTAAAAGTAGTCCTACAACCCCGGATAGAATTGCTTCGATCCGGTTTGGGCTCTTCCCCGTTCGCTCGCCACTACTTAGGGAATCATTATTTATTTTCTTTTCCTGCAGGTACTTAGATGTTTCAGTTCCCTGCGTTGGCCCCCTTGCGGGTAATACACCTTCAGTGTACTGGGTTGTCCCATTCGGAAATCTACGGATGTAACGATCGTTTGCATCTCCCCGTAGCTTATCGCAGCTTACCACGTCCTTCRTCGCCTCTTAGATCCTAGGCATCCACCATGCGCTCTTATTCGCTTTAAAAAATTTACGTATTCAAATACTACTATTYYGAATACAACTTGCATTTCCCAATATGTCAAAGAACTTTTAACCACTGACTCTTCTTRCGAAGTTTCATTTGCGTGATTATTGCCGATGTGTGAGATCCGATCTCTGTGGCTCTTTAGCCAAACATCTTTGTTATTATTAGAAGAACTTTTATTCCGTATCGCGTTGTTTGCGTTGGGGTTGCAAAGGTAGTGATCTTTCAATTAATCACCAAAACTTTTTTAAAGTTTTTTGCATCTTTAATTATCTTAGTATCAATGACTTGTCTATTGGGAAAGTGCTTTTAATACTTTGATAATCAAACCCTTATTTTGCAAAGAACACTGGCTTTTTTGAAGCGGATGGCAAAGATATAACCTTTATTATTCGCAAACAAAACTATTTGAGCTTTCTCTCAAATTATTTTTCAATCTTATTTCAAATTGTTGTCAACCTTGTGGCTGAGTGTATTCTGATGAATCCTCATACAGGATCCATGTTTTTAAGAGTAAGATGTGATGACGCTTCATGTAAACAGCTGCTCTTTAGCAGCGTGCGTTTACTCTTAAAGAAAGAAAAAGCCTTAGTGCATAAACACTAAGGCTTCTCTTAATAAGTATGGCAGCTACCTACTCTCCCGCATTGTTGTGCAGTACCATCGGCCATGAGGGGCTTAACTTCTCTGTTCGGAATGGGAAGAGGTGAACACCCTCGGCAAAACCACCATAAGATCTTCTTTGC
>NZ_JBFREI010000029.1:0-5919 GCF_052114225.1 Chitinophaga sp. RAB17 | reverse complement strand
ATGTGAACCAGATACATTGTAATGACTCCATCTTTACCATGGCGGCCAACAAGCCTACTGAATTTGGTGCTTACGGCGCGTGGACAGTGGTTGGTAAACCAACATGGGCGACTATTACCGACACCACTTTAAATACTACAAAAGTGAAAGTGCTGGCGGGTCATACTGCTACACTGGTATGGACCATCTCTAATGGTACCTGCGCCGCTACTACCGACACCGTGCTGCTGACCAACTATGATGTGCCTGCTGTTGCGAAAGCAAATGTGGATCAACTGCATTGTAACGACTCTATCTTCACCATGGCCGCTAACAAACCGACTGAATATGGAGCAAAAGGCATCTGGTCTGTGGTAGGTAAACCAACATGGGTAACTGTTACAGATACCACTTTAAATACTACAAAAGTTAAAGTACTGGCGGGACATACTGCTACACTGATATGGACTATCTCTAATGGTACCTGCGCCGCTACTACCGACACCGTGCTGCTCACCAACTATGATGTGCCTGCTGTTGCGAAAGCTAATGTGAACCAGTTACATTGTAATGACTCCATCTTTACCATGGCGGCTAACAAGCCTACTGAATATGGAGCTTACGGTGCGTGGACTGTGGTAGGTAAACCAACATGGGTGACTGTTACCGACACCACTTTAAATACTACAAAAGTTAAAGTACTGGCGGGACATACTGCTACAATGGTATGGACCATCTCTAATGGTACCTGCGCGGCTACTACCGACACCGTGCTGCTCACCAACTATGATGTGCCTGCTGTTGCGAAAGCAAATGTGGATCAACTGCATTGTAACGACTCCATCTTCACTATGGCCGCTAACAAGCCGACTGAATATGGGGCTAATGGTGCGTGGACTGTGGTAGGTAAACCAACATGGGTAACTATTACCGACACCACTTTAAATACTACAAAAGTTAAAGTACTGGCGGGGCATACTGCTACACTGGTATGGACTATCTCCAACGGTACCTGCGCCGCTACTACCGACACCGTGTTGCTGACCAACTACGATGTACCTGCCATTGCGAAGGCAAATGTGGATCAACTGCATTGTAATGACTCCATCTTCACCATGGCCGCTAACAAGCCTACTGAATATGGCGCTAGTGGCACCTGGACAGTAGTAGGTAAACCAACATGGGTAACTGTTACCGACACCACTTTAAATACTACAAAAGTTAAAGTACTCGCTGGCCATACTGCTACACTGGTATGGACCATTACTAACGGTACCTGCGCCGCTACTACCGACACGGTGCTGTTAACCAATTACGATGTACCTGCAGTTGCGAAGGCAAATGTGGATCAATTACATTGTAATGACTCTATATTCACCATGGCCGCTAACAAGCCTACTGAATATGGTGCTTACGGTGCGTGGACTGTGGTAGGTAAACCTACATGGGCAACTATTACCGACACCACTTTAAACAATACAAAAGTTAAAGTACTGGCGGGACATACTGCTACAATGGTATGGACCATCTCTAATGGTACCTGCGCGGCTACTACCGACACTGTGCTGTTGACCAATTACGATGTCCCTGCTGTTGCAAAAGCTAATGTGGATCAGTTACATTGTAATGACTCTATATTCACCATGGCCGCTAACAAGCCTACTGAATATGGAGCCAAAGGCATCTGGTCTGTGGTAGGTAAACCTACATGGGTAACTGTTACAGATACCACTCTAAATACTACAAAAGTTAAAGTACTCGCTGGCCATACTGCTACACTGGTATGGACTATCTCCAACGGTACCTGCGCCGCTACTACCGACACCGTGCTGCTCACCAACTATGATGTACCTGCTGTTGCAAAAGCTAATGTGGATCAGCTGCATTGTAACGACTCCATTTTCACCATGGCGGCCAACGAGCCGACTGAATATGGGGCTAATGGCACCTGGACTGTGGTAGGTAAACCAACATGGGTGACTGTTACTGATACCGCTTTAAATACTACAAAAGTTAAAGTACTGGCAGGACATACTGCTACACTGGTATGGACTATTACTAACGGTACCTGTGCGGCTACTACGGATACCGTATTGCTGACCAACTACGATGTACCTGCGGTGGCAAAAGCGGGTATTAATCAGATACATTGTAATGACTCCATCTTCACCATGGCGGCTAACCAGCCGACTGAATATGGTGCAAAAGGTACCTGGTCTGTAGTAGGTAAACCAACATGGGCGACTATCACCGACACCACTTTAAATACTACAAAAGTTAAAGTACTGGCGGGCCATACTGCTACACTGGTATGGACTATCTCCAACGGTACCTGTGCGGCTACTACCGACACCGTGTTGCTGACTAACTACGATGTTCCTGCTGTGGCGAAAGCTAACATTGATCAGTTACATTGTAATGACTCTATCTTCACCATGGCCGCCAATAAGCCTACTGAATATGGCGCTAAAGGTACCTGGTCTGTGGTAGGTAAACCAACATGGGTAACTGTTACTGATACTACTTTAAATACTACACAAGTTAAAGTACTCGCTGGCCATACTGCTACACTGGTATGGACCATTACTAACGGTACCTGCGCGGCTACTACTGACACCGTGCTGCTGACTAACTACGATGTACCTGCGGTGGCGAAAGCGAACATTGATCAGTTACATTGTAATGACTCTATCTTTACTATGGCGGCTAACCAGCCAACTGAATACGGTGCAAAAGGTACCTGGTCAGTAGTAGGTAAACCAATATGGGCGACTATTACCGACACCACTTTAAATACTACAAAAGTTAAAGTACTGGCAGGTCATACTGCTACACTGGTATGGACTATCTCCAACGGTACCTGCGCCGCTACTACCGACACCGTGTTGCTGACCAACTACGATGTACCTGCTGTTGCAAAAGCTAATGTGAATCAGTTACATTGTAATGACTCTATCTTCACCATGGCCGCTAACAAGCCTACTGAATATGGAGCAAAAGGCACCTGGTCTGTGGTAGGTAAACCAACATGGGTAACTGTTACAGATACCACTTTAAATACTACAAAAGTTAAAGTACTCGCTGGCCATACTGCTACACTGGTATGGACCATTTCTAACGGTACTTGTGCGGCTACTACCGACACCGTATTGCTGACCAACTACGATGTTCCGGCTGTTGCGAAAGCAAACATGGATCAGTTGCATTGTAACGACTCCATATTCACCATGGCCGCTAACAAGCCTACTGAATATGGTGCTTACGGTGCGTGGACTGTGGTTGGGAAGCCTACATGGGTAACTGTTACTGATACCACTTTAAATACTACAAAAGTTAAAGTACTGGCGGGCCATACTGCTACACTGGTATGGACCATTTCTAACGGTACTTGTGCGGCTACTACGGATACCGTATTACTGACGAACTACGATGTACCTGCGGTGGCAAAAGCGGGTATTAATCAGTTACATTGCAACGACTCCATATTCACCATGGCCGCTAACAAGCCTACTGAATATGGTGCAAAAGGTACCTGGTCTGTAGTAGGTAAACCAATATGGGCGACTATTACCGACACCACTTTAAATACTACAAAGGTTAAAGTACTCGCGGGCCATACTGCTACACTGGTATGGACTATCTCCAACGGTACCTGTGCAGCTACTACCGACACCGTGTTGCTGACCAACTACGATGTTCCGGCGGTTGCAAAAGCAAATATTGATCAGTTACATTGTAATGACTCTATCTTCACCATGGCCGCTAACAAGCCGACTGAATATGGAGCTAAAGGCACCTGGACAGTAGTAGGTAAACCAACATGGGTAACCGTTACTGATACCACTTTAAACACTACAAAAGTTAAAGTACTCGCGGGCCATACTGCTACACTGGTATGGACCATCTCAAATGGTACCTGCGCAGCTACTACCGACACCGTGTTGCTGACCAACTACGATGTACCTGCGGTGGCGAAAGCGAACATGGATCAGTTACATTGTAACGACTCTATCTTCACCATGGCTGCTAACCAGCCTACTGAATATGGTGCAAAAGGTACCTGGTCTGTAGTAGGTAAACCTACATGGGCGACTATTACCGACACCACTTTAAATACTACAAAGGTTAAAGTACTCGCGGGCCATACTGCTACACTGGTATGGACCATCTCAAACGGTACCTGCGCCGCTACTACCGACACCGTGTTGCTGACCAACTACGATGTACCGGCTGTTGCAAAAGCAAATATTGATCAGTTACATTGTAACGACTCTATCTTCACCATGGCGGCTAACAAGCCTACTGAATATGGAGCCAAAGGCACCTGGTCTGTGGTAGGTAAACCAACATGGGTAACTGTTACTGATACCACTTTAAATACTACAAAAGTTAAAGTGCTGGCGGGCCACACTGCTACACTGGTATGGACTATCTCCAACGGTACCTGCGCCGCTACTACCGACACCGTGTTGCTGACCAACTACGATGTACCKGCTGTTGCGAAAGCAAAYATTGATCAGTTACATTGTAACGACTCTATCTTCACTATGGCGGCCAACAAGCCGACTGAATACGGAGCGAAAGGCATATGGTCTGTGGTGGGTAAACCAACATGGGTAACTGTTACCGAYACCACTTTAAATACTACAAAAGTTAAAGTACTGGCGGGTCATACTGCTACACTGGTATGGACYATCTCYAACGGAACCTGCGCCGCTACTACCGACACCGTGTTGCTGACCAACTACGATGTACCGGCTGTTGCGAAAGCAAACATTGATCAGTTACATTGTAACGACTCTATCTTCACTATGGCCGCTAATAAGCCTACTGAATATGGAGCCAAAGGCACCTGGTCTGTGGTAGGTAAACCAACATGGGTAACTGTTACCGACACCACTTTAAATACTACAAAAGTTAAAGTACTGGCGGGCCATACTGCTACACTGGTATGGACTATCTCCAACGGTACCTGCGCCGCTACTACCGACACCGTGTTGCTGACCAACTACGATGTACCTGCTGTTGCAAAAGCAAATATTGATCAGTTACATTGTAATGACTCTATTTTCACCATGGCCGCTAACAAGCCTACTGAATATGGAGCCAAAGGCACCTGGTCTGTGGTAGGTAAACCTACATGGGTAACTGTTACTGATACCACTTTAAATACTACAAAAGTTAAAGTACTGGCGGGCCATACTGCTACACTGGTATGGACTATCTCCAACGGTACCTGTGCGGCTACTACCGATACTGTGTTGCTGACTAACTACGATGTTCCTGCTGTTGCGAAAGCAAATATTGATCAGTTACATTGTAACGACTCTATCTTCACCATGGCCGCTAACAAGCCTACTGAATATGGAGCCAAAGGCACCTGGTCCGTGGTAGGTAAACCAACATGGGTAACTGTTACTGATACCACTTTAAATACTACAAAAGTTAAAGTACTGGCGGGCCATACTGCTACACTGGTATGGACTATCTCTAACGGAACCTGCGCCGCTACTACCGACACCGTGTTGCTGACCAACTACGATGTACCGGCTGTTGCGAAAGCAAACATTGATCAGTTACATTGTAACGACTCTATCTTCACCATGGCCGCTAACAAGCCTACTGAATATGGAGCAAAAGGCACCTGGTCTGTGGTAGGTAAACCAACATGGGTAACTGTTACTGATACCACTTTAAATACTACAAAAGTTAAAGTGCTGGCGGGTCATACCGCTACACTGGTATGGACCATCTCTAATGGTACCTGCGCCGCTACTACCGACACCGTGTTGCTGACCAACTACGATGTACCTGCTGTTGCGAAAGCGAACATGGATCAGTTACATTGTAACGACTCTATCTTCACCATGGCCGCTAATAGGCCTACTGAATATGGAGCCAAAGGCACCTGGTCCGTGGTAGGTAAACCAACAACCAACA
>NZ_JBFREI010000028.1:0-9482 GCF_052114225.1 Chitinophaga sp. RAB17 | reverse complement strand
AGGGAGATGGAAAGTTATACCGTACCGGTGATGTTGTGAAATATGGTACGGATGGCAACATCCTGTTTATTGGCCGTGGAGATGAYCAGGTAAAGATCCGTGGATATAGGGTAGAATTAGGCGAGATAGAACGTACCCTGAATGCCTTCGAAACAGTAGAACAAGGAGTGGTGATCGTAAAGACAGATGCTGTCAGTGATAAAACATTGGTAGGTTACCTGACGGTTACATCCGCTTTTGATAAAGCAGCGTTACTAGCGTACTTAAAAGCACAATTACCGGATTATATGGTGCCGGTACACCTGGTAGTGCTTGATCAATTTCCGTTGCTGAACAACGGCAAGATTGACCGCCGGGCTTTACCCGAGCCTGGAGCAGATAACATGGCTGCCGGTACATACGAAGCACCGGCTACCGCATTGGAAACCGCACTAGCCGGTATCTGGGCATCTTTGCTGGAAGTACCACAGGTAGGACTACACGACGACTTTTTCGCATTGGGCGGCCATTCACTACTGGCCATTCGCCTTATCTCGGCCATGCGTAAACAATTATCGGTAGAGGTAACGATCGCTGATATCTTTGACTATCCTACAATTGCCCGGTTATCTGTACAGTTGGATCAACGTTCCGGTAATGTATTATTGCCGGCAATTACCCGTGGGGAACGGCCATACCATATCCCACTTTCGTATAGCCAGGAACGTTTGTGGTTCATCGATCAGCTGGAAGGAAGTGTACAATACCATGTGCCTGCGGTGCTGCGGCTAACCGGTAAATTAAACCGGGAAGCGTTGGCATCCGCTTTACAGGAATTGGTTAACCGCCATGAAATATTACGTACGGTTATAGCAGAGGAAGAGGGCAGGGCCTACCAGCGGATACTGGATGCCGGTCAATGGGAGTTAATTATAATAAAAGATCCGGCATACAAGGTGCCTGCTGTTTTAAAGGAGCATGTTCAGTCGTTGATTGCAACCCCATTCGATTTGTCGGTTGATCACAAGTTACGGGCGCATCTGATGGTATTGAATGAAGAGGAACATGTGTTGGTGGTAGTCCTCCATCATATTGCTTCGGATGCATGGTCTACCGGTATCATCGTGCGGGAGCTGATCACGCTGTATGATGCATTTACAGGCGCACATCCCGCTGTGCTGGATCCGTTGCCCTTACAGTATGCGGACTACGCCATCTGGCAAAGAGCTTATCTGACCGGGGCATTATTAAGTAAAAAGCTGGAATACTGGAAAAGTAAATTAACGGGCGTTGGTACGTTACAGTTACCTACCGATTATATAAGGCCGGCTACCACACATATGCGTGCGGCCACCAGTACATTCAGTCTGGATCCTTTATTGTCTGCCCGTATAAAAGCATTTTCACTTGAACAGGGTGTTACACCATTTATGACCATGCTGGCGGTGTTAAAAATATTATTACACCGCTATAGCGACCAGGATGATATCTGTGTGGGTACTCCTGTTGCCGGCAGGATGCAGGAAGAATCGGAAGGGCTGATAGGGTTCTTTATCAATACCCTTGCACTGCGTAGCCATCTGGGTAATAATCCATCTTTTGCAGGCTTCCTGCAACAGATAAAAGCAATGACATTAGGAGCTTACGAACACCAGGACGTACCTTTTGAAAAGGTAGTGGAAGCTGTTGTGAAAGAACGTGATACAAGCCGTAGTCCGTTGTTCCAGGTGCTGTTCTCTTTACAGAATGCACCGGAAGTTCCGGCACTCCGTTTAGGTGAAGTGATACTTACATCAGAACCGGGTACTCAGGCCATGGCGCAGTTCGACCTGCTTGTTGCTGTTGAAGAAAACAAAGAACAGCTGAGTGGTAGCTTTGTGTATGCGGCAGATCTGTTCCGTGCAGACACGATAGACAGCATGATCGCTCATTTTAAAGCATTATTACGGGCGGCCATCATATCTCCCGGTGAAAAAATCGGTGCATTAAATATGCTGCAAGTGGTAGAGACACATCGCCTGCTGAATGATTTTAATGATACCGTAATAGTCCGGCCGGAAGGCACGGTGATAGCTGCTTTTGCAGAACGGGCCGCACATACCCCCGCTGCCACTGCTGTAGTTTTTGGTACAGCAACACTCACTTATAAAGAATTGGATGAGCGCTCCAGTCAACTGGCGCACTATCTGCAAAGCAAAGGTGTAAAAAAGGGCGCGTTGTTGCCTATCTGCTTAATGCCTTCTTTGGAAATGATAGTGGGAATCCTGGGTATCATGAAAGCCGGTGCCGCTTATGTGCCTTTAGATCCGGAGTTCCCGACGCAACGCATCGGGTATATACTGGAAGATATCCATGCAGAAATAGTGTTAAGCAGCAGCGCCTGCGAACAGGTGTTGCCTGCATCGGTTCCCGGGGTGATATTGCTGGATAAGGAATGGGAGGATATTGTTCGGTACCCCGTTGATAATAATTACAACACACCTTCTTCCGTAGACCTGGCCTATATCATCTATACATCAGGGAGCACAGGTAAACCTAAAGGGGTGATGATCTCACATGATAGTTTGTTAAACTACCTGTTAAACAGCAAAACAAACTATATCAATGGAGATGATAATGTATCGGGCAGCTTTGTGCACCTTACTTATACCTTCGATGCGTCTCTCACTGCGATGTTTATGCCATTGATAGCCGGTAAGGCGATTGTGATCGGAGAGAAACGTGCAGGAGATATATTTGAAGATCCTCAGCTATGGAAATACGCCCCTTATGACTTTATTAAATTAACACCAGCACATATGCCATTGCTGGAAGTTGCCATGAGCAATCATCCTGGCGTGCACTTAACGAATAA
Organism: Chitinophaga sp. RAB17; assembly: GCF_052114225.1. Classification (NCBI taxonomy): domain Bacteria; kingdom Pseudomonadati; phylum Bacteroidota; class Chitinophagia; order Chitinophagales; family Chitinophagaceae; genus Chitinophaga; species Chitinophaga sp. RAB17. Next base: position 6,649 of record NZ_JBFREI010000028.1, on the reverse strand, counting down.
ACTGGTATTGGGAGGTGAAGCGCTGCAATGGTCACATTTCCGGTATTTGTCGGAACAGATGCCGGATATTTGGATCATCAACGAATACGGCCCTACTGAAGCAACAGTTGGTTGCAGTACGTACTCGTTCCTTGCAAAAGGAAACCGGGACGCACGTACAAAAAGTATATCTATCGGGAAACCTATCGATAATGTACGACTATATATCACCGACAGATATAACGGGTTGGCGCCAGTGGGAGTAGCGGGAGAGATCTGTATTGCGGGCGCAGGCCTCGCAAAAGGGTATCTGAATCGTCCGGAGCTGACGGCAGAAAAATTTGTGGTAGATCCGTTCAGCCCGGAACCCGATATGAAGATGTACCGCACCGGCGACCTGGGCAGATGGTTGCCGGATGGTAATCTCGAATACCTGGGAAGAAAAGATGATCAGGTGAAAGTGCGGGGTTACCGGATTGAACCCGGGGAGATAGAAAGTGTATTACAATCATGTGCACTGGTAGATCAGTGTGTGGTGCTGGCAAAAAGCGATGCGGCAGATAACCACGCCCCTCAAGGTTATAGCCGGTTGGTGGCTTACATCATACCGCAGGGCGCCTTTGACAGAGCAGGTATCCTTTCCTGGTTGGAAGTGCATCTGCCTGCCTATATGATACCTGCTACGCTGGTGGAAATTGATCATTTACCGTTAACCGCCAATGGGAAAGTGGATAAACAGGCATTGTTGGTGCTGGACGAGGGAACTATTCCCGCAGGTGGATACACAGCTCCACGTAATGAACAGGAACAGCTCCTGGCCGATATCTGGGAACGCTTACTGGAATTGCCGCAGGTAGGTGTGGATGACAACTTCTTTGTGCTGGGGGGCCACTCTCTACTGGCTGTTCGCCTCATGTCTGCTATAAAGAAAACAATGCAGGTGGAAATTAAGATAGGGGAAATATTTGATCATCCAACCATTGCAGAACTCGCACAGCTGCTGAAGGGTCGTACTACTGCATCTTCGGAACCTCCATTGATTACCGGGGAAAGGGAGTCTCGTATTCCGCTTTCGTATAGCCAGGAACGTTTGTGGTTCATCGATCAGCTGGAAGGTAGTACCCATTATCATATACCTGCCGCGTTAAAATTGAATGGTGACCTGAACAGCGAGGGGCTGGCCTATGCCTTACGTACTATAGTGAATCGTCATGAGGTACTGCGTACGGTTATAGCACAGGAAAATAATACCGCTTATCAGCAGATCCAGGATAAGGATCAGTGGTGTTGGGAGATAGTAAATGAGCCGCGATTTAAAACAGATGATACTGCCCTACAGGAATACATCACTACTTTGATCAGCTTGCCCTTTAATTTATCTGCAGATCATATGCTGCGCGCGCATTTAATCGTACTGGGAAAGCAGGAGCATATACTGGTCATCGTGCTGCATCACATTGTATCCGATGGCTGGTCCATGGGGATCATTGTACGGGAATTGATGGAGCTGTACAGTGCATATACAGACATGCGTGCTCACCGATTGCCAGTATTGGATATACAATATGCTGATTATGCTATATGGCAGCGTAAATATTTGTCGGGCTCCGTATTGGAGCAACAGTTGAACTACTGGGAAAATAAGTTGAATGGTATAACAGCATTGGAACTGCCAACAGATTATGCAAGGCCTGTGTTACAAAGTACACGTGGGGATATATTTCATTTCCGGGTGGATAAGGCATTAACTACCCGGTTACGCAGTTTATCATTGGAACAGGATACTACTTTGTTTATGACATTGCTGGCTGCGTTTAAAGTGTTTTTATTTCGTTACAGCGGGCAGGAAGATATCTGCGTAGGTACGCCATCAGCAGGTCGTACACGGGAAGAAGCAGAAGGCCTGATCGGTTTTTTTATTAATACGCTGACCTTGCGTAACTCCCTGGATAAGACAGCTTCTTTTATCACTTTCCTGAAGCAGGTGAAGGAAAATACTTTGGAAGCCTATGCTCACCAGGAAATACCTTTTGAAAAGGTAGTGGGAACAGTAGTAAAAGAGCGGGATATCAGCAGAACACCTTTATTCCAGGTAATGTTTGAGTTGCAAAACATTCCGCAAACACCCAGGCTAACATTGGGCAATCTAACCTTGTCTGAAGTTCCCATTGGGCATACAACTTCCAAATTTGACCTGACTTTTGCGATGAGAGAAACACCGGATGGTCTGGAAGGGCATATTGAGTATTGCGTAGATCTGTTTACCGCAGATACCATAAGTCGTATGCAGGCTCACTTTAAACAGCTGCTGCAGGCTATTACCGAAAAACCTGCACAACGGATAGATGAGCTTGGGATGCTGGACGCCGCCGAAAAGAAACTGGTGCTGGAAACATTTAATGCTACTGCATATGATTATCCGCAAACACTGCTCATTACCGATTTGTTTGAGAAGGCAGCGGCACAAACACCAGATGCTACTGCACTGGTGTTAGGTGATCAACAGCTCACTTACCGGGAATTAGACGAACGATCCAACCAGCTGGCACATTATTTACGGGGTCAGGGCCTCACTGCCGGTAGCCTGGTACCGTTATGTATCAGTCGCTCTTTCGAAATGATTATTGGTATACTGGGCATCCTGAAAGCCGGAAGTGCTTATGTACCTGTGGACCCTGAATATCCTGCTGAAAGGGTGGGGCATGTACTCCAGGATTGTGGTGAACAGGGAGTTGTAGTAACAACAAGCGGGCATAAGAACCTGATAACCGGTGTTAACAGTGGAAAGTACGTGATCTGTATAGATGAGCTGGAGGCAACATTACAATCTCAACACAAAACAAAGGTCCCCGGGATGATATCTCCGGAGGAGCTGGCATACATCATCTATACTTCCGGTTCAACCGGGAAACCAAAAGGGGTAATGATTCCGCATAATGCGGTGGTAAATATGATTTACAGCCGCAGCAGACAGTTTGGTATAACAAAGGATGATAAATTGTTGCAGTTCTATAATTATTGTTTTGATGCAGCCGCTGAACAGATTTATATGGCCCTGACGAATGGCGCTGCGCTGGTGTTAATCCCTGATGAAATCCGGTTGGATAAACAACTGTTCACTCAACTATTGGAACAGGAAGGTATCACGCACCTGGATGTAACCCCCGGATTTCTGGCTACACTTGCCCCTGGCAAGTATGGAGGGCTAAAGCGGGTGGTTTCAGGTGGAGAAGCCTGTACACCTCAATTGGCAAGTGCCTGGGCGGCATATGTTGACTTTTATAACGCTTACGGACCTACGGAAACAACGGTTACTGCCACCGGGTATTTGTTTAGCCGCCAGGATCATACCCTGACTGATACCGTACCGATAGGTAAACCATTGGATAATGTACAGGCTTACATATTGGATGATAGTGGACATGTGTTACCGGTAGGTATTCCGGGGGAATTGTATTTAGGTGGTATACAGGTAGCAAAGGGATACCTGAATCTACCTCATCTCACTGGTGAGAAATTTATAGCGGATCCATTCAGTGCTATACCTGCAAGTTTATACAAAACAGGGGATTTATGTAAATGGCTGCCAGACGGTAATATCGTTTACCTGGGCAGGAAAGATGAACAGGTGAAGATACGTGGTTACCGTATTGAACTCGGCGAAATAGAAAATGTATTACTGGAAACCGGTTTGGTGAAACAGGGAGTGGTTGTAGCAGTAACAGATCATCAGCAAGGCCGGGATAAGCGGCTGGTGGCATATGTGGTGCCGGAAGGTGCTTTCGATAGAGAAGGGATACTCGCCGGATTGCATAATAAATTACCGGATTATATGGTGCCTGCGGTAGTAGTGGACCTGGACGCATTACCCCTTACATCAAATGGAAAAATTGATAAAAAAGCGTTGCCTGTTATCAGTGCTGATACTTTGTCTGTAGACTATGTGGCGCCCCGTAATGAGCTGGAGCAGACAATTGCAACCGTATGGGAGGAAATATTAGGTATACAGCGTGTAGGCATACACGATAATTTCTTTGTGCTGGGGGGCCATTCTCTGTTGGGAATGCGTGTAATAGCAGCCCTGGGTCAGGAAATAGGAATATCTATTAAATTATTGTTCCTGTATCCTACGGTGGCAAGACTGGCAGCTGCCTGCACAGGAGAGCATCTGCCTCCCGTATCGGCGCTGGCTGCTGAAAGAAGGCCCGTACATATCCCGCTTTCGTATAGCCAGGAGCGTTTGTGGTTTATCGATCAGCTGGAAGGCAGTGTACAGTATCACATACCCGCTGTATTAAGATTAAAAGGTAACCTGAACCGCCAGGCATTGGCACATGCTTTACAGGAGATCGTAAACCGGCATGAGGTGCTGCGTACCAGTATATACCTGGAAGATGGCAGTCCCTATCAGGAAATACAGGCAGCCGGGCAATGGCGGTTAAATGAAATACCCGGTGAAGCATATATTGAGGTGGATGCCTTGTACCAGTTTGTACAATCATTGATAGAAGCACCTTTTGATTTGTCCGCAGATCATATGCTGAGGGCGCATTTAATTGTGCTGAAGGAAGATGAATATATATTGGTGGTAACATTGCACCATATTGCATCGGATGCCTGGTCTTCCGGCATCATTATACAGGAGCTGGTGGAATTGTATCGTGCTTATTTAGCATCACGCACAGCGGCGCTTTCCCCACTATTGTTACAGTATGCTGATTATGCTATCTGGCAACGGAAACATCTGTCCGGTGCTGTATTGGGTAAAAAACTGGATTACTGGAAAGACAAGCTTTCCGGGGTCGCTACTCTGCAACTACCGGCAGATTATGTGCGTCCATCAATACAAAGTAATGCAGGGGCAAACATAAGATGCCAGGTAGATAGCGTAGTGGCTGATGGATTAAAGTTATTATCGCAGCAGCAGGGCACTACTTTATTCATGACCATGCTGGCGGCATTCAAGGTATTGTTATACCGTTATAGTCATCAAACCGATATCTGTGTGGGCACTTCTACAGCTGCGCGCTCGCACCGTGAGCTGGAAGGGCTGATAGGTTTCTTTGTCAATACGCTTGCATTGCGGAGTGATCTGAGCAATAATCCTTCCTTTATGTCCCTGTTGCAACAGGTGAAAACCACAACTGTAGACGCCTATGCACATCAGGAAGTGCCTTTGGAGAAGATTGTGGAAGCAGTGGTGAAAGACAGGGACGCCAGCAGAAGTCCACTGTTCCAGGTGATGTTTGTAATGCAGCATACACCGGATGCCCCGGCGCTGCATTTGGAAGAGGTGATTTTATCCGGAGAGGATTTTGAACATCATACTGCAAAATTCGATATCACCTTTTTTATAACAGAGCAGGAGGAGGGACTGGAAATAAGCATTGTTTACCGTAGCCAACTGTTCAGTGAAGACCGTATCCGCCGTATGGCAGGCCATTATGAGCAGCTGTTGCAGGGAGTGGTGAACAACCCGCTTGAACAGATCAATTATTTACCCCTTTTAACCTCCGAAGAAAAACAGTTACTGCCGGCCCTCACAGAAAAGACGGTGCCTTATGCAGCAGATCAAACGATCGTGGATATGTTTGCGGCCGTGGTAGCCCGTACACCGCAGGCCACTGCACTGGTATTTGAGGGGCAGTCTATGAGTTACCAGGAACTGGATGCACGTGCTACCCGGTTGGCGGTTTGTCTCCGCAAAAACGGCGTAGAGCCTAATACGTTAGTACCGCTGTTTATAGAACGTTCTGCCGATATGGTAGTGGGTATTCTGGGGATATTGAAGGCAGGCGGTGCTTATGTGCCTGTTGAGCAGGATTATCCTATAGAACGGATCAGTTATATTTTAAAAGATACCGCAGCAACGGTGATCGTGAGCAGTAGTAGTTGCCGGGGCTTGTTGCCATCCACAGCGGCGCAGGTGATTTCACTGGATGAAGATTTGTTGAATGATGCCGGATCTGTCCTGCCTTATCCATCTGCTTCGCAGTTGTTATATGTGATTTATACTTCTGGTAGCACAGGTGCGCCCAAAGGCGTTATGATCACTCATCGCAACCTGTCTGATTACCTGGCAGGTTTGCAGGCGGCCATACCGATTGCGGATTGCCATTCGTTTGCTTTGCTGACCGGTATCGCCACGGATCTGGGCAATACAGTATTATATGGCTGCCTGGCTACGGGAGGGGAATTGCACCTGTTCCCGAAAGCCTTTATCAACGATAGTGACAAACTGCATGATTACTTTAGCTCTCATCGGATAGACTGTATCAAGGTAGTACTTTCTTACTGGAAAGCAGTATCGGCGCCCGATAAATTATTGTTGCCGGAGCAACTACTGATATTTGGAGGAGAAGCGCTGGAAACAGCCGTGGTAGATAATATCCTGGCTGCCGGCAGTGGATGCAGGGTTGTTAATCACTACGGTCCAACGGAAACGACTATAGGTAAATTGCTCCATGTAGTCAGCGATAGCATCGCTTATGGTAGTCATATTCCTGTAGGTAAACCATTCTCCAATACCCGTGCCTATGTTTTAAGCCCGGCCCTGGAACTCTGTCCTGCAGGTGTTCCCGGCGAGTTGTACATAGGTGGTGATGGCGTGGCGGCCGGATACCTGAATAATATAACGCTGACGGATCAACGTTTTATCGATGATCCATTT
>NZ_JBFREI010000027.1:0-13559 GCF_052114225.1 Chitinophaga sp. RAB17 | reverse complement strand
GGGAACAACACGGTATTACCCAGGTCAGTGGCGATGCTGGATAACAAACCATAGGAACGGCATTGCTGCAAAGGCAGATGTGCCTGCAGCCCTGCCATATAATCGGCCATGTTATGATGAGTCACCATCACACCYTTRGGTGTACCGGTACTGCCTGAGGTATAGATCACATACAACAGCTGCYCAGGTGTTACCGGCAAGGAAGCCGCTGCTGTGCTGCGGTTGATCTCATCACGGTCATCATCCAGTGATACAACCRTTAAACCWGTTGCAGGGAGCAGATCGCGGCAACTGCTGCTACTAACAACAACTGCTGCCGCCGTATCTTCCAGCATATACTTTATACGTTCTGCCGGGAAGTCTGGTTCAATGGGCACATAAGCGCCGCCAGCTTTCAGGATACCCAGCATACCAATGATCATATCGGGGCCGCGTTCCATGCAAAGCGGTACCAGGGAGCCGGTGGTAACGCCCCTCTCCTGCAGGTAGCCTGCCAGGCGGGATGCCCGTTTATTGAGTGCGGTATAAGAAAGTTTTTCTTCTTCAAAGACAAGTGCAACCGCGTTTGGATTTTCCTTCGCCTCCCGTTCAAACATCTCCAGGAAATAATGACCGGTAACATCAACGGCCGTACGATTTTCCAGCTGTTGTTGTTCTGCCGGAGAAAGCAGTTCAATATCTCCGATCAGGACAGCCTTTTGATGAATGATCTGCGAGATCACCTGCTCAAAATGCGCGGCTATCATCTCTATAAAATAATCAGACAATAGGTCATTGTTAAATGTAAAGATCAGATGTGTTTCTGCTGCCACGCCCATGATGATGGTCAGCGGGTAGTTGGTGTGCGGATGTGTTTCCACTTCGCTCACCTGCAGATGCCAGGTTTGTGCATTTACCACTTCACTTACCGGGTAGTTCTGGAAAGTGATAGTGCTGTCGAACAATTCCCCCGCCACATTGATCCATCTCTGGATGGAATTAAGGCCGGTGTATTGGTATTCACGGCTCTGCAACTGGCTGTTCTGTATTGTTTGCAGCCAGCCGGTTATGTCACGTGCAGGATCAATAACGGTATATAAAGGCAGCGTGTTAATAAAGAGACCTACTTTGTTTTCCATGCCCGGCAGATCCTGCGGACGGCCGGAAACGGTGATGCCGTAAGCAACATCGCGGTGGCCGGAATAGCGATATAACAGGTACGCCCACACGCCCTGCATCAGGGTATTCTGTGTTATATGGTGTTGTTGTGCAAACTGTGTAAGACGCGTGGTAGTAGCGGCATCCAGTCGAAATACGCGCTCCCTGAAATTACCACCACCTTTTGTAAGCCTGGTGGTACTGGCGGTAAAAGGGAGGAGACTTCCTTCTTCCAGTCCCTGCAGGTAATTACGCCAGTAATGTTCTTCTGCTTCCTTATCCAGCCTTTCCTGGTAGCGGATATAATCTTCGAAGCGGTCTTCCATTACAACAGGTACCGCGTTGCCTGTTACCAGTGCTTCATAGGTGCTGAGCAATTCTTCTACCATTACCGGTAATGACCAACCATCAAAAAGAATATGATGAGAGGTCCATACCATCTTGTAGGTGTCCTCACTAAGCCGGAGTAAACTGATACGCATCAGCGGGGCTGCTTTCAGGTCAAAGCCCTGTAGGTTGTCTGCTGTTTCAAATGCCTTTACAGCAGCAGCCTGTGCGGCCTTATCCATTCCACGAAAATCGGTTACCTGCATAGGTACTGTTACCTGCCTGTATACGCATTGTACCGGCACGCTGAATACATCATGGTAAAAACCACTTCTCAGGATGCTGTGCTGGCTGAGCAGATATTCCCAGCTTTGGCGGAAAAGATCTTCCTGTAAGCCACTCACTTCACAGCTGAACTGCTCTACATAGGTGCCACCCTGCATATCATACAGGGTATGAAACAACATGCCCTCCTGGAGACCGGTAAGCCGGTACAGGCCACTGATCTGGCTGCGCAGGGGTAACCCATTACGGGAGCTATCCAGGAATTCGTCCAGTTCTTCATTTGTTATTTCTGTACTTAATCCATAATCTGCGGGCGTGAATACCGGCTCCCGGAGTGCCTGTTCCACACAATGATCTATCACCAGCTCCAATTGTGCGAGATAAGCAGTGGCCAGTTGAGTAATACCTGCTTCGTCATAGTGACGGGTGCTGTATTCCCACTGCAACAGTAGTTCGCCGTTCTGTACCATGCCGGTGAGCCCCAGCTTGTGCAGCAACGGATAGCTGGCACCGGTATCAGACCCCGATGATTCCGGGGCGCCGGTGATAACGCCATCCTGTTTCACTGCATTGTCTGACTGTCCCAGGTAGTTAAAGATGATATCCCAGGGATCCTTGCCCTGCAGGGATTCCACTTGATTGATATATTTCAGTACGCCGTAACCTAACCCTTTGTCAGGTACCTGCCGCAATTGTTCCTTTATTGTTTTGAGAGATGCGCCAGGCGTACTGCCGGCGTCTACGTGTAGCCATACAGGATATAAAGCTGTAAACCAGCCCACCGTACGGCTGGTGTCAATACCAGAGATGATATCCTCACGGCCGTGACCTTCCAGACCAACCACTACTCCCGCTGCGCTGCTCCAGGCAGTGAGCGTACGCGCCAGGGCACATAACAGCACATCGTTAATAACGGTATGGTATGCACGGGGTACTTCCTGCAGCAGCCGTTGTGTTTGTGCCTTGTCCAGCTTCACAGCACAGGAGGCAGTATCTGCTACGGTTAGTTTACCATCATATTTTTTATCTGTGCGCAACGGCTCGTAACCGGCAACAACCTGCTGCCAGTATTCCTGCTGACCAAGCACCCTGCGGCGGCCGCCATACTGCTCCAGGGCTGTATACCACTGTCGGTAGGAACTGCTTTTATGTCCAAGTATCGTAGTTACTTCTGCAACAGGATCACCTTTCAGCAACAAGTCAAGATCTTCCAACAATATGCGCCAGGAAACACCATCCACAGCCAGGTGATGGATAATGATCAGGAGGCGGTGATGTTTTTCTGTTCCAGGTGTCCGGAATAATACCGGCCGGATAACCTGTCCCTTCTCTATTTCCAGGCTTTGCTGAAAACCACCGGCATGTCGGGCAATTTCTTCTGCAAGGGTTTGCGTAGTAATATTGCTGAGGTCTACTATTTCCAGTTCCCCTGTCATGCTGCCGTATACCTGTTCCCAGCTATTGCCGGAACGCTGATAGCTAAAGCGCAGGGCATCGTGGTATTCCACCAGCCGTGCTACAGTGGAAGACAGGACCTGTGCACTGATACTTTTATCAACGGCTAATAAAATGCTCTGGTTAAAAGGAATGGTTACCTCACCAGCGGTGGTAAAGTACCATTGCTGGATAGGCAACAGGCCGCTGCTACCGGTAAGCAGTCCCTGCTCTCCGGTGACTTCGCTGCTTTTGCGGGAAGCCAGCCATGCTGCCAGCGATGCGACTGTCTGGTGCAGGAACAGGTCGCGCGGCTGCAATTCATAACCGCTGCGTTTAGCACGGCTCACTACCTGTATGGTAACAATAGAGTCGCCTCCCAGTTCAAAGAAATTATCGTATATGCCTACCCGTGATACACCCAGCAGTTCCTGCCAGATGTCAGCCAGTACCTGTTCTGCCTCACTACGCGGCGCTATATATTCATGCGGCTGCAATGCGGCTGCATCGGGGTCCGGTAATGCTTTCCTGTCTATTTTACCATTAGCCGTGAGCGGTAGTTTATCTAATGACAACAACAATGCAGGCACCATGTAGTCCGGCAGTTGTTGTTTCAGAAAGGACGTAATGCCCTCCCTGTCGAAAAGGCCGGCAGGCACTATATATCCTACCAGCCGTTTATGGAGACCACTATTATCATCTTTTGCGAGTACGGCTGCTTCCTTCACCAGCGGACAACTACGCAGCACATTTTCTATTTCACCGGGTTCTATGCGATAGCCCCGCACTTTCACCTGTGCATCAATACGGCCCATGTACTCAATGGTGCCGTCACTCAGCCAGCGGCCGAGATCACCGGTGCGGTACATCCTGCTGCCGGGTTGCGGACTAAAAGGATCTGCTACATACTTTTCTGCTGTCAGTTCAGGACGGTTATGATACCCGCGTGTTACGCCGGCGCCGCCGATACAGATCTCTCCGGCAATGCCCACAGGCAGCAACTGATCTCCACGACCCAGGATATAGATATGCGAATAATCTATAGGACGGCCAATGGAAGCAGAAGCCTGTCCCGGCGTTAATTTATACACGGTACTGTAAGTAGTATCTTCCGTAGGGCCATACAGGTTACGTACCACCATATGCGCCAGTGCGTTGCTACGCTGTACTTCCGCCGGAATGGGCTCCCCGGCCATATTCAAAACAGTAACCCGCGACAGGTCAGTTTGATTGTTCAGTAACGCCCTGATCACACTGGGCACCGTGTTCACCAGTACTGCTTCATCGAGTGGCAAATATTTTTCTATTGCCAGACCATTCTGCAATATCCTGATACGGCGACCAATACTTAACGGGTAGAAGATCTCAAATACAGACAAATCGAAACACATGGAAGTGGTGGCATACACGGTTTCAAAATGATTATGTACAAACTCATCCCGGCACCAGGTGAGGAAAGCAAACATATTGCGGTGTTCTATCATTACCCCTTTGGGCTTACCGGTAGATCCTGAAGTATAGATCACATAGGCCAGCTGTTCCGGCACAGGTAACGTAGCCAATGGTGTAACCGGGTAATTGCTGATAAGAGCTGCATCTTCATCCAGTGATATCACCTCCGCATGTTGTTCCGTCAATGTCAACTGCTGCCGTGCAGTACTGCTGCTGATAATAATTCGTGCATCCGTATCCGTTATCATGTAGCGGATCCTCTCCTGCGGATATTCCGGGTCTACCGGTACATAGGCGCCCCCGGCTTTCAGGATACCCAGCATAGCAATGATCATCTCCGGACAACGCTCTATACACACTGGTACCAGCGATTCCCTTGCAATACCTTTGGCGCTGAGGTAGTGCGCCAGCTGATTGGAACGTTCGTCTATTTCCCGGAAACTCAGCGAAACATCATCCGCCACCAATGCAATAGCATCCGGAGTAAGCGCCGCCTGCGCGGCAATGAGATCTATCGCCGTTTTATATTCCAGTGGTGCCAAACCGGCTTTATTAAAAGTAAGCAACAGTTGCTTTGCTTCTGCCTCACCGAGGATGGGCAATGCATCTATCTGTGTAGCGGGCGATGCCACCACGGCCTGTAGCAGTCTTTCATAATGTGCTATCATCCGTTGTATGGTACTTTCGTCAAACAGGTCCGTGCAATAGGATACAGATCCTGCCAGCGCGCCACCGGATTCCTCCAGGGAGAAAACCAGGTCAAACATCGTAGTAGTATTGTCTACCTTCTCCTGGGAAAAGGAAACAGCATCCAGTCCTTCATTGGCATCGGCGGGCACATTCTGCAGCATGAACATCACCTGGAACAGCGGATTCACGCTCAGGTCACGTTGTTTCACTACTGCTTCCACTATCCTCTCAAAAGGTACTTCCTGGTGGTCATAGGCACTGAGTGTAGTATCTTTTACCTGTTGCAGTAATGCCGCAAAAGTGGGATTATCACTCAGGTCACTGCGCAATGCCAGGGTATTGACGAAGAAACCAATCAGCCCTTCCAGCTCCTGCCGGGTACGGCCGGCAGTAGGACTGCCCACACAAATATCATCCTGGGCACTATAGCGATATAGCAATACCTTAAAGGCAGCCAATAATGTCATGAACAGGGTGGTGTCCTGTTGTCTCGACAGCGCCTGTAAACCGGCTGTGAGCGCGGCGTTAAAACGTATGGGGCAGGTTGCTCCACGGGCACTGTGGATAGCAGGACGCGGATAATCCAATGGCAGGTTAAGCACAGCTGTGCCGCTTAGTTTGTTTTTCCAGTAATCCAGTTCATTTTTCAAAGCATCTCCCGACAGGTGCTGACGCTGCCAGATGGCATAGTCTGCATATTGCAGGGGCAACGGTGGCAGCTTAGCGGAACGCTCTTCCACGGAAGCATTGTAGAGTTCCATTAATTCCCGGATGATAATGCCGGTAGACCAGCCATCCGAAGCAATATGGTGAACATTGATCACCAGTACATATTCATCATGATGTTGTGCGATCAGGTGTGCCCGCAACATATGATCCCGGGAGAGATCAAAAGGCTGTGCTATCAATGCCCTGATATAGGATTGGAGGGCTGCTGCATCGTTCTTGTAAAGTAGTTCATCTATCATCTCCAGCTGCCACCGGTTTTTTTCACCTACCTGCTGGAAAGCCTTTCCATTCTCCTGTGTGATAACGGTGCGTAAAATTTCGTGGCGGTTTACGATCTGCTGCAGTGCATGTACAAGGGCGGGGCGACTGAGTACTCCCTTTACCCGCATGACCATAGGCTGATGGTATTGCACACTGCCTTCCAGCTGATCAATGAACCATAACCTTTCCTGGCTGAAGGAAAGGGGGATGTGGGTCATCCCGTTACGGTCCGCGGCACTTATCGTTTTCGCTGTGGCAGTTTCCGGAGCATTATGATGCTTCCTGAAATATTCTATCAGGTATTCCTTGTTATTTTTCAGCTCATGGAGAAAGGTGGCGTCAATAATATGCTCCCTATGCGTTTGCACAATCAGCTCATTGTCATCAAATGATATCTGAATGCCTATATCATTTGCTTTTTCCAGTAGATCTACTATATCAGTTAAGTTAAAGCTGGTCATTTTACAATTTTTAACATGAAAGAATCAGCGGCATGTATCAGAGTCTGATTGTTTGCAGATCTTCTGCCGCGATAGCTGCCTGTGACTGGTTTACACGGATATATTTAGCAAGCGATTCTATAGTGGCCAGCATAAAGAAATCCCTTACGGACACCTTTACCTGGAGAGTTTTCCTGATCATTGCAATCAATCGCATTACCTGCAGGGAGTGGCCACCCAATTCGAAGAAATTATCGTGGACGCCTATACGTTCCAGGCCCAATAGTTCACACCAGATGACGACGAGCGCCTGTTCTGTTTCATTACGTGGCGCCACATATTCATTGAGCAGCTGGGCGTTGTCACCAGGATCCGGCAGGGCTTTCCTGTCCGTTTTACCATTGGCCGTAAGTGGTATCCGGTCTAGCTCTACCAGCAGTGATGGCACCATGTATTCCGGCAGTTTTTCTTTCAGATAATTGAGGATAGCTGTCTTATCAAAGGTTCCTTTAGGTACTATATAAGCAACGAGGCGTTTAATATGGTTCATGCCTGCATGTGCAATCACTACAGCTTCTGTTACCCGTCCGGACTGCAGCAACACACTTTCTATTTCACCCAGTTCAATGCGGTAGCCACGGATTTTCACCTGTTCATCCATGCGTCCCAGGTACTCCACATTACCATCGGGCAGCCATCTGCCCAGGTCGCCGGTACGATACATTCTGCCACGCGTTGCCACGAAAGGATCATTGATAAACTGCCGGGCAGTGAGGTCCGGACGGTTGAGATATCCTCTTGTCACGCCCACTCCTGACACACAAATTTCTCCGGGTACACCTACCGGGCATAGTTGCTTTTCCTTATCCAGGATATAAATGTGCAGGTTCTGTACGGGCGCACCGAGCGGCACATTCGTATAGTCGGGTACGTTATGCATGATATAGTGGCAGATATCATCCGACGCTTCCGTGGGACCATAGGCATTGACCACAGGAATATGTTTATACCTGCTGAACCATTGTTCAAGTGTATGCCGGCTGATGGCTTCCCCGGTTACCAGCAGGTATTTCAGACCAGAGAGGTTAACAGGAATATTTTCATCCAATACAGCGGCAAGATAGGAAGGCACCAACTCCAGGATGGTAACCTGCTGTCTGTCTACCGCTTCCATCATCGCTGCTGGATGCAGTATCACCTCTTCCGGGTAAATGATAGTAGTACCGCCACAGAGCAGGGCCGCAAATATCTGCCATACCGAAATATCAAAAGTATAGGCAGCGTTAAATGCCACTATACTTTTATCATTGATCTGCAGGTCATTTATTTTGGCAAACAAATGATTGAGCATACCGCCATGTTCCACCATCACCCCTTTGGGTAGACCAGTAGAGCCAGAGGTATAGATCACATAGGAAAGATCATGCGGAGCAGGTATTTCCGTCAGTTCAGTCCTGGCATCTGTGATGGTATCCTGATACGTATCTGTTGTTATGATGTCCACGCCTGGCAAGGCAGGAAGCTTCTCTTTGCCGTAACTGTCTGTCACTACCAGTTTGGCGCTGCAGTCCTGCAACATATACCGGATTCTTTCTTCCGGGTATTCAGGGTCAACAGGTACATAAGCGCCTCCGGCTTTCATAATCCCCAGCAGGGCTATGACCATTTCCATGGACCGTGTTACACATACCGGCACGAGGGTATCAGCAATTACACCACGGGCCACGAGGAACTGCGCAAGCTGTGTACTGCGCTGATCAAGTTCTTCATAACTCATGACTGCTTCTCCCAGTATCAGTGCAGTAGCGGCCGGCGTAGCTTTCGCCTGCCGGGCAAGCAGGGTGACCAGTGTTTCTGTATGCGGGTATGCAACTATTTTATGATTGAAGCCATGCAGCAACTGGTCTTCCTCTTTTGTGGTGAGCAGCGGCAGGTGATCTATTTTTTGTGAAGGCATTTCTGCCAAAGCTTTCAGCAGTTGTTCGTAATGACCAATCATCCGGTCGATGGTAGCGTCTTCAAAGAGATCAGCGCAGTAGCCTGCTGTGAGCTGTAACCCTTCAGGCACTTCCTGCAGCGACAGGTTAAGGTCAAACTTGGCATGGTGTACTGCATTGCCTTCCGGTAACAACGTTACTTCGCCCAGCCGCAGTTCAGGGGTATCAGGCGTATTCTGCATTTCAAACATTACCTGGAAAAGAGGTGTTCTGCTTACATCCCTTTCCGTTACTACCTGTTCTACTACTTTTTCAAATGGCACTTCCTGGTGTTCGTAGGCATTCAGCGTAGTTTCCTTTACCTGCTGTAACAGGGTGGTAAAAGAAGGATTACCCTCCAGATTGCTGCGTAGTGCGAGCGTGTTAATAAAGAAACCCACCAGTCCTTCTGTTTCCTGTCTTGTTCTGCTGGCGATGGAGGTACCCACACAGATATCATGCTGGTTGCTGTAGCGGTACAGCAATACCTTGAATGCCGATAGCAAAGTCATGTAAAGCGTAACACCCTCCTGTTTTGACAATGACTGCAGTTTCACCAGCAGCTGCTGATCAAACAGGAATGAACGCAATCCGCCGCGGGTGCTCTGCATCGCAGGGCGGGCGTGGTCCAGCGGCAGGTTCAGAATAGCTGTATCTGCCAGTTTATTTTTCCAGTATTGCAGTTGCTGTTCCAACACTGCGCCGGAGAGGTATGTTCTTTCCCAGATGGCATAGTCAGCATATTGGATATCCAGTGGAGGTAAAGTAACCTCGCTGTGTTCTAATGCAGCCTGGTAACCCATCATCAGTTCCCGGATGATAATACCGGCTGACCAGCCGTCTGCCGCAATATGATGTACGGTGAGCACCAGCACGTGTTCGGTAATGTCCAATACCAGCAGGTGCGCGCGAAGCATATAATCTTTTGCAAGATCAAATGGTTGATTAACCAGTGTGCGTATCTCTTCTTCCAGACCAGCTTCGCCGGAGTGCTGGCGTATTTCCGGCTGCCAGCCATCTTTGTCCATTACTACCTGGTATATATTACCCTCCTGTTCTTCAAATACGGTGCGCAGCACTTCATGCCGGTTTACAACTGCCGCAAGCGCCTGTGTGAGGGCGGCTGTGTTCAGTGTGCCCTTTAACCGGAGAACAGTTGGTATATGATAATGTACGCTGCCTTCCAGCTGATCAATGAACCACAAACGTTCCTGGCTATACGATAATGGTATATTGTCCGGCCGTACAGTGGCTTCAATAGCCGGCAATAAAGCTTTCCTGTTGCCCGCTGCTACCTGTGCTGCAAAAGCCGCCAACGTAGGATGCAGGAACAGTACTTTCATGGACAACTCTACCTTCAGTTTATTACGCAGGGCAGACATAAGGCGCATCGCCATCAGTGAGTGTCCGCCCAATCCAAAGAAATTATCATAGATACCTACCTGTGGTACCTGTAAAAGGTCCTGCCAGATAGCTGCTACGGCGTGTTCTGTTGCAGTGCGTGGTGCTACATATTCCTGACCACCGGCATTTCCTTCCGGCTCCGGCAATGCCTTCCGGTCATATTTTCCGCTGGGTGTCAGCGGAAATACAGTCATCGCTATCAGCACCGATGGGACCATGTATTCCGGCAATTGCTGCCGCATATAAGTAAGGATTCCTTCCCTGTCAAATGAACCTTGCGGTACTATATAGGCTACCAGCCTTTTAACCCCCTTATCTCCATGTGCCCCCTCCTTCGCCAGCACCACTGCCTGCGCTACCAGTCCACAGTCCTGTAATACTTTTTCTATTTCTCCCAACTCTATCCTATACCCCCGGATCTTTACCTGGTCATCTATACGGCCCAGGTATTCGATCGTGCCATCCGGCAGCCACCGGCCCAGATCTCCGGTACGGTACAAACGTCCGCCCCATGCAGTGCTGAAAGGATTGGTAATAAACCTTTCTGCGGTAAGGGCAGAGCGGTTTAAATACCCTCTTGATAAACCGGCACCGCCCGCACATATCTCACCAGCTACGCCAACAGGGCACAGTGCAAGATCCGGTGACAGGATATATACCTGTACGTTAGTTATGGGCCCTCCTATAACAGTTACGCCGTGATCACGTAGCGGATGGTCAGTCATAGTCGTGCACACTGTATTCTCTGTAGGACCATAAGCATTCAGCAGCCTTCTCCCCTCAGCCTGTACATAGGCGGCATCTTCACGGTTCAGGGCTTCTCCTACAGATAACACTGTTTTTACAGGCCCCAATACCTCTCTGACCATATGCAGGTAGGAAGGAGGTAATACCACCATTGTTACCGCTTGTGCTGATACCAGTGCAGCAAATTTTTCAGAAGACAAAAGGTCTTCCTGCTGCGGCAATACAATCAGCCCACCATTCAGTATCGTATTGAATATTTCATAACAGGAGGCATCAAAGCCAAAAGATGCAAACTGCAGGGTACGTGTTGCAGCGGATATACGTAAGGCTACTGCATGACCCAATGCAAGGTTCACCACACCACGGTGTTCTATCATGACTCCTTTGGGTTTGCCAGTGGAACCGGAAGTATAGATCACATAGGCCAGATGCTCCGGTAACGGTTTTACAACAGGTGTTGCAGCCACATAGCTGTGTAACACCTCATGGATATCTTCCATCACGATGATACGGATACCCGGCAGCTGCGGCAAACGGGATAAAGAGGCTTTATCTGTCAGTAACAGTGCTGCACCGGTATCTGTCAACATAAACTCCATGCGCTGCTGCGGATAATCAGGGTCTACAGGTACATATGCCGCACCAGCCTTCAGGATGCCTAATATGGCAATAACCATATCAAAGGAACGTTCCATACATACCGGCACCAGCATTTCCGCGGTAACACCCTGTGTTGCCAGGTAATGCGCCAGCCGGGATGCCTGTTCATCCAGTTCGCGGTAAGTGAGCACCGCATTCTTCCATATCAATACCGGCGCTTCCGGCGTTTGTAATACATGTGCTTCAAACAGATCGAGGATCGTTTTATCCTGCGGATAATCTGCCTTGTTATCATTAAATGTGAACAGCAACTGTTGTTCTTCTTCCGGCAACAACATACGCAACTGGCCGGCAGGCAGGTGACGGTTTGCCGCAACAGCGCGCAGTAGCTGTTCGTAATGTCCTGCCATCCTGCTGATGGTTGCAGGGGTAAACAAGTCTGTTACATATTCTATGAAGACCGTCATTCCTTCTGCCGTTTCCTGCACCGTAAAGGTGAGATCGAACTTGGCGGTTGTATAAACAAAGCGGTCTTTATCCAGTACAATATCTCCCAATTGCAGTTCCGGAATATCAGGAATACTCTGTAAGGCGAAGGCCACCTGGAATAATGGTGTTCTGCTCACATCACGGTCTTTCACCACTGTTTCCACTACCTTTTCAAAAGGCACTTCCTGGTGTTCATAAGCACCGAGTGTAGTTTGTTTTATTTGCTGCAGCAGCGCTGTAAATGAAATGTTACTTCCGAGGTCACTGCGCAGGGCGAGTGTATTGATGAAGAAGCCGATCAGTCCTTCTATTTCCTGCCGCGTTCTGCCCGCAATGGAAGTGCCTACACAAATATCCTGTTGGCCGGTATAACGGTACAGCAACACTTTGTAGGTTGCCAGCAACGTCATAAACAGGGTGACGCCTTCCTCGCGGGACAAGGCTTGCAGTGCTGCCGCCAGCTCCCTATCGATATGGAAAGTGCTGATAGCTCCCTTTGTACTTTGCACCGGTGGCCGCGGAAAATCTGTGGGCAGATTCAATGCAGGTACATTTGTCAGTTTATCTTTCCAATAAGCAATCTTTTCATCCATTACGGCGCCTGACAAATAATTACGCTGCCAGATCGAATAGTCTGCATATTGTATATCCAGCGCAGGTAATACAGGAGTATGTCCTGCTGCAAAGGCACGGTACAGTTCTGCCAGTTCACGGACCATAATACCGGTGGACCATCCATCAGAGGCTATATGATGTAATACTACCAACAGGATATGTTCTGCCGGACCTGTTACCACCAGGTGCACGCGGAGCATATGGGCACTGCGCAGATCAAACGGTATATTGATGAGCTGCTGCAGATACTGTTGCAGGACGGCTTCATTTTCCCGGTACAGGGATTCATCTGTTATCTGTAACTGCCACTGATCTTTTTCCAGTACCTGCTGATAAGCCAAACCGTCTTCTTCTGCTATCACTGTACGCAATACTTCATGCCGGTTCACAATAGCCTGAAATGCGGCAGCCAGTGCTTCCCTGTTGAGGTGACCCTTCAACCGCAATACGGTAGGAATATGATAGGTTAAACTACCTTCCAGCTGGTCAATAAACCACAAACGTTCCTGGCTATACGATAATGGAATATGTGCAGGTCTTTCGGTACGTTGCAGTTCCGGTGTCGCTGCCGGTGATGTTTGTTGCAATAGTTGTGCAGCAAGGCCGGCGATAGTCGGGAAATCAAATACATCACCGATGGATATTACCAGGCCCAGTTGTTTCCTCACCGCAGAGATCACCCGGATAGCCAATAAAGAGTGCCCTCCCAATGCAAAGAAGTCATCGTGCAACCCGATGTCTTCTATCTCCAGCAGGTGGGACCAGATACCGGCCAGTGTTTTTTCCAACGCAGTAACAGGCAAGGCCTTTTCTGTGGCGACTACTATTTCCGGATCAGGTAATCCTTTCCGGTCGATCTTTCCATTGGGTAATAAAGGGAAATGTTCCAGTGGGATCAATGCCGCCGGCACCATGTATTCCGGCAAGCGGCTGCGCAGGTATTCCAGGATATGGTCCCGGTCAAAGTCTGCGG
>NZ_JBFREI010000026.1:0-16514 GCF_052114225.1 Chitinophaga sp. RAB17 | reverse complement strand
ATGTACCGTACCGGTGATATGGGCAAATGGTTGTCAGATGGCAATATCCTGTACCTGGGCCGCGCCGATGAACAGGTAAAAGTTCGGGGCTACCGCATCGAATTGGGTGAAATAGAACGTGTATTGCAGCAAAGCAACCTGGTGAAACAGGGCATTGTACATACTAAACAGGATGCTTCCGGTAACAGACAGCTGGTGGGCTATATAGTACCAGCAACCACCGGCTTTAATAAAGAGCAGGTCATCCATTACTTAAAGCAATATTTACCGGATTATATGGTGCCGGCGCTGTGGGTAACACTGGAGGCGCTTCCTTTAACAGCAAATGGTAAAACTGACAGGAGGAAATTGCCAGAACCGGAAATCAGTACGGCGATCAACACCTATACTGCTCCGCGTAATGAGACGGAACAGGTACTTGCTACTATCTGGCAGGGGCAATTGCAGGTATCACTAATAGGGATATACGATAATTTCTTTGAGCTGGGGGGGCATTCACTATTGGCAATCAGGTTAACGACTGCCATACGAAAGCAGCTGCAAACAACGCTCTCTGTAAAAGAATTATTCAGCTATCCTTCTGTAGCTGCGCTCGCAACTTTTATAACGCAACAGGAGAACAAGACGGTATTGCCGGTCATCTCCTTACAATCCAGGCCGGCACGTGTTCCGTTATCGTATAGCCAGGAACGTTTGTGGTTTATCCATCACCTGGAAGGCAGCGTACATTATCATATTCCATTAGTGTTGAAATTGAAGGGCGTTGTGAACCGTTCTGCTATGGAACAGGCTTTAGAAGCGATCATTGATCGGCATGAGGTATTGAGAACCGTCATCATTGAAGAAGATGGAGTCGCTTATCAGTCTGTGTTGCCGGCAAGCAGCTGGGCTATGGATACCATCCATACATCTGCTGATGTGGCGTCTTTCCTGGAACGTCCGTTTGTATTATCTGCAGATCATATGTTGCGCGCAGGCTGGTTGCAGGTGGCAGAAGGAGATTATCTGCTGGCGTTGGTATTGCATCATATTGCGGCCGATGGCTGGTCTATGCCGGTAATCATGAAAGAGCTGTCAGCGTTATATAACGCATACAATGAGGAACACGAAGTACTATTGCCTGCTCTTGAACTGCAATACGCTGATTATTCACTTTGGCAGCGGTCGTATGTAAGTGGTTCGGTACTGAAACGTCAGCAGGATTACTGGAAAAATTGTTTGAGTGGCCTCACGCCGCTGGAGCTTCCGCTGGATTATTCACGCCCTGCTGTTCAGGCACAGGCCGGAGGGAAAGTTCATTGTAAAGTAGACCGTAAGGTGGCGCATGATATACAGCAATACAGCCAGCAGCAGGGTGTTACCTTATACATGACCTTGTTGACTGTGCTGAAAGTACTCCTATATCGTTATACCGGTCAGGATGATATTTGTGTGGGTTGTGCGGTTGCCGGCCGCGGTCTTCATGAGTTTGATAATCTGGTAGGCTGCTTTGTAAACACGCTGGCATTGCGAAGCAGGGTAGATGGCAACCGGTCGTTTACTGCATTGTTGGAGCAGGTGAAAACGATGTTGCTATCGGCATATGAACACCAGGACCTGCCCTTTGAAAAAGTGGTGGAATTGGTGGTGGAAGAACGGGATCTTAGCCGTGGTCCGCTGTTTGATGTCATGTTCCAGTTACAGAACATAGGGGAAATGGAGCCGGTACACCTGAAAGATATTCAGGTATCAGCTGAGTTCATAGAGCACAAGATCACCAAATTCGACCTGACTTTCGGAGTAATAGAAACAGCAGAGGGCTTTGAAGTGGAAATCGAATACAGTAAAGCATTGTTCCGGGAAGAAACCGTACAGCGGATGGCAGCCCATTATGCAGTGTTGTTAAATGCAGTGGCAGCAGCTCCGGATCGGCAGATCAGTACATTGCCTGTACTTACGTTGCCCGAAGAACAATTGCTGTCGCAGTGGACAAGTGGTCCTGTTGTAAACTACGATGCAGACAAATCTTTTGTACAGATCTTTGAAGATCAGGTGTCGAAGTATCCGGATGCTGTGGCGGTGGTGCATGAAAACGCTGCCATGACTTATCGTGAACTCGATGAAAGGGCGAATCAGCTTGGCCACTACCTGCGCTCAATGGGTGTCACAACAGACCGCATGGTCGCCATCTGCTTAAATAAGGGTCTGGACATGGTCATCGCTATTCTGGGTATCTGGAAGGCAGGAGGTGCATATATACCAATAGATCCCAACTATCCGGAAGAGCGCATCCATTTTATGCTGGAAGATTCGGATGCCAAAGTAATGATCTGTCATAAACCGCTTAACATTGCCGGCAATGTGCTTGTTATCCGCCTGGATAAGCCGGATCTGCTGAAAGATAGGCCGGTTTCGAGTCCGGCACATGTAGCTGCTCCCGGCGATCTGTCTTATGTTATTTATACTTCAGGTTCCACCGGTAAGCCAAAAGGTGTGCTGGTAGAACATCGCGGGATGCTCAATCACCTGTATGCAAAAATTAATGACCTGAAGATTGATGCCAATACGGTGATAGCGTTTACGGCTTCCTACACATTTGATATTTCGGTATGGCAGATGTTTGCTGCATTGCTTTGTGGTGGTCGTACGGTTATTTATACAGATGACCTGGTATTACAGCCATCCCTGTTGATTAAGCAGGTAGAAGAGGATGAAGTGAGTATAATGGAAGTGGTGCCGTCTTATCTGTCGGCTGTATTACAGGAAGAAACGGCAGGGGCATTCACCCGGCTGCAGTATTTACTGGTAACAGGCGAAGCTGTGAAGCGTTCATTGCTGAAACAATGGTTCAATCACAGGGATTATGGAAGAATTCCGGTGGTGAATGCCTATGGTCCTACTGAAGCATCAGATGATATTACACATCATTTTATGTATGAAGCACCGGCAGATCATCTTGTGCCCATCGGTAAGCCTGTACAAAATTTACATATCTATATATTGAATGATCACGGGCAATTATGTCCTGTAGGAGTAGCAGGAGAGATATGTGTATCAGGAATCGGGGTGTCACGCGGATACCTGAATCGCCCTGAGCTCACAGCGGAAAGGTTTGTAGCAGATCCTTTCCGTAACGGTGAACGGATGTATAAAACAGGAGACTCCGGCAAATGGCTGCATGATGGCACGATCGCTTATCTGGGTCGTACAGATGAACAGGTGAAGATCCGTGGTTACCGTATTGAATTAGGAGAAATAGAAAGTGTATTGCAATCATTTGGTCAGGTGAGCCAGTGTGCAGTTATTGCGAAAACAGATGAGCAGGGAAATAAACAACTGATAGGTTATGTAGTAGCGACAGCATTTGATAAAGCTGCGGCAACCGCTTATCTGCAGCAGCAATTACCGGAATACATGGTGCCATTATTAGTGGAATTGGATGCATTACCACTTACGGCCAATGGTAAAATAGACCGGAAAGCATTATCTGATTCTACAGTTGAGATATTATCAAAGGATGAATATGTAGCGCCGCGAAATGAAACAGAACAGCTGTTGGCTGATATCTGGAAAGGATTATTGGGGGTATCACGCGTGGGCGTACATGATAATTTCTTCTGGCTTGGCGGCGACTCTATCATTACGATCCAGATGGTGAGCCGTGCCAAACGGGCAGGATGTGAGTTACAGGTGAAGGAAGTATTTCTTTATCCCACTGTTGCCCGGTTAAGCGCTGTAGTAGCCGGGAGAAAAGGAGCAGGCGCCATGGCTTCCGGAGAGCAGGGTATCCTGGATGGCGTTGCCGGACTCCTGCCGATTCAACAGCATTTCTTTGAAGAAGCGCTGGAAAATACAGCCGGCATGCATCATTATAATCAGCGTGTGTTGCTGGCATTGGATAAAGATATTTATGCAGAAATATTGTCCGGCGTGCTGCAACGTTTGCAGGAGCAGCATGATGCCCTGCGCTTCGCTTATCATCAGAGCGGAGATGAATGGATACAGCAATACAGTACACATTACAGCAGGCTGGTAACAGAAGATCTCCGGGAGGTTCCGGTAGCAGATCTGTCTTCGGCCATTACCGCGTGCTGCGAACATTATCAGCAAAGTCTGGACATCACAACCGGTGATATCATCCGCATGGTATTGATACAAACCCCGGCAGCTGAGTCCCATCACCGCTTATTGATTGTTATTCATCACCTGGCGGTAGATAGTGTTTCCTGGCGTATTCTCCTGGAAGATATCAGCCGTCTGTTGCAAAGTGCACAGGACGGCGTGCCTGTAGACCTGGGCGCCAAAAGCGCCTCCTGCCGCAGCTGGTACAACGAATTGCTGCAATACAGCAAAGGAGCACGCCTGCTATCTCAAACCCGCTATTGGGAGAAGGTGGCACAAGCTGCTTTCCGTTTACCGGTAGATCATAGTTATGATGGAATAGTAAGCATGAAAGACATCAACAGCCACACGATGCGGCTGGAAACTGAACTAACCCGTCAGTTGTTGCAGGATGCACCACAGGCCTATCATACAGAGATTAATGACTTATTATTGACTGCATTGGCCTGCACCTTACGCGATTGGAGTGGGGATAAGGAGGTGGTGATAGGATTGGAAGGACATGGCCGCGAAGACCTGGGTACATCCATCAATACAGATCGTACGGTGGGCTGGTTTACAGCACTGTATCCTGTATTGTTACACGTGGACAGTCGTCATGAAAGTGAATTGATTAAAAGTGTGAAAGAACAATTGCGCGAATTGCCGGACAAAGGTATTGGTTATGGTGTGCTGAAGTATATACATAAAATACCCGCACTTCAGCATGTACAGCCCTGGGATATTGTTTTTAATTATCTGGGTCAGGTAGATACCGTTTCAGATAACAACCATCAGTTCATCCTGGCGGGAGAATCTGCCGGAAGCAATATCAGCAGGGAACATATGGTAAGAGAGCGGCTAATGGTGAATGGTCAGGTGCAGCAAGGTTCATTGACCCTGGTATGGAGTTACAGCAGCAGGCATTATGATGCTGCTACTATCCGGGAAGTAGCAGCCCTCTTTTATCAACACCTCATATCGTTGATCATCCATTGTGAAGGACGGGCTAAACGGGGAACCGTACTAACCCCATCCGATTACGGATTAACTGGTCAGGTGAAATACGAACAGCTGGATAGATTCCTGGCGATAAAGGCTAGTGAAAACACCCGGCAGCTCAGCACCATTTATCCGCTCAGTGGTTTGCAGGAGGGCATGTTGTTCCACCGGTTGTATGATGATGGCAGTAATGCTTACATCGAACAATTTACCTGTGATATAGAACTTGTTAATACAGGCTGGTTGCGGCAAAGCTGGAACCATTTGTTAAAACGCCATAGTATTCTCCGCACCGCATTCGACTATCGGTCATTAGGTTTTCCGGTGCAATGTGTATACGAAAAAGCAGAGATTCCGTTTGAGATACTGGATTATCGGGGAATGGATACTGTTGCACTGGAAGCCGCGATAGCTGACTATCTGGTAAAAGACCGGGCATTGGGTTTTGACTTTAATGCAGCGCCGCTCCTGCGTATTATCCTGTTCCGGACGGAAGAGCAACGGTATCGCATGTTGTGGAGCTTTCATCACATTTTAATGGATGGCTGGTCGTTGCCTGTAGTAATAGAAGAATTGCTGGAGAGCTATGAAGCATTGTCTGAAGGCCGCGCACTGCCGGGCTTCACAGAAGATCGCTACGAAGATTACATACGTTATATCGGCAATAAAGATAAATGGAAGGAAGAGGCCTACTGGCGGGAGTATTTGAAAGGGGTCGAAACCGGTAGCTTGTTGCCCTTTATAGCCGCCGGTGTAACAGACCGCACAAGGGGACGGGGTACTTATGAAGACAATAAGCTACGCCTGGATAACTCGCTGCATACCGCTGTGGAAAATTATGCGCAGCGCCAGGGACTTACCATTAGTACTGTCATGCAGGGTGTATGGGCATTTATATTACATGTGTACACCGGAAATAAAGCGGTTACCTATGGCGTTACCGTATCCGGCCGCCCCGGTGATTTGCCCGATGTGGAGCAAAGGGTGGGGATCTACATCAACACACTTCCTTTACATCAGCAGGTAGATGCAGATAGTGATATTGCGCAATGGTTGAAAGACATACAGCGGAGCCAGATCGCCTCCCGTGAATATGAGTATACGGCTTTGGGCAAAATACAAACCTGGACAGGCGTAAACGGTGATTTGTTTGACAGCCTGCTGATATTCGAAAATTACCCGGTGAGTGAAGTGATTGCCGGCAAACAATGGAAGTTAAAGCTCTCCAATCTTGCATTAAAAGAACAGACAAACTATCCGTTAAATATTTCTATATCTTCTTCCAGAGAAACCAATATCACATTCAGTTATAACAAAGATTTGCTGGACGCCGGTTATATCACCCGGCTGGCCGGCCACTTCAAAGAAGTATTGCAACAGCTGGTGAACCCGGAAAAAATAAGGCTGGGCGATATTGATCTCCTCAGCAGCGCAGAGCGTACGCTGCTACTGGATACATTTTCCAGTCCCATAGTACACTATCCCGACAATGTTACTGTGCTGGATGTATTTGAGGAGCAGGTGTTGAAATACCCGAATGCGGTGGCGGTAAGTTATGGCGGCAATACACTATCCTATCGGGAGCTGAATGAAAGGGCGAATCAGCTTGGCCACTACCTGCGCGGTATAGGTGTTACAAGAGATAGCCTGACAGCGATCTGTATGGATAACGGGCTGGATATGATCGTGAGCTTCCTGGGCATTTGGAAGGCGGGCGGTGCCTATGTTCCAATAGACCCTGCGTATCCGGAAGAACGTATCAGCTATATGCTGGAAGATATTAAAGCGAAAGTGGTGATCTGCGATAAGCCTGTCGGTGGCGCCGGTAATGCCGTTATGGTTTGCCTGAATGACCCCGATGTATTAAAACATCAGCCAGTAACTCCTCCGGTGAATATCACGGCTCCCGGTGATCTGGCATATATCATTTATACCTCCGGATCTACCGGTAAACCAAAAGGGGTGATGATTCCTCATAATGCCCTGGTAAATTTAATTTACTGCCGTACCAGGCAGTTTGGTATAACAACAGATAACAGATTGCTTCAGTTTTATAGCTATGGTTTTGATGCAGGCGTAGAGCCGATATACCTGGCCCTGATGAATGGCGCCACATTGGTATTGCTTCCTGATGAAGTGCGGTTGGATAAGCAGTTATTTATACAACTGCTGGAACGGGAAGGCATCACGGACATGGATGTAACTCCCGGGTACCTGGCTACACTTACGCCTGGTAACTATGGCCGTCTGAAACGGGTGATCTCCAGTGGTGAAGCCTGTACACCTCAACTGGCAAACGCCTGGGCGGAATATGTTGAGTTTCATAACGCTTACGGGCCTACGGAAGTGACAGTCACCTCCACAGGATATTTATATACAAACAAAGATGACCACCCGGCCGATACCGTGCCTATAGGCAAACCATTTGATAATGTCAGCGCTTACATATTGAACGATAGCGGACATCTGTTGCCTGTTGGTGTTCCGGGTGAATTATACCTGGGCGGTATACAGGTGGCGAAAGGTTATCTGAACATGCCCCTCCTTACAGCGGAAAAATTTGTGACGGATACCTTCAGCGTACCATCTGCAAGAATGTACAGAACAGGAGATGTCTGCAAGTGGTTGCCGGATGGCAACATTGTGTACCTGGGTAGAAAAGACGAACAGGTGAAGATTCGTGGCTACCGTATCGAATTAGGTGAAATAGAAAACATATTGCAGTCATTCGACCAGGTAAACCAGTGTACCGTAATCACCAGGGAAGATAAACAGGGGAATAAACGACTCATAGCTTACGTAGTGCCGAAAGCCGGCTTCAGCAAGGAAGCAGTTAGCCACTATCTCAAAGAAAAGCTGCCGGCGCACATGATTCCTTCTTTAATCGTAGAACTGGAAGAGCTGCCATTAACGACCAATGGAAAGGTGAATAAAAAAGCGCTCCCGGATCCTGATATCAATGAATGGATAGCGAACCAGTATGTAGCTCCCCGAAATGAAACAGAAAAAGCCCTGGCAAATATCTGTGCACAATTATTACAGATAGAACGGGTAGGCATACACGATAATCTATTTGAACTGGGAATGAACTCCTTACTGATTATGCGTATGGATGCTGCCGTACAGGACGAGTTCCTGATGAAAATAGCCGTCAGAACATACTTTGAGCTGCCTACTGTAGAGCTGCTTGCCGGTTATATTTCTTTCAATCAAAGTAAACCATTGCATTCAGCGGAAAACGGAAAAACGATTGTGCTGTAATTATCCGCATTGCTTTAAAATTTAACTCATTAAACCATTAAAATATGTCTGAATTAAATCTGGCCCATATACTGAGATTATTGAAGGATGGAGAAGACGCAGGTATAAATATCTCTTTTGTTGATAATGAACTACGTGTACAAACAACCGGAGAACAGGAGATAGATGAACATTATCTGAAACAGTTAAGAGATAATAAACACCATTTAATTACATTTTTTAAGAACCATGGACTGAAACAGGAGGGGATCGCCGAGATAAACACCATACCTTCCTATAACAGAAACGTGATCACCCGGATTCCACTGTCATACGGCCAGGAGCGGCTATGGTTTCTCGATCGGCTCGAAGGCAGTGTACACTATCATGTTCCTGTTGTATTAAAACTGAAAGGAAAGATAGATCGGGCGGCATTACAATATGCCCTGCAGAATATTATTAATCGGCATGAAGTGCTCAGAACAGTTATCCGGGAAGAAGATGGTATTGCCTATCAGCATATTCTGCCACCGGATAACTGGCAACTGGCCGATATCAGTAATCCGGGTAATCATCAGCAGGATATTATCACCCACTTTCTTAACCAGCCTTTCGATCTTTCCGCAGATCATATGCTGCGTGCAGGATTAATGCGCCTTAAAGATAATGATCATGTGCTGGCATTGGTGATGCACCATATTGCATCCGATGGCTGGTCGGATACGGTAATCGTGAAGGAGTTGGTGGAATTATACAGTGCTCATACGGAAGGCCGTGCCCCTAAACTGTCTCCATTGCCGGTACAATATGCAGACTATGCTATCTGGCAAAGAGAGTATATATCCGGGAAAGTATTGGCTGAGCTGCAACATTACTGGGAAGGGAAGTTATCCGGCCTCGAACCGCTTAACCTACCTGCAGATTATGCCAGACCTGCCATACAAAGTACCCGCGGCGCCGTATTGGATCTCGTATTGGATCAAGGGATCGCAGCAGCAGCCAACCGGTTAAGTCAGCAACAGGGTACTACCTTGTTTATGGTCTTATTATCAGTATTAAAGGTACTACTGTACCGCTATAGCGGACAGGAAGATATTTGTGTAGGGACACCGGTAGCAGGCCGAAGGCGTCGGGAGATTGAATCGCTGGTAGGCTTTTTTATCAATACACTGGCCATACGCAGTAATCTGGATGATAATACCACTTTCACCACTTTGTTGCAGCAGGTGAAGGAAGCAGTACTGGAAGGGTTTGATCACCAGGAACTGCCCTTTGAAAAAGTAGTGGATGCTGTTGTAAAAGAAAGAAATAATAGTGTGCACCCACTGTTCCAGGTAATGTTTGTATTGCAGAATGGGAAGAAAAGCCATAGCATTACTTTGGGAGATGCATCCTTGTTTCCGGAACGGCCCGAACATCATACCGCCAAATTTGATCTCACCTTCACCATTGTGGAAGAAAGAGATAAGTTGTTATTGACGGTGGAGTATTGCACTGACCTGTATAAAGAAGATACCATCCGTCAGATGGCTACCCATTATGAGCAGTTACTGACATCAGCGGTATCGAAACCGGAGGAGAAAATAGGTGTACTTCCTATGCTGGCACCTGCAGAAGAAAGGATGTTACTGGATGTATTCAGTGGCAAAGCAGCCGGATATCCGAAAAATAAAACAATTGTAGACCTGTTTGAAGAACAGGTAGCCATCCGGCCAGATGCGGTGGCTGTTGTTTATGAAGATCAACAGTTGACCTACCGGCAATTAAATGAACGGGCTAATCAGCTCGGGCATTTGCTGCGCAGTAAAGGGGTTAAAGAAGAAACACTGGTGCCCATCTGTATAAACAGAAGCCTGGAAATGATAGTCGGCATCATGGGTATTCTGAAGGCGGGGGGCGCATATGTGCCGGTAGATCCACTTTACCCTGAAGATCGTATCCGTTATATGCTGAAAGATACCCGGGCAACTGTTGCAGTCAGCAACCTTAGTAGTAGCGCTGTTTGTAATGCGGTTCCTGGTATTAAAACAGTCATAGTGCTGGATACGGACCTGGAGATAATTAATGACCAGCCGGTGCATGCTGTTGAATCAATAAGAAGTGCTGAACACGCTGCGTATGTGATTTATACTTCCGGGTCCACTGGCAGACCTAAAGGTGTACTGATAGAGCATGTGAATGTGGTTCGTTTATTTGAAACAGATAGCCCCCTGTATGATTTCAATGAAAAGGATGTATGGAGCATGTTCCATTCTTTCTGTTTCGATTTTTCTGTTTGGGAAATGTATGGTGCATTATTTTATGGTGGTCGGCTGGTAGTGGTGCCAAGGGAAGCCACACAAGACACTACGCTGTTTGGTCAGTTATTGTTGGAACAAAAGATAACCGTACTCAATCAAACGCCATCTGCATTTTATGTCTTGCAGGACTATCTCACCGCGCATGCTGATACCGTATCTGTACGGTATGTAATATTTGGGGGAGAAGCGCTTAATCCGGCCAAGATAAAAACCTGGAAGGCCGCTTATCCTGGCTGTCGCCTGATTAATATGTATGGCATTACAGAAACGACTGTACATGTGACCTATCAGGAATTACAGGCTGCTCACCTGGAAAGCAGTACCAGCGTGATAGGAAAACCCATTCCCACCTTATATGCTTATGTATTGAATGGTAGCAGGACGTTGGTGCCGATAGGTGTTCCGGGCGAACTGTATATAGGTGGTGCAGGTCTGGCAAGAGAATACCTGAACTTGCCGGCATTAAGTGCAGAGCGGTTTATTGCCAATCCTTTTATGCCAGGCGGGCGATTGTATAAAACAGGAGACCTTGCACGCTGGCTGCCGGATGGAAACCTGGAATACCTGGGCCGTATAGATGCTCAGGTAAAAATCCGCGGCTTTCGTATAGAGCTGGGCGAGATAGAGAACGTATTACAGCAAAGCGGCCTGGTAAGCGGAAGTGTAATAGCTGCCCTAACAGATATCACCGGGAATAAACGACTGGTAGGTTATGTTGTACCGAAAGGAGATTTTGATAAAGAGGCGCTGCAATCGTGGTTGAAAGCTTATTTGCCGGAATATATGGTACCAGCCATATGGGTGCCGCTGGAAGAAATTCCATTGACCGGCAACGGGAAAGTTAACAGGAAATCCTTGCCTGATCCGGACCTGAACCGCATTGCACGTACCGGATTCGTGGCGCCGCGTAATGAGTCGGAAGCCCGGTTGGCGACTATATGGGAAGAGTTGCTGGGAGTAGAACGGGTAGGGATATACGATAATTTCTTTGAGCTGGGAGGTGACTCTATCCGCGTAATCCGGGTAGTCAGCAAAATATCCCAGGCGTTTGACAAACAGCTAAGGGTGTTTGATGTGTATCGTGCAAACACGATACATGAACTGGCAGCCCTGCTCGATAAACAGGATACTGATGGTGATCAAAGAACAAAAATATACAATGAAGCAGCAGCAACATTGGCATCACTCAGAAATACTCTGTTGCCGCAATTACCGGACAGAGAGCTGATAGAAGATATCTATCCGATGAGTGATATTGAAAGCGGAATGGTATATGCTTCTATGATGAATCCGGAAGAAGCACTTTACCATGACCAGCTGGTAGGACGGATTCCCGCACAGTTTGACGCCACTTTGATAGAGAAAGCATTAGGCATACTCACCACGAGGCATAGTATATTGAGAACGGCCTTCCGCCTGGGTATGGATACACGTGATATACAGGTGGTGTACAAATCAGTGGAGGTAACGGTAGATTATTTTGATATACGTCAGGCAGATAAGAAAGAGCTGAAAAATATTATACAAGACTATCTTGAAGAGGAACGGAAAAAGCCATTTGAGTTTGCTGTAGCCCCGCTATGGCGCGTTTCATTGTTCGGCAGACCCACTTATAGTGTAATGGTGCTCCAGGTACATCACGCCATCCTCGATGGATGGAGCGTGGCCTCGCTCATCACCGAGTTATTACAGCTTTGTAAACGCCTGCTTTCTGCAGAGGAACCTGTAACACTACTTCCACTGAAGAGCTCTTACAGGGATTTCATTCTTGAAAGCATGGCAAACAGGCAGGATAGCCGTAACAATACTTTCTGGCAACTGGAACTTGATGGGTACAAACGCCTCGATATCTTTTCAAAGGAAACAGCGTACCATACCTTCAGCCGCAGGTACGGAAGTGATTTCCTGTATCAACTGAAGGAAAAAGCAAAACAGGATAATATTTCACTGAAGGGTCTTTTCTTAGGTGCCTATCTGTTTTCATTAAATATGCTCACCTATGAAGAAGAGCTGACAATAGGGCTGGTGACCAATAACAGGCCGGTGAAAGAAGATGGAGATAAAGTGCTCGGCTGTTTTCTGAACACTATTCCCTTCCGGCTTGAGATGGATAAAAGGGAGGCTACCTGGCAGATGTATTTTGAAAGTATAGAAAAAAAGCTGGTGCAGCTCAAGGAGCACGACAGGATCAGTCTTCTTGAAATCGCCAACATAACGAAAGAACCTGCTGCCGCGGGTAAGAATCCATTTTTTGATGCCATGTTCAACTTTGTAAACTTTCACGTTTATGAAACCCTGGACAAAGATATTCAGGATGGCCTCGTATTGGAAGAGGTGGATTCCAGTGCCTTCGAAGGGTATGATGTTACCAATACCTATCTCGATTGTACCGTAAGCCTGACTGCAGATGTATTTACCGTCAGCTATACACTCAGGAGAGCATTAGCATCAGGTAAAACGCCGGAAGAGCTGGAAGGGTACTTTAACATGGTACTGATGCATTATCTGGAGCATTACAATGAACACATTGCCGAAGGCAAATTATTACCTGCCCGGGAGGAATCCCATCTGTTGAAAATGGCCGAAGGGGCTACGGCAGATTATCCGCAGCAAAAGACATTGGTCAGCCTGTTTGAAGACCAGGTATTACAGACACCGGACGCTATTGCGGTTATGTATGAAGACACTGCATTAACTTACCGGGAACTGGATGAACGCAGCAATCAATTAGGTCACTACCTGAGAAAACAGGGGGTAAAGGCGGATCAGCTGGTACCTGTTTGTATAGACCGCTCACTGGATATGATAGTGGCTTTGCTGGGAATCTTGAAAGCCGGTGGTGCTTATGTGCCGATAGATCCAACCTATCCGGCAGCACGTATCAGCTTCATGCTGAAAGATGTTGCAGCAGATATATTGTTGTGTCATTCAATAAATGCCTCCAGGATAGAAGGGCTGGTGGATAACGTACAGGTGTTGACGTTAGATGGTCAGGCATCGCTTATCAGGCAGGAACCTGTATATGCGGTCAATACTGATCTCCATCCGGATAACCTGGCCTATGTGATTTATACTTCCGGCTCCACAGGAATACCGAAAGGCGTAATGAATGCACATAGCGGGATCGTAAACCGTTTATTATGGGGACAGGATTATTTCGGATTAGATGCCAGCGATGTTGTTTTACAAAAAACAACCTTTTGTTTTGATATTTCTGTATGGGAGTTATTCTGGCCATTGTTAACAGGCGCGAGGCTTGTATTTGCGCAGCCGGGAGGAGAGAAGGATGGAGAGTATATACGCCGCACGGTAGAGCGCTATGGCGTAACCACCATCCATTTTGTACCCACTATGTTGCAGATTTTTACCGAGGGACTGACAGCCGGTGCCTGTCCTGGACTACGTCGGGTACTTTGTAGCGGGGAAGCTTTACAGGCCGGTCATATCAGGAGCTACCAGGACAAACTGACTGCGCCGCTGTATAACCTGTATGGACCTACGGAGACCGCCATTGAAGTGAGCTACTGGCCTGCCACACATAGAACATCGATATCGGAAGTAGTGCCGATAGGCCGCCCGGTAGCCAATACCAGATTCTATATCCTGGATGCTTCCGGCAATCTGGCTCCTGCGGGCGTTCCCGGAGAACTGTACATTGGCGGCAATCAGGTAGCACGTGGCTACCTGAATAGGGAGGAGCTGACTGTACACCGATTTGTGAGCAGTCCTTTCCGTGCCAACGAACGGATGTATCGAACCGGTGATCTTGTCCGCTGGTTACCAGATACCAACGTAGAATATCTGGGTCGTATTGATGAACAGGTAAAGATCCGTGGTTATCGCATAGAGCTGGGCGAAATAGAAAGTGTATTGCAAGAGAGTGGACTTGTAAAACAGGTAGTGGTACTCGCAAAGGCTGACAGTACGAACAATAAACAATTAGTGGCTTACATCGTACCCGAACCGGTATTTAGCAGGGAACAGGCAGTAAAGTATCTTGGACAGCGTTTGCCGGAATATATGGTGCCGGCATTATGGGTAACTTTGGAGGTGTTACCGGTAACCGCTAACGGTAAAGTGGATAAAAAAAGTCTACCTGATCCGGAGATAAACCTTGTTGCAGCTGAATATGTAGCGCCACGCAACGAAACGGAACAGCTACTGGCTGAGATCTGGCAACAGCTGTTGGGAGTATCACGTATAGGGATATACGATAACTTTTTTGAACTGGGAGGGCATTCCCTTTTAGGAATGCGGATAGTGGCGGCTTTGCGCCAACGGGAAAATATTAAGTTGTCTATAAGGGATTTATTTACTCATGCTGATATTGCAGGACTAGCCGGGTTTATCCGCACCAACGGCATCGGCTCCGGACTGCCTGCCATCACCGCATCGGTACGGCCGGAAAGGATTCCACTTTCGTACAGCCAGGAGCGCCTGTGGTTTATTGATCAGTTGGACGGTAGTATACAATATCATATTCCGGCAATACTGCGCCTGAAAGGCAGCCTGGATCAGAAAGCTTTGGCGGATGCACTCACTGCTATTGTAAGCCGTCATGAAATATTACGCACCATTATCCGCTCGGAAGAGGGGAAGCCCTATCAACAGGTGTTGGATACCGGTCTATGGCAATTACAAATCATAACAGATCATCCGTACAACGATTTACAGGAATATATCCACGCATTGATAGCAACACCATTTGACCTTTCTGCAGATCATATGCTGAGGGCGCATTTATTCGTGTTGAATGAAGCAGAATATATACTGGTCATTACGCTGCATCATATTGCTGCAGATGCATGGTCCGCCAGTATCATCGTACAGGAACTGGTGGAGCTGTACAGTGCCTGCACTGGCGGGCGTATGCCGGTATTACCGGTGTTGCCATTACAGTATGCCGATTATGCTATCTGGCAACGTACTTATTTATCAGGTGCAGTATCCGACAGCAAACTGGATTACTGGCAGGATAAACTGTCGGGAGTGAGTACACTGCAACTGCCTGTAGATTATCCGCGGCAGCTGTCACAGCAGCGTGAAGGGGCACAGGTAAGCTTTACAGTGGGTGCCGGCTTGAGGGACGAGCTGAAGCTACTGTCGCAAAAGCAGGGTATATCTTTGTTTATGACGATGCTGGCAGCATTCAAGGTATTGTTGTACCGTTATACTCATCAAACAGATATCTGTGTGGGTACTTCTACGGCTACCCGCTCGCACCGTGAGCTGGAAGGGCTGATAGGTTTCTTTGTCAATACGCTTGCATTGCGCAGTGACCTGAACAATAATCCTTCCTTTATATCTCTGTTGCAACAGGTGAAAACCACCACACTGGACGCTTATGAGCATCAGGACGTCCCGTTTGAAAAGATCGTGGAGGCAGTGGTGAAAGACAGAGATGCCAGCAGAAGCCCACTGTTCCAGGTGATGTTTGTAATGCAGAATACACCGGATGTTCCAGAGTTGCGCTTAGGAGAAATTGTTTTGTCCACAGAAAGCTCCGGGCCTGAAGCCGCAAGATTTGATATCACCTTTTTTGTAGAAGAACGGGAAGGAGGACTGGAAGTAAGCATTGTTTACCGTAGCCAACTGTTCAGTGAAGACCGTATCCGCCGTATGGCAGGCCATTATGAGCAGCTGTTGCAGGGAGTGGTAAACAACCCGCTTGAACAGATCAATTATTTACCCCTGCTAACATCCGAAGAAAAACAGTTACTGCCGGCCCTCACAGAAAAAACGGTGCCTTATGCAGCAGATCAAACGATCGTGGATATGTTTGCGGCCGTGGTAGCCCGTACACCACAGGCCACTGCACTGGTATTTGAGGGGCAGTCTATGAGTTACGAGGAACTGGATGCACGTGCTACCCGGTTGGCGGTTTGTCTCCGC
>NZ_JBFREI010000025.1:0-21600 GCF_052114225.1 Chitinophaga sp. RAB17 | reverse complement strand
GTTCGCTACGACCCAGTTGTATGCCTGCCAGGTCGCCGGCTTGTATATGATATTGCTGCCGCAGGTAATCCCCCAGTTGATTGGCTCTTTCATTCAATGCTTTATAGGTAAGCGCCGTTCCTTCAAACACCAGTGCCGTATTATCCGGCGTTTGGGCTGCCTGTGCTTCAAACAGGTGCACAATTGTTTGTGTGGTGGGATAAGTAACCGCAGTGGCATCAAAGGAGGTTAATAGTGCATGCCGCTCTACGGCGCTTAAATAATCTATTGTATTCACAGGCGCATCGGGTTGGGCGATGACTGCTGTCAGCAGTTGTTCCAGGTGGTGTACCAGGCGCTCTGCCATATCTTTCGTATAGATGTCGCTGTTATATACCAAAGTAAGCAGCACAATGTCGCCTATCTCCGCAAAATCAAAGGTCAGGTCAAATTTGCTGGTCCAGGCCGATTCTCCGTCATAGCCATTTACTTTTAGTGATCCCAGGCTTTGCTGATCCCCCGGTTTATTGAGCGAGGTATTCTGTAATACCACTGTTACATCAAATAAAGGGTGACGGCTCATGTCGTGAGGAATATCCAAAGCATCCACCAGTTCATCAAAAGGATATGCCTGATGCACGTAGGCGTCCAGGGTTTGTTCCCTGGTGGCTGATAGCAGGCTCCGGTAACTTTCCGATCCACGGGGGCGGCTTCTTATCGGCAGCATATTGGAATAAAAACCGATCTGGTATTCCAGGTCCACATGTTCCCTGCCGGCGATAGGAATACCGATTACGATATCTTCCTGACCGGTATAGCGATGCAGCAACGCATTCACCGCTGCCAGCAACCCCATAAACAAAGTACTGCCCTGTTCCTGGCAAAGTGTTTTTATACCTTTGCTGATAGTGGCATTAATGACCTTGTGGGTGGCGCCTCCGGCATAGGTTTTTATGGACGGACGGGGCTTCTCTGCCGGCAGTTCAAGTACAGGCAGGCTATCTTCAAACTGCTGCAGCCAATAGTTCTTATGCACTTGTATTGCCG
Organism: Chitinophaga sp. RAB17; assembly: GCF_052114225.1. NCBI lineage: Bacteria > Pseudomonadati > Bacteroidota > Chitinophagia > Chitinophagales > Chitinophagaceae > Chitinophaga > Chitinophaga sp. RAB17. Next base: position 20,574 of record NZ_JBFREI010000025.1, on the reverse strand, counting down.
GACTGCTTAACTGTGCCTTCTGCCAGACCGCATAATCTTTATACTGCACACGCAATGGCGGCAATGTGGCCGCTACTCCATTGACAACGGCATTATACAGCGACAACAAATCATTGACCAAAACGCCTATCGACCAGCCATCGCTGATAATATGATGCATTACATAACTGAATACCCATTTATCATCTGTGAGCTGCAGCAAGGCGGCACGGGTCAAAGGACCAGTAGCCAGGTCAAACGGTTGCAGGTAATGCTGCTGTACCTGTTCTGACAACACCTGTTCCGGTGCTGCCTCATTACGTAAATCGCGGTATGCTATCTGAAAGCCGGTATCTGCCAGCGACCGGACAAATTGTCGGATTTCTCCATGCTCATCTTCTTTCAATACGGTGCGTAATATTTCATGCCGCTCCAATAAGGCATTAAAAGCCTGCTCGAATGCTTCCCTGTTCAAATCGCCTTCAAACACGTACACACCGGGCATATTGTAGGCCACGTTCCCTCCTTCAAACTGGCTCAACACCCATAGTCTGCGTTGCGAAGAGGATAATACATAACCGGATTGTACAGGCGCCAGTGGTATAGTGGTAAAGGATTGTCTGGCAGATTGCGCTATCAATGCAGCCTGGTCCTCCAGCACTACGAGAGAGAATAATTCGCTTAAGGATACTTTTACATCAAACACCTTGTGAATCTGGCTGGATAAGCGGGTGGCTTTTAAACTATGTCCACCTATCTCAAAAAAATTATCTTTTACGCTTATCTGTTCCCTGCCCAGTATCTCCTGCCAGATCCGCAGCAGCTTCTCCTCCGCTTCATTACGCGGCGCAACATAGGCTACGCCGGTTTCCATTCCCATATCTACCGGCTCCGGTAAACGTTGCCTGTCCACTTTTCCATTGATAGTTAACGGCAACTCATCTAACTGTACGAAATAGCCCGGTATCATGTAGTCAGGCAACTGTTTACTTAAATAGGCGCGTAATGCAACTGTATTCAGGGTCGCTTTTGCCACTATATAGGCTATCAGTTCCTTTTCACCACCGGCGTTGGGCCTGGCTATAACTATTGCAGATGTAATAACGTCTTCATTTAGCAGGGCATTTTCTATCTCACCCAGTTCTACCCGGTACCCCCGTATTTTTACCTGTGCATCCTTACGCCCTAAGATGACGATATTGCCATCAGGCAACCATTTGCCTAAATCACCTGTTTTATATAACCGCTCTCCCGCTTTGAACGGGTGAGCTACAAACTTCTCTGCTGTCAGTTCCGGTTTATTTATATATCCTCTTGATACACCGTCTCCGCCAGTACATATTTCGCCAATGACGCCTATAGGACATAGTGATCCGGCCGGAGTAAGGATGTAAATCTGCGTATTCTGCACGGGGCTGCCAATCAGCACATGGCTGCTGCCGGATATCCTCGGTATCTTATAGCAGGTAGTAACATCTGAACATTCTGTCTGTCCGTAGGTATTCACAATTTCCAGATGCTCATTGCCGGCGTAGCATTTGTCTACAAAATAAGTATTCAACTTTTCCCCGGTCAGGATCAGCGTTTGTATGCCAGTCAAATCAATTCTCTCTTCATAGAACAGGTGTTCATTCAGCTGGGACGGAATTACTTCCAGCATGCGGGCGCCCACAACAGCGGCTTTATGCAGCAGCTTACTGATGTTCTTCAGTTCTTCCTCATTGCACAACACACATTTTCCCCCAACAATAAGGGGTGCCCACAGTTGCCATATACCACCTACAAAGTGCAGTTGTGAATTATGACAGATCACGCTTGCTTCATTTAGTTGCAGCAGCTCAATTTTACTAAAGAGGTGATTGATGATACCTTTATTTTCCAGCATGCATCCTTTCGGCTTCCCGGTTGATCCTGACGTATAAATCACGCAGACCAGGTCATGCGGGCCATTAACGGGCGCCGGGTTCTTACCGGAACAGGACTGCTCCATTTTGCTGAACTTTCTTAGTTCCGCTTCATCTATCATCACCTTACAGTTACTATCTGTAGCTATATAATCAATACGCTCCTGCGGGTAACCGGGCGCTATGGGTACGCAGGCGCCACCAGATTTCAGCACACCCAGCAAGGCGATGACCATCTCTTCATTGCGGTCTAACTTTATACCTACCAGGTCGTCGGGCCGGATATGGTACTCCTTTCTTAAATAATCCCCCAGTTGGTTGGCCTTTTCATTCAGTTGTGCATAGGTCAATTCCTGATTTTCAAATACCAGGGCTATATTATCCGGCGTCTTTTTCACCTGGGCCTCAAACAGGCTCACAATTGTGCTATCACGCGGATAGTCTGTAGCCGTGTTATTGAAGGTCATCAACAGCTGCTCTTTCTCTGCTGCACTGATATACTCAAGCTGGTGAATCGCCTGCCGGGGAGTGGTAATAATGCCTTTCAGGATAGCAAAGAACAGTTCTCCGAGTTTTTCGGCCGTAAATCCCGATCTCAGCTTCCTGGTCAAATGCAGGCTCATCTGGTATGCTCCGCCGGTACTGTTTACGGTAAAGTCCAGGTAGGTATTTGTAAGCCCGTGCCCTGTCAGGTTAAGCACCGGCCGGGCAGATGCAGCCTGGTCTGAGGGCGCGCTCATAAGAGATCCATATGCATGGAAATCGACATAATTAAAAAAAGTATCAAAAAAATGGTTCCCCGCATTTCGCTGTTGATGTATATCAGATAGTTGCAACACACTTATCCTTTCATAATACTTCAATGCAATCTGTTTATCCTGTACCCTGGTGATGAGCTCATCACCTGTTACATTTTCATCTATCAGCATTTTAAACGGCACGGCATTTAAAAAACATCCCAGCACCTTTTCCCCGTCTTCGCCGGTCAGCCGGGTATTTGTAACCAAACCGGCCACTATTTCATTATCGTCATTCAATACCCTCAGCATAAGCAGGTATGCGGTGAAGGAGATGGCTTTTACGGTAGATTTTAAATCAAACGCCAGCTGTTCCAGTTTCTTCACATGCGTGTTGTCGAGATATGCCGCATAATTGCTGACCTCCACTTCTCCGGTGAACAGATCCAGTCGTTTGTAATCAGAGAGTTCCTTTTCCCAGAAAGCTTTTATCGAATCATCTCTTTTATCTATCTCATGCTGAATGATGAAATCTTTATAGTCTGACTTTAACTTACCAGGTTTATAGAAGGGATCATCTGCCAATTGCAGGTATAAATTATTCAGCTCTGTTATAAACAGGGCGTCACTCCATCCATCTATGATAGCATGATGACACTGGAAAACAAATATGATATCATCGCTGCCCAGGTTGAAGGCCGCCATTCTCCACAGGGGGGCCGCTGTTACGTCAAAGGGATGGGCCAGTTCTGCTTTCATAAATTCCTGTATCCTGCTTTCCTGTTCCTGCAGCGGCGTACCGGTAAGGTCTTCATAGTGCACGGAAACATTTACCTTATGGTATACTATCTGCACCGGAGCCTCCTCATCACTTATATTAAATCCTGTTCTTAAAATGGTATGCTTTTCCACTAATAATTCCAGCGCCGTACGAAGCCTGCCGATCTCAAAGCCTGCCAATATCTTTCTCCGTACCATCTGATCATGATAGATGCCCAATCCCGTGTCCATCAAAGATTCGAACACCATCCCCTTCTCAATATCGCTCATCGGGTAAATATCTGCTATGTTCATTTTATCCGGGAGATGATCTGACGCTAAAATGCGCTTTTTCAGCGTTTCTATTTCCGCTATCACCAATGTGCCGGTGGCTTCCCGCTCTTTGTTCTGCTGTTCCAGCACGCCCTTATTATCTGGCACATGCGCCAGCAATTTTTCAATGGTATGATGTTTATAGATATCGCCAACCGGTATTTCCAGGTGTAGCTGCTTCCGTATTTCACTGATCATTTTCAATATCCTGATAGAATCACCGCCCAGTTCAAAGAAACTATCGTTTATGCCTATACGTTCTTTACCCAATATCTCCTGCCATATCAACACCATTTTCTGTTCCGTTTCATTTCCCGGTGCTACATAGGTTGCTCCTGTTGTAAGACCGGACGCCTCCGGAGCAGGCAAACTTTTCTTATCTACTTTACCGCTGGTTGTTAAAGGCAATTGCGATAAATGAACAAAATAGCCGGGAATCATATAGGCCGGCAATGTGGTACTTAAATATGCCCGCAAATCCGGCGCGGACAAACCTGCGTCGCCCTCGAAATAGGCTATTAACTCCTTATCACCATTGGTATTGGGCCTGGCAACTACTACGGCTGCCGCTATTTTTTCATGCTCCTGCAGGGCTTTCTCTATTTCTCCCAGCTCTATGCGATGACCATGTATCTTTACCTGGTCATCCTTGCGACCAGTGAATATTATATTACCATCCGGCAGCCATTTACCCAGATCCCCCGTTTTGTACATCCGTATATAATCACAGGAGAGCAGGGCGGCATTTGTTTTATTCCCACAGAATACAAACAATTCATAATCCTGTATGCCATTCTTACTTCTAACACGGGTTTTTACCTTAAACAACTCAATATTATCAATACCATTCCGAACCAAAGCTTCCAGTAAGTAATACTGATCTTCCTTTGCTGTTATGCCTGGTGTTAATTTATTCTCAAACCTTGTGTAGCTGAAAGCGCTTTGATTACTACCATCTTCATGCTCCACTATGGGCAATAGGGTGCCCAGGATAAATCTGCCGCCTTCCTTTAATACTGCTGTCATATTCTGCAACAGGTTAGCAGGATACTGCACCCGGTCCAGGGTTAAGGTGCTTATCACAAAATCCATGGAACCAATTTCCAGTTTCGTATCCCTTAAAAAAACATCCGTTGGTGTATCTATCCGGGAAATGATGCTGTTAATGTTTTTATTGATGAGGTTTTCGATAAAGTAGGGATTGATGTCAATGCCCGTTACGTTCTCCACACCGTTGTCACGGATGTTTTGTAGCAACTCTCCGCTACCACAGCCAAAATCCACCCCTTTGGCGGATGCTGGTATTTCCCTGCCGGCCAGTTTCAAAAATACTTTCCAGGATATACTTTCGGTTTTATAGGTATCAAACATTCCTTCATAATAGTATCTCAGGAATGTCTTTTTAAATTCGGTATCCGGGTCATTCTCCTGTAATATCCTTATCACCCGTTCTTTTAGCTCTCCCGTGAAGTGTTGCTCTATTTCAGGGATAATATCTTCTATTGCAACAGCGGTGTCTATTCTGTCATTTACTTTTTCGAACAGCTCATTTATTTCTTTGGTCATTTTCCCTTTGCGGAAAACATCCGTATTAATTACTTCTCCCTTTTCTATATAGCGGGTATTCAAATAAAAATGGTTGGGAAGAAAAGCGGCAAAGGTTTTTCCCCGGTCATTAAAATAGCCGCGTGCAGTTCCAGGGCCGCTTAAATAGATGTCTCCTTCTATTCCTATTGCAGACGGGTTCATGTTGGCATCGGCTATATATGTTTTCAGATTGGGCCTGGAGTTGCCGATAGGAATGACAGCCATTTCCTGCCTGCTATGCCATACATGCGAGTAAACGGTATATTCTGTAGGACCGTAGCCATTAATAAAGTGGCAGTTATTTTTCCATCTTTCGTATAATTCCACTGTACACTTCTCGCCTACCGATACAATTTTTGGCATGCCCGTAATGGCTGTTGGGTCTAACTGCCGGAGCATGGACGGCACTGTTACTACTACATCAATTTCATACTTATTAATGATAGCAATAAGGTCCAGGAAGTTTTCCTTGTTGATCATTACCAGGGAGCAGCCATTGGTTAATGCCATTATGCATTCTCCAACAGAAGCATCAAAACTAAAAGGTCCCATCTGGGAAATCTTCTTTGTTTCATCGAGGTTAAAATATTGTTTTTGCCAGACCGACAGATCTACCAGCGACCTATGTTCGATCATGACTCCTTTGGGTTGTCCTGTGGATCCTGATGTATAGATTACATACGCCAGATCGTGGGGACGGCTCTCTGCCGGAGGAATATTCTCCACATTTTCTATTGTATCCAGTTGCACGTCTACTGCAAATACAGCTCCTGTATAATAGGATAAATCAAAAATATAATCCGTCTGCGTTAACAATACCTTTATACCGGTATCCTGTATAATATACTCTTTCCTGCTCAGGGGATATTCAGGATCTATCGGAACATATGCGCCACCTGATTTCCATACACCCAATACAGACACGATCATCTTTTCAGATCTGTCCATCATAATACCGACCAGTTCATCGGGTCTGATCTTATAGTGCTGACGTAAGTAAGCGCCTAAGCGGCTGGCGCGTTCATCCAACTCTCCATAGGTAAGCGTCAACCCTTCAAATAGCACCGCTATATTATTGGGATGCATCCTTACCTGCTCTTCAAACAGGTCCAGCGCGGTTTTATTTTCCGGGAAACCGGTAGTCGTGTCATTAAATACCGTTAAGAGCTGCTCCTTTTCTTCTTTTCCCAATAACTCCAACCGATCGACCGGCATACCGGGATTTGTTATAATAGCCTCCAGTAATTGCTCCAGATGGCGGCCTATCCGCTCTACGGTACCGGGAATATAAATATCACTATTGTACTGTATGTTCAATTGTATCTCTTCTCCTACTTCCGTGAATCCAAATATCATATCAAACCTGCAGGCCTGCGTTACTTCCTGGTCATAGGGGCTGATTTTTAATTCCCCCATCTGTTGTGGTTGCCCTGTACTAATAATTTTCTGATGGTCCAGCACTACCTGTACATCAAACAGGGGGTTCCTGCTCAGATCCCGTTGCAGTCGCAATTCTTCCACCAACCGCTCAAAAGGATATACCTGGTGTTCAGACGCCCCCAGTACTACCTTTTTCACCTGTATCAGTGCTTCTCTGAAATTGTTTTCACCACTACCTGTTAATCTTAATGCCAGTGTATTTCCGTAATACCCGATCTGTTCCGCCAGATCAGCATGTTCGCGTCCTGCCATCGGGGTACCGATGATTATATCTTCCTGCCCGGTATATTTATACAGCAGGGTATTTACCAGTGTCAGCAGGCCCATAAACAGGGTGGCATCCGCTTCTTCCACCAGTCTTTTTATTCCTTTACTTAACTGCGGGGATATGCGTTTACCTGTGACGGCGCCATTATAAGTTTTTATGGCCGGGCGTATATTATCTCCCGGCAAAGCCAGTACCGGCAATGGCCCTTCAAATTGCTTCAACCAATAATTCTTATGCCGCGTCAGTCTTTCTCCGCTCAGTTGCTCCCGCTCCCACACTGCATAATCTTTGTATTGAATATGCAATGGCGCTAACGGAGCAGGTTCACCTTTTGTATGCGCATTATAGAGTTGTAATAATTCATTGATAAACACTTCGAGTGACCAGGCGTCCATTACTATATGATGAATCACATAGCCTAATACCCATTGCTGATCTTCCAGCTGGTACAAAGCAGCACGGAACAATGGGCCCGATGACAGGTCAAAAGGGGCGATGATGGCCGCCTCCATTAATTGCTTCAACTGTTTTGCCGGTTCCTCTTCGCCACGCAGATCATGGTATGTTATGCCAAATCCCAGCGCTGAAAGTGGCAGAATAAACTGCCGTACCTCTTCCCGCTCATTTTCCCGGAATACCGTACGCAGGCTTTCATGGCGGTTTATCAGGGCATGTAAGGAGTGTTCCAGTGATGCAGTATCCAGGTTTCCCTCAAATACATATACCCCTGGCGTGTTGTAAGCAATATTACTATCCTCAAACCGGCTTAAGATCCATAACCGGTACTGGGAAGAAGATAAGGGATAGCTTTCAAGGAGTGAGGCATTATGAATGCCGCTATAGTCTTCTTTTTTATCTTTATATGCATGAATGAGCGCTATGAGATCATTCTTATGATACTTAATATCGGTTAACAGCTCATTAGTCAGCACTCCTTTCGGCGCTTTTATATCGAGGTTACCATCAACCAGCTTCACCTTTACATTTAGCTTCCTTAATCTTGTATACAACTCTGATATCATATAACTATATTTTAAGCATACAAAGCTTTACTGCTGAACAATTCTTTTTCGGCAAACAAACGTGCGGCTATCCGGCCTTCCTCCTTACATTTCTCTATCAACATATTGGACTGGATGATAGGATTGGAATGTTCCGTATAATGTACATCCAGGATATGCTGTACCCATGGCTCTTCTCCCATGGCATACACATATACTTCTTTAAAATTAAAACGGTGCACCATGTCTATACCTTCATTAAAATTGCTGCCTCTGCCCCTGCGGGAGAAGTCCTTTTCTCTTTCCTGTTTTTCAGTAAATACAGGTCCGTACACCCATGATGCAGGCGATCCGTCGCACTCCATTCCCATGAACAGCACGTCAATGTCTCCTGTAAAATCGTGCAGATGCCTGTACAATTCAGGAGATTGATTGCAGGCGTCTGCCACCGCCAGCAGGGTGTATTCTCCCAGCCGGATATGATATCCAAGTTTGCTGTTGATATGCAGATCATGATGTTCGCCGATAAAAGGTACCCCGGTGATGACGATACCGGAATCAGAAACTACCTGTTCCAGGTCTGTCAGTTCAATGATATTCTTAAACCCGAGGTTCCTCAACATCAGTTTCAGGGAGGGATCTTGTACGGCGCCATCAATATTTTTACCTACAATAATATTTTTAGTTTTATGCCTTATCTGTAACATCGTTTCCATCAGAATATGATCGTGATGTCCGTGTGTAATCAGCACATAGTCAATTTCATCAGGAAGATCATCATAGGTATAGCGGGAGATATCAGATTCATAGGTGTAGCTGAGCACCGGATCCAGCAGAATGCTATGCTCCTTTGTTTCAATTAAAATGCAGGCATGGCCGAAATACCTGATACGGATACTGTCTCCATTATACTTCTCATAAGTATCCGGTTTGACGGTGGTAAACAAACTTCTAAACAACGGCTCCTGTTCCGGTGTAATGCCCAGTTGCGCTTTGATATCATCAAATGCCTTTGGTACCTGCTTCATTTTAAATAATTCATCCAATGCAGCAGAACGGAATGGCAACTGCAACTCCAGTGTATCCGGATTGGATAACCTGGGTGTAGAAAAAATAAAGGGTCTGTCTGCATCTTTATCTATCAGGGATAGTGCTACACTTTGAAACGACTCAATGTAATAAGGGCTGTTATAAATTAACGACTCGTAAAAGCGGAAATCCGGCCTGTGATGCCGGTCATAATACAGTTCAACATATCCCTTCAACTCCGCAGGGATTTCATTATACAGGGATTGCATCGCAAAACCGGTAGCTTTTTTTCTAAGCAGTTTATCAAGGGCACGGATAGCTGCTACAAAATCAAACAGTGGCCGTGACAACTCTTTTGTTCTTTCCAGCAAAGCACTTACTTCTTCCGCACAATTGCTATCCAGGTCTATGAAAGGTCCTCCTTTAAAAGCAGGGTCCTTTACGGCTTTGGCATGCGTTTCCGGATCATTGATATATGATTCCATAATGGGAATGTACCTGCCCACTACATTCAAACCTGTTAATACCGGGGGTATGATATGATGCCAGGCATACCAGTTATTGATCAACGGCTCTACCTTTACATTATTCCTTAAATAAACTTTTTGTGTATCCATGTTTTTATATTTTAAATGGAAATATTTTCTTCATCTTCCACATCTGCCGCTTCATTATTGACCCAATAGGTTTTTTCTATTTCATGATAAAGCCCTTCAATGGTTGGATGGTTGAATAAAACGGAAAGACTGAGATTAACATCAAATATTTTCCGGATACGGGTTATTAAGAGCGTACCTTTTAAACTATGTCCTCCGATCTTAAAGAAATTATCGTTTACTCCTATATCCTTCCGATCCAATACTTCCTCCCACAGCAACACCAGCTTTTCTTCTATTTCGTTCCGGGGAGCGACATATTCCACCCCTGTTTGTATTTCCAACCCTTCCGGATGCTGTAGTTTTTTCTTATCTATTTTTCCATTAACGGTTAAAGGAAATGCCGCCAGCTGTATATAATGATCCGGCATCATGTAAGCCGGTAGTATGTTGGCCAGATATTCCTGTAATCGGGTGGTGGTCAGTTCTTCTTTACCTACTATATATGCCCGCAATTCCGTTTCCCCACTACTGCCGGGTTGTGCGGTCACAACGGCAGCATCAATATCCGGATAAGCATTTAATGCGCTTTCCACTTCTCCCAGCTCTACCCGGTAGCCGCGGATTTTCACCTGGTCATCATTCCGGCCGATGTACATCATATTCCCATCTTCCCTCCACTTACCAAGGTCACCGGTTTTATAGATCCGCTCTCCTTTCCTGAATGGATTGGGGAGAAACTGCGCTGCTGTTAATGCACCCTGATTCAGGTAGCCCCTGGCCAATCCTGCCCCGCCTATATATATTTCCCCTACCGCTCCGGGAGGAACCAGGTTCAGGTACGGGTCCAGCAGGTATAACTGCGTATTGGATATAGGTATACCAACAGGAATAACGGGTGATGTAATGATGCTGTTCTTCTCTATGCGGAATATCGTGGCACATATAGCCGACTCCGTAGGGCCGTAGGCGTTATAATACGTACCCTGCCGGGAAAAAGCAGTGGCATGCGCAGTTATCGCCGCCTCTCCTGCCGTAATGAGCTTCTTTATTGTTTGCAGTTTCTCGATTGATAATAGCTGTAGGAAAGCCGGAGGAATGGTGGCAAAATCAATTCCGTGTGCCGTAATATATTGTTCAAACAACAGGGGATCTTTCCTGGCTTCCTCCCCAATCACATATAATGTGCCGCCGGAGGTAATAATGTTAAATATTTCCGATACAGATGCATCAAATGAGAAAGAAGCAAACTGCAATCCTCTCTCGGAGCCTTTTACATCAAAAGCCGCCTGTTGTGCCAGGATCGTGTTTACAATAGCACGCTGTTCAATCATCACTCCCTTGGGCTGCCCGGTGGAACCTGAGGTGTAGATCACGTAAGCAAGACTGGCGGGTTTACTTACTGGTCCCTCCCACTCCTTACTGTATAATTTCGCTTCCTGTATAAAACTTTCCAGCTCATGTATATCTATTACTACTTTGCATTCGCTGTCCTCCAGCATAAAATCAATCCGGTCTTCCGGGTAAGATGGATCTATAGGTACATAGGCGCCACCACTTTTCAATACGCCTAATATGGCAACGATCATCCATTGACTCCGTTCCAGTTTCAGGCCAACGAGGTCATTTTCTTTTACCCGGTACTTCTTCCTTAAATATTTACCCAACTGACTGGACTTTTCACTCAGCTCCTGGTAACTCCATGCGGTGTCTTCAAATACTACAGCTGCCTGGTCGGGTGTCTTTTCCGCCTGTGTTTCAAAGAGCGCTGCGAGCGTGAGCTCTTTCGGGTATTCTGTCTCCGTGTTGTTGAATTCATATAACAATTGCTGTCTTTCCGCAGCCGTTAAATATTCTATTTTGCTAATCGCCTTATCTGGCTGTGCGACCACTGCATCCATTAACAGGAATAAGTGGTTCGTCAGGCGTTCAATATTTTGTTGCGTATATATATCACTGTTATACTCCAGTTTCAACTGTATTGTTTCTCCGCCTTCTGAGAAATTAAAGGCCAGGTCAAATTTACTTACTCCGCTTTCTGCCTCGTAGCCGCTTACTTTCAGACCGCCCAGTTCCTGTGGATCATTTGTGCCCGCAGTGGCTTCATTATGCAACACCAGCCATACATCGAACAATACGTTACGGCTCAGATCCCGCTGCGGCTGTAGTATCTCTACCAGTTCATCAAATGGGAACAGCTGGTGTTCATGGGCATCAGAGGTATTCACCTTTACGTTTGCCAGTATTGTTTTAAAGCTATCTCCTGCCTTGAAACGGTTTCTCAGTGCAACGGTATTGATATAAAATCCTATCTGATCTTCCAGGTCCGCATGCTCCCTGCCTGCAACAGGGCTGCCAATCACAATATCTTCCTGATTTGTATACCGATGTAATAAAACATTGACCGCCGACAGTAAGCCCATGAACAAAGTAGCTCCCTGTTCCTTGCAAAGAGCACTGAATCCTTTAGCGGTTCCGGGGTTGAGGCGACAGTTGACTATTGCGCCATTATAGGTTTTTATGGCTGGTCGGGGCTTGTCTGCTGCCAATGCCAGCACAGGCGCTTCTTCCTCAAACTGCTGCAGCCAATATGCTTTATGGACCTCCATTTGCCCACCGGTTAGCTGCTCCTGCTGCCATGCCACATAATCTTTATACTGGATACGTAAAGGCGGCAAAGCACTGGCCGCTCCTTTGAGGTACCCATTGTATAACTGTAACAGTTCCTTTATCAGGATCTCCATTGACCAGCCATCGCTGATAATATGATGCATCACATAGGCGAACAGCCATTTATGCGGTCGCGTCTGAAACAGTGCAGCACGTAAGAGTGGACCGGTTCCTAAATCGAACGATGCGTTCAGCCAGGCATTCACTATATTTTTTGTTTGCGCCTCGTCTTCCTGCTGCAGATCCTGGCGAACAATATGAAAACCGGTTTCTTCCGGCTTCCGGATAAATTGTTTGATTTGGCCCTGTTCATCTTCCTTAAAGAGGGTGCGCAGATTTTCATGGCGTTCCAGCAAAACAGCAAAGGCATATTCCAGTGCTTCAATGTTCAGCATTCCCTCAAACACGTAAACACCGGGTATATTATAGGCGCTGCTGGCTTCGCGGAACTGGCTTAATACCCATAGCCTGCGCTGAGACGATGACAGCGGGTAGTTTTCCTGCGGGGTTATTTCCCGGATAGCGTTATAGCCGTTTTTTTTAGTTTTATAGGTACTGATAAAATCAATCAGTTCCTCTTTATGAGACCTGATCTCACTCAGCAACGCTTCCGTTAAAACACCTTTAGGCGCCAGTACATCCAGGTTTCCATTCACCAACTGAACATCTATTTTCAGCTGCTTCAGTTTTACATATAAATCCGATAACATAAGGAAAGATTATGGGTTTAACTTATGAAATAGTATTTGCCATCAGTTCTGTTTCCATGGCCTCAAACAACGCATGGATGTTATCCAGGCCAAAACCCTGGTAATTATTCACTCTTTGTACTATTTCATAAAAGAAAGTAGCACGGTCGCCAATAGGAGTGGTAAAAATCTGGAAGAGCAATGCACCATCCAGCACATCGCATAACACGCCATGTTTTCTCAGAAGGGTGATATCCAGATCAGGATACTTTATGGATAATTTTTTATAATAGGAATCCGGGTATTTGGTAAATCGTACACCGTTTGAACGGAGCGCTTCTACTGACTTAAAAATATTACCGGAGCTGAAGGCAATATGTTGTATGCCGGCACCATAATTCTGATCAATGAACAGCGATACCTGGGACCTGACTTCGTGATCCGGCTCTACCAGTACGTTGTTCATCTGCTTATTCTCCGACTGCAGCACTTTCAGGAGCATACCTATTTTCTTTCCCCCACCATTCTGCCTTTCATCAAATTGCGTCACTGTTTTTGAATGGAAAATACTATTGAAATAATTCTCCCAAAGATTGATCTCATTTAAGCGCAAAGCGCAGGCTACGTGGTCTATTTTTTCGAGTGCGGTATCTTCATCAAATACATCCCAGTCCTGCTCAATATTTTTATATCCCGGCATAAAATCGCCACTGTAATGGTCATAGTTGATCAGCACCACTTCGTTGTCATCAAACATTTTCAGGGAAGCTATATCTACAGATCCGCTATCATCACTGATGGTTTCCGGATGCTGTAAAGGAATAGCACCGTTTTTTAATGCCCGCTGGAAGAATTCCTTCACATTACTCACCTTCACGGCTAACTTTTTGATGCCGTTTCCGTGGAGGTCCACGAAAGAAACGATCTTATAAGAACTGGGCTGCGAGGCAGAAGTGATCACCAGCTTAATATCATTCTTGACTATATAGTAAGAGCACCTGTCGGGCACTCCTGTTTCCGGACCGCTATAGGCCACCACTTTAAATCCCAACGCTTTCACATGCCAGTAAACAACCATTTTGGCCATTCCTACATAATACTCGATGTAATCGTATTCCATTGTCAGGAAATCAGATGATATAATACCGTTTGGAGTTTCCATATCTATTATTTTTTTGATTAATTATTTATACGGATGCTATTTTCCAGGTACATGGCCAGGCGTTCAATCCCTGTGCTGATCTGAGCCACGGAGACATGACTGAATGCCAGCCTGATTTCATAATCGCCTCCTTCGCCGAGGTAGAAGAAAGACATGGGAGTAAATACCAGGTGATATTGTTCTGCACAGGTAATCACTTCTGCTTTTGTTACTTTAAAAGGCACTTTAATGGTGATAAAAAACCCACCACCGGGAATATTCCAGCTGATATCTTTTGCCCAGGGAAATTTCCCTGCGTCTAAAAACCTGTTCAGGGAAGAGATCAGCTGATCCCGCTTTTCTTTCAGGTTGGCAATTTTTTCCCGGTTCACCTGTTTAAGAGAGTAGTTATTTTTTATCAGAATGCCACCAAACACGGCCTGGTTAATAGAAGGCGTATTTACAGTGATATAACCTTTTGTTTTGGCCATCAGATCACTTAACGACGTTACCTTCCCTTCTTCCACTACCTGTTGACCAGCCACCAGCGCCGCCAGTCTTAGCGATGGGTACAGGGTTTTTGAGAAGGAGCGCAGGTAGATCACCCGTTTACCTGTATCCAGCGCCTTCAGCGATAATACGTTCGTACCATCGTATGAAAATTCTCCATACGCATTATCTTCCAGGATGAAGAAATCGTATTTACCGGCCAGTTCCAGTAAACGTAACCTGTTTTCAACGGGCATTATATTCCCTGTGGGGTTCTGATAATCTGAAATGACATAAACAATCTTCACATTTTTGCCTTGCTGCCGGTGCTGTAGTATTTTTTGTTCCAGCGTATTCAGGCAAAGTCCCCGTTCATTTACCTGAACAGGTGTTACCGGGTATCCTGTTATTATTGAAAAGTGGGTGATGCCCACGTAAGTAGGATCTTCCACGATGATGACATCTTTTTCTTTATCGCACAAGGTCATCACGGCAATGGCCAGCGCCTCCTGTGTACCTACGGTGATCAGCAGATCTTCGGGATTGGCCTTTATACCTTCATCTTTTTCCAGGTACGCGGCCACCTGTTCGTTGATAATACCTTTAGCACGGTTATATTGTCCCAGGTTGTTCATCACGGTTTGCCGATCCTTCTTTTCAGCGGCTGCTACAGCATCCACATAGGTATTAAAGTAGACGGGGAAATCCTGCAAGCCAAAATAGTGTTCATCAGGGCGGCCAGACGCCAGAGAGATCGCCGTGGGGTATTTTAGCTGTATCTCATTTAAGAATCCCATTACATCTTCTCCGATATTCTTTAACAGTGGGTTCACCATCTTCCAGATATTTATATTGAAATTCTTTCTGTATTGTCCACACCAAAAAGCTCATTGCTGGCCCAGTAGGTTTTTTCAATTTCCCCGGCAATGCCTTCAATAGTAGGGTTACCCAACAATGTCAGCAGGTTCAGGTTCACATCAAACGTTTTGCGGATCTGGCTGGCCAGCCGGGTAGCTTTCAGGCTATGGCCGCCTATTTCAAAAAAGTTGTCTTTTACGCCTATCTTTTCCCTGCCTAATATTTCCTGCCAGATCAATACCAGCTTTTCTTCCAGCTCATTGCGCGGTGCTACATATACAACACCTGTTTCCATTCCAATACCTTCCGGGTCCGGCAGGCGCTTTCTGTCTACCTTTCCATTAGCCGTTAAAGGCAATGCTTCCAGCTGCACAAAATAACCGGGCACCATATAGTCGGGTAAGCATTTACTTAAATGCGCCCGTAACAGGGCGGCGTTGAAGTCAGTTTTGCTTACTATGTATGCCACCAGCTCTTTCTCTCCTTCTGTATTATTTTTTGCCACTACCACCGTAGCGGTGACCGCATCATGCGCCTGTATAGCGTTTTCAATCTCCCCTAACTCAATCCGGTAACCACGGATCTTTACCTGTTCATCTATCCTTCCCAGGTATTCCAGTTCCCAGTTATCCAGGATCTTCACCAGGTCTCCGGAGCGGTACCATCGTTCATCTCTTTTAAATGGGCTGGCCATGAAGCGCTGGCTGGTAAGTTCATCGCGGTTCAGGTATCCTTTAGCCACACCGGCGCCTCCCACATATAGTTCCCCGGGCACTCCGCGCGGCAGCAGCTGCTGTTGCCGGTCCAGCACATAACAGCTAAGCGTGGGAACAGGCTTGCCTATATTGCTGATGTTTACTGTTATCTCTTTATTGGTGATTTCCTTGTACGTAACATGCACGGTTGTTTCTGTAATACCATACATATTTATCAGCCTGGTGTGTGGATATCTCTCTTTCCATTCCTTTAATTTTGCGGGACTCAACGCTTCTCCGCCGAATATAACATAGCGCAGCTGAAGGTCCGTTTGCGCTTTTAGCAGCTCCTGCTTTATTATGTTATAGAAGGCAGAAGGAGTTTGATTTAACACGGTTACTTTTTCCTGGCGCAACACTTCGAGGAAGGCCTGCGGATCTTTTGCCGTTAATAGGGGGACCACGACTAATTTACCACCAAACAGCAGGGCGCCATACATTTCCCATACAGAAAAATCAAAACAGCAGGAATGAAACAGCGTCCATACGTCCGCTGCGCCAAAATCAAATAAAGGTTTATCCGTTTTAAACAGACGTACTACATTACGGTGTGTGATGAGGGTGCCCTTGGGATGCCCTGTAGTACCGGAGGTATAGATAACATAAGCCAGGTCACCGGGTTTGTTGACGGCTACCGGTTCCTCTTTGGGATATTGTTCCTCCTGCAACCGGAAACTCCATAATTCCTGCTTATCGATCACTACTTTGCACTGACTGTCCGCAATCATATAATCAATACGTTCCTGCGGATATTCCGGATCAATGGGCACATAAGCGCCGCCGGCCTTCAGTACTGCCAGAATGGTTATCACCAGCCAGTCACTGCGCTCTAAAATTATTCCTACCAGGTCATTCGGCTTTATTTTATAACGCTCTCTCAGGTAGTGTCCTAACTGCGCCGACCGTTCATGTAGCTCTTTATAGGTTAACGATCTTTTTTCAAAAACAACAGCTACATGGTGAGGGCTGTGTTTTACCTGTTCCTGCAACAGATCTACCAGCGTTATTGCTGTTGGATAGGATACATCTGTGGTATGAAGGGCATTTAACAACTGATGCCGTTCTTCCGGGCTTAAATAGTCTATTGTGTGAATAGGCTGATCCGGACGGGCGCAAACTGCTGCCAGTAATTGCTCCAGGTGGCGTGTTAACTGTTCTGCTGTATTTTTCGTATAAACGTCACTGTTATAGATGAGGTTCAAATACAACGAGTCCGCTGTTTCTGTAAAATCAAACACCAGGTCAAACTTGCTCATTATCGTTGTGGTGCCGGTGTAGTTACTCACCTTCAATGCACCCAGCGTTTGTTGATCACCGGTAGAGGGAATGGCGGCGTTCTGTAGCACCATCACTACATCAAATAAAGGATGCCTGCTAATGTCATGAGGGATTTGCAGCGCATCTACCAGCTCATCAAAGGGATATACCTGATGCTCATAAGCATCCAGGGTTACCTGTTTTACCTGCCCGAGTAATTCCCTGTAGCTATTGTCTCCTTTAAACCGGGAACGAAGGGGTAATGTATTCACATAAAAGCCGATCTGGTCTTCCAGTTCAGGATGCTCTCTGCCGGCTGTTGGGCTACCAATCACAATATCGTCCTGCTGTGTATACCGGTACAACAATATATTTACAGCAGCCAGTAAACCCATAAACAGGGTAGCCTGCTGCTCCTGGCAAAGCGCTTTTATCGCTTTATTCACCTCTGCATGGATGGTCGTATGTACAATGCCGCCGTTATAGGTTTTAATCGCAGGACGGGGCTTATCCGCCGGCAGGTCCAATACCGGTAATATCTCCCCGAATTGTTTGCGCCAATAGCTGCTGTGGTCCTGTAGGCGTTCTCCACTTAGCTGCGCCTGTTGCCAGGCGGCATAATCCTTATACTGAATGCGCAATGGTTTTAATGCAGCCACCTTCCCTTTGATGATGGCATTGTAGCACTGCAACAATTCATTCATCAACACATTCATAGACCAGCCATCGCTGATAATGTGATGCATCACGTAACTGAAAATCCATTTATTATCTGCTACCTGGTATAAACCGGCTCTCAACAGGGGACCGGTGGCGAGGTCAAAAGGTTCAATAAAAGAGGCGCTTACCAGGTCTTCCTGCACCGCCTGGCTTTCGTTTCGCAGATCATGACAGGTGATCCTGAACCCGGTTTCCCCGGTAGAGCGGATGAATTGACGTACTTCTCCCTGCTCATCTTCCATGAATACGGTACGCAGTATTTCATGACGGTCCAGCAATTCTTTAAACGCAGATTCCAGGTCAGCAGGATTCAACATGCCTTCAAATACATGTGCGCCAGGTATATTATAGGCCGCATTTCCRCCACCAAACCGACTCAATACCCATAACCGGCGTTGGGAGGAAGATAATGTATAACCAGCCTGCTCTTTAATCAGCGGAATATTGAAGTAATCATACTTATTCAGTGATGTCAGATAACTGATCAGGTCTGCTTTCCTGGATTTAATTTCCGCTAACAGCGCAGGGTCAACTTTTCCTTTAGGATACCGGACAGATAATTCTCCCGCCTCTAACTTTAAGTTGATGTTGTTCTCCCTCAATACAGATAACAACGCTCTCATAGTGTGTTGGATTAAGTTATATCTTAATTTCTTCATAGCTATCGTCATCCGCTACCATAGCGGCTTGCAGCCACATATCATTTTTTATTTTGTCTGCCAGCATTTCAATGGTAGGTTCCAGGAAAACACTTTTCAGATCTATGGTGACGCTAAATATTTTCTTCACCTGCATGATCAGCCTTGTTGCTTTCAGGCTATGACCACCGATTTCAAAGAAATTATCTTTTATGCCTATCCTTTCCCTGCCTAATATTTCCTGCCAGATCAATACCAGCGTTTCTTCTATCTCATTACGCGGTGCTATGTAGGCGATACCTGTTTCCATGCCCAATCCTTCCGGATCAGGTAAGCGCTTCCTATCTACTTTTCCGTTAGCCGTTAAAGGCAGGTCATCTAATTGCACAAAATAACCGGGCACCATATAATCCGGCAGGCGCTGGCCTAACCAGGCCCTCATATCGGATGTGTTCAAAGCCTCCCTGCCTGTAATGTAGGCCACCAGCTCTTTTTCCCCGTCCGAAACGGATATGGCAATGACTACGGCCGCAGTAACGGCAGGATGCTCCTGCAGAATACTCTCTATCTCTCCCATTTCTATACGATAGCCACGGATCTTAACCTGTGCATCTATCCGTCCCAGGTATTCCAGCTCCCAATCTGCTGAGATCTTTACGGCGTCCCCGGAACGATATAACCTTTCGCCTGCCTTAAAGGGATTTTCGATAAAGCGCTCTTTGTTCAGGTCATCCCTGTTCAGGTATCCTTTGGCAACACCGGCGCCACCTACATAGAGTTCTCCCGGTACTCCGGGCGGCAACAGTTGCCGGTGTTCATCCAGCACATAACAGCTGAGCGTGGGAATAGGTATGCCGATATTGCTGATATTTTTTGAGATCTCTTCTTCCGTAATTTCTTTATAAGTAACATGTACCGTTGTTTCTGTAATACCATACATGTTTATCAGCTTAGTATCCGGATACCGCGCTTTCCAGCCTTTTAATTTACCCGGACTTAATGCTTCCCCTCCGAATATCACGTAGCGTAGCCGCAGCGATATATCTGTTGTGACCGGCGCTTGTTTCAGAATATTATAAAAAGAAGAAGGGGTTTGATTCAGCACGGTTACACCTTCCCTGTTCAGCAAAGTGATGAAGGCCTGCGGGTCCCGGGCAGTGAGGGAAGGAACAACGATCAGTTTACCTCCGAATAATAAAGCGCCATACATTTCCCATACGGAGAAATCGAAACAATAGGAATGGAACAGGGTCCATACATCGGACGCATTAAAATCAAATAGGGGCTGATCGTTTTTAAATAAGCGCACCACATTGCTGTGGGTGATAAGCGTACCCTTTGGACGCCCGGTGGTACCTGAAGTATAAATCACATAAGCCGGATCATCGGGCCTGCTGACAATTGCCAGGTTCTGCTTCGTATATCCGTCAGCGTTTTTACTGAAGGTCAGCAGCTCTTCTTCATCGATGACTACTTTACACTGGCTGTCTGCTATCATATAATCGATACGGTCGGCTGGATATTCCGGATCAACAGGTACATAGGCGCCGCCCGATTTTAAGATCCCCAGGATGGCGATCACCATCTGTTCGCTACGACCCAGTTGTATGCCTGCCAGGTCGCCGGCTTGTATATGATATTGCTGCCGCAGGTAATCCCCCAGTTGATTGGCTCTTTCATTCAATGCTTTATAGGTAAGCGCCGTTCCTTCAAACACCAGTGCC
>NZ_JBFREI010000024.1:0-27076 GCF_052114225.1 Chitinophaga sp. RAB17 | reverse complement strand
GTCTTATCTGCCGGGTAAGCGGTGGCGGTTTCATTGAAGGTAATCAGCAACTGCTGCTGCTCCGGCTCACTTAAATAATTTAATGTATTAACCGGCATATCCGGCGCGGCTATTATGGCAGACAGCAATTGTTCCAGGTGTCCGAATATGCGTTCTATGGTACTTTCCGTATAGAGGTCTGTGTTATATACCAGTGTTGTTCTGATGCTGTCTTCTATTTCAGCAAAATCAAACGACAGATCGAATTTACTGCGCAGGTCTGCAGCTGCTTTATAGCCACTTACCTGTAAAGTGCCCAGCGTTTGTCCACGTGTATCCGTATCCGTATTCTGTAAGGCTACCGTTACATCAAACAGGGGATTACGGCTCATATCGTGCGGGATATGCAATGCATCCACCAGCTCATCAAATGGATACACCTGGTGTTCATAAGCACGCAGGGTTAATTCCCGGATATCCGACAACAGCTGCGGGAAACTATCTGATCCGTTAAACCGGTTTCTCAATGCCAGGGTATTTATGTAAAAACCAATCTGGCCTTCGAGGTCCGCATGTTCTCTGCCGGCTATGGGGCTGCCAATCACGATATCTTCCTGCCGGGTATAGCGGTGCAATAATACATTCACGGCTGCCAGCAGGCCCATAAACAGTGTGCTGCCCTGCTCCTGGCAAAGTGCTTTTAATCCCCGGGTTACAGCGGCGTTAATCAGCCGATGGACGGCGCCTCCGTTATAGGTTTTGATAGCCGGACGGGGTTTATCTGCCGGCAGGTCCAGTATGGGTAATGTTCCTTCAAACTGCTGCAGCCAATAGTCTTTATGCGCCTGTAAAGCGGTACCGCTCAATTGTTCCTGTTGCCAGGCAGCGTAATCCTTGTACTGGATCCGCAAGGCCGGCCATGCCATCCTCTCTCCTTTTATAAAGGCATTGTATAATTGCAGCAATTCATTGATCAAAACGCCCATAGACCAACCATCACTGATGATATGATGCATCACATAGCTGAATATCCATTGATGGTCAGTTAACTGATGCAGATTTACCTTCCATAGTGGGCCAGTGGCCAGATCAAAGGGTTGTACAAAAGAAGACTGTACCAGGGCATTTACCTGTTGTGCTGCTGCCACGTCATGGCGCAGGTCACAATAGTTTATGTTGAAGGGGGTATCTGCTGCCGGCCGGATAAATTGCCACAGCTCTCCCTGCTCATCTTCCCTGAACACCGTGCGCAGTATTTCATGCCGCTCCAGTAATGCATTAAAGGAATGCTCCAGGGCAGCGATGTTTAGCTCTCCTTCAAACACGTACACACTGGATATATTGTAAGCCACATTTCCTTCCGCAAACTGGCTCAATACCCATAACCTGCGTTGGGAAGAAGATAGCAYGTAACCCGGTTGCACAGGCGCCAATGGTATAGTAACAAAAGAATGCCGGGCAGATTGCGCTATCAGTGCCGCCTGCTCTTCCAGCACTACCTGGGAGAATAATTCGTTTAACGACACCTTTACATCAAACACCTTGTGGATCTGGCTGGATAAACGGGTGGCTTTTAAGCTATGTCCTCCTATCTCAAAAAAGTTATCTTTTACACTTATCTGTTCCCTGTCAAGTATCTCCTGCCAGATCAATACCAGCTTCTCTTCTACCTCATTGCGTGGCGCTACATAAGGAACACCCGTRTTCATATCCAGTCCTTCCGGAGCCGGTAAATTGTTCCTGTCTACCTTACCATTGGCCGTTAAAGGCARGGCTTCCAGCTGGATAAAATAGCCGGGAACCATATAGTCCGGTAACTGCCTGCTTACATGAGCCCTGATTGCAGCAGTGTTCAATATTTCTTTGCCAACGATATAGGCTACCAGTTCCTTCTCTCCGCTATTGTTCAACCTRGCGATGACTACTGCCGATGTTAYCGCCTCATAATTTTGCAACACACTTTCTATCTCTCCCAATTCTATGCGGTAGCCGCGGATCTTTACCTGCGCATCCTGACGSCCGGTAAAAGCAATGTTTCCATCCGGCAGCCATCTGCCCAGATCRCCCGTCTTATAGAGYCGTTCCCCTGTTATAAAWGGATGAGCGATAAATTTTTCTGCTGTCAGATCCSGCTGGTTTAAATAACCTCGCGCAAGACCTGCACCACCTACACAGATTTCTCCTACTACGCCAACAGGTACTACCTGGTACCGGCTGTCAAGAATGTAAACGGTACTGTTATCAATAGGTTTYCCTACAGGTATATCCTCCCCGCCGGCCATCACTTCGCAGGTTAGKGAGAAGGTGGTGTTTTCCGTAGGCCCGTAACCGTTAATAATATGTAGGTCGGGGTAGTGRTGCAATAAAGYGTTGATATGAGCAGGCGATAACCTGTCTCCTCCCGCCAGTATTGTTTTTAATCCCCGGAAAACACTTATATCCTTATCCACCAGTTCATTTAACCAACCGGCAGTAAACCACATCATATCTACCCCGTTATCCCTGATAGTGGCTGCCAGCTGCCCGCTRTCCAATAATGTTTCCTTACTGCACAGCACCAGTTTTCCGCCATTTAGTAACATGGCCCAGTATTCAAAGGAGGTAGCATCAAAGGATACCGCACCGGTRGAYAAAAGRGTTTCATTACCTGTCAGGCGGGCATARCTGCCCGGCTTCACCAAACGCACTACACCACGATGTGGTATCATCACTCCTTTGGGTACGCCCATAGAACCGGAGGTGTACATCACATAGGCCAGGTGACCGGCATGTAAATCAATCACCGGTGCTTCAGCGATATCACCTGTTTCTTCCAGCTGCACATCGATAGCGAAAACAGGCCCATTGTAATATTCCAGGTCAAAAATATATTCTGTTTGCGTGATCAGCGCTTTGATGCCCGTGTCCGCGGTGATAAAGGATTTCCTGGCTGCGTCTTATCTGCCGGGTAAGCGGTGGCGGTTTCATTGAAGGTAATCAGCAACTGCTGCTGCTCCGGCTCACTTAAATAATTTAATGTATTAACCGGCATATCCGGCGCGGCTATTATGGCAGACAGCAATTGTTCCAGGTGTCCGAATATACGTTCTATGGTACTTTCCGTATAGAGGTCTGTGTTATATACCAGGATGGTCCTGATGCTGTCTTCTATCTCTGCAAAATCAAAAGACAGATCGAACTTACTATGCGGGTTGGATACTTCTTTATAACTACTTACCTGCAGCGCGTCCAGTGTTTGTTCTTCTCCACGTGTATGCGTATCCGTATTTTGTAACACCACTGTTATATCAAACAGGGGATTACGGCTCATATCGTGGGGGGTATGCAATGCATCCACCAACTCATCAAAAGGATACACCTGGTATTCATAGGCGCCCAGGGTTAACTGTTTTACCAGCCCTAATAATTCTCTGTAACTATTATCTCCCTTAAACCGCGTACGTAGTGCTAAGGTGTTCACATAAAATCCTATCTGGTCATCCAGGTCGGCGTGTTCTCTGCCGGCAATAGAACTTCCTATAATAATATCTTCCTGCCGGGTATACCGGTGTAACAATGCATTCACCGCAGCCAGCAAGCCCATAAACAGTGTACTATCCTGCTCCCGGCAAAGTGCTTTTAGTCCACTGGTGACAGCTGCATTAAGGAATTTGCAGATTACACCCCCATCATACGTTTTCATGGCCGGACGGGGTTTATCTGCCGGCAGTTCCAGTATGGGTAATGTGCCTTCGAACAGCTGCAGCCAATAGTCTTTATGCGCCTGTAAAAGTGTTCCGCTTAACTGTTGCTGTAACCATACTGCATAATCCTTATACTGAATGCGCAACGGCGGCAAGGCAACAGGTACCCCATTAATGAAACCATTGTATATCTGCAGCAATTCATTGATTAAAATACCCATAGACCATCCGTCACTGATGATATGATGCATCACATAACTGAATATCCATTGATGGTCTGTCAGCTGATACAGCTCCACTCTTAATAAAGGGCCGGTGGCCAGGTCAAATGGGCGGATATAAGAAGATGCTATCAATGTCTTTGCCAGCTCTCCGCCAGCTGCATCATTGCGCAGGTCACAATAAGAGATCCTGAAACCGGTATCTGCTGCTGTCCGGATAAATTGCCTCAGCTCTCCGGCATCATCTTCTTTAAATATGGTGCGCAGTATTTCATGCCGCTCCAATAAAGTATCAAAGGCATATTCCAGTGCACTGCGATCTAATGCTCCTTCAAACAGGTATATGCCGGGTATATTATAGGCAGCATTGCCCTCCGCAAACTGACTCAACACCCATAATCTGCGTTGGGAAGAAGATAATACATAGCCGGATTGTTCAGGCGCCAGCGGGATGGTAATATAGGACTGTGTGGTAGATTGTGCTATCAGCGTCGCCTGTTCTTCCAGGGTTACCAGGGAGAATACTTCCTTCATGGATAGCTTTACGGCAAATACCTTGTGGATCTGAGCAGACAAGCGCGTGGCTTTTAAACTATGTCCTCCTATCTCGAAGAAGTTATCTGTTACGCTTACTTGTCCTCTTCCCAATATCTCCTGCCAGATCAATACCAGTTTTTCTTCTACCTCATTACGCGGCGCTACATACGGGGCGCCGGTATTCCTGCCCAGCCCTTCCGGCTCGGGCAATTTGCTCCGGTCTAATTTTCCGTTGGCATTTAAAGGCAATGCTTCCAGCCGGACAAAATAGCCTGGCACCATGTATCCCGGTAATTGTTTACTTAGATAAGTCCGTATAGCGGAGATGTTTAAGTCTTCTTTACTTACAATGTAGGCTACCAGTTCCTTTTCACCTGCACTATCCGATATGGCAATGACTACCACCGAAATAACCGGTTCATAGTTTTGCAGCACACTTTCTATTTCCCCTAATTCCACGCGGTAGCCACGAATCTTTATCTGCGCATCCTGACGACCTATAAAGGCAAGGTTCCCATCCGGCAGCCATTTACCTATATCGCCGGACCTGTAGAGCCGCTCCCCTGCTATAAAAGGATGGGCAATAAATTTATCTGCTGTCAGATCCGGTTGATTCAGATAACCACGTGCAAGCCCCGCACCTCCCACGCAAATTTCTCCTGCTACCCCCACAGGCACCGGCTGTTGCCAGTTATCGAGCACATACCATGTGCTGTTGCTGATAGGTTTTCCCAGTGGTATATCCTCCTCTGAAGGAGTCCTCACCGGGTATGTTGAAGAGAAGGTGCTATTCTCAGTAGGACCGTAACAGCTAATAAGATTGATGCCAGGATACTGATGCAGTATAGCATTCAGATGAACAGTGGATAGTCTGTCTCCGCYTGTCAATATAGTTTTTAAACCGCTGAAAATACTGATATCCCTGTCTACCAATTCATTTAGCCAGCCAGAAGTAAACCACATTAAATCTCCACCATGCTCCCTGATCGTAGCTGCCAACTGCTGGCTATCCAACAATATCTCCTTGCTGCACAGCACCAGTTTACCTCCATGCAGTAACATGCCCCAGTATTCAAAGCAAGTAGCATCAAAAGATATTGCACCGGTAGACACCAGTGTTTTGTGGTCAGTGAAGGATACATAGTGAGTCGATTTCACCAATCGTACCACGCCGCGATGGGGTATCATCACTCCCTTTGGTACGCCTGTGGAGCCGGAGGTGTACATTACATAGGCCAGGTGATCGGCCTGTAAATTAGTAACTGGTGCTTCAATAACGTTATCGGTATCTTCCAATTGCACATCAATAAGGAAAACAGGGCCATTATAATATTCCGTGGAATTGTAAGCTTCCTGTGTGATCAATACTTTGATATCCGTGTCCTTTGTCATAAAGGCTTTCCTGGCTGCCGGAAACTCAGGGTCAATGGGAACATAAGCTCCTCCTGATTTCAGTACGCCCAGTATAGCAATGATTAAGAACGCAGACCTGTCCAGCACAATGCCAACCAGGTCATCAGGTTGTATATTATGCTGTTGCCGTAAATAATGCGCCAACCGGTTGGATATTTCATCCAGCTGTTTGTAGGTAAAGGAGCTGTCTTCAAACACCAGYGCAACCTGATCRGGCGTYTTYTYYACCTGTTCTGCAAAAAGGGYGGGKATSGTYTTATCTGCCGGGTAAGCAGTGGCCGTTTCATTAACTGCTGTGAGCAATGTATGCCTTTCTGCTACACCTAAATAATTCAGTTGCCGGATGGGAATGGAAGGTTGTGCTATTATAGCAGCAAGTAATTGTGATAAATGATGGGCTAACCTGTTGACGCTATTTTCTGTATAGATATCGGTATTGTACTGGATGTTTGCCCGTATTTTTTCTTTCTCCTCTATAAAAGTAAAGATCAAATCAAACTTACTGCCCGTGAAAATTTCTCCTTCATATGTACTTACCTTCAGCTCATCCGGATTTAACAGGGCGCTATGATGCACGTTAGTGTGCTGTAGTGTTACCATCACATCAAACAGTGCACTCCTGCTCAGATCCCTTTTAAGTGGTAATTCATCTATCAGTTCATCAAAAGGATACACCTGGTGCTCATATGCCTGCAGGGTTACCGATTTGATATGGTTTAGTAATGTTTTAAAACTGTCTTCTCCGCTAAACCGTGTTCTTAACGCCAGCGTATTGATATAGATTCCTATCTGGTTCTCCAGGTCCGAGTGTTCCCTGCCGGCTATGGGTGTTCCTACAATAATATCTTCCTGCAGGGTATACCTGTACAATAAGGCGTTCACGGCTGCCAGTAAGCCCATGAATAAAGTAGCTTCCTGTTCCCGGAGAAGTGTATGCAGACCTGTATTTAATGATTCATCAATAAGCCAGTTTACCATGGCACCATGATGCGTTTTTACTGCCGGGCGGGGTTTATCTGCCGGCAGGTCCAATATCGGTAAAGGACCTGCAAATTGTGTGAGCCAATAGTTCCGGTGTTCTGCCAACGTAACACCTTTTAAATGCTCCTGCTGCCAGCTGGCATAATCTTTATACTGGATACGCAGCGGTGGTAAATCGACCCGGGTTCCGTGAACGAAAGCATTGTATAATTGCAGCAACTCATCAATCAACACATCCATAGAAGATCCATCACCGATGATATGATGAATCACATAGATAAATACCCATGTATTATCAGTAGTCTGGTATAAAGCTGCCCTTAATAAAGGCCCCGAGGCCAGGTTAAAGGGCGTTGCGGCAGCAGCGTGCACCAGTTGTGCTATCAGCGCCTCCTGTTCTTTTTCTGATCGCAGGTCCTGGTAAGTGAGGTGGAATCCTGTAGCTGTTGGCGGAAGCACTACCTGTTTCACGGTTCCATCTTCCCGGAATACAGTCCGCAGGCTTTCATGTCTTGCTATCAATGCAGCAAAAGAAGCCTCCAGCGCCGCACGATCCAGGTTGCCTTCAAATACCTGCACCCCAGGCATATTGTAGGCCACATTCCCCTCTTCAAACTGGCTCATGATCCACAGTCTGCGCTGAGAAGATGACAACACATAAGCTGGTTGGGGATCTGCTACAGGTATGGTAACAAAAGCTGTTTTAACAGCGGAGTCAATTAACAGGGCCTGGTCTTCCAGTATTACCTTTACAAATAATTCGTTCAATGGTACTTTAACATCAAAGACTTTATGAATCCGGCTGGACAAGCGGGTGGCCTTTAAGCTATGCCCCCCTATCCCAAAGAAATTATCCTTTACGCTGACTCCTTCCCTCTCCAGCACCTCCTGCCATATCAGTACCAGCTTTTCTTCTGTTTCATTTCGTGGGGCTATATACGTTACGCCGGTTGAAAGCCCCATGCCTGCCGGGTCTGGCAGGTTTCTTCTGTTCACCTTTCCATTGGATGTAAGTGGCAGGGCGGGTAACGGTACGTAGTGAACGGGCACCATATAATCCGGTAAAGTCCTGCTGAGATAACTGCGTATATCCGTGGTGTTTAGAGAAGCACTGCTTACGATATAGGCTGCCAGTTCCTTTTCACCTGCGGCATTGGACCTGGCTATTACCGCAGCATCCACTATTTCCGGATGCTGTTGCAGCACATGTTCAATCTCTCCCAACTCTATGCGGTAGCCTCTTACTTTTACCTGGTCATCTTTGCGGCCGGCAAATTCAATATTGCCATCCGCCAGCCACCTGCCCAGATCTCCTGTTCTGTACAAACGCGCTTCGTTATTAAAGGGGTTGGAGACAAATTTCTCCGCTGTCAGTGCTGGCTGATTCAGATAGCCCCTGGCTAATATGCCACCACCTATACAAATTTCTCCTACCACACCTACAGGTAGCAGGTGCTGGTATTCATCAATAATATATACCGCTGTGCCGGGATTGGGCTTACCAATCGAAGTGCCTCTGAACAGCGCATCCTCTTCGCTTAAATAGTGGTTGGCTGTAACAAAGATGGTACTTTCTGTAGGGCCGTATAATACATGTATGCGCGCCTGCGGAAATATGTCCCGCATGGATTCCAATACTGCTGTAGGTACCGCATCCCCTCCCACAAACAGGTCCTTTATGCCGGCATATTTTTCTTTTGTACCTGTTTCGGCGATATAGCCTGTTACCTGGTACATAAGTGCAGGCACGGCATGGAAGGCATTTACACGTTGTAACTGTTTCGTTAAGTAATGTACATCCTTTACCTGTTCTTCATTTATCATCATTGCCGTACCTCCCGCCAATAAAGGAAGGAAAATCTCAAACAGTGAAATATCAAACGCGTGTGATGCCAACACCGGCATTACCAATGCCGGATCCGGCTGAAATGTTTGCTTACACTTCCCGAGAAATGATACAATATTTCTGTGTTCGATCATTACCCCTTTGGGCCTACCGGTAGATCCTGAGGTGTAGATGATATAAGCAAGGTCTGTATTGCTCACCATCGTATTCAATACGGCGGCCGGCTGAACATTTATGTGCCGGAGATCATACTGATACCGGTGCCTGACAGCTGCGGACGACGGACCGTCCTTGTCTATACGCAACAAGGCATCATAACGGTATTCCGTCAGTTCATTGGCAATGGTATGGATCTTATCACTATAATGGATCTCTGCTATTCCCATCTGGTCCGCTATCAGGTCATCCAGGTAATCCCGTGATACAAACAGTTCTGCAGACAGGTCTGTTTTGGTACGAACTCCTTCTCTATCATGAGCATGCTTATATGCGGTGAGGTCATCAATCAGGGCCTGACGTTTATCTTCATCCATGATATCCCCGATGAAAAGCCATCCTGTACTTTTCATTTTTGTGATCACCTTTTCCAATACATCCCGCAGGTAGTTATGCCCGTCAAAACTCTGGATAACGCTGTTGATGATGACCAGGTCAAAGTCTGCGGCTTCCAGCTGATCGATTTCATGTGCTGGCATGCAGGAAAGCGTAATATTCGTATACCCGTTTTCGTTAGCTGACCTGGCTGTATTTTCCAGGATAACAGATGACAGGTCTGTTCCGTGATAGGATCCTACATGGGGCGCTATCTGAAACATAGTAAGCCCGGATGAGCAGCCTATTTCCAGTACTTTCATCTGCGGATGCAGATAGTTTTTCAATTTCAGCCAGGCATTGTCACTATATTCCTTCATTTCCTGCTCACTCAGGTAGGCGCCGGTGTAACTGCTCATCCAGCCGCCTCCGGATATGGCATCGGTAGCTGTACTTCCCACGTGGTCCCACAGGTCTTTACGCATCAGGTCATTCCGCCACAATCCCCGCTCCTGGAAGATATCGAAGCTATCCACACAAACCAGGTGCCGTATGCCTTTGCCCCGCCATTGTAAACGGTTCGAAAATTCAATCCGGTCCTTTTCTGTTAACAATATATTGATGCCGGCATCATCCAGCATATAAAGCAGGCGCTCCTCCGGGTAATTGGCATCCAACGGTACATACACAGCCCCTGCTTTCAGGATACCCAGGATGGATATCAACAGTGTGGCATTGCGTGACTGCAGTACGCCCACCCTGTCTTCCTTTTGCAGTCCTGCGTGATGTACCAGGAAATACGCCAACTGGTCGGCACGCTGGTTTAATTCCTGGTAAGAGAGGGACAACTCTTTATCCGATACTGCGATGCGCTCCGGAGTTAATCTACACTGCTTTTCAAAAGTGTAGTGAAAGGTTTCATTGGCAGCAAGCTCCAGTTGCTCCCCCTTTACATATGTGGTCAACAATATTTCTTCTTCCGTGGCGGTTAGCATATTAACTTCGGATAATAAAATATCCGGCTGCGCCAACACTGTTTTCAGTATATGTATGAAATGGCCTGTCAGCCGCTCCATACTGGCACGATCATAAATGGCTGAATAATATTCCAGGTTAATAACAATGTCATCATTCCTTTCCATTACGAACCATGACATATCAAACTTAGCGGTCCGGGTACCTTTCCAGGGCAGCAATACAGCCGGGTCGGGTGACGGCAACTCTTCCGATAACGTTATTCTGTTTGTAGTTGATGCCGCATAATTTTGCACAACCAGCGCCACATCAAAGATGGGGTTGGCAGATGGATCACGTTCTGCTTTCAGCATATCCACCAGGTCTTCAAACTGCACATCCTGGTGCTCATAGGCCGCAATACAGGTAGCTATCACTTCTTTATAGAATGCTGTAAAATGTTGCTCACCACGGGGAAAGTTCCTGATCGCCAACGTATTCACGAACATTCCTACAATACGCTCGAGGTCAGGATGGCGACGACCGGCAATGCCGCAGCCAATCACCAGGTCGTCCTGTCCGGTATATTTATGTAATAATATATTCAGCACCGATAACAAAGTCATCTGCAATGTACCCTGATACCTGTTTCCGAAATCCCTTATCAGGGCTGTCAGGGATGCATCTAACGTAAACTCATATACGTCGCCCTCAAAAGTGAAACTGGCTGGTCTGGGGCGATCCGCCGGGAAATTCAGTTTAGAGATACCTTTTGAAAATTGAGATAACCAATATGCTTCCTGCTCTTTCAGTTCCACACTTTCCAACAGGTTATTCTGCCAGGTGGAAAAATCGCGGTACTGCAGCGGCAATGCCGGTAATTGCAGGCCCTGGTACAACTGCATAAAATCTTCCGCCAATACCTGCTGTGATGTTCCATCTGAAATGATATGATGGATATCCACCACCCACATGTAGCCGATATCTTCCACCTTTACCAGGGATGACCGTAACAGAGGCGCCTTACTGATATCAAAAGGGCAGATAAATGCATCCAGGTAAGCAGCAAAATCTTCCTGTGTACACTGGTGCTCATCCAGTTCAAACGGCACTGCTGCATGTACCTGCTGCATAACTACACCATCTGTTTTCACGAAGGAAGTACGAAGACTTTCATGCCTGTCTATCAGCTGTCTTAATACGATTGTTATCCGGGCTTTATCCACTGATTTTCCCAGGTAATTGACCAGGGGCATATTGTAGCTGGTACTTTGCGGGGCAAATTCATGCAGGAAGAAAAGACGTTTCTGTGCGGAAGATAATGGATAGTATTCCTGTAGCGGGGCAGGTTGTATGTTAATGAATGCCGTTTTGCTGGCCTGGGCTATCAGCTGCGCCTGTGCTTCCAGTACCGGATACATGAACAGGTCATTCAGGGATATGATCACCTCAAAGATCTTATGTATCTGACTGGATAAACGGGTAGCTTTCAAACTATGCCCGCCGGCCTCAAAGAAATTATCTCTGACACCAATCTTTTTCTGTCCGAGTATCTCCCCCCATATCTGCACCAGTTTTCTTTCTGTTTCATTCCGTGGTGCAACATAGGGAGTGCCGGTTTCCATGCCTAAACCTTCCGGATCAGGCAATCTTCTCCTGTCTACTTTACCATTGGCTGTTAATGGCAAAGCTGCCAGCCGCACAAAATGACCCGGCAGCATATACGTGGGCAGCAACCTGTTCAGGTAGCTGCGTATATCAGTAGCATGTAACGCTATTTTACTGACAACGTAGGCCACTAATTCCTTCTCTCCTTCTTTATTGGGTTTGGCCAGTACTACAGCAGCTTCGATATCCTGGTGTGCCCGCAATGCATTTTCAATTTCGCCCAGCTCAATCCGGTAGCCTCTTATCTTCACCTGTTCATCTTTGCGACCTATAAATGCAAGGCTGCCGTCAGGCAACCATTTTCCCTGGTCGCCGGTTTTATATAAGCGCGCGCCGGCGTTAAAAGGATGCGGTATAAATTTTTCTGCTGTCAGTGCCTGCTTATGCAGGTAACCTCTGGCAAGGCCATCGCCGCTGATGCAAATCTCACCGGCAACACCTACTGGCTGTAACTGTTGCTGTTCATCCAATATATATACCTGTGTATTGGAGATAGGGCGACCTATCAATACAGGCGCGGTATCTTTTAACTGGTATACCGTGCTGTAGGTGGTATCTTCGGAAGGTCCGTACAAATTTCTTATTACCGTTTTTCCATTATTCAGCTGTTGAAAATAGCTTTCCGGGATAGGCTCCCCGGCCATGTTCAATACACTTACCGTGTTTAGATTTACTTTATCGCGCAGCAATACACCAACAACACTGGGTACCGTGTTTAATAAAATATGCCCGGCTGTATCCAGGTATTGGGGGATAGATAAGGCACTCTGTAAGAGTCTTAATGGCTTACCGGTACAGAGTGTGAAAAATATTTCAAAAACAGATAAATCAAAACAGATAGAAGTAACACCGAGTACCAGGTCGATGAGATCATTCCTGAATTCATTTTTACACCAGTCGATGAACGCTGCCACATTACCATGTTCAATCATCACTCCTTTAGGCTGACCCGTGGAGCCCGAGGTATAGATCACATAAGCCAGATCGGCCGTTGTACTGACGGGGGACAAGTTTTCAACGGGACATTCATCTGCTGCCAGGCGAAAGCGTTCCAATATCGTTTCATCAATCACTACTTTACATTGGCTGTCCTTTATCATGAAATCAATCCTTTCCTGCGGATAATCCGGATCTATTGGTACATAAGCCCCTCCGGATTTGAGTACCCCCAGGATGGCAATGATCATCCATTCATTGCGCGGTAATTTTATCCCGATCAGGTCATCTGCGTGTATAACACACTTTACGCGCAGGTAATGGGCCAACCGATTAGACATTTCATTCAATGCGCCATAGGTGAGCGTTGTTTTGTTATATACTATGGCAATATTATCCGGGGTTTGTTGTACCTGCGCTTCAAACAGGTCAATGATTGTTTTTTCTTTGTCGTACGCCGCGAAGGTATCATTGAAGGTTTGCAGTAACTGCTGTTTTTCTGTTAGCGTCAGATAATCCAACCGGTTGACCGGTGTATCGGGATAAGCCACCACATTGTCCAGTAATTGTACCAGGTGGCTGGTTAATTGCGCAATGGTTTCCCTGTTATAGATATCACTGTTATAGGTAATATCCAACAGGATTGTTTCCCCGGATTCCCTGAAATCAAAGGTCAGGTCAAACTTACTGAACGGATTCTTCAGGTCCCTGTACTCCTGAATGTTCAATTCGCCCAGGCGCTTTGGTCCCTGGTTATCGCTGGTGTTTTGCAATACCACCATCACGTCGAACAAAGCATTCCTGCTCGTATCACGTTGGAGGTCCAGCTCATCTATCAGTTCATCAAAGGGATATGCCTGATGCGTGTGCGCTTCGTAAACCACTTGTTTCACCCGATCTATCAGTCCCCGGAAACTATCTGCTCCTTTTAATGGTGTGCGCAGCGCCAGGGTATTTACATAGAAGCCCACCTGGTTTTCCAGGATCACCTGTTCTCTGCCGGCAATGGGGCTTCCAATGATAATATCTTCCTGCCCTGTATACCGGTACAACAGCACGTTGACAGCTGCCAGCAAACCTGCAAATAAAGTAGCTCCCTGTTCTGCACTAAGTGCCTTTATGGCTTTACCGGCAGCAGGTTGTATCCTTTCATGAATGGTATTGCCATGATATGTTTTTACGGTCGGGCGTGGGTAATCTTCCGGTAGCTCCAGCACCGGTAACTGTCCTCCCAACTGATGCAGCCAATATGCTTTGTGGCCAAGGAATACTTCACTACCCAGTTGCTCCTGCTGCCACACAGCGTAATCTTTATATTGAATGGGTAGCGGTGCCAGGGCGTCGTTTTCACCGCTGGTATAGGCATGATAGCGCCATAACAACTCATTGATCAGAATGTCCATTGACCAGCCATCGCTGATAATGTGATGCATACAATACACAAATACCCACTTATCATCCGATATCCGGAGTAAACCGGCCCTTAACAAAGGTCCTTTTGCCAGATCACAAGGCGCTGTAATAGCAGCAGTTGCCAATGCATTTACGGTGATAACCTGGTCGGGATCTTCGCGCAGATCAGTAAAGGATAAAGCGAAATCCTGTACTTCAGCGGGCAGCACAAATTGCATTACTTCTCCCTGCTCATTTTCTTTAAATATGGTCCTTAATATTTCATGGCGGAATATTAAACTATTGAAAGCGCGGGTTAAAACATCCTGGTCCAGCTTTCCTTCAAAAACGCTCACCATTGGAATATTGTATCCGGCATTTCCGTTTTCAAACCGGCTGAGTATCCACAGGCGTTTTTGCGCAGAAGATAACGGGTAGTACTCCTTCTCCGGCGACGGCGTAATAGGGGAATAAGCCGTATGTTTCATCTTTTTCAGAACCGATAAAATATCCGCTTTATACCGTTTCAGCGCTTCTTTTTCCGGGCCGGAAAGACTTTTAATATTCCCCGTCATCTTTATATTTTCGCCTGCATCATCTATAACAAGACTTATTCCTTTTGCTCTGCAGTCGGACAGTATATTCAGTACTTCGTTCATTGTAAAAAATGTTTTATCTGCGTCCTCTTACCAGGACGAAATATTATACAGTTAAATAAACTTTACCGGGGTTTAATATTCCATTGGGATCAAAAAGCTGCTTTATACTTTGCATCAGGCTCAGATGGGGTTTGGAGAACTGCAAGCCCATGAATTCCTTTTGCAATAATCCAATACCATGTTCACCGGATATTACGCCCCCCAGGTTAATGGCACAGGCATATATTTCATAAATAGCCTGTTGCAGCGCTGCTGCTTTTTCATCAGAATGCTCCTGCAACATTAACATCGTATGCAGGTTGCCGTCCCAGGCGTGGCCAAAGCTGGCGACCGGAATCTGGTAGTGTTCACATATGTCGACAACGTTTTTCATATATACGTACAGGTTAGACAGGGGCACACAGCTATCAATATCCCTGTATTTCCTGTTTTCACTTGTAAGTGCAGCACCAATACTAAAACGGAGCTTCCACAACCTTTCCTTTTCTGATGCAGTGACGGCAGTTAGCAGTTCTTCTTCCGAATATTCAGTTATAACAGTGGCTGTTTTTTCCATAGCAGACAGGAGATCTGCTTCGGTGTGTTCCTGTAAATTCACCAGCAGGTGCGCCCCGATCCCGTTCTTCAGGAGCGGCAAAGGCTCATTGAGATAAGCAGCAGTGATCTGCAGGGCCTTTTGGCCCACTAATTCAACCGCAGAAGGCGACAATCCTGATTGTTTAAGTGCCACTACTGCATTACAGGCATCTTCCATATTTTCAAATGCTGCCAGCAGCGATACCTCATGTGCAGGTTTGTGCAATAGCCGGTATACTACTTTGGTAATGATACCCAATGTACCTTCACTGCCCACGAACAATTGGGTCAGGTTCAGGCCTGTCACATTTTTAGACACATTAGCGCCAGTCCAGATTATTTCGCCGGCAGGCAATACCACTTCCAGGTTTAAAACATATCGCGCCGTGGATCCATATTTACAGGAGTTGATACTGCCGGCATTCTCCGCTACATTTCCACCTATAACAGTATAAGCGCTGCTACTGGGCGCCACGGGGAAATAAAGTCCTGCCTGTTCGGCATAATCGCACAGCGCTGCGGTAATAACGCCCGCTTCTGCTATGATGTAACCATCAATTTTATTAATGCTGATAATTTTATTCAACCGCTCCAGCGACAACACCACACCTCCATTAACAGGTAAAGCTCCGCCGGTAACTCCGCTGCCGCCCCCCCTGGGCGTTACCGGCATTTTATATTGGTTACAGCACTTTAAAACGGCCGCCACTTCTTCTGTGGTACCGGGCTTTACCAGCACATCAAAAGGGAAATGAAGGTCCAGTGTCTGATCTCTTTCATAATGATATAGTTCTTCCGCAGCTGTCAGCACATACTTATCGCCACAGATAACAGACAGCGCTGCTATGATTATTTTTAGTGCATCTGTTGATGCAGCTGACATCATCATATGGTTCAATTGTTAAAAGATCAATTCATCTTCGCCTTCGACCGGCACTTCGTTTTTACTATCCATCCACCGGATAGTTTCAATATAATTGGCAAGATGTTCAACAGTAGGATCTACAAACAGGTGCTGCAAATCAATCTTAACGCCAAACAGTTCGTGTATCCTGGAGATTACGCGGGTGGCTTTCAGGCTATGTCCACCGAGGTCAAAAAAATTGTCTTTTATGCCGATGTTATCCTTATCCAGGATGGTTTCCCAGATAGCTATCACCTGCTGATCAATATCGTTTCTGGCGGGCATATATCC
Organism: Chitinophaga sp. RAB17; assembly: GCF_052114225.1. Taxonomy (NCBI): domain Bacteria; kingdom Pseudomonadati; phylum Bacteroidota; class Chitinophagia; order Chitinophagales; family Chitinophagaceae; genus Chitinophaga; species Chitinophaga sp. RAB17. The sequence continues at coordinate 10,505 of NZ_JBFREI010000024.1, read as the reverse complement.
CGACAGCTTTCCGGATAATACCTGCGGCTGGGGCAATGCTGTTTTATCCAGTTTTCCGTTGCTGTTTAGCGGAAACGCCGGCAGTGGAATCAAATGGGCCGGTACCATGTAAGCAGGCAATATTGCATTTAGCCGTTTACGTATATCCGACTGCGCATCCTCTTCTTCCGTGATAAAATAGGCTACCAGGTCATATTCATCATGCGCACCTTTTATTGGCAGCACCACGGCATCTTTTATTCCGTCCAATTGCATAATGCCCATTTCTATCTCCCCTGTTTCAATCCGATGGCCCCTGATCTTCACCTGCTCGTCCCTGCGTCCTATATATTCAATTTCTCCGGAAGGGAGGATGCGGGCATAATCGCCGGAGCGATATATCTTTTCCCCTTTTCTAAAAGGGTGATCAACAAATTTCTCCGCTGTCAGTGCCGGCTTATTCAAATAGCCTCTGGCAACACCTGCCCCGCCTACACATAGTTCTCCTGTTACACCAGGGAGCACCGGCTGCAGATCCATATCCAATACATAACAACTCAGGGTGGGAATGGGCAAACCGATATTGCTTTTGTTTGCTGTTATTGCAGCAGCAGACATTTCTTTATAGGTAACGTGTACGGTAGTTTCAGTGATGCCATACATGTTAATATTCCTGCAGCCGGGAAACGCCTGGTACCATTCCCTGAGTATCTCCGGTCGGAGCATCTCTCCCCCGAATATGAGGTACCTCACAGATAAAGGTGTAGCGGCAAACCGTTCCCGGTTATGCAGTACGAGGCTACGGAAAGCGGTAGGTGTTTGATTTAAAACGGTAATGCCTTCCTTTTGCAGGAAATCATAGAAGGCCATACTATCCTGCGCAATCACCTTAGGCACCATTACCAGCCGGCCGCCGTACAGTAATGCCCCATACATCTCCCACACAGAAAAATCAAAGCAGTAAGAATGGAATAATGACCATACATCCGTTGCATTAAAATCAAAACGGTTGGCTTCATTAAAAAGCAGGCGGGTAACATTCCGGTGTTCAATCAGTACTCCTTTGGGATTGCCGGTGGTACCAGATGTATAAATAACATATGCCAGGTAATGAGATTGAATAACAGCTACTGCCGTGTCGCCGGAATAATGGTGGCGGGTAATATCCAGGAGGACCATGTGCGACCATTTTTCTGCTATGCCATTATAGGGCGCGATATCAAATAAAAGCAGCCGGCTTTTACTATCTTCCATCATATAATCTATCCTGGCAGCAGGGTAAAACGGATCTACCGGCACATAAGCTGCTCCTGCTTTCAGCACTGCCAGTATACCAATGAGCATCCATTCACTGCGGTCAAAATGAAGCAGCACCAGCTCTTCCGGCATTACGTTGTAGTCATTTATCAACACCCTGGCCAATTGGCCGCTCTTTATATCCAGTTCGCGGTAGGTAAATGTTTGCGCCCCTGCTACCAGTGCTATCCGGTCCGGGAAATGACGCACAGCCTGCTGAAACAAACTTACAATGGTGGCGTTGGTATCGTAGGCTACATGGGTTTGATCCGCCCTGTCCATCCATATGCTACCTTCCTGTTCGTCAGTCAGCACAATATCTTTTATCGATATCTCGGGGGAAATAGTGACCTGCTCAAAAATCCGGTTCAGGTGGCGGCATATTTGTGCAACCGTTTCGCTTGTAAACAAACTGGTATTATACTCCAGTTCGAGCAAAAGACTATCGGTTTCGGGTGCAAATGAAAAAGTAAGATCATATTTAGCAACACCAGCCGGCATATCCAGCCGTTCTAATTCCAGTGTGGGCAATACATAGCGCATATTATCCGCCTGCAGTCCTTCCAGGTTTTGCAACACTACCATTACATCAAAGAGTGGGGATCTTGACAGGTTCTTTTTTAACTGTAAAGACGCTACCAACATCTCAAACGGAACATCCTGGAACTCAAAAGCCTTCAAAATGGATGCCTGTTGCTGCCGCAGTAAATCAACAAAGGTCTCTTTACTATTTATTCTTGTACGAACCGGCAATGTATTTACATAGAAGCCTATCTGATCCTGCAGTTGTGGATGATCCCGGCCGGCTACCGGCGTTCCTATCACAATATCATTCTGATTGGCATATTTTTTCAACAACACCGTTACTCCGGCCATTAAAGCGATGAAAAGGCTTACATCGGCTTGCCGCGTCAGTTGGTGGATCTTTTTAGTAGCGGCTTCGTTAAATTGAAAACGCGCTGTAGCTCCCTGATAGGTTTTAACATCCGGACGATGAAAATCTGTTGGCAACTCCAATATTGGTATCGTATCGCTAAATATCTCCTTCCAGAAAGACAATTGTTCCCCAATCCTTTCACCTGTTAGTTGCTCCCTCTGCCAGACAGCAAAATCCCTGTACTGCAAAGCAGGTGGCGGCAAGACTTTCATTTTACTGCCGGTCGCCAATGCCTGGTACACATCCATTACTTCATTATACAATACCACTACTGACCATCCATCACTTATGATATGATGCATATTAAAGCACAATAGCTGGCTATTACCTGTCTTAAGAATGAAACAGGTAAGCAGCGGCCCTTTTCCAAGGTTAAAAGGCATTTGCCATTGCTGCTGCAGGAATTTCCGCTCTTCATCCGGCGTGAGTGCACCTGTTATGGTGATTGTTTTAATAGCGAAGGAAACAGCTTCCGGTGACAACACTATCTGTACCGGTCTTCCTTCTCTCTCTGCGAATATGGTCCTTAATATTTCATGCTTTTGAATAACCATTCTGAAGGCATCTTCCAGTATTTCCACCTGCAGTGTTCCATGTATGCGGAAAGCTGCCGGCATATTATATGTCCTTGAGGCCTCTTCAAAATTGGTTAATACCCACAATCGTTCCTGTGCATAGGAAATAGGATACCAGTCCTGCTCCTTTACCGGAAGAATAGGTGTTGCCAGCACTTTAGGCCTGGCTTCGAGTATCCGTGCCTGTTGTGCTATAGTAGGATGAGTAAATATATCATTCAGCGTGAGTTCTTTCTCCAGCTTTTTAAGCACGAGAGATCGTAATACCGTGGCTTTAAGGCTATGTCCACCTGCGTCAAAGAAATTATGGGTAACGCCTGACACCTTTGCCTGCAGCGCTGTTTCCCATAATGCTATCAGTTGTTGTTCGGTGTTGGTACGAGGGGCAATTATATGGAATTCCTCTATTTGTGCGGCTACCGGATGTGGCAATTTTTGCCGGTCTACTTTACCATTGCTGTTCAACGGAACAGCGTCCAGCTTAAGCCAATAACCTGGCACCATGTAGGCTGGTAAGGCCTGCAACAGGTATTCCTTTAACAAAGCGTGGTTAACTGCATCTGTTCCTACCCAGTAAGCCAGCAGCTGGGGCGTTGCATCAATGGATTTTACAATTATCACCGCCTGTGTTACCTGGGGATGCTGTTCCAGCAAATACTGGATTTCCCCCGGCTCGATGCGGTAACCTCTTATTTTCACCTGGTCATCTATACGGCCGGTAAAAGCTACCTTTCCATCTGCCAGCCATCTTCCCACATCACCGGTCCTGTACATGGTCATTCCAGGCACAAATGGATTCTCCATAAATTTGGCTGCCGTCAGCGCCGGCTTATTAAAATAGCCCTTTGCTACTGATTGCCCGCTTAAATAGATCTCACCCTCTACTCCTTCCGGTAACAGGTTCCGGTGTTCGTCCATAATATACAACTGCGTATAGCCTACCGGGTTACCAATAGGAATGGAGAGATGTTCATCGTCTTCAAACCGGTATACTGTGCTGTAGGTAGTATCTTCCGAAGGGCCATATAAATTCCGGACTTCCATCCGGGTATAGTCCAGGTCCTGCTTCATCTTCTTAGGAACAGGCTCCCCTGCCATATTAAGCGCGGTAACATTGGACCAATCCATTCCGGCATCCAGTAAACTCCTTACCACCGAGGGGACAGTATTAATCATTACCTTTTTGTCAAAGGCAATCACATTTGGAATCTCCACTGCGGAAGGAAGTAAGCGGATAGTTTTACCCAGAAGAAGTGGAACAAAAAATTCAAAAACGGAAAGATCGAAACAATAAGAAGTGGTAGCGTATAAGATGTCAAAATCAGTATTTGCAAACGCAGTCTTAGCCCATTTCAGGAAGGCAATGGCGTTCCGGTGACAGATCTCCACGCCTTTAGGTGAGCCGGTAGAGCCGGAAGTATAGATCAGGTAAGCGCATTGTTCCCGCAGGTCTTTATGCAGAACCGGATTATTGGTAGCCGGAAATGCGCGCGCTTTCAATTCGTTGATATGAATAACGCGGCCGTTATAATTTCCGGGAACCTTGAGCAGGCCCGCATCATCCACAATCAACAGCTCCGGATGGGCATCTTCTATAATATAATTAATTCTGGTGACCGGATATTGCGTATCCACGGGAACATAAGCAGCCCCCGATTGTAAAATGCCCAGGATGCTGATAATCATCCATTCCGAACGATCCATTAACAGCCCGACAAACGGATGCCTGCTGGTACCTGTTATTTCAGACAGGTAAGCGGATACATTGGCAGCACTGCCAGCTAATTGCTGGTAAGAAAGCGTAACCTCAGCGGTAATGATAGCTGGTTTACTTTCCTGTTTTTCAAAAGACGCCTGCAGCAATGCCATAATATTATGCTCAATAATATCCTCTACAGGGGCATTGAATATGGTTAATATCCGCTGCTTCTCTTTGCTGCTGATAATCTCAATATTGCTCAATGGCATCTCCGGGTTTGCCAGCACCTGGGTAATAATATGGATATACGCCTCAAAGAAATGAATGATCCTTTCCTTTTTAAACAGGCGGGTGGCATATTCAATTTCAAGAAAGAATTTATTGCCTGGCTCGTTGTCAAAATTAAAATTCAAATCAAACTTCACCGCCATTTTGGGATCTGTACCGGAGGTAGTGTGCGGTAGATATTTATCCAGCAAGCCCAGTTCAAATCCATATTGTTTGCTCAGGTTAATGGAGCCATCACCGATGGCGGTGTTCTGCAATACCATCATCACATCAAACAAGGGGTTACGGCCGGTATCTCTTTTTAGTTGCAGGTCTTCAATTATCTTATCCAACGGATAATCCTGGAATTCAAATGCCCGGAAAGAGTGTTCTGCCGTTCTTTTCAGAAAAACGGTAAACGGATCTTCCGGGTTGATCTCCATTCTTAACGGAAGCGTATTTACATAAAGTCCCACCTGGTTTTCCAGATCAGCATGATTACGGCCGGATACCGGCGTGCCAATGGTTATATTTTTTTGACCGGAGAACTTACTCAGCAGCAGGGTTAGCGTGGCACGAAAAAAATTGAACGGCGTAATCTGCGTACCCCGGCAAAATGTTTGGATACGCTGATATAGTGTGTCATCAAAATAGAATTTGGCTACCGCTCCATCAAAAGATTGCATGGCGGGCCGTGGAAAGTCAGTGGGCAAATGAAGGGCAGGTGCTTCCTCCGCAAACTGACTTCTCCAGAAATCTCTTGCTTCCTCTCCTTTTGCACTATCTATCCGTTGGGTAAGCCAGTGCATATAATCCTTATACTGGATCTCTAAAGGAGCAATAACGGGCGTTTCATTTTTGCAAAGGGCTTCATAAAACCGCATCACCTCCTGCACCATTACACTAATGGACCAGCCATCACTTACAATGTGATGCAGGCAGAAGATCATGGCATGTTCATCGTTAGATAAGCGGAACAATTCAACCCGGAGCAACGGGCCTTTTTCCAGGTTTAACTGCCAACCTGCTGATGTTTCCACTTCGGATTTTAAACGATCCTTTATATGTGCCTCCTCACTGATATCTTCAAAAGCAATATTAAAGGGCATATGGTTCAGCACCTGCTGTTGAGGTATGCCATCTGCAGCTATAAAAACAGTCCGCAGGCTTTCATGCCTTTGAATAGTTAGCTGGAAGGCCTTATTGAGATGATCTTTATTTACGGTTCCTTTCAGGTAAAAACTTCTGATAATGTTGTAGGCAGAAGTAGCTCCTTCAAACTGGCATAATACCCATATTCTTTTTTGTGCGTTGGAAGCCGGATAATACTCCTGCACAGGCGCCGGTGGAATGGGTACAAAATCAAACTGTTCGCCGGCACTCCGTAGAAATGCGATCAGCTCACTTTTCCGTGCCCTGATCTGTTCAAGGCATTCCTCTGAAAGGCTCCTGGTTTCTCCGATTAATTTAAGACGGTCACCATCCAACCGGGGAACTACTTTATTTTGTTTCAGCGTTGCTATTATTTCCAAAATATTCATATGATGATCTCCTCCCCTGAAGTTTGTTCATTTTTTAACCATAATACGTTCTCTATATTTTTAATAAGCCCCGATAAGGTATTGCCCTGAAATACAATTGCAGGGTCCAGGTTAATCTGCAGGTCCCTGTTAATGGTATTAATCAGCTCCACGGCGCGGAGTGAATCTATACCTATGGTAGTAAGCTCCATGCTATCCTTTATGTGGGCAGCAGAGAGGTGACCTGTCTTTGCTTCAATGAGTGTTACCAGGTAAGACCTGATGGTGTGCACATTCCCATCATAGCCTGCAGGCTCCGCTTTTGGGGGCGCTTCAGCCACCAATACCTGTTTAGATCCTATCACCTGGAATTTGCCCTCACCGTAGTGCTGTCTGCATTTTGATCGTTGCAGCTTACCACTGGTAGTTCTTGGTATGCCAAGCGGAGTAGTTAACAAAATATCATAGGGAATGATGCCTGTTGCCTCGATGGTGGCGCTATTAATGGCACTAATGATGTCTTCCACTACTATCTCCCGGATAAAATTCCTTTTGATTTCTGCCACAATCACAAATGTCTCTTCCTGGTCTTCCATACCAAAAACAGCTACGCCATTGGCTTCAACAGCAGCAACACTTTCTGCAACCATCTGCTCAATATCATAAGGATAAAAATTACCACCCCGGATGATCAGCATATCTTTGAGCCGGCCGTGAACAAACAATAATCCATTGCAGAGAAAGCCTATATCGCCGGTTCTCAGGAAAGATCTGCCATCCAGTTCATAAAAGACCCCATGATTATCTTTGTTCCAGTAACCACTGGTTACGCTCTCACCCGCAATACAGATCTCTCCTTCTTCCAGCTCCTCACACACCTTTGTATCCGGCATAGCAATAACTCTAACGTCCATACCATCTGCGATGCCACCGGCGCTTACCACAGGTGTAGCGTAGGGTGCGGTACTGTTGGTTAACTTAACTTTACCCGTGTTAACAGATCGTTTGTCAATAAAAATCGTGAAAGGAGGTGCTTCTATTTCTTTGCTGCCTGTTACCAGTAGCGTGGCTTCTGCTAATCCATAGCAGGGAAAAAAAGCATGTCCATGAAAACCCGATGGCTTAAAATAATTGGTGAAGCGCTGCAGGGTATCAAACCTCACGGGTTCTGATCCGTTATAAGCCACTTTCCAGCTGGAAAGGTTCAGCAGCGGCAGTTCCGCCTGCGATATTTTATTCACGCACAGATCATATGCAAAATTTGGTGCACCACTATGTGTGACGCGGTATTTAGTGATTGCCTCCAGCCATCTGGCAGGTCTTTGTATAAAATGAAAAGGCGACATTAATACGCCGGTACATCCAACATACAGTGTATGCAGCAGGTTCCCGATTAATCCCATATCATGGTGAAATGGCAGCCAGGAAAAAATAATGGCATGCTCATCAGCTCCAAAAGTATTTTTAATTAATTGTTGGTTATGCAGAAGATTCTGGTGAGTAATAACCACCCCTTTAGGCTTGCCTGTAGAGCCGGAAGTGTATTGAATAAAGGCAATTTCATTATAGATCATTTCCGCTTTGAGAGGTAAAGTGGTGGATGATAGCGGAAGATCCGTGGAGATGACGGCTGTTTTATGCCGCGCTAAAAAATCAGATAGTCCTTGCCGTAAATAACCGGTGGACGCGGTAGTGCACAGGACAACAGCGGCCTGTGCATCCTCCATAATATTTGTTAGTCTTAAAAACTGCTTACTCCCTTTCACATACGGCACCGGTACCGCTATAACACCTGCATGCTGGCAGGCCAGGAATGCGATAATAAACGCCAATACATCCTGGTAAACCAATAAGGCCATTTTCCCTGCCAACTGTTGCTCCACTAACTGTATAGATAAAGCGGCGACCCGGCTTGTCAATTCCTGGTAGGTGATACTGCTTTCCGCCGCATCTCGATTTTCCGGAGTAATGAAGACTGTTTTATGAGGGAACCTGGTAGTACGTTTAATAAGGCAATCGACTATGCTATTTCCAATATAACCCATAAGAACAGAAGAATTATTGCAGCAACTTTTATATTTTGTTATTTAACTCACCTGCTTCGACAAGTGAAGAACAGGCACATCTACCACGATATTCCTGTTTAATAAACTAACCCTTACCAGGATCTTATTTTTTCCGTCGCTTTTGATCATTTCACAATGCAGCCCGGTTAAAGGGCCATCCTTTATAACCAGTTTTTCACCTATTTCAAAATAGGCAGATGAAATGGTGACATTGTCACCATTAATGACTAACCTGATTTGCTCAATCACTTCCGGTTTCACCATAGCAGGTGCCTTCCCGAATTTCACATAATAAAGCACCCCTTCAACTTCCAGGATATCACGGTAGTCGGTTAGCTTATCCAAATAAACAAATACGTATGAAGGAAAAGCGGGTACATAAATAATTTTCTTTCGATCATGCCATTGTCTGGCAGTTTTTATCAGCGGCAGAAAATGAGTAATGTTCTTCTCAAAAAGTCCGTCTGCAACTTTCTTTTCCTTACGCGAAGCTGTATAAATCAGGTACCATCCTGTGGCAAAAGATAGCATAGGATTCCTTTTTATAGGGTTATAAATAAAATGCTTAAGTGGATACCGGGTTTAAAGACAGAGAAATGCTTACATGATTAAAGGTATTAACAATGCATAAAGCTATCGCTACGGTAAGTAACAAATTACCATCTGACATACGGAAAATGAATCAAAAAATAATGAGACAAAACGCAACAGGTTAACCGCGAATCCTCTCCTAATCAACGGTATTAACAAGCATAGAGCTCTCCCTACGGAAATTAACAAATTACTTTTCGCAAGTGAAAAATGAACCAAAAAAGGCGACAAACAAAACTTGCCAACAGCGTTTAGCCTGCTTGTTAAAGGTATTAACAAGCATAGAGCTATCGCTACAGTCAGTAACAAATTACTGACTGGCAAATAAAAAAAGATTTAAAAAAATAATGAGACAAACGCAGCTGGTGAACAGTGTAAAGTCTCTTTGTTAAAGATAATAAGAGGACGACTTACTCATTCTTTGGATTAATACTTCTTACTTAACTAAACAGTGCTTCGCGTCTATATGTCTTCGACTATATCCTCTTATTTTTATTCAAAGCGATTCCGGATTTCCACTATCGTTGCGGACGATTATATATCGTCAGGGTTATATGATCTCCGTAAATACTTTGTAATGTGTTATTCAGAGTTTTCATTTTATCAATTCTCAGAGGCTTAGATTGCTATATTAAAAGTTAGCTGGGTTTGGTTAATTTGTAAAATGTGACACAATTTTATAAAGATATCGAAATAAATATAATGCAAAAAATTTAATTCTTCAGTAAAAAAAGCGGCACTAAAATGGAGTACATTTCCCCTTCGCTCCCGGTAATTGCAAAGGGGCGAGTGTTAAGAAACGTTTAGAATCTCAACTACAGGAAATGACTGGCTATCTAAAATTGCATAGTGCTATAAAAGGAATTGAATCCAAAATTGTTAATGTAAACGGGATTCAGTTTTCAATAATAAAATATAAAAAATATACAGATAATTTTATAACGGTTACATCTGATTACAATAGCAAAAATCGATCGTTTTATGGCCACATCGAATACATAGATAGCGACAGCACAAAAGCAGATCAATTTTTGCAGGACTTATTAAACTCAATGCATTTCAAAAATATGTAAGGATAAAGCTGTATTTAAATACAGATCATCTAATAAATTCGCCTCACTTTAGGGACTACTTTTGTTCCACTGTGAGGCGTTTTCTATGTCCTCCAACCTCTACTTACTAACCTGTACAGATTATTAAAAAGCAGAATACTTCGCTTTTCTACAAAAAAAATCGTTTTGTACATGCCGAGAGATAAGGGATCAGGTTGAAAATCTGGGGGAATATCTTTTTCAATATTCTCTAAATGCCCATACACTCGCGTTTGACATTCTCAAATCCCTACTACACTATCTTTGAATATTATATAATACCCATTACACTCCCTTTAGCTAATCTTCATCTGGCTCGAAAACACGTTCCCCGAATTATGTTATATTTATAGTAATCAAAATAATCTCCCATGGCAAAACAAATGTCTGTCATTCCCTTTACGGGAAAACTCGGYCCTCTCATTGGGTATAAGCGCAATGGCAACTACTTCCTGCGCTCCATGCCGGAAAGCGTGCAGCAAAC
>NZ_JBFREI010000023.1:0-74120 GCF_052114225.1 Chitinophaga sp. RAB17 | reverse complement strand
TCAAAATAATCTCCCATGGCAAAACAAATGTCTGTCATTCCCTTTACGGGAAAACTCGGCCCTCTCATTGGGTATAAGCGCAATGGCAACTACTTCCTGCGCTCCATGCCTGAAAGCGTGCAGCAAACGGCTGCTACCCGCCGCGCATCCCGGCGCTTTGGCATCGCCAGCAGGAAAGGTGCTTTTATCCGGCATGCTTTTTACGGCAACCTGGATATCCATTGTGACGGTGGCCACATCAATCGGCTCAACAAGCTACTCATTGCTGCCGGCGATCATCATGCCGCCATCACAGGCTTCCGCTTCAATCAGCATACCGGAGTAGATCGCTTCTTTACGGTAGCTCCCCGGCTGTGCAGCAACGGGATATTAAATATTCCCGCACAAACCATTGCCGCGTATAAAGGCATTGCTGCCCTGGAAGTAAAAGTGATCGCAACGCGTATTGATTTTACATCACGCCAGGTGACGGGTAGCGAAACGGTTACGCTCATGATAGCCCCCGATACCACTTTCCAGGAAACAAATGTTTCGCTGGACGTACCCGGGGAGGGGTCACTGGTCGTGGTTTTCCAGGTAAGAGCGATGTACACCGATGGTCCATCCGGCAACAGACAAAATATGGCCGCCGATATTATTGCGGTGGCAGCGCCACAGGTACCCAAATATGCTAAAAAACGTACTTACCCCAAGCGGACAAGATTACTTCCTAACCTTACCTATACACACGCATATCCAGCTATCATTCAACTGGAATAAAGCCATCTTGCCCCCGGAGATATTTTGATAAATAATCCCTTTATACCTGCTTCCTTTCAATAGTAAATCTCTTTCCGCAGCTACAGCCTGGCACTGAAGTAGCATTGCTATGGCCAGTGCTAACCTCCAAACATCCTCTGATTCAATTTCATCCCGGTTATACATCCGGAACTCACCCCCGCATCAAGTCCACCTCTGCTGCGCTGTTTCTATATGCACTCAGCGGGTGTTAAGCATAGGATCGACGGAGTCTACATAATGAAAAGGTAATGCTGACTATAATGATAGGGGTTCTTGATGCCCTATATCTTAAAAGCGTATTTAGCGACAACGAAGATAAAATTCCTTATAAAATATCCGTGGTGAAGGCTTTCGGGCAGCCGGCAGGATTGACTAAACTTTATGCTTAAAATTTACATTATCCGCCAGGTTTTCAACTTGATCCACGTATTCTGAGAAGATCATTTCAGCCAATTTGCTATGGTAACACCTCCAAGGTATCCCATAATAAGCACTACTAACCATCCTGCCACCTGCATCCATACCGGATGGCGGTAATGATGCAACAGTCGTGTCTTGCCAGCTGCCACCAACACTACCGCCAGGGCTACCGGTAATATCAGGCCGTTGAATGCGCCCGCCATCAGCAACAGCTGTACGGGATTTCCAGTTATTACAAAAACAACCGTGGAAAAAAGTATAAAGCCACTTATAAACCAACGCTCATTGGCAGCAATAAAAGGATGAAAAGTTTTCAGGAAGGAAACAGAGGTATAAGCTGCACCTACTACGGAAGTAATGGCGGCACTCCACATCACAATACCAAAGAAACGGTAGCCGATTTCCCCTGCTGCTATCCGGAATACAGATGCCGGCGGGTTACCACTGTCGAGTAATGCCCCTTGTGTGATAATGCCTACTGCTGCGAGAAACAACAAGACGCGCATGATAGCGGTAATAACAATACCGCTTACTGCACTGCGGTTGACAGACCGTATCTGCGTTGTTCCGCTGATACCGGCATCCAGCAGCCGGTGTGCACCGGCAAAACTAATGTAACCTCCTACCGTTCCACCCACAAGCGTAATAATGGCTTTTGTACTAATTACCGCTGGCCACACACTTTGGCGTACAGCTTCCATTACCGGCGGATGAGAACTGATGGCAACGTACAAGGTAAGCAGGACCATAAGTATGCCCAGCCAGCGCGTAAATTGATCCAGCACATTGCCGGCTTCTTTCATCCAGAAAATAAACAATGCAATACCACAGCTCAATAGTGCACCATAAACTGTATCCATTCCCGTAAGCACCTGTATTCCCAGCCCACAGCCACCTATATTGGCAATATTAAAAGCCAGGCCACCCAACACCACCAACGCCGCCAGAAAGTAACCCAGGCCGGGCAGCAACGCGTTAGCAAGATCCTGTGCGCGGTACCCGGAAACGGTAAGTACGCGCCAGATATTCAGTTGTGCCCCGATATCCAGCAACACGGATATTAATATCACAAAACCAAAAGACGCCGCCAGTTGCTGCGTGAATACTGTTGTCTGTGTAAGAAAACCAGGACCAATGGCAGAAGTAGCCATGAGGAAAGCTGCACCCAGCAGTACGGAAGTTTTTTGTTTGCTCAAGGCCGTTGTATAATTAATTGGTGATGATGTAATGCAGCATTCACCGTGCGCGCAAATGTGACAGCATGCGCGCCATCACCATGAATGCAGATGGTTTCTGCCACCATTGGAATCGTATAACCGTTAACGGTAGTTACCTTTTGTTCAGTAACCATCATCAATACCTGTGCTACTGCATTTTCCTCTTTTTCAATCAGCGCGGTCGGCTGTGTGCGGGGAGTAAGAGAACCGTCATCCTGGTATGTCCTGTCAGCAAATACTTCGCTGGCGGTTTTTAGCCCTGCTTCCTTCGCCGCCTTGATCAACCAGCTGTTGCTAAGTCCGAAAAAACAAAGCCGGGGATCCACGTCTTTCACCGCTTTAACAATCACTCGTGCCATGGATGAAGATTTGGCAGCCATGTTATACAGGGCTCCATGCGGCTTCACATGAACCATTACGGTATCCAGCGATTTGCAAACCAGTTGCATGGCATATAGCTGGGTGGTAATGAGTTCATACAATGCAGGATCTGAAAGCGCCTGCTCTGTTCTACCGAAATTACTTTTATCTGCAAAACCGGGGTGGGCGCCAATAGCTACCTTATTTTCGAGTGCCAGCGTTGCCGTACGCAGCATGGTATCATGATTGCCGGCATGGTAGCCACAGGCAATATTGGCGCTGCTGATAAAAGGCATAATTGCGGCATCATTATCCAGCCCTTCTCCCATGTCGCAGTTAAGATCTATATATTTCATAATGATAACGATTAAACAGACTGCTGTTGCAGCCATTCCTCCCATCGTAATTTACAGGCATTTTGGAGAAGGAGCAAGCCTTGTTCCTGTCGCCACAGCATAGCAGCCGCTGTTTTTTCGTCTGTCATGCTAAAATGAAGCGACTGATAGGGCACGCGTTGCGAGAGAGAAGGCATATCAGCTGTAATAACATGTGCCAGCCGGGCGTACCCACCGGTTGTTTGATGATCTGCCATCAAAATAATGAGTTGCCCATTGGGTAAAAGCTGTATGGTTCCTCTGCTGATACCTGCTGATAGCTGCTCCTCACCGGGCTGAGTGAAGAGTGGCAGACCGTTCAGGCGGAAACCCATTCGATCACTTTGTTCGGTTAATGCGAATGCCTCGCTGGTAAAATGTTGACGGGCTTGTTCCGGTAACCGGCTCCATTGGCTGCCCGGAAGGGTATGTATGGGGCCTTCTGCGGCGTATAGCTGACTTATGTCGGCGGTCCATGGCAGCATTATCGCCTCCCGGCCACGGAGCAGGGAAGGATAAATATTGCCCGGCCGGAGATGGAGGCTATCATTTTTTTTCAATGCCCGACCCTCAAAACCGCCGGCTCCGGCCTTTAAATGAGTACTGTAGCTCCCCAGCCAGGGCCTGAGTGCAAGCCCACCCTGTATAGCAAGATAGCATCGTGCACCGGAAACAGGCTTCGTGAAACGCAGCACTGTTTGCTTATCTACCAATACCGGTCTGTTAATTTCCAGCGGGCTGCCGTTGATGGTTGCTCCAAAATCAGCGCCGGATAAAGCAATCATGGCCATTCTATCAAACAGAAAAGCAGATGCGGGAAAATGCAGTTCAATCACGGCTTCTGTTATATCATTCCCTACCAGGCTGTTAGCTACGGCCAGTGCAATCCGATCCATAGCACCACCCGGATTAATGCCCAGGTGCTGGAAACCATATCGTCCTGCATCCTGAATAGTATCCAGCAATCCTTGTTGTATTACCTGTATCAATGTTGTTGGTCTTAACGTATTCAAATATCATGTGTCATCTCCTGTAATTCCGTAAGTGATATCGGTATAAACCGTATCTGGTCACCGGGTTCGCAATAGCAGGGAGTTTCCTCACGTGCATCAAATAATCGCAGGGGTGTGCGGCCAATAATATTCCAGCCCCCCGGGGATTCCTGGGGATATATACCTGTTTGTGCACCGGCAATACCTACACTCCCCGCCGGTATCCTGACCCGGGGTTGCTTTAGCCGGGGAGTTACCAGCAAGTCATGCACTTTGCCCATATACGGAAAGCCAGGAAGAAAGCCCAGCATATATACGGTGTACGTTTGCTCTGTATGCAGTTCGATGATATGCTCCACCGAAATATTTTTACCTTCCGCCATGGCAGACAGGTCTGGTCCCACAGAAGAATGATAGCATACCGGTATCTGTAAAAACCGGGGTTGGGCAACAGCAGTGACGGCCGCTTCATTCAGTGTGGCCATAATCAGATCCCTGATTCCTTCACCCGCGTAACCTCGCAGATCCTGGTACAGTACCACTGCATCGTATATAACTGTTAAAGAAGCATAGGCCGGAATAAGATCGAGTATGTATGGTTTATGCAACTGTTGCAGCTGCCGGAACGCCTGCATTACCTGCTGATGAACAGCCTGTCCGATCTGCTGTTCCCATTCAATAATAACAGCCCGGTCGCCTAATGGAAATATACGGTAGTTTGTACGCATGTACTTATGAAGATAAAATAACTTTTGATACGCATAGTTATAATCATATTGAATGAACTCTCTGAACCCTTTTATAAAACATTCTTGTACATTGCCATTAATAGCGTAAATTCAGGTAACACAACGTATCCATGAATGAACCTTTTTAGCCTGGCAAAGCTTAAATTGGGTCCATCACTACTTGCCTCTTTATTAGCAGGCTGTTTTATTTCCTTGGGAGCAAAGGCACAACAACTAAAAGCAGACTTTAATGCTACATCAACCAGTGATTGCGAACTGCTGCTAACAACATTTAGTGATAAATCGACAGGCCAGCCAATATCCTGGCAATGGGACTTCGGTAACGGATATACCTCTACCGAACAGCACCCCGGGGCTACCTATGTCAAACCCGGTGTTTATACAGTATCCCTGACAGTAAAAGATGCGGCCGGACAATCTGCCACCATCACCAAAACAGGATTTATCACTGTAAGATCCAGGCCTAAAGTGGCTTTCACGGCCACAAACACAAGTGGCTGTGCACCGTTACAAACTATCTTCGCAGACCAATCAGACCCGGTAAGCGGTACATTACTTACCTATACCTGGGATTATGGAGATGGAACTACCGGCAGTGGTAAAAACAGTACGCACTCCTATCAGCAGGCAGGGAAATACCCCGTAACACTCATCGTTACCAACAGCTATCAATGCACCAGTTTTAAATTAGTGGATACCCTGGTGAAGGTAGCACCTCCAATTGTGGCTGCTTTTAGCGTTGCCGACAAAATATTCTGTAAAGCACCTGCCACTATACAACTTACCAATACCTCCACCGGACCTGGCAACCTGGTGTACAACTGGTCTTTTGACGATGGAAGCACCTCTTCCCTAAAAGATCCCGGCACACATACCTTTACCAGCAAGGGTCTCCACGGGGTTTCCCTCACCATAACAAATGAACAGCATTGTACCGCCACTAAAAAAATAACTGATATTAACGTAGCCGCATATACCACCAACTTCACCTTTCCGGTTCCGGTTTGTTCCAATACACCAGGCACTTATGGCGGTGTATTCGCCACTACCGATCAACTCCAGGTAGCCTGGGAAATTAACGGACAACCGGTATTGAACAATACAGATAATACTACTACCTACACCCCTCCTGCTGCAGGCCCACTAAATGTTAAGCTAACCGCTACTTATGGCAAATGTGTGGATGTGGCAGAAAAAAAACTGGACGTAAAGCCATCTCCTGCTGCCAGCATAGGTGTAGTGATACCACCTTTCTGTAGCATGCCCGCCACCGCCAGGTTTACAAACAATGCCCCTGCCGCCGTTGCCTGGAAATGGGACTTTGGCGATGGTCAAACCTCCACCACACAACAACCTGCACATACCTATACCACCGCCGGAAATTATACAGCAACGCTGATAACTACCAGCAAAGACGGATGCATAGCTACCACTGACAGCAGCTTCAATATATCTCCGGTAAAAATAACCGCAGATGCAAAAAACAGAACCGGTTGTGAAGGACTGGTGACCACTTTCAGTGCTGTCACCAACAATGAAGATGTGATTAAAACCTACGAATGGGACTTTGGTGATGGCAGCCCGGCAGCTGCATTGGCAACGCCTACCCATACCTATAATCATGCAGGCATCTACACCGTTTACCTGACCTATACTACCGTCAACGGCTGTACGGGAAAAGTACAGACTGTAAATAATGTAGCCGTATATAAGAAACCCATTCCTGCTTTCTTTTCACCTGATGCCCCAAAAATTTGCGGTAATAATCCGGCTACATTCAAGGATCAATCGGATATTGGCGACAACTGGCAATGGGATTTCGGAGATGGTGGCACCGGTACCGGCAAAAACACCACACATAGCTACCAGCTACCCGGAACCTATACCGTACAAATGATTGTGGGGAATCATACCTGCTATGATACCATTGTTAAAAAAGAATACATCACTGCCACCAACCCATTCCCACGATATGCCATCCGGCCGGTTGACTGTAACAAACGAACCACCATCGTTTTCGAGGATCATTCCATCGGCGCTGAATCCTGGCAATGGGATTGGGGCGATGGCACCGATACGGCCTATACTGTCGCCACCAGTACCTTAACCCACGTTTTTCCCGGCAGTGGTATTTACGAGGTGGCACTTACGACTAAAGACAGCCACTGTACCACACATGAAGGACTTAAGGTAACAGTGATTGCGCCTTCGCCGGTAGTGATCACCACAGATAAAAGTACTTTATGCAGCAATGATTCACTGAATGCGGCTATCACCAGCTACAATGCTGCTATCTATAAAACTGCCGGCTACAAATGGCTGGCCAATGGCGTAGACCAAAGCATCACTGATGATCAGCATTCATTCATTTACAAAAACCTGCCTCCCGGCAAAGAACTGATACAACTATCTGTAGAAAATCTGCAAGGTTGTATAGATCTCAGTAACATGATACCCGTAAACGTACGGGGCCCCGTTGCTGCGTTTAAGCTACCCGCAGCAAAATGTGCAGGCAGTGAACTTCCATTCACAGACATAACCAATATCACTCATAGCACAGGAATAAGCCAATGGCAATGGGATTTCGGCGATGGTACGCCTGTTGCCACGTTCACAAAAGGCCCTTTCCTGCACACCTATAAACAACCAGGGAGTTATAACCCTATGCTGAAGGTAACGGACAAAGAGGGCTGTATCAGCTATGGCTATGATAATACCCTGCAGGTAAAAGGCCCCCATGCCGTATTTGATGCCAGCAGCTATCTTGTTAAACCAGGCACAGATGTATACTTCTACAACCACTCTACCGAAACCGGTGGCGCTATTACCAGTGTAAACTGGAGCTTTGGAGACGGTCATATCTCCACCGGCACCAGAACGGTCATAAACAATTACACCCTGTCTGGTACCCACCAGGTAATATTGCAGGTGAAGGATAACAATGGCTGTGAAGACCATGCAGAAAAACAGGTAAGAGTATCTGCGGTTGGCGCGGACTTTACGTATAGTTCCATCTTTGCAAATGGTGGTAGCTGTGCCCCTATGATCTTCTTCTTTACCAATACTTCGCTCAGCTATGTTTCCAGCAATTGGAGTTTTGGAGATGGCACCAGTTCCACGGAAACAAATCCCATACATACCTATACAGAGCCTGGGCGCTATGCGGTGGTACTAACGGCTAAAGGAGAAGCCGGTGTAGAAGACAAATACATTGATACCATAGAAGTAAAAGGCCCCTATGCCGCCATAATAGCCAGTTCTGATGGTGGCTGCCTGGAAAAGGAAATTCAATTTAATGTTATCAACAATGGTGCGCAGGATTTCAGCTGGGACTTTACTGACGGCATTATCCTTCATTCCACCGATCCGGTAGTGAAACATGTTTTCAAAACACCTGGTATCTATCAGCCCCGGCTGCTGCTTTCTGATGCATCTGGCTGCAGAGGCAGTGCCCTGCTGCGCAGCCCTATTGTTATAGACAAACTGGATGTGCAGTTAACGCCAACACCGGCTATTCTTTGTGGTAAAGGAACCGTGGCCTTCCACCCGGTATTCAACAGCTTTTCTATTGATCAGTTAGGCAAACCGGCTATCTATAAATGGGACTTTAATCCCTCACTGACACCCTCCAACGAAACAACTGCTACCCCATCTTTTTATATTCCTGCACCGGGCAAATATAATTTCAGTCTTACTACCACTACCGCCTATGGTTGCAAACAAACAGTCACTACCAACGTGAACGTATATACTAAGCCGGAAGCCAATATTGCCGGTCCGGACAAAGTGTGCGTACAATCGCCCGCCAGTTTCAATGGCAGCGCCACCAACGACAACGGACTTACCTGGAACTGGAATTTTGGTAACGGACAGACCTCGGCGGTCAGCAAACCGCCGGCACAAACTTTTTCCCAGGCTGGCCCGGTAGCCATATCGCTTATTGTTACCAATACTGATGGATGCATTGATACGGCCCGGCACCTGTTGACCGTAAACCCGCTGCCCAATGCAAAAGCCACTTCACTGAGTGAATTTATTTGTCTGCACAACACGACCAGGCTGCAGGCCACCGGAGGCAGCAGTTATGAATGGACGCCTGTTGTGGGACTGGATAACCCACTGAGCGCAACGCCGGCAGCGAGCCCGGATACCAATACCACCTACCACGTGAAAGTAACAGACAGTAACGGGTGCATCAATACAGATCAGTTAACGCTACAGGTACTTCAACCTTTTAAAATAACGGCGACACCGGATACCTCTCTTTGTTTGGGTGCAGTACTACCACTATCTGCTTCCGGCGCAGATTATTACAAATGGGAAGGTATGGGATTGGCAAATCCAAATGCAGGCAGTACAACTGCTACTTTAGCGAATACAGGTAATTATACCTATGCGGTGACGGGCTATGATAACAAAGGCTGCTTCTCTGATAAAACATCCCTGCAGGTAATCGTAGCCCCCTACCCGTTAGTAAATGCGGGGCCGGACCAGAACGCTCCGGCCGGCATGACATTGCAGCTCACCGCTGCCGCCAGCAATGATGTTGTCAGCTACAAATGGTCTCCTCCCGAGGCTCTCAGTTGCCCGACCTGTGCATCTATACAGGTGATTCCCAATCTTACGACCACCTACTCGGTAGAAGTGGAAAACCGTTATGGCTGTAAAGCAAAAGATGAGATTACCATACATATCCTGTGCAATCAGGCTGCTGTATTTATGCCTAACGCATTTACGCCTAACCAGGATGGACAAAACGACCGCGTATATCCTAAGGGAAAAGGCGTGAAAGAAATCGGGTACCTGCGTATTTATGATCGTTGGGGCAACCTCATATTTGAAAATACGCACTTCCAGATCAATGTGCCTGCTGCTGGCTGGGATGGGCGAAGAAACAATCAGGTAGCCCCGCTGGGGAGCTACATTTATTACATGCAAACTATCTGCGAAAACGGCGAAAAATTTGAGTTCAAAGGAAGCATTCTCCTGGTTAAATAAGCATGGCGCTTAATTTCCGGGCAGTCCTGTCGGTGCGGTAAAGTCGCAGCAGATTCCGTTAATTTTATTTTTTCCGGATAATGAATTACTATCAACGCATACTTTCATTATTCAGGATTGTTACATCATCTTTCGTCTTAACCTAAATCACGTTTTATGAAATCACCCAAGCAAAAAAAGCTCCAATTGGGCAAGATCAAAATCGCAGATCTTAACAGCGTAAACCAGGAAAAAGGAAAAGGAGCAGGCAAAATCTGTCTGACTTCCATTGATGACACCAGTTGTCCTACCTGGTCCAGGATTAATTGCTGATGACTCCGCCCCCGGGCGAATCACAGCTATTGCTGCCAGGTACTTAAATATAAGGCCAGCATAAAACACCGTTGTTTTATGCTGGCCTTACTCTTTGGCCGGAAGCGGATGAATACGGCACCATCAAAAATAAAACCCAGGATTAAATTTGGTTTATATCGCAAACTATATTTACATTTGTTTTTAGAAAATATCAAAGAGATGGACACCAGAGAGCATCATTTAGATCCGGCCCAGAGTCTGGAAGTGATCGCGGCAGTGATTGCACAGACGAAAGAAAACATAAAGGGGTATAGTTTTCTATACCTGCTTTGGGGTTGGCTGATTGCGATAGCCAGCTTCTCTTTTTTCTTCTTACATCATTATACTTCCTTTAAATACTTTTTCCTTCCTTTTCCATTACTCGCTGTCACCGGCATTGTTATTTCCCTGTGGCGGCATAGTACAATGCGTCACCAGTCCGAAACCTATATTGCCAGCTATCTTAAGAAACTGTGGCTGGTGCTGGGTATCAGCTTTGCATTGGTGATCTTTATCAATGTTGTTGAAACTGCCACGCCGTTTACATATACTTTACTGATTGGCGGTATCGGTACCCTGGTTTCCGGATTGGTACTTCGTTTTAAACCACTGGTATCAGGCGGTGTCTTATTCCTGCTTTTCTCGGTTATCAGTGTATTTACACCTGATTACTATAAACCGTTGCTGCAAGGCATTGCGGTGATTACAGGTTACCTTGTACCCGGGTATTTGCTGAAATATTCCAGGACTTAAATTTACCGCTGAAATGTATAATGAATTAGATCCTGTTCTAAGTACTCCGGTAAGACTGGCAATTGTATCTGCATTGATTAAAATGAAACAGGCTGACTTCAGTTACCTGATGGAAATCACGAAAACAACCCAGGGCAACCTGAGTCATCAGATAAGGAAATTAAGTGAGGCAGAATATATAGAAGTGATAAAAACTTTTAAAGGAAACTATCCTCATACTATTTGCAAATTAACCACCAAAGGCAAGAAAGCTTTTGAAAAATATGTAGACGACATCAAAAAATATCTGCATTTATGAGAAACAAGCGATACACACATGATAGAACAGACACCTGGTTAGCCATGTGCGTGCATTGACTTTTTTTTAAGGTAGTTTCACGAGCATATTTTTTTGTCTTTTTAGTTTGCAATACAAACTACATTAATGTAAAAATGCTTACTCACAGTAAACATCCCGCTGAAAGGCTTTGAATAACTTTTCCATCATTATAAAAACAGTCACTATGTCTACCGCAAATCAAGTACACCATTCTCCTTACGAGCAGCACAGAGGTCCCAATCCGGGTGCACTCGCTATTGTATATACTACACTGTTTATAGCAAGCCTCATCATTTTCGGAGTGTTGTCACACGGTGCTGCCTTTCCCCGGCCGAACGGCTCTCTGACAGATGCCCAACAGGTGTTTCTCAGGTTTCCGGATGCGATTAAATTCAATGCGCTTTTTCAGTTTGGCGCAGCGATACCGCTGGGTCTTTTTACGGCAACAGTGACAAGCCGCCTAAGTTTCCTGGGAGTAAATGCTTCCGGTGTCAGCATAGCAATGTTTGGTGGTATCACTGCATCCGTTTTTATTACTATTTCCAGCCTTTGCGGCTGGATAATGGCACAACCGGGTATAGCAGATGAGGTGCATATCCTTCATGCCGTTCAACTTTTGAGCTTTGCCAGCGGCGGTATTGCTCATATTGTGGCACTAGGTTTACTGATGGCAGGTATATCTGTTCCCTGCCTGCTGGGAAGATACACACCCAAATGGGTGGCCTGGTCAGGGTTGGTGCTGGCGGGAATTGCCGAATTATCTACGTTAAGCCTGGTCATTCCGGCGGCAGGGTATCTGCTTCCCCTTGCCCGCTTCGGATCTTACATCTGGCTGATCAGTACAGGATTTACCTTAACAAAGCACAGGCAGCTACATACTGCTTTATGATTTAATTAATCATCATTAACGGATAAAACATGAAAGATAGAGTCGTATTAATTACAGGAGCTACCTCAGGGCTGGGCGCGGCCGCCGCAAAGACTTTCGCGGTCCAGGGCGCCAAAGTTGTTTTCTGTGGAAGACGAACCAAAGAAGGATTGGCTATTGAAGCAGACATCCGTAGAAAAGGCGGTGATGCCACATTTATACAAACGGATGTTACCAACGAAGGACAGGTGTCGCACCTCGTAGCTGAAACAGTACGCTTATACGGCACCCCGGACGTTGCATTTAATAATGCAGGCGCAAACTTATATTTCGGACCACTCGAAAATATGAGCAGTGAACAATTCGTGAACAATATGCAACTCAATCTCACTGGTATATTCCACGCGCTGAAATATGAGATAGTAGCGATGAAACAAACTGGCGGAAGTATCATCAATACCGCGAGTACCGCAGGCATAAAGGGTGTGGCACAAGGCATCTCTGCTTATGTAGCAGCCAAACATGGCGTAATCGGCCTGACCAAAGCAGCCGCCCTGGAACAGGCCCGTAACCAGATCAGGATAAATGCATTAGTTATTAGCGCCATGGCGACAGAAAAATGGCTGGCAGGAGTAAACAAAACACCCGGCATGTATGAAAAAATTGCTGCGGGCATGCCCAATGGTAAAATAGCCACCGTGGAAGACATCATACCTTTTATTACGTTCCTGGCTTCTGATCAGTCTAAATTCATCACTGGTGCAGCCTTAGCCATTGATGGTGGTATAACAGCCGGCTAACAATCAGGCTATGAATCCTTCACTTTAAAATACACATCATGAATATCATCGCATTATTAACTGCTACCTGCTGTGCCATTCTGATCTTTATCGTTGGCGCTTATGAGCGGATTTATCGCATGCCTAAATGGTTCGCTCATCCACCGGAATCATTTGGGTTGATTACACCACAAGCTAAAAAATCAACCGTTTTCTGGATCCCCGCGCAGCTGCTGTTCATTATCTCATTAATTACCGCGATCATCACCAACTGGAAATATCCTGAAGTTCGGTGGTACCTGATCCTGGCATTTGCCTGCTTTGCGATAGTTGCCGGTTTAACCGGTGGCTATTTTGTAAGAGAGATACTGGCTTTTGCCAAAATGCCTGCTACCACTCCCCTCACACCGGCGCTTGAAAAAAGAGCCGCGCAATGGTTGAAATGGACCACGGCAAGAAATGTATTGCAGGCTGTTTCGCTTGGACTGCTGATGATTGCGCTTACTAAAATGCAGCGATAAATCGGGAACGTGCACTACCACAAAAAAGGCTTGTAATCAGTGATTACAAGCCTTTTTATGGTAGTGCGTGCAAACAGAACTGGCTACGGAGTATTTCATAACAGGCTGATTAAATATACTCCCGGATTACCTCGAAGGTTGATTTCCCGTCTTTATCAAAAATTTCTTTCCCACAATCCTGGCAGAGATCTTCAGTAATGATCTCCCCACGTTTAACCTGCCATACGTTCATGCCGCCACAGGAGCAGTTCACGGTATAAAGTACTTCCCCCGATAATTCCCCGAATGCCTTCCAACGCCAAAATTTGGAGGATTGCTTTTTTAAGTCTTTTAAATTCCGGGAGAATACCAGTCCGATATAATAGCTGTCATTTCCACGATCCAGCTGCACAATGGTGAATCCCTCCTTTAAAAGTAAATCCTGAAATGCTTTCAGTAGAAAAGGAATGCCATCACCGGTATCCAGGCTGCCCGCCCTCCCATGCAACAATTGGTAGCCCCCTTCAATATCTAAAGCCAGACCGGGACTGAGCGCGTTGAGCCTTGTCTTCATAAAATTTCCAATCTGAAAAGCTTCATCTTCCCCTTTCCAATCTGTGACTGTCAGATATTGGGCTTTGATCAGGAAATTTAATAACTGTTCATCCTCATTAAAGACAGGCAAACCAGGCAGTTCTGTTGGCGTAAGAAAACAGGAAATAAATTTTGGATGCATTGGATAAATATAAATAATTTAAGATAGCATTTATATGTAATTGCAACATGGCAATTTTTATACCTAATTGAGATTGAATATTAAGGAAGTTGGAATTCCGGCAGCAACACACCTAAAGGTAATAGCTACTATTGCCAGCTTTCCCGGCAACAAATTGGCTGTAAGTTAAAAAAATCATAACAACATCCTGCAGCTACGGAATGACTAGAGGGCAAAGCATAGTAATACGTTTATAGTTTATTGGGGGGAATTGTCATCCGTAAGCTACCTCTTCTCTCCCGGCACTACAACGGTAAGCACATATCTATTAGTCTCATATTTATAAAATTCATTGGTGAGTACAAATGACCTTTACAAACAGTTTCAACAGGTATTTGAGCAGTATTACAATCCGCTTTGCAAATATGCCTTCAGCTTTATTAAAGACAAGGAGATTTGTGAAGACATTGTACAGGATGTTTTTGCCAGGATCTGGGAAACCCGTAGAGATATTGTGATAGCAGAGGGAGTAAAGTTTTATCTCTTCACAGCTGTCCGCAATAATTGTCTGACTTACCTACGTAAGGAGCAGCGCCTGCCTGTTTATAGTCTCACAGAAATGGATATGGAAGATACCTGGCCAGCCGCCGGTGTAGAGATCAGTTGTGGAGATGCCGTAAATTATAAAGCACTGTTAAGCCAGGGCATTGACCAACTCCCTCCCAAATGCAGGGAAGTATTTTTGTTAAGCCACCTGGGCGACCTCAGCAATCAACAGGTAGCAGATAACCTGGGTATATCCATTAAAACAGTGAATAACCAGCTATGGAAAGCGTTGAAGTTTCTGAAAACCTTCGCTAAAAACATTCCCTGAGCAACTATTTCCCTGTTTTTTTTGACGACCATAGGAATTTCACAAAAAATTATGTTTTTATAACTGGGAGAGACAACATATGGAAGACTTACCTGATTATATGAAAAAAATACTATTAAGGCAGCTCCAGGGGGAACCTGCCAAGGTAGACAATAAAATAATAAATGACTGGATAGCGCAGCATCCGGCACATAAACAGGAGATAGCGCAGCTGATAGCCACCTGGCGGCTGTCGAATGAATTATTGAAGGAGCCGGAATTCGATACTGTTGCTGCATGGAAAAAACTTGATCAGCGTATTATTACGGCGACAGAAAAAAAGAATGATACCTCCCCCTCCGTTTTCCGGATTATCTCGCTCACCAAAGTTCTGATAGCCGCCGCTATTATGGCAGGTGTTATTTTCGCCGGCTGGTGGATGCAGCAACACCAGCGAGATGCCTTAAGAACCGTGGCAGCGGTGACAGATCAACATTTCTCTTTACCCGACGGCAGTGTTGTGTGGCTGCGGAAAGGAGCCTCCATGCGGTTTCCCAGGGTTTTTAATTCCCGGGAACGGAAAGTGCAATTAACGGGTGAGGCATTTTTCGATGTAAAACCAGCTAACAACCAGCCCTTTAAAATAGAAACCAACAAAGGATTGATTGAGGTACTAGGCACTTCTTTTCTGGTAAATGCTGGCAGCCGCCAGGAAAGAGTAGCCGTAGTTACAGGAAAGGTGCTTTTTGCAGATAAAGATCATCCGCAAAAACGATGCATATTGACTTCCAATGAAGAAGCCGTTTTTACTGGAGCGGCATTTGAGCGGAAAACTTTCACAGACCACCAGCTGCCATGGGAAGAAGAGGAATTAATTTTCAAGGAAGCGCCATTGGAGCAGGTTGCCAAAACCTTGACAATATATTATGATAGTCCTGTTAATATTGATACCACACTAACCAGCGGCGCCGGGCGCCTGACAATAACCGCCAGTTTTAAAAGCCAGGGGTTAAGACAGGTAGTGGAAGAAATCACAAAATTAACAGGGCTTCATTACAGGAATCAACAAGACACCATTATTCTGTATTAATATTTTATTGGGCTTATTGTAAGAGAAATATCTCATAGAAATCGTGTTACATTTAACGACCTGCTGTCGCTACGGCATTGCTATGTTACATCCTTCCGGACCTGGTTGCTGCCGGGTTTTCTTTTACTCTCCGCATTTCTTACGCATGCAACCGTTGCAACTGCGCAACAGTCTTTAGTAAAGAAAAAGTTCTCCTGTCATCCCGCCACAGGGAATATTCCATTGCTATTGTCGAAGATCAGCAGCTATAGCGGAACTGTTATTGAGTACTCTACAAATTATCTTACTACAGATAGTATCTTTTCTATTGGAGAAGGTACGGCGACGCTGGGCGCTGTCCTGGGTAAGCTGCTGAACGGACAAAAAGTGAAGATTGAAGAAATAAATAACAAGATCATGCTGCTACCTTCCAGCATCGCCTTATCGGAAAAATTACCGGAGAAATATATCCTGTATGGATTTACAATGGAAGAAGGCAGTCTGGAGCCGCTGGCCTATGCCTCGATAAAAGATCTGGAGTCCGGGCAAATGTGCCAGTCTAACATGTTTGGCTACTACAGTATACTTTTGCAGCCGGGCAAACACTACCTGGAGGTAAATCACAGCAAGATGCCACCCAGGATAATAGCAATATTTATAACTTCATCCACAAAAAACAATCTTGTTATTTCACCCGTTAAACTTCCGGAAGTAAACATTGATGCCGGCAATGCTTTACAACAGGATGGCGGCTCCAGAACGGATAAATACCTGACTGGCGCCTATAATAATTTTTTGGGAGAAAGTGATCCTGTCAGATCCCTGTACCTGTTGCCGGGCAACGTTGAAACCCAGGAAACCACCGGCAAACTGGTTGTCAGAGGAGGCGACCCGGATCAAAGTCTTTTCCTGCTGGATGGCAACCAGGTCTTTAATCCAAGCCATCTACTGGGAGAGATTTCTATCATTAACAATGCGTCCGTAAAATCAATCAGGCAATATAAAAATGATTTCCCAAGTCGTTTTGATGGCGCCATATCTTCCGTAACAGAAGTAAATACCAGGGATGGGAACATGGATAAATGGACGGGAGAGGCCAGTGCAGGTTTACTTACAGGCGCATTGACCCTGGAAGGTCCCTTGCGCAAGGGACGCACGGCGCTCATGCTTTCCATGCGCAACAGCTGGTCTAACCCCCTGTTGAATATTCTGGATGACGACTATCGGCTCCGGTTTTATGATATTCATTTTAAGTTAACGCACATTATTGATGCGAACAATAAATTAATGCTTACCGGTTACCTGGGCAGAGACCACCTGAACCTGCGTCAGCACGACTACCAGAACCTGCAGGTGTGGGGAAACCGGTTGGCTACCATTAACTGGAATCACCTGCTGGGCAAACGCTCTTTCGTTAATACCACATTGAATGTGAGTAATTATAATAACCTTGCCGGTATCAAATTTTCTGTGCTGAATGACAGTACCGGAAAAGAAGAAGACAGCAAAGCATTCAGTAACTATGCTTCTATTGAAAGACTGGAGGCCAAGACACAATTTGAATATAATGCATTCTCTCAAGCCAGGTTAAGGTTTGGTGCAAAGGTTGCCCAAACCACCATAAAACCATTTAATACCAGCATCGCCACTGAGTTCCAGGAAGAAACAGACTACTACCAGCCCATGAAGCCACTCCGCTTCAATGAATATGCTCTTTATATAGAAAACGAGTTCCGCATCGGCACAAATATATTGATAAGACCAGGGCTTAATTATGCGATGTACAACTTCCGCAACTACCATCATCGTTCCCTGCAACCCAGGTTATTTGCCGCTTACCGCATCAATAAAGCCCAACAGCTCACTTTTTCGTATGCCCGGATGGTACAGTATCTCCACCAGGTAACCAGTCCTTTTCTGGGTATCAACAGCGAGTTTTGGGTACCAAGTACCGCACTACTGCGTCCGGTAGAAAGTCATATGATCAATGCAGGGTATAACTTTAACGACAAAAAAGGACTTTTCCTTTCTGTAGATGCATACTATAAAACAATGCGAAACAATACCAATTTCGCAGAAAAAGGAAATATTTTTTACGATGAAGATACCTGGGAAAAAGATATTCTTGCCGGAAAGGGCTGCAGTTATGGTGCAGAGCTACTTGCACGGAAACAGGTAAACAAATGGCAGTTTCAGCTTTCTTACGCACTTACCCGTAGCCAGCGGCAATTTGCCGGTATCAATGAGGGAAAGAAATACCCCTTCCGTTATGATCGCCGCCATAATTTAAATGCCGCTGTCAACTACAGCCCACTCCCTAACTGGGATCTGGGTATAGTATGGTATTTTAGTTCCGGCGACCTGCTGTTTCTGCCTCCTGGAATAGAGGAGGATTTTGATACCCCCACACCTCCCAATCCCGGCAACAAAGATCCTGACAACACTAATTCCTTCATCTTTGACAGGTCCGGCTATCAGTTTAAACGTATCCCACCTTATCATCGCCTGAATTTTAATACCAATTTCTCCTTCCATTCCGGCAAAAAACTGACACATAAAGTATCTGCCGGTTTGTATAATGCGTACCAGGCACGCAATAAATATATTTTAGATGTGTGGAACCTGCAAAATGATACCTACAACACCACCTTATCAGAAAACCGCCTCTTTGACCTTACTTTTTATTTGTCCTATACACTCCGGTTTTAATTTTTTTCCGCGAAGACGTAGGAAGTTTTTAAGATTAGCTGTTCTTACTACAGATATGGTTACGTTACCCCAAAGTACAATTTTGCTCTAACTATAACCTACAGGTGTTCACCATGAAGGACCGGAGGCGTCGCCAGGGCGCCTCCTTATTTTTAATTACGTCAGGAATCCTACCTTATAACAAACCACCACAGGCAAGTCTACTACTTTACCCAACAGCATACCGGAAGAAATCATGCAAATATTCCTGGTCTTGCAACGCTATCTTTTTTCTATCCGCAAAAGAAATGTTAAAGATCCATTTCTCGTTTCCGGCAGATAGGAACATGCACTGTATTTATGTTTCTACATGGAGCAGATCATCATCTGACATCACCTAAATTCTTCTGTAAACAAAAAAATAATGAAAATGAGAAAAGTAGTTAACGCATCAAAAACTGTAGCAGCATTCGTACTGGCAGGTGTATTCATTACCGCCTGCAAAAAGAAAACAGACCCTACACCAGACGCGGAAATTTCCTATCTGCAGGTAATACATGCTTCTCCAAAGACTGCGGAGATGCTGGTGAATATCAATCAAAAGAAAGCACTGCACAGGGTACAATACCTGTCTGCTACCAAACCGTATACTTCCATGTTGTCCGGCGCCAACCTCCCTGTCCAATTAACACTGGGCAGCAACATAGCAGCAGAAAATAAAATCACTTTTGAAAAAGCAGCCAATTATAGTTTATTCATTTATGACACACTGAAAAATAATAAAGTAAAATTTATTGTCTTGAAAGATGTGTTTACCAATCCAGGTGTTACAAAAATGAACATCCGCTTTCTCCATCTTTCTCCAAATACTTCCCCGGTAGACATCGACCTCTTTAAAGGTAACGACAGCATCCGGTTGGAAAAAGCAAATGCGTTTATCGGAGACAATCCCAATACAACAGCACTTTCCACCTTTAAAGCGATTACGGCAGGAGACTATCGTGTAAAAGTAAAAATACAGGTGGCTGGCAAACCGGTAACCCTGATAGACATCCCTAAAGTTCAGCTGACAGCGCAGAAAACGGTGACCCTTTTCCTGAGAGGACTTACCAACGGAACGGCCGGCAACGAAACCGGATTACAGGTATGGCAACATAAATAAAACAGGTACTCACAGTTCCCATGACAATTAACAATGGAATAATGAAACATATACAGGCACTATTGTATGGCGCAGTTTTACTGACGTCGTGTACAGAAAGAACAGCCCGGACACCCATCAGCAGTTGTGAATTGCATGGCGATACGGTGATAGTCAATCCGGAATCCGTTCTGGCGAAGAAAATACATATTGATACCATCACGGAGCAACTGCTCTCTCAGCAGATGCCTGCGGTAGGAGTCGTAAAAGTGATTCCGAATCAATTTGCAGAAATAGCACCCGCATTTTCAGGAAGGATCATGGCGGCCTATTTAAAGCTGGGGATGCGGGTTACACCCCAAACGCCGCTGTTTACTGTTAGTTCGCCCGATTTCATCACTGCTCAGAAAACATTCTTCCAGGCAAAGGAACAACTGGCCCTGGCAGAGAAGAAACTGGAGCGGCAGCGTAATCTGGTGGCCAATGGGGTAGGTATACAAAGAGAACTGGAAGAAGCCCAAATGACTTTTGATGTAGAGAAAAAAGAATATGAAAGTGCTAAACTAAGCATCCGGTTATTTAAAGCTGATCCGGAACAATTGGTATTGGGACAACCTTTAATCATCTACGCACCTATTGCAGGAGAAGTAGTGGAGAATAAAGTAGTGGTAGGACAGTTAATTAAAAGCGATGGTGGCAGTGTAGCTGCCATCGCTGAATTATCCAAAGTATGGGTAGCCGGACACATCAAAGAAAAGGACATGGCCACCATCCGCGATCTGAGTCAATGCGAGATCTCCGCTGCTGCATTACCCGGCAAAACCGTAAAGGGAAAAATTTTTCACATCAATGAGTTGATCGAAGAAAGTTCCCGCAGTGTAGAAGTACTGATAGCATGTGAAAACCATGACCACCTGCTCAAGCCCGGCATGTTTGTGAATGTTGCTTTTACCAATGCTCCCTTACAAGCCATACTCATCGCGCCCAAAGCATTACTCCAGCAAAGTAATACGGCTTTTGTATTTAAACAGATTGCCGCCGGTAAATACATCCGTCAGGTAGTAGAAACAAACGGTATCCAGGAAAAAAAGGTAGTCGTAAAATCGGGGCTGTTAAAAAGCGAGACTATTATCAGCGACGGCGCTTATTACCTACTGGACGCCAGGTAGCACTTACGCATTAATCGAGAACAACATGATGAACCTGATTTATTTGACCATCAGAAAAAGATGGTTACTGATAGGCTTTTTTTTAATGCTGGCGCTGTTTGGCTATTACTCCTGGAAACAATTGTCAATAGAGGCATATCCGGATATAGCAGATGTAAGTGCGCAGATTATCACACAAGTGCCAGGCCTGGCAGCAGAGGAAATGGAACAACAGATCACAATACCGGTGGAGAGAGTGTTGAATGGCTTGCCTGGCATGAGTGTGATGCGTAGTAAGAGTACCTTTGGTTTGTCTATTGTCACCATCGTTTTCCAGGATGGCTATGAAGATTACTGGGCACGCCAACGCATCAACGAAAAATTGAACACGCTGGCCCTCCCCTATGGCGCCAAGCCTGGAATGGATCCACTGACTTCTCCCATTGGAGAAATCTACCGGTACGTTATAGAGAGTAAAAGCAATGACTTGCGGGAGCTTACTGATCTGCAAAACTGGGTGATCATCCCACGGTTAAAGCAGGAAGCTGGTGTGACCAATGTGACGAATTTCGGGGGAATCACCACACAGTACCAGGTGGAGCTGGACCCTGTCAGGTTAGAACAGTACCAGCTATCTCTTACCGATATTCAATCTGCTATTGTCAATAATAACGCAAACGCAGGAGGAAGCATCCTTACCCAGGGAGATTTGGGCTATGTCATCCGCGGCATAGGGTTGGTTAAAACACTGGAAGGCCTTGGCGACCTGGTCATAAAAACGGAAAAGGGGGTTCCAATATTTTTAAAGGATGTAGGGGAAGTAAAATATGGTAACCTGGAACGCAAAAGCATCCTGGGTTTTACAGACAGGCAGGTGAATTACAACGAGAGCATTGAAGGTGTGGTGCAGTTATTAAAAGGTGAGAACCCCTCACTTGTATTGCAGGGTGTACATCGCGCCATCGCCGATCTGAATAATAACCTGCTACCCAAAGGGGTACGTATCCGTCCTTACATGGATCGCACAGAGTTGGTGAACACCACACTGAATACGGTTTCGCATACACTGCTGGAGGGAATGATGCTTGTGATCATAGTGCTCATTGTATTTCTGGGCAGCTGGCGCGGAGCGTTGATTGTGGCTATCACCATACCATTGGCGTTGTTGATCGCCTTCATCCTGATGTATTTTACCAACATTCCCGCCAATCTGCTTTCACTGGGAGCTATTGATTTCGGAATTATTGTGGATGGTGCTATCGTGATGATGGAAACTATCCTGAAGAAACGGGAAGAAGATGAGATGGCTCCTTTAGAGGAACTATCCATTGCTCAACGGGCTGCACTCGTTGGCAAGCCGGTATTGTTTGCTACCATTATCATCATTACGGCTTACCTGCCGCTGTTTGCCTTTGAAAGAGTGGAACGCAAGCTATTTACACCAATGGCATTCACCGTCAGCTATGCCCTTGTAGGTGCATTGATCGTAGCCATGTTGCTGATACCGGGTCTTGCCTATGCCGTTTACCGGAAGCCCCGCAAATTGTATCATAACAAATGGCTGGAAAAATTGTCCATCCTTTACCTTGGCCGTATTCAAAAGATCATGAAGCGGCCGGGCCGGGTATTGTTTCCGCTCTCTATTGTATTGATCAGCGCTGCCATACTTTCCGCCACGGTAGGAAAAGACTTTCTGCCATCACTGGATGAAGGTTCTATCTGGCTACAGGTGCAGCTGCCCACCGGCATATCACTGCAGAAATCAAAAGAAATGAGCGATTCATTGCGCATGGCCACCATGAAGCACCCCGAGATTACATACATCATGGTACATGCGGGCAGAAATGATGATGGCACCGATCCCTGGTCGGCCTCCCATTTTGAATGTTCTATAGGATTGAAGCCTTATAAAGACTGGCCCAAAGGCAAAACTAAAGCAGACCTCATAGATGAGCTGGGCGCTGAATACTCAGCCATGCCAGGGTATACCGTTGGATTCAGTCAGCCGATGATCGACAATGTGATGGACAGGATATCAGGAGCTCACAGTGAGCTGGTATTAAAAGTATATGGAGATGATTTTGCAGAAACCCGCCGGATAGCACAACAGGCACTGCAAACCCTGCGTAAAATAAAAGGGGCAGTAGATCTTTCGATAGACCAGGAACCACCACTTCCTCAATTACAGATTAAAATCGACAGGGCTGCTGTTGCGCAGTACGGACTCAATGTTAATAATGTGGCAGAACTGGTAGAAGTAGCCATTGGTGGCAAAGCAGTTTCCCAGCTTTTTACCGGCAACAAGGTATACGACATTACCTGCCGTTATAAAGAAGAAAGCAGGAATACACCAGAAAAGATTGCCAACTTGTTGCTGCTCTCTCAAACCGGTGCCCGGATTCCCTTATCACAGGTAGCAACAATCAGTACTACTACAGGAGAAGGTACCATTACCCGTGAGATGAACAAAAGGCACTTAACGGTAAAACTTAACCTGCGGAATGTCGACTTGTCCTCCTTTATGGAGCAGGCCAGGAACAGTATTGAAAAAACGGTCACTTATGACCATGAGCAATACAGGATTGTATGGGGAGGACAGTTTGAAAATCAAAAACGTGCGTATGCAAAACTGGCGGTTATTGTTCCCATCACCCTGCTGTTTATG
Organism: Chitinophaga sp. RAB17; assembly: GCF_052114225.1. Taxonomy (NCBI): domain Bacteria; kingdom Pseudomonadati; phylum Bacteroidota; class Chitinophagia; order Chitinophagales; family Chitinophagaceae; genus Chitinophaga; species Chitinophaga sp. RAB17. Next base: position 50,399 of record NZ_JBFREI010000023.1, on the reverse strand, counting down.
TTTTTCCTGCTATATGGTGCCTTCGGACGATTCCGGCAGGCGGGTCTGATTCTCAGTATTGTACCACTGGCATTGTTTGGTGGTATGCTGGCACTTAATATCCGTGGTATGACCTTAAATGTATCATCTGCCGTTGGCTTTATCGCGTTGTTTGGTGTCGCTATTCAGAATGGGGTAATTATGATCTCCAACTTCAATGAATTGCGCATGCAGGGAGAACCGCTGCTGGCTGCCGTGATAGCCGGTGCGGCCAACAGGTTCAGGCCTATATTGATGACAGCTACCGTAGCCGTACTGGGTTTGCTGCCTGCCTCGCTGGCCACAGGAATAGGGTCAGATGTTCAGCGGCCATTGGCCACCGTGGTAGTATATGGCCTGCTGGCTGCCACCGTAATTACATTATTTGTATTACCTGCTTTATACTATATGCTGGAAAGCAAATGGGGCGCCACAGACTATCAGAAAAAGGATGAAAAATATTAAAACAATGAGCATGAAATTTTGGGGCACCCTTTTATTACTTTCTTTGGCATTAGCAGGGAAAGCACAGATAAAAGATTCGTTGACTTATACCCGTTTTTTAGCCGGAGTAAGTAATCACAACCTGCCATATGTGACAGAGCAGTTCAATATCAACCTGGCAGAGGCCAGGTTGATATCTGCGAAGGTTTTCCCTGATCCTAACCTGTCATTCGGCTGGGTGGACAACGGACAGAAAAGAATGAAAATGGGCTATGGATTTAATACTTCTGTCAACTGGCTACTGGAACTCGGAGGCAAAAAACAAGCCCGCATCGGCCTTGCGCAAAGTCAGCTGGAGTTAACAGCTTCCCTGGTGGCCAACTACTACCGCCATCTCCGTGCAGACGCAACGCTGGCTTATCTGCAGGTATTGCTCAAGGAAAATTTACTCCAGGTCACCAGAGAATCCTATCAAAGCATGTTAAAATTTGCCAGGGCAGATAGCATCCGCTTTAAATTAGGAGAGATAAAAGAAGTAGATGCCCGCCAAAGTAAACTAGAGGCTGGCAACATGCTGAACACCGTATACAGTAATGAAGCTGCCCTTAACGCTGCCCAGCTGCAACTCGCCATGCTGATGGGCAGGCAATCCGATACACTTTACTATCCGGTGCGTTGCATCCCGCAATTTGAACGGGATTTTAGTTTAAAAGAACTGATGAATACAGCTGTCACCAACAGAGCCGATATCCTGGCTGCGCTGAAAGATAAAGAAGTGGCTACCCGTATGGTCAAACTGGCACAGGCAAACCGGATACCTGATCTTGGGCTGAACATAGGTTTGGCACAAAACACAGGAGCCACCAATGTGATTGCTCCTACTCCATCCACGAATGTTGTTTCGGCAGGCATTTCCATTCCACTAAAATTCTCCGGCAGATACAGAGGGGAGCTACTCACGGCGCAATACAACGCCTCCCAGACTGCAGCGCGTTACCAGCAGGCAGTGATACAGGTACAAACAGAAGTAGCCACTAACTATTACAACTACCTCTATGCCCGTAAACAAGTGGATCAATTCAATACCGGATTGTTACAAGAGGCGGCTAAAGCGCTGGACGGCAAAATATATAGTTACCGCTCTGGTGAAATCAACCTGCTGGAAGTATTAAATGCACAACGGACCTACAATAGTATCAGACAAAACTATTTCGAAGCATTGAATGGATACGCCACTGCCTTAGTTGAAATGGAAAGAGCAGCAGGGATCTGGGATATTAATTTATAAACTCATTACATGAAACACGTTTTAGTGATACTCTGCTTCTTTGTTACACTGCAACCGGCCGCCTCACAGCAGGATAGCACCAGGCGGTCAGTGGTCCCCCGCTACAGGGAAGTGTCTTTCGGATTACTGGCCGGGATTTCGTCCAGTTCACTCAATGGAAAAGATCTGCACCTGTTGTCAACCGGTGGTTGGGCGAGGCCATTATCCGGCGTATTTGCAGGCGTAGTAGTCAATTCCAGGCTCGGAAAACATATTGGATTAAAAACGGAACTATCCATCGGGCAAAGTGGCGCGGTATTACATCAGCTGGACAGTTCTACCCAACAGCCCTATAACAGTCGCTTCAAAAGTACTTACCTGTTCATACAGCCATTTAACCCTACCATTTATTTCCATGGATTCCGGTTGTCTGCCGGGCCATATCTGAGTGGACTCCTCAGTGCCAGCATGGAGCGCAAAGGCAGCGATGGTAGAATATTTACTGACAAAAATATTTTCGGCACCGCTACCTCACCCGGAGGATTCCGTTATAAAATAGATGCAGGCATCGTGATAGCACTGAATTACGAACTTAGAAACGGATTTAACATAGGCGTCAGTTACCGCAGAGGATTTGTTCCGGTAATGGAAGATCCCCGTGTGCAGAATCAATGGAAGGTTTATAACCAGCAATTGAACTGCTTCCTCGGCTATAACTGGAAGAAAAAATAAAATGGTATTAAAATCCGTATATAGTTGAACGGATATTTTATGCAGACAATAATTGGAAACTCATTTACTCATTAAAATATAATGGTATGACGGTAAGATCCGTTGTTATTTTCTCCGCAATCACATTAAGTGCCTTTCCCTATATGGTATCATGTCAAAAGCGGGAAAAAGCGCCCCCCTTCCCTGCTAACAAGTATGCGCTGGATACCAGTAAGTATAGCCTGGTATTTGAAGACGACTTTTCCGGCAACCTTGATAAATGGAATATATGGACAGGTGGGGCTTATAATGATGAATTGCAATACTACCACGGAGATAATTTAAAATTGCAAAATGGTATTTTAGCGATTAACGCCAGGAAAGAAAATGTAACCGGCCCCGAAGTACCTGGCAGCACTGATCCCAAAAATTTCGATTACACATCGGGGCGGATAGAATCGAAGTTTGAATTTAGTGCCGCTGTCTCCACGGGTGGTATAAGGATAAGCGCGAGCATCAGACTAGCACCGGGATATGGCATGTGGCCTGCCTTCTGGACATATGGTGATCCCTGGCCCACATGTGGAGAGATCGATATACTGGAAGCTACGGGCGAAGGACAAAGCTATACAACCGACTATTTTTACGGTAAAAAGCCAGGAAAAGTACAAACAAACGATGACCTCACCGTTAAAACGATTACCAACAGCGCTGACCTCACCAAAGACACTCACCTCTACGAAGTTGAATGGACACAACATAGTCTCACTTACTACTTGGATGGTCAAATAGTTGACAAAAAACTATCAACGGATCCTGGCGGGGGGTACATCCCTTCTTTTTATAACAAATTTCAGCACGTGACACTGAATCTGGCTGTAGGTGGCAGGATGTTCGGTAATAATTTTGATCCCTCCCGGATTGAAACGGGGACTATGTATGTAGACTGGGTTCGCATCTATAAGATAAAATAATGCTTATCCCRTGTACAGCATCCACAGATATAGTCATTTCTTAAAACGGCTATTCTCTTAGTGAAGCTTACCATTTGCCCAGGCGACAAACAAAGTATTAATATTTGAATTGATGGCCTGTTTGTATGCCTGGTTTACAACTGTCAGCCAGTTAGTACCCGCCAGATCAGCGGAGCCATACTTTGCTTTGTATTGTTCCCGCGTTGTGCTAATTATCCTTGCAAATTTACCCGTGCCTTTAATATTCTCCTCATTAATCTGGCTAATATCAATGACGTCATTTTTCTTCAGGAATACGGTAACCCCGTCTTTAAAGAAATACGCCTTAAAACMCTGTCCATCCATGTCTTCATACACAATGCCAAGAACCGGGAATTGTCCTCCGGAGGCCGATCTGACAGATTGAATAATAAGGTCCGTATTCTTTTTCTCCAGCTTGCCGGTGGTGATTACACAGGTCGAAATAACCCAGGAAGCCAGTTTTTTTGAATCCGGATTCAGCATATAAACTTCAGCCGTTAATGTTCCTTTTATTTTATCCCTGACAGCATATTTGTAAAGAGAAACATTCACGCCTTCCCATCCCTTCAATGTATCGGTTGTACGGATCAGATGTTGCTCCATGTACCTGGTCTTAATAACCTGTTTTTCTACACGTCCGGAAATAACGTTCAGGCTATCTCTTAAATAGGTATCCAGGGCAGCATTCTCCTGTGAATAACAATGGAGGGCGGCATTCAAAAAAGCAATCGCCAATATGATTGTTTTCATACTTATAAATTTAGGGTATTAAATATTTTCTCAATGCCCTTGCGATAATATTTTCCGCCAAGATGATTGTATCCCTTTTCTGCGATGTCAAAAGCATATTGTAGCGAGGCTTCTCTTTCTGATAAAATATTATTCCGGATGTTTTCCCGGTATTTCTCTACTGCAGCGATATACCTTCTACCTAATAAAATTTTATATACCAGGTATTGAATACATGCTGGTCTATCTGTAAAAATACGATACCTGTTATCTACCCGAATTGATTCATTGAAAATAATCCTGTTTTCACCAAACCTTTTTACAGCTTTATTATTTACGCCTTCACTTGGTTGCCCCTTCAATACATAGGATGTAATGGTATCCCTGGTAAATACTTTTATTCCAAACAGATTGTTTGCATAATAAGCAGTCCTGGTAAACCCATATCCGCTTTCCGCAATAGCCATGGCTAAGATAGTCTTTGCAGGTAGTTTTTCTTTATTACATACTGAATCAATAATGCCCCTGATGGATTCGATAAACTGCGTCCTTTCGATTGCAAGAGGATGATCAATGGCGCTGAGATAGCAATTATCATTTCTGCCATTCACAGTATCTTCATTGGGTGTAGGAGGAAATTTAACAGTCTGGGCGAAAACAGTAAACATACCAAAAGTACTGAATACCAACAATAGGGCTTGCTTCATATCTCTGATTTTGGGGTCACGAAGTAAGAAAACGACTTAATAAAGGGGTTGAGTTTATAAAACCTCTGGCATAAAGGTATAAAAAATACATAAACAACGCCTGCCTGGTCTTAAACACGCAGAAAATCGTTTCCCTCCAACTAAACGTTCATCAGAAACCGCTTAATTTATCAGAGGTCAGGTAACTTCAAGCGATTCAGTATCGCTGGTCATCGTATCCATTAACCCGATGGCTTTACCTATCATTTAGCAATGATCCCGTCAAACATCCGGGAGGTAATATCTGATAATCCATGGTGCCCAATTATACGCTTATACGGCAATTTATTTCTTTTCAGATATTGATAAAATTCTCTTGAAACGGGTATGGCGGGAGTCAGTGTAGCATCCTCGGGAAGCGCTAACAGATCTCCTTCAAAAATGATGGATTCCTTTGGTAAGTACATAAAAGATAAACCCTGTGCATGACTATTGGGTACTTCAAATAAATCGATGCGGTGTTTACTGTCGCTGATAATTTTGTGATCTTTAAAAAAAACAAACGTGGGGGTTATTCCGGCTAGCAGGTCCCGTACAGGCTTTTCCATAGATGGTGTGCAAACAATGGCGGCGCCCTCGGCTATGAATTTTCGAATGCCGGCAATATGGTCCTTATGAAAATGTGAAAGATGCACATATTTGATGGGTTTACCAGGCAGCGTCTGATGAATCAATGCTATCACAGATCCGGTAACTTCTGCTGAAACCGGCGCTTCTGTTACCACTACATAATCTTCCATGTTGATGAAAATTACGTTCCTGTCATCATCTACTTTTTCTACTAAAAAAATATCCTGCGCAATTTCCTTTGCTATGAGTGGCTTGTTCATTTCTTCTTCCACATGATAACCTACCGGCAAATTAAATACCTCCGGACTAACAGCATCATTGATATTGAAAGTTGTTAAATGATCTGTAAAAACGAGCTTATCATTTAATAGCTGTCGTATTTTTTGGGCCACCCAATAACCATTGATACGGGTGTATTCCTCAAAGTACTGCGTGCTGACATTATTACCGGCGATGTTGCTGTTTTTATGTAGTCGTCCTGTTTGCGCATCCAGCCATAATTCCTGCGATCCCGATTTTAAAGTCCGGCGAATAACCACCTCCTGTCCAACACGCTCCAATTGCAGTGAATCGTGACTATTTAAAGTTTCTTCTAAAATATAATAAGGGATGTTGGCAAGTGCATTCCGGTAGTTGCTGCTGTAGAAGGAACCATTCAGCTTAAAAAGCGATTTACCTGTTCGTGATCCGACTGCATCATATACATAAAATATCGAATCCCGGCCAATACGGATAGTATTAAAAGTATAACCTCCGGGGTAATGACTGATCGAATGATGCATATAGCGATTGTTCACCAGGTCCACACTGATGTCATATACATCCTTTTCCTCCTTTGGATGATGGTAGTCATAGCTTTGGAAGGGATTATAGACATCCCGGTTTGTGGCGTACTTAAAAGCTTTGACTCCTTCCCATTGCCCATTGGAAGTCATTGCCTGACGTATAAAATCAGTGGCTTGCTGTGCTTTTGAAACAATGGGGAAAAGCACCAAAATAAGGAGATAGCATTTCATAAATAATTTCTTACCGGCAAAACTAAAATATAAGAGCCGGCCGCCATGTGCAGAAATTATCATTTCCTGTTCCTGGAGGCATCAGGAGATATGCCATACCAACTTTTGAATACACGGCAAAAAGCACTGGCATTTTCAAAACCGCACATCCATGTTATTTGCTGAATGGAAAGAGTACTGTCTTTCAATAATGCAACGGCATGTTCCAGTCTGATCCGGGTTAAATACTGATGCGGTGTAGTCTGAAACACATTCCGGAACTGGCGGATCAGTTGTGGGGCAGACAAACAGGCCAGACTACTCAATACGTTCAGGTCTATATCCTCTTTAAACGTTGAATGCAGCACATCCTTAGCTACGCAAAGACGCTTATAAATTTCAGTCCTTGTGCCTGATTTGACCGCATCCACTCTTTTCGTCCGTATTTTTTCCTTTGTTTGTTGGGCTATCAAATGACGCAGTAAGTAAGTGAGCTGTTCATCTGTGCTGGTTTTATTATATCCGCATTCATCCAGATGATTGATCAGCTGACTTATTCTTTGCTGAAACAACAAATCTGCAGTATAAAGGGTTTGATGAAATTCCGGGAGTATACTTGTGGCGGCGGGACCGTCCAGTAACTTTTCTTCCGTGTTTATAGTATCATAAAACACCTCGGCAGCAAATTCTCTTTTAAAGAAAACGGCAAGACTTTTAACTTTTTCACAACTATTTATACTGCTGGAATAAGATTGATCTTCATTCAACATCAAAAATTGCGTGGGCCTCACTGCAATGTCGATATTATTGACACGATACCACTCCTCCCCGCTTAAAACCGCTTTAAGAGAAAGACAACCTACATGATCTTCACAATAGCTTTTACTAACAGTTGCGTTAAAGATAATATTATGCTTGCTGAATTTACTAAAATGCAATTGTTCATCAAAACCAGGTGCTGTATGATCCGGAAGCGTTTTAAAATACATACCTTCTAAATTATGCCCGTTAGGAATCCAATTTTCTTAAAACCTCTTCTGATAAGATAGTGTTTTCGAGAACACTGTTGGCTAAATATCAAAATATATATAAAGATATCAAAACCTCCAAATTATCAAGATCCGCTATTCAGCCTTAGTGGCGTACTTATCTGTTTGCTTCAAAAGCAAATTTGTCATGATCGGGAAGTAGCCTCCTATGAAATAATACCGCAGTAGTATCTGCTAATTTTCAGGAACTGATTCTTAATTACTTCGATACCACCAGTTGACCGTATCACACCTAAAACAACCTGATGAAGCCATATTCTTTACCAGTAGCCCATATCCACTCCTGTATTCTATTCACCTTCATAAAAATCCAAACATGAAAAAGTTAACATTGTTTATTGCCATGCTGCTTACAGTACAACTCGTAACTGCAGCCAACCCACACACCAGGAAAAATTCCGTTGTAAAGAAGACGGCTGTTTCCACTGATGTACATGGCCGTCGTTCTGCTTCTATTGTTGTTAGCGGCATCTATATCTACCGTGATGGCGATTATGAAACAGTAAGCCCGCTATGTAGTATTCTCGCAACAGCTAAGGCGTATGTCATTAATCAGAACACGAACACATACGATTATATAAGTTGTCCTTCATCCAGTACTAACGTGGTTGTTTCAGTGGGAGATAAGATAGAGCTGAGATACAAACCAGTTTCCGGCGGCCATGGAGATCCAGCCAGAAGCGGCTATTACATAATTACCCAGGAGGACATAAATAACGGGACGGTAGAGTTAAGTATAGGATTTACCAATAATCAGCACCTGCAAAAATAACAGGTCCCTGTTTACTTATTTATTTTCAAGTAGTCGTTCTGCTTCCGTTATTATTAATGGATCTGCCATATGAGAGGCATTGAACTAAAAAGGAAACTAGACAATCCTTTTTCAGAAAGGATGGTCTAGTTTCCTTTTATCGCGAATTATGCAGGCGTCGGTACTCAAAACTCCGAAAAATCCTGCCAGCAACGAACATCAGACTACAAGGCTATTGGGCGGAAGGCAGCGTTGGTTTATAAAAGTATTATTCCTCCAATTTTTCCTTTACCTCTGCTGCTACTTTCTTCAGGCTCAGCAGGCCAGTACCCGACTTAATGAAAGTAATTTTCAGTGTTACTTTACCATCAGCCTGGGTAGCAGCAACATCAGCAGTGTAATAGTCTGCTTTCGCCCCCGTGGTGCGGGTAGCCGTGAATCTTGTCTGCTGCATTTCCTGTGTGATGAACTTCTTTGAAAGCAATACATCCTTTGCGGCGTCCAGGGCTTTTTCCATGGTCGTATATTTGGTGACCGCCTCAATAACGATAGGGTCGCCCGTTCTGGCGAAAGCGATAATGCCAAAGGCAAGAAAGGCGATGAACAGTGCTAGTCTTTTCATATTATTTGATTTTGTTTGTTTTGAAACAGCTATTTTATACGGCAATTAGCGCCAGCGTAAATGAAAAACACCTCTGGCGTTGATCATTAATAATCAAACCCTGGAGAAAAGAATCACATGAATGAATACGTTGTGTTGTTAAAGAACCCGGGCGTTAGTGGCTATTGCCCTCTCATTTTCCTGTATGTCATTGAAGTACTTCGCTGATTTGAATAAGCGGTTGGATATTTGTGTATTTTGGAAAATCATTTCTGATTCTTTCTACGTACGGTTCCAGGGCTTTTTCGTAATCAGAGAGCTTGTCGAAATACAAATAACCAATGGCCAGAAATGGCACAGGAGTATTCGGTGTTCCACTTGCCCCCCCTTTATCAATGGCTATACATTTCACTGCATCGCCAAACAAAGTAGCCATCAGCGGCATATGTTTATTTGTATAATAGTCCATATCAAAGGTCTTCCCATCTCCATTTGGATATAGAACTGTTACTTTAATCATTCCTTTTTTTGCTTTGAAAGAACTTCTTGTTTGAGCCTTAATGCAACTAAAAGAAAGCCCGAAAAATAAAAGTAATCATAAACCGGGCTATAATAAATACCCGGAAACAGGTATTTATCTGTCGGAAAAGCTGTTCACCTGCCCCTTACCACTATTTCACCTTAAACGCCGGTGTTACATAACTATACACGGTATACCGCAATTCACTCCAGGCATTAACACCCGGAAACGCAACACCTGGGTACAATTGCTGCGCTACCGGTATAAATACCAGCCGCACACGGATGCTGTTACGTCCTTTTGTCAATGCCGGCGGTACCAGCCATTCATCATCGCGGAAACGACGATTACCCGTGACTACATTATGCACACGGAGATCCAGTTCCTTAGGTACATTACTGAAAACGCATGTATTAGCGCCCGCCAGGTACCAGTCCCCGGCATAAGTCCATTTCAGGCTTGCGGTGTCCGCTTGTCCATCTGCGATATACACGGCTGCTTTCTGATTCGGATGACTGTAATCCAATGTACGGCGCAACAGGGCGCCCTGATTGGCAGGATCCAGCTTTACCGTAAATTCAGAGCTGCCTTGCGTATAACGGCCATCTTCTGTGTGGGCAGGATATACTTCCTGTTTTATCCGGGGACTGGAACCACGCACTACGAAAGAATCAACCCCCAGCTCATAACGGGAAACAATATTTTCAACCGCAGTAGCCTGCGGAGAATACCAGGCATGGTTACTTTCACTGGTAGTATTGCCTACGTTCAGCTCATCGGTTTTTATGAGTGACGCTGCTGGTAATCCATACCAGTAAGTAACGCTCTCATAGTGCTCCACGGACATATTATCGCCACCATGCTCCAGTTTAATTTGCGCATTTCTCCCAAAGGGCATGAGGTCTGCCAGCAGGAAGCGGTAGGCGGAGTGGATCAGATCTTTCGGATCCTTTGCCTGTTCTTTTTTTGCTACGCCACAGGGATGTCCTGCAAACGGTAAAGTCATATTTTCTCCACCCCAGTAGTCACCGCCTCCACCCCACTCTTCTGTGCCGGTACCCTGTGCCTGTGGCGTTTGACTATCATCGAAAAAGAAACGGGGATCACCTTCCAACGTCCCCAGTTCGCCTTTATGTGTAAAAATAAAGGAAGTGCCGGCAAAATTTCCGGACCAGTCAGGCTGTCCTTCTGCACCACGTGTATCCAGTAGCGTGAGGTCTTCACCTGGTTGGGCTGTGGGAAAATCCCGGTAACCGGCATGGAAATAACTGCTCCACTGCGGGGATAAAGTGCCGCGCTCATACCGGATTTCATAACTGAGGGTTGTACTGCCATCCGGCGTTATTCCTGCCAGCTCAAACCTGGCCGAGCGGAAAAAGGGCATCGGATAATAACATGCCAGCGTTACCTGCTGACGTATACTATCAAACCTGATATTGATCGGAAAGCCTTTTACAAGGAATTCCCGGCCATCCCGGTTATGCAACGTGCCGGCGCCAAAGAACAGGCATAACGGAGCGTCTACAGAAGGTTGTGGGGCATTGTCCCAGGTAATGAGCAGGCGTAATCTTTCCAGGCTTTCCGCTTTTGCCAGTGGCAACTGCAGCTTAAAAGCTCTTATGCTGGTACTACGCTGGCGGATATCTGCCAGTAATATCCTGGATTTATTCAAAAGAACATGCCCTCGTTGTTGTTGTATGTGCAAGGGAGCAATGTCGGTACCGGAGCGGTTCAGCAGTGCCACTACGGCCGGATCAGGCGCCTGCTGAATATCCCAGCTGCGTATCCGTTGGGAAACATTCGCAGTGTCTGCAAACAACTGATAAATATAATAGCCGGTACCGTAGTGAGTGCGGGAATAAGCCAGTCGCAGCGATCGTTCAAAAGGAATCGGTGTCCATATAAGGTCAGCGCCTTTGGCATCTGCCCAGGTCCATGCCAATGGTTTTGTGAAAGGTATGGCCGGAATAAATACGCTGGATGAGATATCCCGTTTTGCATGCACCGGATCTGCCGTGCCTGTTTCCTGTACAGGATGATCATTGCCATCTGTGATAAAATGCCAGGGGCTGCCATGCCAGTGGTTGGCACGAAAAAAGTAGAGGATGCCTTTCCCGCTTACATCCAGCGTCACATTTTCATTTTCACCATTCATAAACAGGAAATGCCCGGCATCTGCATGTTCATTGCTGCCTGCACGGTCATAAGTACTCCTCATATATGTTCTGACACCTAACCTTTGCATAGGCCATTTATCCCACATCAGGTATGCGTCCGCTCCTACAGGAATGACTGGTGCTTTCTGCAAACGCTGGGCAGGCAGGAGCAATGGTAGCAGCGTACAAAAAGCTACGCTGGTAAAGATTTTATTCATAATGAAAAAGACGGAAATGATGATAGCTAATTTGTTAACTCAGCGCGGTGGAGACGATGCTACTTGCAAAGTAACAGCTTTGAGCAGACTGAAAAAAGTCGTTCGTTGGCTAATTACTATACTATATTGGCAATCGCATTTTTTTGCCTGATAAATTGTTGTTAGATTCATTTATGAATTCTGCTTTATGAAACCAATTCTGCGCAAGGTTGATACAGGTCATAATTATTCTTTCAGTATACGCGAAGACATTTATCCTTACCTCTACAATCACTGGCATTACCATCCGGAAACGGAGCTCACGCTCATCCGGAAAGGCAGTGGCATGCGGCTGGTAGGCGATAGTATGGAACGATTTAATGACGGAGATCTCATTCTGTTGGGAGCCGATTTACCGCATATGTGGCGGAGTGATGAAATATATTTCCAGGAACTACCAGACTTACAGATTGAAGCCGTTGCGATACATTTCAAAGCGGATTTCTGGGGCAGCGGTTTCCTGGAATTACCAGAGATGAAAGGAGTAAAAGACTTACTGAAAAAAGCAAAAAACGGCATTAAAATACACGGCCGCACCCGGGAAATGGTGAGCCTGAAAATGGAAGCGATCCTGCATGCCAGCCAGGTACAAAGAATTGAATACCTGTTGAGCATGCTGCATATGATTGCGCTGTCTGAAGAATATACTTTGCTGTCCAGTATGGGATTTGCTAATACCTATAATATCAGCAACACCGATAATATCAACCAGATTTATACCTATACCTTTAATAACTTCCAGCAGAAAATTACGCTGAAAGATGTGGCTACAGCAGCGAACGTAAGCCCCAATTCTTTCTGCAGGTATTTCAAATCACGTACACTCAAAACCTACTGGCAGTTTTTACTGGAAATCAGGATCGGTTATGCCTGCCGGCTGTTGATAGAAAATAATCTCAGCGTATCACAAATAGGTTATACCTGTGGATTTAATAACTTATCGAACTTTAACCGGCAGTTTAAAATCATTACAAAAAAAACACCCCTGCAATACATGAAAGCTTATGTACAGGCTAAGACCGGGTGAAGGAGAATCTCCACCTCCCTCACCGATGGCCGGTAGTATTGCTGCCATCAGGACGCGGCCTGTCCTGATGGATTGACCTCCGCCATATTAGCCGTATTTACCCCGACGTTTTACCGTAACGCCTGACTCTCAGTGCCGCCTGTTCCCGGTGTCCTGCAAATCCTTCCAGGTCGCATAAACGCATCGCATACTCGCCGATCATCGCGCTGGCTTCGGGCGTACAACGCTGGTAGGTACAGTTTTTCAGGAACTTGCCGACCCACAGTCCACCCGTGTACTTCGCCGCCTGCCGTGTGGGCAGGGTATGATTGGTGCCTATCACTTTATCTCCATAGGCTACATTGGTTTCCGGCCCCAGAAACAGTGCCCCGTAATTGGTCATATTATCGAGGAATACCTGCGGGTTGCGGGTAAGTACTTCTACATGCTCATACGCCAGCGCATCAGCCTCCCGGATGGCTTCTGCTTCGTCTGCCACCAGCAAAACGGCGCCATTATTTTCCCAGGCGACCCTGGCTATGTCTGCGGTAGATAATACCTTCAGTTGCTTTTCTATCTCCCGTAATGTTTCAGCTGCCAAAGCCATAGAAGTGGTAATCAGCACACCGGGAGATCCTGGTCCATGCTCTGCCTGTCCAAGCAGATCGCAGGCTACCATTTCCGCATCGGCTGTTTCATCGGCGATCACCAGGATTTCAGTGGGGCCTGCAAAAAGATCAATCCCCACCCTGCCGTATAATTGCCGCTTGGCCTCTGCTACATATGCATTGCCCGGTCCTGCAATCATGTCTACAGCCGGGATCGTATCGGTGCCGATGGCCATAGCACAAAGCGCCTGTACCCCGCCCAGTATATAAATTTCATCTGCTCCGGCAAAATGCATGGCGCAAACAGTCGCCAGTGGTATCTTCCCATTGATCGGTGGTGTGCAGGCAATCACGCGTTTCACGCCCGCTACTTTTGCAGTGAGTATACTCATGTGCGAAGAAGCTACCATAGGGTATCTGCCACCGGGAATATAACACCCTGCACTGTTGACCGGAATATTTTTATGACCCAGGAAAATGCCCGGTAATGTTTCTATTTCTATATCCAGCAGCGAGGCGCGTTGTTGTTCTGCGAAAAAGCGGATCTGCTGCTGCGCAAACTGAATATCCTCTATCACTGATGCGGGCGTTTGGGCAATGATGTCTGCAATTGCCGTGTCAGTGAGCTGGAAAGCCGCCGGCGACCAGTTATCCAGCAAGGCAGAATATTCCCTGACGGCAGCATCCCCCTTCAGCTCCACTTCCCGGATCATTTTTTCTACGGTTGTTTTTATACTGGTATCTGTTTGCCTGATAGCAGCTTCGGATTGTCCCCTTTTTAAATAAATAGCCATGGCATTATTCTCCTGAAGGTTTAAGTAATGGATAATAAGGATTCAGTGGTACGCCAAAATCCGGCGTGCCGTCCGTATGCCAGGTAAAACGTTGCATACGTGGGCTGCGCGCACCACCACAGCCCTGCCCCTTTTGGGCATTGGCATGATAGATGATCCAGTTCTCCTTACCGTCTTTTGATACAAAAAAACCATTATGTCCCGGTGCATATACATTGTTGGTTACCTGTTTTACAAATACCGGCTCCGGTGATTTGGTCCAGTCGGCAGGATTTAACGGGTTGCCGTTTTCTTTCAGGCTTAACATGCCCAATGCATAATCATCCGTACCACAGCTGCTGGCAGAAAAAATGAGGAATATTTTGCCGGCAGGATTTCTTAAAATCTCCGGCCCCTCGTTTACCGGCTGACCGTTTTTCTCCCAGTTGTATTGTGGCATAGAAATCTGTACCCTGGCGGTTTTGAGCGTCCAGGGATTTTCCATCTCTGCGATATACAAACGCTGGGTGATATCGGTACCGGAAACCTGCCCGCTCCAGATAAAATAATTTTTGTTATTGTATTGCAAAACAGTTCCGTCTATAGAAAAGAAGTTGCCATTGGGATCGCCTATCTTTCCTTTATCTACCCAAAGCCCCTGTAGCGGATCTGCGGCACTATTCTCCAGCACAAAAGTACGCTGCGTAGCCAGATCTCCTGAAGACCCGGCCGTATAATACAGGTACCATTTACCCTGCAGGTAATGCAATTCCGGCGCCCAGACATTCTTTGAATTAGGACCGGTAGCGGGGGCCGTCCATACGGTTACCGCAGTTGATTTTTTCAGGTCCGACATGGCGCCTGTTTTGCGGATAAAGATGCCGGAACCGGCGGTACTCATGTAATAATAAGCGCCATCTTTCTGAAACACCCAAGGGTCCGCACCGCCGTCCAGTAAAGGATTAGTAAAGGTAGTATCTTTTCGTACTACCGGTGGCGTTATATCGGTATTGTTATCTTTCCCGCCACAGGAAAGGTTGATCAGAAAGATTAACAACAAGGATAATTTATCCATTTGATAATTTTTAAGAGATGAATACTACTTCCATAATTTAGGGTCMTTCCCCTGGCTCTTACGCCATTCATTCCGCCAACGGTGAATATCATAGGAATTCACCGGCGGCATCGGCTTTCTACCTGCTGCATCCGGAATAGCGGGTACGGCGGCTGCTTCCCGGGCATACCAGTAGGCAACACTGGCCAGGTCCAGCGTCATTTCATTATTGTGACCATGCTCAATGGTGAACTTCAGCGACTTGCTGAAATACAGTGGATCGGTGATATGAAAACGATACAGGTGCGTACGTCCCAATGTGCCGATATCATTGTTTACCCGGGCATATCCAAAGTAAGGATGTGTGTATAATACTTTGGGTCCCCAGGCAGTATTAAAATAATCTTCTGTGCCGGTACCGTTGAGCGGCTTTTCTTCGCCGTCAATAAAAATCATATCATCGCCTTCCCCATACCACAATGGTGTAGGCGATTGCACATAATAGTTCAATCCAATGAACTGACCTTCGCCTTTGATATCGGCCACCACGTAATTATTTTTTCCATCCCGGTTATTTCCTTCCGGGCCAAATATCCAGTGTTCATTTTCTATGCTGTCCTGTGAACCCATCAGCTGTTTGTTATACCAGGCATGAAAGCGGCCGGTGTTGGGTGGTAGCTTGTCCATTTCTACATAATCCACACAATAATAAAATGGTTGTATTTCTCCGCCGGATTGGTTCTCAATTTCAATCCTGGCGCCGCTCGCAAATGGCATCGCAAAATAACTGACCAGGCTGGTACCTTCCATCGGCGCGGCGGCTAATGGAAGGGAAGTAAAAGAATAGGATTCATTCCAGCCCTGTCCGAAAAACGGACCTATCGGAGACGCTACCGATGCATAGGGTTTACCATCCCAGTACATGCGGATAATTACATCATTGCGACTTAACTTATCCGGCGCCGGCCACATGGTAATCCAGATATGATTAATGATGCCCGCGCCTTTAATGTCTATCAGTGTGCGCTTACCACCGTTTTCAATATGCTGCAGATTGTCATTTGGTCCACCGGCTTTATCGTAGCTGCTGATACGCCGGGTTTTTACGTGGTCCTTTATTTGTGCAAGGCTCCCCAGATCCTGTGCCTGCAACGGGTTGGCGGCAAACAATAACAGGAAGATGATCAGGTATTTCATGATGATTAATTTGTGGGTACCGGCCAGTTGTCTGTACGAAAAGGTATTACCGGTAGTCCGTTGTTGCTGAAAAGATTGCCTGTAGCGGCGTTGCTGAATCCATAGCGTACGGCCACCGGATCTTTCACGGCCTCGTTCCAGACAAGAAGTGTATTCTTTTTTATGCTGCTTTTAGCAGGATAGAAAACTTTATCGTTGCCTGCAATGAATAATTCCGTGACCGTTTTTCCGTGTATGGTCAGGCCTTCCGTTGCCTGGGCAAAGGATAGCACCATTTTATGCTGATGGATGACATGTGATTGGTAAGATGGATTTTTATACGGCGCTGCCGGTTGCTGATAGGTTTCTCCCAGTGCCCAATCCGCGAGGCGCGCTCCTACATCATGTTTATTGGCAGGGTGTACATCATATACGTTACTCACCAGGTCGGTGGTCACTACCATACCGGTGTTGGGATACCGGCTGCTTTGCCATTGCGCCTCTCTTAACAAGGCGCCTACATTTTGCTCCCGGTAATGATATGGAGCGATCTGCACAAAATAAAACGGTAATTCCCGCCGCCAGGCATGTCGCCAACCTTCTATCATAGCCGTAAATAAGCGTGTATACGTGCCCGATGTACCGGTATTGTTTTCTCCCTGGTACCAGATAACCCCTGCAATAGCATAGCTGGTGATAGGTGACAGCATTCCATTCCAGGCTACACCTGGTTTATTGGGACACATACCGCTGGGTAGTATGTCTTTGGCCGCGACTCTTAAAACAGCATCCCGGAAGATGATGCTATCGGGCGTCCATACTTCTGCCGAAGTACCTCCCCAGCTGGCTTCCACCAATCCTACCGGTACATGCAGCGTTTCCTGTAATCGCTTCCCGAAAAAATAAGCTACCGCACTGAACGTATTCAGGGTATTACTGTCGCACATAGTCCAGCTGGCGGCTACATCACCTTGGGGAGTGGTGGCCGTGGTTTTGGGAATATGAAAAAAACGGATATTCGCATTGGCTGCCGTAGGCAATGCTGCCTTGATATCTGCCAGTCCCCATGCCCCACACATTTCCATATTACTTTGTCCGCTGCAGATCCACACTTCGCCGATCAGGATATTGCTTACCGTGAGCTGGTTTTTACCTTTGAAGGTAATGGTAAAAGGCCCACCGGCCGCCGGTGTGGGAACCGCCATTTCCCAACCGGCATCTCCTGAGGCAATGGTGGCATAGGTTTGTTGATCCCAGGAGGTAGTAATACTAATTTTCTCCATCGGATCGGCCCAGCCCCATAACTTTACCGTATCCTTTTGCTGCAGTACCATATTGTTGCCAATGACAGCTGGAAGCCGGATATTAGCCACAGCAGGGAGTATACAGCCATTGACCAGCCATATGAATATAGTAATGATCTTAGGCAGACGAATACCGGCAACGGATAAACGAATGCCACGGATCATGATTACGGTGATATGCCTATTTAAGCATGCTGCCAATGAGTAGTTGCGCGGGATCATTGATATTAGATTTTTTAGTCACTTCCCAATAACTCTGCCTTTGTTGTATCTGGATCTGCGAGGTAACTATCCAGCTCTGAATCCAACCGCTGAGTGTACACCAGGCACCCCAGCCGGCATCGGAATTAGATGCCCAGTAGTCCCAGCGTCCGTAATCAAAAGCACGGAACCAGGCACCGTCAACATCCGGATGTTGCCTGCTTTGTACCTGAATGCGGGTAAGGAAAGCAGACAGTTTGTCCACAGCAGCCTTGTATTTTTTATCGCCCGTAGCCTGTGCAGCTTCATTCAAACTAAATAAGGCAAAATTGCAGGTGTAAAGCATACAGGATACTTTCTCCCCATTCTTATAAATCAGGGATCCTTCATCTGTCCCATAGTCTTTGTTGGCGTTGAGTGCATTGAACTGCCCTTTACCTTTTGCACCCAGCTCTTCACGGATAGCTCCGCTTTCATCCTGGTACTTTATAATTTCATTGACCATTTTGTCCAGCCATTGCCGGTGCTCCGGCGTATCTTCTACGCGTACCAGCCAGGCCAGCGGTAAAATCATGCGGGCACGTTGTGTTTGCATGCTGCTACCCCAACGCCAGTTATCGGGATATGCTTCCATGGTCATCCTGATGGCGTTTTTTGTTTTAGCCAGCAACGGTTCATACTTCGTTTTATCGTAAAGCCATAAATAGAGCGCCCACATCCAGGATTCAAAATGTGGAGAAGTATAAATCAATGATCTGTTCTGATAAAACCGCCAGCCATTCTTTATAATATCCGGTTCTTCCAGGCGTTCGCCCCGGAAGCCCTCTTTACCGGTAGTCCGGAAATTAGCCAGGATGGCGGCGGCCATCTCTTTGTCCCATTCACTGGTATGCTGATAGGCGGCAGCGCCCAGTACGCCCAATATAGCCCTGGAATTATCATCGCCATAAAACGTATATACGGAAGGGTTAGTGGTTGCCCAGGCTATTAAGCCGTAAGCTGCGCTGTTGCTGTCTCTTTTTTCGCCTGAGCGCATATTGGAGGTTTCCAGCAAAAAGTGGATCAGGTTGCGGGCGCGCTGCTGATAGTCTTTGTTGTGCAGTAAACTGCCTGCGGCAGATAAAGCCATACTTACTTCTCCCTGAACATCGGCACGCAACCAGTAGCGGTACTGTTGTGTACCGTTATAGTTAATGGTAGAAGTATGTCCTTCAATGATCCCTTCTGAACCGTTGCCGTCCTGCACACCAGCAGGCACCGGAGGACCTACCGGTGGATCTATGGTACCAAATTTTGTCCAGTCGCTTTTCAGATCGCGATTCACAAAAAAACGTCCTTTATAAAACCAGTCTACTCCTTTACGAATACTGTTTAACCGGGCAGTGGCTGTCAATGGCGTGTGCCGGTCGAACATCGGACGCACATCCATCGGCCAGTGTTTAATAGCAACATCCGGATGCCTGCTGATACGGGAAAGGATATACGTAAATACCTGTTTCATGGCAGCTGCGGGTCCGTAACGCCCTCTCTCAAAATTACTCAGTGCTGTAGTGGCCACCAATACCTGATCCTTCTCAAATAGCAGCGGGTATACTTTGGTGTCTTTCAAGCCATATTCCGCTTTATCAAACCCTACCACCTTCGCAAGTACCAGCAGCGGGTTTTCTTCTGTTACCGGCAGCACATAACAGTTATGAATACCGAGTACGCTCATGGATGGTAAGGTGGCGCCAAAAACATTGCTGGTCACCACTCCTCTTTCCAGTCTTGTTTCTACGGGTCTTGCTATGTCCAGTCCCGGAAAAGCTGCCGGATACTCGATATAGAGTTGCAGATGCTTTTGTTTTACCTCCTGCAATAAAGCAGGTGTGAGCCGGATAGCCGGATCTACCACCGGATATTTATCTGCTACGATAAACACACCGGCGCCTTCAGACGCCGCATGAATGGTAGCTTCCGGGCTAATAAACTGGTTCACCACAAAGCCTTCGGTGATCAAAAGCCAGTACAGATCATTTTTTATGCTGCCGCAAAAAAACAGGGGTTTTGCTTTTGCAAATACCTGCACGCTGCTAAAAAGCAGGCAAATAATGACGCCGGTCAATACATTCTTTTTCATAAGCGCTTCCTGGTTTTATTATTTAACTGATCCAGTAAATGCAGGGCAGCTGCTTCCATCAACTGCGCCGTTACGGGTTCGAGAAATGACCACTTCCCTGGTCCGGCTTCATAGCCACCTGCTTCGTAAGCTTCGGCCGTTGGAATATAGCCGATGGAATTTTCGGCATACGCCGCTATCAGTGTGTAAGCAAATGGCGACCGGTATTCTATTTCCAATGCAGTATCTGTAAAAGGTTCTCCTGGCAAAAAAACAATCGCCAGCGGACCAATCGCTACTGCATTTATGCGCGCCAGGGCATCGAGTGGGTTACTAACGTTCACGGTACTACGAACGGGAAAATCCATTTCCAGGTGTTCAAATGCTAACCCGCCTGCAGCCGGTGTAATCCATACTGCTTCCCGCACAGCATTGGCCAGGGCTTGCCCATGACGGCGGGCATCATCTGCACCACCGGAAACGGTGGGTGGGTTGATGTCACCTGCGGCCCCATTGAGAAAGATCACTACGCCACAATCCAGCGGCGTATTGTTAGCGTGGGCGGCGGAGCGTGTCCCGCCTCCATTGGCAGATGCCGTGACGGAGCCCCGTTCCATAGTCGCTCCTTCTTCCAGTGCTATACACAATTCCCCCGGAAAATCCGGCGAAACATGCGGCAGGCACATTTCATGCACCGGGTGACAAACAGCATGAATAATGGTCCCGATAGCCGCGCCATTACTATCCTGAAAACGGATCGCATGCACACGGCGGTCAACGGGTTCCCGCTCCATCATCTCGGGTGAAACGGGTTGAAGGGCATCAGACATAGTAATACCTCCGGTGGTAGGTACCCGGCGCTGCAGACTGTAGCCTTCCAGCCGGCTGCTGCCAATGCTGATGCTACATGGTTTCGTTGACTGTAATGCCTGTTGGATGGCCTTTCTAATACGTATCTTAATTTCGTGCAGCCATTGACGGTATGCAGCTGTCAGATACAAATCCGACAATGCTACCGATTCCGGTGCGGTATGTGTATGCGTACACGTTAGTACGATATTGTCAGGAGTAATGTTGTCTGACAAGGCCGCTTTGAAATCTTCCCAGCCATCTACCGAAGTATCATTGAGCGCCAGCAGATCCAGTGATACCAGCGCTACTTTTTCACTGCCTGATACCAGTACCAATACCCTCGCTTTCAACGGGAGCCTTACCGAAGTAAAAGGCGCGTAGGTGCCGGCCACAGAAGAAGTCAGCAGCCCTACTTCCAGCGGCGGGGTGATATCTGTAATAGCTGTACCTGCCTGTAATAAATTATTTTCCATGATTGCTGTTGTTATGCCATGCCGTATTGATGCCTGCACATTTAACGGTGTGTGATGTGCACATGCATTGACCGCTTAATGCTGTTTCTTCACCCAGTTCAATGATTGCTGCCAGAAAGCATCATAGCCTTCCCATAACTCAAAATTGATTCCCCAGTGAGGAGCAGGATCAGACATATAGGTTAATACTCTCCCCTTGCCGTAAGTACCGGCTACTACGAGCGGATGACCGGTTTCCTTTACCCGTACCAACACTTCCCCGGCGGTATTTGCACTCACTTCGTTGTATCCGAATATCGGCGGAAACTGTTCCCAGGGCAGGCCTTTTACAGCGGGATGATCCGGCACCAATACTTCGGCGGTGAAGCCCGCAGATGACTCTACCAGGTCTTCTGTTACGAGACAATTCACCGGCAACGCTTCAGTAAGCGTGCATCTTCCCCAACCTGATTTACCCTGAACGCCACTGAACGACAACCAGCCACCCAGCATCATTAAACCACCTCCGTCACTGATCCAGTCTTTGATTAAAGTAAGTCTGTCGGGGAAAGTAACCACTTTGTTTTCCCGGCGGGAACGATCAAAAAAACTGGGGTATAAATGAAAACATTTTGCTTCCACATCACTGATAATTAGCGTCACCGATTCTTCCAGGAATGCTTCGAGTTTACCGGGTGCAAGCCGGTACAGCTCCCAATTGGCGAGCGTACTCACATCTGCCACATGTTCCAGCGCTTCCGTTAACCGCTCTCCGTAAAAGTGCAGGTCTGCATCTTTGGTTTCTGTGCCGAAAGGTGTTTCAATAAAAGTAGGTCCCAGGTGAAATACCCAGTCACCTAAATACAGCACATGTTCTTCTTTTGTCCGGATTTCTTTTTTAGTTCCCATAATTATTTTTTTAAAGGATATTGACGTGAATGTTGAAAGGACTGTTTTTCTATGAGCGGGTTATTCCCGCTAATCCTCGAAGAAAGAAAATCCAGGTAGGCGTTTGCCATCTTCCGGAAAATAAAAAACAGGATAGCCGATACCGTTAGCATGGCAATGCCCTGTCCATAGCGGGCAAACCATAACTGTGTTAATCCTGTAATCAATAGCGAGGTAGCCGTAAACCCTATAACGGCAATGCCTATACCGCGAAGAATGGGTTTTATGGGATATACTTTTCCGGGCTGTTCGTTCACTGGCTGATATCCTTTCCACCAACCCAACGGACGCGCACGCAGATAAAATGATGTCAGCAATTCCCGGGGTTCCGGCGGTGTAAGCAATGCCACCATGATCCATAACATGGTAGTGATACCCATTACCAGCAGTGTTTGCCACCACCAGGGAAGCACGAGTGTCGCAGCTCCCGGAACACCCAGGTATAGTAGTAGTTTTGGCCCCAGTACCACAATACAGAAAATGCCGGCGCCTCCAAAAGAGGCAGCCATTCTGGCGGGTCCGTTAAAACGCCACCACCACCACTGCGCCCAGTTAGCCGGCAATTCCGCTGCACTGAGTTGCAGCATAAAAATGGCCACGTCTGTGATGATGCTGACATTGAATACCACTGCTACTGCCAGCGAAAGAATCAGGGCCATCCCCAGTTTACCTATCAGCAGATAGTGTTTTTCGCTGGCTTTCTTCACAAACCATCTCCGGTAAATATCACTGACCAGCACCTGGCTGCCAAAGTTCAGGTTATCTCCTACGGTAGACATGGTAGCTGCCATCATTGCAGCTACCAGCAGGCCCATAGCGCCAGTGGGCAGCATCACTTTCATCAGCTTCCCGTATACCAGTTCCAGGTCGGCGCCCGCCTCCCGTAATTCCGGCCATATAACGGCAGCGGATATACTGGGCAGGGTCACCAATAGTAATAACAGGAACATACTGAGCGCAGTAACCACGTACATGGTGAGTGCTTCCGCCGGAGTCCGGGTAGATAAAATACGTTGTCCTTCCATAGCGCCGCCCATCGGGGCAGCATCCCCGCCGTAGCCGATACTTTGCCCCAGCATCCAGGCCATGGCTGCCGCCAGCGGAAATATATCATGCTGCGCAGGCGGCATGATCTGCAGCACTTCCGGATGAGTACTGCCGAAAGCATGACTTAAAGCATCGGTCATGGCCCCGGCGCCACCGAAGTGTATCAGTGTAAGTGCTGCCAAGGTGAGGGTACCTGCAAAGAAAATAATCATCTGCACCAGGTTGGAAATCACCACACCTTTATAACCGGAAAAGAAAACAAAGAGAAAGGAAACCGGCACAATCAGGTACAGCGTTTCCAGTTTCGTTAGCCCAAAAGCAGGACCCATGATTTTAAATGCCGCTAACAACGTAATTCCGGTCCATGCAGGCATGGCAATCATGGAAGTACGGAGGGCAATCCATAAACGCATGGCAGCCGCCGCACGGGGCTGAAAACGCAGATCATAAAATTCCAGCGAGGTAAAGAGATTTAGCCGGCGCCAGAATACGGCAAAGAGTACGCCGCCAAAAAACAGGGCCAACCCGAAACGGCTCAGATACCACCAGGAAATAAATGCACCTGTTACCACACCTAAACCACCATAACCGGTAGCCGCATCCGGGCTTACCAATGCCGCCGTATAAGAGATGCCATTCAGCCAGCCGGGCACCTTACGGCCGCCCAGGAAAAAGTTTTCCAGGTTGCTGCCCGAAAAACGGCGGTGCCAGAACGACATCCCCAGCATCAGTAATAAATAGCCGATCACAATCCAGATATCCGGTTGATTCCAGTTCATATTGAATAGCGTATAGCCCTAAGCGTTGTTAAAGAATGCCTGCCAGCCGTTCCGCCAATGGCGCCAGCGCAGGTAAGTTATTTGCTGGTTTGTCCAGGTAGAAATAAGCCGTTGCCGTATAATTATCTAACCGGTAAAAATTCACCCAGCCATTGGGAAAACGTTCGTCAAATAAATCCGGATAAGCCGGGTCCTCCAGTATTTTCACCACCGTTGCCGGCGTGGTAACCGTAACCGGTTTCTGGCGGGCGCCGGCTTTGGAAATAACCCGCAGTTCATCCCTCCCGGTGCCGCCTATCTGCTGAATACTCACCCTGCAACCGGTATGGAACCAGATAGGGTCCGGAATATGGTACCGGTAAAAAGCCCATTGCTTCTTCTTATCATCTGCTATCGGGCAACCCTGGTAGAGATGCGCAAATGCACCCTGTCCCCAGCCGGTACCGATATAGTCTTCTGTGCCGGTACCTACCAACGACGCAAAATCTTTGTCACCATCCAGATATACTTTTACTTCTCCTTCTCCAAACCAGCTATTACCATACACTTTATCTGCGATCACACTCATATTGCTGCCGAGGTACCTGCCCCTGCCGGTGACAGCAGGCAACAACTCAAAATCATCTCCCAAAGCCGTACGTTTATTACTGCTCCAGTATGCATGAAAATATAACAGGTCGGCAGGCTGCTTTTTCAGGCGGGTGAGGCTGATATCATAAAACAATAAATGCGAGGAGGTTGATTCATTCACCAGGACAATCCTGGCGTGTTTTCTAAAAGGCATAGGAATGTAGCAGTTGAACGATCTTCCTTCCGGATCGGAAAACAGGGCGCACTGAAAAGGTGTTTTGCGCCCCAGCCCTATACCAAAGAAATCGCCCAGGGGTACAGACACGGCGGGTTTGGTGGCCCCATCCCAATACATGTCTATGTGAACGGAGCGCAGTATTACCGCTTCCCGCGAAGTGGTAAGCCAGATGCGGTTAATAACACCAGCGCCTTCATAGTCCATCAAAGTAACACTGCTACCGGCTTTCAGCGTATCGCAGGCATGCCCTTTGGCGCCTTTGTTTTCCATACCGCCTTTACCTTTGTCGCCGTTACGGTTCTCAAAGCTGATCCAGCGTGTATCCGTATCCGTGGGAAAGTGATATAATTCCTGCCCCCTTACACTTAATGGGAGCAGGATCAATAATAGCCATCGTTTCATCATCTTTTATTTTTATTACCACCCTGGATTTTGTACCAGGTTAGGGTTCTTGTCTGTTTCTGTTTTCAGCATCGGCCACAGGTAATGCTTCTTCTGAAAAATCCGGCGCTCTACGACCGCTCTTTTAAAAAAGGCAGGATCTGTTTTTGACTGTCCTTCGAAAATGCTCATACCATAGATGTTGGTATTATCAATGGTCTCCGACATTTTCCAGCGATGATTATCGAAATACCGATGCGATTCAAATGCCAGCTCTATTTGTCTTTCATGATGCACCCTTTCCCGCATTTCATCTTTACTTAATCCAGCAGGCAATCCGGGTAGTCCTGCGCGTGCTCTGATGAGGTTAATATATTTGTATACATCTGCTACCGGTCCCTGTGCTTCATTCAGGGCTTCTGCGTAATTCAGGTATTGTTCTCCCAGGCGGAAATAGATCCAGGTGCGCAGGGTAGTTTTCTCCACGGGTCTCCATACAAAATTGGGATCTGATAATTTCTTCAACAGGTAACCGGTAGCGGCATAATTACCACCACCCGCGGCCTGTTTGCCATCGGCCCCTTTGAACCAAAACTCCAACCCTCCTGTCCTGGTTTTCCAAACCGCGCCGGAATAGTTAATACTGGCATAAAACCGGGGTTCCCGGTTTACATACATATTGCTGGTGCCGGCTACATACAGGTTATCAGGTCCTGCTACATCGGAAAATCCTGTTTCTTTATACCCCGAAAGCGGATTGATAATAGGAGAATGATCCGCCGTATAGCCGGTAATAGGACGTAATCCGTTGGCCATTTCATATTGGTCTACAATATCCTGTGTGGGGGCATTCAGCGTAAACCCGGAAAGGCTCAGCGGCTCACTATATACGTCCAGCCCATCGTAGTTGCCTTCGTTATTGGCAAAAAAAACTTCTTTGTTATTGTTGATATAGAATAGTTCCTGGTAGTTTTTTACCGGGTTATTACCGGCAGCGGTATACAATGCATATCCCGCAGATTCCGTCTGGTCAATACAATTCTTTGCAGCATCTGCTGCCACCTGCCACCTGGAAGCCTGGTAGTCGGGAAATAACCGGGTCCCTTCATTATCTTTAAAATTGATATAATCCGGGTTGCCGTTGAACAGCGGGCTGGCCAGGTAAAGCAGTACTCTTGCTTTCAGCGCCAGCGCCGCAGATTTTGGCACACGCCCATACTCCGTTCCTTCTGTAATGCGTGCAGGTAATAACGCTGCGGCCTGATCACATTGTGATACAATGTAGGCCACACACGTCTCCAGCGGCTGCCGGCGCAGCGCTTTGAAATCTGCATCCAGCGTAAGTGTGCTATCTGCAATAGGAACAGGACCATATACTCTTACCAGCAGGAAGTGAAAAAACGCACGCAGAAATATCGCTTCGCCTTTTTGCCGGTCTCTCATCGCGGATGTATAAAGTTGATCCAGCGGTACCTTATCAATATGCTCAATAAATATATTAGCTTTACGTAAACCACCATAGTTCCTTGCCCATGGATTAATCACCGTAGAGTTGGCGTCCCAGGCGCCGGAGGTCATACTGTTACAAAATGAATTCGGATAATATTGCTTCAGTTCATCGGCAGCTCCATGATATGGATTTTGTGCATTGTCCGGCCATATTGCTTCCTGGGGCAACTGGGCGTATACATTTGTCAGAAAATTACTGGCATAATCTCTATTGGCAAATACCTGTTCAATAGTGAGATCATCATCCGGTGCCTTATCCAGAAAATCTTTTTTACAGGATATCCCCGTCATTAACAGGATCAGGAATATCAACGAATTGATCATTGCTTTCATGCGATTCATTTTACTGCTTTTAAAAATTCACCTGCGCACCAATATTGATACTGCTCTGCAATGGGTAGGTACCTTCTCCATTATCATTTTCAGGATTCACCACTTTAATATGATCCCAGATCGCGAGATTGGTACCATTCACAAATGCACGAATGCTGGCAATACCTATCCGCTTCATTAATGCCTGGTTGAATGAGTATCCTATTTCCGCAGATTTCAGCCGCAGGTAGTTCCCGTTTTTCATATACAGGGTGTTGGTGATATAGTTATTGGTGCTCTTCACATCAATAACAGAAGGATACTTTGCATTGGTATTGTCAGCCCCCGGTTTCCAGCGGTTATCATAATATTCTCTCATCACATTATAAGTGTCTACTCCATCCAGGAATGCAAAAGTGGATCGGCCCTGCAGGAATAAATTTGTTCTGGCTGCGCCGGTAAAAAATATACTCATATCAATACCTTTCCAGGCTATGGTGCCTCCAAATCCGAACATCAGTTCAGGATTCCGGGGAAAGCCAAAATAGGTTTGATCATTGGCGTTGATAACACCATCGCCATTCAGATCCTTGTATTTAATATCGCCGGGATGGATAATCGCCTGCAGCGTTGTTTGTGAAGGACTTTTATCTATATCCGCCTGGTCTTTAAAAAGGCCGATGGCTTCATAACCGTAAGGCCGGTCAATACTCTGTCCCCGGCTGTTCTGATAAGACAATGGCCTTACCGGCGAATCATCTTCTATGATAAGGTTATGGGCAAAGGTGAAATTGCCCTGGAAGGAATAGTAAAACCCTGACTTTGTCTGGTTCTTTATTTCCAGACTGCCATCAATTCCTTTGTTGTTGACAATACCAAGGTTGGCATATGGAATGATATCACCGGGATAACCGGCCGATATTGGAATTTGTCCACGCCGGATCAGGATACCACTTCTACGTTCTTTAAAGGCATCTACTGTGAGGGTAATCTTTCCATTCAGCATTTCCAGGTCTATTCCCACATTCGCTTTGGTAGCTACTTCCCAGGTTACATTTGGATTGCCTATCAGGTTTTCCTGGAAGGAACCGGTCTGATAAGTCTGGTTATCGCCAAACAAATAACTGCCGGGAGCATTCTTATTGATAGTACTCTGGAACAGGAACCGGTCTCCCCCTATCTGATCATTTCCTACTTTGCCATAGGAGCCTCTTATCTTCAGAGAGCTGATGACCGCTTTATTCCAGAATTGTTCATTGGATACTACCCAGCCCAATGCACCGGAGGGAAAGAAACCATATCTTTTCCCTTTGGGGAAATTTTCTGATCCGTTATACCCTCCGTTAAACTCCACTAAATACCTGCTGTCGTAATCATATGTTACACGGCTGGCCAGCCCTTGTCTTCTGAAAGGAATATTACCGATAGAGTTACCTGCAGAGAGATTTACATATTCCCTTCTGTTTCCGAGAATCAATCCTCCGATACGGTGTTTTCCAAATGCCCGGTCGTAATTGGCCGACAGTTCGAGATAGGAAGCACGGTTGGCATCATACCCGGTGCCATAGCCCAATGCCTGTTCTCCGCCAATCGGAACATATTTATCTTCTCCGTTTGCGTCTTTACCCAGGTACTGGAAAGTGGCTGGTACTTTGAAACGGGTATTACGCATGAAGTTGTAAAAGTCAAATGCATACAATCCTCTTACAGATAGCCCTTGTGTCACCAGGGAAGAAAGATCCCAGGTGGCTCCGAGGGAACTCTGGATGTTGTTCCGGAATTGTTTTTCATAACCCGTTTGCGTACTCACTACATATGGACTTCTATTCAGGAAGCCATTTTTTGCCGGTACGGATCCGTTGGGATTTTTTATAGGGAAAGCGTTGTTAGGCGTCCAGCGCAGGTATTCGAAAATGGCGCCGGCAGAGGCGCCGGGATAGTTGGAATTTTGAATGATCCCTCCCAAACTCAGATCCATTTTCAGATTTTTGCTGATGTTTACATCCACATTAGACCTGAAATTGTATCGTTTCATGCTGCTGTTGGTTTTATAGGGAACTGTAGGGTCTTCCTTATAAATGCCATCTACCAGGGTAAATCCAACATTGGTAAAATAGCGGAAAGTTTGATTACCGCCTACCAGGCTAAGGTTGTTGATCGTTTGAAGCGTATTCTTTTTTAAGGTAGTACTGATCCAGTCTACATTGGGATAGAGGTATGGGTCGGACTGATCTTTAAATTTCTGCAGTTCTGTCTGCGAAAAAAAAGCGGGCTTTCCCACGTTGGCCATTGCTTCATTACAGAGGATTCCATATTCATAGCTGTCGATATACTTAGGTAAACGTAGTGCAGTCAACCGGGCTGTTTCAGTGCGGAAAGATACTTTTGGTCGTCCTTCCACGCCTCTTTTGGTGTTGATGAGGATCACACCATTAGCGCCGCGTATACCATACACTGCGGTAGCAGATGCGTCTTTGAGCACAGAGAAACTTTCTATTTCCTGCACGTTCAGGTTATTCATATCCCGTTCGATCCCATCTACCAGGATTAACGGCGCCCTGTTTCCGTTAATGGTACTGAAACCCCGGATAAATACGCTGGCCGCGTCATAGCCGGGTTCACCGGAAGACTGCCGCGTAATAATACCTGGTAACCGGCCACCAATAGCATTTGATAAAGAGGCAGTAGCTGATTGCTGTACCTCACTGATTTTTACGGTCGCAACAGCGCCGGTAACAGACACTTTCTTTTGTTTACCAAATCCTACGATCACTACATCGTTCAGTTTCTGGTTTTCCAGGTCAGGTAATAATTTCACCGTGATACTTTTTGCGTTGCCCGGGTGGATTACCTGTGTGATGTAGCCGATAAAGGTAACAGACAGCGAATCATTTTCATTGCCTACTTCAATCAGGAATTTCCCGAATACATCTGTTACCACTCCTTTTGCAGTACCTAATACTTTGATAGTGGCGCCCGGAAGCACCTCGTCTTTTTCATTGGTAACTTTTCCTGACAGCACCCAACTACGGGCGGGAGTGGATTCACCAACGTTCTCCGTAACATTTTTTCTTTTGACGATAATAGTGCGGTCCAGTACTTCATAGGTAAAGGGTTGTCCGCTGAAACATTCTGCCAGCACTTTTTCCACCGGTGTGTTGGTCACCTCCAGGTTAACACGCTTTGCATCATCGAGATAACGTGCATCATAAAAAAAAGTGTAGCCGCTTTGTTTGCTGATTTGCTGCAGCACTTTCTTGAGCGGCACATTACGCTCCGACAATGTCACCTGCTGAGAGTATCCAGTGGCGCTGGTTTGCAGACAAATGCCCGTGAGTAATAAAGCTGTAAATTTCATAACCAGAAGAGCTTTGGAATGGTTGATAAAGCAGTTCCCCGCTATCAATTTGTACAGGCGCAGAGGATCCTTGCCATGAATGTTAAAATTCATACATTTGCGATGTTAAGGTTGAAGGATTTTAATGATACGAAGTCCCGTTTAGCCTGACATTCACCGGCAGCGTACCAGCGCTACCGGTTTTTTTTTGGCTTTTCTGTTTCTCTTATTTAGTCAAGTAGATATTCCTGTCATTTATTCTATAATGAATATTACTGGTGAGTTCCATCATTTTTAATACTTTGGAGAGATTGGCTGATCTTGGTATTTCTCCGTTAAAGCGATAACCGGTAAGGCCTGTGTAATCTATGTTGACATCATACCAGCGTTCCAGCTGTCTGACTACTGTTTGTAATTCTGTGTCGTTGAAAATAAATTTTCCATTTCTCCAGGCAAGCGCCTCTTCTGTATCCGCATCTTCAATAAGTTGTATGCTGACAGGGGTTTCGCGATTCACTTTCGTTTGCTGCCCGGGTTTAAGTATCCGTGTATTTGCACCCGCAGCAATACGAATGCTCCCCTGCAGCAAGGTGGTGGTAATATCGGCGTCATTACGATACGACTGTACGTTAAAGCCGGTACCCAATACTTCTATACGATGATGGCCGGTAGTCACGTAAAATGGTACGTTCCCATTTTTAACTACCTCAAAGTAGGCCTCACCGGTGATTTCCACCCTGCGGGCATCATGCGCAAATGTGGCAGGGAAACGGATCGAAGAAGCAGCATTAAGCCATACCTGCGAACCATCCGGCAGTACCACCTGGTATTCGCCACCGTTTGGTGTAGTAATGCTGTTATACGCATTGACACCGGCAGTAGCCCCGGAAGCATCATAGCGCAATTGTCCGCTGCCTGATTTGCGGATCAACGTTTTACCCTGACTGGCCACCACCCCTTCGGGCGCGTCATCCAATACAATTACGGACCCGTTGGATAATGTCAGCACCGCTTTGCGGCTACCGGGTGCTACATCTGATTTATGCATTACCGTGGCAATGTTGGGTGTCTGCTCCTTTTTTAATATAAACCAGGTGAGTGCGCCCCCCATGATCAATAAAAATATAGCGGCAGCGCGGCGCCATGTATGCGACCAGAAGCCCGGTGACTTTTTCGTTTGTCCGATAGCGTTATATACCCGGTCAAAAGAATCCTGCCAGTTTATCAGCTCCATCTCCGCTGCAATTCCCTCCTCTCCCGCTTCGCCGGATAATTCCCGGAACAACTGCCGGTTCCGTTCACTGTCCGCCAGCCAGGCATCCAGGGTATCCTGTTCTGCGCTGGTTAATGCACCTTCTCTTTGCCGGTAAATCAGTTCAGCGATATATAATAGCCGATGTACATCTTTTTCTTCCATAGAAAAACAATAGCAAATACAGTGCACTACCTTTTGATATGCCGTTTCATTGGCAGCACACCGTATTGCTGGTTAAATGGTTACTGCCCAAAACGGTTTCCCTGATTGAAAGTGCGGATTTCCGTACCAAATAGCTCGTAGGTACATACATAATCGCTGGCGGTGCATTCACCTTCATTAGGCGCCGGAATGTAAGTGTAATGCGACAGGTCCTGGTCGGCTGCGTGTACGAAGGAACCGGTGTAGATCTCTTTCGGACCAACAGTCTTCAGCAACGAAGGTCCTACCCGATGCGATCGTGACGCCTGGGCTGTAAAGATTGCACCTACAGTGCCCGACACCAGTGCTGTAGCTATCATTGCCAATTTTAAATGTTTCATGCGTTTACTATTTCCAGGTGATGAAATGACTTGCTGTGTAGCAGGATCGCTGCTATATTGATGAGCATAAAAACGATATTAAATACCAGGTGCTGCGTCCAGTTCAACGAGCGCAATACGCCGCCGCAGGAACACGGAACCCGGTAAAAAAACTGCAGCTTCACCAGTATAATATATCCGGTAAATAAGGTCAGTATAACCAGGCTGCCATACAATCCCGGTATCCTGGAAGAAGGAAAGATGAGCAACACCGTTAACAGCAATTCACTTCCAGGTATCATCCACAACAGTACGGGTTTAAATACCGAAGGAAAAGCCTGGTTGTACAGCTGTTTCCTGTATTCGTAGCCGTCCAGCAGCTTACTGAGACTTGCATATACAAATAATAAAATGAGTAAGCATATCAGCACTTCCAGAACAATCGACTTTGTTTTCATGTGGAATCAGCGGTTGATGTAATAGATACACCACCGAAATCATTTCGGGTTAGTGGGGGAAATTCTTTTTGAAAAAAAAGGAAAAATAATTTTCATTCCGGGCAAAAACGGGAGCTGATCAATCTTTCTGCATGGCAGCCAGTAATAGTAAAGCAAAAGGCAGTATATCGCGGCCCTGTAATTTTTCTTTTACCAGCTCCAGGGCCCTGGCTTTCTGGCCTTTCACGGTATTGACCGATACATTGAGTTGTTTGGCAATTTCACGATTGGGGAGACCGTCTAAATAACTTAATTCAAAAACCCGCTTCATTTTGCCGGGCAGGCTGTTTACTGTTCTGATAATTTCGGCTTTCACTTCTGCCCGGATGATTTCGTTGGCAACAAAATCTTCTTCTCTGTCGATGTTGGCTTCGTATACTTTGTGCCGGTATTGCTGGTTCTTTTCCTTTCTCAGTTCATTTAAACAACCATTTTTAGCGGTAATATAAAGGAATGCCTTCAACGACTGAAAAGTAGTGACCTTTTCGTGATACCGCCATAGCTTAATAAACGTTTCTTCCGCCACATCTTCCGCTACCGCATGATTCGTAATGAACCTCCTGGCAAAAACGGTGATAATGGGAAAGTAACGCTCCATTACATAACGGAAAGCCATTTCATCGCCCTGCTGGAGGCGGATGGCATATATATCTTCGTTAATAGTACCAGCTATCTTCATTGGATTACAGCACTTTGGCCCTGCTTAATATTCACACAGCAACTTACAGGTTGATCGATCAAATTAAGCGATTCTCAAAGGCGATACTCCAAAACAATTAGCAAATTCTGATACAATATTGGCTTCGGGGCATGTCATTGTATCCGAACCCTATCATCCGTGTTTCCACTCGTTTTCATATTCTCCCTGGCAGACACCGGCAGAAAAGCCAGGCAAATCCATCTCCCGAAAAAAAATAAAAATACACATTAGGGGTATCCCTATTGCACAAACGTCTATTATAAAATAACAAGACACAGCCAATTTAAAACACTGTTATAACCAGCAAGTTATAGGAAGCAATCATATCACTGCTATTATAGCAGTAAACATTTTTTGGTCAGATCTATTAAAAAAAACTATAGAACGCTGGATACAGCAGGAATAGCGCTGAGCTGAAGGTGGATACGGATATTATCCAATGCCGTTGCCCGACAATCAGTATCGCCTATTTTTGAGTATAAGCCCCATTTGTTCCGTTATGCAAAACTATCCGAAGCAAGCAAAAAACAATTTACCCTCATCAGCTATTACCATCACCGGTTTGTGGAAACGTGTATTATGCCGTGTCAGACCTGTTGTTGCGGCACTTTGCATGACGGCCTTAACCGTCTGTCTATGTCTGCTGTCTAATACAGCATCAGGATATGTGTATGGAGAGCATAAGCTCATTGGAGACAAAGCCTTTTACAGGATAATGCAATCCATAAAAAACGAACCCGGCAGCGCAAAGCTGTTGCAATACCTGGAAAACCTGACCAGCCTGCAGGGCAACTATTACAATCTGACCGGCCTTTCTGTATCGGGCGCCTCTGCGGTTACCTATGGCACCATCAATGGTCTTGCCGGTGATCACCAGAGCGACCCCGTTTTACTGGAAGCGCAACTAAGGGATTCCGGATCCATCATCCAGAAGATCATCGCCCTGCATCAAAAATACCTGGACAAGGGCATGAAAGCCGCTCCCGACGGAGAGCTGGTATCATTAGACCTTAACTATGCCCTGGCCGCCACCGGCAACCTGTCGCATTTTTATGCCTACGGTAAAACGTTTCCCGACCATCTGAAAAACTTTGACGCCGATAAGATACGGGAAGCCACCACCTGGTCTAACCTCGCCGCCTTAACGAAAAGCCTGGGGCATACCAATGCCATCCGGATGTATGTAAGCCTTCACCTGGTAGCCCTTACACTTGCTGAGATGAGCGGCAGGAAAGCCCGCCAGGATGATGCCGATGCACATGCCCTGCTGCAGAGCGCCATCTTCATCAATGCCTTTGCCGATCACTTCCTGGAAGATGCCTTCTCCGCCGGTCACCTTATTGTGAACCGTACCATTGCGGAATCTTTTACCAACAACAAAGCATTACATGATTTTTATTGTGAAAATGGAACCAGTGTTGTAAACAGGAAAGGAGAAATATGGTATACTTATGGCGACGGAAAGTTTGATGAAAATACAACCGCAGGAGAAAGGGCCATCGCTGCAGTAACCCTTTCCATACAAGATCTTTTTACGGCATTTAGTGAAGCCGCCGGCAACACCCGCTACGTGGGCTTCCTGGACCGTATACCACAGAATAAATCGGACCAGGCCATGTATCTCATCCGTAACATCCCAGCCCTTTCTTATGTGCCCATACCGTATAATTCCAAACTGGACGGACTCATGGCAAAAGGTGTTACGATAACGGTACCCATCAGGAAGGCTAACCAGTTGCTTTACTACCGCAATTTCATCCGGAGCAGGGTCGGCAATTCTATCGTGATCGGTACACAAAATGAAGTCACCAACACTGAATCCTTCCGTGGTTTTGAAATAAGAGTCAATGCCTTCAACTTCAGCAAACGATATAAGTACAATTCCCGGGGCGGTAAAAAAGGAATGCTTGATTACTGGCACGGCTATACGGCTTCGTATGATTATATGAAGTACAACAATGACCCCGAAAAAGAAAAAAGTTACCAGGTCGCTGCCGGCATCAGGAGCAACTTCGATTATTGGCTGAGTGAAAAAAGATTCCTTGGCATGTACACCTACCTGGAAACAGGTGTCCGCTTCCAGCACCGTAAACCAGACCTCGTATTTATACCTTCCGTAGGTATTCACCTGGGCTCCCTTTTCAACATCAACTACTATAGCATGCCCGGCTGGCTGCGTATACCCGCTATGTATCTCCTGCCGCTGAAAGTACGTGCCGGCTCCATCCTTTCCCTAAAAGATAAACCCGTAAACTTCGCGGAAATAGAGTTGGATTTATTTTTATAAATGGAAAACGCAGAGATGTAATTGCCGGTCACACCGGAACGGCTGCCCTCACAGCCGTATAAAAGATGACGGCGAAGACGATACTGCAGTAATGCATATCATCTTCGCCGTCATCTTTTTCCATTCATTTCAATTATTCAAAATATTTTTATTGTCCTACAGCAACATCAGCATCTGGAATACCCCAGCCAAATGTAGTGCTTTTGTTGTTGGCTAAACTGGAAGCTCTTTTCATCCTGGCGATAATACTATCTTTTGGATAGGTGGGATATTTGCTCCATACCAGGGCAGCAATGGCAGAACAACTGGCAGTAGCTACTGAAGAACCTCCTACTGTTGAAGGTGCATCACCTGTCATAGCAAGAGAAAGCGCAGTCGTAGCGGTGGAAGTCTTTTCCATTACAATGGTGAAAGCTACTTCACGGCCTACGTGGCAATCCACACAACGTTCTGTGAGATTGTCCTTAATACCGGTTACAGCCACTACCTGCGGCCTGTCTGCCGGATAAATCACACCGATCCAGTTAGGAATGCTGCTGTTGGAAGTACCTGCGGCACAGAACATCAGTTTACCTTTGTTATAAGCGTAGATGATAGCATCATTGATTGGATTAAAAGCAATGATACTGCCCATACTCATGCTGATGATCTTTACGTCTGCACGATCGCCGCCAAGTACATATGCATCGGCCACGCCCTGTACAGACTCGGAAGAGAGGATCACCACGTTTTCGGCAGCATGTACTACAATCAGGTTGCTGTTGTAGGCAATACCGGCAGAAGCGCCATCGGTGCCTCTAGGACCAGCCAGTGCACCGGACATGGCGGTACCATGACCACAAAGGTCTGCCGGTGTGCCACCAGGGAAAGTGACCAGTTTTTCAATAGACCTTCCGGTGGAAGCGCCCTGATTGAAGTTAGCACCCAGGTTATCCTGGTCAGCGCTAACGCCGGTATCGATGATCATTACCTTTACACCCTGACCAGTAGACCTGGCCCATGCCTGAGGTATCTTATGATATGTGTAGTTCCACGATTGTTTTGCACCAGGAGTGATATTGGTATAATCCACACCAGCCACGAGACCCGGAGTGGGTATGTTGGTACCGCAACCAAAAGTGAGCACACTTGATTCTGTGCCAAGACCTGATTTGGTCGCACCTTGATTCATAAATTTGCCGTAACCAATAGGTTCTGTATAACGTACCAGGTTGGAAGCCCTCAGTGCCTTGATGGTAGCAATGTTACTCACCTTAACAGTAAAGTAAGGCAGGCGGTTTTCCTTGAATACCAGCAAATCCTTATCTGTCTTGCCGGTTTTCCTTTCATTTCTCAGTACCAGGTCCATCAACTGGTTCCTGGCAGATTTCCAGCTTTCGTCAGCTACATTCACCGTATGCATCTTATCGGCGAGGTTGGTAAAGCCGGCAGGCTGGTACCCAACAGCCAGTACGCTGTCTCCCTGTACCAGTGCACTCCATAAGAGACTGTCGTTGGCGGCTTTCCATTCAAAATGTTGCGTTTTCGCCAACTGATCGTAAATAAAGGCATTGATCTTGGTTTTTGGAACAACACTTTCAGGATTTTGAACAACAGGGCCGGAGGCGTTCAGCCTGTTTTCTCCCTTCTGGCAGGATACAATAGTGGCTAACAGGATAAACGCAATAAATAGATTCAAATTTTTCATGTGTAAAGTTTAGAGGTTATTGGAAATTGAAATGAATATGGTAACAAAGTGTGGGGTAGAATCCCGTCAGACAGCTTAAGGTGGAGTACAGGGAGAAAGGAAAAACCGGCACCAGTTTCCTGTGCCGGTCAGCTAATTAATCAGGCATTACTGCCCCTATATTTTTACGGATGGCCTGTTGATAGTAATATCCGCCTACGGCAATATCAAAGATGGCCATACCCATAGGATTGAACATAATTACGGCATCATCCTTACCGCTGAGCGCATCCTTACAAACGATATCAGCAATAGAAAGCGTGTCTTGTTTTTCAAGCCCCATTACCTTATGCATATTTTCAATGTCTGTATTCTGACGGCATACTTCTTCCCAGTCATCTACAATTACCACATCCATATGAGATACCATCTCTACCTTATAGTCGCGCAGCGACACATTCAGTTGCAGAGAACCCTTTAACGGCGCCTTATCCACATACGGACTGGTAGATACTGTGCAGGTGATGAAAATATCCGCATCAGTGTAACAGGCTTCCCACGAGTCACCTATTGTTACTTTTTCCCGCAGCGAAGCATCGACTGCGCTGAGGTCCACTCCTTTCACATCATAGAGCAGCACTTTTTCCAGGCGGTTACCCAAAAGAGCACTGACCATGCTGAGGTGCATTCTGCCGATAGGTCCAAAACCGATAATGCCTACCGTAAAGCGCTCATCCGCTTTCTTCAGTGCCAGATATTTTTCCACCAGCACACCGGATACTGCAGCTGTACGAACAGCACTGATCATGGATGTGTTGATTACGCAAATAGGCACACCTGAATCATGCTCATTGAGAATGGTGACAGAATTTGCGCGCAGCTTGTTCTTATGGATATTATCAGGGAAGCTGGCAATCCATTTTATTCCGGCAAGTGGGGAGCCTCCGCCTACATAGGCAGGCATGGCAATGATCCTGTTTTTGGGATCTCCATACCTTAAGTAAGGTTTAATGGGTTGAGAATAATCATTTTCATGGAGTGCATCTGTTGCCGCTCTGATGACGCCGGTCAATTCTTTCCAGTCAATTCCGATGTCCTGGATATTCTCTGCATTGAGATATAACATACGTTACTATTTAAGGGTGGTAATTTTAATTTGCTACAGGTACAGATTGAAGCTTGGCTGCCAGTTGTTCGCCCCATTCCTTGTTGTAGATGTTGTCCAGGTAGGTGAAGCCCTTGTCCGGAAAGATCATCAGCGAAACCGGAGTATCCTTGTGCGGGTTGTCTTTGAAATAATTTTTAGCAGCAAGATAAACTGCACCGGAAGAAGCGCCTGCAAAAATCACTTGCTCATTGAGCAGATCAAAGCAGCCTTTGATGATATCTGTTTGTGATACAATCACTACATCATCTATCACGGCATTTTTTATAATCGGCGGTACCTGGCTGGCGCCAATACCGGAAATATATCGTTTTACAGGTGGTGCATTAAAGATTACAGAACCTTCCACATCTACTCCAACAATCTTTACATCCGGACGTTTTTCCTTAATACTTTTGGAGATGCCGGTGATAGCCCCACTGGAACTCACAGCCACAAAAATATAATCGAGCCGTTCAAAAGAATGCAGGATCTCTTCTGTTAAACCATAATAGCCCTTGTAATTATTAGGGTCACCATACTGGTCAGCGATAAATGAATTTTCAATGGTAGCATGCATGTTATTAACCGTATCAATACGGGTCAGCAGATACCCTCCGGTTTCATCACGGTCGGTCACCTTTACCACCCTGTAAGACAACAGGTTTAGCAGTTGCTCGTAGGCACCGTTGATATTGGGGTCTATCACGGGGATAAACTTCAGGCCGAGTCTTTTACAGATAGAAGCCACTGCTATGGCCAGGTTACCGGAACTGGACGCAATGATAGTGGTGTTCTCATTGATACGGCCGGATTTCACGCCGTTATAAATGATACTGAAACCGGCACGGTCTTTTGAGCTGCCGGAAAAATTGTTGTACTCCAGTTTGGCAAATAAATGGGTATCATGGTTTTTCAACTGCATCAGCGGGGTGTTGCCAATAAAAGCGGATAACTTTTCAAGCTCTTTTAACATAATGAATGTTTTTAAAAATGAAGATTGTAAGTGTGTTTGAGTGGTCCGGGTTAGTCGTGTGAAATCCTGGCTCCGTTGCCGGCTTCGGGAATTATGCAACGGAGCCTGTTCTATCGTTAGGGTATCATTTCTCTTGTAATATTTTTATAACCTTGTCAGCCATTACCGTAGCGTTATCGCCATCTACCATGGAAAGGTGGTCTCCCGGCACCATAACGGTTTGCACGGTAACACCGTGGTCACGCCATCCCATGTATAGGTCGGGTTTTACGGAAGGGTTGTCCTGTGCCTTCAGTACTATCAGTGGCGCCTGTACGACACCAGCCACCTTGTACTTGTTATGTGCCACCAGGTCGTACCAGGAGAGTGCGAGCATCCTCAGTACAAACGCGGTCTGTTTTTTCTTTCCACCGATTTGTTCCTGTACAAAAGCCGTGATATATGGTACAATACCATCAAAAGGCAGCTTGGCGATATTGGCTTTCAGGGTTGCTGTCCATGCGGGATAAGGCTGTGAAATCAGGTGATACTGTTCAAAGAAGGTGAACATGCTGTTGTTGATATACTCCAGGTCCATTGGGTGTGGCTGTGATACGGCCTGCATGTCAAGGATGAATACCGCTTCCACCGTTTCTCCGGCGGCTTCCAGTTGTTTGGTCATCTCGAAGGCGAGGCGTGCTCCAAAGGAGTGTCCACCGAGGCGATAAGGCCCTGCCGGCTGGATCTGTTTCATCCAGGTGATGCACAAGGCAGCCATTACCTCCATGTTATCCAATGCATGTTCTCCCTCAAATACACCTTGCATCTGGAAACTGTAAAATGAATATGCCCCGTTAAATGCCCTACCCAGTTCCATGTAGGCATCACAAAGCCCTCCCGCTCCTGGCAGGAAGAACAGTGGCGGCGCCGCCGCTGTCTTGTTCAACCGTACAATGTGCCCATTGTCCGGCAACGCTTCCTGCAGCAACAAGCGCCCTTCCCCGAATTTCCCCAGTCCTGCTTCTTCCTGCTGCTGCTCCAGTCTCAAGGCGAGGGCCGCAATAGTCGGATAACTGTATAATTCCCGGATCAGTATTTCCAATCCAAACTCTTTCCTGATGAATGCCGTGAGACGGATAGTCAGCAGGGAGTGTCCTCCCAGCTCAAAGAAGTTATCGTATATCCCTACCCGTGGTATTTCCAACAGCATTTCCCAGATGGCTGCTAACGCGGTTTCGATTTTTGTGCGTGGAGCTACATATGTGGCAACAGCCTGACTGCCGGTGTCCATTTTCAACAAAGCCTTCCGGTCTGTCTTGCCATTGGCATTTACGGGTAGTTTGTCTATCTCTACCAGGATACCCGGTATCATGTAATCAGGCAATTTATTTTTCAGGTATGCCAGTATGTTTTCCCAGTCAAAGTGGCCGGCCGGTACAATATAGGCGGCCAGTCTTTTACCAGTGGCTTCTGTTCTGACCAATACTACGGCTTGTGTTACCAGCGGGCATTGTTGCAGGATATGTTCTATTTCACCAGGTTCAATGCGGAAACCGCGGATCTTTACCTGGTCATCTATACGGCCAAGGTATTCGATAGTGCCATCTGGCAGCCAGCGTCCGATATCACCGGTGCGGTATAAGCGGGCCTCCGGAACAGTTGCAAATGGATGCGGTATAAACTTCTCTGCAGTAAGCGCAGGCTGATGGAGGTATCCGTTGGAGAGTCCGCTGCCACTGAGAAACAGCTCTCCTCTCACCCCAACCGGTACAGGTTGCAGGTGTGCATCCAGCACATAGGCCTGCCGGTTGTTAAGCGGTTGCCCTATAGGCGTAGAAGTATGATTGTTTGTTGCCGGGATGGTATAGGTTAGAGAGAAAGTAGTATTCTCCGTAGGTCCGTAACCGTTAATCACTTCTATTGACGGCCAGGCAAGTCTGATTTTTGTGATGTGTTCTTCAGACAGTTTCTCGCCGCCGGCGAGGATAGTGGTCAGTCCTTCAAACACAGTGATATCAGTATCTACCAGCTGATTCAACCAACCGGCAGTGAACCACATTTTTGTAACGCCCTGATCACGGATGGCTTGCTTCAACAAGGTGCTGTCCAGCAGTGTTTGTTCATCACAGAGTACCAGCCTGCCACCATTAAGCAATACACCCCAGTATTCAAAGGTGGTGGCATCAAAAGAAGGAGAACCGGTGGACAGGATCACATCAGCTGCACTGAAGGACACGTAGGTTACTTCTTTTACCAGGCTCACCACATTTTCATGTGTGACCATTACTCCTTTGGGAGTGCCGGTAGAACCGGAAGTATACATTACATAGGCCAGGTCGGCGGCAATTGCCGTTGTTGGTACACGACCGTGGTGAGGAGCGGCAAACAGTTCACCGAGGGCGTCGAGCAGTATAAGATCTCTGTCGTACCATTCCGCTGCCAGCTGTTGCATGGAAGTGGATGTGGTTACCAGCAGGGTGGCGCTGATGTCTACCAGCATATACCTGATCCTCTCGGCCGGGTAGGCAGCATCGATAGGAACGTATGCCCCACCCGCCTTCAGGATACCAAGGATGCCCACAATCAGTTCTGTTGAGCGTTCTGCACAGAGCGGCACCAATACGCCCGTATCTACTCCCTTGCTGCGGAGAAAGTGTGCCAGCTTGTCGGCTCGTTCATCGAGAGCAGCATAGGTATATGAGCGGCCGTTGCAGGTAAGTGCAATAGCTGACGGTGTAAGTGCTGCCTGCTCTTCAAAGAGGGCTGCCACCGTTTTATGGCGTGGGTAGTCGGTAGCATTATCGTTGAAAGTATACAACAGCTGCTGTAATTCTTCCGGTTGCAGGAAAGAGAGATGATCTATTCCGGTGGAAGGCGCTTTTACGATCGCCTGCAGCAGTTGTTCAAAATGACGGATCAGCTGTAACACCGTTTCCTCCCTGAAAAGGTCGACCGCGTATTCCACGCTACCACGCAGGCCACGTGTGGTTTCTTCCAGGGTAAAGATGAGATCCCATTTGGCGGTGGTATGTGCTGTTTTCTCTTCCAGCAGTTCCAGGTTACCCAATCCGAGATCAGGAACATCCGGTGTGTTCTGCAATACAAACGAAACCTGGAACAGTGGGCTGCGGCTCATATCACGCTGTTTCACCACGGTTTCCACGATCTTTTCGAATGGCAGGTCCTGATGTTCATAGGCCTCGAGCGTAGTTTGTTTTACCTGCTGTAACAAGGATGTGAACGACGGATTGTTGCTAAGGTCATTGCGGAGCGCCAGGGTATTGATAAAAAAGCCGATCAGGTTTTCCATTTCCTGCTGTGTTCTGCCGGCAACAGGTGTACCTACACAGATATCATCCTGGCCACTGTAACGGTGCAGCAACACATTAAATGCTGCCAGCAACGTCATGAACAGGGTGGTACCTTCCTGTTTGCACAGCTGTTGTATGTCGGCATGCAGCTGAGGCCCCAGTTGGAACCTGCTGATAGCGCCGCGGGTACTTTGTATGGCTGGCCGTGTATAGTCTGTGGGCAGTTCCAGTGGCGCTGTATCCGCCAGTTTCTTTTTCCAGTAAGCCAGTTTTTCTTCCAATACTTCACCGGACAGGTGCTGACGTTGCCATACAGCGTAATCAGCATATTGTATATCCATTACGGGCAGCTGGGCACTACGGCCAGTTGTATAGGCGCCGTACAACTCAACGAGTTCCTTTACTATAATACCGGTAGACCAGCCATCAGAAGCAATATGGTGCAGTACCACCACCAGTATATGATTATCCGCACCTATCTCTATCAGGTATACACGCAGTACATCATCCTGCCGGAGGTTAAATGGTGTATCTATCAACGATTGAATATATTGTTGCAGTACAGCGGAATCATGCTGCAGCGTGTGGTTCGTCACCACATGAAACTGCCACTGATCCGGCGCCTTCACCACCTGGCTCGCCACTCCTTCTTCCTCAGCAATAACG
The DNA here is from genome assembly GCF_052114225.1 of Chitinophaga sp. RAB17. NCBI lineage: Bacteria > Pseudomonadati > Bacteroidota > Chitinophagia > Chitinophagales > Chitinophagaceae > Chitinophaga > Chitinophaga sp. RAB17. The sequence goes on along the minus strand of NZ_JBFREI010000023.1, from coordinate 6,943 downwards.
GTGCGGAGTATTTCGTGGCGGTTTACGATTGTTGTCCAGGCATGCGACAGGGCGGCACGATCCAACTGCCCCTTCAATCTTAACACCGTTGGCAGGTGATAGTGTACACTGCCTTCCAGCTGATCAATAAACCACAAACGTTCCTGGCTATACGAAAGAGGGATGTGTGCTGGTCTTTCCCGGCGAATCAGTGCAGGTGCCGCAGCAGGTACAAAGCGGTTCTCCAGTAATGTTGACAGAGCAGCTACCGTTGGATAATCAAAGATATCCCCGATGGCCACCTCCGCACCCAGTTGTTTCCTGATAGCGGAGATCACACGTATGGCCAGCAGGGAATGGCCTCCGAGTGCAAAGAAATCATCGTGTATGCCTACCTGGTCTACTTCCAGCAAGGCCGCCCAGATGGCCGATAGCTTTTCCTGCGTGGGGTTTACCGGTGCGGTATAACCGGTGGTAACCGTATCTGCATGATCCGGGTCTGGCAGTGCTTTGCGGTTGATCTTACCATTGGGCAGCATCGGGAACTGTTCCATTTCAAGGATGGCAACAGGTACCATGTATTCCGGCAATTGTTCTTTCAGGTATGCCAGTATTGCGGTTTTGTCGAATGTATCATGTGGAATCACATAACCGATCAGACGTTTACCGCCGCTATGATCTTCCCTTGCTATTACAACGCCCTGGCCTACTCCCGGTGCCTGTTCCAGTACACGACTGATCTCTCCCGGCTCTATACGATATCCACGGATCTTTACCTGGTCATCCACACGGCCGAGGAATACTATGTTACCATCAGGCAGATATTTAACCAGGTCTCCGGTACGGTATAGTTTTCCCGGCGCCTGCGGCGCGAAGAAATTATCAATAAAACGTTCCTTCGTAAGCTCCGGGTTATGGAGATAGCCGGCAGCCACACCTTCACCACCAATGTACAGTTCTCCCGGAATGCCCGCAGGACAAAGCTGTCCGGCCTGGCTTACCACGTATACCTGTGTATTGGAGAAGGCTTTACCGATAGGAATCACGTCCTGATAAATATGCTGTGTATTGACTACGTGGAGTAATTTTCCTATAGTCGTTTCCGTTGGGCCATAGTGGTTCACCACCGTACAGCGTGCATTTGCAGCACGGATATTTTCTATGACAGCCGCTTCCAGCGCTTCCCCGCCAAAGATGAGCAGTTTTTCCGGTAACAACAGTTGATCCTGGTCTGACAATGCTTTCCAGTGCGAGGCGACTATTTTTATACAATCGATGCGATGCCAGCCGAAATAATCAAGCATGGCAGCGGCGTCATTGATGGCTGTTTTGGAGAACAGGTGTAACTCGCCACCACCTGCCAGTGCAGGGAACAACACCGTGTTACCCAGGTCAGTAGCAATGCTGGACAGCAAACCGAAAGAACGGCAGCGGTCAAGCGGCAGGTGTGCCTGCAAACCGACAATATAATCTGCCAGGTTTTGGTGGGTGATCATCACTCCCTTGGGAGTGCCGGTACTACCTGATGTATAGATTACGTATGCCAGCGACGATGGTGTATGGAATATGCCCGGCACAATACTGCCCGCAGCAGCAATAGCCGTAGCATCATCATCCAGCGAGATGATAGTGGCAGTGGTAACATCCTCCAGTGTACTGCTGCCGGCGCTATTACTTACGATCAGGGTAGCAGCTGTATCTTCCAGCATATATCTGATCCGCTCTGCAGGGAAATCAGGTTCCAGCGGAACATAGGCGCCACCGGCTTTTAAAATGCCCAGCATACCAATGATCATCTCCGGTGAACGGGGAATACACAGCGGCACTAATGTGCCCGTAACAACGCCTTTACGGCACAGATAATTAGCCAGGCAGGCCGACTGTTCATCGAGCTCCCGGTAAGTCAGCTGTCGCCCTTCAAATGCCAGTGCAACAGCTTCCGGATTACGGGCAGCCTGTGCAACAAACTGATCTATAAAAGTTATGTCACGGTTGTAAGGCACCGATGCTTTTCCATATACCTGCAGCTGCTTGTATTCATTTTCATCATACAATGGCAATACATCTATCTGTGTATCAGGTGCTGCAGCAATAGCCGTCAGCAACTGTTTGAAGTGCGCCATCATACGTATTACCGTATCTTCCCGGAAAAGGTCCTTGCTGTATTCTGCTTCTATATTCAGGCCATTGGATGTTTCCTGCACAGAAAACATCAGGTTGAATCTGGCCGTAGTATGATGAACCGGCTCGGTGGAGATGGTAATCCCCTCCAGGTCGAAGGAGCTGTTGCCCGCTTTTTCCGGCATCACAAACATCACCTGGAAAAGAGGACGCCTGCTGTTGTCACGATCTTTCATCACGGCCTCCACGATTTTTTCAAATGGTACATCCTGGTGTTCAAAAGCATCCAGGGTAGTTTGTTTGACTTGTTGCAACAAGCTGATAAAGGTGGGGTTATTGCCCATATCTGTGCGCAGGGTGAGCATATTCACAAAGAACCCGATCAGCCCTTCTATCTCAGGTTGCTGACGGCCTGCGGAAGATGAACCGACCACGATGTCTGTTTGTCCGCTATAGCGGTACAACAACACCTTGTAGGCAGCCAGCAATGTCATGTACAAGGTAACCTCCTGTTGCCGGCTCAGTTGCTGCAAGGCATACAACACACCTGCATCCATATCAGTGTTCACACGACCGCCACGCATACTTGACACAGCAGGTTGTTTAAAGTCTGTTGGCAGGTTCAACGGCTGCACATCGGCAAGCTGCTGTTTCCAGTACGCCAGCTTGTTGTCGAGCGTATCACCCGATAACCAGGCACGCTGCCAGATGGCAAAATCAGCATATTGCAATAACAGTGGAGCCGGTTGATAATGACTGCCGGCGATGGCTGCATTATATCCTTCTACAAACTCCCGCGCCATAATACCGGTGGATAATCCATCAGAGGCAATATGATGCGTAGTCAGCACCAGCACATGTGTTGCCGGTGATAGTATAATGAGATGCCCGCGTAACTTGTGGTCTGCTGCAAGATTAAATGGTAAAGCCACCAAGGCAGCAATCAGCTTGTGCAGGGCTACTTCATCTTCACGGTATACCGGTTCATCGATCTGTGTTAATACAAAACTATCTTCCGGCAGGATGCGCTGATAGGGCTTTCCTTCTTCCTGTTCTATCACGGTACGTAACACTTCATGCCGGTTTATAATGTTGCGCAATGAAGTCTCCATCACAGCGGCATCCAGGGAACCTTCCAGTCTTAATACCACCGGGATGTGATAATGCAAACTGCCTTCCAGCTGATCTACAAACCACAGGCGTTCCTGGTTAAATGAAAGCGGAATGCGCGCCGGACGTTCCTGTTTTTCTATACCCGGCAACAACATATCTGTTTGTTTGCCTTCCTGGATATGAGTAGCCAGAGAAGCAATTACCGGGTGGGCAAAGATGGCTTTTACCGGCAGTGCCACTTCCAGTTTTTTGCGGACTGCTGCCACCAGGCGCATCACCAATAAAGAGTGGCCACCCAGCTCAAAGAAATTATCGTATATCCCTATCCGTTGTATACCCAATAGTTCCTGCCAGATATACACCAGCGCTGCTTCCGTAGTATTGCGCGGCGCTACGTATTCACTCACCAGCAATGCAGCATCAGGATCGGGTAGCGCTTTGCGGTCGATCTTACCATTGCCTGTCAGCGGTAATTGTTCCAGTACCACAAATATGGCTGGCACCATATACTCCGGCAGCCTGCTTTTCAGCCAGGTGATGACTTCTTCTTTATCAAAAGTCCCCTGCGGCACTATGTATGCTATCAGCCTCCGGATACCGGCGGCATCGTCCTTTATGGTTTTCGCCAGCACAACTGCCTGACTTACGCTGTCATGCTGTTCCAGTACACTTTCTATTTCACCTGGTTCTATACGGTAACCGCGGATCTTTACCTGTTCATCTATCCTGCCTTCATACAGCACATTCCCATCCGGTAACCATCTGCCCAGGTCACCTGTACGATACATCCTGTCGGCTGTGCTGCTGAACGGATCAGCTACAAACCGGCTCGCGGTGAGGTCCGGGCGGTTGAGATAACCTCGTGCCACACCAACACCAGCTACACATATTTCACCGGGGACACCAATGGGACAAAGCTGTCCTGCTGTATCCAGTATATAAATACGTAGGTTTTGTATCGGCGTACCCAGTGGGATATTCGTAGTGCCGGGAACGTTATACATAAAGTAATGGCAGATATCATCCGATGCTTCAGTGGGGCCATAAGCATTCACCACAGGGATGCCACCAAAACGTGGATGTTCAAACCATAGTTTCAGTACCTGACGGGTAACCGCTTCTCCCGTTACCAGCAGGAACTGCAGGGCGTCCAGTGTTACTTCCGTGTGCTCCTGTAATAAGGCAGACAGGTAGGAAGGCACCAGTTCAAGTATGCTCACCTGGTCCTGTTCCACAGCGGAGATCAGGGCTCCCGGTTCCAGTAATATTTCATCAGGATAGATGATGGTACTGCCACCGCACAAGAGGGCCGCAAACATCTGCCATACCGATATATCGAAGGTATAGGCAGCAGTGAAGGCCAGTATAGTGTGCTCATTCATTTTGAGGTCATTGATCTTGGCGTACAGGTGGTTGAGCATACCACGGTGTTCTACCATTACCCCTTTGGGTTTGCCGGTAGAACCGGAAGTATAGATCACGTACGACAGGTGATGTGGCGCCGGCAAGGGTAAAGCCTCGGCCGGGATGCTGCCGGCAGGTTGCCATGCTGTATCCAGTGCTATCACCGGGCTCCCTTCAGGTATACGTGTCCGTGTATAATTGCTGCCAACCACCAGGGTGGCGTTGCAATCTTCCAGCAAATACTGTATACGTTCAGCGGGGTATTCCGGATCAATGGGCACGTAGGCAGCACCGGCCTTCAGGATACCAAGTATGGCGATCACCATCTCCGGCGAACGTTCTATACACACAGGCACCAGCATATCTTCCCCGACCCCTTTGCTGCGCAGGTAATGCGCCAGCTGTGTAGTTTCGGCTGACAGCGCAGCATAAGTCATCGTCCTTTCGCCAAACTTCAGTGCCGTGTGATGCGGAGTACGGATCACCTGCTCTTCAAATAACGCTACCAGTGTTTTATCTGCCGGATAGACAACGGTTGTTTCATTGAATGACTGTAACAACTGCTGTTGTGCGGATGTTGTCAATAGAGACAGCGTGCGTATGGATTCAGCAGGATCTTTGATCACCGACCATAACAGCTGTTCATAGTTTTCGACCAGTCTAGTAATGGTTTCAGGATGAAAAAGATCTGCACAGTATTCCACGTATCCCGACAATCCGGAAGCACTTTCCTGCAGTGAGATGTTGAGGTCAAACTTGGCAGCGGTATGTCCGGCATCAGCGGTATCCAGCAAAATTTCACCCAGATGAAAATCAGGAACATCCGGGGTGTTCTGCAGTTCAAACATTACCTGGAAAAGCGGTGTTCTGCTGATATCTCTTTCTTTTACCACGGCTTCCACTACTTTTTCAAATGGCACATCCTGGTGTTCATATGCTTTCAAAGTATCTTTCCTCACCTGTTGCAATACCTGTATGAAGGAAGGCAACTGGCTGAGATCACTGCGCAGCGCCAGTGTATTTACAAAGAAGCCGATTAGCCCTTCTGTTTCCTGTTGTGTTCTGCCGGCAATAGAGCTGCCCACGCAAATATCTTCCTGACCGGTATAGCGGTACAACAATACCTTGAAGGCTGCCAGTAATGTCATGAAGAGGGTACTGCCCTGCTGTTGTGATAAAGCCTGCAGAGGTGCAGACAAAGCAGGGTTGAGTCGGAATACACTGACAGCACCGCGGGTACTTTGTATGGCCGGACGGGGAAAATCGACCGGTAAGTTCAGCACCGGCACACCAGTCAGTTTTTCTTTCCAGTAAGCCAGTTTATCTTCCAGCACTTTTCCGGATAGGTAACTCCGCTGCCAGACCGCATAGTCTGCATATTGGATTCCCATGGCCGGTAATGCAGCCTCGCTGCCTGTTTCAAAGGCCTTGTACAGTGCCGCCAGCTCGCGAACCAGTATACCGCTGGACCAGCCATCTGATGCAATGTGGTGAAGTGTTGCCACCAGTACCGCATCGTCTTCCGCCAGCCGCAGTAAGTGTACGCGCAGCATATGATCCTGTGTCAGATCAAATGGTGCAGAGGTCAGCGCTCCTATATGTTGTTGCAAAGCGATATCATCATGCAGGTATCCGGGATGTTCGCTAATGTCCATCTGCCAGCTGTCCTGCTCCAGAATACGCTGGTAGGATACACCCTCCTCCTCCACAATCACTGTACGTAATGATTCGTGTCTGTTCACGATCGTCTGCAATGCATACGAAAGTGCGGCTGTATTCAGGCGGCCCTTCAGTCGTAATACCGTAGGAATGTGGTAGTGCAGGCTGCCTTCCAGCTGATCAATGAACCACAAACGTTCCTGGCTATACGACAATGGAATGCGTGACGGTCTGTTTGCCTTTACCAGCGGCGGTGTGCCGACAGCCGCTGTATGCTGTTCCAGTTGCCGGGACAGCGCTGCGATCGTAGGATAATCAAAAACATCACCGATAGTTACTTCCAATCCCATCTGTTTCCTCACTGCAGAGATCACCCGGATAGCCAATAAAGAGTGCCCTCCCAATGCAAAGAAGTCATCGTGCAACCCGATGTCTTCTATCTCCAGCAGGTGGGACCAGATACCGGCCAGCGTTTTTTCCAACACAGTAACAGGCAAGGCCTTTTCTGTGGCGACTATTATTTCCGGATCAGGTAATCCTTTCCGGTCGATCTTTCCATTGGGTAATAAAGGGAAATGTTCCAGTGGGATCAATGCCGCCGGCACCATGTATTCCGGCAAGCGGCTGCGCAGGTATTCCAGGATATGGTCCCGGTCAAAGTCTGCGG
>NZ_JBFREI010000022.1:0-88629 GCF_052114225.1 Chitinophaga sp. RAB17 | reverse complement strand
AGTGTGGAGAATGCGGATCGTGCTCGGTATCGCTGAATTCATGGTGCATGCGGTGCATAACGCCATAAGCTCTTGGAATCAGGTATGATGAACCCTGGAAAAACCAGGTACTGAAATAAAAGAAACGTTCCCAGAACTTGCTGGTAGTATACATCTGGTGAGATGCATATCTGTGTAAATAGAATGTGTGAAAGAACAATGAAAAGAACCAATGCACACAAAAGAATATCAGGATCGCCGTCATTTCTAAAAAATGTAAAGTGACAAATAAGGGGCAAAGGTACAATAAATAGCCGGGAAAAATGCCAAAGAAGACAGTCCTATGGTCACCAAAATGTTAAAATAATTTTAAATTTTATTTTTTCTTCACCCAACGTAACTCCAACAGGTTCATACCGTTACCGGGGAATCCTGATATATTTGGCTGCACGAGCCGCACCACTTCGTCATAGAACAAAGGCACTACGGCCGCGTCCGAAATAATCATGTTATCCATAGCCCGGTACTGCGTATAGCGGATGCTGTCGTTGTTTTCCTCCAACGACTTTTCATATAATGCATCAAAGGCCGGGTTCTGATAACGGGTATAATTTGGCGGGGCGGGATTCTTACTGTAAAACATGGCCAGGTAACTTTCTGCATCCGGGTAATCAGCGATCCAGCTGCCGCGGAAAAACAATGCCTGTGATTTGGCCGTTTGCTCCATCAGCAAGCCTTTCTGTATCACCTCCACCTGTATACGAATGCCGGTTTCCTGCAACTGGTTGGCCACATAGTTGGCCAGGTCCGCATAAATAGGAATAGACAATAACCTGATCACCGGCAACCCTTGCCCATCAGGATAACCGGCTTCCCGTAGCAACTGTCTGCTCATAGCAGGATTATAAGGATAGCCCCTTACTTCTGCGCTGTCAAAAGACGGTAGTCCTGCAGGCACAAAACCCGCCATGGCAGCGGTGCCGATGCCATTGCGCAGATAGGTCATCATTTTCGTACGGTCGATACCGTAATTGATGGCCTGTCGTATTTTCTTTAAGCGGGTGGGCGATGTTTTCACCAGCGTATTCTCCGGGTCTGTCAGAAAGCCCAGGTATTCTGTATTCAGATAAGGATGCTTGTTCAATACCATCTTTCCCTCCCACTCCTTCCGGAGCTTGCCCTGCCTGGTCAGTACTTCATCTTTAAAGGAGGCGTCAATATCGTTCATGAAATCCAGCTGCCCCTGTCGGAACAACAGGAATTCAGATGCTTTGCTGTCCAGGAAACCTACCTGCACGGCTTCCATATAAGGCAGCCGATGCCCGGTGCTGTCTTTTTCAAAGTAGTCAGGATTGCGATGCAACACCAGCGCCTGGCCTTCGTCCCAGAGGAAAAAGCGGAAAGGCCCGGTGCCACAGGGATGATTGCGGAAGTCCTTTCCATACTTTTCGATGGCTTCATGTGGCACTATAGAGCAGTATTGCATGCTCAGGATGCCCAGCACCGGGTGAAAAGGACGATATAATGTCAATTCAAAAGTAGAGTCGTTGAGCGCCCGGAAGCCGCTGTCGGCGCTGAGTTTACCATTAAAGATCCAGGCGCCCGGTGAAGCAGTTACCGGGTCCATAATACGATGCAGACTGTACACCACGTCCTGTGCGGTCATGCGCCGCCCTTTGCCCCCGGGGAAAATATCGCTGTCGTGGAAGTATACGTCTGTTCTCAGGTCAAAGGTATAGGTACGATGATCCGCAGATACGCGCCATTGCTTCGCCAGCGAAGGTCGTATCACGAGGTTGCTGTCTGGTTCCACAAGGGTATTATACAACTGTTTTACCGCCCATATCACCTCCTGGCTTTTGGCAAAAGCCGGATCAAGTGAAGCAATGGCATTGGTACTATTGTACCGGAACACAGACAAACGCTGTTTCTCCGGGCTACCGCACGCCCCTAACAACAGGCTGCAGAGCCCAATAAAGCACCATCTGATGATAACCGCCTGACAATAACAACTTTTCATTTGGCAGTAAATTAATATCTTTCAGTCTAAAATATACGAATAAATATGCGCGGCATACCAATGCTTTGTATGGCCCTGATGGCAACCCTTACCGCAGCGGCACAGCAACAATTCAGCAGGGCGGATACGCTGAGAGGCAGCATTACTCCTCCACGCGCCTGGTGGGATGTGATCAACTACGACCTGCATGTACAGGTAAATACTGATGACAGCACCTTCCAGGGCTTTAACACCATTACTTACAAGGTACTGAAGCCAGATTCCCTGATGCAGATAGATCTGCAGTTCCCCATGGTGATAGACAGCGTGATACAGGATAAAAAATCCCTGTCGTTTACCCGTGACAGTAATGCCTGGTTTATAAAAATAAAAACGCCACAGGTAAAAGATAAAAAGAAACAGATCACCATTTTTTACAGCGGGAAACCACACCGGGCAAAGAATGCGCCCTGGGATGGCGGCATCGTATGGTCTAAAGATGAAAAGGGCCGTCCGTGGATAGCCACGGCAGTACAAGGTTTGGGCGCCAGCGTATGGTGGCCGAATAAAGATACCCAAAGCGATGAGCCGGAAGACATGACCATTAACGTCACCGTACCTTCAGAACTCGTAGACGTTTCCAATGGACGCCTGAAGAAAACCATCGACAACCCCGATGGCACTCACACCTTCATATGGTACGTAAGCAACCCGATTAACAACTATGATGTAGCGCTGAACATAGGTAATTATATAGAGATAAAAGACAGCTACTCCGGCGAAGGCGGCAGACTGGATCTCGGCTACTGGGTATTGGATTATAATGAAGAAAAAGCCAGGGAACACTTCAAAGTAGTAAAGCCTATGCTGAAATGTTTTGAATACTGGTTTGGGAAATATCCTTTCTATAAAGACAGCTACAAGCTGGTAGAGACGCCGTTCCTGGGCATGGAGCACCAGAGCGCGGTGGCCTATGGCAACAATTTCCAGATGGGCTATAAAGGCACTGACCTTTCCGGTACCGGCTGGGGACTGAAATGGGATTTCCTGGTTATACATGAAAGCGGTCATGAATGGTTTGGTAACAGCATCACCAGCAAAGACCTGGCGGATATGTGGATCCACGAATCCTTTACCAACTACTCTGAAACCTTATTTACAGAATGTGCATATGGCCCTAAAGCCGCACAGGAATATGTACAGGGCATCCGTAAAAATGTCAAGAATGATGAACCTATCATAGCACCCTACGGCGTGAATGCAGAAGGTAGTGGTGACATGTATTATAAAGGCGCTAACATGATCCATAATATCCGGCAGATCATGGAAAACGATGAAGCTTTCCGGCAGATGCTGAGAGGATTGAATAAAACGTTCTACCATCAAACCGTTACCACGCAACAGGTAGAAGAATATATGAGCCAGGTAGTGGGTATGAATCTGAATAAAATATTTGATCAATACCTGCGTCACACTACTATTCCAACGCTCGAATACCGTTTCGCAGGGCAGCAGCTGCAATACCGCTGGGTAACCGATGTAAAGGACTTTAATATGCCGGTGAGAGTGAAGTTGAGTGATAATGGTTATAAGCTGATCTATCCCGGTACATTATGGCATAGCTCCAATATTACACTGAGCGATCATAAGAATTTTGAAGTAGACAAGAATTTCTTCATAAAAACAAGAGAGGTGAAGTGAGCTGTTAGCCGATGAGCTTTTAGCCATTAGCTTTTAGCTGTTAGCAAAATGCAGCGAAGACGAAAGCAGTATATGCCGGTCTCCGCTGCATTTTGCTAACAGCTAAAAGCTAATGGCTAAAAGCTATTTTTTAAGCAACTTAAATGCGTGCCCGGTGCTATCGTTTAAAAAGCCGTAGGCGGCCCATAAAATGGAGAGTGGTTCTATGCTCCGGCTCATTTCTATATTGCCCATATCTGCTACATCATTCCATCCTATCTGGTGCAGAAGGTTAATGACCTGTCTTTTTGCATCCGCGTTATTACCGGCGATGAACATGGTAGGTGAGCCTTCCTGGAATTCGGGGAGGAGCATTCTTTCATGACCAATACAGCTGAGGGCCTTTACTACATTGGCATCTGGCGGTAGCCAGGCTTGTATTTGTTCTCCTGCAGAATTATTATGGCCGATGGTAAAAGTGAGTCTTCCGCTTTCATCGGGACCTTTGCCATCGAGTGGATTGGTTACATCAACCACTGTTTTGGTTTTGAAATTCCAGATGCCTGCTGCTTCAATGGCTTTTTTGGTACCTATCCAGCTGGTGCAGATCAGGAGTAATTCCCCGAATTCTGCTGCCTGTCTGAAAGTGCCTGCCGTCGCCTGTTTACCTTGTTTCTTTATCCATTGCTGCAATGATTCTTTGGAAGGATTACGGGTGCCGATAGTAACATGATGCCCTGTTTGAATAAGACCTTTGCCAAGGGTTAGCCCTACCGGACCGCTTCCCAGGATACCGATTTTCATGAGCGTAGATTAATATTAAGCAGATGATGGTGCGAAACATGAAGATAAGCAAAAAGCTTAAAGCATAAAGCAAAAAGCTATTGAAGCGAATGATATAAGCAAATATTTAATTATTTAGTCGCTTATATTATCCGCTTCAATAGCTTTATGCCTTAAGCTTTCTCCTCTATAAGGTATCCCAGGAACTTCTGCATCCCCTGCCGTTTGGCGGGTGTGAATGGATAGCTGATGTTATGGATATAATAGGTAGTCAGATCGTAGATGTCGTAAGGGTTTTCGGCTACCACGGCAGGAATATTTTTAATGCCGATACTGGTGGCCTCATTAAATTTCCTTGTAAACTCGGCTGGCAGCGGTTTATTGCTGATCCAGGCGGCAAATACAAATGGCAAACTGGTAAATCGTACCCAGTTTTCAGCGAGGTCATATATATACGGTGATACCTTGCGTTGTGCCAAAGCACGGTCGCCGATCACCAGACCTGCGTCTGTTCCTTTGATTTTATCCTGGTAATCGCCGCTGGTGTTGACAAATTCCACGTCCAGCTTCCAGTACTCACGTACCAATACCTTGAGCAAGGCTACAGAAGTCCGGCTCTGGTAATCCAGGTAAATACGTTTAATCTCATTTAAGGGTACATCACTATACAAACAAACAGACGCCACAGGTCCTTCGGCGCCAATACAATAATCTGCTATAATATGATACTCCTTTAATTTAGGGATAATTGCAACTGGCACCAATGCCACGTCTACATCTCCATCTATCAGCTGCTGGGCTATTTTAGCCGGATAATCCATCGATAATTCCATCATCTCCATCACCGGATGATTCCTGAATCCATACAATAAAGGCTTCGTATTCAAATAACTTACAGCCGCAACTTTTACTTTCCGTTCCAATTTCAGTAATTTTGAAGCTGCAAAAGTAACTAAATCCCGGTTAACAAGTTCCAAATGAATAATTGTCATCCTGTAAATCAGGGTTCAGAGAGAACTTGTAGCCCACTAAACATGTTAATTGTAATACTGGAATACATACATTATGCAACTACAACCATTAACTGCCATTTCTCCGCTGGACGGGCGCTATCGCAAGCAACTGGACGAGCTGGCCAATTATTTTTCTGAATTTGCGTTGATCCGTTACCGTGTGATGGTAGAGGTGGAATATTTTATTGCGCTCTCTGAGCAGAAGCTGTTTACACTGCCCAAAGCCAAGTTCCCTGCCCTGCGTAAAATTTACCAGGAATTCACCATCGAGAACGCTCAACTGATCAAAGACACAGAAAAAATTACCAACCACGATGTGAAGGCAGTGGAATATTTTCTGAAGAATGAAATGAAAAACCTCGGTTTGGAAGACAAACTGGAATGGGTGCATTTCGGTCTTACTTCACAAGACGTCAACAACACCGCTACCCCCCTCCTTTGGAAAGATGCAGTAGAACATGTGTACATGCCCGCGTTGGCCAATATGATCCTGGAACTGAAAAAACTCGGTAACGGATGGATGAAAGTGCCCATGCTGGCCCGTACCCACGGACAGCCCGCTTCTCCCACCATTCTTGGTAAAGAAATACTGGTATTCGTGGAGCGCCTGGAAGGACAGGTAAACCTGCTGGGACAAATTCCTTTTGCCGCAAAATTTGGCGGTGCTACCGGTAACTTTAATGCGCACCACGTAGCTTTCCCTAAAATCAACTGGGAAAAATTCGGCGAAAAATTCGTGAATACCACGCTGGGCCTGCAACGTATGAAATATACCACGCAGATTGAGCATTATGATAACATCTCCGCTCAGTTTGATGCACTGAAACGTATCAATACCATCCTGCTCGACTTCTGCCGCGATATATGGACGTACATCTCCATGGATTACTTCAAACAGAAGATCAAAAAGAATGAAGTAGGATCTTCTGCCATGCCGCATAAAGTGAATCCTATTGACTTTGAAAATGCAGAAGGTAACCTGGGTCTGGCTAACGCACTGTTTGAACACCTGAGCGCCAAACTGCCTGTATCCCGCCTGCAGCGCGATCTGACTGATTCTACGGTATTACGTAATCTGGGTGTACCATTTGGCCATACCCTGCTGGCAACTAAGTCTATCCAGAAAGGATTGGGTAAACTGATCCTGAATGAAGCGAAGTTGCATGCCGACCTGGAAAACAACTGGGCCGTAGTGGCAGAAGCCATTCAGACCGTTTTACGCCGTGAAAACTATCCACAACCATACGAAGCCCTGAAAGAGCTGACCCGTGGCGGTGAACAGATCACCCAGAAGAGCATGCACAAATTTGTGGACGGCCTGAAAATCAGCGCTGCCCTCAAAAAAGAACTGAAAGCTATCACGCCACACAACTATACCGGTTTGTGGTAATCGCATAAAACTTAAAAGCTCCGTCCTGTTGGACGGAGCTTTTTTAATTCTTTGACTCCCGAAAGCAATTCTCTGCGATCAATGCGTTAGTAGCCGTGAGGCCCTGGTTTAACAAACGCTATACTGTGTATTAATCTTTATTCCCGCTGCACTTCATTTGTTACTGGTATCGCCGGCATTTCATCTTCTGTTTCTGAAATAATAGACTAACTACATTGGTGATCATCACCAGTGCATTAATTCCTTCAGAGAAAAATGATTTGCTTGAATGCTACCGGAATACCGGGGGTATATAACAACTCAGGGGGTAGTTTCTAAAAGCTGTGCAAAGATATAAAAGTATGATAGTATTACAGAAAAAACACAAGCATTTTTTTGTTAATAACTAGTTAACGTTAAAACGGGTAAAAGTAGATGTATTTTGCCTTTGCGCGAATTTATCCGCGCAATGATAAATCGAAAATCAATCAGAAAACGATTTTCAGAACACATCTCTGAAATGCATCAGTTCATATTCATCTCCCAAAAAAGTAATAGCAATAATATCGAACCGGATAGCCACCGGATGTAAATGGTAATGCAACAGGTAATCATCGGCTACACTCCTGATATGTTCCTCCTTACGAAAATTAACGGCTTCTTCCGGCCAGCCAAAGCGTGCGCTGCTTCTTGTTTTTACTTCTATAAAATAAATGGTGTGCTCCTTAGTCGCAATGATATCAATTTCCCGGCGTCCGGATTTCCAGTTGAGATGCAGCAACGTGCAGTGCCGGCAAACATACGCCTGTGCAATGGCCTCACCGCGCTGCCCCAGGGTTAAATGGTTCAGCATATGATATGGTTTAGGTTAAACAAACAATCTGTGAAATTAATCAATGGAAATATTTACTTTTCCGAGGGAAGATAAATATTCCGCTTAACACCTATTTTTGCAGGCATATAAAATTATCAATTCTCTGCTATTAAACAAGTAAACAGATAACCATATATGAACTTATTCAGACTGGAAGGAAAAGTACAGCATTATGCATGGGGCGGATTTAAATACATTCCTGAGCTGTTAGGCATTGCGCCAACGGATCAACCCAGTGCGGAATACTGGATGGGTGCGCATCCGAGTGCCCCCTCCCTCATTACTACTGCTGGCGGAACATTGCCACTGAATCAGCTGATACAGCAGGATCCGGCCAATATCACCGGCCCGGCAGTATGGGAAAAATTCAAAGAGCTGCCTTTTCTTTTTAAGATACTGGATGTAAAAGATATGTTGTCCATTCAGGTACATCCTACGAAAAGTGAAGCAGAGAAAGGCTTTGCAAGAGAGAATGCAGAAGGCATTCCCTTAAATGCACCTAACCGTAATTATAAAGATGACAACCATAAGCCCGAAATTATGGTGGCATTGAGTGAGTTTTATCTCCTCCATGGTTTCTTACCACATGCACAACTGCAGCAGGTATTAACCTCCACACCAGAGTTTACCTCACTGGTAAGCATATACGAAAAGGAAGGCTACTATGGTCTGTATAAAAATGTAATGGAAATGCCGCAGTCGCTGGTGAATATCATTCTCCGTCCGCTGACAGACCGCATGATTCCTGACTATAAAGCGAATCGCTTATCTAAAACAAATCCTGGTTTCTGGGCAGCACGTGCCGTATTAAATGATCCGGGCAGCATCGACAAAATCGATCGTGGTATCTTCTCTATCTACTTCTTTAACATCATGCAGGTACAAGCCGGCGATGCAGTATTCCAGGATGCAGGCATTCCACACGCTTACCTGGAAGGTCAGAACGTAGAGCTGATGGCTAATTCAGACAATGTGCTGCGTGGCGGTCTTACCCCTAAACATGTGGATGTTCCGGAACTGCTGAAGCATACCCGCTTTGAAGGCGTAGTACCCAATATCATTAAAGGTAATGTGAGTGCAGATGGACTGGAAAGAATTTATCCTTCTCCGGCGCCTGATTTTGAAGTAAGCAAGATAGATATTCCGGCAGGAAAGGTATACCAACATACCGCCAAAGCGGCGGAAATACTGATTGTAATTAGCGGTACCGCTACTGTGAAAGGAGATGATACGCTGGCGTTACAAAAAGGCCAATGCGTATTCACCGCATATGGTGCCTCTTATGAAATCAGCACCGATAGCGGCGTTGAGCTCTTTAAAGCCACAGTAGCAGTTAGCTATTAGCTTTTAGCTTTTAGAAAATGCAGCGAAGATCAACAAATGATATTCTCCGCTGCATTTTCTAAAAGCTAATAGCTAACTGCTCTTACAGCACTATAACTGTTTTCCCCTTTCCTTTTGCCTGACGGCTTAATGCTACTGCCGCAGGTGCGTCTTCCAGCTTAATTTTATTTTCTACCGGAATTATTAATACGCCTCTGTCTATTACCAGCGATAAGGTATCCAGCGAGGCGGCACTGCCCTGGGTTTCAAAATTGCCTCCGTGAATCTTTCTTGACTTCAATGCTTCTTCATCTGCCACAAATACGGTGGTCAGTGCGCCCGCTCCTGATTTCAACAGGTCCAGATTGGCGGTAAAGCCGGCGCCATCGCTTACCAGGTCGATCAGGCCATCTATCCCATCGGGGTATTTAGCTTTCACCTGAGTGGTTAATGGTGCTTCGTGGTAATTAACCGTATCTGCTGCCCCCAGCTTCTTCATGCGTTCTGCAGATTCGGCATCGGGTACTGTGGCGATCACTGCGATCCCCTGTGCTGCTGCCAGTTGGGTGGCAAAAGAGCCTACGCCGCCGGTAGCGCCATTAATAAGCAGGATATCTCCCTCCTGCAGGTCCAGTTTGTCCAGGAGTTGCTGGGCGGTCATGCCTGCTGTAGGCACTGCTGCTGCTTCTATGGCAGAAATACTGGCAGGAGCATGGGTTATGCCTGACTTCTCAGGCACAATCGCATATTCAGCATAGGAGCCTTCTCCGATAGGTGCATGAATAAACTGTCCGTACACTTTGTCGCCCTTCTTGAACCGGGTAACGCCCTCTCCCACTTCTTCCACTATACCGGCGCCATCAACGCCCATGATAAGCGGGAACTGATGTGGCATTTTTCCGTCGTCCATAATACCATCAATCATTTTCCAGTCGAAGGGGTTCATGCCGGCAGCGGCTACCTTGATCAGGACAGTGCCTGGTCTCACAGCGGGTTTCGGCAGATCCATTACAACAGGAATGTCTTTGAATTTTGATACGGCTACGGCTTTCATAATTATATTTTTAAATGTAGAAAGATGTTTAACAGTGATTGTTTTTTACAACCGGGGATCTACCGGTTCACTCTCTAACGCTAAAATACCAAATACACACTGATGCACCAGCTGTAAAGGATCTTTATTTACAAATCTTTCGAGTCCTTCCAGTCCCAGCGCGAATTCGCGCAATGCCAGCGAACGTTTGCCGGTCAGCTTGCGGTTGCGCAGGCGTTCCAGGTTTTCGGCGGCATCGTATTCAGGACCATAGATGATGCGCAGGTATTCTGCGCCACGAATCTTGATAGCTGGTTGTATAAGACCTTTATCCCCTTTGCTGAGGAAGGTATATGGCTTTATCACCATTCCTTCACCACCGGCGGCAGTTAGCTCCTTCCACCAATTGATGGCGGCCTGCTCACTTTCTGCATTTCCTGTTTCCACCAGGAGATAAGGAGTAGCCAGGAGTATTTGTTCATCGCCTGCACAAATATTTTTTATGGCAGACATATGCCATTCATGGTCTTTATCAAACCACGTTTTCCCTTCCGTAGCCATGATGTGAAACGGCGCCAGCTTATAGTCGTCCAGTGAGTTCACGGACCAGCAATACTGCCTGTAGGCTTTCACGTAATGGGTGGTTTGCTCCAGGCGCTTTGTATACTTTTCCAGCAACGCCTGTGCAGGTGCACCATTGCTGATGGCCTGTTGCAAAGCCGTTACTACCGCCGGCAACGCCTTGCCAGCAGCGGTGCCTACTGCCGCATATTGCGTTTGCAACAGGGCCTGTGCCTTGGCGCTCCAGGGCATCAGCTCTGCATCCAGGCATACCCAGTCTGTATCAAAGGTTTCATAGAAGCCAGTGCTGATCAGAGCCGTATTGATACGTGCAATGAAATCCTGTTCGGTTTGTTTGTCAGTAAAGAAAGAACGGCCCGTCCTGGTATAGATCACGCCATTGCCTTCCCCGGTAACGCCGAAACGGCGTTCCGCCACTTCTTCATCTCTGCAAACAATCACCACGGCGCGGGAGCCCATATGCTTTTCTTCACAGATTACCTTCTCCAGGCCTGCTTCTTTATAGTACTGTAATCCTTCTGCAGGATGTTCCAAAAAGCCCTGTGCCTGGCTGGTTTCAGCCGGCGACATGGTAGGTGGCAAATAGATCAGCCACTTAGGATTAATCGTAAACCTACTCATCACTTCCAGCGCAGCAATATTGTTTTCTTCGCGGATGGTGATATTATTGCTATAGCGGGTTTGCAGGATTTGCTTGCCCGTAAAATCTTCTATATTCAAAACACTGTCATACTGCTGCTGTACGCTCAGCACACTGTCGGCACTGTAGCCGATAGGCCTTGCCGGTACGGCGTATTGTTCCAGCGCTGGTACGGATACCAGCGCTCGTTCCGGATAACGCAAGGCGGTGAGTGAAGCACCAAATACACAACCGGTATCAATGTCGATGGTGTTATTCAACCACTGTGCGGTAGGTACAGGCGTATGTCCGTATACCACCATGGCGCGGCCTTTATATTCCAGGGCCCAGTTATAACGTACCGGCAGTCCGAATTCATCTGTTTCGCCGGTGGTTTCACCGTATAAACAAAATTCCCTGACCGCACCGGAGCCACGCCCCTGCATACTTTCCTTTAAGCCGGCATGGGCTACTACCAGTTTACCATCATCTAGTACGTAATGACTGATGAGCCCATCAATAAATGATTTTACGGATTCCAGGAACTCGGGAGTTTCGCTGGTCAGCTGTGCTACCGTTTGTTCCAGGCCATGCCTGAGCTGCACATTTTTCCCGTTCAGGTAACGCAGCAACTTGGCGTCGTGGTTACCCGGCACACATAAAGCCAAACCGTTGTTCACCATGTTCATGACCAAACGCAGTACCTGCGGGGACTTGGGACCACGATCTACCAGGTCGCCCACGAAAACCGGTTTGCGGAAGCGCGTATATCCTTCAGCGTTAGTAGTCATAGGAGCGCTGATCAGCGATGTGTTTTCTCTGTCTACCTGGTAGCCGAGTACTTCCAGTAAGTTACACAGTTCATCGTAGCAGCCGTGTACATCCCCGATGATATCGAAAGGTCCGTGTTCGTCTTTCTTATTATTATAGAGCGGGCTACGGGTAATAGTTTCCAGCATCGCCACATCTTCCGGTGAGCGCATTTCAAAAATCTGCCGGAAGCCTTCTTCCCGCAAATCACGAAGTCCACGTTTTAACTGGCTGATCTGCTGTGGTATCACGTGTGTACCAAAATTGCGATCGCTGCGCAATGTATTGCGCTCCTGGCATACCTGCTCCGGCATGTTCAGCACAATAGCCACCGGCAGCACATGATATTCTCTGGCCAGCCGCACCCATTCCCTGCGGGATTCGGGTTGTACGTTAGTAGCATCAATCACCGTGAGCAACCCTAACTTTAAACGTTTGGCTGCAATAAACCGCACCAGCTCAAAAGCATCTGCCGACACGGTCTGGTTGTTTTCATCGTCGCTGATTAAGCCGCGGCAAACATCAGATGAAATAATTTCTGTCGGTTTAAAAAACCGATGGGCAAACGTAGACTTACCGGCGCCGGAAGGGCCGATTAATAATACCAGTGATAATTCTGGTATAGAGATATGTGATAATTTAGTATTTCTTCGGGACATAAAATTCGTCTCTTATTCTTCTTAACAGCGCTTCTGCCAGCTCCGGGTCCGGGTGTTCCGGCAGGTCTGACGCAGCATACAGCTGTTGCATGTGATGTAATTTTTGGGTAGCCATTTCCACGAGGGTATCGTAACTGAATTCGCCATTACGGATACGCAGGAGGAAATCGCGGTCGTGCCTGTGCACCCGTACTTCTTTATATAAAGCAATTTCTTCTGCCATGGTTAACAAACGGAAAGTATGCATCATGTGCTTACTATCGTAATCGGCGCCCAGCTCTTTGTTATGGTTATAACGTGCATCATTGCGGAGTGCTACCCATTCGTGATAGGCGGCGAAGTCCTTGCAATACACCGTATAGCCATCTTTGTTAAACTGCATAATCGCCAGGGGCCCCTGCCCTTTGGGAACTGCACTCAACTGCACATCGTTGGCATCTGCACCGGAGAAAATGCCTTTGAAGGTTGTTTCCATATCGAATTGCGCGGCATGGTATAAGGCATATACATCCCGGAAATGATCGATGCGGGACAGGCCACAGTCTTCCTGCTGTAACTGTTTTTCGTTTAGCCAATCGCGTAATGGTACACTTTGTCCACCCACAATAACGTAGCAAAATTCAAAAACGGATTTCCTTTCTGCGGGATACGACTGGTTGATCTTTTTATTTAATCCCTTCGCCTTTTTCATCTGCGTGTTTGCAAAACCGGCAAAGGTTTCCATGCATAAGCGGGATAGAAAGTCCGCCGGCTTTATCAGGTCCATCAACGGGTGACGGCACAACTGATTGCCGGCAGAGGTACTTAGCAGTTCCAGTATGTTGGGATTATTTTTCTCCAGCAATTCCAGGAAACGCTTTATTTCAAAGTATACTTCATCGTTGCTCTGGTTGGCTACCTGAGGAGTATACGTCAGTCCATACAACTCCTGTTGCGGCAATATGAATACACCTTTGATGTCGGTATCTGAAGTAGGCACCTGCAGGTTATACGCTCTGCTGCCGCTGATGCATTCCAGCAGGATATACTGCCTGTTTTGTTGCAGTGCTTCAAAAGTCATAGGCAATATATTTCCGGAAAAGTACATCCAGTTCAGTTGTGTCATTCCTTACGGCAGGTAACTCAGCTGATAATTGTTTGCATTGTTCCAGGGTACCGGCGATCCATTGATGCAGTGCCAATACAGGTGCAATAGTGGTTTGCTCATCGGCATTCACTTTTACTTCCAGCAAATGATCAATTTCCTTTTGAATCGCTTCATCGGTGATTAATGTACGCAGGGTAGCAAACTCCATCGGTGGCACGCCTTTACCCGCCAGTATCCATTGACACGCCAGCATAGGCCGCAACACATAGAAATACTTTTTCACTTTCACCACGTCTCCTTCCAGTTCATTGGTGAAAGTATTATAGGCCATAGACAGGTAGTGATGACAACCCGATCTTGGTGAAAAATATTTTTCCATTAATCCCTTAAGGGTTTGTTTGAAGTCGGTTTCTTCCTGGTAAACAATGGGCGACTGCAACCATTCGTACAGGGGCGCATTGGATTTCAGGAACAGCTGTAATCCTTTACGGATATCCCATCCGCTTACATCCAGCACTTCGTCTACCGGAGGTTCAATCACGTCCCGTTGTTCTGTGATGCTCAGGTAGGTATCTTTATGCCGCGTATAAATAAAGCGGATATCAAAGTCGCTGTCGGGCGATGGAAAGCCCCAGGCACGGCTGCCGGACTCACATGCGTAAAGTATTTTAACCTGGTGTGATTGTTCCAGTTCTTTTATTTTCTGCAGTATTACTTCTTCCATAAATTATCTTTTAAACAGGGCCAGTTGGCTGGGACCACCTAATACTTCATCTGTTTCTCCCAAAGGCCTATAAGTTACAATATAACCAAATTGTGCGGCTACCCGGTTACCCCATGCTTCAAATTCGGCTCTTGTCCACTCAAAACGGTGGTCATTATGCCGGAAGTTCCCGTTGCTAAGGGTTTCATACAGGATGTTATATTCTGCGTTTACCGTGGTAATAACCACATATTGTGGCCGCGCGTATTCAAAAACCACTTTTTCCAGGGCATTCAAACGGGGCAGGTCCAGGTGTTCAATTACCTCTACCAGCACGCCGGCATCAAAACCGGATAAGCGTTTATCCCTATACGTTAGAGAGCCCTGTATTAGTTGTATCCGATTTTTCTGCATTTCCGGCAGTCGGTCGAGCTTCAGTTTTGACTGGGCTATCTCCAGGGAATGATAGCTGACATCCATGCCCAGTATATTTTTGAAGGCAGATTTCTCCATGAGCAAACGTAACAGTTTGCCTTCACCACAACCCATATCTGCCACCGAGGAAACATTCAGTTCCAGGAGCAGGTCTCTTACCGTTTGGAGCCTGACATCATGCAGGCGTACTTTTTCTTTAGGCTGTTTTACTTCCTCTGGAAGTACTTCCTCCTTCATGATCATGCCCAACGCTTCTTTTGCCAGTGGCCCGATATTCCGGAGATAGCGGCGGGTAATCAGTTCCTTGGCCGGATGGGTATCCAGCCAGCCCTGCCCCTTTTCCATGAGCTTTTCAATTTCATGCCCGCCTACGAAATAGTGCTTATCGTTATCGCAAACCGGGATCAGGATATATAACTGACTCAGGATTGTTTTCAGTGGCAGCGTATGCTGCAGCGTTACATTAAAGTAGCGGCTCTGCCCCCATTCCGGAAACTGTTCATCCAGCACATAGGATTCCAGCGATATTTTATAACCCAATGGTTCAAAAAATTGTCGTAATAAATGTTCTCCACCTTTTACTGGCAGCACCGACAAGGTAATTTCAAAAGGAATCGCTTCGTCTGTCAGGTGTGGCTTGTCTTTGCAACGGCCATTCATCGCGGAAGAATAAGCTTGCGCAATAGCAGCGCTCATGAAAGACGAGGCCACATAAGGGCGGTCATTCACGTACTGTTCCAGTGCGAAATCATTGTGGGCGCCGTTGCGGCGAACCAGTCTTACCGGATCAATATCGAGCAGTAAAGCGGCCGTGCAGGAATCATCGGTGGCTTCGGGATAAAAAATGTGCGCACTACCGGCGGTCAGTTCAACAGTTTGTACTTTAGCGGGATGTTTGTGCAGCAGATAGCCAAGGTCTGTAGCGGGGTAACGTTTAGTCGTAATAGTTAATAACATCGGTCAACTGTGCTTCTTCACGGAAGCACTCTTTTTATAAATTATGAATCGAAGATATTATTTTTTAGTATATACCACAAATTTCCGGCGGATAAAATCGTTGAAATCCATCTTATCTACCTGCAGTAATTCCGTTACGGACCGGTAAAAATCGTCGTACTGTTTACCGGCCATTAATAATTTCTTAACGCCCTCCCATCCGTATCGCTCATCTGCCAGCTGACAAATGAGGCCGCCTATCGCATAACTCACGGTGCTCTGATGGTTTACATCATAACCTGATTCCATATCGGCCATGATGCTACGTTCCGGGTGAGCAGCATAAAAATCAGCCAGTTGATGTAAGTGCCAGGCTAAAGGCTGTCCGGCGCTGCCGCCCAGGTAAGTGGGATATCCTTCGCCGATAGCTTGATTCAGGGTGGCGGCGTAGATACTGTTGATATACAGATGTACCACCTCATGCGGATACCATTCACTGTTATTCCCGCTAAAAAGTATCCTGCGCTCCACTTCCGCCAGTCCGCCAGTGGTATCAGCTATGATCCGCGGTTCATAATCCCAGCCCTGAATACGGTACATCTGCTCCCGGTCTATGCACTTATAGTAAGTAAAAGCAATGGGCATTACGCCGAAACGCTGTGCCAGCTGATGGTTGAAAGCCACTGTTTTATCTGCAATGGCCGGATCAAACGTATACGGATAAACGAATTTTACTTCTGCTACCTGCTTGGTAGTCCAACGGGCAGTGCGTGTACTCAGCACGTGTTTAAACCGGAAACCGGCCGCGGTTTTCACGGCCACAATGTTATAGATGGCGCGCAGCACCGGTGGTTCGTTTTCATGTTGACTGATAAAAGCCAGCTTCAGCAGGTAGCTGCCAGCGGGCGACAGCGTTTGAATACCCGCCAGTACCGGTTTATAGAAGGAGGGATCCTGGTATTTGCCACTCATCTCTATGAAATATAAATCCTTGTAAGGAGCCTGGTTAGCCACAAAATCGGATGATAGCCAGTAATCGTTTTTATACAGGTCATTGTTTTTGGTGGTCAGAAAACCATGCAAACTTTTCAGCAGGTCCTGGTTATCCTGTGGGTTATCCAGCGATATCACGTTGGGATTGATGCGAAAAATAAAACCAGTATCTGATTGTGCATTAACGGTTAAACTTATCAGGATCAGGGTAAAAACAGCTACTACTTTGGTATACATGAATAATGGCGTATTTATTTAAACAACAAATTATCATTTAATCTCTATACCTTCTCCCCTTCTCACATAAAAATATTTTGTTTTTACGATTAGTCTACTATATTTGTAGACTTTTATTTTCCACCTTTAAATCTTCCGGTTATGTCCGATAAGCCATTACATTTTGACACACTCCAGGTACACGCAGGCTACCAGCCAGAGGGCACCACACATGCAGCAGCAGTGCCTATTTACCAAACCTCCTCCTTTACCTTCGACAGTGCAGAACATGCTGCAGATCTATTCCAGCTGAAGCAGTTTGGTAACATCTACACCCGTATCATGAATCCGACTACGGACGTATTTGAAAAAAGAGTGGCAGCACTGGAAGGTGGCGTAGCTGCACTCGCAGTGGGTTCCGGACAGGCTGCACAGTTCATTGCCCTGCATAATATATTGTTACCGGGAGATAACTTCGTGACCTCCTCTTACCTGTATGGTGGGACCTTTAACCAGTTCAAGGTAAGCTTCAAGCGCATTGGTGTGGAAGCCCGTTTTGCGGATCTTGATAACCCTGAAAGCTTTGAAGCGCTGATAGATGAAAATACCAAAGCCATTTATGTGGAAACAATCGGTAATCCCGGGTTTTCCATTCCTGACTTTGAAAAAATAAGTGCCATTGCGCGTAAACATGATTTGCCTTTGGTAGTAGACAATACTTTTGGCGCTGCCGGCTACCTGGCCCGTCCGCTGGAGCATGGCGCCAACGTGGTAGTAGAATCTGCTACCAAATGGATCGGTGGACATGGCACCAGCATAGGCGGTATTATTGTAGACGGTGGCAACTATAACTGGGGGAATGGCAAATTCAAACAGTTCAGCGAACCGGATGAAGCATACCATGGCATGAAGTTCTGGGAAGTATTTGGAGACCAGAGTCCATTCGGCAACATTGCCTACATCATCCGTGCACGGGTGGCAGGTTTACGTAGCTGGGGTCCTGCCCTCGCACCGCAGAACTCCTTCCTGTTCCTGCAGGGACTGGAAACGCTGTCCCTCCGCGTACAACGCACCGTAGACAATGCGCTGGCACTGGCGCAGTGGTTACAGCAGCATCCACAGGTAGAATCAGTCAACTATCCTGGTTTACCGGATAATAAATACCATGCACTGGCACAAAAATATCTGCAAAATGGCTTTGGTGGCGTATTAAGCTTCAAGATCAAAGGTGGCAAAGAAACGGCGGATAAATTCGTACAGTCGTTGAAGTTAATTTATCACCTGGCGAATGTGGGCGATTCAAAAACCCTCATCATTCACCCGGCTACAACCACGCACCAGCAGTTGAGTGAGGAAGAACAAAAGAAAGCAGGTGTTGCACCAGGCGTATTACGCATTTCACTGGGAATAGAACATATCGGAGATATCCAGAGTGATATCGCACAGGCATTTGAAACAGCTTTTAGCAGTTAGCTTTTAGCTTTTAGAAAATGCAGCGAAGATCAGCATATTATGTTCTTCGCTGCATTTTCTAAAAGCTAATGGCTAGTCGCCTGTATCAATATCTGTCGCATCCCCGCTCACGTCCTTGTCCTTATCTCCTTTTCCCAGTTTGATCTTTACCTTTCCATCCTTTTCCGATACTGCACGCAGATGAATGACAATTCCTTTTTTGCTGCGCCTGCGTTTTTCTTCTTTATCAGTAATAGCAGAATCTTTAGCCGGATTACGTAACGGAATATCCAGGTTAATATTAGTCGGTGCATCTATACCGTATACGCCCTGTACGTCTATATTAATAGCACTGGAGGCGATCCGCATAGGCGGAATAATAATTTTATTTCCCTGCACCTGGAAAGTATTATTCAGGTTCTCAAATGTAATGCTGTCGAGGTGCCTTTTGCGGAAAGCAAAGTTGCCGATATCGGCTAATGGGCCGAAGTTGACGAGTGCACCGTTCTTCAGGCTAAAGTTAATGGTGCCATACAAAGAGTTCTTTCCCAGCGAGCCATTATCCAGTACATTCCCTTTCAGGTTCACTTTCGCCGATACATTCCCTTTCAGGTTGTCAGAGGTAAGAGAAGTAAGCCCGAAATTATTAAACGCATAAAACAGCTGGCCGATATGCACATTGTTTACAGTAGCGTTCATGTTGAAGTTATTGTTAACCCCTTGCTGCGTCATGGTTCCGGTCAGTTGCATACTTCCTCCTGCATGGTCCAGGGCAATCTGTTTTAACAGGATGCCTGAATTTGTTAGTTCCAGCGCCGCCTTTACATTCTGCGCAGTAAAGCGCTGATAAGTTACCTTATCCAGTTGAACATTCATCGTTACATCGCTGGAGGCCAATACTACGTCCAGCTGCCGCGATACACGCCCCATTTTTGCCTTCTGCTGACTCTTGGAAGGCTTGGCCTTCTGTCGCGGTGCAAGGAAGCTTTTGAACTCATTAAGGTCTACCAGTTGACTGCGTATATTCCAGGTCAATGCTATTTTCTCCGGCGTAGTGAAATACAGGTTCAACAGGTTCTTTAC
The DNA here is from genome assembly GCF_052114225.1 of Chitinophaga sp. RAB17. NCBI lineage: Bacteria > Pseudomonadati > Bacteroidota > Chitinophagia > Chitinophagales > Chitinophagaceae > Chitinophaga > Chitinophaga sp. RAB17. The sequence continues at coordinate 69,001 of NZ_JBFREI010000022.1, read as the reverse complement.
CACCCCATCCATTTGCAGGTTACTCTTATCTGTTTGTACGTGTATGTTTTCCAGCAACAGGTCCTGGCCCGTGAAACGCAGGGTGGCATTGGCATCATGAAAGGATAGGTTACGGGGCGTATAGGTGAACGCTCCTTGTTTCACGGTTACCACCCCCTGCAGCGATGAAGGGGTGTTATCATCCGCCAGTACCGGCCCCGTATAATACAGGTCAGCATTGGCATCACCTGCTTTAAATACAATCGGTGCATCTACCGCAGCCCCATTCAGATTGGCCAATGGGAATTCCGAACGGAAATGCCCGTGTAACAATGGCTGTTTCAGATTAACCACCCGGATGGTATCCGCTTTAAGAGGAATACCAGACAGTGAGGCACTCAGCTGGAAAATATTAACGGCTGAATTTTCATCGGTATGTCCCTGTCCGGGTAATACTTCATTATTAAATCTGCCGGTGAAATTACAATTGCTCCATTCTCCCATGGTGCTCACCAATACGTTGTTGGTCGTTTTCCAGGTAATCACCACTTTTGGGGTATCCCGGAATTTCATATGCCCGTCCAGGTTAGCCTCCGCATCCAGTGGTTTTGTCAGCGTAATACTGCTCAGTTTTGTATTGATATTGGGAGGCAGCCAGCTGGCGGCATCTTTCAGCAGTACCTGGTTAGCAATGATCTTTAGCTGAAAGGGCGGCGGCTTTTCGCCGAAACCAAACTGCCCTGCAATCAGTACCGGATGGTCATCTATCCGGATCTCCTGTTGTGGTATGGTGAGTATTTTTGTGCGCTTATTGAAGATGACCGAAAGATTCAATTGCATTTTTTTATCCTTCAGGTAACTTCCTTTGTTGGTATTAAAGGCGAAGCTTTTCGACATAATATCCGAGAGCATGGTAAACTGTATACTACTGTCTGTCGCCTTCATCTTCCCGTCCAGCTGACGAATGTCCAGGTCGAATAACTTAAACTTCTGCTGGTTGTCTATCACGAAGTTGATATTCCTAAGTGTCAGCTGTTCCACATTGGCATCTTTGGAGCCATTGCTTTTCTTTTTCTCTGAGGATGGCCGTTGTAAGACGTAAGTATTGGAATACCCGGCGGTATCGGTATACAGGTAGATTTTGCCGTCCTGCAGGGTTACTTCATTCACATCTACGTGCTTGCGTAGCAGTGATAACGTATTCACCCGTACGAAGATATAGTTCACATCCAGCAAGGCATGGTGATGTTGTTGCCAGAGGCTATCCTGCAGTACTACTTTTTTCAGGCCGATAGATACGTTGGGAAAGCTCTTCCAGAGGGAAGGCTCCATGTCCTCAATGGTGATAGTGCCGTTCAGGCGGTCATTCAGCTGCCCCGTAATCTGTTTGAGGAAAGTGGCTTTATTGGCACGTATGTACCAGGTCATACCCAGGAATAATAACAGTAGCAGGGCTATCAATACCCCGCCGGTAATAAGGATGATCCTGAGCCATTTTCGCATGTGGTAAAGGTTTATTTGCTATAACAGATGATCTGTTAAACAGTTCACCAACCCATAAAAACCATGCCTGCTCCGCAAACGGTAACTGCGGCTCCACTGATTGCCGCCATATACCGCTCTGTGGCCACCGGTTTCATCAAAGAAAAACCATAATAGCCTAATAAAACCATCACGATCATGGTAAGAATGGTGAACACTGTAAATGTAGCTATCAACATAATAATGCCAGGTACTGATTGTTGCGCGGCCGGATAAAATAACAAGGGCAACAATGGCTCTGATGGCCCCATTACAAATATGACAAACAAAATCCACGGCGTAACCCGGATCCTTTTCTGTGGCGCCACATATGCCTCATTGTGACGATGTTGATACACATACATATCGCCATCATCGTACACATCAAAATGTTTATGCGGCCGGTTCGCAATCGCTTTATAGATTCCCCATATGAGGTAAAAAAGCCCCAATATCAGCAACGCCCATCCCGCAATACCACCCCGTACTTCCGTTATCGCGGTGAAGCGCGATAACTGCCAGCCCAATACCACACCGATCATCCCGATCACCAGGGAGCTCATGACATGCCCCAGCCCGCAGAGGGCCGTCCAACCGATGGTTTTAGCAATGGACCATTTCCGCGTACGGGAAAAAACGATGAAGGGTACGTAATGATCCGGCCCTGATGCGGTATGCAGACAACTGATGGTAACCGCGGTTAATAATAAACTGTTATCGATAAATGTCATGCAATTTTTTTATGCAGATAAAAGCCTGGCCAGCTGCTGCTGGCATTCATACAGTTGTTCCCCGCTGTGACCGAGGAGCCTTACCATTACGCCACCACCCTGTGTGCGCGTTACGCCCGCCAGCATCCGGGGCTGTTCTTCCAGGTAACGGTGAAGGCTGTCCGCAGTTTCATTCATGGCGACATTTTCATGGGTATCAAAAAACAGGAAGGTAGCCTGATGGGTATATCCTTCCATCCAGCCCATAGCGGTAAAGTCAGTAAGACCAGGCTGCATCAGCAGGTTATCCCGCAATAACAGCCGCTTACCGGCATATACCTGGGTAATGCTGTGCAGTTTGGTAAACAGAAATACTTCCCCGTTCAATTTACGGCCACAGGTAATAATCTCGCCCCATATCAACCGGCAGTTGCCTGCCAGGTGAATATTCGTGTAGCCGGTATAGGTAGCCTTTTCATGGGGCACCAGCGGATGTGGCAAAAAGGTAAAAGTACTGCCGGTTTGCAGCCGTACTGTCATCTCCTGTCTGGCACCGGTTTCCATATTAAACAGCCGCTGATAGGCCTGGGTTTGCAGGTGCAGGGCTGTTCCTGCCGCCACGGTAATATCCAGCTGGTAATGATCTTTGTCCAGCATGCCGGGGGAAGAACTCATCATCATGAGGCGCAGTACCGGGTCGCTACGCTCTTCCCGCACGTTGGCAATTTTAAAAGGCCGGGTACAATAGCATTCTTTCAGGTAAGTACCTGCGTCTCTTTTACCTGTCAATATCTTCAGTTCACTTATCATGTCAGGAGGTTCGGTGCAGCTACGTCTTCGAGTAAAGCAAATCGTTTAATCCAGTTGATCACGTCTTCCAGTCCTTTGCCACTCATCAGGTCTGTGAACACGAAAGGTTGTCCCTGCCTCATTTTGCGGGCATCGCGTTCCATTACGCCGAGGTCTGCATGCACATAAGGCGCCAGGTCAATTTTATTGATGACCAGCAAATTGGAGCGGGTTATACCGGGGCCTCCTTTGCGGGGGATTTTATCTCCTTCTGCCACATCAATCACAAAGATGGTGACATCTGCCAGGTCGGGACTGAAGGTGGCGGAGAGGTTATCACCACCGCTTTCTATAAAAATGATTTCAATGTCCGGAAAGCGGCGCACCATTTCTTCCACGGCTTCCAGGTTCATGCTGGCATCTTCCCGGATGGCCGTATGCGGGCATCCACCGGTTTCTACACCAATGATCTTTTCCGGTGGCAGCAGACTGTTCTGCGTCAGAAACTCGGCATCTTCCTTTGTATAAATATCGTTGGTGATCACCGCCACATTATAATCTTTGGCCATCTGCCTGGTGAGCCGTTCTATGAGCGCTGTTTTGCCGGAACCTACCGGGCCAGCTACTCCTATCTTGATGTATTCTCTGGTCATTGATGTAGAATTAAAAATTACGACATATACAAACACTTCTTTCCTGCCTATGACATATACAAGCGGCTATACAACCGTTCATGCTGCATGCTGCGGATATCAAATCCGGCGTTGCAAAGGCCCAGCAAAGTTTTGTCGGGCTGCATGGTAGCAGTGGTCAGCTCCTGCAACAGTGGCTGCAAATCAAAGATGATATCTTGTCCATCCATTTGCCCCAGCGGTACCAGCTTCACGCAATTCGTTACCATGGCTGCTGCTGCATTGTAATAAAATGCATACAAGGCGGCGGAAAGCGGGATGCCTAACAGGCAGGCATAAACGCCAAATACCAGGCAATAATGCGGGCCAGTTCCTGCAGCTGCTTCATATTGGGTCATCAACGGATCTATATACCTGCGGCTGAAAATGCGGGTAAGCCGGGCGCCCAGTTTATGGCTGGCTTCCCGGAGCTCCCGTGGCGCCTTCACAGCGGAGCACAGCTCCTGCAGTTCCAGCAATGCGGTGATGTTTTGTGCAGTCGCCGCCGTGTAAGCAAGACTCATAAAAGCAGCATCGTTATACTGCAAATTGTTCTGCAGCATATTGCGGACAAAAGCTGCTGCAGTTGTACGGCTGTTGACCAAACCCTGTTGCACAAATGTTTCCAGGCCGGCAGAATGGGTATAGCTGCCAATAGGAAGTGTACTGTCTGCCAGGTGCAATAAGCTGCCGAGATAATGCTGTTCCATAGATTTCAATTGCACGTTTTGCTGATGACGGATAATTATTTCGATGCCAGTTCCAGGATCTTTTCAAAAAACGAAGGACCACCATTGCCATGGGCATGTGGCTGCACATTGGTACGCAGTATATGCAGCAGTTGCCGCCTTTCTTTTACCACCGGATATCCTGCGGTATGTAACCAGCGAAATAAGGGCTCGTCTGCCGGAATCAGTAACTGCTCTCCTTCCAGGAAAAGCGGTAAATGTTTATTCCCTATTTCATAACAAACCCAGGCCATTTCTGCCATGTTGCGCGGACTGATTACGATGGCATCGCAGGGAAGAATATCCACTACAATCATCAGGTCATCGTCCTGGTAAAGAATATCGTGCTGCTGCAGCTGTTGTCCTTCCCTGGTAAACTTCAGTGCCACTTCACGGCCGCCGGCAGTGTGTTTTCGCTGAATGCGCCGGGTAGTTTCAAACCACTCCAGCGGCAGCAGATCTGTTTCTTTGCTGCTACGTGTATGCGTAGCCGTATTTCCTATGATTTCTCTTACCAACATATCGTCTCCTTCTTAAAATAAAAAATAACGCTGTGCCATTGCCAACTCTTTCAATGGCTCACAGGTAATCTTTTCGCCGTCTACCCGCACTTCGTAAGTTTCAGGATTCACGGTGATATCAGGTGTTTTGTCGTTATGGATCAGGTCTTTCTTGGAAATGTTGCGGCAATTGCGCACCGGCAGCAGTTGTTTCTGCAAACCATATTCTTCTTTGATACCCTTCTCTAACGACAACGCAGATACGAAAAGCACGCAGGTATTCAACAGGGCTTTCCCGTGGGCGCCAAACATATGACGGTATACCACCGGCTGCGGTGTAGGAATCGATGCGTTGGGATCCCCCATCCTGCTGGCATTGATCATCCCGCCTTTAATGATCATCTCCGGTTTTACGCCAAAGAAAGCCGGCTTCCATAATACCAGGTCGGCCATCTTGCCTGGTTCCAGTGAACCTACATGTGCTGAAATGCCGTGGGCAATCGCCGGGTTGATGGTGTATTTGGCGATATATCTTTTCACCCGGAAGTTGTCGTTGTCGTGATTTTTATCTTCTTCGAGAAAGCTGCGTTGCTTCTTCATTTTGTCGGCCGTTTGCCAGGTGCGTATCACTACTTCCCCTATACGTCCCATGGCCTGTGAGTCGGAGCTCATGATGCTGAATACACCCATATCGTGCAGGATATCCTCTGCAGCAATGGTTTCCGGGCGAATACGGGAATCGGCAAAAGCCACATCTTCCGGTACTTTCTTATCCAGGTGATGACATACCATCAGCATATCCAGGTGTTCATCAATCGTATTGATGGTATAAGGTCGGGTAGGATTGGTAGACGCAGGCAGTACGTTGGGGAAAGATGCGGCACGGATAATATCCGGTGCATGGCCGCCCCCGGCGCCTTCTGTGTGGAAGGTATGAATCACCCGGCCATTGATGGCGTTGAGCGTATCTTCCAGGAACCCCGCCTCATTGAGGGTGTCGGTATGTATGGCAATCTGCACATCCAGTTCATCCGCCACTTTGAGAGCAGCATCAATTACGGCGGGTGTAGCGCCCCAGTCTTCATGTATTTTCAATCCCAGGGCACCGGCAGCAATTTGTTCTACCATAGGTGCTGTGGTGGCGCAGTTGCCTTTACCAAAAAATCCCAGGTTCACCGGGTAGGCTTCTGCTGCCTGCAGCATGCGCTGGATGTTCCATTTTCCGGGGGTTACGGTGGTCGCACTGGTACCGTCTGCCGGTCCGGTGCCACCGCCTATCAGGGTGGTTACACCGCTGAAAAGGGCATGATCTATCTGCTGTGGACAGATAAAGTGAATATGTGTATCAATACCACCGGCGGTAGCAATCAGGTTGGCGCCATTGTGAATTTCTGTAGACGCGCCAATGATTAGTTCCGGATGCACCCCATCCATGGTATCCGGATTGCCTGCCTGTCCTATGGCGACTATTTTACCGTCTTTAATGCCGATGTCGCCCTTTACAATGCCCCAGTGATCAATGACGATCACGTTGGTAATGACAAAATCAAGCACCCCTTCGCTACGCAATGCAGTAGCGGATTGCGCCATGCCATCTCTTACACTTTTCCCTCCACCAAATTTGCTTTCATCCCCATATACGTTGTAGTCCTTTTCTATTTCAATGATCAGGTCTGTATCTGCCAGCCGTACGCGATCGCCGGTGGTAGGACCATACATGTTTACATATTTTGTTTTGCTGATATGCAGACTCATAATTGTTCGGATTTAAAGTTCAGCAATGCGGCCTTTGCGATGGCGGCGGCCTTTACGGTGGGATCAGTGGTATCGCCGTTCACGAGGTTGTTTATACCTATCACCCGTTTGTGGCCACCCAATTCTACCAGCTCTACTTCTTTGGCTTCTCCCGGCTCAAACCTCACAGCATTGCCGGAAGGAATGTTCAGGCGCATACCAAATGCTGCTTCACGGGGAAATGACATCATGCGGTTGACTTCAAAAAAATGGCAGTGGGAGCCAATCTGTACGGGTCTGTCACCGGTATTGACCACGCTTATCTTTACCGTTTTCCGGCCAGCGTTAGCGATGATATCTTCTTTCTTTAAAAAATACTCTCCTGGGATCATTGCGGAAAAATTTAATGGTTAGCGGATAGGATCATGTACGGTGACCAGTTTGGTACCATCCGGGAAAGTGGCTTCGATCTGTACTTCGTGGATCATTTCCGGAATGCCTTCCATCACGTCTTCACGGGCAAGAATAGTAGCGCCGTAGTGCATCAGCTCTGCTACGGTTTTCCCATCACGGGCAGCCTCCATAAGGTGACTGCTGATCAGTGCAATCGCTTCCGGATAGTTGAGGCGCAGTCCTCTTGCTTTTCTTTTTTCGGCCAGCTCACCAGCCAGGTGCAGTAATAATTTCTCGGTTTCCCGTGCAGTCAGGTGCATATGAATAGATTGTTGTAAAAAATGGTTGACCGGGAGATTGGTTGGTGTACGAAAGGAATGGTAAAGTACGAATTTTCCGGATTACCCGAAAATTACCGTGCAGGGATGCTAACGTGGAAGATTTATAATGGCAGGAAGGTGATGGGGAGTAGGTTTCCGGCAGCAGACAGGCAATAATAGTAACACATCCTGCTATAGTATTACCTGCCTGCTGTGGAAAATATATTTAGTGTGCAGCTTGTGGCGCTATTTTAGCGAACCGGGTACGTACGGCTTCCAATTCTCCACGTTTCATTTTAGATGTTTTTTCCAGCAGGCCTACAAAGTAGTCCACTTCTTCTTTCTGTGCAGGGCAGCCTACATTCTGAAGCTTACCGGTGGCATCTTTCATCCGGCTATCCGCTATCAGTGTGCCATCGGCATTTAATATCAGCCAAAAAGGAATGCCTTCCTGATCTCCGTGATATTTAGCCAGCAACTCCGCACCACCGGGGTTTTCCTGTGCTTTGTTGGCGCCATTTTCCAATACGGTAATATGGCGGATTTCATAGTTGTCCACGAATGCCTTTTTAATGCTGGCATCATTCATAGCCGTGTCCATTTTATGGCACCAGCCGCACCAGGACGCATGAAACAGCACAAATACTTTCTTATGGTTTTTGGTCGCCTGTGTGCAGGCTTCTTTTACAATCTCGTCTGCAGCAGCAGGCGTTTGCTGTGCCTTTGCGGAGAAAGATAACACAGTACATACAACTGTTAATGTAAGAACTAAAGAACGCATGGGTGATTGGTTTTGATCAAAAATATGTCTTAAAAAAAATTAGCGAAGACAAAAGCAAATATATATGCTTTCATCTTCGCTAATAAAATATAATTAAGAATGGTATTAATCATCCAGCTTCAACACCGCCAGGAAAGCTTCCTGTGGTATTTCTACGTTACCGATCTGGCGCATACGTTTTTTACCTTCTTTCTGTTTCTCGAGTAATTTACGTTTACGGGAGATATCACCACCATAACATTTTGCGGTCACATCTTTACGCATGGCGCTGATGTTTTCACGGGCCACGATTTTAGCACCGATAGCCGCCTGAATAGCGATGAGGAATTGCTGGCGTGGCAACAGTTCTTTCAGCTTCTCGGTCAGCTTACGACCAAATTCCTGTGCACGGCTTCTATGGATCAGGGCACTCAGCGCATCCACCTTTTCATTATTAAGGAGGATATCCATTTTCACGATATCACTATCACGGAAACCGATCGGTGTATAATCGAAGGAAGCGTAACCACGGGTCTGGCTTTTCAGCTTATCATAAAAGTCGAATACAATTTCTGTCAGCGGTATTTCAAACATCAGCTCCACACGGGTGGTGGTGAGGTAGCTCTGGTTAAGGAGGTTACCACGTTTACCCAGGCAGAGGGTCATGATGTTACCGATATACTCGGGTTTGGTAATGATCTGTGCACGGATGAAAGGCTCTTCAATCCTGTCCAGTTTGGTAGGATCGGGCATTTCGCTCGGGTTATTTACGATCAGTATTCCATCCCGGGTAGTATGTGCAATGAAGCTTACGTTGGGAACGGTGGTAATAACGGTTTGATTAAACTCTCTTTCCAGTCGTTCCTGGATAATTTCCATGTGCAGCATGCCCAGGAAKCCGCAGCGGAAGCCGAAGCCCAGTGCCTGTGAGGTTTCGAGCTCATAGGTCAGGGAGGCGTCATTCAGCTGCAGTTTATCCATGCACTCACGCAGTTCTTCGAAATCTTCGGTGTTTACCGGGTAAATACCGGCAAATACCATTGGTTTTACTTCCTGGAAACCGTTGATACCGGCTTCACAAGGATTATTGGACAGGGTGATGGTATCACCCACTTTCACCTCTTTGGCACTTTTGATACCGGTAATAATATATCCCACATCCCCGGTAAAGACTTCCTTCCTCGGCGCCAGTCCCAGTTTCAGGATACCTACTTCATCAGCAAAGTATTCTTCTCCACTGTTAAAGAAGCGGATTTTGTCGCCTTTCTTAATGGTACCGTTGAAAACGCGGAAATAAGCGATGATACCGCGGAAAGAGTTGAATACGCTGTCGAAGATCAGTGCCTGCAGTGGTGCATCGTTGCTGCCTTTCGGAGCAGGAATACGTGTTACGATGGCTTCGAGGATTTCTTCGATACCAATCCCTGTTTTGCCGGAGGCCAGCAGGATATCTTCTCCTTTTACGCCGATCAGTTCAATAATCTGGTCTTTCACTTCTTCGATCATGGCGCCCTGCATATCAATTTTATTGATAACTGGGATGATTTCCAGGTCGTTTTCCAGTGCCAGGTAGAGATTAGAGATCGTTTGCGCCTGAATACCCTGTGCGGCATCTACCAGCAACAGTGCGCCTTCGCAGGCAGCCAGTGCACGGGAAACCTCATAGGAGAAATCCACGTGACCGGGGGTATCGATCAGGTTAAAAATATATTGTTCTCCGTTTTTAGCAGTGTAGTCCATCTGAATCGCGTGACTCTTGATGGTGATACCTTTTTCACGTTCAAGATCCATGTCATCCAGCACCTGCGCCTGCATATCACGGTCGGAAATAGTGTGTGTAACCTCCAGTAAACGGTCTGCCAGGGTACTCTTACCATGGTCAATATGGGCAATGATACAAAAATTGCGAATATTCTTCATATGATGTTTTGCTGTTCCGTAGGCCTATTGCAAAGTACTACATTAAACCTTATTCAGCCGGCAAAGGTATTGAAATTAGTTCATTAGTTAATGCGTTTAGTGATTATGTTTTGTTGTTTKGTTTTTAAAGAGATAGGAATGATAACGATGGCTTTTTTTGATATATTAACTTTTAATGCTCAACTTTATAGACATAAGGGAAAAATGAGGGCTCAAACCCGTATTGTTAAATCTTAAAATTCACCGGAACATGGAACTTACCAATCAATTCGAACAGGCAGTAGCGGACAGTAAAACGCTGACGGAAAAACCCTCCAATGAAATTTTGTTGCAGTTATATGGTTTGTACAAACAAGCTACTACCGGCGATGCGGATACTGAAGGGCCTTCCAATCCATTTGATTTTGTGGCAAAAGCCAAACATAGTGCATGGGAAGAGTTAAAAGGCAAAACAAAAGAAGCCGCCATGCAGGAATATGTGGACCTTGTAAAAAAACTGAAAAATAGCTTTTAGCTGTTAGCTTTTAGCTATTAGGAAATGCAGCGAATGACGAACATAAATTAATCATTCGCTGCATTTCCTAATAGCTAAAAGCTAACAGCTAAAAGCTTCTTTTCACCTTTTTCCCTTACTTTTGGGTTATTATGATTCCATCCTACACGATAAGCGAAAAGTCTCAACATTACCTGGCGCTGGAAGAACAGTATGGTGCCCACAACTATCATCCGTTACCGGTTGTACTGGATCGGGGCGAAGGCGTTTTTTTATGGGATGTGGACGGCAAACGTTACTATGATTTTTTATCAGGATATTCTGCAGTAAACCAGGGACATTGTCACCCGAAGATTATTGCTACACTTATAGAACAGGCCCAAAAGCTCACGCTCACCTCCCGCGCATTTCACAATGACCTGCTGGGAGAATATGCACAATACATCACCTCTTATTTCGGATATGATAAGGTATTGCCTATGAACACGGGGGTGGAAGCGGTGGAAACAGCGCTGAAGCTATGTCGCCACTGGGCATATATCGTAAAGGGTATTCCTGAAAACAAGGCGAAAATTATTGTTTGTAATAATAACTTCCACGGACGTACGCTGAATGTGATCTCTTTCAGTACTGATCCTTCTGCACGCAATAACTTTGGTCCTTTTATGCCAGGGTATGAAGTGATTCCTTACAACAGCTTAACGGCACTGGAACAGGCGTTACAGGATAAAAATGTAGCGGGTTTCCTGGTAGAACCCATTCAGGGTGAAGCGGGCGTCATGGTACCGGATGAAGGGTACCTGGCTAAAGCGCGGCAGTATTGCCAGGATGCCAACGTATTATTTATTGCCGATGAAATTCAGACAGGACTTGCCCGTACCGGTAAGATGCTGGCCTGCGATCATGAAAATGTTCGTCCCGACATCTTAATTCTTGGCAAAGCCTTGTCTGGCGGCACATTGCCGGTGAGCGCCGTGCTGGCGGATGATGAAATTATGCTGACCATAAAACCTGGCGAACATGGTTCCACCTATGGCGGTAACCCATTGGCATGCAAGGTGGCCATCACCTCCCTGCAAATATTAAAAGACGAAAAAATGGCTGAAAATGCAGCCGCCATGGGGCAGTTACTACGTAACGGCCTGCAGGAACTGCATTCTTCCTATATTACTACTATACGCGGAAAAGGACTACTGAATGCGATCATTATTCAGCATAAAGATCCGGAAGCCGCGTGGGACCTGTGTTTAACGTTAAAAGAAAATGGCTTGCTGGCTAAGCCAACGCATGGAGATAAAATACGGTTTGCACCTCCGTTGACCATTAACGCCGGTCAGATCCTGGATTGCGTGCAAATCATCAAAAGAAGTCTTGAACAGGCTTTCAGTTAGTTAATTGTAGTATGACGTCATCCCATAAAGCCATCCGGAGCTCCGGATGGAAAACAGACTTTTTAATCGGTTTTCCCGACGGACTTTTCCTGTTGTTCTTTGCTACGCAGGTAATACAGGTATTCCCGATTGAAGTACAGCGTTTTTATACCCTGCATATCTGCATCTGGCTGATAGGCGGACTCCTCGTAATGTTCAGCGCCTTTCAGGCTAATAAAGGTGATGCAGAACACGACAGCGCACTGCTGTCTGATAAAGAAAGAACCAAGCTGCAGCATCTCGACATCAATGCAAGAACAATTGCACATATTGAAGAGGAGATGGAAAAAGATGCCCACACCTGGGAGCAGATCCTGGAACACGAAAAAGTAACCGAAACTACGTTCAGCCGTTCACGTGCTATACAACATGCCTTGCTTACCGGCTTCTTTTTCCTATTGGGAGGATCTATGTCGCTGGGGCCTTATCTTTCTAATGAAAATTTTCCGGCTGCCTCACAAACCAGTATTATGCTGGTTTTCCTGGGATTAACAGTTTTCAGTTTTATCAAAGCGAGAATAACGGCACAACGTCCGCTGCCCGTTATTTTACGTTATTGGTTAATGGGAGCTGGTATATTGGCGGGGGTATGGATACTTCATAAAACGATCAGCTGAGAAGGAGCATAAAGCGAAAAGCATAAAGCAAAAAGCTATTGAAGCGAATGGACATATACTTCGTCTTGATCATTCGCTTCAATAGCTTTTTGCTTTATGCTTTTCACTTTATGCTTTTCACTTTGTGCTTTCAGGTGATTTGGCAAAGAGCACACAAGCTAATGCTACCAAAGCAGCACCCATCGATACATACAATGCTATACCCGGATGAGGGCACTCTCCTATCTCACAACGCGAATACAGGATCATATTCCTGAAAGTCCACGCCACCAGGAATCCCACAATAAACAGGTTAATCCTCGACACCCACTTATTTTTGATAACAAATATCACAATTGCCAATACAGACAGGATGATGCTCAATTTACCTGGTTCTCCGTAACTGGAGCCGGTACCATCCATGCCCGTGAAGGTCAGATGCCGGCTTTCTATAAAAGACCATGGCAAAAAAGCGCATACAATTACCAGCAATACTGCCAGTATACCAATAATACCCGTCCTGGACATATTTTTCTATTTAGGGATGCAAAGGTAAGTGAGAAATGGGAAGAATTGCGAATTACAAATTACGAATTACGGATTTATGGGGAGACAACAGCTCAAGATCTCCCCACAAATCCGTAATTCGTAATTTGTAATTCGTAATTCCTATTTTCCTCCTGGCAGACAATGTGTCCGCAAATAATTGGTATATAAAGTAGACAGGTGCTCGAAAGTACCTTGTCCCTCAGAGATACTGTGGGTGCGGTTAGGATAAGCCATGAACTGGAACTGTTTGTTATATTTGATCAGTTCATTCAGCAGCATTTCCGCATTCTGATAATGCACATTGTCATCACCGGTACCATGAATATACAACAGGTTGCCTTTCAGATTACGCGCATAAGTAATAGGAGAACCCTTTACAAAATCTTCGCGGTTTTCTTCCGGCAGGCCCATGTAGCGTTCCTGGTATATGTTATCATAGGTCAGCTGATTGCCTACTGCGGCAATAGCGATACCGGTTTTATAAATTTCAGGATACTGGAACATCAGGTTCAGCGTCATAGAGCCGCCACCACTCCAGCCCCATACAGCCGTACGTTCCGGATCAATAAACGGATATTTCTGCATCAGCGCTTTTGCACCCATGGCCTGATCGCGGGCATTGATTAAACCTACTTTACGGTACACACATTTGCGCCAGGTACGGCCTTTAGGTAAAGGTGTGCCACGGTTATCGAGCGTAACATAAAGGTATCCATCTGCAGCCATATCGCCATCATAGAGGAAGTTGCGACCCGCTCCAATTGCATCCAGCGAGGTAGCACCGGCTGGTTCTCCATATACATAAAATACAACCGGGTACTTTTTAGCCGGATCAAAATTAGCGGGCTTGCTCATCCAGCCGTCCATGGTAACGCCATCAACAGTGGTGACACGGAAAAACTCCGGTTTGTTAGGTGCAGCAGCCGATTTGGTAATGGCATTCAGCACGGCGTTGCTGCTGCTCTTATGTGCAGGCAGCTGTAAGTTTTCACTTACAGGATAAGTATAAGCATTGCTGAAGTCATGAATTGCCCATGCGCCGTAAGGAGAAATCTTATACTCATGGCTGCCCGGCTCATTCGCAGGTGTAATGCGTTCTGCCTTGCCACCGCTTAACGCTACCTTATAAAGGTATTGCTGGGTAGGGTTTTCAGGAGAAGCTAAAAAATAGATCACGTTATTGGCTTCGTCAATTTTAGCGATGCTGATAACATCATAGTTGCCTGGTGTCAGCAAAGTAGCCTTGCCATCTTCTGTATTGATATTATACAGATGACGCCAGCCGTCCTGTTCACTTACCCAGATAAATGATTTGTTGCCGCGAATAAAGTCCCAGCCGGCAATATTATCGTCATCCCAGCGTGATTTCACGTCTATCCAGGCGCTATCTGTTTCTTCATACAGCGAGCGCACTTTACCGGTAGCAGCATCACACAGCATCACTTTGCTGTCGTTTTGCTTACGGTTCAGTTGCTGAATGATCAGGGTATTTTTGCCCGGCACCCATTCCATGCGTGGAATATAATGTTGCTGGTTATCGCCGGGTACCTGCATCCAGGTAGTTTTAGCAGTTTGAATGTCTGCCACACCTATGCGGCAGGCGGAAGGACTTTCTCCGGCTTTAGGATACTCTACCGGAACTGTGAAGGAATAAATGGAATCCGTATTGTCGATCATAAGAAAATCGCGGATTTTGGTGGCATCAATCTGCCAGTAGGCAATGCTTTTGCCATCAGGGCTCCAGCGGAAACCATCGCGGCATCCGAATTCTTCTTCATATGCCCAGTCGAAAGTTCCATTGATGAAACGGCGGGTACCATCGGTGGTGATGGGGGTTACTGTGCCGTTCTGCAGGTCTTCCACAAAGATGTTATGCCCGCTTACATAAGCGACTTTGCTCCCATCCGGAGAAAGCTTGGCGAACATCAGGGAAGAAGCGGGCTGGTTTTTGCCCAGCTGTTGCAGCTTTCCGGTGGCTACATCCAACACCCAGTAATCACCACGGGTTTCGTAGCGCCATACTTTTTTTGAATTGGTGTACAGCAGTAATTTTTTTTCATCTGCCGAAAAATAAAAATCCTTCAACGCAAGTCCCTTATAAGTGGATGCGGGGATCTTAACAGTTGCTGGTTCACCGGTCAGCGGGTTAGATTCGATGCCTGCGGGTGTAGCCTTGTAGTAAGACTGTCCGTCACGGCTCCATCTCATGCCCTTTCCGGGCTGCGCCTGCATGGGGAGACAGTACAGTGCAAATAAAACGAGAAGTAGTGTAAGTTTCTTCATTATGTAAGAATAATGTGCAATGGTAGCCAAATTATAAAAGAAAAAAAATGAACAATATGGGAATGGTAGTGTTGATGTGCGGGCGGTTAACTTTTGAAGGTATTATATATTTTATTTTTTTTCCTGATTTGTGGATAAAATCACCCTTTAGTTGGAAATTATCAATTTCTTTTTTTCTATTTTTATGTCAGAATTAATAATTAAATAATGAAAACCAACCGGTTAGTGAGAGATAACCGGTGTATTTAAATCCTACAGAAAAACCATAAGTTATGATACAGATTGCCTTATCTTATAAAAACCGCGAGTACCTGCAATTCGAAGACAGCTCTCTGGCACAGATTGCAGAAACTACCCGTAAACTCCTTTGTGCATTACTGGAAGATATCTATGATCTTGTTACCAAAGAAACCGGACGTTTTCTCATTTACCTGGATCATCATCCTAAAATAGAAGTGGAAGGATTCAGCCCGGACCTGAGCAACCAGATCGAACGTACCTTACGTGGTGAATCGGCTTATGATTATTAAGTTGTAGCAGATTTTCATCCGGGTAATTTAAAGTATCCTTATCTTAGATTTTAAATCAAGACAAGGAGAATGCAGCTCACCTTTATTCAGGTATTAGAATTACTAGGCACCTTTGCATTTGCTGTTTCGGGCGCAACAGCAGCTATCAATAAATCGTACGATGTCATAGGCTTACTGGCGCTGGCTTTCATTACAGCGATTGGTGGCGGAACTATACGCGATCTGCTGATCGGTGCCACCCCTGTTGCCTGGATGACAGATGAATTAAGCAATACAGCAATTATAGCAGCAGCCATTATTGCTGCATTGTTTTTTTCCTATGTAAAAAAACTCAACCGGCTACTCAGCACTTTCGATGCTATTGGTTTGGGACTGTTTACAATTACCGGCATCAACAAAGGGGTGGCGTTTGGCTTACCTATGCCGGTATGTGTGGCGCTGGGCGTTATCACCGGTACATTCGGCGGCCTGCTGCGTGATGTGATCTGTGGTGAACAGCCTATTCTTTTTACCCGGGAAATATATGCGGCAGCTTCCATAGCCGGCGGTATCCTCTACCTGGTAGCCGGACACTATACCGGGCTATCCGGCGATATTTCACAGAGTATAGCCATTGCCGTTATAGTCTCCATCCGGCTGGTGACCCTGAGAAACAACTGGCAGTTACCGCGACTGCGGGCATAAGAAGACCACTGTCTTTTATTTTGCCGGTAAATAAAATTTATTATATTGCTGATATGATGGCATTATTTGATAATTACATTGCGTTTGCTACAACGGTATTCATGGGGTTACTGGCAATAGTAAATCCTATTTCTGCCATCCCGGTGTTTATGGAGCTCACCTCCAATATGGATAAGAAAGCCAAACGTAATATTGCTACCAAATCTGTATTTATTGCCTTTTGTATTATTCTTGTTTTCAGCGTTGCCGGTAAACTGATCTTCCACGTATTTGGTATCACATTGGCCGCTTTACGTGTTACCGGCGGTATACTGGTATTTGTGATCGGGTATGAAATGGTGCGGGGAGAAAAAGAAAATAAATCAGAAAATCCCAAGCTGGGATCTCAACCGGTAAAAGCAGATCAGGGCATCAGCGTAGCCATCACCCCATTGGCCATGCCGTTACTGGCCGGACCAGGTGCTATTACCACCTCTATGAGCTATTCTGCCGCCAAAGATCTCACACACCTCGCCATTGTAATAGGCATTTATGCATTTATATGTTATATCACCTATCTTCTCTTCATTGCAGGCGAACGCATTGTAAAGGTAATCGGTACCAATGTCATGATGGTAATTACCAAAATGATGGGGTTAATCCTGGCGGTTATTGGCGTTCAGATGCTCGCACTGGGCCTTCGCGAGCTTTTTAATTTTTAGCCTGTTTTTTCAAAACAATTTTAAATCATTCCGTGTTATTATTCTGGATGCATACCAGGAGAGTATTTACATAGAATAAACAAGTATAGCAATTAGCCATCATCCGCATAGCGTTAGCCCGCTATGATAGTCGACAGCAACAACAGACAAAATCCAAAACCATTTCAGCCTGTCAGGAATTGTGCGCGTATTACGTGCTGCATTGCCATGCCCGCTTAAAATTTTTTTTAGTTGAACAACAGGTAAATCCGTTATTGATTACTAGGTGGATGTTATTTGTTCTCTTTTTTTAATAAGAACATAAAAAAATCAATATAGACGGAACAGTTAGCAGAAAAGCCGTCCCGATTCTTCGGGACGGCCGTTTTTTTTAACTTTTCTTTTTGCGCCTGGCATCTACGATATCTTTCTTATCATACTCATCTTCATCATACCCTTCCAGTACATCATTGCCATCATCATTCCTTTCCTTTTTTGCGCCGCCCTTTGCCGGAGCTATCTCTTCATTTTTACGCTTCGTCATCTTCTGATCGCGCTTTTCGGAGGTGGTTTTCTTTATCGTCATATGTCATGGTTTAGCAGAAGGGTATCAAAAAAACTGCCGGATCTAGGGAATCCGCACACCGTCTTTTATTTCATCGGTCGCATTTACGATTACCTGATCATCTGCCTGCAGGTGGCCAAATACTTCGATAGAGTCGTTATGATGATTACCTTCCTCTATATCAACCCATTTTGTATGGTGATCTTTCACGGCGATCACATACTTCTTTTCTGTAGACATCACAATAGCGCTGGACGGCACCAGCATGGCCTGTGCGGAACCATTCAACGGCAACAACACCTCCGTATACATCCCTGCTTTGAGTAAATGATGCGCGTTCTGTACATCTATTTCCACAGCCTCAGAACGAAACTTATCATTCAGGGTCCCGGCCTGTCTGGCAATTGTTCCCTCGAAATGTTGTCCCGGAATAGCGTTGACATCAAAAGTAATTACCGACTGTTGTGACAGCTGTGCACTATATACTTCCGGTATCTGCAATATCAATCTCAGCTTGTCCTCCTGCTCCAGCATCAGCATAGGCTTATCATCTACCTTTGTATCCGGCCCTACCAATGCACCGGGATGAATATTACGCTCGGTAATTACCCCATCAAAAGGCGCCGTCACCGTCAGGTAGCTGCGGTTCACTTCCTGGGCCCGGAAATTAGCCTGTTCACTGTTCATGAGCGCACTATCTGCCAGCATACGGGATTTAGATAGTTCCAGATCATGCGCGGAAATAGTACCCGGCTCCGCACTCACCGCCAACGTACGTTCGTAGTTGTCTTTGCTGGAGGCAAACATAGCCGCTGCCTGGATATACTTTGACTGTGCCGCATAATATTGCTGCGCCACTTCCGGCGCTTCCAGTACCAGCAGCACCTGTCCTTTCTTTACTTTAGTACCTCTGTCTACCAGGATACTTTTTACAAACCCATTGATCCTGGGATAAATACTTACTTTCTGAAAAGCCGCCAGGGCTCCCGGCAGCCGGATATTGCCTGCCAACGGACGCTGCACCACCGGCGCTAATATATAATGACGATCTGCTGTTACTGCCTTCTTTTCCGGCATGGCGGCAGAATTACAGGCTGCCAGTCCTGTGATCACGCTCAATGCCGATAAATAATATTTATAGTACTTCATAATTTTATTTTTTATTTTAAATCATCGGATTCGGATGGCATCAATGAAGGAGACGCGTAACCAGCTTTACGCTGCATCAGCGCATACACCTGTGGTAATATGAGCAAGGCCGCCAATGTAGAGGCTATCAGTCCTCCTATTACAGCACGCCCCAGCGGGGCAGTCTGATCACCGGCTTCCCCCAAACCACTGGCCATAGGGATCATCCCCGCCACCATCGCCAGGCTCGTCATCAGGATAGGGCGCAAACGGATGCCCGCACTTACGATGGCTGCTTTACGTGCATCCCGGTACTCTCCTCTTAATTTTTCGGCATTCGTCACTATCAGGATGGCATTGGCCACCGATACGCCGGTAGACATGATCATGCCCATGTAAGACTGCAGATTGAGTGTGGCGCCCGTCAGCAATAATGCAATCAATGCGCCCGCAATGACGGCTGGTATAGTAGTCAGCACTACCAACGACAATTTAAACGACTGATAGTTAGCTGCCAGCAATAAAAAAATCACCACCACCGCTATCATCAGCCCGTTCTGTAAACTGCCTAATGTTTCTACCAACAGGCTGGAAGCGCCTTTTAATTCTGTGATCAATCCTTTGGGGGGTGTACCTGTTTCCCTGATGGCCTTTTGCACTGCTGCAGTAGCAGCGCCCAGATCTTTACCGGAAATATTGGCACTAACGGTCACGAACCTACGAGGACCGGCACGGTCAAATTCTCCCGGCATTTCTGTGGTGGAAAAAGTAGCTACGTCCGCCAAAACCGGCCGCGGCTGGCCCTTTACCAGCGGTATTTCTTTCAGGTCGTTGATCGCTGTCATATTGTATTCAGGCACCTGCACCTGTACCTGGTAAGTGTAGGCGACCTTTTCATCCAGCCATTGATTTTTTTCTGTAAAGCGGCTGGAAGAAGTAGACGCCGTAACAGAGCGCGCCACCTGGTAAATATTCAATCCCATTTGCGCCAGTTTTAGCCGGTCTATCTGAATGCTGATCACCGGGAAATGCAAGGGCTGCGCAATCTGTACATCGCGTAAAAAAGGTACCTCTTTCAGGTGATTTACCAGCTGTTCAGCATAAGTGGCGATCTGCTTCATATCCTTGCCTGCCACCCGCACTTCAATAGGCGTAGCTGCACCCTGGCTCATAATTTTTTCAGTAAGATCTATCGGCTCAAAGGACAACCGCATCTCCGGAATTTTTGCCTTTATGTTCTCTCTGAGCTGATCTTTCAGCTTTTCAATAGCTACTTTATAGTCTTCTTCCAGGTTTACCTGCAATACCGCTTCATGTGTACCACTGTTAAAAATATACAGGTTACTGGTACCATAGCTGCTGGGAATCAGCCCTACGTAAGCAGAACTGATAGCCACATGCCCGTTAACCGTACTGTCAACGATACCCAGTACCTGGTGCAGCCCTTCTTCTGTACGCTCTAAACGGGTACCATCCGGCATGCGCAGGCGCAGCTGAAACTGGCCCGCATTCACGTGCGGCATCAGGTCCTTCCCTATCCATACATAGCAGCCTCCTGCCAGCAACAGGGAACCAACGATATAAACGGTAACGGCTAAACGGGATTTGTTCATCCCCTTTTCGAGTATACGCATGAAGCCCAGTTTGAACCGTTCAAAGCCGGTGGTTTTCTCCGGGTGTTGCTGCTCCTCATGCAGGTGGTCATTGACTTCTTTCACTTCTTCTGCATCCAGTACCAGTCCTGCATGTGCATGCTGATATTTATCGGCTTTCAGCCACCAGTTGGCAATTACCGGCACCAGCGTTTGTGCCGCAAAGAAGGAGGCTATCATGGCGAAACCGATAGATAAGGACAATGGCAGGAACATGGCCCGGGGAACACCAGTCATAATAAAAGACGGTGCAAATACCGCCAGGATGCACAACAGGATCAGCACCAGCGGGAACGCAATTTCCTCACAGGCATCATAAATAGCCTGTCGCTTGGATTTACCCATTTCCAGGTGCTGGTGAATATTTTCGATCGTTACCGTGGCCTGGTCCACGAGTATACCGATGGCCAATGCCAGTCCGCTCAGCGTCATAATATTGATGGTTTGCCCGGACAACTTCAACCCCATCACCGCACACAACACTGCTACCGGAATGGTCACTACCACTACCAGGCAGCTGCGCAGGTCACGCAGGAATAACAATACCATTAAGCCGGTAAGCAGCGCACCCAGTGCACCTTCCGTAATAAGACTTTTCACCGCATTGATCACAAATACCGACTGATCAAATTCGTACGACACCTTTACATCATCCGGCAGCAGGCTTTGCATTTCCGGTATTTTTGACTTCAGTGTTTTCACTACTTCCCAGGTAGAAGCATCGGCAGTTTTCACCACCGGAATATATACAGACCGTTTGCCATTGACCAGCGCATAATCTACCGTAACATCCGTGGCATCCGCCACCCTGGCTACATCGCGGATAAACACATTGTTGTTACCATTGGTAACGATGGGAATATCACCAAAGTCGGCCACCTGTTTTTCCAGTGAATTGATCGTGGTTACAAACATGGTGTTATTGATGCGGATATTGCCCGAAGGAGTCATCACATTATTTTTGGCGATGGCTTCCACCACTTCATCTGCACTTAAATTAAAGCTGCGCAGTTTCTGTGGATCTACATTCACCACTACAGAGCGGGAGTTGGCACCGAAAGGCGGTGGCGCGGATAAACCTGGCACCGAAGCAAACATAGGCCTGATACGGGTGGCGGCCAGGTCATAAATTTCCTTTAACGATTTTGTAGGACTGCTGAACACCAACTCTCCTACCGGCAATGACGATGCATCGAAGCGCATTACCTGTGGCGGCAAAGCACCTGGAGGAAAAAACTTCATCGCCCGGTTCACCTGTAATGCCACCTGGGCCGAGGCTTCCGCCATATCCGTATTTTCATAAAAGCTGAGCTTTAGTAACGTTAACCCCTGTATGTTTTTAGTAGTGATATTCTTTACCCCGTTCACATACAGGAACTGGTCCTGCAATCTGGTGGCAAAAAAACCCTCCATCTGTTGAGGCGACATTCCCCCGTATGGCTCTATCACATAGATAGTAGGAAGATTAAGTTTGGGAAATATGTCGATGGGAATACTCAATATAGACAGCAATGAAAAGAGCAGCAACCCGCCGGTGATCACCACCACGGCGATGGGCTTTTTCAGTGCCGAAGAAACGAATGACATAGTAAATATGTTTAGTTCAGATCAGGTAAAAATTGTGAAATACTGTTGCCTGCATAGGCAGCGCGAAACAGTGCTTTCCACGCTGCATCACGGGTTTGCACCAGGTCTGTTTCTGCACGGTTCAATACAAATAAGGCGGTGGTTACCTCGATAATATTGGTAAGTCCTCCTTTGTACAATGCCATTTTTTGCCTGGCTGCGGCCTGTGCTGCGGCCAGTTGCAAAGGCAGTTCCTGTAGTTTATCTCTCGATGTCTGAATATCCGACTGCGCCTGTTGTAATAAGCCATTCAGCGTGGTACGCGTGGTTTCCAGCTGTTGCTGCGCCACCTCTGACCTGTATTGTTGTATAGCTGCCTTTTCGTGTGTACGCTTCAGGTCTGTAAGATTATAGGTGATACCCAGTCCCAGCAAATAGTTGTACCTGCTGTATCCCAGGCCACTCCACAAATTCTTATCGTATACATCATTGAATGATCCGCTGGAACCCCGCATCCATCCGGCTGCCATCAGGTTTACCTTAGGCAGACGCGATTTGCGGATCACCTGTTCTGCAGCGCGTTGCTCCCGGTAAACCGCATTGTAATATTCCAGCATCGGGTGGCTGCTGATACTATCAGGAGCGGCCACGCCCAGTAAGGAAAGCAGCCGGGCGTTGTTCACCGTATCGGGTTGTATTTGTGCAGTGTCGAGTCCCGTGAAAGTGGACAGTTGTATGCGCACCTGGCTGTATTTATTCTTTATATCCAGCAGGTTTAATCTTGCTTTGGATAACTCTGCCGCAGCAACGGCGCTGTCTACTCCGGGTTTAAGACCGTGTAGAACAGTAGCTGTTACCGCTCTCAGGACTTCCGCATTACGCTGGATATTATCGTTGGCAATTTTTTGCAACGCCTGCAGACGCAGAAATTCCAGGTAGTTTTCTATAACGGCAACTGTTAGCTGGTTAGCCGTATTGCTTAAATCGGTTTGCTGGACTTTGAGTGACTGTGCAGCTTCTTTTTGCTCACTGTTGTACGCGCCAAAGTTGTATATCTCCCATGTCATGGCGGCCATGGCGATGTTGCCACTCATGATGGCGTTATTGTTTTCTGCACGGATACCGCCGGAGGTGGAAGGAATCATCCCCATGGTAAAATAGGATCCGTATATACTGTTATCTGTGCCCGCGTCTAGTTGCTCATGCAGTTTTATAGCCGGGTACCAATTATGTTTAGTGTCTGTAAGACTTGCCTGGCCAGCGTTTACCTGGGCCTGCTTCGCCTTTAATGCCGGGTAATGCGAAAGTGTGAGCGCAATGGCCCGATGCAGCGAAAAGCTATCCGCTGCAGATTGTGCGAACAAAGAAGTGAAGGGAAAAATACATAGCAACCACCAACACCGCTTCTTCGCGATCATATGTAAGTTCATAAGTCGCTGAAAAAAGAATGAAATAAAAGAAAATGATAAAACGGGTTATCAGGCGGTGGGCGGGCCTCTCCAGCTTCTCAGCGGAATGGGAACACTGAGGTAAGGGTTAAAATAAAATCCGCGCTGGATTTTATCTACATAAATAAATCGTGCGGTAACAGCAGATAAAAGCGGCGGACAAACTTTTTCATGTCCGTAGCTGTCGTTGATACCAACAGGCCGGCGTTTAAACCGGTTAATGGTGGTCCTGAAACCAGGCACCTTCATGGCCGCTTTAAAAGCAGTGGCCCGGGCTTCATGAATACTATTAACGACAGATTTTTGTACAGGCACACTGTGTCCCTGCACCACCGGCAGGATCATTACAGTGATCAGTACATAAAATAATTGCCTTAATAATTTCATGTGGTATATCCTTACGAATTCACTAAGATATTGATTACCGGCTGGTATAGCAAGAATGAACCCGGTATTTTAACCAAATTTTAATGTGCTAGAAAAAACAAACGAGGCAAAGTTCTTCCATTTTCAGCAATGCGTTGGCCAGTCGGAAATCCTGCATATCCAGGCAGGCGAAGGATTGGTATTCATCCAGCCCGGGGCCTACTGCTACTATTTTCAGATCGTAGGCATCTATTTGTTCATTTACAAAATCCAGTACTTCTTTTGCAAAATCTTCTCCGGCAATGATCTCTTCATAAGTAGCGGGATCAGGGGCTTCCAGGACAATGCCTGCCTGCAGCAGGGGGCCGAGTTCGTTGAGTGTGAGAATACCGGTGGTTGAAAATTCCTGCCATTCAAACTCCACTACATTACCCGTGGCAGATAATGCGGCATGCAGTTCTTCCCAGATAGCCAATACGTTGGGAGATACAATTTCCGGTAAACGGTTGATCAGCTCTTCGGCGTCATCTTCTTTAAAAATATCGAGGTATAGCTGTTCCAGCAGTTCACGGACATTGGTCATGCCGTTTAGTTTTTCCAGTAACTTCAGTTCCTGTATCAGTGTGGTCCAGCGAAGCATCAGTTCTTCCTCGTCTTCCTCATTCATCTCATCTGTGACCAGCACTGCCTTATCCTGCAG
Source organism: Chitinophaga sp. RAB17 (assembly GCF_052114225.1). Lineage (NCBI taxonomy): Bacteria > Pseudomonadati > Bacteroidota > Chitinophagia > Chitinophagales > Chitinophagaceae > Chitinophaga > Chitinophaga sp. RAB17. The sequence goes on along the minus strand of NZ_JBFREI010000022.1, from coordinate 44,306 downwards.
TTTGTAATTATCGAGGCGACTTTTCCGGATATGCAGTCCGGGAGCTTCGAAAGACAGTTCATAGGAGGCGTAATTCAGGAAGGCGGTGCCTATAAGGACCTTATCCTTAAATATTTCATGTACCACGCTTTCTTTGGTATCTATGTGCGAGTAACCACTATCTTTCCCATAGGTTTGTGTTAACCAGGTAAATTCTTCACGTGAAATATCAGGCATTTGAACTGGCATAAAATTTAATCCGATGAGCAACAAAAGTAGTTAAATTAGGAACGGGAAGTACCGGCGAAATGCTTCTATGAAAAAATATTATGAAGGCAAAAGGAAGTCAGGAAAATATGGGGTACAATTGCGATGCCATTGCGGCTTACTGCGGCGGCAGTGAAATTATTGAATAAGACGAATACTTAACGCTGTTTTTGTCTTACTCAGGATTATACTGATTTTGATGATTTTCCAGATTTCTACTTGTAGATTTTAAGGCATTTCAGGAGATTACTTTGTGATTATCCGCTGCCTCTCTCTTCATTTTTTTTTAAATAAAATCCGGGGAATCATCAAAATCAGTATAATCCTGAGTAAGACAATATCCGCTTATAACCGGAATTTCAATCCTACATTCAGGCCAAGTCCGCCTATATTAATATATGACTTCAGGTCATTGGAGGCCTTGTTATTATCTTTATAAATAACCTTGGTGCCCTGTTGATTGATGGGGGTATTAGAGTTCTGATCCAATGTAGTTTCATACACGGTATTCTTTTCTGCGGTACTGAGATCATTGAGTGTACGGGGAGGTCTGGCATCGCCCAGCACAGCGCCTGTGGAACCATTGATAAACTGAGTGGTTTCATTATACCTTGTAATTTCTTTCTCCTTGCTCCTCACCGGTACATTCCGGTATTCCGCTTCCACAAAAACATCAAACCGGGAGGCTACCATGAAAGATACGCCCAGTGCGCCCTGGAAGCCGACCGTTACGTTAGGTTTTATTTCTTCTTTACGATTGATAGTAGTCAATATCTGAGTACCGGCAGGTACGGGTGCACCCGGAGGGACTGCCGATACCTGGGTAGCATCCGTTTCAATATACAGGCGGCCCCATAGCGGCACTACCACACCAAAACGTACATATGGATTTACTTTTTCCAGACCAGGGCTCACCACCAGACTGGGTGCAAAATCCACCGCATTGACATAACCATGTGATTCCACGCTGCCCAGTGATTTGCTGGTGCCAACCAGGGTAGTCTGCTGCCGGGTCATCAGGTTTTTCTTGCTGTGAAAGTAATTAAAGGTTCCTTCTACCGACAGGTATTTGTTGATGTTGTAACCAACGGATAAACCGCCTCTGAAACCTTCTCCGTAAGAACCTGTCAGTACTTTACGGCTGATAGTATCCAAAGGATTTGCATTGGTGGGGTTAAACTCTGTATGCAGATCCTGTGGTGGATAGGGGCCTACATTAGGAAACTGACCCGGGGATACACTGAAAAAATACCCACCGGCAATCTTTAGATACCATTTCGAATGTGAAGAAGTTTGGGTGTTGGAAATGTCCTGGGCCTGGGTAGTAACTGTCACAGCCATCAATAGCACGGCTGCACCAAATAGGAGTAGTTTTTTCATATGCAATGGTTTTGGTGTTCTGTATTAATCTATTGAAAGTTAACAAATTATTAGCAAATAACTATCACCAAAACCATTTAACTAGAACGCTTCTGCCAACGAAAGATATAACCCTTTTTGCCTGGATTCCCCACTGCGCTTTTCACCAACGGCGTAGTCTATACGAATAGTGAGTTTCGCGTTTTCATCATAGAAATAACGGATCCCCGCACCATAGCTTGGCTTAAATCCATTAAAATGAAAATCACGGTTGGAGAACACAGTACCTGTACCGGCAAAGGCGGCCAATGCAAATTTGGGTTTAATATCTACAAACCAGATATGAATACGCATTTTGGGATCTACGAGATAACGATACTCCGCCTGACCCGCCAGATAGTTCTGGTTACGATATCTGCCGGTATAATATCCCCGCATAATATTGTCATTCCCCATTTCAGGTAATAAGTAAAATGGCAGGTCATTTCCCTGCAGACTATTAAAAATACCATTAAAGCCCAGGGTACTTTTTCGGGAGAAGGCAATAAAATGAGTTCCCTGCGCTTCCACTTTAAAGAGCGGTTGTTTACTCAGGAAAGAAGGTGCGTAGGCCACATTGAGCTTCAGCCACCAGCCATGACGGGTATAGTTTTCATTATCGCGGTTATCGTAAATACCGGTGAGGCCGAGAAAAGTAACATACCCACCGTCCTTATCTGTGAGGGGCATGGTAGTATAAATACCTTTGTTGTCACTGCTGCTGTAAGTATCGTGCTGATATAATATAGACGCCCCTGCATAAAAATGGCCGGTGATACGCCGCTCCCCTTCCAGCTGCACTTTATAGCGGATATTACTTACCAGTGAACGGGTATTATAATGGGTAGTATCGCCGATACCAAAAAAGTAAAGCGGATAATTATGATAACGGARATTACCTTTAAAATGCCAGAGATTCCCCCTTGTCCAGATATTGGTTTTGAGATCTATTTTAAACTGCTTTTCCGTGGTGACTGCGGGAATCAGGTTCAGGGTGGAGTTACGCGTGCTTAAATCCGGGTTCCTGTTATCCGTATAAAAGGAATATAACATGGCCGCTCCTATTTCCAGTCCTTTTTCCTGCGAATAACCCAGCACCGGTAACGGAAAGAAACTGCGCTTACGGAAGGCTAAGCTATCGTGTATACCTTCCCGTGAGGGACCTGTATGAGTAACGCTATCCTGTTGAGCCTTTGCACCTGCTGCCAATAAAATTAATAAAGCCGTGATATGGAGGTTTTTACACATAGGCTGCAAATGTAAAGAAATTAGCGAAGGGGATCGCCTTCGGCGATTGTCTTTTTCAGGATTAAACTGATTTGCAGGATTTGCAGGATTTTAATTTTTTTTGATATTATAACTGAGTAGTAAAGGCAGAAATTGATCTGTTGAGACTTCCACCGTTTTTACTTAACTACAAAATCATCTACGTCAGTTGAATCCTGAAAAAGACAATCGCCGAAGGCGATCCCCTCCAGCAATTCACCCCCTATCGGAATGCCCGAGACTTTTTTCCGGGTTCACCTGGTCACGCACCAGCTGCTTCAGGAATTTGATTTCGGGAAAATGCCCGGCTTCTTTACGGTCAAATAATACGGTGTCATTGAGCCGTATAATAAAAGTACCCCCTGTTTCACTTGGACGAAGGGTTACGCCACCCAGATCTTCTGTGAAAGTGGTTAATAATTCCTGGGCCATATAGGCTGATCTTAATAACCAACCACATTTAGGGCAGTATTCTATCGTAATAACAGGTTTCATTGACATTACTATTTTAAGCGTTGGACACGACAAATTAAAAAAAATAAAAATTTCCGGAAAGATACGACCCTATTTGGTTTATAGGGATATAACACTAAATACACTGACCATTGAAGCACTTTTTATCCCAACTTACTTTGAATCGTGGCACATTATCTTTAATTTTAACCTATATTAAAGTGGACCGCCCCCGAATCGCTCCACCCTTGTCACAGCCAACACTATACACTATGCTGCCGGCCAGTCCTTTGAATAAATGTATTTTAATCCCACTTTACTTCATGTTGCTGTCCCCTGCGGTAGCAGCGCAACAGGATGTGAATGATTCTTTACTGACATCCCTTCAATCCCATATAAAAAGAGATACTGCAAGAGTCAATCTGCTGAACCGGATTGCCAGGATCTACTTCACCAAAGATGCTACATTGGCTGCCCGCTACGGAGAAGAAGCCCTGTTGATCAGCGACAGTCTTAAATACACCAATGGAAGAATATGGGCCCTTCGTAACCTCGCCCTTGTGGAAAATACAAAAGGTCACCTGGATCAACAAATGCAGCTAACCCTCAGCGCGCTTAAACTGGCAGAAACCATCGGCGAGCCTTACATGCTCGGGGTACTCAATAATGATGTAGGCAATATTTTCACGGAGCTGAATAGCCCCCGTGATGCCCTCACATATCTTAAAATATCGCTGGCAATCAAATTAAAACGAAACGAAAAAACAGAGATCGGGAAAACCCTCAACAATATCGGGTCTGCCTATATCGCACTGAAAATGCATGATTCCGCTATGTACTTTCTGCAGAAAGCGGAAAAGATTAAGCTGGAACTCAACGACCAGCGTGGACTTGCCTATACCTATGAAAACATGGGTATCATTTCCATGGTGCAGCAAAACTATAATGACGCCTTGCGCTATCACCTGCTGTCTGCCGCCTATTATAAAGAAGCGGATAATTTACCGGGCGTGGTGAAAGCCAATCTGAACCTCGCCGAAGTACAAACAATGCTGGGGGACCTTAAGGGCGCAGACAAAAACCTGGACAATGCCAAAGCCCTGAATGATAAACTGGGAAACGTCAAAAATGAAATGATCTATTATAAGATCCGCTATGAACTGGATTCTGCCAGGAAAGATTATGTAGCGGCCTTTAATCATTTCAAGGAATACAGCAACCGGAACATTGATTATTTCAATGCAGAAAAGGGCCGGCAGATTTCCCGCTCCGAGGAAAGATATGAATCGGAAAAGAAACAGCGCGAAAACATTGTACTGAAGAAAGAACAACATACACACCTCGCCACTATACAGCAACAACGTGTGCTCGTATTGTCGGCTGCCGCCCTGTTCCTCGCCCTGCTGCTCATTACAGTGATGGTATACCGCCTGTATAAAAGACAACAGGAACTATACCTGGAACTCAATAACAAGAACCGGGAAGTATCTATGCAGAACCGCATTATCCTGGAACAGAACGCCACGCTGGAAAACCTGAACCAGGTAAAGGATAAAATATTTTCAGTGATCTCCCACGATCTTCGCTCACCGCTGGCGATCCTGGAAGGCCTGCTCTTTTTGCTGAAAGATGAAAAAATTGATGCCAACCAGTTCCGGCTGTATACTGATGAACTATGGCGCGATGTAAAAAACACCGCGTACATGATGGACAATATGCTGCAGTGGGCCAGCAATCAAATGAAAGGTATAGGCGTAAAAGCCGATGACTTTGATGTAACGCTGCTGTTGAGCCGTGAATTTGATTTACTGCAAACCCTTGCCAGGCAAAAGGAAGTGAAGCTATCGCACGAACTGAATAAAAGCATGATGGTATATGCTGATCCCGATATGATCCGGCTTGTACTCCGCAACCTGATTAACAATGCCATTAAATTTACCCCCGCGGGTGGTGAGGTGATGATCACCGCGCAGTGCAACAAAGAAACAGCTGAAATCACCGTGAAAGACAATGGTACTGGTATTCCGCTGGAGAATCAGCATCGTATCTTCTCCAATATCTACTACTCTACTACCGGCACCCAAAATGAAAAAGGCTGCGGTTTGGGTCTGCACCTGTCCAAAGATTTTGTGGAACGTAACCACGGACAGATCTGGTTTAACAGTATGCCGGGCAGTGGCAGCAGCTTTTCCTTTACCCTCCCGGTGTCAGAAGATCATGAAATAAATCCCCGCGCCTATACCGTAGTGGTACAGGATCATCCCCTGAATGGTGTAAGTGTATTAAGACGCTGATCAACCCAGTCCAAAGGCCGTAGTGTGCTTGATTTCCGTCATCACGAAGGAACTGTGTACCTGTCCGATGTTTTCGATAGCCGCCAGCTTATTGGTTAAAAAATGCTGATAGCTGCGCATATCATCCACCACTACTTTCAACAGGTAATCGTAGGTGCCTGCTACGTGATAGCACTCCATCACCTCTTCCATTTTTGCTATGGCAGTTTCAAATTTTTTAATCAGCGGCTGCGAATGCAGTTGCAGTGATACATTGCAGAAGGCCATCAGGGTTTTACCTACTTTGTCGCCATGCAACAGCGTTACATAGCTTTTAATCACCCCACTCTTTTCTATCTTCTTCAGCCGTTCATAAGTAGGAGTAACGGACAGCCCTATACGATGCGCGATCTCCTTGGTATTTAACCGGGCATCGTTTTGCAATACCTGTAATATCCTGCGGTCTGTTTTATCCAGTGTATCCATGGCAGTTATATTTATCTTAAAAAAGACGTCCCGTCTTTCTATAATAGTTTAATTTAACTATCAACTATACAATAATAGTATATATTTTCTATTTTAACTACTCTACTAGTTTAATTCAATGGGCATCTCCTACATTCGCAGTATTATCTACCTGTAATAAACGATTATGAAAGAGTACCGGTTAGCGGCGGCTGATAAAGCGGCGCTGGATGAACTGTTAGCACAGGTACAATCCCGTACCAAAGATTTCCTGGGATATCCTGTATCTAAAGATTTTGATTATAGTCCTTTACTGCCTTTTCTGCAATACCCGCTTAACAACCTGGGTGATCCCTTTGTACCTGCTACCTATGCAGTAGGTTCCAGGGAGATGGAAAAGCAGGTGGTATCATTTTTTGCGGACCTGTTCCGGGCTCCCGAAGATGACTGGTGGGGATATGTGACCAATGGCGGTTCTGAGGGTAATTTATACGGATTATATCTTGCGCGGGAGCTTTACCCCAAAGGGATGGTGTATTATTCCGAGGCGACTCATTACAGTGTGCAAAAGAACCTGCACCTACTGAATATGCCCGGTATTATTATCCGCACTTTGCCTAACGGAGAAATTGATTACGATGACCTCGAAAATACGATGCGTATGAACAGGCATCTGCCGGTAATTATGCTGGCCAATATAGGTACCACTATGACCGAAGCCAGGGATGACGTAAGGCGCATTAAAGGCATCCTTAAAAACCTGGCTATCCGGCATCATTATATTCATGCTGATGGCGCTTTATCCGGTAGCTATAGTGCCTTCCTGGATCCCCGGCCTGCATTTGATTTTGCAGATGGAGCAGATAGTATTGCCATCAGCGGACATAAATTTATTGGCGCTCCCATTCCCTGCGGAGTGGTGATTGCCAGAAAATCCAATCGCGACAGAATAGCCCGGTCTGTAGCATATATCGGTAGTATGGATACCACCATCACCGGTTCAAGAAACGGCCATAGTCCATTGTTCTTATGGTACGCAATCAGGAGCCTGGGACCTGCCGGATTAAAGGAAAGGGCCAGGCATAGCTTAGCTGTAGCTGCCTACGCGGCGGAACGTTTGAACGAAAACGGTATCCCTGCATGGCGTAACCCCAATGCTATTACGGTGGTGTTTCCGGATCCTCCCGGAAGCATTCGCCGTAAGTGGCAACTCGCTTCAGAAAATGGCTGCTCGCACATTATCTGTATGCCCAATGTAAGTAAGGAACAGGTAGATGAATTCATTGACACGCTCATAGCAGCTATGGTAGTTGCTTAAACAACTCCTTCTGCAATGGCCATGATTTCTGTGTTGAGTGCGCGCCTGATCTGGCGCTCCGTTTCCTTGTTGGCCAGGGGCATCAGCAACTGCACTTTAAATTGTACAAAGTCTTTCTTGATCTCTATTGTTTTCAATGAAAAGCTTTCGGGGGTAAAGCTGCGGGAATACGCTTCCACACAGTTTCTCAGCCGTTCTTCCAGTCCGCGGATAGTAAAAGGATGTTTATGATCCAGTTCAAACTCCAATGTCAGCTTTTTGATATTTTGTTTGGACTGGTTTAATACAATAGAGGTAAAGACCACCGAATTGGGAATAATCACAATATCATCATCCTCGTTCTGTAATACCACATTGATGAGGGTAATATCCATCACCTTTCCTTTGTAATCTCCTATCCGCACATGATCTCCTAGTGACAACTGATCTGAAAACATGATGATCAGTCCATTGATCATATTGGTGATATAATCTTTTGTAAGCAGGGCAATCGCCGCCGCCACGATGGTGATGCTGGTAACGAACTGCAGTGGATTTACACCAAAGAAAAAAGTAATGGCCAGCAGCAGGAACAGGGTATTTAATACGGAAGATATCCGGTTGATGCCCAGGATAAAGTTGTCTTTTTCAATAGGCTTGCTGCGATTGCGGCGGGTGTACCATGATAAGATCAGCAGCCAGGCGAGGGAAATAACCAGGTTGGCGCCCAGGAAAAAAGAGAGCGCGTTGGTTAACTTAAACAACCAGACAAATTTGTTATAAACAGCAGGATGTTCAATATTGAAATATACAATGCCAAGGTATACCAGCAGTTTCACCAGGAATATGATCCGCTCCCTGCGATTGGCATTTTTATAGGTTTTATCGGTTACCATCATAGCTATTCACGCTCGCTTTGATTGCGAAGGTACAACCGTGATTTGATTTGTGAAGCAACCGGGGGTTATTTCATTTTATCCAGGATATCTTCCCAGATGATACGGGCAATTTGTTCTGATTCCACGGTACGGAGGCTTCCTTCCAGGGTGTCTTTGTGATCGGTGGTAAAACGTTGGCTATGGGGTTCAAATTCTTCCTGTACATGTTCCCTTACATCAGGAATGACTTGAAATGCCGTTGCCAAAGCTCCCCCATCGATCGTGATGATCAATCCATAGGGTTTACCTTTTATGATCACCGTAATGCTGTGCTTTTCCATATAAAAAATGCCGCAAGTGATATACCACAAATAAAGACCGGTGCTGTGTAGTGACCGGTCTTTATGTTTATATTGGAAGGGTGAAAACGATCCAAAAACTACGTTATTCAAGCCATAGCAGCTGACTTTTTACGGGCCGCTGACTTTCTCTTTGGTGCTGCTTTTTTAGCAGTGGCCTTTTTGGCAGTCGTCTTTTTAGCCGTAGTTTTCCTTCCGGTAGCTTTTTTGGCAGTGGCTTTTTTAGCCATTGCTTTTTTGGCGGTTGCCTTCATAGCAGTAGCTCTTTTTGTTGTTGTCTTCTTCGCTGCTGTTTTCTTCGCTGCCGCCTTTTTAGCTGATGTTTTTTTGGTGGTTGCTTTTTTCGCTGCCGCTTTCTTAGGCACTTTGGCGCCTTCTTCTCTCGCTTCAGACAAGCCTATTGCAATGGCTTGCTTAGGATTCGTAACTTTCTTATTGCTTCTTCCACTTTTTAGTTTGCCCTCGTGCATTTCATGCATAGTCTTTTTGACTTTACGCTGCGATTCTTCTGAATACTTTGCCATGACAAAAAAATTTAGATGGGTGGAGAAAAAAGAAATAACGATGATATGAAAACAAAATATAAGCCACGGAAAATGAGGGATTTCGTACAAATAAAATGGGGAAGGTGCTGGAAAGTGTGTTAAAAATTCTATGGATTGTGGAATGTATTGCCCTATTTCCTTTTAAGCTATCAGCGAATACGGCCTCTGGTGGTGAAAACAGGTGGTGGCACATATCTTGATCCCCGGTAAAGAGAATGTTTTAACTACTATCGCTATTGTTTAACTACTATCACTACAAAAAACTTCAGGATTATGGAAGACATCAGATTTCAACATGCCACGCCAGTAACCCATGTACAGGAGAAAAATCCGGAACAAAAAAGTAAGCATAGCAAACGCGGATTTGCTTCTATGGACCCTGAACAGCAACGTGCCATATCAAGAGAAGGTGGAAAAGCAGCGCATCAGCAAGGTGTAGCCCATAAGTTCACTTCCGAAGAAGCACGTGCAGCAGGTAAAAAAGGCGGTGAAGCCGTGAGCAAGAATCGTGAACACATGGCCGCTATTGGCCGTAAAGGTGGTACTAACCGCGGAAAAAAGAAAAATAACGTCGAAACCGATAACCAGCAATAACCCAATGGGGTTATTGCTTTTTTATTCCGGATGGCTGGTTCTTCTGCCATTCATCTTTCCAGTGGCCTACATATAAGAATATCTTTCTTATATTTATCGCTTTTTACAATCTATGGAAGCAAAAAGACGCTGGATTTATTTTCTCCTCATTTTATTGAATATCCCTTTAGGACTTGCCACCAGGTGGGCACCCCAATATTTTCCTGAAATCGTGCGTATATATGGAGGCGATGTATTTTCCGCCACCTGTATCTTCTTTGGTGTGCGATTCCTCTACCCTCTCACCCCATTGTGGAAAATCAGCATCAGCAATTTTATAATATGTATGCTTATTGAAGTACAGCAGCTGTACCAGGCCGAATGGGCGGTAAAATTCCGTAATACCCCTGCCGGCATTCTCCTCGGACATGGCTTCCTCTGGAGTGACTGCGTATGTTATGCAGTAGGTACCCTACTCGCTTTCGCTTTTGCATGGCTACTTGAAAAGATAATTTGATTATATTTAGCTGGTATCATTTAACAATTCCATTATGCAGATAATCATTAAGATCGGGATCGCAGTGGTAATGCTGGAACACCTGTACATTTTGTGGTTCGAAATGTTTGCCTGGACAACAAGAGGCCCTAAAGTATTCAGACAGTTTCCGAAGGATCTCTTTCCGCCTACTAAGTCACTCGCCGCTAACCAGGGATTGTACAATGGCTTCCTGGCAGCCGGACTGGCCTGGACTTTTTTCATTTCAGAGCCGCTGTGGGCAGGAAGAGTAGCCATTTTCTTTTTAAGCTGCGTGATAATAGCCGGTTTGTATGGTGCGCTGACAGCAGACAAAAAGATTTTTTTCGTACAGGCATTACCTGCATTGATCACGCTATTACTGATATTATTTTCTTAAGACCCTTTACATGATACAGGAGTCAGACATCAGGATAGGAAACTACGTATCCTACTTTGATTATAACATGGAAGAAACAGCCTTTGTGGTAGAAGGCATTTTGCAGGGATATGTTTATAATTCCGGGCTGCCACTCAGTAAACTACGCTGTGAAAAGGTCAACCCGGTGATACTGGACATTTACCTGTTATCCAGGTTTGGCTTCATTAAAGGAGATCCTGACTATGGTGAAGATGAAAACGTATACTCCCTGAAATATAACCGGCTCCATAGTGTACATGTTCGGAGTGAAAATGACGTATTCCAGCCGCTTACTGATGCGGCAGAAGGCCTGGTAGCCTACGGCCGGCCGATAGTACATGTTCACCAGCTGCAAAATCTTTTTCAGGCCATTACCCGTGATGACCTGACCTTATTTGAATAACTTATTTCCATTTTTCCGGTTTGAATACTACGGTCCCATCGCCCTTTAAAACCCAGGCGGTGACAGGGTTCACGTGGTACCCTCCCATATCAGCACCCCTGGCTTGTATAAGCTGTTTCATAGTAGGCTGACGATAACCCGTATCATCTACTGCCAGGCTCATAATTTCTGTGGGCTTTCCATCCCAGTACCACAAGTAACGAAAATAAGTATGCGCTTTATCCAGTACAGGCTCCTGTAACACGGCTTTCACCCAGTGTTTGCCGGCATCTGTGCTGACTTCCACCCTATCAATTTTTCCCCGGCCACTCCAGGCAATGCCTCTTATTTCTATCCACCCCTTTTCTACCTGTTGTGGAAAGGAAGGATAAGTGATGATAGACCTGGCATCCATGTCAAAACTAAATTGCCGGATCTTATGATCACGGATGGTTTCCGTGTATTTGGATGTCTCTTCCCGGGTCATGAAAGGCCCGTCAGATAACTCGATGCGCCGGATCCATTTTACATTGGTATTTCCCTCCCAACCCGGCAAAAACAGGCGGGCAGGATAGCCTTGCTCCGGACGGATGGCCTCTCCATTCTGACCATAAGCAATCATCGCATCCTTCCATCCTTTCTGTACAGGAATGCTGCGGGTCATCACCGCTGCATCGGAGCCCTCTGCGAGAAACCAGCTAGCTTGGGGGCTCACACCTACCTCGCGGAACAAGGTAGACAGCATCACACCTGTCCACTCACTCTGACTGGTCAACCCACATATTTCCTGCGCTGTCATGGTTTCTTTGCCTGATCTGAAGTTGCCCGAGCATTCTATAAAGGCAATACGGGAAACGGCAGGAAAACGCTTTAAATCGCGCAGGGTAAATATCATCGGGCGTTCCACCATACCATGAATGAGTAATTCATATTTATCGGGATGAATTAGTGGCACACCCGCATGACTTCTTTCAAAATGAAGGTCTGATGGGGTAATGATACCATACAAGTCCTGCAACGGTGTCCGGGATGAAATATCGGATGGCTTTTTTACTGGTTGCTCAAAAGGAGAACGGGTGCCAAGTTTTCCGGGTAACGTGCCGGTAGTTTTAGTAGGATCCATATAAGTACTATCCCCGGGATCTGGAATTCCTGTCTTACTCGTAGTTGCCTGGGGGCCTGGCGCACGTTGTATACCGGAGGCTCCCATTAAAGCCGCCGCAGCGGAAACTGCGGCGGCTCTCAATATTGTTCGTCTGGGTATCTTTTTGCCGTTGTTGTCTTTATCTTCCCATGTCATAGCTATTCATTTTACTTCATTACCTCCGTGGCGGTCATCATCCACGTAATATTTTTTCGCGGGCATCACTATTTGCGGCAGATTTCGGGCATTTAACTGCAGTGTGCTGTCAATGACCTCATTCCGGTATAAGAGGAAAGCCGTGAGGCTGTATACCTCTTCATTCGTCAGAGAGCCGGGCGCATTGAAAGGCATGGCACGGCGGATATAATCGAATACCGTTGTCGCATAAGGCCAGTAATTACCGATGGTTTTCACGCGGGTAGTATCACCCATAGGTGCCACGAGGCGATTGGGCGTTGGTTCTGCACCGGTTTCCCCATGACAGGCCGCACATTTTGTGATATAAATACACTGCCCCGTCACCGCATCGCCGCTGCCGGGAGGTAATCCTTTGCCATCCGGTGCAATGGAAATATTCAGGGAGTCTATCTGCGCAGCAGTGGCAGTACGACCAAATCCGAAATGCGATGGCCAGCCGGCATCCGGTGGCCGGGTGTTGGTATGGCAAGCGAGCATACCCAACACCACTACGGCTGCCACCCGGTAACAACAGGAGCGTTTAATGATCATATCTCTCCCTAATATTTTCCTGCATTCAATGTGCTGGGTGTTAACGCATATTTTTTATCTACGCGATCCAGCACTACATAAATATTGTTTTTGTTTTCATCTACACCCGTCAGTACAACATGCGCCCCATTATCTGTTGCATACTTTACAATGAAACGTTTACGGTTTTCAGTGGCAGGAGCAGCTGCATAATCTTTTGCCCTGCGGGCAGATAATGCCAGCGGATCTATCTTCAACGCTTCATCACCAATGTTTTTCAACGCCTCCGCCGGTATCCACCTATCTTTTACTTTAGCCCCCTGTTTGCGGGCAGCCTTTTCTGCTGCTTCATCTACAGGTGCCCCGCCATCTCCGCCAACACCCGCGGTGCGGTTACGCCTGTCGGGGATAGGTTTGTATTTGTCTTCCAGGTAAAGTACTTTATTGACTTCATCTGCATAGTAGTGGAAAGCACGCTGCCCGCCTGCCAATCCTGTTATTTCAAAAGTCCGGTTCACATCCCGCTGCGGATCGCCACCACCATTGGAAAGATCCAGCGGATGTGGTGTATTTACCCGGTACGTAAATGTTGACCAGTTCTCAAAAGTAGCTTCCTGCCAGCGGATAGAATCCAGTGGTGAATAAGGAATCACCTGGTCATTTAACCGGAACTCCGTTACCTGGTAGCTGCCCCGCAATTGTTTTACGCCCGCCACTGCCGGCTGTTTATAAGGATCATACAGGAAGTTGATGAGCTGCAGGTAAAACAATACGCCCAGGAAAAGGAAGATGGTAGCAGACTTCAGACTAACACGCGTATAGCGCAACCATTTCTGTGAAAAAGAAGGATAATAATTTATGGGGACGGTAAAACGTTCCTGTACCAGCAAACGATATATTTTAGGCACATCATTGACCAGCAACAAAGCCGCCAGCAGTACAAAATAACTGCTGTATACATGTACCCCGCCATCATAGGCAAAGTTGACATACACAATATCACCCAAAGCACCTAACAACAAAATAGCACCCAGGGTAGTTGTTTTCCGGAAGAATAATAACGTACCTGCCGTTATTTCCACTACGCCAGCAAACACCTGGTACCAGGGCACTATCCCTACCGATAACCAGTATATTTTTTGCGCGGTAAGGTCACCGAAGTTGGTATTTAAAATACCAAAAGAAGGATAAGGCATCTGTACCGGTAATAGCTTGGTAAATCCAAACCCAATGATACCGATACCGGCTCTATACCTAACGACTACACGCAGCCAGTACCAGGCAGTGTAATATTCTTTCCGGGGCAACTTACGTGCCTTTACAATACCGGTCCATATCAGCCCGCCGGCCGTAGCTATCAGTGCAGTGGTAATCCAGTTGGCATATCCTAACAACTGACTACCAAAAATGGTGTTGCCCAAAAAGTTAATGCCAGAGCCAAACCGCGCAATATCATACAGATCGCGGTAATTCAGGTGAAACCAATCGAGCTGCAACAGTTGTTTGTACCACTCTATGCTGTTCGGAATAGAGATAGCAATAAAAAATATAAATGCGATACGGAATAAAATCAATTGATATTCCTTCCAGGCCGGTAGTTGCGCCAAAGGCGCTTCAATGGCGGGCGGCACCTGGGAGTCGCTTTCCCTGATCACGGTTTCATCTGCTAATGTTGGAGTGATATGAGACATGATAATCAGTTTAAAGTTTTAATTTTCTGTTTCTTCCACTTCCTTTCGCAGCTTCTTCGAGCAGGTAAGTCTTCTTCACTTTTTCCAGTACCACATAGATCGAATCCCTGCTATAGGTAATTCCGCTGAGTATCACCCGGTCTTTATCCGGACGACTGTAATGCAGCGACAATGTTTCCGCCGATAATTGCGGATGCCTGTTTTGCAACGTGAGCAGCTGTTGTACTGTATCTGCGGTATAGCTGTAGTAATGCCGGCCACTGGTGCCTTCAATTTCGTATAACCGTTCCGCGTTATTACGCAATACCAGGTGCTGATTATTGGAATCTATCGGCGCCGGCTGGTTGGAGCGGATGCTGATGGTATTCCATTTCTCAAACACTACATTATTCCAGCGCAGGGAATCCGTTAAAGAGTAAGCCAGTGTATCACCATTCACTACAAAAGTGGCTACATTGTATAAGCCACTGATAGCCGGTAATCCTTTACTGCCGGGATATTGATAAGGATCATTTTTTGCACCGGCGCCGGTTTTGATACCATACACTACAATGAAGTACAGGAGGAATACGGTTTTCAACACCAGCCTGCTATATCTTTTTGCACCATCAAATACCGGCTTAAAAGTAGCTGCCGCAGTGGGCTGCTGCAAAATAAGCAGCCTTATAATTCTTTGCAGATCAAAGCTCAGGATCGCCAGCGCATAGGTAATGAGCAACAGGCTGTATACCTGCTCCCCGCCATCATAGGCCAGGTTGGAAACGAAAATATTGCCACAGAAAATGAGGAAAATGAAAGCACCGATAGATGCTGTCTTCCTGAAAAGTAATAACACCCCAATAATAACTTCTACCAACCCGAGAAATAGCTCATACGAAGGAACAATACCCAGACTAAGCGAGAATAATTTCCAGCGGGTAAACGCTCCGTAAGGCGTATTCAGACTACTGATAGACGGATAAGGCGCTTGCAGCGTGAAGATTTTAAGAAAGCCATACGCAATTACCGCCAATGCCAGCCGGTAACGCAGCACCACCCGCAACCAATAAAAGGCGGCATCGTATACGCGGGTGCGGTTACGATCTATATAGGTCCAGATACCTGCCCCCACAATAGCAATGGCCAGTAAAATTGTCCAGTCTTTATAGTTCGCAGGGGCCGCGCTAAACCGTGTTGTATAATTGGCCAGGTTAAAAATATCTTCATAATGAAGATGAAAAAGACGGGTAGAAAAAAGGTAGCTGTAAAATTTCCAGTCGAGCGGCAACGCCTGCAACAGGAAATAAATAAAAAATACCCTGAACCCAATCTTCTCGTAGTCTTTCCAGGCGGGTGTTTCGCCAATAGTGACATTACTCATTTGTTGATTGTTATAAGGTGATAAGATCAGTAACCATCGTTTTGCTTCAGATTGCCTTTCGATAATGCGATTTCGTTAGCAGGTATCGGGAACAGGTACAATTGTGTATTGGTAATATTCAACACGGCAGCGGCACGACCGGTACGAGCCAGGTCGAACCAGCGATGCGGTTCGAGGGCTAATTCCACTCTCCTTTCATTTTCAATGGCCAGCAGTAATGCCTCTTTACCAGCTGCTGTAGTGGGCAACAACCCCGCCCTGTCACGGATCAGATCCAGATCTGTTTTGGCAAGTGATAGTTTTTCCTGCTGTGCCGCTGCTTCTGCGCGGATCAGGTATAACTCTGCAATCCGGATAATATAGGCCGGATCGGTAGCCGGACTCCGGTAATAAAGATTGCCATACCATAATCCGGCAGAAGTTTTTGCGATCAGTGCATTGCGGTTGCCGCCAATAGCAGGATCATTCAATAGTGTCACCAAAGCATCTGATGGCGCCCACTGCCGGGTACCGCCGTTTGCCGGTGGCTGCCAGTTGGCACGATGCCCGCTCAGATAAGTAGCGCTGTACGACAATTCAAATACAGACTCCCGCGTAGCAATGGCACTGGCAGGAAAAAAGAAGGCGCTGTAAGGTTTTTGCAATGCGTAATTTTTTGTATTGCTGATTACTTTGGAAGCATAGAATGCTGCCTGTGCCCAATTGGATTGGTACAGGTAATAACGAGCCTTCAATGCCCATACCGTTTCGCGGTTAGCGCGTACGGGATTGGGTTGTGCATTGTCCGGTGGTGGCAGCAACAGGGAGTCTGCCGCATTCAGATCACTCAGCACCTGCTGATATACCTGTGCAGTAGTGCTGCCTTTAAGGCCAGCTTTATCGTCAGCACCCAGTGTAGGCGTTAACGTTATCTGCACATTTCCCCAGGTGCGGGCCAGATCAAAATAATTCAGTGCACGAATAAAGTATGCTTCGCCGATCACCTGGTTTCGGTCCGCCGCAGTAAAGGCGGCATCAGCTACCACCGGCACTTTCGAGATTACGTTGTTCGCACCGTTGATCGTAGCGTAAATAGCAGACCATACACTTTGCAGGTTGCCGTTATCTGCGGATATTTTATGGGTAATGAATTGTTGGATAACAGACTGAGAGCCGGTCCATTGCACATTATCACCGGGCAGGTATCCAAAAGTCTGGAACAGTGAGCCATAATAATTATCGGCGGCCAGCTTGCGGTATACGCCACGCAATGCTGTACTGGCAGATGTTTTATCAATGATGGTCTGTTCATCAGACACGGAATCTCTTGGTTGTACGTCCAGGAATTTTTTGCAGGACATGGTCGCCAGCAAGAAAAAGAATACCGATATATAATTCCGATATGTTTTCATAAAGGATGATTAAGAAAATTAAAGAGTTACGTTTAAGCCAAACTGTACGCTACGTGGTTGCGGTGGTGTGCCAAGATCCAGTCCCTGTACGGTTTGTATACCGGTTACATTTGATTCGGGATCCAGTCCGGTATATTTGGTGAGCAACCAGAGGTTACTACCGATGAAGTATACACGTAGTTGCTGAATACGCAATCTTTCGCTGATAGATTTGGGGACAGTGTAACCAAATGTGAGTGATTTAAGACGGAGGAAAGAACCATCTTCCAGGAAGCGGCTGTTCTGATCCACCGTGTAGTTCAAACCGTAAGCGGTGAGGCGGGGTACATCTGTTTTGTCACCCGGCTTTTGCCAGCGGTTCAGCTGATCTGCAAACAATACGCGGTTGGCATCCCTGGTACCACCTCCCTCTCCGAAAAAGCGGTTCAGGTTATATACATCGTTGCCATATTGAAATGACAACAGGATACTCAGGTCAAAACCTTTATAGGTGAAGGTATTGCTGAAGCCGCCGTAAAACTTAGGCATAGCATTACCCATTACCTGCCGGGCAGATACTGGCAGTTTGCCATCTTTGGCGCCTTCGAAAATAACGTTGCCGGTTTGCGGATCTACGCCCAGCTGTTTATATAACCAGAAAGAATACATCGGTGATCCTTCTTTCATAATAATCCAGTCGCGGTTATACTGGTATACCGGTGTAGGCAGCTTTTCAATACGGTTGGTATTACCGGCAATATTAAAACTGCTGCTCCAGGTAAAAGAACGGGTGGTAATGTTGGTGGTATTCAGTCCTATTTCATAGCCTTTATTGCTGATTTCTCCGGCGTTGCTGTACACGGAGGAGAAGCCCGTTGCGCCGGCTGATGGCAGCAACAGCAATACATCGCTGGTATACTTGGAATACACATCAGCAGTCAGGTTAATGCGACCGTTGAATAGTCCCAGGTCTACGCCAATATTGGCCTGACTGGTTTTTTCCCAGCGCAGATCCTTATTGGGCAACTGCAATGGCGCCGTTCCCGGCTGATCACCGCTGCTGTTATCCGGATATCCTGCCCCACCAGACCATAAGCCTTTGGCGGCGAAATCGCTGATGCCGGATTGATTACCCGTAATACCATAGCTGGCCCTGAGTTTCAGATCGCTGATACTATTGACTGTTTTCAGGAAATTTTCTTCTTTCAACCGCCAGGAAGCGCTCACAGAAGGAAAGTAGCCCCATTTATAGTTATCACCGAATTTGGAAGAACCATCAGCACGGAGGCTGGCTTCCACATAATATTTGCCGGCATAGTTATAATCTATCCTGGAAAAGAAAGAGGTCAGGGTACTCCTCGTCCATGTTTGCGCGGCGGTGCGGGTAGCAGCAGCAGAAATATATTTATAGGAATTATTCGGGAAACCGGAACCCTGTGCAGAGGTCAATGTTTCCGTATTGCTTTGCAGCGTGTTTCCTACGAGTACACCGAAGAAATGTTTTTCACCTGCATGCTTGCGCCAGGACAATGTTTGTTCATTGATCCAGGAGGTGTTCTGTGTGATAGCGGAAGTAGCCAGGCCGTTAGTGGGGCTGGCACCGAGTTGTGTGAGGTTGTTCCAGTATTCAGATTCGTTATAGTTGTTATAATCGATACTGAAATTACTGTGAAACTTCAGATCCGGCAGCAAGGTCGCGTCCAGGTACAGGTTACCGATGTAGCGCAAACTTGTCGTATGTACGTCATAGTTATTAATCAGTACCTGCACGTTATCGAAGCCTGCCCAGCGGGCAGGTGAACCATCGGGATTAGTTTCCGGAAGATAAGTAGGCGTATGTAATGCCGCCTGTAACAACCCTCCCTGCGGGCCATCGCCTGCGCGGCCCTGGCTGCGGAAGCTACGGGAGAAACTGTTGCTGGACCCGATTGTTATGTGATCGTTAATACGCTGATCTATGTTCAGTTTGAAACTGGCGCGTTCAAATGAAATCGGTTTTAGGATCGCCTCCTGTTTCGTATAGCCGCCACCGAAGTAATACTTCGTTTCCCGGTTGCCACCCGAGAGGGACAGGTTATAGTTCTGCAGCGGCGCTGTCTGAAAAATTTCGTCCAGGCGGTCGTACGTATGCTGGTCCTGAGGTAAGCCTCTCGGAGCAGGTGTTTGAGTAGGATTGTCTGTTAATGCGCGGAAAGGCAGATAGCTGTATTTTTTGATGCCTGCCTGATCATTGGCGGCGGTAGCATCTGCCAGTGAATTTTTATAAAATTCATTCACCAGTTCTGCATGTTGCGGGCCGGTGGTCAGGTCCCAAAGTTTAGGGGCCCAGGCCACACCGGTAGAAACGTCTGCTATTACTTTCGCCTTGCTGTTATAGTTACCGCGCCGGGTGGTAACGATTACCACGCCGTTGGCGCCCCTGGAGCCATAAATGGCAGTGGCGCTGGCATCTTTCAATACTTCTATATTTTCAATATCAGCAGGATTGATATCTGCCAGCGGAGAAGAAAGACGACCACCGGAATTCACTGTTTGCAGACTGGAATTATTCATAAATACCCCATCGATGATGTAGAGTGGGTTATTATCTGCATTGATGGAAGTGGTACCACGTACCCGGATAAATATCCCATCGCCGGGTACGCCGGTATTGGAGTTGATTTGTACGCCGGATGCCCTGCCCTGCAGCTGTGCATCAAAACTGGCTACCGGCACCGTTACCACATCGCTGCCTTTTACGGAGGAAATGGCGCTGGTCAGGTCCCTCCTTTTCTGGGTACCATAACCTACTACTACCACGTCATTCAGCTGGGTGCTGAGCTCTTCCAACAGGATATTGCCGGCATTGGATTTCTCCGCGTATACCTCCTTTAGTTTATAGCCCAGGGAAGAAATCTGGTAGATGACAGGCACCTTCTGGCCGGTTAAAAATGAGAACTCTCCATTAGCGCTGCTCTGCACTTCGTGTGTGGTGCCTTTAATGTGCACCAGTGCCCCTCCTATGGGCAATTGCGATTTGGCATCAATAATTCTTCCGGAAAGAGAAATGTTGTTCTGAACAACGGCTTTGTGCACAGATTTTGTAGTGTCGGCACTATGAGAAGCCCGCTCCTGTGACCACGCGGTAGCCGCCAGCAGCAGCCCGCAGCTGCATGCAATAGCAATTTTCATTATCTTTACTTTGGTATGAAAAAATGAGGCCGGTGATAGTATGTAAATACAATCACTGAAAAATGTCTCCAACAGCCTTGATTACCAGCCGGAACTGCGCCAACAGTTCCGGCCTTTTTATTTTTAATGGTTGCACCCTAACATCGGGTGTCGATAAATTCCACGCAGCAAAATTTCCTCATTAAGTGTAATGATGTGTCCATGGTGAATATATTTTGAAAGATATACAGGGTATGTCAACAGGTGGATGAATGTCCCCTAAAGCGGACCCGGAAAGCCGTCAGAGTACAATAATACAATATTTTTCCAAAAGTCTATAATTTCAGTAGACTAATTAAAAAATATTATGGCAACCTTATGAGCATGATGTTTGTTGACCTATGTGTGATCTTTTTCACACCTAAAAAGGAGTCTCCATGAGTACCAACACCTCTCTCGTTCCAAATCCTGCCACACTGGATGAATTATGTATCAATACTATTCGTTTTCTTTCTGTGGATGCCGTACAGAAGGCAGATAGTGGTCACCCCGGGCTGCCCTTAGGCGCTGCGGCCATGGCTTATGTGCTGTGGACAAGATTTCTGCGTCACAATCCATCCGACCCCGACTGGTTTAACCGCGACCGGTTTGTATTATCTGCCGGTCATGGTTCCATGTTGTTGTATAGTTTGCTGCATCTGACCGGGTACGACTTATCCATGGAAGAGATTAAACAGTTTCGTCAATGGGGAAGCAAAACGCCAGGGCATCCGGAACGCGGCGTAGTACCTGGTGTAGAAGTAACAACCGGTCCGCTGGGACAGGGATTTGCCAACGGCGTTGGGATCGCCATGGCCGAAGCCTATCTCGCTGCGCGGTATAACCGTCCCGGCGATGCCGTGATTGATCATTATACCTATGCCCTCGTCAGTGATGGTGACCTGATGGAAGGTGTGGCTTCTGAAGCCGCTTCGCTGGCAGGACACCTCCGGTTAGGCAAACTGATTTATTTATACGACGACAACCGTATCACGCTGGCCTCCGCCACACCCGTCACCTTTACAGAGGATCATGCAATGCGGTTCCAGTCGTACGGCTGGCATACACAAAAAGTAGCAGACGGCAACGACCTCGAAGCCATAGATCAGGCCATACGGGCGGCACAGGAGGTAACCGACCGTCCTTCTATTATACTCGTACGCACGCATATTGGTTATGGTTCTCCCAAACAGGATAGCACCTCAGCACATGGTTCTCCGCTGGGTCCTGAGGATGTAAAGCTGACCAAAGAAAAACTGGGCTGGCCGTTAACACCGGATTTCCTGGTGCCTTCAGAAGCCAGTGATCATTTCCGTAGAGCCGTTGACGTTGGTAAGCAACAGGCTGCCAAATGGGAAGAGCAAATGGTTATCTATGCACAAAAATATCCCGATCCCGCAAAGGAACTACGGTCATTGATACACGATATTTTGCCGGCAGACTGGGACAAAGATATCAAACCGTTTCCTGCCGATGCCAAAGGGCTGGCTACCCGGGCAGCTTCCGGCAAAATCATACAGGCATTCTTTCCGCACCTGCCGGGGTTTATAGGTGGATCCGCCGATCTGAATACTTCTACCAACACTGAATTAAAAGATGCCGGGAACTTTGAAAGTCCGCTGATGAAAGAAGGAGATTTACAGGGCGCTGCCGGCGGTGTATGGGGCTATGAAGGCAGGAATATACAATACGGCGTCCGCGAACATGCGATGGGCGCTATTGCCAATGGTATGGCGGCACATGGAGGTATCATCCCCTACTGTGCTACTTTCCTCACCTTTTCAGATTACATGCGCCCATCAATACGACTGGCAGCATTGTCTGAGCTGAAAGTGATTTATGTGTTTACCCACGACAGCATTGCCATGGGAGAAGATGGCCCTACGCATCAGCCGGTGGAATTGCTGGCCGCCTTACGCGCCATCCCGGAACTGGTGGTGATCCGTCCGGGTGATGCCAATGAAACTATTACCGCATGGCAAATGGCGATATTGTTACCGGATAAACCCATAGCGCTGATTCTCTCCCGGCAAAACATGCCTACGCTGGATCGCAGTAAATACGCGTCAGCAGACGGATTACGTTTTGGTGGGTACATTCTTTCAGATGCTGCAAATGCAGCGCCGGAGCTGATCCTCATCGCTACCGGATCAGAAGTAGATCTCGCAATAGCGGCACAGGAAAAACTGAAATCACGTATAGCCGTTCGCGTTGTATCCATGCCTAGCTGGGAATTATTTGAAGCGCAAACACCGGAATACCACGAACAGGTATTGCCTGCTGCCGTAAGCGCCAGAATATCCGTTGAAGCAGGGATTTCACAGGGATGGCATCGTTATACCGGTGATAAAGGTATCAACATTGCAATTGACCGGTTCGGCGCATCTGCACCAGGCCCGGTCATGCTGCGTGAATTTGGTTTCACCGTTGACAACATCTGTGAGCAGGCATTGACATTGCTGAAAAAATAATTACGCTTCATGAAAAAACTCGTGGTCTTTGACCTGGATGGTACCCTGGCCGAAAGTAAATCTGCCATAGATGATGAAATGAGTATCTTACTTTATGCACTCCTGCAGGTGGCCAGGGTCGCCATTATTTCCGGTGGCGCCTGGCCCCAGTTTGAGAAACAGGTATTGGCCCATCTGCCCACAGATGAACGCCTGCAACGTTTATCTATTCTGCCTACCTGCGGCACACAATTCTATGAATACACCAGCGAATGGAAGCAATTGTATGCAGAGAATTTCACACCCGAAGAGAAAAAGAAAATTATTGATGCACTGAGTAGTGTAGTAGATAAACTTGGCTATACACCGCCACAGGTATGGGGTTCACAGATAGAAGACCGTGGCAGCCAGATTACTTTTTCTGCACTGGGACAGGAAGCACCTTTGGAAGAAAAGAAAAAGTGGGATCCGGATTTTGCCAAAAGACAACAGATGAAAGCATTACTGGTTAATATCATTCCGGAGTTCGCCATCAACCTGGGCGGCACCACTTCTGTGGATATTACCAAACCCGGCATAGACAAGGCTTATGGCATCCATAAGCTGAGAGACATTTTACATATTTCTATTACAGAAATGCTTTTTGCCGGGGATGCTATTTTTCCCGGCGGCAACGACTATCCAGCTAAAACTGCCGGGGTAGATTGTATCAAGGTACGCGACCCGGATGAAACCAAGCGGGTAATAGAAACTATTGTTGCCTGTTATGCTGTTTTATGAGCCAGTAATTCGTTGAGTAACTCCGTTAAACTAACGCTGCCAGCCGCAATCACCTCATCGCCGGCGCCATAGTAAATGTACAGGGTATCGTCAAATACAGCGGTGCCTGTAGGAAAACAAACATTATCTACATCTCCCCTGATTTCCCATGCCCGCTCAGGTACCAGTATCGGATGCGGTAACCTGGCAATTTCTTTCATGGGATTATCCAGGTCCAGTAAGGCCGCACAACCTACATACACATAGCCATGCTTTGTTTCATGCACACCGTGATAGATCAGCAACCAACCATATTCTGTTTCTATCGGTGGAGCCCCCGCTCCTACATAACTTACTTCATGTGCATACTTTGACGTGAGCAGGATATGATCTTTAAAATGCAGAAAATAATCTTCCCAGAAAGCAGGCGTCAGTTCCGACAGTTCATTGATCGCCACCAGCTGCACATCGGGTTTTATACGATGCAGGAAATACAGTTTACCGTTAATTCTCCTGGGAAAGAAAAGCACATCCTTATCCCATAGTTTGGGATTGAAGTCGTTATAGAGCGTGTATTTATCACTGAGTGTGGTATTAGTAGACGCCAGTTTCTTAAACTCGGGGAAATCCATTTGGGCCACAATCAGTCCTTCTTTTTTAAAGTTGATACCGTCTGTAGAGGTGGCCAGCGCGCCACATGCATTTGCCCCGTCAAAGGCTGTATAGGTAAGATAATACAGATCGTCTATTTTCACTACCCGCGGATCTTCCAGTCCTTTGGCCTCGTAGTCATGTTCCGGAAAGATAATGGGTTTATCCATGCGTTCCGACACGGTTAGCGGGTTGCTGAGTTTACAAAAACCAATGCTGGAATGATTCCCCTGTTGAACCGCCCTATAGTAGAAAAGCACCTGATCTCCGTCTCTGATGGTAGCGGGGTTTAACACACCTTCGTTTTCAAATTCCAGCGTTGTTTGTTTTAACAACACGCCGTCTTTTTTGATCCGTATCATAATTCCTGGTTTCCGGTTGGGTAAAATAATTATCGCCGGCTGAGTATGGATACTTTGCTCTGAGGATAATCTACTAACAACTTGTAAAAGATAGTATTTTTTACTGATCCGGAAACCAATACGTGATAGACGCCTTTTTTGCGGGTGGTGGACCAGGTATAGTGGAGGCTGTCGCCGGATGCTCTTAAACCCTGCTCCTGCTGCCGGATATAATCCTGGGAATTAACCAAATCTGCGGCTCTTTCCGGTGTCGCAAATAAAGCATCTATCTCCTTGTTAAATCTTTCACGCCAGTTCTTCCCGTACCTCCCGATTATTTTCTTTTCGGCTACCTCGTTTACTCGTTTGGCACTATCCATAAGCTGTTGTTCGATAACACAACCGCCTATGGCATACAATTCAATGCCCCATTTAGCAGCCACCTGCTCCTCAAAAGGTATTCTTTCAAAATAAGGTAGCCCATAGGTTAGCAAGCGGATCTTTTCTTTTTGTTTAGACTGCGCCAAAGCATTATTTGAAACCGCGCTCAACAGAATAATGACTAACAGTGTTTTCATATGAGAAATTTAATTTTGTTCCTACCAACCAGTAATTCAATATCTCTTTCCGCAGCTATCCCCTCGTACTGAAGTAGCGCTGCTATGGCCGGTTCTGACCTCCATCCTTCTTCTGATTCGGTTCTACATCCAGAGGTCATCCCCGCATCAAGTCCACCTCAAGTCCACCTCACCTCCACCTTTGCTGCGGTGCTTCCATATGCACATAGCCTGTCTCAAGCATAAGGTCGACGGAGTCATCATAGTGAAAACGCCCAATATTTTAAATGCGTATTTAGATACAACAGAGATAAAATTCAGCCTAAAACATCCGTGATACAGGCTTTCGGGCAGCCGGCAGGCCTTCCTTCCACAAATCATATCACAACTATAACACATACAAATTATTCAACCTACTAGAAAAAGGCGAGGAAAAGAGAAAACATGGGGGCATAAAAAAAGGACGAACCCGATGTTACTCGTATTCGTCCTTTAGTTGGTGACCTCATCTGGATTCAAACCAGAAACCTTTTGATTCGTAGTCAAATGCTCTATTCAGTTGAGCTATGAAGCCGTATTTCCCTTTCGGGATTGCAAATGTAGAACAATTTTTTATTCTAACAAATTATTTTTCAACTTTTTATACCTGATAGCTTTTCTTCAGATTTTTCATTTTTACAGAAAATGCTGCAAGTGTTGCAGCATTTTCTGTTTTTTGTGACCTCATCTGGATTCAAACCAGAAACCTTTTGATTCGTAGTCAAATGCTCTATTCAGTTGAGCTATGAAGCCATTTCCCCGTTTGGGATTGCAAATGTAGGAATTGTTTTAAATTAAACAAAAAAAACTTAAAATATTTTTTGACAGACTACCGTCAATGGATATACGCAATAGGTAAATGGGTCATTGGCCGGGAAAAACGGGATATTTCGTGCAGCCGCTCCCGTTAGTACAGCCCTACGGAATTAATGATGACAGGCACCACATCGCTTAAATTTTGATGATGATATTTCTCCGGTACATAATAGCCACCGGCACCAGGATTACCAGTACCAGCAGTATGGCTGCGCCCAGGGAAGCATGGTAAGGCGACAACCAGCTAACGAAAACGGTCTGATAGAACCATTCATGCAGATTGGTATCCCTTACCGGAATATAACCCAGGAGCTTGGGAACAAGACCCGATAATACAAAAGCCGTAATCGCGTTGCGGCCAAAAGCCACAAACGGTGCCAGGTAGCGCTGATGCCCCTGTACATCAATCAGCCAATAACTCGCCGCCAGCGCCATGGTAGCCAATCCCCCGGTATACAACACAAAAGAACCCGTCCACAACGATTTATTAATAGGAAAAAACGGATCCCATATCAGCGCCAGCACTACACTTCCAAAACCGTACACAAACATCCAGGACACCTTCACGGCATCGTCTTTGTCTTTCCTCCGCAACCAGGCGCCCACGAGCATACCGAATATACCAGTACCAATGGCAGGAAGGGTGCTTAAAATACCTTCCGGATCCCAGGTTTTAGAACCTGACCACAGATGCGCCGGTGTAAAAACTAACCTGTCCAGCCAGGCGCCCAGATTGGTTTCCGGCTCCAGGTTCGGCGCTCCTATTCCCGGTACAGGGATACAGGTCATCATCACCCAATAGACCAGCAGTAATACCGCTGCCGTACAGATCTGCGTACGCCGGCTTGTTTTAATAAACAGGATAGCGCAGATACTAAACACGACCCCTATACGTGGCAATACCCCCGGAAATCGCAGGTGTGCAAAGTTGAATTTGGGAAAGAGGTTCAGGAACCAGCCCAATGCAATGATGGTGGCTCCCCGCCGCAAGGCCTGCCATATGAGTGCCCGGTGTTGTCCGGGGTCCTCTTTACGGCTCCCCAAAGCATAGGGAATGGCTACCCCTGCAATAAACAGGAAAAACGGAAAAATCAAATCTGTGGGCGTACAGCCGTTCCATTTAGAATGTTCTAAAGGAGCATATACATAACTCCAGTTACCAGGATTATTCACCAGTATCATGGCAGCTACCGTGAGACCACGAAAAAAATCCAGGGATAATAATCTTTGTTTTACGGCTATCGTCTGCATCATTTGTTTTTTACCTGCTGATTATCCAGCACCACATATCTGCTCCTATAAATATAAAAAAAACGGGGAAAAGTTGCCTACAAAAGGAATTTATTCAGCACTGATACAACATGGAAAACATCTTCTTCGGTATGAATTAAAGAACAGGGAAGACTTAAAGTGTGCTGATGAATTTTTGCAGAAATGGGATAATCATATCCGGTTAAATGGCCTTTTAATGCCAGTTGATCTTGTGGAGCTACCGGGTAGTGGATTTCTGTGATAATATCATTTTCTGATAAATACTGTTTTAATTTATCTCTTTCCGGATGCAGGATATTGTAAATATGGTACACGTTGTAAAAAGCCGCATTTACCCTGGGCTTTACGAAGGCATTATTTAAATGAGCTGTATAAATAGCGGCCAGCTTTCTTTTATGCTCATTAATTTCATTAAGATGGGGAAGTTTCACTCTTAAAAAAGCAGCCTGTAGTTCATCCATTCTCGAATTATATCCGATCAGACCATTATAATATTTTTTTTCTGAACCGTAATTTCTCAATTGCCGGAGCCTCAGATAATCACTTTCTGATTTACAGAGGATGGCGCCCGCGTCACCGAGTGCGCCGAGATTTTTTGTGGGATAGAAGCTAAATGCAGCGAAGTCACCGAATGTTCCTGCAAGTTTATTCTTATATCTTGCGCCATGCGCCTGGGCACAATCTTCAATTACTTTCAGCTGATGATCACGGGCAATTGCCATGATAGCACTCATTTCACAACATTGCCCGTATAGATGCACCACCATGATGGCCACTGTTTTTCTGGTAAGCAAATGCAGGATAGCCTGAGGATCTATATTATAGGTACTGCTATCCGGTTCCACCAAAACCGGCACCAAGCCACAGTGTATGATCGAAAGAATTGTTGCGATATAGGTGTTGGAAGGCACGATCACTTCGTCTCCGTTTTTAAAACCACAACACTTAAGTGAAAGAATAAGCGCATCAAGGCCGTTAGCCACGCCTACTGCATACTTTTCCTGATGATAGTCTGCAAACTCCTGTTCAAATAAAGCTACCTCTTCTCCCAGAATATACCAGCCTTTATCGAGAAAAAGCGCAAACTTTTTTTTCAATTCTTCTTCAAAAGGTTGATTGAGTTTTTTCAGATTTTCATAAAGTATCATACGGCTCATATATATAATCGGTAGGATCAAATACGGTAGATGCAAGTACTAAAAGAATCGCATCGGATGAGAAATTATGAATCACATGCCAATCCTCAGGCATTAACAATAAACATTTTTCTGGGCTGTTCAGATCAAACAGCTCTGTTATTTTATTGTTGTTGGTAGTTATTTTGCAGGAGCCTTTGATGCAGATAGCTGCCTGGTAGGTCTTATGGTGCCGGTGCCCTCCCCGATCAGAATTATCCACTGAATAGATATAAAACAATCTTTTGATTTCAAATGGGATGACGTTATCCAGCACAGTTAGAATACCTCTACTGTCTTTAAACGTTTTTATCTTAATCAGATTAGCCATTCGTTAACTGTTCGTCAATCATATCAAGAACCTCAGGACTATTTACCATATCGAATTTTCTTGCAAAAAGCATATCGGATTTCATCATATTCCCGACATCACTTTCATCTAATATTTTGGGCCGTGCCCCGCCGGCCGACCAGTCTATATAACGGTAATTATTATTAACGACTTTATCTTTATACACTGAATTCAGCAGCACCGTCTGGAAAACAAACTCATCACTTCCCCAGCAAAAAGAAAAGAAATGCAGTAATTTGGGGTCATTGCTGACTTTATTAACTACATATAAGGCTGCTTCCGGGCTTAACATCCAATACATAGACTTACCGTATGGATGCAGTCCGTAAGGCAATCGTCTTTTCGGAAGTATTTTATTGATCAGATATTCCAGTCTGTATTTTCCAATGAAGTTGTATTCGCTGAGATAGTATTTCTCCATTCTGATAAGCCCCTCTTTCCAGTCCTTTGCTATATCACGATAGCTTAAAAATTCCTTCCCGATGTGTTGAGTAAAGAAATCATTGATGAAGGTAGTTGATTTGATTGGATAATCTTGCCCACTTAAGAAGTTGATAAAATCATATTGAACGCCGCTGGCGAGAATTTCCTTAATGCACTCAAAAGTTGCAAGTACGGTGCTGAATCCGGCCCATTGCACCCTCTTCCTGTTTTTGATGAAATAAACATTGGATAATGCCTTCAGGAATAGATACGGTTTGATGTCATATTTCTTGTCTACGCATATATAAAAGTCGAAATTTTTGTGGGACAATCGTTTGATCATCCTTTCTGTTTGTCTGGGATCAGTGTATGTTAAGATGAGATGAGCAATGCGCATTTTTCTTACAGGGTTAAATAGTAAACTGATTACCTCGATTAACTAACATCTGTAAAATCCAACATACGATTGATTGGATGCTGAAAGGTAAGGGGTAGCAGCTAATCTTTAACTAAAAGGAAAGAAATTAAAACTAGCATTTTCAACTGCTATTTAATTGCAACGCGCCAGATCGTATTTGATGCATCATCTGCGACCAGCAGCGCCCCATCTTTAGCAACAGCCACACCAACCGGGCGACCGTGTACTCTGCTTTTAGATTCATCTGCAATGAAACCTGTCAGAAAGTCTTCCGCCTTCCCTGCCGGACGACCATCACGGAAAGGCACAAAGATCACCTTATAACCTGATAGATAAGTACGGTTCCATGAGCCATGCTGACCTATAAACGCTCCATTTCTGTACTTTTCAGGAAATACACTGCTCCTGTAAAAAACCAGGCCGAGAGAAGCTGTATGGGCCATTAACGCAAAATCAGGAACCACCGCCGTTTTCACCAGTTCTTTTGCCTGCCCCCTGAAGCCGGGATCTTCATGCTGACCAAAATAAGCGTACGGCCAACCATAAAAAGCACCTTCTTTTACACTGGTAAAATAGTCCGGCACCAGGTCATCACCCAGTTGATCACGTTCATTCACCACCGTCCAGAGTGTATGCGTACCCGGAGCCCAGTCCATCCCTACCGGATTACGCAATCCACTGGCATATACCTTTACATTTGTACCATCCGGATTTACTTCCAGTATGTTGGCCCGGCCTTTCTCATTAGCCATACCGTGTTCAGCAGCATTAGTCCCGGACCCAACGGAAACATACAGCTTAGTCCCTTCTTCATTCCTGATCACATTCCTGGTCCAATGATTATTATAGCCACCTGCAGGCAAAGGCAGGATTTTCTTTCCTTCAGATGTACAGCTTGTCATTCCTGCCTTATAAGGATATTGCATCAGTCCATCTGTATTGGCAACATAAAAGGCGTCATTCAACACCAGCATGCCTAATGGCTGATTCAGTCTTTTCAGGAAGGTGTATCGTTCATCAGGATGTCCATCGTTGTTGGTATCACGGAACATCGTAATCCGGTTAGCGGTAATGTTGTTATTTTCTGATTTAGCTTTACCGCTCACCGTGTTGATCACTTCCTGCGTGAATCTTTTGATAGCATTCGACTCAGAAACAAAAACATCTCCATTGGGCGCCACATAAATCCACCTGGGGTTCTCCAGGCCGTCAGCAAATTTGGTGACCTCAAAACCCGCCGGTGCAATAGGTTTGCTATCGTTTGGCCAGCCGATTACATTACTGAAATTAGTCACCGATTTGGTGGCACCTGGTGCAGGAAGCGTATCCGGAGGAGTATTGTTTTCCATGGCCAGAGAATCCTCCACCGGATGAAAAGATGTTGTTTGGGCGCCATGACACCCACCCCAAACAACTACTACCAGGGCAAGACTTAGAAACAGAAAGGACCTTTCCATAAATTATAAATTATACATGGCAAATAATCACCATAGCACTGAGACTATCTCAGTCATAAGAACAATTCCTTCATTAAATAATTCCCCTCTGAATTTAAACCAAAAATCCATCAATACCAAGTATCATCGGCTATTTCAACAAACCCCGGTATCAATTTAGGCTGCGTTATGACCAATTAAAATAACCTTTCTCCAATTGGGTGCTGGCCTTCATTTAGGTGCATAAAAAAAAGTCTCAGCAAATGCTGAGACCTTTTTTGTGACTCCGTCTGGATTCAAACCAGAAACCTTTTGATTCGTAGTCAAATGCTCTATTCAGTTGAGCTACGGAGCCGTTTCCCTGTTTGGGAGTGCAAACGTAGGATTTGTTTTAAACTTAACAAAAAAAATTTCACTTTTTTGGTGACTACCGGCAACGTATATACGTTATTTGAACGGTCATCGCGTATATTGACAACGGTTGATCCGGCCGATATCGCGGGAATGTTTATATAGTAGGCCGCACGGACAATGCAGGCGAATTTAATCATAACATGACTTTATCAAAAAGATCGGGTGAACGCGGTAGTCAATGAACCAGTCACCAAATACGGCATCAACAAAACCAGGTAACGGCGGGCGGCGTAGGCCCCTTATCCCTTTGGGCTTCCAATGAAACCAAAAACGGAATGGCCCAAAACAGAAGAGTGGAACGTGTGAAGAAAAACTGAAAAAATTACACGCAATAAAAAAGCCTTCCGGTAAATAACAGGAAGGCTTTTTTTCTTTTTGTGACTCCGTCTGGATTCAAACCAGAAACCTTTTGATTCGTAGTCAAATGCTCTATTCAGTTGAGCTACGGAGCCATTTCCCTATTTGGGAGTGCAAATATGAAATAACTTTTTATTTAAACCAAAAAAAATTTACACCCTACTATCCAGCATGTATATACGCCACCTAAAATATCCAGCGAAACGACTACCATAGCCTATTTACCGGATATTAAAAGATGATAAATGATTTCTTAATTAACAGTATAGTCTATACAAATACACACCGGAAAGTCAGCGCTGAGCGGGAGTCGGGAGCTTCTACCACACAAACCGGGTGGCTTGCTTTATTTCACTCCGGGATAAATAAAAAAAGGACAAGGAGAAAAAATCTGCCTTGTCCTTTTGTGACCCCGTCAGGATTCAAACCTGAAACCTTCTGATCCGTAGTCAGATGCTCTATTCAATTGAGCTACGGAGCCAATAAATATCAATGTATTCCAAAGTTATACGTTTTTTCGAAAATGCCAAATACTTACTAAAAAAATCGCTGCAATCTTCTGATTTACACTTACTTTTACAATAATTGATTAATTATTAGAAGACGTGAAAATTCAACTCTGGAGCATAGGAAAGGAACATGATCCCTACATCAGGGATGGCATTGCGGTTTTTCAAAAAAGGCTGCAACATTACGTGGATTTTGAGGTAAAACTGATTCCTACGGTGAAACAGGCCGCCAGTTTATCTGTACCTGAACTGAAAAAGCAGGAGGCCAAAATTATCATGGATATGTTGCAGCCCACCGACTTTTTGCTGGCGTTGGATGAAAAAGGAAAGATGATGACTACCGTGCAATTTGCCGATTTTTTGCAGCAGCGCAATAATGCGGGCACGAGGCAGCTGATTATATTGATAGGTGGCGCTTTTGGCATTGATGCCACCTTGCTGCAAAGGGCGCAGTTACAAATGTCCTTGTCTCCCCTTACCTTTCCACATCAGCTGGTACGGCTTATTTTCACCGAACAATTGTATCGTGCCTATACCGTTTTAAACAGGGAGAAATATCACCATCAATAACTACATTTATTATTCAATAACAACCCGCTTATATGACATTCTCTATTAGCTTAGTTATCATCATTATTACCTGCCTTATTTCCTACACGGCCCTACAGAACTATGATCAGTTGAATAAACTAAGTCTGCAACCATATATGGTAAACCGGTACAGGCAATATTACCGCTTTGTCACTTCTGGCTTCGTGCATGCCGATTTTCAGCACCTGCTGTTCAACATGCTGACCCTATGGTTTTTTGGTAGATTTATAGAAGATGTTTTCACCAGTTTATTTCATAATAAACTAGTGTATGTATTATATTATATCCTGGGAATTGTGGTAGCCAATATACCTTCCTATATCAAGAATCGCAACAATTCGGATTATTCTTCGCTGGGCGCTTCCGGGGCTATTTCTGCGATTGTATTTACTGCGATTATTGTTAATCCATGGGCGTCTATTTATTTATTCTTCGCGCTTAAAATGCCAGCAGTTGTTTATGGTGTTTTATTTCTGGGTATATCAGCTTATATGTCCCGGAAAGGAGGAGGAAATATCAACCACGATGCGCATCTGTGGGGGGCCTTGTTCGGTGTTGTATTCCCACTGCTGTTTCATCCTGAATTAGGTACTGATTTTATTTATATGCTGATGCATCGTTCGCAGTTTGTAAGATAATATGTTGATGGATTTAGTTACTTCTTCCGTAACTAAATCCATCTTCCTTATTTAACAAATTCCACGCTCAATACTTCTTTTGTTTTAGGGGTTATTTTCACCCGGTCGTCTACCCTCATTCCTACTATCCACACAATACGTTTGTTAGATTCCAGCACCCATACATTTTCCTTCTGCGGCAATGATAATTTCTGATCTATCAGGAATCGGCTTACCTTTTTCTTCTTGGGCATCCCCAGCGGATAAAAATAATCGCCCTGTTTCCATTTTCTCAGGATCAGCGGATAGCTTACCTGGGCGGCATCCAGCCAGGCTGCTTCTGCGGCGGCAGGAATAGCATTCGTGCCCCTTTCCTGCCTGCGCAGATGTAATTGTCCTCCACCGAAATGGATATGTGCCTGTTCCGGTTCAATCACTACCAATGGCGCATCCACGGTGGCCAGTGGTGTGATGAGCAACCATTGACGATTACGGATAATGCGATGGCTGGCGGTTTCTACGTATCTGCCGGATTCGCTGTCCAATAAAGACAGCACCTGCTGCGCTTGAGCAGAAGAGCAACCAAATACACGAAACAGTTCCCAGGCAATGGTTTGTAATGGTATACTTTTCTGCAGCTTCAGTACCGGCACCTTCCAGGTATTGCCCTCCTGGAAAAGCAGCCGTTTGCGATGTTTTTCCAGTGCTTCCTGGTAAAGGATTTCGGCTTCTTTCATCCGCTCAATCGTGGCCGCCATATTTTTCACCGCACCCGGAAAAGCTTCCTGCAATCGCGGGATGACCAGGTGACGGTAGTAATTACGTGTATACTTATCCGTTATGTTGGAACTATCTTCTACGTAAGCAATATTATGCATGGCCGCATAAGCCACCAGGGTATCTTTCTCTGTAAATAACAAAGGGCGGATAAGATGTTCCTGCCTGGGAAGTATCCCATGCAAACCGGCGATGCCTGTACCTTTGGTAAAGTTCATCAGGGCAGTTTCAACGCTGTCCTGCATATGATGTGCGGTGGCGATAAAAGCATACCCTTCTGCCGCACGCACCTGTTCCAGCCAGGCATAACGCAGTTCCCTGGCGGCTACCTGAATGGCTACACGATTTTCGGCCACGTATGCGTTGGTATCAAACCGTATGGTGTGCAGTGGCAATTCCAGGCTGGCCGCCATCTGTTTTACAAATGCTTCGTCCCGCTCTGACTCTGCTCCACGGAGCTGAAAGTTGCAATGGGCAATCCCTGCCTGGTAACCGGCTTGCTTAAACAACCAGGCCATCACAATGGAATCGACTCCTCCACTAACGGCAAGGAGGACCTTCTGCGCAGGATCGAATAATTGCTGCCGGGAAATGTAGGCGGAAAAATTAGTTACTAAATGTTGAGGCATCCGTTGTTTGTTGGATTTAAAATATCAATAGGCCAGTTCTTCGTAGGCGGACTGTAATTCGTTATAAGCATGTCTTTCGTTGCCGGCTTTAGCCATGGCCATTCCTGTTTCGTACACCTTCATGGCAGCTGTATTGTCGCCTGCACGTTCCAGCAACTTACCCAGATGATAATAGGAGCCTACGTAACCAGGCTCATATGCGAGCAGTTCTTCAAACTGCTGCCGTGCCGCCACGTCATCGTTGATCTTAATATATTCCAGTCCCAGTGCGTGTTTCAGAAAGCTGTCGTTGGGTGTTGCCAACAGTAACTGCTTTATTTGTGCGATTCTGTCCATGCCGTTTGTTATTATT
Organism: Chitinophaga sp. RAB17; assembly: GCF_052114225.1. Taxonomy (NCBI): domain Bacteria; kingdom Pseudomonadati; phylum Bacteroidota; class Chitinophagia; order Chitinophagales; family Chitinophagaceae; genus Chitinophaga; species Chitinophaga sp. RAB17. The sequence continues at coordinate 8,839 of NZ_JBFREI010000022.1, read as the reverse complement.
TAATTATACAATATGTCAATTGTTATGCTGATTAAAATCATCTTCTCCCTCTGCGGTTGGCGTACATTATTTAGATATATTTGCTATTACCGCATTTTTAAATAAAACAGTTTAAGGCCATGAAGATTTTAGTATGTATCAGCAAAACTCCGGACACGACTGCAAAAATAGCTTTCACGGACAATAACACGAAATTCAATGAGGCTGGTGTACAGTTTATTATTAATCCGTACGATGAATGGTATGCATTGGTGAGGGCGCTGGAGCTGAAAGAAACCATAGGGGCAGATGTGCATCTTATTACGGTAGGAGCTGCAGATTGTGATCCTGTTATCCGCAAAGCCCTGGCACTGGGTGGCGATGAGGCTTTCCGTGTAAATGCAGATAGTGCTGACAGTTATTACATTGCGTCCCAGATCGCGGCACATGCCCGGGACAAACAATACGATATTATTTTTACCGGTAAAGAAACCATCGATTATAACGGATCCGGCATAGGTGGCATGGTGGCCGAACTGCTGGAACTGCCCTATGTATCCATTGCTGCTAAATTCGATCTGAATGGTACCGTGGCTACGGTGAACAGGGAAATTGAGGGCGGCGAAGAAGTATGTGAAGTATCACTCCCGGTTGTAGTATCCTGCCAGAAAGGAATGGCAGAAGCCCGTATCCCTAATATGCGCGGCATCATGGCTGCGAGAACCAAACCATTGACTGTAGTAGAACCTGTTGCTGCAGATAGTCTTACTGCCATAGTAGGCTTTGAACTGCCACCGGCTAAAGCCGGCGTTAAGCTCATCAGTCCTGATAATGTGGAAGAACTGGTGAAGTTACTGCATGAAGAAGCAAAAGTGATCTAAGGGTAAACTATCTCTCAACTACTAATTAAATTATTCATGTCTATATTAATATTTGCCGATCAGGCACAGGGTAAAATCAAGAAAGCGGCGCTGGAAGCCATCCAATATGGCGCTAAAGTAGCGGAGCAACTGGGTACAACAGCAACAGCACTGGTGCTGGGCCCTGTTGATGCCAACGAGCTGGCTGCACTGGGAAATTATGGCGCACAAAAGGTATTACACGCTGCAGATGCGCGTTTACATGAAGTAGAAAGTATTGTATACACAAAGATTATTGCTGAAGCGGCAGGCAAAGAAGGCAGCAAGGTGATCATCTTCCCTCATAATTTTGATGGTAAAGCAGTGGCGCCAAGAGTGGCCGCTAAGCTCAAAGCGGGTCTGGTATCGGGAGCTATCTCCTATCCGGATACCAGCAATGGCTTTGTGGTAAAGAAAAATGTGTTCTCCGGTAAGGCGTTTGCCAACATCAATATTACATCTGATATCAAGGTAATTGCTATTATACCCAATACCTTCCCGGTAGCTCCAGGTACTGCAACTGCTACTGTAGAGGCTTTCACGCCTGCTATCAGCGATGCGGACTTTAAAGTAAAGGTGGTAAAAACAGAAACTGTGAGTGGGGATATTCCGTTAACGGAGGCTGAAATCATTGTCAGCGGCGGCCGCGGACTAAAAGGACCTGAGAACTGGGGTATACTGGAAGATCTGGCGAAAGCCCTGGGTGCGGCAACAGCGAGCTCCCGTCCGGTTGCAGATGCAGGATGGCGTCCACACCATGAGCATGTGGGTCAGACCGGCTTAACCGTAAGGCCCAATCTTTACATCGCTATTGGCATTTCCGGTGCTATACAGCACCTGGCAGGTGTGAATGGCAGTAAGGTGATTGTAGTGATCAATAAGGATCCGGAAGCGCCTTTCTTTAAAGCAGCAGACTATGGTATTGTAGGTGATGCATTTGAAGTAGTGCCTGCGCTCACAAAAGCAGTGAAGAAATTTAAAGAAGGATAAGACCATCAATTACGAATTAAGAATTACGAATTATGGGTTCAAACTTTAAGATCGTGTTGATCCTGTAATTCGTAATTCTTAATTCGTAATTTGTATATTAGGCATTTATCATTATAGATTTTTTTTAGATAAGGAATATTTTTCTAACTTCACGGTCTTACAAACTATTCAGCGACAACGCAAGACAGATATGAGAAAAATAGAACTGGAAATAGTTGCTTTATCGCACAGCATTACGCAGACTCATTCATATGCCGTGGTACTGGGAGAAGTAAATGGATTACGCCGTTTACCTATTGTGATTGGTGGCTTTGAAGCGCAGGCGATTGCAGTAGCTCTTGAGAAAATGCAACCCAGCCGGCCTTTAACACATGACCTGATGAAGAACTTCATGAACGCCTTTAATGTGGAATTGCAAGAGGTGGTCATCAGTAATTTACAGGAAGGCATTTTTTATTCCAAGCTTATCTGTTCCAATAACGATGAAACCATCGAGATAGATTCCCGTACATCTGATGCTTTAGCCCTCGCTGTTCGTTTTGGCTGCCCTATTTACACCTTTGAGAATATTCTCAACAGTGCAGGTATCTTACTGGATGATCCTGCCGGTAAGAAGAGTAACAAACCGGTAACCCCTACCATTTCAGAGCATGAAAAAGGTGCAGAGGATGACCTCAAAGCGATGAATGTAGAGGAATTAACGACACTGTTACAGGAAGTATTGGAACAGGAGGATTATATCCGTGCCATCGCCATACGCGATGAGATTAACAGCCGCAAAAGCAAATAATTTCTTTTCAGTAAAATCAATGCAGCCGGCAGTTGAAGACTGTAGCTGTTGTTTTGCTATGCAATGAATGTTACATGATTGTATTTCCCAATTGTAAAATAAACCTGGGCTTGCATATTACCAATAAGCGCCCGGATGGTTTTCATGACCTGGAAACTGTTTTTTACCCCCTGCCTGTCTGTGATGCGCTGGAAGCCATTACACACCATTCCTTGCAATTTGAAAGCAGCGGTATTACGGTGCCTGGCAATGCAAACGATAATCTTTGCCTGAAAGCATTTCATTTGCTGCAGCAGGATTTTCCACAGGTACAACCTTTAAATATTCATCTGCATAAACACATACCTATAGGTGCCGGCTTGGGCGGTGGTTCTGCTGATGCAGCTTTCATGCTGCAATTAATCAATCAGAAATTTCAGCTGGGGTTAACGGAAGCGGCACTGGTAGACTATGCGGCGCAACTGGGAAGTGATTGCCCGTTTTTTATTATCAACAAGCCCTGTTTTGCTACAGGTCGGGGTGAAATAATGACCCCTATTACGCTGGACCTTTCCGGATATTCGTTCCTGTTAGTACATCCGGGTATTCATGTGAATACTGGCTGGGCTTTTAAGCAGTTAACACCTAAAGTTCCTGCTTATGCGCTGAGAGACATGATACAATTACCGGTGGCGGAGTGGAAAAACAGGATGACCAATGATTTTGAAGGTCCGGTGTTTGAAGCACATCCGGCGCTGGCAAAGATAAAGGAGCAATTATATGCTGCGGGAGCGGTGTATGCAACGATGAGCGGGAGTGGCTCCGCTTTGTTGGGCATCTTTCCTAAAAACAAAATAGCTGACATCTTGTGGGATGTCAGCTATCGGGTATTTACTATCAGGTAAGTCTTACTTTACAGAAGCTACCAGTGTTTTGAAAGTTTCTGGTTCATTCATAGCCAGATCAGCCAGAACTTTTCTGTTCAGGTCGATGTTTTTGCTGGCTAATTTGTTCATAAACACAGAATAGGTCAACCCTTCTGCTCTAACAGCAGCGTTGATACGGGCGATCCACAGCTGGCGGTAGTTTCTTTTCTTTAATTTACGACCAACATAGCTGTAAGTAAGTCCTTTCTCAAGAACGTTCTTCGCTACTGTGTAAACATTTTTTCTTTTACCGTAGAAGCCTTTGGCTTGCTTTAAGATCCTTTTTCTCCGGGCTCTTGAAGCTACGGCATTAACTGAACGAGGCATTTGCTTTGTTTTTTCTCAGGTTATAAAATTCGATTCTTTTGACAGATACTAGCGCATTCCGAGCATTCTCTTAACCAGGTTAAGATTTGCTTCGTGAACCAGCGTACTACCTCTTAAGCTACGTTTTCTTTTCGTAGATTTTTTAGTCAGTAAGTGGCTTTTGAAGGCCATGAACCGCTTAATCTGTCCGTTCCCACCAACCTTGAACGTTTTCTTGGCACGGGAATGTGTCTTTACTTTGGGCATCTTACATCAAATTTGGTCTGCAAAGGTATGAAAATAATTCAATAAAGCACAGTCTTGTGCAAATAATTAAACGCCCATTCGGAATGTGGATAACTTATTAATATTTTTTTACCCCTCCACAAGCGATTGACTATCAATTTTCGATTGACCCTCTTTCCAACTTATCTCGTGCTTATTCATATTATAAATAATAACACTTTTTTTATTTCTCTATATTATTTATAATTTTAATCTTAATTTAATTATATATTTTAGCCATACCATGTATAAACACCTGACGCCTATGAAACCATTTTACACATTACCCAACATGGACCGGAAATCCCTCGCCGGTTATTTCTATCGATGTAAAGAGTTGAGGAACAATAGGACTGAGTAGAAAACCGACTACCAGACCTGATACTTTTTTTACTTAACTGCTTGCACCTATGAAACGACTATTAACCTTTTTATTCCTCCTACTGGGGCTTGTCCTGCTGAATAAGCAGGCGAGTGCAAGGCAAAACCCTTCTACGGGGGATTGGTTCATGAACCTCCCCGATTCTGCTTGTTGGAAGAGCTTTGCCAGTACTAACGTATTCTTCTGGAAAGTAAGCCAGATCCCTGATTCTGTGGATTGGACCATTACAGGAGGGAGCTATAATATCCTATATGCCAGCCAGCGGAATCCCGATCTGAGCCCTAAATTGCTTGGTCAGAAGCCGGAGGCACCCAGTAACAAGAACGCGCTGACGATACAATTCCTTGATAAAGGTCAATATACTATCAAGGCCGTTGGGTATGTCAATGGAGTTAAAACCACCGTTTCTAAAAGTATATATGTAAAGGATTGCTCGATGGCCACCTGCCTGGGCCAAAATACAGGTGTGGGAGATTTCCTGGAAAACTTTGGTACGTTTCCGACAGGTGCTGCCAATAGTGTCAGCAACGCCAGCGTACCTCCAAGCCCCACCGGATACAACTATGTTACTTATACCAATGGTAGTGGCAGCAACCCTAATTTTGCAGATAATAGTTATACTGTTTTCTGGCACACGCAGATCCGATCAGAATGGGTGAAAGCTTACGATCACACACCAAATACAAATCCTGCCAGAGTAGGTGGCATGCTGCTCGCTAACTCTGCTGTTGAGAAAAAAACATTCTTTGTTAAAAAAGCAGTTCCGGTATGTCCAGGCTCTATGTATAATTTCAGTGCCTGGTTTATGAACGTCAATAGTAAGGAGGTATTTAACTCCACCTGCGCATCCGGTAACGTGGACGGATACCACTATGCCGGTGTTACCTTCCAGATCACGGATGATGCCACCGGAACAGTGCTTGCTAAGTTCAAAACCTATGATGTATCCATGAATCTGGATGCACCCACCTGGCAGGAATATGGAGGCGCATTTAAAACACCGGCGAATGTAACTAACGTAACCCTGAGCATTCTAAATGACAAATTGGGAGATTGCGGTAATGACATCGCCATTGATGATATCAGCTTCAAATATTGTAGTCCTTATATCTATTCATTTATTGATGGACAATCAAARCCGCCTTTAAGGGCGGATTCGTTGTGTGAGGGAGCCCCTGTTACCATTAAAGCAGTATATAGCCCGCTGGATTATTTTACAAATCCTACTTACCAATGGCAATATACCAAGGATACACTCAACTGGCCTGCCGTTTCTGTTTTTCCAGCCGGCGTTACAGGCATTAACACAGATGTACTTACTTTTCCGGTAGGAACACTGAAAGGAGATCCCAATCAGATTGTGGATTATTATTTCCGGGTAAACATCCTGGAAAAGGATAACCCCAGCAACTGTGCTTCTCCATCTTTGTACACAAAAATTTCTGTACTCCCTAAACCGAAAGTAACTATCTCCTCGGGTAGGATATGTATAGGCGACTCAGTAATATTAACGGCCAACGGCGGATACAGTACCTATGAATGGCAAACATTGCCCATTATCAAGGGCCCTAAGATGACCGCTTATCCATTGGTCAATACCACCTTTGCTGCTATCGGTATTGCTGACTATGGGTGGAATAGTGTCACAAAATCACCAAGACAATGTAGAGACACCGGTTATGCCAATGTGATCGTGGATCTGAAGCCGACCATTGATATGACGGCTACACCAACCGATATCTGTTTGGGTAAAACAATCAATCTCACTCAAACCCACGCAGGTGCTCCGGCAGATAGTATCTCCTGGAGATGGCAATATAATGGTACCAATATCGGTAACCTGAGTGATGTATCGTTAAACCATACACCTCCAGCTGTAGGTACGCAGCAATATACGATTGCACTGAATAATCATACCTGTAACGCCTACGATACGGTGTCTGTCAATGTCAGATCTGTACCGAACGCAGATGTGGATACCATCTACAGACAATGTAATATACCGGACTTCACTATTAAGAGAAGCACACCACCGGTAGATCAACAGGGTACCTGGATGTTTGATGGCCCTCATAAACTGGAGGTGATCACCAATACCACTAACCCACAAACCACCGTTACAGGTGTACAACCCGGAGATACCGTTCATCTCTTCTGGGTGATTACCAATAAAGCGCTGGCTGCCTGTACTGATACCAACAGAGTTACGCTGATCAATACCAAACCACTTACACCAAGTAATGCAGGTAGAGATTCAGTACAATGTGGTATCACTACTTTCCAGTTGAATGCCACCAAACCAGGCGTTGGCGAAAAAGGTAAATGGACATTAGGTGCAGGTACAACCGCTGCGGATGTTTCGTTGAATTACGACACAGCATACAATGCGATCGCTACTATTCTTGGTGCTACCCGTCCTAAGACAGTGCAACTCGTCTGGAGTATTTCCAACGGTGTATGTGCTGGTGCTAGTTCCAGTATCATCAAGTTGACGGTTAAGAACCCTCCTACCGTTAAAGTAACTGCCGCGCCAGTATGTAACACCGTTACCACATTTACTGTATCCTATAATAGTCAAACAGGAACTATCCTGAACTATATACTGGATGTGAACCCGGCTGCATTGGCTTCCAGAAAGATGCCGAACTTCACAAAAATCACAGGTGCATGGCCCGCTGCAACTCCGGCTGGTTCCTTTACCGTACCACTGCCTGCAGGAACACCTGCCGGCAATTATGATTTTGTACTTTCTGCGAGAGAAGATTCATTGAATGGATGTAATACAACAGTCTACTTCTCATTATCTGTAGAAGAACCGTCTAAAGCTCCTGCAAGTGTAACTGCATCTGTAGATAGTATATGCGTAAGCGGTAGTACTACACTAACCGTTGTTGGAGGTTCGCTCGGAAAAGACTCTACTGGCAAAGCAGCCACCTGGAAATGGTATACCGGTGCTTGCCCTGGCGATCCGGGCAGCAAACGTGTTTATCCTGCTTCTTCCAATGCAGACAGCTCTGTTGTTACCTTTAATAATGTTACCGCTACCACTACTTACTTTGTGATGGCACCAAGCACCGGCCCTTGTGCCAGTACTACCTGTGCTTCCGTGACAGTAAAAGTATTTGCTCAACCGAATAAAGCAAATGCAAATGTGGATCAACGTGCATGTGAACGTACTACTGACTTCCTGTTAAATGGTAACACAACAGGAGTTCCTGGTGTTAACGGCTTGTGGACTACCTGGAATTCCAATGCAATTATCACTAACCCTACCCTACCCAATGCTACTGTAAAAGTAAATATTGGTGATACCGCTACTTTGTTTTGGACAATTGCAAATGGTCCTTGTTTAACAACAACGGATACCATGTTTATCACCAACTTCAAAAAACCAGTAGCAGCAACTGCCGGTACAGATCAGAAACATTGTAACGACTCCATCTTCACCATGGCGGCTAACAAGCCTACTGAATATGGCGCGTATGGTGCATGGACCGTGGTGGGTAAACCAACATGGGCAACTATTACCGATACTACTTTAAATACCACCAAGGTTAAAGTATTGGCTGGACATACTGCTACATTAGTATGGACCATCACTAACGGTACCTGCGCCGCTACTACGGATACCGTGCTGCTCACCAACTATGATGTTCCTGCTGTTGCGAAGGCAAATGTGGATCAGTTACATTGTAATGACTCTATCTTCACCATGGCCGCTAACAAGCCTACTGAATATGGAGCATATGGTGCGTGGACTGTGGTAGGTAAACCAACATGGGCAACTATTACCGATACCACTTTAAACAATACAAAAGTTAAAGTACTCGCTGGCCATACCGCTACCCTGGTATGGACTATTGCCAACGGTACCTGCGCCGCTACTACCGACACCGTGCTGCTCACCAACTACGATGTACCTGCTGTTGCGAAAGCAAACGTGGATCAGTTACATTGTAACGACTCTATCTTCACTATGGCCGCTAACAAGCCAACCGAATATGGAGCTAATGGCACCTGGACAGTAGTAGGTAAACCAACATGGGCAACCATTACCGACACCACTTTAAATACTACAAAAGTTAAAGTACTCGCTGGCCATACCGCTACCCTGGTATGGACTATCTCCAACGGTACCTGCGCCGCTACTACCGATACCGTGTTACTGACCAATTACGATGTACCGGCAGTTGCGAAAGCAAATGTGAACCAGATACATTGTAATGACTCCATCTTTACCATGGCGGCCAACAAGCCTACTGAATTTGGTGCTTACGGCGCGTGGACAGTGCGCGTGGACAGT
>NZ_JBFREI010000021.1:0-90766 GCF_052114225.1 Chitinophaga sp. RAB17 | reverse complement strand
TCTTCCAGTTGATCCATGAAAATAACAGTGCCGGCGTAGTTGAATGCAGGATCAATGGTCGCCTGTGTGATGAATAACGGGGCGCCGCTATCTTCCAGCATATAGCTGATACGGTCTGCCGGATAATCGGGATCCATAGGAAGATAAGCGCCACCTGCCTTTAATATCCCCAGCAGGGCGGCGATCATGTCGGGGCTTCTGTCCAGCAGTACTGCGATAATAGGATTTTTAGCTGTTGGCAGCTGTGTCCTGATAGCAGCAGCTACCTGGTTGACTTTTGTATTTAGTGCTGCATAGGTCATTTGATGGTTGTTCCATACCAATGCAGGTGCATCCGGAAATTTGTTAGCCTGTTCTTCAAATAGCTGATGCAAACATTTATCTGTTGGATAGTGGGCGAATGTATTGTCATTGCCCGTCAGCAACCTCTGTTCTTCCACGGCGGTAAGGATGTTGATGTCCGCCAGTTTTTTGTCGGGTGATGCGGTGATCTGCTGTAGCAGATTTACATAGTGTTGCAGGAGCGCGTGAACAGTTGCCTCATGGAAAAGATCGGTACTGTATTCAAGACTTAATCCAATATGTGGCCCGGTTTTAACACCTTCCATCAGCAGGTCAAACTTGCTGGTGTCGTAAATATCTTCTACGGGGCTGAGGATGGCGTCTGCCAGCTGCAACTGTTCTTCTTCCTCATGCCGGAAAGCAAACATGATATCGAACAGCGGATTGCGGCTCATATCTCTTTTCAGTTCCAGTTGTTCTATCAGGAATTCAAAAGGATACTCCTGATTTTTTAAGGCGTCTACACTGGTTTGTTTTACTTCGGCGAGGAAAGCTTTGAACGTCTTTTGGCCGGAAGGATAAGATCTCAGCACCAGGGTATTGATAAATACGCCCAATACTTTATCCAGTTCGGCCCTGGTACGGCCGGCTACCGGTGTACCGACTACAATATCTTCATTTCCGGAATACTTATATAGTAATACCTTGAAAGCCGCCAGTAATAACTGGTTGATGGTACAATCCAGTTGTGTGCTGCGTGTATGCAATTGTCGGGAGAGGTGTTCCGGCAATGCAAACTGTATTCTTTTCCCATTAAAGGATTTGAGTGCGGGTCTAGGGTAATCAGTTTGTAAAGAGAGCACGGGTGCTTCCTCTGAAAACTGTTGTAGCCAATATTTTTGCTGGTCCTGGATGCTGTCGGAAGCAAGGATATTATTTTGCCATACCGCAAAGTCTTTGTACTGAATGGTTAAAGGCTCAAGACTTCCGCCGTTATAAAGCTGCATCAGTTCTTCCATAAATACGGCAGCAGAAATACCATCAGAGATGATGTGATGCATATCGAAGAGGAACAGTTGTTCTGCATCGCTGAAATCATATACATGGGCTCTCAGCAATGGTGGCGCTGAGAGGTCAAATGGGCGGATGAATGATTGTATCAGCTGCGTTTGTGTTGTTACTGCTGCTTTTGTATAACCAATGTGGAAAGGCATCGCCGCCTGTATGATTTGCACGGGCATGCCATCCCTCATTTCAAAGGCTGTTCTCAGCGCTTCATGTCGTGCGATCAAATCCGTAAAACATTTTTCCAGGCGTTGGATATCGATTCTTCCTTTTACCCTGAATGCGCTTGGTATGTTATAACTGTTTTCTGAACCTTCGATCTGGTGCAGCAGGTATAAGCGTTTTTGGGAAGAGGACTGGGCATAAAACGGTTGAACCGGGGCGGGTTGAATCTGTTCTACCTGCTCTTTTTGATGGGTGTCGATATAGGCAGCCTGTTCTTTTACAGTAGGGTTTTTAAAGAACAGGTTTAATGGCAGGCTTACCTGGAATGTTTTGAAAATTCCGGCTACTGCATTCACCGCTTTCAGCGAGTGGCCACCGAGTTCAAAGAAATGATCATGCAAGCCTACTCTTGGAACGTTCAATAGTTTCGTCCACAACGCTGCCAGTTGTATTTCTGTAGGCGTTACCGGTGCTTCGTAACCGGCAGAAGAAAGGTCTGTTTCTTCAGGAACAGGTAATTGCTTTCTGTCTATTTTTCCGTTGCCGGTCAGCGGGAAATGGGTCATCACCATAAAGAAGGCGGGAACCATATAGTCTGGAAGGAAAGCCGCCAGATGCTTTCTCAGATCCGCTGTTGTTATCTCTTCCTCACTGATCACATAGGCGCATAAATATTTATCGCCGGCAGGATCTTCCCTGTCTATTACCAGCGTGTCTTTTACGGCATCGTGTAACAACAGTTTGTTTTCTATTTCTCCCAGCTCTATGCGGAAGCCCCTTATTTTTACCTGGTGATCTATTCTGCCGAGGTATTCAAAATCGCCACCTGGCAGCATTTTAGCCAGGTCACCGGTGCGGTATAATTTTTCTCCCCCAATATATGGGTGATCAATAAATCGTTCGGCTGTGAGTGCTTCTCTGTTGAGATAACCCCGGGCGAGTCCTGCGCCACCCACACATAATTCTCCTGCCACTCCCTGGGCGACCAGCTGTTGATCCTTATCCAATACCAATAAGGAAAGGGTGGGGATAGGTTTCCCGATATTGCTGGTATTGAGATGGATTTCTTTTTGTGTAATCTCTTTATACGTAACATGCACCGTTGTTTCGGTGATGCCATACATGTTAATCAGCTTGCAGTCAGGGTATTTTTCGGGCCATCCTTTGAGCTTTCCGGGCTTGAGTGCTTCGCCTCCGAATATCACATAGCGTAGGCTCAGATCCGCTGCTGGTTGCTCCATTGCTGCAGCCAGCAGGTGATAGAAAGCGCCAGGTGTTTGATTGAGTACGGTTACCTGTTGTTGTTGTAATAGCTGTAAGAAGTCGTTGGCATTTTGTGCAATGATTTTAGGAACAATGACCAGCTTGCCGCCATAGAGCAAAGCGCCATACATTTCCCATACAGAGAAATCGAAACAATAGGAATGGAAAAGTGTCCAGGTATCTTTTTCAGAGAAGTCGAACAGGTTTTTATCGTTGAATAAAAGTCTGACCACATTCCGGTGTTCAATCATTACGCCTTTAGGCTGACCGGTGGATCCGGAAGTGTAAATGATATAGGCAAGGTCCTGCGGCTGTACGTCAACAGGTATGAAGTCGGTTTCTTCTTCCAGTTGATCCATGAAAATAACAGTGCCGGCGTAGTTGAATGCAGGATCAATGGTCGCCTGTGTGATGAATAACGGGGCGCCGCTATCTTCCAGCATATAGCTGATACGGTCTGCCGGATAATCGGGGTCCATAGGAAGATAAGCGCCACCTGCCTTTAATATTCCCAGCAGGGCGGCGATCATGTCGGGGCTTCTGTCCAGCAGTACCGCGATAATAGGATTTTTAGCTGTTGGCAGCTGTGTCCTGATAGCCGCAGCTACCTGGTTGGCTTTTGTATTCAGTGCTGCATAGGTCATTTGATGGTTGTTCCATACCAATGCAGGTGCATCCGGAAATTTGTTAGCCTGTTCTTCAAATAGCTGATGCAAACATTTATCTGTTGGATAGCGGGCAGACATATTGTTGTTTCCCGTCAGCAGGCGTCGTTTTTCCTCTATTGTGAGGATGTTGATATCTGCCAGTTTTTTGTCGGGCGATGCGCCGATCTGCTGTAACAGATTTACATAATGCTGCAGGAGGGCTTGAGCTGTAGCCTCATTGAAAAGATCGGTACTGTATTCAAGATCCAATTCAATATTGGATCCGGTTTTAACGCCTTCCATCAGCAGGTCAAATTTACTGGTGCCGCAAATATCTTCCACGGGACTGAGGATGGCGTCTGCCAGCTGTAGCTCTTCACCTTCATCATACCGGAAAGCAAACATGACATCGAACAGGGGATTGCGGCTCACATCTCTTTTGAACTCCAGCTGTTCTATCAGGAGCTCAAAAGGATACTCCTGGTTTTTTAAGGCGTCTATACTGGTTTGCTTTACTTCGGCGAGGAAAGCTTTGAACGTCTTTTGGCCGGAAGGATAGGATCTCAGTGCCAGGGTATTGATAAATACGCCCAATACATTGTCCAGTTCTGTCCTGGTACGGCCGGCTACCGGTGTACCGACTACGATATCTTCATTCCCGGAATATTTATATAGCAATACCTTGAAAGCTGCCAGTAGTAACTGGTTGATGGTACAACTCAGTTGTATGCTGCGCGTATGTAGTTGCCGGGAGATGTTTTCCGGTAATGCAAGTGTTATTCTGTTCCCGTTAAAGGATTTTGTTGCCGGTCTTGGGTAGTCAGTTTGTAAAGAGAGCACAGGCGGTTCCTGTGAAAACTGCTGCAGCCAATAGTTTTGCTCCTCCTGCATGCTCTCCGAAGCGAGCATATTATTTTGCCATACGGAAAAATCTTTATACTGAATGGTTAGAGGCTCGAGGCTTTCCCCGTTATAAAGCAGCTCCAGTTCTTCCATAAATACCGCATCAGAAATACCATCAGAGATGATATGATGCATATCGAAGACGAGCAGTTGTTTCGCATCGCCGAAATCATATACATGGGCTCTCAGTAATGGGGGCGCCGACAGATCAAACGGACGGATGAATGATTGTATCAGCTGTGCTTGTGCTGTTGCCGCTGCTTTTGTATAACCAACTCGGAAAGGGGTAGCAGCTTGTATGATTTGCACGGGCATGCCATCCCTCATTTCAAAAGCTGTTCTCAGCGCTTCGTGCCGTGCTATCAAATCCGTAAAGCATTTTTCCAGGCGTTCAATATCAATCCTTCCCTGCACCTGGTAGGCGCTTGGCATATTATAGCTGTTTCCTGCTCCTTCGAGCTGTTGCAACAGGTACAAGCGTTTTTGAGAAGAAGATTGTGGGTAGTAATCTCTTTCCGGGATCTTTACCAGTTCCCGCGTGGTAACAGACTGTTTGTTGTCCAGGAGTGTGGCTACATCTCTTAATATGGCAGCACGGAATACCTCACTGAACACCAGCCGGATACTGGTATGTTTATATACGATGTTAATAAACTGCCCTACTTTCAGGCTATGCCCGCCTAACTGGAAAAAGTTGTCGGTAATGCTCAGATGTGGTATGCCCAGTAAATCCTGCCATATGCTGGCGACTAATTTTTCATGCGCTGTTTTTGGAGCTACATATACCTTGTCCGATTCCGTTATCACGGTATCCAGCAGGGCTCTTTTATCCACTTTTCCATTGATGGTGAGCGGAATATTTTTCACGATGAACATCCTGTCCGGTATCATGAAGTGCGGCAGGGTTTTCCTGAGAAACCTGTACAGTGTGTCTGTTGTCGTGTTATCTTTGGTGACTACGAAGGCATACAATGCTTTTTCATTCCGGCTCAATTCTTTTATCACCACTGCCACATTTTGTATCGCTGTATGAAGGGTGAGCGCTATTTCAATTTCACCGGGTTCTATGCGATGGCCTCTTATTTTCACCTGGTCGTCTGCTCTTCCCAGGTATTCGATATTGCCGTCAGACAGCCAGCGTCCGATGTCTCCGCTGCGATATAGTAGTGTATCCTTTTCAAAAGGAGAGGGGATAAATTTAGTGGCTGTTAATGCCGCATTATTTAAATAGCCTTTTGCCAGGCCTGTTCCGGCAATATAAATTTCACCCGGAACGCCGGCAGGCATCAGTTGTTGTTGCTCATCCAGGATATACACCTGCATGTTGCTGATAGGCTTTCCGACAGGTACATTCCTGCTGATATTTTTTGTTTCCTTGAAAATAGTCGTGCATATACTGCACTCTGTGGGACCATAGGCATTGACGTATTCCTGTTCGTCCCGGAGGTTTAATTCCAGCCGTGGTATGGCAGGTTCGCCGGCGCTGATAAGCACCCTTACTTTAGCTAATGATGCCTTATTAAGATTACGCAGGTAGGAAGGAGGTATTATCAGCGCTGCAATTTCGTTTTCACTCAGGAAATTGGAGAAGCGATCGAAATCAGCAATGACATCTTTTGATGCAGGGTATATGGTGGCGCCGGCATATAACGGCATGAACATTTCCAGCACGGAGCCATCAAAAGACAAAGAAGCAAACAACAGGAAATTTTCAGCAGACTTGATATTAATCTCCTTTAAATATTCCATCACCGTATTCAATGCTCCTGCATGTTTTATCACCGTACCCTTTGGCTGACCGGTAGAGCCACTGGTGTATATAATGTAGCTGGTATCATCGGGCGTATTTACCGGGAGCGGATTAAGCGGGCTTTCTCCGGAATACACTGGTTTGTCGATGTAAAGAAGATCGCCATCGAATGTGGGTGCTTCAATATTGCTTTCAGTCAGCAATAATTTGGTGCCGGAATTTTCCAGCATAAATTTTATTCGTTCTTCCGGATAAGCAGGATCGATAGGGAGATAGGCGGCCCCTGATTTAAGAATGCCCAGGATGGCAATAATCGCATTCGCTGATTTGGGGATGAGGAAGGCGACGATTTCGTTGGGCTTTACTTTATAAGTATTCCGGAGATAATGTGCCAACGTATTGGCTTGTGTGTTCAGACTGGCATAAGTGAGCTGTTGTGTTTCAAATACAACGGCCATATTTTCCGGGTATGAGGCAGCTGTTTTTTCGAATTGCGTCACCATTGTTCCCGGGTATGTTGCGACTCCGCATGGCTGATTAAGCAACGCAGCTTTTGCTGTGGATGTTATCACCGGCACCTGGTCAATAGTTTGCGTGGGTGACTGGATCAGGGTGGCCAACAGCGATTGGAATTGCCCGAGGAACTCATCTGTATAATATTCATCCCAGTGGCCAATATTAAAATCAAAATTTACGGTGACATCTTCTGTCTGTGATTCCCGTATAAATATGGCTAGTGGCGATTTTTCCGCATGATGTGATACAACGGCGGTTGCTGTTTCGAAGTTATTAAACCGGGTATTGTAGTTTACTTTTTCGAAAGAGATGGTAATGTCAAAAAGTGAATGCAAATCCGGTTGTTTGGACTTTGCTATCCTGATGATTTCGTCAATCGGGAATTGCTGATGTACCATGTCCTGCCGGAAAGCATCCCGGATTTGAGGCAGTAGCTGCTCAAAGGTAAGGGAGGAGGCATAACTCATCCGGAAAGGCAGCACGCCTACAAACAGGCCGAGGGTTTCCAGGAATGCGGCATTGTCCCTGTTCCGTACGGGTACACCGATAACGAGATCATTGTTGCGGCTGATTCGTGAGAAATAGGTGTAAAATATGCCCAGGAAAACATGGAAGGTGGTAACATTATTCCGGGAGGCCAGCAAACGTATGCTTTCGTAAAACTGTTTGTCTATCGACACTGATTTCCGGATGCTGCTGATCAGGAACTCCTCTTTTTTGGTGTCCCGGATGCCTGCAGAGAGTTGGGGAGGTACTGTTGAAAACCGCTGTTCCCAATATGTTTTGTCCTGTGTGAATGTGGATGAGTGTGTATACGCCTGATCTGCCCGTACATAGTCGAGATAGGAAAACGTGGTATCAGAAGAAACAGGTGTACCTTCTGACAGCGATTCATATATGGCTGAGAGTTTACTGACCATCAGCGGAATGCTCCAGCCATCCACAATTGTATGGTGCATTTTAATATACCAGCAATAGGAAGTAGCTGATTGTTTTAGCAATGCAAAGGTATACAGCTTGTTTTCAGTGAATGGCAAAGGCGAAACAGATTGCCTGTTCATCCATTCCTGGCAGGCTTTCTGGCTATTTTCATCGTTTGAAAAATCCAGGAAAGAAAAGATGGAGGCATCAGCAGGAACAGTTGGTTTTATCAAAAGCCGGGGTATGCCGTCTATCTCTTCAAATCCGGAGCGGAGTACATCATTTTGCGCAATTAGTATATAGATGGATTTTTCGAATAAACTAACATCTATACTTCCGTGTATGTGCGTATACACACATACATTGTATATGGCGGATTGCAAAAACAGTTTCTGTTCAAACCAGATGGCTCTTTGGTTAGCAGGAAGGGAAAACATATCTAAAAATTTGACACAAGTGACTATAATAGTGTAAATCGGAATTCTAAAAAGTGATAAAAAGTTAAGTCTGAATTAAGTTTAAGAACGATGTTTTTTGTTATTGCTGGCATTCATACAAAGAGGAATTCATATCTCTTATCATTGTTGACATCTGTTTGGGAAGTTGTCACTGATTAAATGGAAAACAAGGTCATTTTGAGTGTTGAATCGCCTTTGATAAAACAACTACTTAACTGTTTAAAACAGGTTATAACCATCACTTTTCAGCAACAGGAATATCATTCAAAGTTATGTTCAGGTACAAAAACAATCCCGGCGGAAGTAATTGTTTTTTGTTTGTCAGTAAACGGTTTATTGCTGAGTTTATTGGCAATGTTCCCGATTAGAGAACAGGGAAAATATACTATAAATGCATTTCACCTCTTTTTATGATGCACAGGCATTTCTACCTAATTTAAAAATTAAATGAGTTAAACAATAAATGCAAAAAAGATTGTAATCCAGCTTACTTAGCTAACTAAGTGTTGGATGGAAAGCAAATAGATAAATAGAACACCACAATATTAATGATTATCAGGTCTGGGCTTCATTTCGTTGTGATTTTTACAGTAAAAGTTTTCAATAATTAGTTGATCCTGCGCTTGGTGGCGTGCCGGGCATAACAAAAATCAACTGCATGTTCCGTGTTAACGAGATATGTTACTACCTGGATAGTATTTCGATTTCTAAATGTAAAATTTTTTGTTGGAAGAAAAAATTGTCTTCATTTCTTTATAAAGTTTTTAACAATGATATATTGATGATCACTGCATTAGTCTTGCAATTTGTGCATAAATATATTTTGAGCGGCATGAATTTTAAATTGTTACAACATCCAAAATGGCGCTTTTACGTTATAGGCGGAATTGTTCTATAGTGCTATATTGCTGCAGTGAAAACACAGGTGTGAGGAATATAGCTTTATAATAAATCCTTTTTACACGGAAATAGAAAAAGGTTACACCAGCACGATCTGAGAAGTGTAACCTTTACGTTGATAATATTTTTTCAATGCATCTCTCTGTGTGGGTTATTGATAGAGGTAGTTCAACGCAATGATATCATTGCTATTAAACGTACGGTTGCCACCATTGGAACAGGCAAGCATCCATGAATCTGCATCGGGTGAACTTGGTGTTCCCGGAATATAAACGGCGCCAACGCCGCCGTCACCTTCATCTATCGGATCACCACCACAACTGTAGGAGCGGTCCATGTAGTCGGTATGACGCATACCAATGCAATGTCCTATTTCATGTTGAATAACGGACCCTACATATTGTACATTAGGATTGCTACCATATGCATCAGGGTGTGTATTCATTTGCACAAGGTTGTACGGATCTCCGTTATCAGTAGGGAAACCAGACGAACCTAACGTGATATAACCACCGCTGGGGCCTTCGTAAAAGCCTTTAATAGTAATATCAGCTGTGCCGCTGGTGATGCGCTGAAATTGTATCCGGAGATTCAGCGCATTGTAACGTTGAATCGCCAGGTCGGTTCCCTGCACAAACGCGGTGCCCAGGTTACTAACCTTTACCTTGATAACACGTGGTAAGCCATATACCGTGTTATCTGTGTTGTATTGTTCCGTTTTGGCTACTCTTACCTTACGGGTAACATCTTTCTTTGAAAGGTCCTTTGTACTCAGGAAAATATCTCCTTCTACAAGGTAGCCATCGTTTACTGCATGTACATTTCTGGTACTGAATCCTTTCGCTTTTATTTGTGCTAAAACAGCGTCAGGAACATTGGGTTTTTCACTACCACTTTGTTTATTATCCTTTTGACATGAAATGACGAAGGATGCTGCCAGAAGGCAGATGAAAAATAATGCTGCTTGATTTTTCATTGATTGAGATTTTGGGTTTTTAGAATATGATCGTGCCTGCATGAAAAAAAGAGATATACGCACAGCTATATGGATAGCCGGTGTCAGGAAAAATTAATGAAAGGAAATGCTCAGTAAGCAATAAAGAAAGCCGATAGGCATATATGCCCGCTAAATGAATCCATCTTTTTTCTGTTGGTGAAATCCAATCCTGTACAGTGATTTGGGTCTACTGTGGGTTACAAAAGTTTACTTAAAGATGATGGTTTAGTCTCTCAGATTTTGTTGTAAATAGTAAGTATCGTTC
This sequence comes from Chitinophaga sp. RAB17, assembly GCF_052114225.1. Lineage (NCBI taxonomy): Bacteria > Pseudomonadati > Bacteroidota > Chitinophagia > Chitinophagales > Chitinophagaceae > Chitinophaga > Chitinophaga sp. RAB17. The sequence goes on along the minus strand of NZ_JBFREI010000021.1, from coordinate 80,634 downwards.
AGGCAATATTACGGCTTTTGTTTCAGCCACATTTGTGTGGTCGTTAATTTAATGGAATTTTAATGTGCTACTGCAGGATTTTTTTGTCATCAGCTTAATAATAGCGGGTAGGCATCTTTCCTGATTTCATATACAAAATTCAATTTGGAAGCTTCTCCGTAATAGGCAATGTTTTCGGTAGCTATTTTGTTGGCGCCCAATCTGCCAATAGCGATCTGGGAACGGATGTTTTCAGCGCCAATGTGGAAATGCACTTTATCTACATATTGGAAGATGTAGTCCAGCATCAGCTTTTTGACGATGCTGTTGATACCTGTTCCCCAAAATCTGGTACCATAAAAAGTATAGCCGATCAGTATACTTTTCTCCTGCTCATTATAGTCGTAGAAACGGGTGCTGCCTGCTATTTCTCCTGATTTTTTATCTATGATTTTAAATGCACCTTTGCTGAGTATGGCGCCATCAAAATAAGTGAGGAAGACTTCTCTTTTCCAGCGGTCTTTATTGGGATGTTGTTGCCATATTGCTTCGTCAGCAGCTACAGCATACAGCGCGTCAAAGTCGGCTGCTGTTAAGGGTAACATCAGGGCGGTATCATTTTCTAAAATAGGTTGTATGGAGAAATTTATCATCGATAATTTATTTTTTCCGCACAAAATTACAATTAAGCCGTAAGAGCTGAGTAGTCCAGGGGGAATAAAACGGATAGTCCAGTGCTGGTAATGTAGTGTTGCCAAACATACTTACCCGGTCTTATTAAGATGTAAAAATATAGGTAATAACACGGCATCCCCTCAGAAAGAATGGTGAATATGTAAATTTATTGTTACATTCATCTAATCTCAAAAATCTTTCTTTATGTTATGGACTTTACTAATCGGTGGCATTGCAGGATGGCTTGCCGGTAAATTAATGCGTGGTGAAGGGTTTGGTGTGATTGTAGACATCCTTGTGGGGGTTGTTGGCGGTTGGCTGGGAGGCTGGGTGTTTGGCAAACTGGGCATCCATGTGGGAAATGGATTCATTGGCTCCCTGATCGTAGCATTGATAGGATCCGTGATTCTTATCTGGCTCGTACGTCTTATTAAAGGTAGATAGCCTTTTAAAAGATATTTACGGTACAGCACTCACCGGTGTAACACTGGTGAGTGCTGTTATATATTGCTTTACCTCGTACTGATTTCTACTTTACCTCCATTCCTGAACAAATCATTCGGCACAAAATACCCGTTAAGTTGTTGCCCGTTTACTTTGATCCCTGTTAAATTTCTACCTTTCCCCGGTTTCGATATCGTGAGCAATTTACCACCCGCTGTTTTCCATTTCACTTCATCAAAAAGCGGCACCGTGACAATATATTCCGGATCAGTAGCGGAGAACGGATACAATCCTAATGCACTAAATACATACCAGGAAGACATTTCACCTGCATCATCCATGCCGCAGAGCGCAATACCATCATCGCCGATACCGTATAAAGTATTTAAGATGGTATCCAGGATATGCTGGGACTTTTCAGGTTTCCCAACGAAATAATATGCAAAAGGCGCTTCATGATCCGGCTGATTACCATGGCAATACTGACCTATCATTGTTTCCACATTCCGGGCAATATATCGGGAATTCCAGGGAACGGTGAACAGGGAATCCAGTTTGGATTCAAATACTTTTGCACCACCATATAAGGCCACTAAACCGGGCATGTCGTGTGGCGCAAAGAAAGATACCTGCCAGGCGTTGGCTTCTCTATACATGTATTCGTAATAAGGGTATTGCGGATTAAAGGGGGTAATCCAGGAACCATTTTCCAGCCTGCCCCGCATAAACCGGGTAGATGAATCAAATACATTTTTGTAGTTTTTGGACCTGGCCATAAGCATCCTGTAGTTGGCGGTATCTCCCAGCTTTTTGGCAATCTGGGCAACAGAGTAGTCATCATAGGCGTACTCCAGTGTTTTGGACACACCCGCTTTCCCTTTTGTTTCTACGTGAGGATTCGTTACATCCGGATCTGAAATAAACCCTTTTTCAATATACTCCCTGATAAATGGTCTGGCACCGGCTTCTACATTGGCGTTCTTCAGCAGTATTTCATAAGTACCTTTGATATCAAAATTATCAATGCCTCTCAGGTAAGCACCTGCAATAGAGGAGGCGCCGTGATCACCATGGAAAAAAGTAGGGATGAATCCTCTTTTATCTCCCACATCTTTCATGGACTTAATCACATCCAATGTTACCTGCGGGGTGATCAGGCCCAATAGCACATCTTTATTCCGGTAGGTATCCCACAGCGAAGGCTCTGTGTAATAGTTGAAATCAGCTTTCACTACATTATGTTTGGCATCGGTAAATGCGCCGTTTGCATCGCTGCGTAATGCGGGCCATAGGAATGACCGGTACAAACAGGAATAGAGCATTACTTTTTGTTTCTCTGTGCCACCTTTTACCTGTATGGATGACAACAGCGCCTCCCATTTTTTAGTGGCTTCGTTGCGGATGTCGGCAAAAGATTTGCGACCGATTTCTTTCTCCAGGTTTTCCTTTGCATTGGCCATGCTTACGAATGATATGCCTATTTTCACCTCTACAGGCCCGGTACTGCCATCCACTAAATGCACCACGGCATAACCATCGTTGTTACCTTTGTTTTTCAGTTCTAATTTTGCAATGCCCGTGTTCAGGAGTGCATAAAAATAAATTCTTTCTCCCGCCTGCTGATAGCCCTGTACAGCATTGTTACCCGCTTTTTCAATATCCCAGCCGTTGACCCTGTTGTTGGCTTTGGCCAGGTCAAAAAGAATTTGCCGGTCACTATTATTTTTATATTCATATTGGTGATAACCGCATCTTAAGGTAGAAGTAAGATTTACATTCACATTGTAATCATCCAGGTACACCTGGTAAAATCCGGGTGCAGAACTTTCTTTTTTATGGGAGAAGTGTGAACCAAATTTTTCACCCGGATTTGAAACTGGCAGGATAGGAATATTACAAAGATTCCAGTGCCCTTTGTTGGTATGTGTAAAGCCAAAAATGAAGTTATCCTCATATTGGTATCCTGCGCCGGATCCATAGGCTGTTATGGGGCTTAGCTGTACCATAGCATTGGGAAGGGAGCTGCCGGGAAAAGTAAGTCCTGCCCATGATCTCCAGCCCTGTGGTAATTCATACCCTAAAATTTTTGGATCTGTCAGTGGTGCGGTGCCAATAAAAGTATTTACATACTTCGTATAAGCCGTTTTGGTCTGGCTGTTAGCTGTTGCCGCAAACAGCAATAACCATAAAATGTGGAATCCCTTGATAACTTGCTTGTTCATGTTTGGTAAATAGTTTTGTGGCTATCTCAAATATATAAGTACCTTATTGAGTGTCTTACACACACTGTATGTGATTGCTAAACCGATTTAGGAACCGATAAATGTATTCAAAAAAAAGTATTAATCAAAGCTATTATTGTGGAGTGGGATAGGCGTAAAAGCAGGTCCGCAATTATTACCGGAATGATGAACTATCTTGAGCGGGATTTTTTCACCATAATAATAACCCATGAAAAAAGTTTACCAGCCTTTACTGCTACTGTTTTTATCAGCCGGTTTTCTTTCCTGTAATAACAATAACGGTGGTAAAACCACGGAGGCAGCCCAGGAAGCATTGCCTGCTTTTGCGGATTCCCGGAAAGGATTTGTTACCAAATTGACGCAGCACAATAAAATGGATGTGCCGGTACCCCAACCACCGAAGGAGCTGTTTTCCATTGTGGCCTATCCGTCTGATATTGGCAACATGGAAGCCTATCTTGGTAAAATACCGGACAGCGGGAAATTACATCCGGCCATTATCTGGATCAGCGGGGGCTTTGGAAATGATATTGGTGGGGTCTGGGAGGAGGCTGATCCGGAAAATGATCAGACGGCCGGTGCATTCAGGAAAGCGGGTATTGTGATGATGTATCCGGCTCAGAGAGGTGGTAATCGGAATCCGGGGTATGATGAGTCGGGTTTTGGTGAAATTGATGATATACTGGCCGCCGCTGATTTTCTCGCTAAACAGCCCGGGATAGACTCTAATCGTATTTACCTGGGTGGCCATAGTACTGGTGGCACAAAGGTATTGCTCGCAGCGGAATGTAGTAAAAGGTTCAGAGCGGTATTCAGCTTTGGACCGGTACAATCCTATGATAGCTATGGACCGGAGTCCTGTACCTTTAACACGCAGGATAGCAAAGAGTCACTCCTCAGGTCACCGGCTTCCTGGCTTTCCTCATTACAAACGCCGGTATATGTTTTTGAAGGAGATGGACAGGGTAATATTGAGGAGTTACGCGCCATGAAAAAGAAGGCAGCAGCAGGACAAAATAAGTATACCCATTTTTATGAAGTGAAGAACAAGGATCATTTTTCCGCCCTGCAGCCGGTTTGTAAAATTGCTGCACAGAAAATTCTGGAAGATGATAAACCGGGAGCTGTAAATATGGATTTTGAAGAAGAGATCGCAGCTATTCAATAGGTGCACCTGGAGGAGAAGACGTTGAAGGTTGCCTTAAGGTGAGCTTTACGCTGTCGGTAGACATAGGGCACTTTATTTACGGGTAATTTAGTATTAAAAATGGGTAATCCGGTGTTCATCTCCTATTAAAAGAAATCTTATTTTAGGCTATTCATGACCATGAGCAGCAAAGAACAGGATTATTATTCTTTTTGGGCACTGGGAGATCTTGCCGCATTTAAACAGATGATGAAGGCTTTCAGCCCTTCATTAAAGTATTTTGCGTGTAGTATCGTAGGAAATGAAGCAGAAGCGGAAGAGGTGGTAGCAGATGTGTTTATCAAAATATGGCAACAAAGAGTGGACATTACCCCACCTGATAATTTACAATACTATCTTTTTAAAGCTATAAAAAATACCGCTCTTAATTACCTCAAAAGTAATGGCCGCAGAACCACCCACTATGCGGCCTGGGAAGTACAGGTAAGCCGCCATGGCGTCCAAAGTCCGGAAGACATACTCATAAGCAAGGAGCAGCTGGACCATATCCGGTCCGCCATTCAGTCTTTGCCCCCGCGTTGCCGGCAGATTTTCGTACTTGTAAAAGAAGAAGGCTTCACCTATGAGCAGGTAGCCGCCCTGCTCGACCTTTCAAAAGCCACGGTAAATGTACAGATGACGATTGCCCTGAAGAAAATATGGTCGGCACTGGGACCCAGCATCAAATATTCCTACTCCTAATTTTTTTACCCCCGCTTAATTGTTTTCTCTTTTTGAGTTGTCTTATTAGAGAATTGATCAAAAAACTATACTTTCTGTAAATGCCCAAACGGTTATCGGAGCTATTGGCCCTGCACTGGAGCGGAGAAATTTCCGCCGCGGAAAAAGCGGAACTGGATGAATTGTTATTGCAACATCCTGGCGACTGGCTGAAGGCCGGCCAGATGGAACAGCTTTCGTTCAGAAAGGTGTCTGCTTTTGATGAGGAAGATGCGGATAGGCTGGTAGACAGGGTAAGCAGTTTTATAGAAGAGGAAAGCCGGGCGCAGGCATCTGCCAGGCCGGTGGCTGAAAGACGTCGCTTTATGGCCCGCAAATGGCTTGTATCGCTATTAGTCGTTGTTGGTTGTGCCGGCGGGTTACTGACATATTATTACAAACAGTCACCCTTTGCCGGATATAAAATAGTAACAACAGATGCCGGTATGAAAACGAGGATCCGCATGGCAGATGGTAGTACTATTCTGCTCAACGCCGGCAGTACTTTGCGGTATCCGGAAAAAATGGACAAAGCCTTCAGAGAAGTATATCTCACTGGAGAAGCTTATTTCGATATCAAACACGCTGCCAGCCGCCCTTTTATTATACATGCGGAAAAAATGGATGTTCGGGTGCTGGGAACTTCTTTTAATATACGTTCTTATAAAGAGGAAGATTTTGAAGAAACAGCGGTGATCTCCGGAGCGGTAGAAGTAGTGGTAAAAGAAGGGCAACAGGTATTCCGGATAGCACCCAACGAAAAGGTATTGCTGAGAAAGGCGTCTGCAGAAAAAGACACGAAGGGAAATGCCGTGAATACGGCTACCACACAAGGAAACATCGTTATTGAACGTCAGCCATTATCCCCCATTTCATCCACAGACAGCAGCCGGGTGCTGGAAACAGCCTGGATAAACAATCAACTGATATTTCAAAATGAAACATTGTCCGCTATTGTGCAAAGGCTCGAACGCTGGTACGGTGTAAAGATCATCATCCGCGATCCGCAGCTGGCGGCATTAAGATTCTCAGGCCGGGCCGATAATGTGCCCATAGAAAAACTATTAAACATCTTACAGGAAATTCAACCATTCAAATATTCCATCCAGGATGATATAATAACGATTAACTAAACCTACCAATATGAATAACAGGATCATTATTGGGGAGCGACCTCCCTAGCGGGTTTACTATGCCGGATATTTCCAGCCATTGACCACTAAAGCATTCCACATTTATTGAGTCTTAATAAGAACTTTCCAGGTTATGAAAATACCAACGAAGCAAACAACGTTTGAGCTGCCATGTTATGGAAGAAAACTGCTACTAATGTTTAAATTCACCGGCGTGTTGTTGGGGTTATTTCTCCAGGCATCCGCATCAGGATACTCGCAAAACACCATTTCCGTTTCCTTTGTAAAGGCAGATGTAGAAAAGGTTTTCCACTATCTCGAAAGAAAATCGGGGTATACGTTTTACTATAGCAATACTGCCATAGAAAAATTGCCGAAACTCAGTCTGACCATGGAAAAGGCAGATATTCGGGATGTGCTGAATGAAATATCCCATCAAACAGGACTGCACTACGCTATCATGGATAATAACATGGTAGTGTTTAAAAATGCTGCTGACCAGATCCGGACAAAGAAAATCACCGGTAAAGTACTGGATGAAAAAGGACAGCCTTTACCCAATATTACAGTGCAGGTAAAAGGCACTACCACAGGCGCCTTAACCACCACAGATGGTCTGTTCTCGCTGCAGGTGCCCGATAATGCCGTCCTGGTAATATCCGCCATCGGCTTCCTTAAACAGGAAATCACCGTGACCGATCAAACTGCGCTGACAATTATCCTGAAAGAAGATGTAGCCGGCCTGAATGAAGTAGTAGTGGTGGGATACGGTACCCAGGAAAAACATAAACTCACCAGCGCCGTGGCCACCATCTCAGGTGCTGATTTGAATAAACGCGTGGCTACCAACCCTGCTTCGCTGCTCCAGGGGCAGCTGCCGGGTTTACAGGTAACACAGGGCTCCGGTGAGCCCGGAAATGAAAACGTACAACTGCGTATCAGGGGGATCAGTACTTTCAGCGGCGCCGGCAACGACCCATTGGTGGTGATTGATGGACTGCCCGGTAGTCTGAGTGCATTAAACCCCAATGATATCGAATCAGTTTCCGTACTGAAAGATGCGGCTTCCGCCGCCATTTATGGTTCCCGCGGCGCTAATGGTGTGATTGTCGTTAAAACAAAAAAAGGCAAGAATGGCTTCTCGCTTACCTACGGCTATAACCTGGGTATTTCCAAAGCCGCAAAACTGCCGGACATTATTTCCAATTCGGCGGAGTATATGCAACTCTCCAATGAGGCAAGAGCTAACTCCGGGTTAGCTCCGATCTATACCCAGCAACAAATAGACCTGTACAAGAATGCAACAGACCGCGTGAAATATCCCAACCACAACTGGCTGAATGATATTTTCCGCACTGCTTACACACAGAACCATTATCTGAATATGAGCGGTGGTAAAGATAATACCACCTACAGTTTGGGCCTGGGCATCAGCAATCAGCCCGGTGTATTGATCGGGTTCGACTACAAAAAATATACACTTGATCTTGGCCTCAGCTCCAGGGTTAATAAAAGAGTGACTATTGGTACCAATGTACAGATGCGCTATGCCGACAGAAAATATCCTGAAAACGGCGCAGGGGACATGTTCCTCTCCGCGCTGGCACAGTCACCACTCTATCCCGCTTCCAGCGATGGAAAGTGGATCAAAAAAGGCTATTCCAATGAGTTAGGCAATAAGAACCCCGTAGCCATCGTGGGAGAAGATGTGAGGGTGAGAACCAATGATTACTATGCACAGGGTAATTTGTCGCTCGATGTGGATATCGTAGATGGACTGAGATGGGAGAACAGGGCCGGTATGAACTACGACAACTACAAATACAATGATTTCAGACCTACCGTACCTACTTATTATTATAGTGATATGAGTCCTGCCGGGTTGCTGGATGATGGTACACCCGGACTAAGCGTAGGTAATTCAGGTTATATCTATACCGTATATTATTCCCAGTTTACTTATAAGAAGAAATTTGGGGTACACAATCTTTCTGCCCTGGCAGGTTTTCAACAGGAACAGAATAAGGCTGACACCCTGAATGCCAGCCGCACACAGTTTCCCACTAACCTGCTGAGAGAACTGAATGCCGGACCTTCAGAAGGACAGGCCAATAATGGGACCTCCGGTCAATGGGCCATTCGTTCATTTTATGGTAATGCCAACTACGATTATAAAGATAAATACCTGTTTGGCGCCAGTGTTAGATACGATGGTACATCAAGACTCCCGTCAGATACTCGCTGGGGTTTATTCTATTCCTTTTCCGGCGCATGGAGAATGTCGGAAGAAGCATTCCTCAAACAGGCTTCCTGGATCAACGATCTTAAATTACGCGCTTCCTGGGGACAGTTAGGGAATCAGAACATCGGTACATATCCTTATCAGTCTACACTGGACAACAGACCTTATGTATTTGGCTCCAGTGTTAGCACCGGCTTTAACGGCAGCCAGCTGATAGATCCGGGGCTTACCTGGGAAACCACCCGGGTACTCGATCTGGGTATTAACCTGACAGCCTTTGATAACAAACTTACGTTTACCGGCGACTGGTTTAATAAATACACCTTTGATATCCTGCGCACTTCCCAGGTGCCGCTATGGCTGGGCTTAGCGGCGCCCACTGTGAATAATGGCGCCGTGAGAAATAAAGGGTTTGAATTAAATGTACAGTACAATGACCGGATCGGGAAGAATTTCACCTGGTATATAGGCGCCAATTTACAGCGTTATAAAAACGTATTGGAGGAATTTGGTAAAAGACAGATCGATGATCATACGATCCGGGAAGAAGGACATGCCCTGGATGAATATTACATGTATCAATGGGATGGCATTTTCCAGAGTGCAGATGAAATTGCAAAATCACCCAAGCAGCCGGTGGCAGCTACACCGGGTGATCTGAAAATAAAAGATGTGAATGGCGATGGTGTGATTGATGACAAAGACCGTACCTATACAAAAGGAAAGTATCCTTCCTTCCAATATGCGGTGAACCTCGGCGCTTCCTGGAAAAACTTTGATCTGAGTGCGCAATTATATGCATCTGAAGGACAGAAAATCTATGTAAACGGATGGGGTATAGAACCTTTCAGACAAGGATCCGTTCCCACCACCGACTGGCGCAACCGCTGGACACCGGAGCATCCCAGCACCACTATGCCTAAAATTTATGTAGCAGATGGATATCAACCGGTACAGTATTATGCTTCTACCTACTACCTGAAAGATGCTTCCTTTATAAGGCTCAGGAATGTGCAGCTGGGATATAATCTGCCTGCTGCCAAAATTGCCAGGGCAGGTATCAAATCACTGCGGATATTCTTTACGGCAGATAACGTATTTACCATCAGCAAATTCCCGGGCCTTGATCCGGAACGCGTAGGAGACGGTAGCTATGTTACCTATCCGCAAACAAAAACGTACACTTTCGGCGCCATGGTGCAGTTTTAATTTCTTCCTGTTAAATGATTCAGTTATGAAAAAATATCAGCAATACTTACTTTTAATTGCGGGTGCAGCAGTCATGATATTCAGCGGATGTAAGAAAGTGCTGGACGTAATGCCACCTGATAAACTGGCTTCTTCGTTGTTCTGGAAAACACCGGCGGATGCAGATCAGGCACTCACTGGCTTATACAACTATCTCTATGCAAATGGTGGCGGTTATGCTACCTCACAGTTTTCCGTTTTTGCCTGGGATAACTTTACAGATGATTCTTACGGACAATATAATTACGGCGGAGGGAACAATGCACTCATTTCGGGTATTACCCCTCAATCCGGCGATTTTGTAAATGTCTATTATGTAAATAGCTACCAGGCGATCGCTGCTGCCAATTCATTCCTGGCGAATGTTGGAAAAGTACTGACCGGTGATAAGCTCACCCTTTATAAAGGGGAAGCCTATTTCCTCCGGGCATTTAACTACTTCTGGCTGGCACAGCTCTATGGCAATACCGTTATTATCACGGAGGATCCGTTTACCGTGGATTATACCTCTTCCCGCGCCAAATCCAGCAGGGAAGATGTGTTGAAACTGGTGCTGACAGACCTGGATGCTGCCATCGCCGCACTGCCCGATGCTGCTTATCGTGACGGACATGCCGTGAAAGCCACTGCACAGGGATATAAGGTAAGGGTGCTGTTGTTCCAGAAAAAATATGCCGAAGCAGCAGCACTGGCAAAGGAGATCATGACAGCTAATAAATTCGGTCTCAATGGCAGCTATGCCGGCAATTTTTATAAACCGGATCAGAACAACAGTAAGGAAATCCTGTTTTCCGTAAGATACCAGCGCCCGAATATCCTGCACCAGGATGTGGCTATTGCAGTAAACCTGCAACGCTGGAAGGGCGAACAGGGTACACAGGACCTGATCGATGAATATGAAGCAGCAGATGGTAAAGACACGGCTTCTTCCGCTGTATATGTTAAAGGCAAGCCTTATGAAAACAGGGATCCCCGCATGCGGCTCACCTTCTTTTTCCCCGGCGATACCAAAGCACAGGGATGGCCCTTTACCGGTGCATTGTCCGTTGCCACACCTGGCAAAGACAGCTGGACAACCGGTTACTATGCTGTGAAAAAATGGCTAGATCCCAGCCTGGTGGATCCTGATTATGGCACTATAGACGACAACGATTTTGTATTGCTGCGTTATGCAGATATCCTGCTGATGTATGCAGAAGCACAGAATGAAGCAGCAGGGCCGGATGGTACCGTGTATGCGGCCATCAAACTGGTCAGGAACCGGAGCAATATGCCGGATCTTCCTGCGGGATTATCTCAAACGGATATGCGTACACGTATCCGGCATGAAAGACGCGTGGAATTTGCACTGGAAGGGCTCCGTTATTTCGACTTGAGAAGATGGGGGATTGCCACACAAAAACTAAATGGATTTGTGCCTAATCCATTACAACCTACTATTAAAACAAAGTACCAGGATAATTACGAATTCTGGCCTATTCCACAAACGGAAATAGACCGCAATGAACCGCTGCTGTTGCAGAATCCGGGATACTGAGGACCGTGATTAAATAGCAAACGCTGTAAAATAATGAGTCATCATTGTTTTACGGCGTTTGTTGTTTAAGAAAAGAGAAGCCATATTATAATTAAGAAGTCATCCGTCTTTGAAGTATTTTTGCAGACCAAACCGATTGTCTCAAATACATAAAGCCGGAAACTATGAATAAAAGAATAGCGCTGGTGACCTATCAGCAACAGGCACGATATACTGCAGGAGTCACCGTGAATGAAGATGAACAATTGCTGAAATTTCTACAGGAGAAAGGACTCGACATTACTTCTGTTGTCTGGAATGCGCCGGAAATAAACTGGCAGGAATATGATGTGGCCATTATAAAATCACCGTGGGATTATCATGATCAGATTGATACATTCTATGCCTGGTTAAAGACCACGGAGCAAGCTGGTGTCCAGCTATTGAATTCCGCTGAAATGATTGCCTGGAACAGTAACAAAAAATACCTCCTTGAAATAGCTGCCGCCGGATTACCTATCATCCCCAGCAAGCTGATTGAAAAGGGTGAATCACCAGACTGGAAGTCTTTTTTTGGGTTGTGGCATACCGATAAAATTGTGGTGAAACCCTGTGTAAGCGCTGGCGCCAAAAACACGATGCTGCTTACTGTGGAGGGAATCGAAGAAAAACGTGACCAGCTGACTGCCTTATTGCAAATTGAAGATTACCTGGTACAACCCTATCTGAACGAGATTGAGGAAGGAGAGTGGTCCTTTGTTTTTTTCGGTGGAGTGTTTAGCCACTCAGTATTAAAAACACCCAAACAAGGTGATTTCAGGGTACAACATTATCATGGAGGCACCATCAGCACAGTGCCAACTACTGATATATTTATTCATAAAGCCGAAGCCTACGTAGATCATTTTGGGAAAGGCTCGTTATACGTAAGGGTAGACGGCCTTATCAAAGAAGGCGAGTTTTACCTGATGGAACTGGAAATGATTGAACCCTATCTGTTTCTGAGTACTGCGGAAAATGGGTATGAAAATTACTATAAAGCATTGATGACATTACTACAATAGGGCAACTGCAAAAGAGGCGCTTTCCTGATGAAGAAAGTGCCTCTTTTGTATACATCACTTTTTGTTCGTATGCTTTGCTGCATTTCTTTCATTCATCAGGAGTTGTACCATCTCCCGGAGTTGTTTGATTTCTTTATCCTGCTGAATAACATACAGTGTAAGCTCTTCAATTTTCTGCATGTGTTTTTGTTGCATGTCGCCAAGATCCAGTCCATCTTTTTCAACTTCTATGGCGGCAGGTATTCCCGGCAGGTGTTTATCTTTTAAAATCTGTTTTTCCAGTTCCGCCAGTGATGGTAATACATAGTGTTCATCAAAAACAAAATCTGCCCAACCTGTTGTGGTCACTTTTACTCTCATGGCAGTAATAGTTCCCCTGACAGCCAGTTCTGTTTGTGGTTTGGAAGTATTGATACCCACTTTGCCGTCGTCCATGATGGTAAATCTGTTGGCACACATACCACCTGCTGTGCACTCTTTATAATCATAGTTCCAGAATTGGAGACTGTTACCATATCCGGAGCCGGCCATATTGTAAATACTCCATCGCTGGCCTTGTCCGAGTGCAGTTTTGAGTGGATTAATCAACGAAAGATATCCGCCTATCTGGCCGACAGAATCTACCCGGGTGCTTGTCAGGGCACCATTATTAGCCAGTATATTACCGGCTACCTCGAGCCTTTGTGTAGGGGTGGATGTGCCAATACCTATTTTGCCGGTGACTTCGTAAATGGGAGGGTTCTGTTGCGCATGCACAACAAACGGAATTGCTGCAAAGAGCAGGGTTACAAAATATTTCATAGTAGGATGTTTAGTATCACAATGGTACAAAAAAAATGATGATCTCTTTTTATCAAGATGATGATAACTGCATATGCAAAAAAAGTAGCCGTCTAAAAGTGATACAGTTTTCTATTTAGTTGATTTACATTAGGAAGATAATTTTTTCAATACTACCTTCCTGTTTTAAAATCCTATAACCGGATGTTTGACCTTGATAACATGGCGGCAAAAAATGTATTGCATTACATTCATTCGCTCACCCTTTATACAGATAAAAACTGGGAAGTGCTGTATCCGGCACTCAGCATTGTGGAATTCAAAAAAGATGAATACCTGCTGGAAACCGGGAAGGTATGTCAGTCGCTGTTTTATATCAGCAAAGGCTGTTGCAGGGCTTTTTACGATAAAGATGGGAAACATATCAACACCGCTTTCTTTTTTGAAAATGATATAGCCACCAATATCAACAGCTTTGCCCGGGGCGAAGTATCCGCGCATGCTATTCAGGCAATGGAAGCGCTAACCGCGGTGAGGTTTGATAAGCAGCTGTTGTATGCCGCAGCCATCATAGATCCGGATATTGAAACGCTGGGCAGGAAATGCCTGCAGGGGATTGCGGCGAGGCAGGAACAACATGCCGCCATATATAAACTCATGACAGGACTGGAACGATACGAATACATGGAAGAACACTTCCCGGAGGTAGTACAACGGGTATCATTAACACAGTTGTCTTCCTACCTTGGCGTAGCCAGGGAAACGTTGAGCCGTATCCGTGCCCGAAGAGGATAAGGAATGCTTTGTGACGAACGTCACAGATTAATCTCCCGGAATCGCGCGAATTTTACACCACGATAGGAACTTTAAATTTAAAAACATGAGTGTAGCAACAACCACCAACGCAAAAGAAACGGTATTGGCTTTTATTAAGGCATTGAACGATGAAGATTTTACAGCAGCCCGGCAATATCTGCAGGATGATTTTACTTTCACGGGCGTGCTGGGTAGCCGCAACGGGGCAGACACCTACCTGACGGATATGTCGCGTATGAAATTTAAATACACGGTTAAAAAAGCATTTGCAGACGGCCAGGATGTGAGTCTCTACTATGACGTTAATATGGGCGACAAAACCATTTTCTGCAGCGGCTGGTATGAACTGGCAGATAATAAAATCAGTAAATTCCGGGTAATCTTCGACCCCCGCCCGCTGCTGGATAATCCGGCACAGTAAGTATAAATAAGTATTAACAGCGGCAGCTCTTTAAAGGAGCGCCGCTGTTTGTTTTAGCGCCCGGCTGGTTAATTTCTCCATTTATCGCTGAATTATTTTATACTTGTAAAAATAGTGAACAATGAAAGTCAACCTGTTTTTCCGTTGTGGGAAAAAACTACTCTTTGCCGGCATCTGCCTGTTTTCAGGTATCCTTTCCAATGCGCAGTCCCGGAATAATGCATTGCTGTTGGATGGCAACGATAATAATCCTTGTATAGGCATGGACATTATCCGCCGGCAATGGACACTGGAAGCCTGGATTAAAGGGGATGACAACAACTGGAAAGACAAGGAAGCGATTATAGGAGGAGGGGAGTATGCAGAATACCCTAACATTGACAACCTACCCCTGATGCTCAAAAATGGGCATCTGTATTGTGCTAAGGCGAATATTACGGCGCCGGAAGTACTGGATAACAAATGGCACCACGTAGCTGCTACGTGTGACGGTAGCGAAACCAGGTTATATATTGATGGTAAAGAAGCAGGCAGCGCAAAAGTCGCGGTAGATATCCTGCCGGGTGCCATCGGCACTAATGACCAGGACTCCAGCACCTTTGGCGGCACCATTGATGAGGTCCGTATCTGGACCACTGCCCTTGCTCCGGCAACGCTCCGGGAATGGATGTACCAGCCGCTTACTTCCCGTCACCCCAATTTCAGGGCACTGAAAGGATACTATACTTTTGATGATATGGCCGATGATGTTTGCCTGAACCTCGTAGGAAAAGGCCACCAGGCATATCATATGCGGAATACCCGTAAAAAATACAAGGGGAAGCTACCACTGGCCGTTCTGGTGAGAAATGATAACCCGCTATTTGTAACACCCTCCAACAAGCAACAGCTATTTAATGCCGTGACCATTCAAAGTGAGTGGGATGCTGATCAGGGCAGCAAAGGCGATGCAATGCTAAAACTACGTATAGTGGTCAACGGTATCACTGCTCCGCTGAAGTTAACAGCATTGCAACTGGACTTATCGCATGCCTCCACTATCAAAGATGTGGCAGCCGTGCATGTTTATGAGGCGGGGCAAACGCCCCGTACTGCCGCTGGCAAAGAGCTGTTTGGATCTGGAAAAGCGCCGGTCCGGAAAATGATTTTTACTTTGCCTCCGGCAGATGGATATACGCTGAAAGACGGGGTGAATTATTTCCTGGTGACCTTCGATGTGAAGCGGGATGCTATGCCCGGTGATACCCTGCACGCGGCAGTGGCTTCTTTTTCATTGAATGGGGTTAAGTACACACCGGAAGAAGCGCCTTCCAATATTGTGAAAACAGTGGTGGCATCCTCCGCTACTAATCCGCATATCGTGAAGTTATTACAATGGAATATCTGGCATGGTGGTGTACATGTGGGCAACAATGGGCCGAACCGGATCAAAGAACTACTTGTTAAAACAAATGCGGATATTATTTCCATGCAGGAAGCTTATGGTTCCCAGCAGATGTTGCGGGACTCCCTGGGATTCCAGTTGCAAACATCTGCTCCCGGCGCTAACCTGGCTCTTTTCAGCCGGTATCCGCTGGTTGCACATCCCTCCAATGATAAATTTAAATCCAACACTGCTACCATTCAATTACCCGGCAACCGGAAAATACTGATGGGCAACTGGTGGTTGCGATATGCTTATAAACATGAGTATACTGATTTTTATCCCACACCCGGATATAATACGGCTGATTGGGTGGCAGAAGATAGTGAACTGGCGGAAGCGGATGCACGTAAAAATATGGAACAGGACATAGACCCGGTTTGGCAGGCTGATACTACATTACCCGTTATCCTGGCCGGGGATTTTAATTCCGGGAGTCACCTGGATTGGACCGGCAGAGCGGCATTCCTGCATTATGGATATGGCCCGGTGGAATTACCTGTGTCAAAGCTGATGCTGGGAAAAGGTTATGTGGATAGCTACCGCGAACTTCAACCGGATGAAGTCACGCATCCTGCAGGTACCTTTGCCGCTATTTATGGACATCTGCAAACTTCCAGGATAGATTTTATTTACTATAAAGGGCCGCGCATTAAGGCGGTATCTTCCAAAATTATCAGAACAGCTCCAGAGATAGATGATGTATGGGCTTCCGATCATTCGGCAGTATTGACAGTGTTTGAACTGCGGTAGGCAAAAGGAAAAAGGCATAAAGCCAAAAGCTATTGAAGCGAATGATCCGGGCGAATATTATTTTCCGCTTAGATCATTCGCTTCAATAGCTTTTGGCTTTATGCCTTTTGCTTTCCGCTTCTACTAGAAGCCTGGATTATTGGGTAAAAGATTCGGGTTCACGTCCAATTCCTGTTTAGGAACTGGGAACAACAAATTCTTTTCCGCAAAAGTGGCATTAAACACGGTGGTATGTCCGATGAAGTTATCCCAGTTGCCGGTAACATCATTATGTACTTTCCGGGTTCGGATCATATCGAACCACATTTTATTTTCAAAGCACAGTTCGAAGTACCGCTGCAGCCATACTTCCTGTTCAAAAGCGGTTTGCGACATGCCCGCAGGTAAAGGTCCCAATGTCGCACGATCGCGGATCGCCTTCACATATTTAAGGGCATCGGCGTTAGGCCCGCCTTCTGCACGGTTAGACGCTTCTGCATACATCAGGTATACATCGGCGAGGCGATATATGGTAAAGTTAAGATCAGACTTGGCTGTATTTACCACTGCCAGTGAATCAAAGAATTTGTAGATGTACGTATTCTTGAAAGTAACCGTATCGGTGCTGTTCATCTTTCTATACTTGGTATAGAAAAATTGTCTCTCCTGTACACGCTTATCTCCTGCAGGGAATGACTTTATAAACTGAGGGGTAGGATATACGGATCCAAATTCATCAGAATATTTGGAGATGCCTGCATAGTTGGGAATGGTGAGGGGCGTCAGCGGATTGGTTGAAGGTACGGAGGCCGCATACTGCACCTGGAAAATGAATTCACCGATGTTTTTATTCTGCGGATTAATCATATCCGTATAAGTGTTGAAAAGTGTAGCGCCACTGTTGGCGATTACCGCTTTGGAAGCTGCTGCCGACAAGGCATAATACTGATTGCCGCCATTGATAGCTGCACCTGCATAAGTGAGATATACATCAGCCAGCAGGGTTTGTACTAAGCTCATGGTCACACGACCGGTATTGTCTTTCCATGGCAATGTTGATTTTGCCGCTTCTACCAGGTCCGGAATAATGATACTGTCGTAGATGGCTTTGGCAGGCGTACGTGACAGGTTCAGATTGTCGGGGGTAGGTACGGTGGGCACCACTGTTACCTTAGGAACAGCGCCATACAGTCTTACCAGGTAAAAATAATACAGTGCACGCAGCGTCCTGGCGGCAGCCAGCTGGTTAGTAGTAGTGGCAGCGGGTTGTATGGCCTTCGGAATGTTCTGAATGGCCAGGTTACACGCGCCTACACCGAGGTATAAACGTTGCCACCAGGTGTCTACATAAAACGAGGTGATGTTGTAGCTGAGATTCTGGAAGTTGATAAAACCTGTTTGCCCAAGATCACTGTTGGCCTTACCAGTCATAAACTCCATCAGGTTGTAGGTGTTGCCTCCGTAAGAAGAAGGTTGACCCCAGATTAAACCCGGGAGATTCTGATAACAACCATTTGTAAAAGCGGTGGCCACTTTGGGGCTGGTAAGATCAGCATCCGGCGTGAGGAAGTTAGTTGGTTTTTCTTCCAGGAATTTTTTGCAGGAGCAACTGAGCAACACCAGCAACGCGATTAATATATGTTTTGTCGTTTTCATTTTCAGATTTTTTAATTCACTAAAATGATATCACATCAATGGTTAAACGCAAAGCTGCTAAAAGTTAAGGTTTACACCCAGGTTCCACACGCGGGGGCGTGGATAAGGGAAGAAGTCAATGTTCTGAGAGAAGCCAACGTTGGCGCCATAGGTGCTGTTAAATGTATCTACTTCCGGATCGTAACCAGTGTATTTGGTGATCAGGAAAAGGTTTTGCACGCTGGCGTAAATACGGAATTTGGTGATATGACTTCTTTGCATGAAAGCGTCCGGGAACGTATAACCGAGTGTAAAGTTCTGGCCACGGATATAAGAACCATCTTCTACCCACCAGGTATCAAAGTGAGAATCCTGTGTGAATTTATAGCTGCGTACCTGTGCAATGGAGGTGTTCTGGTTATTAGGAGTCCACGCATTTAACACGGTAGCCAGACTGTTTGCCAGTGTTTGACGGTCTTCTGTAGAGTGTTTAAAGGTAGCGGCTGTATTTACACCCTGTACGAAGCGTATATCACAGGTAAGATCCCATCCTTTGTATTTGAAATTAGTACTGAAGGTACCTGTCCACTTAGGATAGGCCCGGCCTATGATGCTATAGGATGGATTGCCATTGGCGTCATAAATATACTTTCTGTCGCCGGGCAGCAGGGAGTGTTTGGCTGCTTCTGCTGCTTCATCAGAGCTGTAGGTGCCCAGCCTGGTCATGCCATAGAAGGAACCAATAGGTTGACCTACCCGCAATACGTTTGTCTGACCCAGGAAGTTTGGTCCGGGGAAGATATCCGCATTACCATCATTGAGGTTTAATATTTTGTTTTTGTTGGAAGCGAAAATGAAATTAGTGGTCCAGGTAAAGTTGGAGTTTTGAATATTCACGGTATTCAGACTTACTTCAAAACCTCTGTTTCTCACAGAGCCTACGTTTTTGTATACATTCGCATTGAACATGCCGGCCGACCATGGAATAGGCGCTGCCAGTAACAGGTCTTTGGTGGTACGGTTGTAGTAATCTACGCTCAGGTTAATACGGCTTTGTAAAACAGACAATTCTATACCTGCATCCACCTGGTTGGATTTTTCCCATTTAAGATTTGGGTTACCGATATAACCGGGTACTAATGTGGGTTGATTGGCACCACTTAACACCGTTTGGTCAGGTCTGTACTGTGCAAAGTTCTGGAACTGACCGATTTCCTGGTTACCGGTAAGTCCGTAGCTGGCGCGGATCTTTAAGTTGTTGATAAATTTGCTGTGTTTCAGCCATTCTTCTTCTGATACACGCCATGCAGCGGCAACAGAAGGGAAGAATGCAAATTGTTTACCCGGACTGAATTTGGAAGAACCATCATATCTGCCGGTAGCGGTAAACAGGTATTTGTTGTGCAGGCTGTAGTTAACACGTCCATAATATGAGTTCATGTCCCAGGGGGTAGTCAGCGAGGTGGCATTGGAACGTACAGATCCTGCTGCCAGGCTATTCCACTGGAAATAATCAGACAGGAAGTTCTGGGTTTCTACGAGGTCATTTTCTCCTGAATATTTGATAAAGGAGAGACCGGCTACTGCATTTAAAGAGCTGTTATTTTTGAACTGTTTGTTATAAGTAAAATAGCTTTCTGACTGCCAGTATTTATTGTAGTCATTGGTAATTCTGGCTACACCACCCTGATCCTGTGACAGGTGAGGTAAATCACCTGCAGAGTAGTAGTTGGCTTTGTTGCTGACCAGGTCATAACCAAAATCTGTTTTAAAATCCAGCTCTTTGGTAATGTGGAACAGCAGGTAAACATTACCCAGTGTATGTTGCTGATTGTTCAGTGTATACCGGTTCTGCGCAATATGTACCGGGTTGGGACCTCCTTCCAGACCGGCAATATCATTATTACCAGCCCAGGTGCCATCAGGATATCTCACAGGTACAATAGGTACTTCTTCTGTTACCATCCTGGCTACGTTCAGGGAGCCGTTACCATCGGAAATCAATCGCTGTTTGCTGGAAATAATATTCAGGCTACCGCCTACTTTCAGCCAGTCTTTTACATCATTGTCAAAGGTGAGCCTGGCAGAATATCTTCTGAACCAGGATTCTGTCATTAAACCATTCTGATTCAGGAAGCCAAGAGAGGCACTGTACAGCATTTTGTCATTACCGCCCTGGAAGTTCAGCTGGTGGCTGGTAGACACGGCTGGTTTGTATACTTCTTTTTCCCAGTTGGTATTATAAATGGGTTTGTCGTTGGCATCAAACAGCAATGGGAAATTCTGATGATTGAGTGCTGCCGGCGGAGCCCAGGTGCCATGTGCCGGGTCAAATTTGGTGGCATTGACAAATGCTTCGTTATATACTTTTACAAATTCATCTGAATTCAGTGTTTTAAGATGTCTGGACAGGGTGCTTACGTTCAGGTCGCCCTGGTAGCTTACCTGGGTAGGGCCGGGTTTACCGCGTTTAGTGGTGATCATGATCACACCATTCGCACCTCTGGCACCATAAATGGCAGTGGAAGATGCGTCTTTCAATACTTCGAGGGAGGCGATATCATTAGGGTTGATGGCATTACCATCCACACCCGCCACTCCATCTACTACATAGAGTGGATCGAGGGAGGAGTTGACAGAGCCGATACCCCTGATACGTACTTTTGCTGCCTGTCCCGGAGCACTGCTGTTAACGTTTACATCCACGCCGGGTACTTTACCCTGCAATGCCTGTGAAATGTTGGGTACTGGTGCATCCATGATCTGTTCTGCCTTGAGAGAGGTGACGGCGCCGGTCAGATCAGATTTTTTTACGGAACCATAACCAATCACCACGAGATCATTCAGCGTATTGGCCTGTTCCGATAATACTACGTTGATAACAGTTTGGTTGCCTACTTTCACTTCTTTCGTAGCAAATCCTGTAAAGGAAAATACGAGGACTGCATTAACATCGGGTACTGTTACTGTGTAGAAGCCTTTGGCGTCTGCGATGGTACCTTTTACGGTACCCTTAATGGCCACCGTAGTATTAGGGATCTCGCTCCCGTCGGCAGCATTGGTGACCTTGCCACTTATTTTAATCTGGGCCATAGCATGCATGGAGAGTAGTATACATGCAAGCACATAAACAAGTTTTGTTTTCATAACAAGTCTTTAGAGATGATGGAATAATAGCCGGTAAATCGTTCGTTTAGTTGATAATGTGCGTGGGATTACAGTGCACATGGAAACCCCACCTTTACAAGTTGATTTAGCGTTGAATCATAGAAATAACAAGTTTTTTGTAATAACAAGTTTTTTAATTCAGATAGATCTGGTTGAATAATGAATAATAAATGAACAGCCGTAATTGTTTACTATCTGTTATTTACCGCCCATTTTGTTGGGTGATAGCATCGGGTAATACGCCTGCTTCTCCTCTGAAATTTCCTGAACCTTTGGGTGTGCCTGTCTTAACGTTGTACCATTCGTTGAAGTCCTGATGAGCAATGACGTAATTCGTCATGGGTTTAAGCTCATCAACAGCTTCGCGTATAAATCCATTTTTTATGAGGGTTTGTATCATTCGGTTGTTAGGCCATATATGGTCGCCTGCGTGTTGATAAACACCCGGATATGGTGACGCCAAAGCCCCGTCCATGCCTTGCAAAATCGTTTTATCACTGAGGGCTAAAAAAAAGAGACCCTTATTGCCGGTAACTGGAAGGTATTGGAATGCCTGGGACTGTACGGTATCCGGTTGGCTGTCTCTAAGAGTAGACGCCCCTGGGACCGTTTGTTGCTTATTTTGAGCATGCGTGTTTTCCGTGAAGAAAACAGGAAGGGTAATACCTGCGATTATGGGAATCAAGTTTTTCATAATGTGGCCCCGGATATTATGTACAAACATAGAAACATTAAAGTATTAATGCAAGAAAAGTTTTTCACAAGTGTGGAATATTCTTTTTAGGCATTAATGAACTGATTATAACACTTATAAATGCCAATTGTTTATTTAATTTGAAAAAATGACATCGATGTCATTTTTTTCTATGACCATACATACATACTAAAATAAGGGGGCTGAAAATTGTTTTTCTAGTTATTTTCCAGTTGCTTTGCAGGCATGAATTTGAGTATAGATCATAAAAATCCTCTACCCCTTCATATTCAGGCTGAAAACCTGTTGAGAAACATGATCAAAGATCCACAATACGCCGGTGGAAAATTTTTACCTAATGAAGTACAGTTAGCAAAACAACTGGCTATTTCCCGATCTACATTGCGTCATGCTTTAAATAAACTTGTATACGAAGGGTTACTGACCCGGAAAAAGGGAGTAGGTACAAAAGTAGCAGAAGCAGCCATCAGCTCTAAATCAAAGAACTGGTTAAGCTTTACGCAGGAAATGACAGCCCGCGGAATTTCTATAAAAAATTTCGAGCTGCATGTTACCTGGGTATTGCCGGATGAAACAATTGCTAACTTTTTTGAAATCAGCCCTTCCAAAAAAGTGCTGAAGCTGGAACGCCTGAGAGGCAAAGCGGAAGGACCTTTCGTTTATTTCATCTCTTATTTCCATCCCCGCGTAGGATTAACAGGAGAAGAAGATTTTAAACGGCCGCTATACGATATCCTCGAGAAAGATTACATGACGATCGCCACTTTATCCAAAGAAGAAATCAGCGCTAAAACGGCCGATAAATTTATTGCCTCCAAACTGGAACTGGAAGCCGGCAGCCCCATTCTTTTCAGGAAACGGTTTGTATACGATCAGGGCGAACGCCCCATTGAATACAACCTGGGCTATTACAGGGCCGACAGCTTTGTGTATACAGTTGAAAGCAGAAGAGACTAGCCTCATTTCTCTTATTGAAGCGTTTTATTTTATGGCGTATGCGTTATCCATTTAACGCCTGCATTTGTTGCGCCCCATAACGTGCTCCTGATACAGCACCAGCAGAGAAGATAGCCTCCATAGCAGCCAACTCCGCAGCAGATAACTTCACTTCCTGTGCAGCTATATTTTGTTCCAGATTTGTTATTCTTGTGGTACCTGGTATGGTAATAATATCCGCTCCCTGTGCCAATACCCAGGCGATTGCCAGCTGCGAAGGGGTACATCCCTTTTGTTGCGCCAGCTCCCGCACTTTTTCTACCAGCAGGAGATTTTTGTTGAAATTATCTCCCTGGAAACGTGGCATATGTACCCGGTAATCTTTTAAATCTTCGGGTGTACGGATAGTGCCACTCAGCAACCCCCTGCTTAAGGGTGAATAGGCCACCAGACCTATACCGTTGGCGCGCAGCATGGGTAATACTTCGGATTCAATATCCCTGCTCCATAAGGAATATTCTATTTGTAATGCAGCAATGGGATGAACCTGATGTGCTCTGTTGATCGTAGCAGCGGATGCTTCCGACAAGCCCACATAACGGATAATACCTTCCTTTACCAGATCGGCCAGTGCCCCCACGGTTTCTTCTATAGGTACCTTCGGATCTACCCTGGCCGGCGTGTACAAATCAATGTAATCTGTTTTCAGTCGCTGCAAGCTATACAATACGGCATTCCGCAAATAATCCGGGCTGGCATTCACCGGACCAAAACCAGGCTGCCCGTTTTTACCCGGTACACGCTGTACGCCCGTTTTAACACTCAGAAATGCTTTATCCCTTTTGCCGCGGATTGCTTTGGCGATCAGTTCTTCATTATGTCCCATCCCGTAAAAATCTGCGGTGTCGAGGAAGTTGGCTCCCAGCTCCAACGCTCTTTCAATGGTGGCGATGGAAGTGCTATCTGCGGTATGTCCGTATACACCGGACATACCCATGCAGCCCAGTCCAATTGCAGTTACGGATGGTCCGCCTTTTCCGAGTTCTCTTGTAAGTGTTTTCATGATCTGTTGTTTTTAACAGCACAAAGATCGTTGACCCAACCCGGGGAAGACTGGACGGATCATCTTAACCACCGGACAAATCCTTTATTTCAGCTGTAAAGGCAGAAACAGTTTTACCTGTCACCTTCCGGAATAACCGGGAAAAGTAATCCGGATCATTGAATCCAAGGTCAAAAGCGATTTCTTTAACAGATCCTTCCGCATAGTATATCTTCCGCTGTGCTTCCAGTATCAGGCGGTTGTTCACAAAAGTTTTGGGAGAAACCCCTGCATAGCGGGTCACTATATTGTACAATGCGGTGGTATTGATGCCCAGTTGCCTGGCAATGGTAGCCACAGGTGGCTGTTCCGGGAGATCCTTTTCTACCATCAGTTTGAAGTCAATATATTTTTTGAGTTTATCATCCATTCTTCCCTGTTCCGGATCCTGCAGGAAATAGGCATGGTTGATTTCTGTGAGCAGGGTATCCAGGTGGGTAAGAATAAGCTGGGCAGGTGTGTCTTTAACGGAGAGATGTTGTGCCAGCATCTTAAAAATCCACTCCAGTCGTTCTGCGGCAGCAGACGAAAAAATAATATGTTGCTGGTGGAGGGGATTTACGAGGAATGGAAATGCCTTTGGTAACATCGACAAACAATGTTGGTCAAAGCTGAGCTTAAAGTATTCCATTGCTTCGGAGGGGGCCTGGCTGGCTGGTGGCAGCTGGTGGATCTGGTGAGGTAACACAAATAAGAGGTGCCGCGGACGGAGGGCATTTTTTTGCAGATCAACCAGGTGGGTAGCGCTTCCTTTCAACAGGAACATGAAGAAGTAATGCGTTTTGCGATGGGGTTGTCTAAACCGTTCTTTCACTTCTTCCGTTAAAAATCCCATTTCGTGGGAGCTAAGGCGGATAGCGAGTTTTTCGTGTTGTTTTAATTCATCCAGGAAATGTGAGATGTCGTTCAGCATCGTTGGAGCAGATAAGTACGATGCAAGATTAAGCATAAAATGTTATCAACAGTACCGGCTTTGGATAAAGCCGGTACTGTGTTGATTATTATGGCTGCGGAGCTGCTGCTACATCTCTGGTAACAACAGGCCATACACCCGGCGCCGGGAAGCTAACGCCTTTGTTGGCGCCTCTTACACCTGCGTCCTGTCCGAAGTAGTACAGTGGCCAGCCTTTATAGGTCAATTGTTTTTTACCAAATACAGTGATGCTGCCAAACAGTGTTTTGTCGAGCGTAGAAGGCACAACGATCTGATCTGTTTCATAAATAGGCCACACTGCATTATTAGAGAAATCTGCTTTTGTGAATTTATTGACATTGAATTTATCAATGCTGAAAGCATAGAGGGTTACACCTTTACCATCGGTGAAGTAGAGTGTTTTACCGGTACCTTCTGTATGGTCCGCCAGGTAGTTTTTACCGTCTGCACCTACCAGCTGTGCATTTACCAGTTGTATGGAGTAGTCTGTTTTGGCTACAAACCACACGTTATTTACTGCTTCTCCTTTAGTTTCCCCTGCGGCCTCGCGCACATTGGCGCCATTTACGTTAGGTGCATAGTAATACAGCGGCCATCCTTTGTAGGTAGTTTGTTTTTTGCCGTCTGTAGTGGTAATGGTGTTGAAATCCTTGATATCTAAACCTGCGCCCAGTGCGGCCTGTGCCAGATTGTCTCCTGCATAATAAATAGGCCATACCGCTGCACATCCGCCACTGCAGTGATTGGCGCCATCGAAGTCGTTGGAGAAATAATAAAGCGAATTACCGTCCACATCGGAGATATGCGCGCCAAGTGTAGCGCTGGTGCTGAGTTGTACTACTGGTTTAGGTGTTGGTTTATCCGGATTATTGTTGTCATTTCCGCCGCAGGCGCTGAAAACCACAATGCCGGCCACAGCTATCCATGAGAATAAGGTGTTTGTTACGCAGTTCATGCTGATTAAAATTTTTGATAATGAAAGATAAATACGCAATTGCCTGCCGTTGGTCAGCAAGGTTTGGCAATCCGGTACGCATCCTTATTCGCAAAAAACAGGGAAAAGGTTGCCGCGGCAGAAAAATAATTTTAGGATGGTCAGGGTAAATCCGGTATAAATTCCAACGCCATTATTTAAAACCGCCCCACTCCCCATAATCCGCTAAATTTGCAGCCATGGTAAACGAAAGCTACTACCTGCAGCAATATGAATCACAGGAAAGCCATACCCGGCTGGTGATGGATGTGATGTCTGTGTACCTGTATCCACTGGAAACATTCACCATTACAGATGCCGTAAACCGGGTAAAAGAAGTGAAGGGGACGGAGATCAGCGTGATACTGAAGCACCTGGTGACCACCGGGCTGGCCATCAAAAATGTAACGGGTAACTACGCGTTGATACCGGAACTGAACTTTTTACTATTTCCGAAAAATATAGGTCAGCCGCAATATGTTGTCCTGAAGGGCAGATCCCGCCATGCTATTCATGTTTTTTATAGTGCGAATGCACGTTTGCAGGACCTGCAACAACTACTCACCGCTTATTTTACCGGCGACCGCTTTTTATTATCTGCTCCTGTGAAAAGGCTGGAGCTGGAACTGGATGAATACCAGCCGTACTTATCCTACCTGTTGTACTTCCCGGCATATGCGGAGCTGTTGCCCTTTTTCAGCCAGGAAAGTGTAAACAGTATGGCTTCCTATGCATTGAAGTATAACCTGCTGAAAATGCCGCCGGTAGCTGAGCTGGAAGCATTTCGTCAGCAATATGCGGTCGGTTTTCCGGAGTTGTCTATCCTGCAGGGGCATTTTAATTTGCCTGCGGAAGATACATCTGCCGATGATTTATACGCCCGGGCAGTCACATTATTGTATAGCGGTGAACCGGAAAAAGCCCTTGCGCAGTTTGAAAAAGGAATCAAACGGCAACGGCAGTACGATAAGAAAAATACCCTGCCTTTATCCCCGGTATTTTCTTTTTATTATGCATTTACATTGGCGGTATTGCCTGGTGAAAAGGTGAACCCGCTGATCACAAAAATAGTAGCCGCCTACGAACGAAAGCTGTTGCCCACTTTTACACCAGCCGTTTGCCTCTTGCATTTTCACGCGGGGCGCAAAGAAAAAGCAGATAACCTGTTATTGATTTTGCTGGAAGGCGGGGAAAGCAAATTGTTGAGCTACCTGGCGGTACTATGTTTGCAGCTGCTGCATCCCAAAAGCAGATTATTACGCACCTTTGGTCCACTGGCAGGCCATCTGCTGAGCCTGGGTATGGAGCGCCACTACCGGCTACTGACCTACGAATATTTATATTTATTTAAGGGAGATGATTACGCAGGTTATGAAAGTCAGTTCCAGGAAGCTGCTGTCATCACCGGTCATCCGCCGGTATTTTCACAGATGGAGCAAACACCTGACTGGGAGCGGTTGCTGAATACATTATTGGGGGCAGATAGCCATCTTACAAAAAAAGAAAAAAATGTAGCGGTCTCCCGGTTAATCTACCTGATAGATTTTGATCACTATAAAATACAACCGGTACTGCAAACTTCGCAGGGAGCAAACACCTGGAGCGCCGGCAGAAATGTGGCATTGAAGAAGCTGAAAGATGGAAAGGCGGAAGCCATGACTGATCAGGACTTTCGTATAGGCAATACCGTACAGAAAGATCATTACTATAATTATGATGGCGAGTCGTTTTCTTTTGCAGAAACCGTATGGCAGGAAATTGCAGGGCATCCGCTTTTATTTTCCGCAGATGATCCCACTATTTCCGTGGAAATTGTAAAAGCACAGCCGGAGCTGAGTGTGAACAAAAACGGTCATGGATATACGTTTAGTGCCAACATAGCCGACTATATCAGTGAAACGGTGTTTGTAAAGGAAACCAATACCCGGCTGAAAGTGATCAGTCTTACTGCCCAGCAGCGGCGGTTGTTGCAAACACTGCAACAGATACCGCTGGTGCCGGCTGCAGGAAAGGATAAACTCATACAGGTATTAAAAAGCATTGGTGCGCATCTGACTATCCATGCGGACATGGGAGATATTGCTGCCAACATCAATAAGCGACCGGGCGACAGCCGTATTGTAATACAGCTGCTGCCACTCGGAGAAGGGCTAAAAGCGGGAATATATGTAAAGCCATTTACGATGGATCCGCCTTATTGCAAGCCAGGTACGGGCGCACATAATATCATTGGCATCAGTAATGGAGAACGCTGGCAGGCCATCCGGGATCTGGCCAAAGAGAAAAGTAATATCACTGCGTTGATGAACCTCATCCAGGGTGCTATTGCACAGGATCTTTCCGATGATACCATCATTTTTGAAGATCCGCTGGACTGCCTGCAACTACTGGAAATCATCAAAGAACACCCGGAGCTTGTGAGGGCAGAATGGCCGGAAGGCGAGCGTTATAAAATCAGCCACCAGGCAGGCTTTTCTCACCTGAGTATTTCACTGAAAGAAAAGGACCACTGGTTTATGTGCGATGGAGATCTGAAGGTAGATGAAACTACTGTGCTGGCGCTGAAAGACTTACTGGATACCACGCGTACCGTTAAGAAAAGATTTATTGCCTTACAGAACGGCGAATACCTGGCACTAACAGCCGACTTACGCAGACGCCTGAACGAAATGTCCAGTGTTGCGAAAATAGACCGTAGTACCGTAAGCATACAACCTTTTGCGGCAACGGTGCTGGACGAATTGCTGGAGCAGGCAGGTAGTGTTACCACAGATGCTGCCTGGAAAGCCTTCTCCCTCAAACGCAGTACTGCCATGGAATTGGTAGTGCCGGTACCAGTTACCCTGCAAACAACGCTGCGGCCCTACCAGGAAGAGGGCTACCGTTGGATGACGCACCTGGCCGCCTGGGGAGCCGGTGCCTGCCTGGCAGATGATATGGGGCTAGGTAAAACCATCCAGGCCATTTCGCTGCTCCTGCACCGGGGGCAGGAAGGTGCTGCGCTGGTCATCTGTCCCGCTTCTGTGGTGAGCAACTGGAGCAATGAAATAAACCGGTTTGCCCCCTCATTGAATGTAATATACCTGCACAATGGTAACAGGGCTGCCCTGGTAAAAGGCGCCGGTTCTTTTGATGTGGTCATTACTACCTATGGTTTGCTGCAGGCAGAAGAGCAGTTGTTATCTTCCGTGAAATGGCCTACCATCGTGCTGGACGAAGCGCATACAATTAAAAACTTCCAGACAAAAACATCTAAAGCTGCTATGTCGCTGCAGGCAGGATTTAAACTCATGCTAACGGGGACGCCTATACAAAATCATATGGGAGAGATCTGGAACCTGTTTAATTTCCTGAATCCCGGGTTACTGGGCACACTGGACCATTTTAATAAACAGTTTGTATTCCCGTCTGTACGCAATCCGGAAAGTACGGTGAAGCAGCATTTGAAAAAGCTGATTGCGCCATTTATCCTGCGTCGTACCAAAACCGGTGTGCTGGATGAGTTGCCACCTAAGACAGAGATCGTGAAGCTGGTGAGTTTGTCGCCGGACGAAGCAGCCTTTTACGAAGCCCTGCGCCGCAAAGCCCTGGAAAATATCAAGGCACAGGAGGGCAGTATGGCACAACAACATATCCGTGCACTGGCAGAGATCAGCCGCCTGAGAATGGCCGCTTGTAACCCGCAAATGGTGGATGCAGAAACAGATATTGCTTCTTCTAAATTAACTGTGTTCCGGGAAATTGTGGAAGAGCTGATCTCCAATAATCACCGGGCGCTGGTGTTCAGTCAGTTTGTAAAACACCTGGACCTCGTGAGGGAAGCGTTGAATGCCATGGGTGTTACTTATCTCTATCTTGATGGCAGCACGCCGATGTCGCAGCGGGATAAGCTGGTGAAAGATTTCCAGGCTGGCAAAGGGCAGTTGTTCCTGATCAGCCTCAAAGCAGGTGGGCTGGGGCTTAATTTAACCGCAGCAGATTATGTGATTCATATGGACCCTTGGTGGAACCCGGCTATTGAAGAGCAGGCCTCCGACCGCGCACATCGTATCGGGCAAACCAGGCCGGTGACTATTTACAGGCTGGTAGCGCAACATACGATTGAAGAAAAAATCATTGAGCTGCATAATAGTAAAAGAGATCTTGCCGATCAGCTGCTCGAAGGCAGTGATCAGTCAGGCAGGTTAAATGCGAAAGAGTTGCTGGAATTGATTGCGGACAGAGATGAGTAGCCAACGATGCCTTAGAAAGGCGAGGGACTGATACTCGTCCAGCCGCCATCAATGATCAGGCTTTGGCCGGTAATATGCCGGGCCATATCTGATACCAGGAAAAGGGCTGCATTGGCAATGTCGAGTGTAAATGCCGGTCGCCCCATTGGTGTTAATGTGGACCAGGTTTTTTCATAGGCAGGATCATCCAGCGTACGTTCTGTGAGCGTAGCACCGGGTGCAATAGTGTTCACCGTAATTTTATAGGGAGATAGTTCTATCACTAAATTTTTAGCGAGCATTTCAAGCGCGGCTTTACTCATGCCGTAGGCGGCCAGGTCCTTATGTGCCTGATGGCCGGTAACAGAAGACATGAACAGGATGGCGCCGCCCAGTTCCTGTTGTTTCATCCTGTTGGCGGCTGTTTGTGCGAGGAAGAAAGTACCACCCAGGTTTACCTGCATGACCCGGGAAAAAGCGGCGGGTGTATAAGTAAAGAAATCGCCAAACAGGGTGATGCCTGCATTGGCAATGACAATATCGATGCTGCCGTAGCGGGTAACGGCAACATTGACCATTTTTTGTATGAAGCTTACATCGCTGGAATCACCCGGCATGGCAATGCAAATACCTTTATCGCTGGTGATGGTATCGGCGGCGTTGTTAGCCAGCGTTTCATCGATATCGTTCAGTATTACGATGGCGCCTCTTTGTACCAGTTGTTTGCATATTTCAAATCCAATCCCCTGGCCTGCGCCGGTAACGATAGCTACTTTATTTTCGAATTGCATAACGGGTGTTTTGCGCGTTTTATTAATGGGAATCCCTGGTAACTTCGCTGCCGGAGCTACCTTTCAGGAAATCGAGGTCCGCGCCCAAATGGGCTTGTTCTACATGCTGTTGGTACAGCTGCACATACCCGCGGGTAGATTGCGGATATACTGCTTTCCAGGATGCTTTTCTGCTGTCAATTTCCGCCGGTGTAATGTCTGCATGGAGGCGGCGGTTATGCACATCCAGCGTAATCATATCTCCATCGCGGATAACGGCGAGGGTGCCACCGGTAGCAGCTTCCGGCGATACGTGCAGTACGACGGTGCCAAACCCGGTGCCGCTCATGCGTCCGTCGGAGATGCGTACCATGTCGGTAACGCCTTTCGCCAACAGTTTGGCCGGCAAGCCCAGGTTGCCTACTTCCGGCATGCCGGGGTAGCCTTTAGGGCCTACATTTTTAAGCACCAGGATACTGTTTTCATCTACTTCCAGTGCAGGATCATCGATCCGTTTTTTATAATCGTCAATGTCCTCAAATACGACTGCTTTGCCGGTATGTTGCATCAGATGCGGGCTGGCAGCAGAGGGTTTGATCACCGCACCCTGTTCACAGATGTTTCCTTTTAGCACCACGATACCGGAAACGGCGTTGAAGGGACTGTCCAGCGGGGAAATAACTTCTTTATTATAGCTGACTGCATTTGCATAATTGGCGCCGATGGTTTTGCCGTTGGCAGTGATACAATCCTTGTGCAGATGATCGAGCAGGATGTTGATCACGGCCGGAAGTCCACCGGCATAGTAAAGATCTTCCATAAAATAACTCCCCGATGGTTGCAGGTTAGCAATCAGCGGGATGTTGGCGGAAAAGGTATCCATGTCCTGCAGGTTCAGTTCTACCCCAATGCGTCCGGCTATGGCCAGCAGGTGAATAACAAAGTTGGTAGAGCCACCTATGGCGGCATTTACGCGAATGGCATTTTCAAAGGCTTCCCTGGTAAGGATATCTGACAAACGCCTGTTTTCGCGCACCATTTTCACGATTTCAGCGCCGGAGAGTTGAGCCAGCACTTTGCGAGCAGCGTCCGGTGCGGGAATAGCGGCGTTTTGTGGCAGGGAAAGCCCGAGGGATTCTACCATACAGGCCATCGTGGAGGCGGTACCCATTACCGCGCAGTGACCGTCGCTGCGGCACATGCCGGCTTCTGCCAGCATGAGTTCTTCGTTGGTCATCCGGCCGGCTCTTACATCTTCACTGAACCGCCAGATATCACTGGTGCCGATCTGATGGCCCCGGTGTCTGCCGGTGAGCATAGCACCACCGGAAACAACAATCGTGGGTATATTCACACTGCAGGCGCCCATTACCAACGCCGGCGTGGTTTTATCACAACCGCATAATAATACCACCCCATCCAGCGGGTTAGCGCGGATGGATTCTTCCACATCCATACTTACCAGGTTGCGGTATAGCATCGCTGTGGGCTTGATCAGCGTTTCACCGAGCGACATCACCGGGAACTCCAGCGGATAACCGCCGGCCTCCAGTACGCCACGCTTTACAGCTTCGGCCAGCTCCCTGAAATGTGAGTTACAAGGTGTGAGCTCCGACCAGGTATTACAAATGCCGATAATGGGTTTTCCTTCCAGCTCATGAGCGGGGATGCCCTGCTTTTTCAGCCAGGCGCGGTAAATAAAACCGTCTTTGCCTCCACGGGCAAACCAATGACTACTTCTGAGTGAGTGTTCCTGCTGCATAACGGGAAAGGATATAGAATAAGATACAATTATTTACGGATTCCGAAATTTACGCATTTTGAATTTGTAATGCAATGCCAAAGCAGGGCATCCGGGAGATATGACTATTCCGCTTTTGCCACCTTACTACCCGCAGAGATACCGTTTTCATTAATCGCCACAATGGAATAATAGTAAGGCTGCTGTTTATCCATTCCTTTAAAGTAATACTCGTTGGCATTATGCACCATTATACAACCATATAATTTATCCGGTGCAGTACCGAAGTAGATGTTATAAGCATAGGCATTGTCTACTGGTTGCCATTTAATCCAGGCACTGCGTTTATCCTTCTCCGTGCGTAGCACTATGAATGACTTTACGGTGTCCGGCGTTTGGCCGTTGCCGTTACCAAATACGCGCAATCCGCTGATGGCAAATTTTCCTCCTGGCATATGTATATTTTCCAATCTAACATACCTGGCTTTTACCGGCTTCGGTAAAGCAATGTAGTCGTGGGGCACATCCGTTTTATTCTGACTTTTATCTGCCAGTACCTGCCATCTTTTTCCATCTGTTGAATAACGGAGTATATACTGATGATAGATATCCAGCTGTTTGCCCATGAAAGGAGCATCCTGATCGGCGTAGTTGATCTGTATGGCGTTTACGGTACTTACG
The DNA here is from genome assembly GCF_052114225.1 of Chitinophaga sp. RAB17. Taxonomy (NCBI): domain Bacteria; kingdom Pseudomonadati; phylum Bacteroidota; class Chitinophagia; order Chitinophagales; family Chitinophagaceae; genus Chitinophaga; species Chitinophaga sp. RAB17. Next base: position 47,146 of record NZ_JBFREI010000021.1, on the reverse strand, counting down.
GCGCCCAGATCGCTTTGTATCCATTCGCCCTTGTTGCCGGTAGCAGCGCTCCAATAGGTTTTAATGTTTTCGTCCACTGCATTGTCAGGGAGATAGCCTCCGAGTGTGGACGATACGGTTACTGGTTTATTATAATTCAACAGCATCCAACCGGTAAAGGAGGGGTCCATGCGGAAGTCAGTATGTCCGTTTACGTTAGTATCGCGTGGAATACGGTGTGGATAATCTCCGAAGGCGGTGTTACTATATAGCACATCGTCTTTATCAAAACCTGCGGGCCACAGGCCCAGTCTTCTTTCAAAACTGTTTTTTACAGATATCACGGTAGTGGATACATGCCACCAGTTGCCGCTGGTATCCTGGAAGGTGCTCCCGTGACCGGCGCCACGGGCGAATCCTCCTGGTTTAAAGGAAAAAGGATTATGCGCCTGCGGAATAAAAGGCCCCAGCGGATGACCACTCACTACCACGCCATCGGCGTAGCCACTGAATTCTGTTCCCGGTGCTCCATATTGCAGGTAATATTTTCCATTATGTTTAGTCATCCAGGCGCCCTCTATAAACGGATCCAGGAAAGTGTTATCCATGTATTCGCCAAATCGTTGCCAGCCGTATCGTTCATCGTTCAGGAGGTATAACTCTTTCCTGGCGCCTTTCAGTTGCAATGTTGTCCTGTCCACTTCTCCGCCATAAAGCGGATAACTGTTACTGCTGCCATTGTATTGGTACAGTCTTCCATCGTCATCCAGGAAAAAATCGGGATCCCAGCCTCCTGCTGCGAATGAGTCTACCGCCGTTTTCCACTGATTGCCTTTGGGGTTGGTACTCATCCAGATCGGGAAATCACTGGTATAGGTAGAGCCAAATACCATCATCGTATCGCCCATCACCCAAACTGCCGGCGCACATAATTCATCGTATACATGATGCCAGGGCTGCAGGAATTTACGGGAAATGAAATGCCACTGCGTAAGGTCATTGCTCCACCAGTAACCCCATTGATTGGTAGAAAAAAGATAGTAATCGCCTTTGTATGTAACGATGACAGGATCGGCAGTAGCCCTGTGTTTTCCCCATTCCGTAAAATTAGGAATGGGGCAGTAGCCATAGTCAATATTCATCGGGTTGCAATAGGTGGTTTGTGCGTATAGCCATTCCTGTGATAGCAGACATATTACCAATAGCAGAAGGTATGCTCTCATATATTTATTTTAATTGCGGACTAGTAAAATCCAGTTTTTTTAATCCGGTTTGTATTTCCGGGCAGCTCATAAAAAGCTGCCACAACAAACCGCTGCGGTAATTCTCTATCATCGCAATGATCGGCCCCTGGTCAATGGCCAGGTGTGAGGAAGCGTACCATTGCTGTGTTTCATTAAAAGCATCTGTAAACCCGTATTGGCGCCATATTTTTTTCCCCAGTTTGTAATAAAAGTATTTCAGTGCCTGCATGGAATATTCCGGTGTGTAAGGAAATGCAGATAAGGCAGCACTAGGAGTAATGGTACCAAAGTCGTTTTCCGGTGAGTGTGCATTGTAGCCATCATAGGTATCGCTGGCGGTGAGTCCCCAGCAATCAGCACTATAGCCTTTAAACCCCTTTGGGTTACGTATGCAGTATTCCCGGTTGATCCGTGTATGGTTGGTACTCTGTTCCCAATAGTCGGCGTAACGATCTTTTAATCCGCGGGGATCAAGTCCCAGGAAGGAATAATGTGAAAAGAAAAGCGGGCCGCCAAAATCAGATCCCAGCGGCAACCGTATTCCGAAAAATTCTTTGCCGTTGAGGAAAGATCTGCCGCTGGCCCATCCCTGATGATACACACTCGCTTTCACGGGATAGGTGGGGGAAGATGCTGCCAGCACATATGTCAGGAGGCATTCGTTCCATCCCTTGATTTCATGGTTCATACTCCATCCGTTGTTGGGACTCCAATGCCAGTACAATACACTTCGCCCATCACGTGTATACCAGTCCCATTCTACTTCCTGCCAGGTAGCGTTGATTTTATCACGTAGTTCTTTTTCGCGGGGTGTATTACGGTCAAAGTATTGCCGCGCGGTTAAGAGTCCTTCAAACAGAAAGGAAGTTTCTACGAGGTCGCCGCCATCATCTTTCCTGCTGAAGGGGATGGTTTTTCCTGTGCGGCCGTTGAGCCAGTGAGGAAATACGCCGTGATAGTGATCTGCTTTCCGTAAAAAATCAATGATGGTCAGGAGCCTGTTCAGCGCTGCTTCGCGGGTAATCCATTGACGAGAGGTGGCTACGACGATGGCCATTACGCCAAAGCCGGTGCCACTGGTGGTCACTACGTTATCGCCATCATCGTGCGCGCTGTTACTACTACGGTCCCGGACCATACCTGAAACGGGATGACCGAAGTCCCAGAAGTAGCGGAAGGTTTGTTGTTGCACCAGTTCCAGCAATGCCGTATCAGAAAGGCCCTGCCGGATGGCAGACCTGTTGGGTGTTTGCTGTTGTGCCTGCGCGTGATACGCGAACAGGCACAACAGGATAATATATTTTAATGATTGCATTCTTTGCAGTTTATGGTCCTTAATATCCTGGATTTTGTGTCAGTTTGCCTGCGCTCACGTCTATTTCATTTTGCGGCACCGGCCATACTTCGTTTTTACCACGTACAAAGCCCAGTGGTCCGAGTACCTCTGGTGCACGTCCCTGACGGATCACATCAAAATAGCGGTCGTTCTCCATCGCGAGCTCCACCCGTCTTTCACGCCAGATAGCATTGCGTAAGGCTACTTTTTCTGTTACGGTTACATCGGGTAATATACCGGTTAAACCATTTCTGGCGCGTAGTCTTACGGCATTGAGGGAAGAAAGGGCTTGTGTGGCATTTCCCAGTTCATTGGCGGCTTCAGCGTTCATCAGTAGTACTTCTGCATAACGGATGACACGGATGTTTTGATCGGCGCCTTCTTTATAACCACTGACGAAAAGTTTAAAAGGTACATATGATTTCTGGTTAAACCGGGGATTTACACCAACAGGTGAAACCGTATCTTTTTCCGGCGTGATTTCGCCACGGAAGATGATGGTGGCATCACGTCTGGGATCACCAGGTTCATAGGCATTGACGAGGTTAACGGTAGGGACATTAAAACCCCAGCCGCCGCCTACCTGTTCTTTTACACCCTGTATCTGGGAGTATTGAGAATTGGAGGCATCTGCATTTCCGGGAATCAGTTGTGCCTGTATTTCAAAAACAGATTCAGGTGCATTTTCATTCGGAATACGGAATAGCTGTTCATAATTTGGGAAGAGCGTATATCCCAGTTGCATCACCTGGTTCGTATAGTTAAGTACATCAGACCATTTCTTTTGGTACATCGCCACTTTAGCATGTAACGATAATGCTGCTCCTTTGGTAGCGCGTCCTTTGTCGGCAGCCGGATAGCTGACAGGCAGTACGGTTGCAGCTTCCGTGAGGTCCTGTTCAATAGCCGTCCATACTTCTGCTGCGGGTGTTCTGGCGATATTGTATTCATCCGGTGTTTTTGGAAGATGTAACCGTAGCGGAACATCACCAAACGCGCGCACCAGCCTGAAATTGGCATAGGCCCTTACGAACTTAGCCTCGGCAAGGTAGCGGGTTTTCAGGGCGGCGTCCATGTTAATATTGGGGATGTTATCTATCACCTGGTTACAGAAATTAACTTCCTGGTACTGTCCCTGCCAGAACTCCAGGATCTGTCCTTCTGTGGGAGAGGCGCTGAAATTGTCGAAGTTGGTGAGGAAGCTGGCATCAGAAGGTGTGCTGCCTTTTTCTGTATCATCAGCACCCAGACTTTCGATGGCGAGTGCAGCGAAGCCTACCTGTTTCCATTCACGGAGATTGGCGTATATGGCATTCACACCTTTGGTCGCATCTGCTTCTGACTGCCAGAATTGTTGGCTGGGCTGCTGACCCTGTGGTGGCACATCCAGGAAACTTTTTCCGCAACCGGCTGCCATCGCTAAGAGGACCGGCATCAAGTAAACGGCTATACGCAATTGGTAATATATGTGGTTATTTTTCATGATCGTAGTGATTTGGTTAGAATGTGACGTTTACACCGAAATTATAGGTGGCGTATAATGGGTACACACTGTTGTCGATGCCAACGTTGTTAGGTGTGCCACCAATTTCAGGTGAAAATCCGCGATACCTGAAAAAGTTAAAGGCATTCTGCGCATTCAGGTACAGCCGGAGATTTTTCATCTTCCATCTGTTGATCAGCTCAGTTGGAAAACGGTAACCTAGCTGAATGTTCCTGATCCGGAAGTAACCGCCGCTTTCTACAAAGAAGGAGCTGGGCAGATAGTTTTGCCTGCCACCGATGAAGGCGGAAGGATAGGTGTTGGATGTACCTTCCCCGTGCCAGCGCTTATCATAAAAATCCTTTGTGAAGTTCTCATTGCCAAAGCGTAATCCAATGTTGGCGTTATATACGTCTACATCTGCCACACCCTGGAAGTCAACTGCCAGATCAAACTGTTTATAAGAAAAATAAGTATTGATGCCATAGGTATATTTCGGGTTTGGATTACCCAGTGCTACCCGATCATTAAAATCTATTTTTCCATCCGGTGTGCCATGTGAGCCGCTCACATCGCGGTATTTAAAGTCTCCGGCCCTGGCATTCGGCTGGGCAGAGGCTGCGGCTTCCGCATCGGTCTGAAAAATTCCATCTACCTGGTAACCAAAAAACTGGCCTATGGGCTGACCTACAAGGGTACGTGTTCCCAGCGCTCCTCCTGTGGCAGCGCCACCGCCGCCATAAATAGGATTATTACCACTTTCAACAGACAGCACCTTATTGTTATTGATACCCAGGTTGGCGCCGATCGAATAACTGAAATCTTTATTGCCAGGTTCATCTTTCCAGTTTACCGTAAATTCCCAACCCCGGTTCCTGATATTGGCCTGATTGGTAATGATAGTGCTGGATTGGGTACCTACCGATCCGGGGAAGGGCACATTAAAGATGGCCCGTTGTGTTTCCCGGTTATAAAAGCCTGCCTCCACATATAACCTGTTTTGTAATACGCTGGCTTCGAGGCCTACATCGGTACCTACTGCTCTTTCCCAATATGTTACCGGTGCCACAACAGAATTGATACTGGCGCCCGTGTTGATGATGCCACCGAAAATAGCCGTCAGGTAGGGGTCCTGGGCTACCCTTAGCACAGATACGTTGGAAGGAATAGAAGCATTCCCGATTTTACCCCAGCTGGCACGCAGTTTCAGGTTGTCAAAGATGTTTGTATTTTTCAGAAAAGGTTCCTGGCTGATCACCCATCCGGCACCTATGGAGGGGAAATATCCCCATCGCTGGTCACCGAAGAATTTGGAAGAGCCATCTGCACGAATGGACGCGGTCAGCAGGTATTTATTTTTGTACGCATAATTCAAACGGCCAAAATAGGAAGCCACGGTGTAAAGATCTCCTTCATCTTTCACCTCTCTTCCGTCGGCATTCCCCAGTCGAAGATAGCGGTCTCCTTCGCTGTTATTGGGTACATTCTGTGCGGAAGCAATGAGTTTATAGAGCTTATATTGCTGGGCCGACTGACCGGCGAGTACACGCAAATCATGATCGCCGAATTTGTTTTCGTATGTCAATGTATTTTCCACGATCCAGTTGGTACGGTCGGTAGCCGTACGCATTAATGTACTGACATTATTCCGCTGTACAACGGTAGCGGCATACGCCGGTGTATAATTGCGGATAATACTATCGCCATATTCGCCACCGGCGCTTGCATGAAAAGTAAAATGTTTCGCAAAGCGCAGATCCGCATACACGCTTCCTGTAACTACATGTCTTTTCGAGGTTTGGTCGTAGAAGTCCAGCGTTACCTGCGGGTTGTTGGCCGCGCCACTACCCAGATTATATTTACTGGGATCACCGTAAGAGCCATCGGGATTATGCACCGGCACTATGGGTGCGGAATTGTATAATTGTCCGAAAATGGCATCGGGCACATCATTGGAATTATATACAGCGGCAGTCACGGTATAACCTATTCTCAACGGCTCAAATACCTGAAAGTCGTTTTGTAGTCTTGCGGTTACCCTGGTAAAATCATTTGTTTTTACGATGCCTTCCTGTTTAAGGTAACCCACAGAAAAACTATAGGTAGATTTTTCTGTACCTCCACTGATAGATAACTGGTGATTGGTGATCATGGCATTTCGCAGCTCCTGGTCATACCAGTTGGTGCCTTCGCCGAATTCATCCGGATTCAGCAGGTTGGGTTGATTATTCTGTTTACTTAGTTCATTGATGAGGATGGCATATTCATGGCCATTGGCCATTTTTACTTTGTTGGTAACACGTTGGAATCCGACAAAACCATTGTAGTTAACTGCCGGTTTGCCTGCTTTCCCTTTTTTGGTAGTGATGAGTACTACGCCATTGGCGGCCCGGATACCATAAATGGCTTCACTGGATGCATCTTTCAGGATACTCATATTTTCGATATCTCCCGGGTTTAAAAAGCTGATATCATCATACCAGACACCGTCTATTACGTAGAGTGGATTGGGGCTGCCATAGATGGTACCGGCGCCCCGGATTTTAATATTGGGTGCTGCACCGGGCTTGCCGCTGTTAGTGATCTGCACACCGGCGACTTTTCCCTGTAAACCGCTGATGGCGTTCGGGGCAGGTTGTTTGGATATTTCTTCTCCTTTTACCTGCGAAATGGCTCCGGTAATATCCACTTTACGTTGTACACCATAACCTACTACCACTACCTGTTCTACCTGGGTAACAGATTCAGACAGGGCAATATCGATGACCGTTTGATTGCCAACAGGCACTTCTTTATTGGTATATCCAATGAACGTGGCTACCAGCGTAGCATTGGATGGAGCTAAAATGCTGTAGGTGCCATCGTCCCTGGTGACTGTTCCGCGGGTGCTGCCTTTTACTGCGATCGTTACTCCAGGTAAGGGCGAACCGGAGCTGCCTCCTGTAACCTTACCGCTGATTTTTATGTCCTGCGATTGTGCTGCAGTCGTTTGTAGCAGGATTAGGAAGAACGACAAAAAAAGGAGGATGGCTGCGCGCATTTTCTTGTGGGCATACAAATTGCGTTCAATGCCGGTTAACGTTTTTTTCATACGTAGAAATTAAAATGTAAAGGCAATAACATTGCTGCTGCTGTTGAGGAGCAAGTTGTTTGGGTTTTTTCCAGGTGAATAATACACTATCTGTTGGCCTTAAGAGCTGTTGTAAACAGGTGCTATCATATACAGGCGTTTAACAATGATGTAAAAACGAGCCTTCCGTGCTGCCCGTTAGAAATAGGTCTTAACTTTTGTATTGAGTTTTCTGTAAAGGGTTATAATAGGATTACACTAAAAATACGTTAATAACGTTTACATGGAAAATTAGAAATGCTGTCGGTTAGCACCATATGCTGTGCCAGTTATTTAATATGTAGTAAAATAAGATAGTGACCACCCAATTACAGGGGTCTTTGTACATTTATAACGCTGGCCAGGTAATACAAAATTTTTTTGCCATCTAAATATGCTCGTATGAAACCCCATTTTTTTTCTCTTCTGATAGCTGGTATCATTGGTTTATTACCACTTCATGCACAAATACCGGCAACAACCGCCAAAATGAATGCCTTCGTTAGTGGGCTGATGAGTAAGATGACCCTGGAAGAAAAGATTGGTCAACTGAACCTGCTTACGCCCGGAGGAGGTGTGGCTACTGGCGCTGTGGTGAGTGCAGATGTAGAAACAAAGATCAGCAAAGGTCAGGTAGGTGGCTTATTTGGGGTAATTGGTGTGGAAAAAATCCGTAAGGCGCAGCAACTTGCTGTGAGCAGGAGCCGGCTCAAAATTCCATTGTTGTTTGGATCAGATGTGATCCACGGATATAAAACCACTTTTCCCATTCCGCTTGGATTATCCTGTAGCTGGGATATGGCGTTGATTGAACATAGTGCGCGCCTGGCAGGGATAGAAGCCAGTGCCGACGGATTATGCTGGGTATATTCGCCTATGGTGGATATTGCCCGTGATCCACGTTGGGGACGGGTAGCAGAAGGCTCAGGAGAAGATGTTTACCTGGGTTCAAAAATTGCGGCAGCTATGGTGCGGGGCTACCAGGGAGATGATCTTGCCGCTAATAATACCGTGATGGCCTGTGTGAAACATTTTGCCTTATATGGTGCAGCAGAAGCCGGAAGGGATTATAATACCACTGATATGAGCCGCATTAAAATGTATGAATATTATCTCCCCCCATACAAGGCAGCTATTGACGCAGGCGCTGGTAGTGTAATGACATCATTCAATGAAATTGACGGCATTCCCGCTACTGCCAATAAATGGCTGATGACAGACCTGCTGCGGAAACAGTGGGGATTTAAAGGTTTTGTGGTAACAGATTATACTGCTATCAATGAAATGATGGCACATGGTATGGGAAATCTGCAAACGGTATCGGCGCTGGCATTGAATGCCGGTGTAGATATGGATATGGTAGGAGAGGGTTATCTCACTACATTACCACTATCACTGCAGCAACACAAGGTCACACAACGACAGATTGATGATGCCTGCCGCCGTATCCTGGAGGCCAAATACAAACTTGGATTGTTTGAAGATCCTTACCGTTACTGTGATGACAACCGCGCGGGGCAGGAAATTTTAAGTGCAGATAAGAAAAAGGCTGCCAGGGAGTTGGGCGCCCGTTCCTGCGTATTACTGAAAAATAGTCAACAGGTACTTCCGCTGAAGAAATCGGGCACTATTGCGCTGATAGGACCGCTGGCCAATAACAAAAATAATATGCTGGGTACCTGGGCGGTGAATGGCGATCCGCAGGCTGCCGTGCCTATACTGGAGGGTATAAAAAGTGCAGTAGGTAACAGTGCGAAAATATTATTCGCCAAAGGCGCCAACATTAGTGATGATAGCGTTTTTGCCAAGAAAGTAAATGTATTTGGCGAGCGGATTGATATTGATCCCGCATCCGCGGAGCAGCTCCGGGCGGAGGCAGTAGCTACGGCCAATAAGGCCGACGTAATTGTGGCGGTGGTAGGAGAAGCATCGGAGATGAGCGGCGAAGCAGCCAGCAGATCCGACATAGGATTGCCGGGAAGTCAGCAGCAATTATTACGTGCATTGGCGCAAACCGGTAAGCCCCTGGTAGTGGTATTAATGAGTGGTCGTCCATTAACACTGACTACTGAAAATGATCTGGCTACCGCCCTGCTGGAGGTATGGTTCCCGGGTATAGAAGCTGGCAATGCAGTAGCCGATTTACTATTCGGTCATTATAATCCGTCAGGGAAATTGACTATGAGCTTTCCCCGCAATGTTGGGCAGATTCCCATTTATTATAATCACAAAAATACCGGCCGCCCTCAGGGAGATGGTCCTACTGAAAAGTTTCATTCCAACTACCTGGATGTAGCCAACGATCCGCTGTTTCCTTTTGGATATGGTTTGAGCTATACCTCCTTTAAATATGACCACCTGAAATTGGATAAGGCAACAGTTGGTCTTAAAGACAAAATGGACGTTTCTTTTACCCTCACTAATACCGGCGCTTATGCCGGTGAAGAAATCGTGCAGTTATACCTCCGGGATAAAGAAGCTACGATAGCAAGGCCCGTAAAGGAATTAAAGGATTTTAAAAAGATCCGGCTGGAACCTGGAGAAAATAAAACGATTCATTTTACGGTGGATAAAGAAAAACTTTCTTATTTCAACAGCAACCTGCAATGGATGGCGGATCCGGGTATGTTTGAAATAATGATTGGCTCTTCATCCGCTGATATACGTCTGAAAAGTGAATTTGAGCTTCGGTAAAATGGAGTGATTGAATTTCTAATGCCATATAAAAGCAGTGAGATTTGTTAATCCCTTCTTTCTCTACATGATAACTAGGTTATCATTTAACAGATGTTTATCACACACAGCGATAAAAGTTCAGATTTTATTATGGAATTTTAACGGCATTGCATCTGTACCCAACAACCTGTATTTAACCACAATGAAAAAAATTATAGGATTTATCCTTTGTCTGCTCACAACGCAACTCTGTCTGGCACAGCAGGCTGCCGTAAAAGGAAATGTGGTAGACACCCTTAATCGCGTTCAATTATCACACTCGGTAATCGCCCTTCTCGATGCCAAAGATTCTATACTAGTCAAGTTTACACGAAGTGACGAAAAAGGCCACTTTGAGCTAAAGGGCATTCCGGCAGGCAACTATGTGTTGCTGATTAGTTATCCTGCCTTCGCAGACTACGTAGAGCCTTTAACGTTATCTGACACTTCACTGGTGCATCTGGATAAAATTATGCTTACGCAGCGATCCCGGTTGTTGCAGGAAGTAGTCATCCAACAGAAGGTAGCCGCTATCAAAATGAAAGGAGATACCACCGAATTTAATGCGGCCAGCTTCAAAACAGAAGCCAATGCCTCTGTGGAAGACCTGCTGAAAAAGCTGCCTGGTATGCAGGTAGATAATAAAGGACAGATCACTGCAAAGGGTGAAACCGTGAAAAAAGTATTGGTAGATGGAGAAGAATTTTTTGGAGATGATCCTACGCTGGTCACCAAAAATCTGCGGGCAGACATGGTCGATAAAGTACAGTTGTACGACAAGAAAAGTGATCAGTCTAATTTTACCGGGGTTGATGACGGAGAAAAAACCAAGACAATTAATATTCAGCTGAAGGAAGATAAGAAACGGGGCTATTTCGGTAAACTGGCTGCAGGCGCAGGAGATCAGGGTTTCCATAACAGTGAGGCCATGGTAAATGTATTCAGAGGCAAACAAAAACTGGCGGCGTTTGGGATTGTGTCCAACACCGGCAAGGTGGGTTTGAACTGGGGGGACCGGGAGAAGTTCGGATCCGGTGGTGGTGAATTGTCGGTTAATGATGACGGTGACTTTGAGTTCAGCGATGACGGAGGTGAGCCTGACAGCTGGGCGGGACGATACCAGGGTAATGGGTATCCGCTGGTGCAGACCGGTGGCTTACACTATGGCAATAAATGGGATAGGGACCGGCAGAACGTAAATGCCAACTACAAGATCATGAAATTGTTTGTGGATGGCAGCAGGAACACCGTTTCACAGGACTTATTGAAAGACACTACTTACTACAATAATTCTTCTGAGCAGTTTAGAAATAGTATTCTTCGTAACCGCCTGAGTGGGAGTTATGAAAACCAGATTGACTCCAGCTCTTCTATCAAGCTAATGGTAGACGGTGGACTGGATCATAAAATATCCAGCACATTCAATACTGCCGAAGTATTGGCGAATAAGGATATGGTTAATAACAGTCAGCGGAAAACGTCTTCGGTGTTTGATATTGGAGGGGTGAACTCCAGTATCTTATGGCGCAAGAAACTGAAGAAAAAAGGACGTACCGTTTCTGTGTTTTTTGCAGAGAATTATAACCGTACCAATGGAGAAGGGTTGTTGGATGCGCAAACCAACTTCTATAAGATGGGGCGTGTAGATTCGGTACAAAATACCGATCAGCGTAAGACAACGAATAATGAAGCCATCAGTATCAATAGTAACATTACCTATACAGAGCCATTGTCAAAAAGTTCATCACTGGTGATTAATTACGGTATTAATTTAGATAACAACCATTCCAATAAACTTTCCTTTAACCAGAACAGCGAAGGGAAATATGTCATGATGGATTCGCTGTACAGTAATGATTATGCATTTAATATTCTTACCCATAAGGGCGGTTTGAGCTACGCCTATACGAAGAAAAAAGTGCGCATTAATATCGGTAGTAATGTGGGACTGACCAGCTTTCAACAAAAGGATATGTTCAGGGATCATCAGCGGGATCGCAGTTTCGTTAACTGGTATCCGAGGGCTCTCCTCCGGTATAATATAACCCCGCAGCGCCGCTTATCATTCACCTATAACGGCTCTACGCAGCAGCCGGGCATCAACCAGCTGCAACCGATCCTGGTAAATGATGATCCGGTGAATGTGGTGATAGGGAACCCGAATCTGAAACCTTCTTTTAATAATAACTTTGATGCCAACTTCTCCGATTATAAGGTCATGACGAACCGCGGTATCTGGGTGAACATGAGCTATTCGACTACCAGTAATGCGATCAGTGACCGTAGTATACTGGATGCAAACGGTAAAAGAACCACACAGGCCGTTAACGTAAATGGTAATAGTAGTGCCAGGTTCTATTCAAATTTTAACTGGAAGATTGTGCCGCTGGATCTGAGAATAGGTACCGGGGTAAATGGAAGTCTCAACAGGAATGTGAACTACGTGAACGACGTATATAACGTGACAAAATCCGGGAACGTTGGTTTAAATTTATTTGCATCCAAAGAGAAGGAAAAGAAATACGAGGTATATCTGGATGCCAGCGCTAATTACAATAGCAGTGTATCTTCTGTGCAAAATACGCTGCGTACCAATTACTGGACTTATAATCTCAATCCCAGTACAAATATCCACCTGCCACTGAAGTTTCAGTTGCATGCAGATATGAACTGCATGATCCGTCAGAAAACGCCGGTATTTACCAGTAATAACAGCGTTGCTATCGTCAATGCATCTGTTGCGAAAAAATTTGGAAAGAAAGAATTGGTAGAGATCAATTTTTCCATGAGTGATATCCTGAATCAGAACATAGGATTTGAAAGATCGGTATCTACCAACAGGATTACGCAGTCTACCTATAGTACTATTGGCCGCTATGGCCTGCTGTCTTTTATCTGGAATTTTAACAAATTAGGCGCTGCAGCGCCCAAAGAATAGTTGCTATGAAAAACATTTGTAAGAAAATAAGTCTACTCACCCTCCTCATCGTATCTGCTTTGACGATGCAGGCGCAGCATACTATTTTTCTGCAGCAGGGACGTATTGAATATGAGAAGCGGTTGAACATGCATGCCAGGATGAACCAGATGAGCAATGGTGAAGAGGGATCCTGGATGGATGGTTTGAAAAAGGGGATGGATCAATACCAGGTCACCTATTTCGATTATTCGTTTGCCAACAATACTACTTTGTATAAGCCGGGAAGGGAAAATGAAACGGCCAATAAGAATCCTTTCTGGGGGGAGGGGCCTGCAGAAGAGAACGTGGTGTATTCCAGACTGGATAGTATGCAAAGTATTTCACAGAAGAAAGTATTTGAGCAATTGTTTGTGGTGAAGGATACTATCCGCCCCATCCGTTGGAAGATTACGGATGAAACCCGTAAAATAGCCGGGTTTGATTGCCGGCGGGCCAACGCCGTTATCATGGATTCCATTTATGTGGTGGCATTTTATACCGATGCCATTGTTACACCGGGAGGGCCGGAGTCGTTCAGTGGACTGCCGGGAATGATTCTGGGGGTAGCGTTGCCGCATGAGCATATTACCTGGTTTGCGATCAAAGTACTGGTAGATGATATTAAAGAAGGTGCCCTAAAGCCACCGGTCAAGGGAAAGGAGGTCAATAATAAGGAGCTGAATACCACTATCAGTAAAAGCATCGGTAAGTGGGGGAATTGGGGAAAGGCATATATTAAAGCGATTTTGTTATAATTGCAGCTGATAGCTGATCATTTAATGCAACGGATACACAACATAAGAGCGCTTTATTCCCCTGTTCAGCCTTGTGTGAAGCAGGCGGCAGGGGAGGTGGTGTACCGGGAGTTTTTACCGGATGTAAGGTTGCAGGATTTTATTTATTGTTACTGGCAGCTGAAAACCGAATATCCGTTAACGGCGCCTTATCATTACCGCGTAGTGGCTGATGGCTGCATAGATATCTTTTTTGAGCTGCATGACCCGCAGCATCCTGTTGTAATGGGTTTCAGTGATACCTATACGGAATTCCCGCTGGGCCCCACGTTTAACTATGCAGGCATCCGTTTTCTGCCTGGCATGTTTCCGCAGTTGTATAGGGTAAATGCCGCTGAATTGGCCCATCAGGAGGCCCTTTTGGAAGATGTAGCCCCTGTGGGGTACCATTTTCTGAGAGAAGGACTACCTGGACATCCAACGGTAACGGCCATAAAATCGATGCTGGATAAGCACTTCCTGGTACTTCTCTCAAAAACTGATATTCATGCAGACAGCAGGTTCTATGAATCCATAGACCTTATCCTGCGTACATCGGGTGCGGTGAGCATAGAAAAGGAGGTCCCCCAGGGTATCAGTTCGCGGCAGTTGCGGCGTTTGTTTGCTGAATATATCGGTGACACCCCTAAAGCTTTCAGTAACGTAGTCCGGTTTCAGCAGATTTTACAATCTTCTCCTGAAGTGCTGAAAAACAGGTTGTACCTGGACGCCGGCTACTATGACCAGGCGCATTTCATTAAGGCATTTAAGCGCCTGTACGGCCTTACGCCATCCCAGGTCTTCGAAAAATAACTTTGTCCGATTTTTACAATGTTGGCGCCTGCGCGGATAATAACTTTGCTGTCATAAAATTTCAAGGAAATGAAACGATGGCTGTTATTACTGACTTTTTCTTTTTTTATATCCCATCTTTATTCACAAACAAAACCGGTTAAGATGAAATTGAATGCGGGCATCATTACTTCGAAAATAGCGGAGAGTAAAAAGTTTTATACAGATATATTAGGCTTTGGGGTTACGTTTGAAAACGACTTTTACCTGTTGTTGCATACCCCGGATAAGTCTTCTGCTATTAGTTTTTTATTGCCGGAACATGCTTCTCAGCAGCCTTTGTTCAGGTCTGCCTTTAATGGGAAAGGGGTATACCTGACCATAGAGGTAGAGAACGTAGACGAGTGGTATCAGCAGTTAAAAGCCAAAGGAGCGCATATTGTGATCGATATCCGTAATGAGCCGTGGGGAGACCGGCATTTCGCTATACAGGACCCTAATGGGGTAGGAATAGACCTGGTGACCTATTCACAGCCATAAGGTGCGTTAACATAATTTTAAGATAAAGAAATCATAAAAAGGAGCCGGTTGGCACCAAAGAGGAATCATTTTTGTTTTATGCCAGGTAACTAAAAATTTTAACCATGGCAAAGCTAAGCAAGGACACAGTAAAACAAGAAATTCAGGAACTGGCCATCGGTAACTATAAAAGTTATCCTGCCGATTATGAAGAAGCGCCGGCAGCGGTTTCGGAGAACATCCAGTCATTGGCAAAGGGTTACTGGGACAGCCGCGAGTTCAAAGAAGTAGCGCGTGATGAGCGGTTAGGAATAGACCTGGAAGACTATAAGCACTGGACAAAAGAGGCGTATGATGCCTTTATGGAAGCCAATCATCAATCTATGAATTGATTCCACCACACATTATTATTACAAGGATAGCCCCGGCACCCACGTGCCGGGGCATTTTTTTGTAATCTGCAACTATTTGAGGAAGCTGGTTGTTTAACTATAACGGTGGATTCACTGCCATATAAATGTAGTGGGCACTACACCTGCTTGGTGATTTAAATCTGCATCTACACCTCTTTTGAGCTGGTGTTCGTAACCCCCTGATTGCATTGGGCCAGTGGCTGAACCTGCCATTAATCCTAAAATTTCAGCGCATGAAAAAGTTTGTATGTTTGTTGGTGATCCTGGGTGCCGCCTGGCGGTTGTGTGCTCAGAGTGCCCCTATTGCGGCGGTTGTTATACAGGATGAGGACCTGGTGACACAAATCTTTGGCAAGAATAAAGAGTCGCTCCTGGATGATTTATTGCAGATATCTCCGGTAGAAATGCAGGCGTTTCAGTCCACTTTCCTGGAGTATGAAACGGAAAAAAGCCCCTGGTTAGCGGAGCGTATTGCTTTACTGAGGATGTATAATGAAGAGTTTTCTTCTCTTGACGAGCGTAAAATGAATTCGCTTACCAGGCAAATCATTAACAACGACCTTGAATTCGGACGTTTACAAATGCGCTATTTCAGGCGGATGAATAAGCTGTTGGGAGCTACCAGGGCAGCCAAATTCTTCCAGCTGGACAATTACCTGGAGCAGTCGTCCCGCGTATTTTTACAAAACAAGCTACCATTTATTAAGGAGCTGGAAACAGGCAGGCAGGCGTTTTCGCACGACAGCAAGCCGCTTACCAGCAGGTAGCCATGGGTGCTATACCGCTTCTTCTATAAAGTCTTCGCTACGTGGAATGGCTTTGAATTTTTCGAGCAAATCTGCCGGGAGTCCGGTAAGCTTACGTTTACGGGTATCTATCCATGCCCCGTCTACGAGTACGGTAGCGGATTTGGTACCATCTCCCCGGAAAATTTCATGTTTAATGGACCAGCGGGAGGCATCTGTTCTGCACTTTGTCAGTTCGCAGGTGACCTGTACTTTGTCGTTGGCGCCAATTTCCCGGTGATAGAAGAGTTCTTCGCGGAAGAGGATGGGGCCTATTTGTAGTTGTACGAAATGGGCAGCATCGAGGCCTATTTTATCCAGCATGGTTAACCGTGCCTGGGCGGCAAAGTCGGCATAGGCCGAATGCCGCAGGTGCATGTTCGCGTCTATCTGTGACCATAATACGGGTCCTTCAAAGAATATGTTCATCTTTAAATTTACGAAAAAGCCACATAAAATAATCGTGGAAGGGCGTCGCATATAATAGAAATATCTACCTATAACGACTATACGTAAAAATAATCGGCCGGGAATACCTGTCAGGGAAGCGGCTGTTAACGAAATTTTTCAACAAAAAAAAGTAAAACAAATTTTTTTAGAAACATTTCCTTTTATACTTTCGCAGCCTGGAGAGTTGGCAGAGCGGTCGATTGCGGCAGTCTTGAAAACTGTTGACTGTAACAGGTCCCGGGGTTCGAATCCCTGACTCTCCGCAAAAAGCGAAACAAAATTCAATATTGGATTTTGTTTCGCTTTTTCATTTTTAAGATGGTGTGTATCAGGTGTTTTCAATTTGAAGAGTGGGTTCGATAGAGATGTTTTGTATCAGGATTTTTCCGGATCATCATTTCTGACAGCCTTCTTGTTTTTGCTTATCTGTATCGCGTTTTATATCCTTAACTGCTTTTAAATTGTACACAGTTGATACTGATTGATTGACAACATTGCCAATCAGCATATCAGCAGTTAATATTGGGTTGGTGCTAAGTATTAGTTTTAGTAGTTTCCTCTTCTCAGGAAGGCTTGACTTTTCTAGTACTATGCTTAATTGGGAGAGCTCGAGAATAAGCTCATATTGAGTCTTTGTCTGGATTTTATGCCTTTTAGCAACGTTTTGTAATTCAATCCCCATTGTACTAATTCTCTTTTCACAATCTTTTTTTATTAAGAATTACTACTATATTAGCATTTTTAGAAAACTAATTGATAGTTCAGATCAATATGAAAAATAAAGCAGTAAAACTGTTTTATGATATGTAAAGGTCAGTTAACTGCAATCAGAAGAGACTGGATAGCTAATCCAAAATAAAGTAAAAATAATAAATGAAAATATTTTTAAATTTCATAGTTCTATTTCTGACATTTTTCAATTGTCTAGCCCAACAAACAAAAAAAGTAAAAACGGAAGATTTAAAAAGTATCTATAACATTAAAGATCATGTTTCTGTAAAGACCAGAGACGGAGCTACACTATCTTTAATGGTTGTAAGAAAAAAAGGGGATAAAAATCCTAAACCTGTAATACTTCAATCTACTATTTATGTTAGAGATACAGGCAGAGATATTGCATCACTAAAGAAATCTGTAGATAATGGTTATGTTGGTGTTATTGCATATGCAAGAGGAAAAAGATTTAGTCCGGACAAAATATTTCCATACGAAAATGACGCAAATGATACTTACGATGTTATTGATTGGATCAGTAAGCAAAAATGGTGCAACGGAAGTATTGGTATGTATGGCGGCAGTTATAATGGATTTACACAATGGGCCGCTTGCAAAACCCTACACCCTGCCCTTAAAACAATTGTACCTTCAGTAGCGGCACGGCCAGGCCAAGGGTTGCCTGTAGAAAATAATATTTTCGTAAACCCAAATTACGAATGGTCATTTTACGTTGGGAATAATAAATATCTAGACACTATAGCCGGAAATGACAGACAGCGTTTCAGAAAAATGCAAAACAAATGGTGGGAAACAGGAGTTGCCTACAAAAAATTAGACAGCATAGATGGTGTTCCTAACAAATGGTTTCAACGATGGATAAGCCATCCATCTTTCGATAGTTATTGGCAAAAAATGACGCCATATAAAAAAGATTTTGCACAAATAAAAATTCCGGTTTTGGCGTTTGACGGTTATTATAACGATGGACAAAGCTCAGGTTTGTACTATCTAAGAGAGCTTCAAAAGTATAGTCCGGAAACACCTGTTTATCTTATCATTGGACCTTACGGACATTTTGGTACGCAAAGAGGCGGAGAACCTGTTTTATATGAATACGAGGTAGATCCAGTTGCGTTGTTCGATATCAATAAAATTACCTATCAATGGTTTGACTATATTCTAAAAAATGGCACTAAACCGGAAATTCTAAAAGACAAAATTAACTATGAGGTAATGGGGGCCAATGAATGGCGAAGTGCTCCATCGATTGATAAAATGAATGATAGTTTTTTAACGCTATATTTGACCGATGATAAGTCTGGTAGATTCTATTCTTTGAATCCAAAGAAACCCGTTGAAAAAAGTTATTTATCACAAGAAGTTGATTTTGCAGACAGAGAGAAAACAAATAACGATTATTATCCTGAACCCATTATTCGTAAAGAAATTGATACAGCTAACGGATTTAATTTTATTAGTGAACCTTTAAAAGAACCAATTTTAATAAATGGCTCTTTTTTAGGAGAAATCAAAGCAAGTATCAATAAAAGGGATATGGATATTGGCGTGACATTATATGAGGTAATGCCAAATGGAGAGTATTTCCATTTATCTTATTTTATTGGACGGGCAAGTTATTCAACTGATATTACAAAAAGAAAATTGCTAAAACCAAATGAAATTGAAACTATTCCATTCTCTAATACGCATTTGGTAAGCAAACGATTAAGTAAAGGGAGTCGATTATTAATTTATCTAAATGTAAATAAAAACCCGTTTTCTGAACTAAATTATGGGACAGGAAAAACCGTATCTGAAGAAACGATAAAAGATGCCCAAGAGCCATTAAAAGTTAAATGGTACAATGATAGTTTTGTGAAAATTCCTATATTAAGAAACTGATTACTTAACATTGTTTGCTATCTATCAAATTGTAAGATCAGCCTTTCGATCGCCACCGATCTACGTTTAAAGATGAGTTTTTGATATATTTTAAGGAACTTGCTGCTGAAGGAATCACAGGCAACAACATCAAAAAAATTACCCTGCTTTTAAATTCAAAGAAATAGCCAGGTAAGGAATAGCACAGCAATAGGATTACGACAGGATGTATAGGTATTTGCGACAATTGGATGGGCAATTTTCCCGATTGTTTTTTTTGATCTTTGTGTATGCAAGGGATTAGGAGTTCATTGAAATTTTCAATGACTTGATCATAGCCTTAATAAATAATCGGTGGCATTTAGTGTACCAATTTATTGGAAGACAAATACATTAATGATTTATGCAACAATACAATATTAACTGGTTGAAATTTAGTGTGGGAGTTATCATTAGCCTGGTGCTTTCGCTAAGTGTTCATATTGTAATGCTCCAGGGCATGAATATAGCCTTTCCTGATTTTACAGTTATTACCGCACCTTACAAATTCTTCACTCGCGTGGTTTCAGTCCTGGGTTTGATGTTTTTCTGGGAATTGGCTGATAAGAAAGTGGGAGGAGTTATTGCAAAAAAATGGGCCTTGCTGTTTATTATTGATGCTATGTTAACAGAAAGCCTTTTTAGGGGACCATTTATGAACGGTTATTGCAGCCATTCGATAGGCTTTATGTTGATAAAAAATATCCCAAACTTACTGGCGATAGCTGTAATGTGTGGACTAATAGTTTTCTCCGCTCCCAGGCTAACTAATTTTTTTCTTAAATTTTGGGTTGCAGCTGCCATAGCTGCTATTTTCATGTTTGTTGCGAGTCCATTACTTACAGCAGCCTGGAAGCCGGTAATGAACCTGATCGCTCACCTTGCACCTACAGATGAATGGTGTAAATTGCCTTATGGTCCCGATGTGCTCATACCTTCCTATATCAGCTTTATTGAACCTGTTATGGCTTGCATGATAATGGCTATTCTAACCTGGGATAAACTTTCACCAACAAGATGGTTAAAGTATTTGCTGTTCACTTTAATAATATTAGCTATAAAAAATCAATTGTTTATGCCGATATTTTACGCAATATTGGGCAAAGACAATCTTATAATAAATCTGGCAAGCGAGGGACAATTTACTCTGGAAGTTATTATTTTAGCCATAACTACTGGTTTTACCTTTGAGTGGAGCTTAAAAAGATAGAATAGGTCAGGATTTTTTTGGACGCACGGACAAACATTTAATTTATTTATTGGAATAGAGGATGGATGCGCGAAAGGTACTTAATGTTTAATGTAAAAGGATTGACTAAAAGCACCATTAGCGGCTATATCCCATGCTTCTACCCTAACCCATGTCCTGTTGCTCAGTTTAGTTTTAAACTGTAGCAACTGAGATCCAAAAGCCTGCGTTTTTGTGAGATCGATCTTTTCCCTATATACTTTAGCTCCATCGCCTGATATTATTTCTACAAAATTCATTGGAAAGGTCCAGCTTAGTTTAAGCTTAATATTTGCAAAACCAGCATTATCGAGTTGTAATGTTTCACCTGAGCGTTTCCCGTTTATAGTTAATTCAGGAATTAACACCTCTCCTGTGCTTCCAAAAAACTTACCTTGCTGCATCGTATTTACTACCGGGTACCATCCATTGTTAAACTTTGGCAATGAATCCATCATCAGGTAGTTGACATTTAAATGTGCGTACATCTCATTTTCCGGAGTAATAGTAAAAAGATCTGCTTCGGTAATAACAGTTTTCTTAAGGTTCCAGTTATTCATGTCGTCCATCAGGTCCAATACCCGCTTACCAAGTTTTGGTTCAGACAAATCAGCAGGCATAGCCTTCCAGGCAGCGCCCATAAAATGATCCGATTTAAAGAAGGTTTCGTCCTTATATTCATCCGGTGCATTAACAGACCCCTTTGTGCGGGCATGTGCTGTCCATGCAAGTCCGTTTTCGTCTTCAAGAAGTTTCAGCATGTCATTTTTATCACCAATATGATAAATCTTGCCATATTGAGGGTGGTTTTCACTGAAAGGAGCATCTTTTTTACGCGACATAATCCAATAAACAGGCCTGGGGAAAATTGCCAGCCAATGACCACCAAAAAATTCATTGGGCTCCTCTCCAGGCAGTAAAAGAAGTTTGTTATCGGAAAGTCGTTTACATTGCTCAAAAAGTGCGTGTAACTCCTTTAAACGGGTTTCATCCGGGCCTTTGGGATGTGCGGTATAATGAAACTCGGCCAGATGCACAATGTCTATCCCGGTTTTTTTAAATACCTTAACGAAATCCGGAACTTCGGGAATTGGCTTATTCGCCAATACAACCTGCATAATAAACTCATTGTGAAAATGGCTCGACATGGTTTTATAGCCTGGTAGCTTCACATAGCTATCGTTGTGCGTAAATTTCTTCACCTCAGTAAAGGCGGTATTTTCATCTTCGGCACTCAGCAGGCAAAAGAAATTTAAACGTTGCCTGCTACCAGGAGGCGCATTAAACCACGGAACATACCTTCTGTCGCCCTCTAAATCCTGACGAATTCCAATACCAAATCCATCGGTCATTCCTCTATACTTGTTACCAAACCAGGTAAATTTGAGATTAAAGGCTTCATCCAATGGATAAAAGGACTGATGCGGTGCCGGAAATATTGCCAGTGCTCCTTCTTTTCCCTTTGCTGCTATCGTACGGTATTTTACAGCAAGGTTTTTTGAAGTATCAGCAGTAATTACAGTTTCCGTTTGCAGGCTATCTCTGGTATTAATCCAGGCGATCTTTTTCCAGGTCTCTGACCTGTTAATCAGACCTGCATCATATACAATTGCAGTCGAATCTATTTGGGTCGACATCACTGCGGCTATGTTAAATAACGGACTACCGTTGTAAAATGTAATTTCAAGATTACCCGAGAAACGATCTGCTTTTAAAGAAGAAATAGTAACTACAGTGCGACTACCTACCGTCTTCACCGTCGCTGCAGATTTTTCCAGCTCTACATTATAGGTCTTATATTTTTTCTGTGGAACTTTATCAAAGAATATGTTCCAGCCATTTTGTGATATTAAATCCCTTTTACCGATAGTAAGCAGAAAGGTAGGATCAAGATCCGTTGAAACCAGCTTAGCGTTCCTGGCAGCGCCAATAATCAGACGGCTAAACAATGGTTTCCCATTTTCCATATTAAGATCAACCTGCCCATAATTATTGTTTCCCGCAGGCCAGGCTATTTTCAGGATACTTTTGCCATAGGTCACCGTTACTCCCGATTTACGGTTAAATTTCTGAGTGTTTACCTGAGATATCTGGGCCCAACCAGTGCTTACATCAGACAAATAAATGAGTATAACTATTATTAATCGTTTATACATATTCCTAATTTACATTTGGGTATAATCAAAATAAATCAATATGAATTTGATTAATTAAAGAATATGTCTCAATGTTTCATCAATATGTATCAATTTTTGAGGTGATTGATCTAGCTACATTCCATTGACGCTAAAAACGGGCCTTTTTATCCCAGCGCTTATGATAATTAGAGTTTGGCCTTTGCATCATTTAATATTGACAGCAGTTGAGTAATATCCCCATCCTTCATAAAGACATAGGACTTCTCATCAAATCGCTCTAGTTTTAAAAAGGTGGACCATTCTTTTTTTGAATAAAAGCAGCCTGCCTGGAAGCCGCCGCGGCTTCTATATTGAATTTCGGTATATACTTCTGGTGTCGTCGGTATTATCTTGTCTTTTATAATGTTCAAGGATTTAATTAGTGCGTCAACTTCGTCCATATCAAGCATGCCTATTTTGGTATCAGATGAATATGTTCCGGAATAAGCATATTCAAAACGTACTGCCCTGGTAGTTTCTCCGCCAATCAGGTCCGTAAATTGGGCAACTTGAATCTGGCAGCCCCCCAGGGAGCCCACATCCATAAATTGTTTTTGTATTAGAGAACCAGATTTGTTTGAAAAAAGCTCTGCTTTGCTTTTTTGTTCTTTTAAATCTGTATCGGGTTTCGCTGTTTGAGAACAGGCCGAATAAAATGGGGTAATAATTATCAGAATTAAAATGACTTTTTTCATAGATGAATATTTTTTGATCAACGTAATAACATTTGAATTTGATGAATAACCGCGGTGGGAACAACTGTGAACGTTATCTGAAATAATTTATTTCCTCGAATATTTATGGAGTTTATATGATTAGTAGGCTGCTATATGCTCTGGCATGTTTATACCTGAACTTTTTCTGAATCATACCATTCAACCGTCTTATGAAGTATTTCTTCGAATTTAAAGATGTCATCGATCGTTAAAATCTCTGTCCTCGTTTCTTTTTTTTGCTCATCCAAAGTGCCAATGTATTTTCGCGAACCGTTAAAATACAATCTGCATATCGTTTTTCGGTTATTATTATCCAGTAGGATGGCGAAATAGGATTGGGCGTCCCGATAGGCTATTCTGGCCGGTTTTATTTTTTGTCGCAGAATTGTTTTTACAATCATATAGCCTTCTTTTTCCTCTTCGGTTGTTTCAATCAATGAGCCCTTTTCCTCGATATCTGTTTTTGCTATTTCCTTCTCAGCATCGGTCGGCTCAGCCTCATTTTCCTTTTTCAGCGCAGATTTAAGCCTTTCAGTTATCAGGTCATTGATGTATTGTTGTATTGACTTTTTAGTAAGTGCGCCGAACTGCTCAACAATTTTTGAAGTTAGCATCCCCCTGTATATCTGTTTGGTAAAGAGTTTAATCAACCCTTCAGACGGGTTTTGAAACTCAATATTTATCAAGGTTTTCAGCTCATTCATGTATTTGAGCTCACTCGCAGTAGTTTGAATGTTTTCCAGGTTGAAATATGACTTGTGAAATTTCTTTAATTCTTCAACCTGGTTATCTTTTATATCTGTAACATTAAATTCAAAGAATGGCTTATCATCCATTTTATTCTGCTCCGTAAGATCTGTATAAAACCGGTAAATTATTCCATTGGACAATAGGCCGAATTTAGCGGTTGTTGTATGGAAATACCGGAAAAGCTGAGAATTGTGCGGATCCAGGCTTTCTCCCCAATGCTTGCATTCAATGAGTATAGAAGGCTTGCCTTCTTTCATGATCGCATAGTCAACTTTCTCACCCTTCTTAATCCCGATATCCGCAATGAACTCCGGCATTACTTCGAAAGGGTCAAATACATCATAGCCCAGGACTTTAATGAAGGGCATGATAAAAGCATTCTTGGTAGCTTCTTCTGTCTGAATCTGGTTTTTAAGCTTTTCGACTTTGTCGCCGAAGAGTTTGATTTCATCTTTAAAATCCATGGGAATTTTTTTGATATTGATGTTGTCAGAAATTTTATCATTCAAATCCTTTTCCAAGCGCATCAAGCCGCCGCATCTGTAAGTTCATATGGTGCAATACCACCTTTTCGTAATCATTTGACGTGTCGCCCAGCTTGCTGAATAGTACCAGCATCTCTATAAACAGGAAGAATAAAACCCAAAGGATCCAGAAACACAATGCAACGTAAGATGTGGATAACATCTGCTTCATGATTGTTAGCTCATCCAAAAATCCTGTACTCGCTTTCATTTCCTTTTCAAGTGCAGGTTTGATGTCGAGTAATTCGTTTTCCTTTAGTGATTTTTGTTGCCGGATAGCACCAATAGTAGAGTCCAGGGACGGCAGCAATGCTATTTTGGGATTTGGCACCAGTGTAGATGCCACAACAACATCACTTATCGTTTTCCAGCTGATCGTATCCTTCCCTGATGATGTTACTGTTTTTACAGGCACCCGTTTTGTTGCTGTTTGTGTGGTTGTGGCAGTTGTGGTGGAGCGTTTACTGATATCTTCAACGTAATTATCTTTTTCCCGCTCTTTTTTACTAATCGTTGTGTCCAGTGCGGCAATCTGCTTTCTTAATTCTTCAGTTTTCGAGGGTAACATCTTGTCTACTTTTTCTGAGACGTAGGAAATCTTCGCGATCTCAATATCTTTTTCGAACAAGATCTGATCGATGATCACAGCACCCAGAATAGACATCATGACAGCCAGACAACCCCTGAAAATTAATAGCAGCCGGCTCGGATTGATGGATAAGATGATCTGCTTTTCAATCTGTACAATGATTACGGTGGAGAGAAGTCCCGCCAGCATGCAACCCGGGAGGCTGAGTGACAGGTAGCGATGCGCAAAAGTAAAACCTATAAAAAACCACAGAATGCAAACGATCAGCATGGCTGCGGTATACTTCTTCACGGATTTAAAAGCAGCTTCGCTGCAGTTTCGCAGGATATTGTAGTTGTATCCGGTTATGAAGCAACCGAAACGGACCCATAGATGTTTCATAACGCTCAATTTTAAAAGTTTTTGTTCAGAATGATATGACTGGAAATTGCAGCAAGGCCATTCCTGAATCCGCGCGTATAGCTGATAATGATGCCATGCCCAACGCCCTCGTTAATCTTCGCCTGCTCTTCGATCTCTTTGACCTGGTTGATATGGCTTTCGGCAATTTCCTTCTTGATGGTCAGCTCTTCCACCGTATCTATCATTCCGCTCCTGCTCCGGCTTGAGATGTGGAAATTGATTTGCCGGATAAAGTCTTCGTAAAACGTTTTTACCTTTCGGATAGATCTTTCCAGATCATTCTTCAACGCGATCACATTTTGGTCCAGATGGGTTGCATCCGGATTTATCAACGCATCATTATATCCTTTGGATTCATAATTCTTGTCGAGGAAATCGTATAAAAGATGTATTCCACCATTGAATGGCGTAACCGATTTTCCTTCAGGTGGCTCTTTTTCCGGTGCGTCCTTTTCAATGAAAGTAGTTTCCGGAATATCGGGTATTGCGTTTTCAATGGCCATTGTATGGGTGTGCCCATTTTGGCGTTGCCGGTTGAAAATATCAAATAAGCTCATACATATTTTATTAAATAGTGATGGTCGGCACTTTATATTTATTATGCCCTTTGTTATGACAGGATTCGCAAAGCGTGATGAGTAAATGGCCGGGGTACTCCCAGGGAAGCCTGAACTTCTGTTCGTTTGCTATAAAGTGGTATTGCCGGTGATGCACCTGCAAATCTTTATTGCTGCGGCAATGTACGCACTGATGCATGTCGCGGTGCAGTATTTCCTTTCGTTTAGCCTTCCAGTTGGGATGAAATAAAAGGGCGCCATAGCTGCCATGAGATGTAGTGTTCAGGAAACTCTGCCCGGGAGGTTTTGCCGGAGGCGATTTTGCAGGAATATCTTCCTGGATATACCTGCTATAAAATTGGTCTCCTTTAAACTGTAAATATTTATACGGCGCATCGATTGGAGTTGTCATAATAACAGAGGTTGGAGTTTATTGAAATATAATTCCGGTTGCAGCCAATTTATTGCTCCCACTTACAAAGGGTTCTGGTCTCCATTGCTTTTTCAAGGGGAATGCTGATGATTCGATGCTTACAATTACTTAGTCCACGGCACTTCGGATTATAATGATACCTTGTAGCATTTTTGCTATCGCAGATATACACCGTTATTTGGTTGCAGTGAACATAACTTATAAGCAGCCAGGCATATAGGAGTTTCATGGCTCGATCGATTCAGAAGACATGGGGTTACAAAAGAATTGACAGGATCGTTTAACTTGTATGGCATGAATTACAACAAGTAAAACAGCCATTCGATCGTGGATAATGTTTCTTTGCTCTACGAACGGCTTCCTGGCAAGTTTCAAATTCTCCCAAATACATTCGGCTATATATCATAGAAACGTAGGGACAGGTACCGAGGTGAACTTCATGATCGCCGTTTAGCTGGGCGTTGTTGTTTACATAATACTTTTGTTTCATAGTGTTATTTTTAATTTATGAAACAAAAATAGATTTCATTCATCGCCTTTTTTTATGGGAAACCGTAATCAGACTTTTTCTATTGAATATTTTTTGAGATGTTTATATAACACCTAAATCCTTGAAGTAAACCACCAGTTGCTCATTTTTGGTAAAACCCAATGCATCTTTCATCTGATTGAGCTTTTTTTCTATGCTGCTGAGGCCAGATGGTTTTATCCCGATACCTTGAAGATGCGCAGGTATGTCTTTCTGTAGCATTCCCTGCGAAAGCAGCGTAATGATCGTGATATCAAATTCCGAAAATGAGTAGGTATTCTTTTTGTTGATCAACTGTCTGATATGACGCGGAAAGTAGCGCCGGTGTTGGGCTATTTCATTGATGGCCTCTTTAAGCTCCCGGGCGTCGTTCCTGGCTTTGCGTACAAAGCCATCGATCTCATATTTGTTGTAAAGTTGGTCAATAGCTGCTGGCCT
Source organism: Chitinophaga sp. RAB17 (assembly GCF_052114225.1). NCBI lineage: Bacteria > Pseudomonadati > Bacteroidota > Chitinophagia > Chitinophagales > Chitinophagaceae > Chitinophaga > Chitinophaga sp. RAB17. The sequence continues at coordinate 19,609 of NZ_JBFREI010000021.1, read as the reverse complement.
GTTTTCAGCCGAGAAGATCAGGATATTCAGGTCGGGCTGTACTTCCCTGGCGGCGGTAATCAGATCCATACCGCCAGATAGTACCTGCCTATGACCATCGGGGTCGAAAGACAAATCTGTAATAAGGAGATCGAAAGAGCTTTCTGCTTTAACGGCTTGTATTATTTTATTCAAAGCGTCATCGCAATAATAGGCATATGCTATATCCATGATGGATAGTTCTTCCAGCGTTTTCTGCACAGAAATATTGGCGCTTTCGTGATCTTCGGCAATAAGTACCTTTGTAATCATGAGGAATGAGCTATTGGGAAAGAAATGTGAATTTTTAATCCTTTAGGAGGATGTTCAAATGTATATTGCCCGCCAATTCTTTTAATACGGTTTCCCGTATTCTGCAGTCCGTTGCCATACTTAACTTGCGGGGAAATACCGATGCCATTATCGGTATAGAGAATTTGAACCTGGTTTTTTTGACATTCGAATTTTATCATCACAGCATCAGCCTGGCTATGTTTTTTCATATTAATCATCAATTCCTGCAGAATATGTTCAACTTCCTGCTGTATCTGGACATCGATACGGTTCCAGAGCGTAGGACCATTGCCGAAGATCAGGACCTTGATACGCTCGGATCCAAAGGACGTCAGCAAATCGTCAATTTGAACATAAAAAGGAACCTTTGAGATAGTGGGGTTTTCGTACGAGATATCGCGGGATCGCTCATACAGTACATCAATCTTATCTATCAGTTCCTCCTTGTCTACAGACGCTTTATACTCGAGGTCTGTCATGATGCGGTATAAGCCATTTGCTACTACGTCATGCACTTTCTGGGAGGTTTTAAGCTGATGTTCCTGTATCGCCTGCCGGGATGCAAATTCTATCTGTTGCCGGCGCCTGTGGTACCGGAGGATTAAAACAATTCCGGAGATAATGAAAAACAGGATGGTTAGTGCCAGAATGAACCATTGGACTACCAGTTGTGTTTTCTTTTGTGCATTATCCTTTTGCAGCTGAAGATTGTCTGCTTTACTTTTCGCGGTTTCGTACCGGATTAATGCGAATTGGTTCTTGGCTGCGTTCTTAGCCGTTTGGATGCTATCTGTCAGGTATTGGTAACGGATAAAATAAGGTTTCAGCAGATTGGTGGGGCTAAGTGTAATAAGTTTTGAAAGCGTTTCCACTTCGTCATCCGGGCTATTCATTTCCCTGGTGACTTCGTATCTTTTCCTGGCATAATAAAGCGCTGAATCAGGAGAGGAGAGTGAATAATAGTCCGACAGATGCGTGTAGCTGGCATTGAGTCCCCTGATGTCGTTTGAATCCTTACGGATTTGCAATGCTTGTTGCAACTCTGCTGCGGCGGGATAAGAGGAATCTTTTAACCATTTAGTTCTGGCATAGTTGGAAAGTACCCGGGCATATTCTTTTTTCTTGTCCTTACTTTTATTCAGCAAGGATTTATATAAATCGATCGCCTGGTCATAGTTGCCTTTCTTCTCGTAAGTAAGGGCTATGCTATTTAAGGCAATGTTCTGGTCGTTGGGCTGCTTTAGATATTTGAGTGCTTTGTGATAGTAGTCGATAGCAGCGTCATAGTTTTTAAGATTAAGACAGATATTGCCCAGCTCATGGTAGTTTGAACTGAGGCAGTTCCGGTCATCTTTTTTGTGTTCATCGAGATAAGTAAGGGATTTCAACAGGCTTTCCTGTCCCCCATAATGGTCTCCCTCATATGCCTGGATGATACCCATATAAGTATAGGCCGTTGCAATAGCCAAACTGTCTTTAGCACCCGTTGCAACGAGATTAAAATAATAAAAGGCAGAGTCGTTATTTTTATTGAAAAATGATTCTCCTTTTTCGAATGTGGGTGTAAAAACAGGCTGGGGTAACTCCCTGTTGGACGTACAGGCCAAAAGACTTCCGAGGAGTATGGTCAGGATGATGCTTGAGGGGCGCACGAAGGATTATTTATCTTAAAAGTATCGAATTTCTCAATTGCGATGAATTATTATTAATGGGTAACCAAAAAAGTGAGGCAAGAACTTTCTTGCCTCACGGAGATTATATGTTAGGGTCGTCTTGGAGGAATTGTTCCGGTTTCGCCGCCGGTATCATCCAAAGTAGTGACCTGTTCGCCATTATTATGATTACCGTTATTGGAATGGCTGGGGCATAAGAATGCCAGAAGAAAGCTAAATATGATGTGAAACATAGTTTTAATTTTTGAGTGTTTTAGAAATAGGCTGCCGGTTGCCGGGCAGCCGGCAGCGGAGTTTGAGTCAGTGAGGAAGCGCTTCTTTCTTTTTTTGGGAAGGGTGGGCGTGGATTACAGAAGCTGATGATCGCTTCCCAAGCCGGTAACCGGCTTCCGCTTTCTTTGCCCGGGGGTGAATCAGTTCTGTACAGAGTACCTCTTAGCTAAGGAGGCATTACCTGATTGCAAAACGAAGATAGGATGAGGTAAGAGGTTGATTAACAAGTAATTCCAATAAATCCGGTAATTCCCTGTATTCCGTTTGTAATTCCGGGAATGCGGGTTTAATTCCGATTATTCAGTTCTATAATCTCACTTATGGCGACACTTTTTCCTGACTACCAGCAAATGATTATGCAGGCATATGAGCGAAAGAAGGTAAACAATACGCTACCTCACGGCCTGATGCACCTCAAACCCGCGAAACTCAAAGAAGAATGCCTGAAGAGATGCACGAAAGATGTAAACAAGCGAGATGAAAAGATCATTAGGGATTTCTGTGGGGATTTGAATGATGCAAGAACCTGTTATGCTATTATTCAGCGATGCGAGACGGATAAATTCAGACCTTTGGTGAATTATCTGAAAGAGAAATCAGGAAGTACGGATGAGAAGAATATCGAGCTCCTGGCCTGGCTAATTGACTTTTCTGGCAGGCCCTGGGAATTAGGGAAAACGGTTGCTGGTGATGAGGATATAAATGAAGACCCGGCGTTAAATGATCCCAGCCCGGCAAAAGGAGACCTGGTAGCGGTACCAGATTCCTCTGCTAATTCACCCGCAACGGGCATTGATACACCAGCCGGAAATCCGGTAATTCCGGAAATTCCAATAATTCCGGTCAGGTTTGTTGGTTCAATTGGAAAGGAAAGTGGAGGTGTTAGCCCAGCGGAAACCGGTAAGCAGGAAAAGGTAAGGGGGAAATCTGTCAAAACACTGGCCGCCGCGGTGATGTTGTCGCTGGTATTGGGTACAGGGGGCATGTGGTGGTGGAAGGATAAAAATCAGACGCCGCGCTCGGGGTACTGCATGTATTGGCTGGAAGATCATTACGAGCCTATAGCCTGTAACCAGAAAATATCTAATGCAAGGGTTATCGCGTTAGATACCATGAGGTTGAAAAATTTAAGGAAGATAACCAGGCCGGACACCATTACTTACCAGGCTATAGGAAAGGTCTGGTACTCTAAAATTGCCGGGAAATTTGAATTCTATACCTCAGGTGGAGAGCACCCCGTGGTTTTTGGTCGTGAGCTGAGGCCAATCACCATCTATATTATCGATAAATACATCCGCTCGGGTATAATTACGAATTAATACCAGGTGGGCCATTGCAGTTATTAAGAAATTACCTGAACAGTTTTGTAGATGATTGTTGATCTCAAAAAAGGTGCTATCATAGTGATGCCTTTTTATGGATCTTCTCCAGAAAGGATGTGAAATAATACTACTGATCAAATACATTTTTCCTCCATTCTATAAAGATTCCAGCATCTTCAGCATGATGTATTTGAGAAAGTATTAGATAGAAACGATATCTTTATTAATCGTTCAACATCATTTCGCAACCAATCTAATCTATATGAAAAGCTGGTTTTTGCTATCCGTTTTCTTAGTTTTTCTTGTTGCCTGCCAACCGCATACAAATGAAAAACCCTTCATTGCTATTGAAGGAATCGACTCGACCATTCAGCCGGGCGATAATTTTTATAATTATGTAAATTTGAAATGGTATGATACCGCACAAATACCACCCAGCCAGTCGGGCGTAGGTGCATACCGGTTTATGAACTATCAGCAACGTCTCAAGTTACAGGGGATCCTTGATAGCGTATCAAAAAGCAACAATCCCCCCGGCAGCCTTGAACAAAAGATCGGTGATTTTTTTGCTTCCGGAATGGATACCAATGTCATCAATCAGCGTGGCTTTGAGCCACTCAAAGCCGGGTTGCAGCGGATCAATGCCATTACCAGTGTTGCTGATATGCTTACATTCATGGCGGAAGAAACCAAATTGTCAAACATCTTCCTTATTGATTTTCAAGTTTCACCTGATCAGGAAAACAGCAGCATGAATATGGGGCATGTTTATCAAACTGGTATCGGCATGCCTGACAGGGATTATTACTTTAAGACTGACACCGCCACCGTTGCTATACAGCAGGCATATAAAAAATACCTCGCAGATCTTTTTACGCTGACTGGAAGCGATACTGCGCTGGCGCAAAAAAATGCAGCACTTGTTTACAATATCCAAAAGCAGCTGGCAGCATCACATAAAACCAATGTTGAGCTGCGGGATATAAAAGCCAATTTCCATAAAGTAGGGCTGGCCGCTTTAAATAAGCAACAGCCCAATATCGGTTGGACAACTTTCTTCCAACATCTGGGTGCTAACATAGATTCATTGGATGTAGGCCAACCAGGTTATTATGACAAATTGAACACACTCCTCAAATCGATCCCGCTCGGGGATTGGAAAGTATACCTGAGCGCAAATTATATCAGTACCTATGCAGAATATCTCAGCAAACCCTTTGTGAATTCATCCTTTGAATATAATAAAGTCCTTACTGGACAGGCCATGCAAAAAACACGCGGCGAGACCATGTCAAGCGTGGTAGATAACTATCTTGGGCAGGCATTGGGACAATTATATACGAAGCTATATTTCCCGGAGTCGGCCAAAACACGGATGCTGGAGCTTGTGAATAACCTGCAGAAGGCGTTCTCCAATAGGGTGGACAAACTGGACTGGATGAGTGACAGCACGAAGCAAAAAGCCAAGGTGAAATTATTTGCTATCACCAAAAAGATCGGATACCCGGATAAGTGGCGTGAATACAACAATGTAAATATTGTGAGGAATAAATATTTTGAAAATGTGGTATCGGCGGCCGCGAACAACTTCCAATACAACCTCGCCAAATTGGGGAAGCCGGTTGACAAGACGGAGTGGTTCACTACACCTTCCACAGTGACAGCTTATAACAATCCTTCCGCCAATGAGATTGTGTTCCCCGCCGGAATTCTGCAGCCTCCCTACTTTGACAACAACGCTGACGATGCGCTTAACTATGGTGGCATTGGCATGGTGATCGGGCATGAAATGACGCATACGTTTGACGATCAGGGTGCCCAGTTTGATAAAGACGGTAACGTAAAAAACTGGTGGACACCTGAAGACTATACAAAGTTTAAGGCCAAAACACAACAGGTCATTGACCTGTACAGTACGTTCACCGTACTGGATAGCATTCATATAAAAGGTGCGCTTACAGTAGGAGAAAACACCGCGGATATCAGCGGAATTGCTGTAGCATATGATGCTTTTAAAATGACCAAACAAGGACAGGATACAACGAGGATCGGAGGCTTTACACCTGATCAGCGATTTTTCTTTTCAGTGGCCAGGATCTGGCGGGTGAAAATGAAAGACGAATACCTGCGCTACTGGGTTAATAACGATCCCCATTCTCCACCCATATGGCGTGTAAATGGCCCATTAATGAACATCCCCGCTTTTTACTCCGCTTTTAATGTAAAATCCGGAGAAAGGATGTACCTGGACGAAAATAAGCGGATCAGGATATGGTAAGGTGCGGAGGTCATTTACCTTTTCATAATACAATAAAATCCATGATTTTCGGAAGAATGAGGGGTTTCTAAAAACCTTCGGGCATAATATAAATTGCTGTTGGACACAATATTTTGACGTCCTCCCTGATAAGGGAGATATAATAAAAAATAGCGGACGTCCATCAGAAATACTTGCATTAAGCGCAATCCCGGAATCCGGAATTGCGCTTAATGCAAGTATTTGTGTTTAATTATTTTGCGATCTCATTGAATCCGAGCGAACCTGATAGTTCGCGGTAAGCGTCAGTTTCCTTTTGCAATTTATCAAGCACTTGTTCCGCTGTAGCAACAGCATCAGCACCTGCAAGAAAACGTTTGGGTGGATTAGTTGCATCGACAATTGTAATTAGTGCCTGGGCAAGTTTAGCCGGGTCGCCTGTTTGTTGTCCATTTGCGCCCTTCCAAAATTCCAGTTGTTGTTTTCTGCCATCATCGTAATCGTCAATCGTATTTTCAGTATACTTTGTAGATTCTTCGGTTAGTAATTCGGTGCGAAAAAAACCAGGGTTAACGATGGTTGTTCTGATGCCGAATTGCTCCACCTCTGTTTGCAATGACTCCATCCAGCCCTCGAGTCCAAATTTTGAAGCTGAGTAAGCAGAGCAGAAGGTGTAGCCTGTCAGTCCTGCTGTCGAAGATATGGTTACAATATGACCTGAACGGTACTTGCGCATTACAGGTAGAACTGCCTTGGTTACTTTCATTGGTCCGAATAAGCTGGTTGCTAACTGGCCTTCGATTTCTTCCATAGAAAGTTCTTCGAAGTAACCGGCATTGAAATTGGCGGCGTTGTTTACCAACACATCTATCTTACCAAACTTGTTCATTCCGGCTTGAACTGCAGCTTGAGCGTCCGCAACATTGGTGATATCAAGCTTCACTACCAACAGGTTCTTATGATCGCCAATTGCCTTAAGCACCCTTTCAGGATTACGGCCTGTAGCAATAACCTGGTGTCCCGCATTCAATGCGGCTTTCGTAATATCAACGCCCATGCCGCGCCCAGCGCCGGTAATGAGCCATACTTTATTTGTCATGACTTGATTTTACAGGTTAATTATTTATAACTATTGTATTGCTTGTCTGTAACGGGCTCCAGCCAGACAGTTTCGCCTTTTTCCCTGCCGGTTATTGCTACCTGGACAAATTTGCTATCTGGACTTGCGCCATGCCAATGAGGAATACCTGGTGGACATTTTATAGCATCACCTTTACGAAGTATTTTTTTGGGTTGTCCCTTTTCCTGATAGTACCCTATGCCATCGATAGCCAATAATATTTGCCCTGCCGGATGCGTATGCCATTTGCTTCTGCCACCTGGCTCAAAGGTTACACTCCCAACAGAATTCTGGTTTAGGCTGTCAGCCTGTATTAAGTTTTCCAGCCATACGGTTCCGGTAAAGTTATCATTGGTTACCTGTTTCCCTTTCGCAAATAGGGTTGATGCTTGTGATTCGGATGGAGAGATACGTGCCGACTTATTATGCTCATTACAAGATAATAAAACTGCTCCAATAAGAAATAGGACGGTTATATTTTTAATTATCGTCATTTTAAAAGAGGTTGGATTTATAAAATTCAAGCAATTTATTTACGGCCTGAGATACATATTCTGGTTTCCAGTAGGTTTGTATATGGGTAGCGCCGTCAATCAGAAAAAGTTCTTTACTTGCATTGGTTGCTTTTTTGAAAGCCTCATCAGTCATATATTTTGTATCTGCTTTGCTTCCGGCTATCATTAGTAAGGGCTGGTTGATTAAATCCATGTTGGTAGCAGCATCCCAGGTCATTAAGTCGGGAAGACTACTCATGGTGTATAGAAAGGTTGAATTTGGATGGGCGTGGGTCCGATAATAGTACTCATATCCTTCACGATATAGATCGGTTGTGGTTTTAGCGATTTCTTCATCTGTAATATCCGCCACACCAGCATAGATTATTTTGCCACCTGCGGCTTCCTGCGCACGTGCATCTGAAGCTTGTTTTAAACGTTGTTGAATGGTATTTAACTGGGAATTCTGAAAGCCATTACGTCTTACTTCACCTGAATTAAACATACTCAAAGTAGCCACCGCCTTAAAACGTTTATCACCCTGTGCTGCCTTTAAAGTATAACCACCGCCACCACAGATACCTAAAATACCCAAACGGTTCGCATCCACTCCGGCATACCGGGTAATAAAGTCGGCCATACCATGGATATCTTCGATTCTGTTTGCAGGTTTATCGATATGACGGGGCTGTCCGCCACTTGCTCCCTGATAGGCAGCATCGGCGACAATAGTGATATAACCCGATTCCGCCAAACGTTGTGCATATAGTCCAGCTGTTTGCTCTTTAATGCCACCGTTGGGATGAGCGACCACTACTGCCGGATATTTTTTTGAAGCATCATAATCAGCTGGTGTATAAATATTGGCAGCGATATCAATCCCGTTTAGTTTATAACTTACCGGATGGATATTCACTTTTCCCGGAACATTTTCTGTAATGGCTCCTTCATACACCAGCGTAAAGGGGTTTGCCTGATATCCCTTCTGAGTAGATTGGGCCTTTGTTATATTCGTTGCTGTTATTGATGTTGTTAATGCGATTATTATTGGCAATTTTTTCATCTTCTGTATCTTTTTAATTTTACTTCCTGCTTTTCAGGACACCATCCAAAACATGCTGTGCTGCTATAGCTTCCTTTTTGCCGATGGTCCGTTTGATGATCCCGATGAATTGTTGTAACTGCGGCGGCTTTAAGCCCACATTCAAACAAATATTCAAGTGCGAACTTAACATGGGCTCCACTCCGCCAATACTGCTGAGTACAGATATGGTCACCAACTCTCTTTCTGAATAAGTCAGCACATCCCGTTCAAAAATATCAGCGAAAAGATGCTCTTTCAGAAAGATCTCAATTTCAGGAGCAAATGCCGCATACCCGCTTTTCGGTGTGGGCTCCGGTGCGCCGGTTAACTGTTCCAATATTGCCTTACCGCGATCATACTTCGTGCGTTCGTCTTTGATAGGTGTGGCTTCGGCTCCCATGCTATCATGTATCCCTTTGGCTTTTCGCTCATCCAATACAGTCATAAAAGTCTGTAATCCACGAAGGCTACGTGGAAACCCTGCATAGGCATATATATGAATGAGAACTTCCCTGATCTGGTTAACCGTTAGTCCTGCTTTAAGTCCTTCATTCAGTGAGATTTTTAGCTTAGTAAGATCGCCTTTCGCCGTAAGAGCAGCAATACCAATAATGCTTTGTTCCCCTGGACTTAAGGTCATTTTTTCATTCGGATTGCTCTGTGCCTTAAGCGCAAAGGGAATAGCACTTAATGTAAAAGTCAATCCGATGATTACTATAAATGCTTTCATTTAATGATTGTTGGCGGCGGGGGGTGCCAGTAGTTTAGTAAATGATAAGGAACCCAATTTCCAGCTTCCATTTTGTTTAATATACACTTCCGTTACCATGAAAGGATTGGTTACTTCGTTTCCTCCAACAACGGCCAACAGATCAATTCTATTTAAAACAATGGCTGTGTGATCAATGACCTGCACAGAAACTTCATGAACGTCTGCTTTCTTGTACCAGATCCCCCCGCTTTTGATTACCCTCAGTTCCTGTTCCTTTCCCCATGAGCCGCCCATGTGGACAAACACCGATTTTTCGTGAAACAGGCTATCCAAACCAGTAGTATTTTTATCTGCCATCCACTGCCACTTTTCTTTGGAAAGGTTAATAATTTCCTGGTCAGCAGAAGTACTTTGTGCAAAGGACCATTGTGTAGTCATAAGGATTAAAAACAGACCGATAGTTAATGCTTTCATGCAGATAATATTTATAGATTTTGAAGGTTATACAAATTTCCTAATACCCGGTGTTCTTTAGGTATACAGATTACGGGGATTACTACCAATATTACTTATCCAGGCCTTTTTCCTTTAACCATTTCGATAATTCGTCAGCGACCTGTATGTTGTTCAAGTCAGAAAAAGGGAAATGTGTATTGCCTTTGATGCCGATTTCCGGTAGGTGTACTACCGTTGCATTGCCTCCATGTTTATTGATGGTGGCTGCCCAGATTCCTGCCATTTCAAGTCCCGAACGCCAATGGTCTTTATTCCATACATTAGTGGGCTCCTTAGCGATGTTATCGCCATAGTAAATCACAATGGGTATTTGGGTGAGTTTAAGGAAATCAGCTAAGGGTATTTCCACGCCTTTCAGGTCACCGAAAAGTCCCGCTGACTTTATAGGTTCAGGTAGTTCTCCTTTGGGAAACAGGAAGCCGCTGTACGGTTCGTAGGCGACAATAGCTTTTACTTTATTATTCCTGATGGCAGTTAGCCAGCCTGGACCACCTCCCTGTGAATGGGTAACCAGGATGCCTTCACCGATCTTATCAAATAAAGCGGAAACAGCATTTGAAATGATGCCACCATCGAAACTTCCGGTATTGGGGGTCATTTGCCTGAAAAACTGTTCCAGGGAAGCGGAGTCTTTGGGAAACTGGACGCCTGGAAAATATGCAGGATAATTTCCGATCCGGAATTGTGTAAACCAAAACTGCTCATCAGCAGTAGGTGCAATCGTTGCAGCGACAGTACTCTTCCCGGCATCGCCACGTCTGGGCTGGTCGAGCAGATAAACGCCAAAACGGCGTCTGAGGAAAATAGTCTGAAAACCTTCTCTTCCATCAGGGGTAGATTCCCATGTTTTTTTGGACTGACCGGCGCCATGAAGAAAAACCATGGGGTATTTGCGGGCTTTTACCGGTATTTGATAAAAGGCATAGGCATGATCTCCGTGAAAGGTTTGTCCCTGAGGTTTCAACGCATTACTGAGATCGAAGGCGCCGGGTTCAGTACTTGTCGTTCCTCCAACAGCAAAGCTACCCTGACTGGCAATAACTAACGGAGACTTTTTGTTTTGGGCACTAAGCGATATGGCGGTTGCAAATAATATTGTCAATACACCCGGATATTTCATGAATTTCTTATTCATCTGCTATTTTTTAGATGCTGATCGAGCCATTGATGATCTAATAGTTTTTATTTCCCTACTCTGTTTTGCAATGCCTCTGGATATCTTGCTCCCTGGATGGATATCTTTGAAGCCGCGTTGCCTATCTGCTGTATGTCTTCCATAGATAAGTCAATGGTAGCAGCATGAATGTTCTCTTGCAGGCGATGCAATTTTGTGGTTCCGGGAATGGGTACAATCCATGGCTTTTGAGCCAGCAACCATGCCAGGGCTATTTGTGCGGGTGTGGCATCCTTTTGCACAGCTATCGATTTTAATAAATCCACCAGTGCCTGATTTGCTTTTCTGTTTTCTTCCGAGAAACGGGGTACAATATTTCTGAAATCCGTAGGATCGAATTTTGTGGTTTCATCGATTGCCCCGGTTAAAAAGCCCTTCCCGAGTGGGCTGAAAGGTACAAACCCAATCCCCAGCTCTTCCAGTGTGGGAATGATTTCCTTTTCCGGTTCACGGAAGAATAGAGAATATTCACTTTGAAGTGCAGTAACAGGTTGTACCGCATGTGCTTTTCTGATTGTTTCTATACCTGCTTCTGATAAACCCCAATGCCTTATTTTTCCTTCATTGATCAGCTCCTTGATGGTTCCGGCAACATCTTCGATAGGTATCTTTGGGTCAACCCGGTGCTGATAAAACAAATCAATGTAATCTGTTCCAAGTCTTTTCATAGATGCTTCTGCGACAGCTCTTATCCTTGCAGGACTGCTGTCTAATCCCTTTTTGGAGTCACCATCCTGAAAGCCAAATTTAGTTGCTATCACTACTTTTTCCCGGAATGGTGAAAGTGCTTCTCCCAATAATTCTTCGTTGGTGAATGGGCCATAGCATTCGGCGGTATCAAAAAAGCTTACACCTGCATCAAATGCTGTTCTTATTAGATTAATGGCTTCCTGTTTATCTGTTGCCGGCCCATATCCAAAGCTTAAACCCATACAACCTAAACCCAGTGCGGATACTTCCAATCCGCTATTTCCTAATTTTCTTTCTGGTATCATTTTATATCTTTTTTTGGGGTTATATATTTAGTTTGCGTTCACTCAGCCATTTTACCATGGCAGGGTCTCTATGGTCAAAGAACAGGCTGGCAGCTGTATCTAAAGAGGCGATGGTTTGCAGATCTTCCCTGGAAAGTTCAAAATCAAAAACGTTGAAATTTTCTTCCATTCTTTCTTTACGAACCGATTTGGGAATAGCGACAATACCTCTTTGGGTTAACCAACGAAGAATTACCTGCGCTACACTTTTATTGTATTTGTTTCCAATAGAGACTAAGATCTCATTCTGGAAAATGTTATTTTTCCCTTCTGCAAAAGGCCCCCAGGATTGAATTTGTACCTTGTTTTCTTCCAAAAACTTTTGCGTTTCAATCTGTTGGTGGAACGGGTGTGTTTCAATCTGGTTAATGGCAGGTGTAAAACCGCTGTTTACAATTAAATCTATGATACGGTCGGGGTGAAAATTGGCTACACCTATGGCTTTTATTTTTCCCTCCTGATACAATTCCTGCATGGCTCTCCAGGAGCCGTAGATATCTCCATAAGGCTGGTGTATAAGATATAGGTCCAGGTAGTCCAATTGCAACCTTTCCAAAGACCGTTGAAATGCCGCTTTTGTTTTTTCATAGCCGGTATCCTGTACCCATAGCTTGGTAGTAATAAACAATTCCTGTCTGCCTATACCACTGTTTTTTATAGCACTACCCACAGCGGCCTCATTCAGGTAGGAAGCGGCGGTATCAATTAATCGGTAACCTGTTTCAATAGCCTCTATAACGACCCTCTCACACTCAGCTTTATCGGGAATTTGAAAGACACCAAATCCAAGGATGGGCATTTCTATTCCATTGTTTAATTTAACTGTTGTCATTTCTTATTTATTTTAAAAATTCTTACTATAAGCATTGGTATTACAAATGTCCGCCATCTTAAGGCGTGAATGAGTATACCAATTACTGATTCTGCTACCATTTTTACTTATTGGGACTCACCTGATGTTGTAGTTACATCCTAATGTTTAATTTTGTTTTAGAAATAACAAAAGTTATAAAGTCATGGAACAGGCATATAATTTTGATACCGTAAACCAATACAATACTTTCAATAACCATGAGACATTACATCCTTTGGTTAGTATCATCGATTTTTCCAAAGCGAAGGAAAGAACGGGTTCCCGCATGACTTTTGGTCTTTATTGCATTTTCCTTAAAGAAGTGAAATGCGGGGATCTTAAATATGGCTGTAATTATTATGATTATGAGAAGGGGACACTGGTCTTTATTTCACCGGGACAGGTGCTGGAGGTGGAAAATAAGGTTGATTACTACCAGCCTGTGGGACATGCGTTAGTTTTTCATCCTGATTTAATAAAAGGCACCCCTCTGGCTAAAACACTGCATGAGTATAGCTTTTTCAGTTACAATACCAATGAGGCATTACATTTAGCTGAAAAGGAAAGGAAAATCGTTTTTGATTGCTTTTCCAAGATTGAATATGAATTAGGCCAAACGGTTGATAAGCACAGCAAAAAACTGATAGCTTCCAATATTGAATTGTTCCTGAACTACTGTGACCGGTTTTATGATCGTCAGTTTATCACCCGGGAAAATGTTAATAAGGGAATACTGGAGAAATTTGAAGAATCGTTGAATGGCTATTTTATATCCGAGAAACCTTACAGCATTGGACTGCCTTCCGTCGCCTACTTTGCAGAGGAGCTTCATTTGTCGCCAAATTATTTCGGCGACCTGATCAAAAAAGAAACAGGCAAATCTGCACAGGAATACATTCAGAATAAAATCATTGATATTGCCAAGAATAAGATTTTTGATAGCAGTAAGACAATCAACGAGATCGCATATGAGTTAGGCTTTAAATATCCCCAGCACTTTAGCCGTTTATTCAAAAGCCGTGTAGGTTATACCCCTAATGAATACAGGTCTTTGAATTAACATGATTAAGCGAAGGGTATTTAGATAATCTAAAAATAATCACTGGTCGTTGATTGTTTATGTGATTTTCAAAACATCTGGAAAAGTTAAAGGTGGTATAGGAGGGCGATTGGTGTCCCGGAATCTCCGCAAAGAGCGATACGAAATTCATGATTGGGTTTTGTGTCGCTTTTTCATTATAGGTTGGTGTTTATCAGATGGAGTTCGATTACTGTGTGGTACATAGGCTGATATACTGTCCAGCACCGCTATGAAAGTATTCCTTTTAGGATGGTGCTTACGGCTCATATTAAATTGTCGTATTCAATATTTCAAACTACTAGCGGATGCACCCTCCTGCACACAAAAATCAATCATATTTAAACTACTTTTCACTCAACGCTCAATAATTGATTTCTTTTCCGATATACTCGTCTTATGTCGCCCGGATCTTTCCTTTTCTTATTGGCAATATTAAGTAGCATTGAAATAAGACAAAAAATATACATGTTCAATCACATACAGGATAAAGTGGTACACTTTGAGTAGCAGTATTACCGCAGGGAAAATTGCGTATTTATACGGGTTAAAGATGAACTTCGAATAACTACCTTTAATTTGATTTTAATTGACTTTGTACTGTACTTAAAATCTGATGTCTTATGTCCTCTATATTCTTACGCAGTAAAAGGCTTGTATTATGAAGGAAAACCTTTCCAACTTGAATAAGCATATTAATGTTTCTTTTGATAAAATTCTTGTAGACCTGGTTAAAATTGAAGAACAACAGGACAAGGAACGTCATAAAATTGCTACGCAGAAATCGGCTTCTGTAAATGTAGGCTCATCCAAATTCACGATAGTACAAAAATTGGAGGCATTAAAAAGTCAGAGGAAGCAATTTTCCGATATAGTAACCAAGGTTGATGAGGAACAGGAGTTACAATGGGTGCATTTAGTTCAGGAGGGTGGGGGGACCCTAGGTATTTCGTTGGTAGGCTTTGTTTTTGTATTGGAGTATCTGGGTATAAGATTTTTAAGGCTAGCCGGGACGAGCGCGGGTGCAATCAATACGATGTTTCTGGCTGCTATCGGAAACAAAGAAGACCCGAAGACGCCGGAATTATATGATATGATGATCGACGAAAAAAGGTTTAATATGAAGCGTTTTGTAGACGCCAAGAATCCAGTCGTTCGTTGGTTGATCTTCTCGTTAGGAAAGGGAATGGGATTGTTATCGAATTTATCGGTGTCTTTTTTAGCGCTGTTGATTATGATTCTTTTGCCATTACCACTAATCAGTTTTTTGGGGAGGGAAGGTCGTGTGGTCTATTTACTAGCCTTGCTTCTTTTTATCGTGGCGGCTACATTTATATTTATCTTATTCTTCCGGCTTAGCAAATACAATTTTGGAATAAATCCTGGTGTCAGGTTCAAAGAGTTTGTAAAAAATGAGCTCGCTGAATATGGGGTAAATTCTACCGAAGATCTTTACAGGAAGGCTAAAGGCGATGGCACATTCAAGTTAGATAGCTCTGGTGAATATCGGGCATTTCTTTATTCGGATGATCCAATATCTGGTTCCAAGAGTATCACTGTGTCATTACGTAGGGGCGGGGGCGAATCCGATATGACCACCAATACCCTGAGTGTTGACTATAATAAAATTAAATACGATATTTCTCTTGTTGCTACAGATATTGCTAATAAGTGTAAAATTATTCTTCCGAAGGATGCTTATCTGTATTTTGAAGGAGTAAAAGATATTAATCCGGCTGAATTTGTCCGGGCATCAATGGCCATTCCCATATTTTTTGAGCCACAATTCTTTCCGGACAAACCTGTAAATGGGAACCCTGGGACGGTTATAGATAAAGTTCTCAAAAAGCGGTGGTGGCCTGTCAAAGGGATGGGCGCGGATCAGGTTGAAGATAAAGGAATTTTAATTGACGGGGGATCGCTTTCCAACTTTCCTATTAATTTATTCCACGAAGCAAAGATCAAATGGCCTAGATTACCGGTAATTGGAGTAAGAATAATGGATGCAAAGCCATCGCCCGACTATGTGGTTACAAAGCGGATGTCTTTAGGGTATTTTCTAGGAAGTATAATTAATACACTTAGGGGTAATGAAGATAATGCCTTTATAGCCGCTAATCCTTTTTATAAAAAATTCTGTATTGCAGAAATTAAAGCTTATCAAACAAAGGTAAATTGGCTGAATTTTGATTTAACCTCGGAACAGAAAAATGCATTGTTTATGAAAGGTGTTGAGGCTGCTTTGAAATATTTAGAAAACTTCGATTGGGACAGTTATAAAGCAGAGAGGGCGAAGTTATGAATAACTGATTTTGGAACTGCTACCTTTGATTGGACAGGGAGTTAAGCTTTTTTTAAAACTTTGAAGACAATGAATAAAGAATAAAGAATTATGATAAGTATTTAATTATTAGTTGGTACTATAATGAAACTGAGTATTCAATTCATTCCATAAATAGAAAAAGGTCAGATTACATCTATTGCTGAAGATATAATCTGACCTTTTGCTATTAAAGCTAACTGGCTCCGGTTATGGATACTTTTGAATATTGAAAATGTGTTACGATTCCAGCCGGTGTTTCATATTGTTCAGGCTTTCTGCAATGTCGTTACCGATGATTTTATCCATATCCATAAACAGAAGGAGCAGATTAACGGGCCAGTTCATCCCACTGTTATATACCCAGGTCAGTTTTGTTGAATTTGGCGACAGGGCTTTCACGGCCATATATCCGTTGGCGGTAAAAGCCATAAAGCGAATCTCAAAATCAACTCTTTCGCCAGCTGTTATTTTTTTAGTTTCAAATTCACCTTTACCTGTTTTACTGTTGCTGCTTTCAAAGGTTAGTATAGCACCCGGGAATCCATCGGGTTCACCTTTATAGCTGATTTTTGTATTGGGGTCAAGCGACAACCATTTGTTGTATTCAGGTTGATTCTTTAAGTATCTGACGTAATTAAAAACAGTATCCGCAGATCGGTTGATGGTAATTTCACGGGTTAATGTATACTTGTTTTTGGAAAACATGGCAATAACCAGGGCTACAGCGACAATGGCAATTATGACAACTATTATTTTTATGATCATTTTCATTAGTGTTTACATTTTTTATTTTAATTGTTTAAAACGCTATCTGGATTGCTGATTGTCGAAATTGATCATCCATTGAATGCCAAATTTATCACGACACATTCCAAAGTAGGCTCCCCAGAATGTTTTATTTAATGGCATGTCTATTTTTCCTGCTGCAGAAAGTGCCCCAAACAAGCGATCTGCTTCCTGTTCATTTTCTGTATGCATACAGATGTGGAAATTGTTTCCTGCATTAAAAGGTATCTCCATTGAATCCAGCACATCAGAAGCCATAATGCTGATATGATCTGAAATCTGTAATGTAATGTGGATGAGTTTTTCCCGGTCTTCGGGCGACATTTTTTTTCCACTGTCCAGGCTTTTATAATGCTGAATATTTTTGAATTCACCACCGAAAACTGACTTGTAAAAATTAAATGCCTCTTGGGCATTGCCCATAAAATGGAGGTAGGTATTCGTGCCAATCATAATGAAGGAAGAATTAATTGATTTAATTGTTTCACAAAGATAAATGCATTTCACCAAGGTGGTGACGGGTGAATGCGACATAGTATAGAGGGTGAATGCGACAATTATAATTTCTATTTTTGCTGAATGATCCAGATATCTATACTCACCATAAAGCGTGCGGTTTTAGCTGCTATTACTGATGCCCATGATGTGTTTACCTATACCAACAGTTTACTGAAACAGATGGGAAAGCCTGAACTATTTAGGATTTCCCTGGTGGGGCTGGGAGAGGAGGTGCAATTGAACGACGGCTTGTTTACCATCAGGCCGGATGGCCAGATTCATAAAGAGCAGCAACATGATCTGATTGTGATTCCGCCTATGTCGGGAGATATGATTAGTGCTACGTATTTAAATAAGGATTATGTGGGCTGGATAGCTGATCAGTATAAAAATGGGGCAGAAGTCGCCAGCTTTTGTGTAGGCGCATTTTTACTGGCCTTTAGTGGATTACTTAAGAATAAACAATGCAGCACACACTGGGATTATGCGAACGAATTTAGAAGTTATTATCCCGCAGTTCAGCTGGTGGAAGATAAAATTTTTACGGCTGACAAAGGGCTTTATTCCAGCGGTGGCAACAATGCCTACTGGAGCCTGCTTTTATATCTTATAGAAAAGTTTACAGACAGGCAGACCGCCATACAAGTTGCCAAGCATTTCGTAGTGGACATTAACAAGGTGAATCAAACCCCGTTTGTCGTGTTTAAAGGGTTTAAAAAACATGATGATGAACTGATCAAAGAAATCCAGACTTATATTGAACAAAATTTTACAGATAAAATAACCGTTACTGACCTGGCCGGAAAATATCACGTAGCAAAAAGAACTTTTGAGCGCAGGTTCCTGAAGGCAACCCATCTTACAGTTGCTGAATATGTACAGCGCATCAAGATAGAAGCGGCCAGGAAACTTTTGGAAACGGGGCGCAGGTCTGTTTCCGAGGTAATGGAGGCAGTGGGATATACGGATACGCAGAGTTTCCGGGACGCCTTTAAGAAGATCACAGATCTTACACCTATTGCCTACAGAGATAAGTATAATATCCCATCATTATAGTCAACATTACCTTTTCAGTATGTAGGTTCCGTCTATGCTATGCTTAGCACCCGCTTAGGACCTATAGAAACGCTGCAGGAGAGGTGGACTTGATGCGGGGGTGAGTTCCGGATGTATAACCGGGATGAAATTGCATCAGCAGACGGATGGAGGTGAGAACCGGCCATAGGAGGGCTGCTTCAGTGCCAGGCTGTAGCTGCGGAAAGAAATATATTATTCAAAGGAAGCAGGCATAAAAGGTTTATTCATCAAAATATCTCCGGAGGCAGAATGGCTTTATTCCAATTGAATGACAGCTGGATATGCGTGTGTATAGGTAAGTTTGGGAAGCAATCTTGTCCGCTTGGGGTAAGTACGTTTTTTAGCATATTGGGGTACCTGTGGCGCTGCTACCGCAATAATATCGGCGGCCATATATTGTTTGCCGCGCGATGGGCCATCGCTGTACATCGCTCTTACCTGGAAAACCACTACCAGTGAACCTTTACCAGGTACCTCCAGTGAAACATTTGTTTCCTGGAAAGTGGTATCGGGGGCTATGATGAGCGTTACCGTTTCGCTACCTGCCACCTGGCGTGATGTAAAATCAATACGCGTGGCGATCACTTTTACTTCCAGGGCAGCAATGCCTTTATACCCGGCTATGGTTTGTGCGGGAATATTTAATATTCCGTTACTCAAGAGGCGGGGAGCCACCGCAAAGAAGCGATCTACTCCGGTATGCTGATTGAAGCGGAAGCCAGTGATGGCTTCGTGATGATCACCGGCAGCAATGAGTAGCTTGTTGAGCCGATTGATGTGTCCGCTGTCACAGTGGATATCCAGGTGGGGGTAGAAAGCATGCCGGATAAAAGCACCTTTCCTGCTGGCGATACCAAAGCGCCTGGATGCGCGGCGGGTAGCAGCCGTTTGCTGCACGCTTTCCGGCATGGAGCGCAGGAAGTAGTTGCCATTGCGCTTATACCCAATGAGAGGACCGAGTTTTCCCGTAAAGGGAATGACAGACATTTGTTTTGCCATGGGAGATTATTTTGATTACTATAA
>NZ_JBFREI010000020.1:0-101681 GCF_052114225.1 Chitinophaga sp. RAB17 | reverse complement strand
CCTGCCCGGGTACATCCAGCGAAACATTTGTTTCCTGGAAAGTGGTATCCGGATCTATCATTAGCGTGACCGTTTCGCTACCCGCCACCTGGCGTGATATAAAATCAATACGCGTTGCGATCACTTTTACTTCCAGGGCAGCAATACCTTTATACCCGTCGATGGTTTGTGCAGGAATATTTAATATCCCGTTACTCAAAAGCCGCGGAGCCACCGGAAAAAAACGATCTACTCCTGTATGCTGATTGAAGCGGAAACCTGTGATGGCTTCGTGATAATCGCCGGCAGCAATGAGCAGCCTGTTGAGACGATTGATGTGGCCACCATCACAATGGATATCCAGGTGGGGGTAGAAAGCATGCCGGATAAAAGCGCCTTTTCTACTGGCGATGCCAAAGCGACGGGATGCGCGGCGGGTAGCAGCCGTTTGCTGCACGCTTTCCGGCATGGAGCGCAGGAAGTATTTGCCATTGCGCTTATACCCAATGAGAGGACCGAGTTTTCCCGTAAAGGGAAGGATAGACATTTGTGTTGCCATGAGAGATTATTTTGATTACTATAAATATAAGATAATTCGGGGAGGGTGTTTTCGGGGCAAATTGAAGATTAGCTAAAGAGAGTGTATGGCGTATTGTATAATATTCAAAGCTAGTGTAGTAGGGATTTGACAATCGCAAACGGAAGAGTATGGGCATTTAGAGCATATTGAAAAAAGATATCCCCCAGGTTTTCAACTTGATCCGAAAAGGGTTTGTTCCGAAAAGAAAACCAGGGATAAAGAAGAAGGGCCAACCAAAGTCTATTTGGTTGGCCCTAACGGGTAATATTTTATTGCGATCGAATTACAAACTAAGCCATGGACCGTAACCATTGGCTTTTGTCCAGGTGCGCTGAATCAGGTTATCACTAGGTCCTTTAACAAAGATATCCATTGACAGGGAGTCCGGAGACGCTACTGCCGGTGCAGAATAAATGCTGGCACCAATACGATTCCAACTTTTCCAGCTGTCGGTAACAGACCAATTAGTAGTGATAAGTTGATGGTTATTGCCCAAAGCAAAAATATCTACATTAAGATATCCTCTTGCAGTAGCAGCAGGAGCGGAATAAATAGAACCACCCAAATTGCTCCATACTGTTCTATCACTCTCTTTTGTCCATATTCCCTGTACCAGGTGATTGGCATTGTCCTGCGCATACATCTCTATTGAGTTGATATAGCGGGAAGCGCTGGTGGCAGCTGAAGATACATTCGTCACAAAGTTCTGCCATTCGTGCCAGCCCTCTCCTTCTACATAATACCTGGTTTGCAAAACGTCATTAGCGCCTCTTACCAGTACGTTGATAAAATCGGCACCTCTTGATGCAGCATTGGGAGCCGAAAAGAAGTAACCACCAAGGTCTGTCCATTGACTCCATCCGCCATTCGGGGTCCAGGTTTTGAAGATGAGATTATTGGATGCTCCTTTTGCAAAAACAGCAATATTGTTTTCATCGCGGGAAGTGGCAGAAGGATCTGAAGTAAGCGTTCCTCCCAGGTCAGTCCAGGCAGACCAGCCAGTAGCAGGGGTGTATACTTTCTCCAGAAGTGTATTGTTCTTGCTTCTTAAGAATAAGTGCAGCTCTTTGGTGCCTTTTCTATAAGTAGCAGTAGGGACATTGAAATTACCGGATAAATTGCCATAAAACTGATTTAAGGCAACTACGTCATTTGGATTAAACGGATGATCCTCATTATTTAAACAACCGGACATCCAGCTAAAAGCTGCTCCACTGGTAGGTGTGCCATCAATTTTTATGAGATCTACCTGAGTATCGTTTGCTTTAGCTACCTGTGTATAAGTACAATGGTAAAGATTGTCTGCATAGGTAGTATGCCTGATTCCAATAGCGTGACCAATTTCATGGGCAATCAATGTTGCCAGCCGTTTTTCATCCAGGTTCGTTCCCAGTGCGGTTACGTCCAGGGTTACCGGACTGGATGGGTTTCTGGAAACAGCAGGATAGGCTGGAGTTAATACCTGCGGGCCACCCAGTTTACCATCTTTAATCTGAATATCTGCTTCTGAAGAATTGGCTACTTTTTTAAAGGTAACACGCAGATTAAGTGCATTATATCTTGCAATCGCAATATCCAGCGCATTTGAATAAGCGGTTGGCAAACCTGTTGCCGAGATATTGATTATACGGGGCAATGCCGTCAGTGTGTAAGATAATTTGTATTGGTCGGCATCAGCGATAAACAGGGCGGTATATCCTTGTTTGCTGTCCAGGTCTTTTTCAGTTAAAAAAAGATCCCCCTCTACTACATAACCTCCATTTAGTTTTATTGCATTTAGCGTATCAAAGCCCAAAGCATTGATTTTGCCCATAGTAGAGGCAGATATTTTTGTGCCATCTTCCGGGGTAGTAGGATCTTTTGTGCACGCCGACAAAAAAACGGCACCTGCGGCAACGCAGGTAAAAAATTTAGTGTTTAAATTCATTGTTGAGATAATTAATCTTTTGACAATTAAAAGGGTTACAGTATAGGTGTTAGTATAGGAACCAGATACTGATCAAGCAATAACAATCGCAGTCAAAAATAGCCGAAAAACAAAAGCAAAGAAAAGTGAAGGACGCGTAACTATCCCTTTAGCATGTAACCGCCGGTTTTTCCCGAAAGGGGAAATGAGGTCAAACCTGCGGACCACACGATTTATATGCTTTATGCGAAAAATTTTTGCTTATCGAGAGGGATGGTTGTAATAATTTTTTCCTTGCCCCCATTCAAATTATCAACCTGTACTGAACCAATGTTTTTGGCCCATAACCGGGTAAGACAATTCAATTAATTTCGCTATGAGGTTATGGTTCAAACAGGAAAACAGCCCTCCCGTTTTTTATCTGTACCCGTAAGGGCTCTCCCAATAAACTCTCATTTTGCATCCTGTCCAGGGCAGTCACTACATAGATGTACGTTTTCCCCTTTACATAGGTAATGTCTTTATACACTGGATCAGGCATCTGATCCAGAATGGTGAGGATTTTCGTTGGGTCGCTTACATTAATCGCTTCATTTTGCTCAAAGCGATACAGTACATATTGTTTGGTATGGCCACTGGTATCGTCATCCGACCAGTGTATTTCCAGTCCACCGGGCCGCTCAAAGGCATCAATGAAATAAGGTGCTTCCGGCGTTTGTTTAGGTAGCCACGACATAATCGGTCTCAATGCCGGATATTTAAAAATGCCATTGCGCAACAGCGTTTCTATGCCGAGAGGATTTCCTCTGAAAGAAGCAGCGCTATAAAAAATACTTCCCTGGATAGTGTTTAATGTCCTGGCTTCTTCTACCTGAGCAGGTATCTCGTTTGGATTTTTCCAGGCAGCATTGCTGTTAATACGGTATACACCATGACCAATATACACCTGCCGGCCGTAGCTGTGTTGTCCCCACCAGTTCAGCAATATTTCGTAATCTACCAGCCGGTGTCCCCGTTCCCAGTATAATTGTGGTGCTACATAATCAATCCACCCTTTTTTCAGCCACTTCAGGATATCTGCATACAGGTCGTCATAGTTGGTTTGGCCGCCTTTAGTGTAGGAACCTTCCGGATCTTTATCTTTATTACGCCATACGCCAAAAGGACTGATACCGAATTTCACCCAGGGTTTTTCTGCCTTGATAGCCACACTCAACAGCTGTATGATCGCATCTACATTGGCGCGGCGCCAATCATCCTTCATCATGTTATTACCATATAAACGATAAGAGCTGTTATCAGGAAACTCTTTCCCCGGCGCACGATACGGATAGAAGTAATCATCGAAGTGTACGGCATCAATGTCATATCGTTTTACCACATCCCGGATAACCATGGTAACATATTCACGTACTTCAGGAATGCCCGGATCAAAATATTTCTTGCCATCATAAGTGAGGAACCATTGTGGTTTCAGGCGGGTAATGTGATTGGGAGCCACACTGCTGCGGCTTACGTTGAACACAGCACGGTATGGGTTAAACCAGGCGTGAAACTCCATGCCGCGTTTATGGGTTTCCTCTACCATGAACTGCAAAGGATCGTAATATGGATTGGGCGCCTGTCCCTGCACACCGGTAAGGTATTCAGACCAGGGTTCGTATGGAGAAGGATAAAAAGCATCTGTAGCCGGACGAACCTGTACTACCACTGCATTCATGCCATTACGTTGTTGCTGATCAAGTAAAGCGATGAATTCCTGCTTTTGTTGTTCTGTACTCAGCCCGCGCCGGGATGGCCAGTCAATATTTTCAACAGTGGCTATCCAAACGGCCCTTAATTCGCGTTTGGGTGGCAATTGCGCCCACGACTGCTGCATCAGAATGATCCATAGAATTGTACCTGCTATAAATTGCTTCAACATCTGCCTTACTTTTAACCGTAAGATGCGAAAATAGCAAAAACCGGGGCTGATGCGATATAATTATGTGATTCTTATGAAGATAGCGTATTTATTCTTTTTCTACCTTCACCTTCATCACCGGCGCTTTATAATCATCTGCCAGGTATTCCGGCGGTACTGTACTCGTATTTCCGTCTCTGTGAGCAATGAAATGTGGCGACATAATTTCCACGCCGGCGGCATTGAAATGATCGATGATGTTGCGATGCAGATCTGAATAGATCAGGGCCATTTTATGTGAATGGTCGGTATAGACGTTGATTTCATAGGCAATAGCAAAATCGTCCAGACTTGTTTGCAATACAAAAGGCGTTCTGTCTTTCATAATACCGTTTGTTGCCATGGCAGCGCCAATCAGCATTTCATGTACCTGTTTCCAGGGCACATCATAGCCAATAGTAACAGTGGTATGCAGTATTAGCCCCAGATCCTTACTGGAAGTGGTAAAGTTGATGGTATGGCCGCTTAATATACTGGCATTGGGGACCGTGATTTCTTCATTTTTTATGGTGCGTAACCTGGTGACCAGTAAATTTTTTTCAATAACATCACCGGTGATCTCCCCTATTTTCACACGGTCGCCGATTTTAAAGGGACGCATATAAGTAATTACAAAGCCCGCTATCACATTTGAAATAGCGGAGGAAGAGCCCAGTGAGAACAGGATGCCAAGGAAAACAGATACGCCCTGAAATATTTTTGAGTCGGATCCAGGGAGGTAAGGAAACACCACAACAAACATAAATGCATATAACAGGAACTTGATGCCGCTGGCGGTAGGCCTTGCCCAGTCTGCGTAAAAGCCATTGATCGTTAAGTTGCCGGTAGCGATTTCTTCTGCGAGGTAGTTCACCAGTTTTACCAGGTATCGGGTAATAAGGTATATCACCAGGATAGTAAGTAATTTAGGGAGATAATGAACAAAGCCCAGGAATATTGATTTAACGGGGGACAATGTCCAGTCGATGAGTTTATCCGCGATGCCTTTAGTCCAGGGAAATATGCTGAATACAAAAGGTAAGGTAATGTAGAAGATGAACAGGATAAAGATAATCCGTGCGATGCGGAGAACATTAAATACAATCCCTACCTGCTTTTGCTGATTCAGCAGGGCATATTCTTTTACTTTCACACCTTTGAAGTACCGGTCTTTTTCTCTGACAATTTTTTTGCGCAGCCGTTTGAACAGCCGGTTAATGCCATATACAATCGTGGAAAATATCACGATAATCAATAGCAGCCAGCCTATTCGAATAAGTATACTTTGAAGGCTGTTATCTTTCTTTTCCTGTAATATGGCTTTTTTGATGATAGCTGCATAATCCTGTGCCACCGCCATTTTATCCTGGCTAAGCCACAGTGCATCATCATCAGTAACACTTAACAGCACCAGATCATTATAGGCAACATCTATATTGTTTTCATTTTGTATAGCGCGAATGGAGTCAGCAGCAAAAAACGGGTCATCAGATAGTTTTGCGAGTTTGCGATTGATATTCTGGGCTCTGTCGCTGGGTTGCAATGGCCCCAGTTTATTGTAAATATAAAAAAGGGTATCGCCGAAAGGGACTACGGGAAAGCCGCTATGAGTGGCTTTCAGCTGATTAATACGTAGCAGATTGGCTGCTTTTTTCAGGGAGTCGGCCTGTTCAAAGGAGTTGAGCTTTTGTTGCAGTTCTTTTTTTCGGTTGTCGTTATCGTTGCTGAGGAGGAGTTGTTGCTGCAAAGCTTTCTTTTGTGCTTCATCTGCTTTTTGGAGGGAATCATTTTCCCGGAGCAGGCGGGTGGTAAGTACCAGTTGTGTATCCGCCAGCGAGTCGCGGGAGGCTTTGCTGCTATCACTTTGTGCGGAGCACAATAAGCTGATACTAACCAGTATAGTAGTGATGAAAAGGGTAAAAACAATTCTCATTCCCGAAGCTTTTCTTTAAAGTACGGAAAATTCGGGTAGTAGCTACCCGCTAAAGTGGTGAAAATTTATAAAGAGAGGAAAACGGATGAACGGAGTTATACCTTTCTCTTGGTATACTGACTGTAATCCGGCAAGGTAGCCTCATATTCCTGGTGCATCAGGGGAGATGTAAGCAGGAAGTCGGCGGAGGCGCGGTTGCTGGCCATCGGGATATTCCACACTACCCCCAAACGGAGTAAGGCTTTGATATCCGGATCATGTGGCAACGCTTCCATGGGATCCCAGAAGAAAATAATGACGTCCAGTTCCCCGGTGGCCACCAGGGCTCCGATTTGTTGATCACCGCCCAGGGGGCCACTCAGTAACTTTCTTACAGATACGTCCAGCGCCTGTTCTATCAGCAGGCCGGTAGTGCCGGTAGCATATAGTTCATGGCGACTTAATACCGTTTTATTATAGATAGCCCACTCGATCAGCTCAGCTTTTTTGTGATCGTGAGCAATCAGTGCTATCCTTTTGCGTGCTTTTAATACTTTCGTTGTTTGCATATCTGTTACAAAAGTAATAAGTGGGCCGCAATAAATAGATGTTGAATACTGTAATGTTTTAATGTCTTTCGTTGGTATCCAGTGTGGCCAGGTCGCGGTCAAAAATATACAGACCACCTTTATCCTCTCCTATCAGCTTTAATTTGTCGAGGATGTGGCGAGCCAGGCGCTCTTCTTCAATCTGTTCAGTTACATACCATTGTAAAAAGTTATGGGTGGCATAATCTTTTTCGCTGAGGCACATATCTACCAGGTTATTAATTTCTTTGGATACTGCCAGCTCATGGCTAAACACCTGTTCAAAAATTTCATGGATGTTTTTGAACTTTACCGTAGGCTGTTTCAGGGCAGGTACCAGGCCATGTCCTCCTCGTTCGTTAATGAATTTCAGCAATTTGAGCATGTGTGTCCGTTCTTCATCAGAGTGACGGTATAAGAATTGAGCCACCCCATTAAAGCCCTCTACTTCAGACCAGGAAGCCATAGCAAGATAATATTGGGAAGAGGCTGCTTCCATTTCTACCTGTTGATTGAGCGCGGATTGGATTTTCGGCGAAAGTTCTTTCAGTAGCATGACAAAAAAATTGTATAATTAGGAAGATTGAGGTGTGGCGGGGGATATCAATGATGCCTATGACCAGATTGTTATTTTCAATAGCACACGTTTGGATGCATCCCGAAAATCTGCCCGAAAAATGTTACCTTTGCATAAGTAAATTAGGATAAAATGATTAAAACAGGAAATCCAATCATCAGCATATATACAGAAATGACGCCTAACCCGGAAACCATGAAGTTTGTGGCAAACAAACTCCTGTATCCAGGTAAAAGCATTGATTTCCCGGATGAAGCCAGCGCTAAACCATCTCCTTTAGCCATCGAGTTGTTTAGCTTCCCTTTCATTAGAGGGGTGTTTATTATGGCTAACTTTATTACGCTTACCAAAACCAGCGAAACTGACTGGAACGATATAATTCCTACGGTAAAAGCCTTCCTGAAGGAATACCTGGAAGACTCCCGCCCTGTTATCAACGAAGATGAGGTAGTGATTACCAAAGACACTGCCAGCAATGAAGTGAGTGCAGATGACACGGATGTGGTAAAACGTATCAAGGAATTACTTGAAAACTACGTGAAACCGGCTGTAGAAATGGATGGCGGCGCCATTCAGTTCAAAGATTACGACAACGGTACGGTAACACTGATGTTGCAAGGTTCTTGCTCAGGCTGTCCCTCTTCCATGATTACGCTCAAAGCCGGCATTGAAGGCATGATGAAGCGTATGATCCCTGAAGTGAAGGAAGTGGTGGCAGAAGCCGAATAAGCCATAGTTGAGTGAATGATAGTGTTAAACGAAAGCACAGTCTTAATGGCTGTGCTTTTTTTTAGCGTGTAGCCGTTGGGGTTGATAAATACTCACCACTGCACGCAGACGAATAAAAGCTAAAAAAGCAGATGAAAGGATTATTACTGGTATTTGCCGGCCTGGCCATCGCCATGCAGCCGGTACAGGCCCAAAGAAAGAAAGGTGTGGATAGTGCATCCGCCGTTATTACCTATGGCTTCGGCAGCAACGGTAAAACCATACCCGGCAATGAACTGCAGTTGTTCATTGATCATCAGCGCGCCCATATTGTTGCTGGCAACGGGAAACAAAAAGAACAACAATTCCTGCAAATGTCTGAACAGGCTAGCTTGCAGGTGTTAAGTCTTCCTAATAACGAAGTATACACGCTGAAAAAACCGTTTAGCGAATACGCCGCGCCGGAATTACTGCCTGATACCGCTACTATCCTGGGATATGTTTGTAAGAAAGCAAAACTCTTTATCCGTTCCAATACCATTGAAGTATGGTACACCAATGCCCTGACATTGAAAGGAACGCCTAATATCACGATTGCTCCAGGCCTGGGACTGGTGCTTAAAATCGTACGCAACGGTAACAGCGAAACCCTGGCAAAGAAAATAACCTATCGTAAAATAACAGACGCAGAGTTGGCCTGGCCAACCAATACAGGTACTATGGTAAATGATGCCGCCTACATGAGGCAGGTAATCGACAGCCGTTATACTACCCTTCCTGTTTTCAACCAGGAGCAGATCAGCTGGGGAAATAATCCAGCCAATCCACAGGGAGAACAATTAAATCAAACCTATCACTATGCCGGCGGTACAGTGATACTGAAAAAAGTATCGTTGCCTGCGGTTAAGAAAGGGGAAACACTTTTTGCAGAGCTTACCCAATACTCTAATGGCGATGCTTACGACAGAACGGGTTCCGTATTTATGATACCGGCAGACAAAGCGACCTCTTTCCTGGATGGGTTACAAAAAGGCGTACAGGCCTTACCGTTATTCACAGCCAACAACGGTAGTCCATACCATGGTATGGTAGCTACAGATAACTATTTACCGGCATTGGAAATACTGCGCTTCTTTACACCATTTGGGGTAAGACAGTTTAATAACCAGGTGAAAATAGCCGGTTATAACTGGGCAGATTCAGTGATCTATAAACAGGATATTACAGAGCTGCATAATCGCCTCCAGGGCGATGTATGGTTGGGTGTATATATCGGCAACTATGATAAAGGTGGCCATAAAGTAAGCCTTAGCCTTAAATATTATCCAGGTGATGCCGAAGATGAAAACCGCGCCACCCCCAACTGGATATACCCAATCTTCAACACGACTAACCTGATGGAAATGGCCGGACAGGAATATGCTACCCTGTTCGACAAAGATTCTCTGAAGGTGACAGTGAATATTCCGGAAGGACTTAGGAACGTGCAACTGCGGTTCCTTACTACCGGTCATGGCGGCTGGGGTGGCGGCGATGAATTCAACCCCAAACAGAATGAAATTTTTGTAGACGGTAAACGGATCTATCATTTTATTCCATGGCGGACAGATTGTGCCACTTATCGCCTGTCTAATCCGGCTTCCGGCAACTTCGGCAACGGCTTATCCTCTTCTGATCTGAGTCGTTCCAACTGGTGTCCGGGCACCCTTACGTCACCGGTAATTATTTCGCTGCCGGATATCACGCCCGGGTTGCATACTATACAGGTGGCTATTCCACAGGGCAAGCCTGAAGGTAGCAGCCAGAGTTTCTGGAATGTATCGGGAACACTGATTGGAGAGAAAAAATAGTTTTGTTGTTAATAGTTGCTGCGGAAATTTGAGGCAGCAACTATTGACAACATCTGGGAAAATTTATCCACTTTCGCACTATGAATGATTTATACCAGGGCTTTTTGGACGGCCTGCATCAAATGACTTTACTGGAAGGAATAGCCGTATTCTTTGCTGTCTTGTCGGTCATCTTTCAAAAAAATAATAATATCCTGGTATATCCTACGGGTATTATCAGTACTGGTATTTACACTTATCTCCTGTCACGTGAGCATTTTAAGCTGTATGCCGATGCCACACTGAATGCCTACTACCTCATCATGAGCGTATACGGCTGGATATACTGGGCAAAGAAAGGCCCAGCAGAACCAGCTACTCCTATTATGAGAAGTAACGGCAGGGAGTTATCTACCGCCATTTTTATCGCGCTGGCCGGCTGGGGGATTTTCTACTTCCTGTTAAGCCGTTTTTCTGATTCCAATGTACCGGTAATGGATGCTTTTGTTTCTGCCAGTGCCTGCGCAGGCATGTGGTTGTTGGCAAAGCGAAAACTGGAAAATTGGATATTGCTGAATATATCTAACCTGGTGGCCATACCATTGCTGTTTTATAAGCACCTTTATCTGACAGCGCTGCTCACCGTGTTTTTATTTATCATTGCCATATTCGGATATATTGGTTGGAGAGCAATTGTGCAGCAAAGAGAAACTTCTCATCAATGAAGAAAGTAGTTGTTATAGGGCCTGAATCTACAGGCAAGAGCACCCTCAGCGAAAAGCTGGCGGTTCATTTTAATACAGTGTGGACGCCGGAGTATGCCCGTGAATATATCGACCAGCTCGATCGTCCTTATGAGCAAAACGATCTGCTGGAAATAGCTGCCGGTCAGATAGCACTGGAACATCAACAGGCCATGAAGGCAAATAAGGTCCTTATTTGTGATACTGATTTGTACGTAATAAAAGTATGGAGTGAGCATAAATACGGCAATTGTGATCCCCGCATCTTAAAGCAGATTGCCAAACAACACTGTGATCTCTATCTGCTGACTTACATTGATCTGCCCTGGGAAGAAGATCCACAGAGAGAATATCCTGATCCGGACATGCGTACTTATTTCTATAATATTTATAAAGATATTGTGATGGCTTCCGGTGCCCGCTGGCAGGAAATCAGGGGGACTTATGAAGAGCGCGAAGCGCTTGCTATTGCGACTGTACAGCAATTACTCGACCAGGCATAATTATTTTCTACCCGTTACCAGTTCCATAATATCCGCATCAGGCGCCAGGTTACGCATTTGTACCAGGATTTTGCGTTGACGGTAACTGGTAATTCTTGCCGGTGGATTAATCGTGTATTTAACGGGATTGGGCAAACAGGCGGCTATCATTGCTGCTTCTTCGCGGTTAAGACTGGCCGCATTTTTATTATAATTGGCCTGGGCGGCGGCTTCTACACCAAATATGCCTTCTCCCATTTCTGCTACATTAAGATACACTTCCAGGATACGTTGCTTGCCCCATATTTTTTCAATCATGAAAGTAAAGTATACTTCCAGGCCTTTCCGAAACCAGCTACGACCCTGCCAGAGGAATACATTTTTTGCTACCTGCTGACTGATGGTGCTGGCTCCTTTTATTTTTTTACTCTGTTGGTTATGCTTCATTGCCTTTTCAATAGACTTGAAGTCAAAGCCGTTATGGTCGGTGAAGAGCTGATCTTCGCTGGCTATCACCGCGAGTTTGGCGTGCTGTGATATTTCATCATAGCTTACCCATGTTTTTTGCAGTTTTTTATCTGTTCCCCAGAGACTAAACCAGCTGGAGATTTCAGTGATGGTAACAGGCGGATTCACCCATTTCAACAGGATGATATAAACAAATTGTGCAACAATTAAAACCAGTAGTACTCTCCTCAATCTCCTCCACGTTCTGGGTACAATGCCTTTTAAATTCATCGCGTAGGTTTAGAAAAATCGGGCCGAAAGGTAGGCTAAAAAGCTGAAAGTGAAACACAATCGTTAACTTTATATATGCTATTAAACGTACACCCTGATAACCCGAATCCGCGCCATTTGAAAACAATTGTAGAGTGTTTGAAAGATGGAGGGATCATTATTTACCCTACTGATACGGTATACGGTTTAGGCTGTGATATTACCCAACATAAAGCCATAGAACGTATAGCGCGGATTAAACAGATAGACCCTAAAAAGGCGCACTTTTCCTTCATCTGTTATGACCTGAGTCATTTATCTGATTATGCGAAGRGTGTGGATACGCCTATATTCAGGATGCTGAAGAAAGCATTGCCGGGTCCATACACTTTTATTTTGCCAGCCAGCCGGTTGGTGCCCAAGTTGCTGAAGACGAAGAAAGACACTGTAGGTATAAGGGTGCCGGACAATAATATTTGCCGCACGATTGTAAAGGAGCTGGGTAATCCACTGATGAGTACTACCCTGCCCATAGAAGATTATGTAGAAGAATATACAGATCCGGAAATCATTTATGAGAAGTTTGGAAAGCAGGTAGACATTGTAGTAGATGGCGGCCCCGGAGGCATGGCGTTTTCCACAGTGGTAGATTGTACTGGTGCAGAACCGGTATTGATCCGTGAAGGAATTGGCAGTTTCGAGGAAATATCCTGATAAAATAATTTTTATGAAAAGTAGATGGTGGGTATTGATCGTTGGTATTGTGTTGGGCAGCAAAGTTGCCGGGGCACAAACATTTGCACTGAAGCCAGTGAAGTTATTACCGGTTACTAAAACCACCTATCTCCCGCCTGCTCCCTCACCCGTTTACCCTGTTTATATAATGGCTCCGGATACTTATTATCGGCAACACTTCGGTTTTTTCTGCAAACAGGAATGGACCTGGCAAAAGCATACAGGCTTGCCGGTAAAACTCCGCTTAGGTAATTATTCTTACACACAGCAGCTGGAAGGAAAGCATTAAAATCTTTTGTCATGTTGATGTTGGCCGGTAATGATTGACCTTGTCAACTAAATATAGTTGCTGGAAGCAAATATATTTTTCTTGGCGGTTAGCTATTGGCAGTTAGCTTTTAGTAAATGTAAGGGATGATAAAATATAGATATTCGCTGCATTTACTAAAAGCTAACTGCTAATGGCCAATGGCTATTATTTGATACCCAGTTTCTTTGCAACATCTGCTGGTAAAGCTTTTTTGTTTACCATGAAGCAGGTGGTTTTATATGCGAAGTAAGGTTCAGAAGCATAGAAATATCCCTGGCCAGGATTGTCTGTACCCCAGGAGTTTTTCACACGGAAGTATTTGTTGCCGTTCTGATCTTTTGCCAGACCGACAATGTGCATACCGTGATCATCCTGTGTTTCGAAGTTATCGAAAGCCTGCTGACGCAGTTCAGGAGTGATGGTTTTTTCTTTACCTGGCACCAGGAACGCGTTTCTTTTTTCTTCAGCAGACATGTCGGCCCAATCCTTTTCAGGAACGATCGCCAGGCCATCTTTAAAATTGAAGCCTTTTTCACTTACATCTGCAGCCCATGCGATGGAGTAACCATTCAGGATGGCATTTTCAGCGATGTTAGTAAAGTCATTCAGGTTTACGTTGTATACTTTCTCCCAGTTCCAGTTGTCCGGAACTTCCAGTACAAACTGTGAATTGTAAGGATGGTGTGTAAAAGAAGAAATCAGCACATAGTCATCTGCATTGATACCCAGTTCTTTTGCAAACGACTGTGGCGTGTAGCTTTTACCGTTATACTGGAATTTCTCAGGTGCTTCTCCCATATAGGCATTCAGGACACCATCAAAAGCTTTAGACCAGTTAGGGTTGATAGTGCCGGAGGCATTACCGATTTTGTTGGCCATACCTTCCAGGAGACTTTCCATTTCGGCGTGGTTATACATTTTGTCTTTGTTACCATCGTATACGCTCTGTGGAACCAGGCCGTATTCGCGGAGGCACAACAAATCATCCGGGAATCCACCACCTTCACCGAAGTTAGCTTTACCGTGCATACGTACATAATTCGCAGCTTTCAAGGGGTACATTTTGCGTACCACATACATTTCGCTGAGATTCAAGCCCTTGTTTTTGCCGGTGCGCAGTATTTCTGATTCAAAAAAAGACAAGCCGGAGAAAGACCAGCAAGTACCAGTACGTCCCTGGTTCTGCACATCACCCGCATCCAGATTCTTTAAAACAGTGAACTGGTATTTGCTTCCTTCCACATTGGTACTGTTTTGTGCAAATGCTCCTATGCTGCAAAGCATGGCTGCACACATCATCCATTTCTTCATGGTGTATAATGATTGATTTTTAAGACAAGGACCAAAAATAAGGGAAAGCAGGTATTTGACTGGTGAAAAGATGGATGAACGGAGCTTGCTACAGCTACTGATTTAACATTGTTCAGACGAATTACAGTTATTTTTCCTGGTATTGTCCCCGGGTAATCTCCCATTCCCAGAGATCTTCTCCTTCTTTATTTTTAATGGTACCCACAAATCGCATTCCTGCTTTTTGTAATATTTTAACGGAAGCATTGTATTCTTCCTCTGTATGGGCAATCACACGTTTTACGTAAGAATGCCCAAAGGCAAATCTGATCAGGGCTTCTGCCATTTCTGTGCCCAGTCCTTTTTCCCGGTAATCTGCGGTTATTTCATAACCCATTTCTACCAGCCCTTCTTCATTGGGCTTGCCTTTAAATCCGCCTGCACCAATCAGGCGCTTATCGGCGCGATGTAATACCAGGTAAAAGAACCAGCCCAGCATGGCGGGATCATTGCGTAACTTATCATATGCTACCAGGACCATTTCCGGATATTCTGTCCACCCGTCCTGAATAGAAATGCCAAGCAGGTCGGCCAGATGATCGTTGCCCTGTAATAGCAATTCGAAATGCTCTAGTGAGCACGGCAACAATTGTAGTCGAGGTGTTTGGATCATGTTTGAAAACTAGTAAACTGTTTTGGGAAATACAATAGCGGGAGCAAGCTTTTTAGCTTTTGGCCAATACAGCGAAGATCATTCGCTGTATTGGCCAAAAGCTAAAAGCTAACCGCTAAAAGCTGTATCAATGCGCTTCCAGCCAGTTGTTACCAATACCCATTTCTGCTTCTACGGGAACAGATAGTGGTAAGGCATTACGCATAAGATCTAATATAAGGGGTTTAATAATCTCTAATTCGGAACGATGTGCATCAAACACCAATTCATCATGCACCTGCAGGAGCATACGGGACTTAAGGTTTTGTTCCTTAAATGCTTTATGGATCGATATCATGGCCAGCTTAATCATATCGGCCGCAGTACCCTGAATAGGCATATTGATCGCATTCCTCTCTGCGAAGCCACGCACTACCGCGTTGGAAGAGTTGATATCTTTCAACCATCTTTTCCTGCCCAACAGGGTTTGCACATAACCATTCTCCTGCGCAAACTTCACCTGGTCTTCCATGTATTGCTTGATAGATGGATATTGCGCAAAATAATTGTCGATCAGCATTTTCGCTTCGGCACGCGGAATACCGAGGTTCTCTGATAATCCGAAAGCACTTACACCATAGATAATCCCGAAGTTCACACTTTTCGCATTACGGCGCATATCGGACGTAACTGCATCCAGCGCTACATTATATACCTTGGCCGCAGTAGCAGTGTGAATATCTATTCCATTTTGAAACGCTGCAGACATTTCTTTGTCCTCACTGATCGCTGCAATAATACGCAGTTCTATCTGTGAGTAATCCGCAGATAACAATACATACTCTTCATTGCGCGGAATAAATGCTTTGCGTATTTCACGCCCCCTGTCTGTGCGGATAGGAATGTTCTGCAGGTTCGGATTATTGGAGCTTAAACGCCCTGTAACGGCTACTGCCTGATTATAGGAAGTGTGTACACGATTGGTTCGTTTATTCAGCAATAACGGTAACGAGTCTACGTAAGTAGATTTGAGTTTGCTCAGCTCACGGAAAATGAGAATGTCTTCTACTATTTTATGTTTATTGGAGAGCTTTTGCAGCACATCTTCACCGGTGGCATATTGGCCGGTACGCGTTTTCTTGGCTTTAGGGTCCAGTTGTAATTTTTCAAACAACACCTCTCCCAGTTGCTTGGGAGACGCCAACTTGAACCGCACACCAGCCTGTTCGTATACACTTTCCTCTGCGCGTTTGATTTCTTTTTCCAGCTCTTTCGAATAGTCTGCCAGCGCCAGGGTATCAATAGCGATACCTTCATACTCCATGTCTGTCAGCACCGGTACCAGCGGGTTTTCTATCTCGTAAAATACTTTGTCCACCGCTTTATCAGGCAGCATGGGCAAAAATACTTCTTTCAGTTGCAGGGTAACATCTGCATCTTCCGCCGCATATTCCTTGATCTTTTCAATTTCCACATCCCGCATGTTGCCCTGCCCTTTTCCTTTTTTGCCAATGAGCGATTCTATGGAAACCGGCTCATAGCCAAGGTATTGAGCGCTTAATACATCCATGCTCCTGCGGCCTTCCGGCTCAACGAGATAATGTGCGAGCATGGTGTCAAATACGGCGGTAGTAATATCCACTCCATACCACTTCAGGATCAACATATCATACTTCACATTTTGCCCTATGAGGATAATGCTTTTGTGCTGAAACAGTGGCATGAATTCATGGATAATGGCGCGGGCAGCAGTATTATCTGCCGGCAAAGGAATATAATATGCTTCTCCCTTTTTAAAGGCAAAGCTCATTCCTACAATATCTGCTTCGTTCGCGTCTGTACCCGTGGTTTCCGTATCAAAAGAAACTTCCTGCTGCTGCAGCAGTTGGGCTAACAGTGCGCTTCTTTTTTCCAGGGTATCCACCACTTCATACTGATGCGGTGTATTGTGAATATTTTTATCAGCCATCAGGATATTACCTGATTCCACTATCTCTGTGGTAACCGTAATTTCTTCTGTAACAATGGCTGTTCCGAACAGGTCTGTTTGCACCACTCTTGGTTTGGCATCCGGGCTGGCGCTACCTCCAAATCCCTCACCCAGGATTCTTTTGCCAAGGGTTTTGAATTCCAGTTCAGTAAATATGCTGGTGAGTTTTTCTTTATCGCAGTCTTTGATGCAGAAGTCTTCTTCATGAAAGCTTACCGGTACATCAGTGATAATGGTGGCCAGTTCCTTAGACATGATGGCGTTGTCGCGACCAGCTTTGATCTTCTCACCCATTTTCCCGCCAATATTATCGGCATTTTCCAGTACATTTTCCAGGGAATGATATTGTGCCAGCAGTTTCATGGCGGTTTTTTCACCAATACCTGCAATGCCCGGAATGTTATCCACGGCATCACCCATGAGACCTAAAATATCAATTACCTGGTGTACATCTTTGATCTGCCATTTCTCACAGATTTCCTTAGGCCCCATGATTTCTTCCTTGTTGCCCATGTACGGAGGTTTGTAGACAAAGATGTTATCTCTCACCAGTTGTCCGTAGTCTTTGTCCGGTGTTACCATGTATACGGTATAACCAGCATCGGCAGCCTGCCAGGCGAGGGTACCAATTACGTCATCAGCCTCATAGCCATCCAGCTCCACTACCGGAATATTAAACCCTTCTATGATGCGTTTAATATCTGGCAATGCATCCAGGAGATCCTCCGGTGCATCCTGCCGGTTGGCTTTATAATCAGTATAGGTAGTATGACGCTCAGTAGGCGCGTGCGTGTCAAACGCTACGGCCATATGAGTAGGCTTTTCTTTATTGATGAGATCCAGTAAAGTAGTGGTAAAACCAAACTGCGCATTGGTATTTCGACCCGCACTGGTGATGCGGGGATTCCTGATCAGGGCGTAATAAGCCCTGTAAATCAGTGCCATGGCGTCCAGTAAAAATAATTTCTTTTCCATCGCTAAACCTACAAGATTTAATTTGAATCTGCAAAATTAAGATAGTACCACAATATACGGTGAGGGTGTAACTTTAGTGCTGAAAAAAAAGTAAGGAATGAATAAAATTTATCATCTGTCTACCTGCAGCACCTGTAAAAAAATACTTGAAGAAACCAATGCAAAAGAGCGTGGGTTTATTTTACAGGATATCAAGAAAGAAAAAATTACGCCGGAACAACTGGATGAAATGCATGCCTTGTCAGGTAGCTATGAGTCGCTGTTTAGCCGCAGATCCCAGCAGTACAGGCCTATGGGATTACATGAAAAAGATTTAAAGGAATCTGACTACCGGGACCTTATTCTACAGGAGTATTCTTTTCTGAAACGTCCGGTGGCCATCGTTGGTAATAAAATCTATACCGGTGCGGAGGTGAAAAATATTTAGCCAGGGGTTGAATTCATTGAATTTCGGGGGATGGGAATTTTTTAAGGTCCAGCAGAGGGTAACGAATTTTGAATTTGCATTACAGCATGGTGATGCTGAAGTAAACAATGAATTATCCATGTGACAAATCACCGGAGGCTGTCTGTTTTAACGCAGACAGCCTCCTTTAGTGAAGAAAGGTTACAGGGATTGTACAAATTGTTGTACTGCCTGCCGGTACTGGTTCATATCCTGTTCATGATGAAATGATCGGAATGGAAAGCGGGATGCTTCTTCCAATGCAGTTTTCAAATTGAATTGTTCTTGTGGAAGAGAATAAAAATATCCTTTTTCCATCAGGTATTCGCCCAGGTATACCTGTTCTGATTGGCCAGGTGTAGGGATAAGTATGGCTTTTTTATTCAATTTTGCCAGGTCCATCAGGGTAGTATAGCCGGAACGGCTTAACACCATGTCAGAAGCCAGCATGGCATCATTTAGTTCGCTGGCATTCAGGTGATTAATCTGTGTAACGCCGGGAGCCACCTGTTCATTCTGCGGTGTACCAGGCTTACCACTTACGATTAGTGCAGTGATTTGCAAGGACTTAATCTGATCCAGGATTAGTTTTTCCAGATTGGACCGTTGTGGTTCTGGTCCGGAAATCAATACCAGCAGATCATATTTTTTTTCCACATTGGGTTTGGGCTCAAACCGGCTCAGGCAACCAATATAGGTAGTATGTGGCGGTAACTTGCCGGGGTGAGCCAATTCGCCTGAAAGATTATTATCGCCGGCAAAATCAGGGATCCAGCAGGCGCCATATTTGTTAATAAAACTATAATTTATCTTTTGCAGGGTCCGCTCTATCCAACCTCCAAAAGGTGTTTTTATCAGCAGCTGATGTGTGATGAAAACAGTGGGTATTTTTTTATGGTATAAGCCAAAACGGTTGTCCGAAATAACTGCATTTATTTGATACTCAGCTACTATCTTCTTCAGCCATTGTTGCTCGTACTTTATGGAGCGGTATATTTTGGGGATTTGCTGAATAATTTTCAACCCAAAAAATTCCCCTTTTTGTGCATATTTAATGCGATAACCAGGTAGTGGAAATATGGTCAATTGCGGGAATTCCTGCTGCAATAAAGCGGCATGCTTTCCTTCGGCGGCAATAAAAACCTGACAACCTGCGTTTAGCATTTCATGGATCAAGGGAATATCCCGGGTGGCGTGGCCAAGGCCCCAGTCGAGGGGAATTACAAGAATTTTTCGGTCGGTTCGGATTGTGGACAAATAATTTAATATTTTTTACGAATTTAGCTTAAATTACAAATGGGCATTGTTAAGAAAAGGTAAACTCTTTTAGACAGGTTTTTAAATAATAGCTAAGTATATTAAACTGTAGTATGAAAAGTATAAAATGGATTGTAGTCATTTTTCTATGTGGAAGTTTAGCAATGGAGGGTTGTAAGGTTTTTAAGAAAAACGATTGCGGTTGTCCTACCATGAATAAAAAACGAATGCACTGATAACGATCTGTTTGACAACTAACGAACTGACAACTAACGAAGACTTTGACAACAGCTGACAACTAACAATTTTTACCTTATCTTTTTGGATTATCCTTGATACCTGGCCAAACAATATTTCGGGGAACAGTCAAATTTTTTATTCATGAAACCTGTAGATAGAGATTTATTAATCTTGCTACATGAAGATAGGTACACGGAACAGCAGATACAATCTGCGGTGAGACAAATCAGCGAAATGCTTTCGTTGATTGAGACGATGGATTATCTCTGTGCAGTTATGGAAGTTATGGATTGTAACAAGAGTCGTATTACCAGCAAACGATCTGTGCTGGAAAAAGCAATTTCACGTAAGTCGCATAAGCCTTTCGAATTTATTATTCACAAGAACTAGTAGCTTTATCTCTACAAAATTCCCGTTATAGTAGTTTTGACCCGCTGCCTTATCTGTCCGATTTGCTTTTTTTTAAATTCTTGTTGTAAGTTCGCCATCAATTAAATCTAATTTACTGATGGCAGATTTTTCGCACCTGCAGGATTTTCTACATCCTGTTTCTAAGGCATTTCTCAACGATGACGAGGAATATGATCCATTCCAGGTTGGCGGTATGATTGATGTGTACGAAGACGATCACCAGCCGGACATCGATGCCGCTGATATTATTTTGTTGGGTGTAGGAGAAGAACGAGGAAGTGTATCCGGCAAAACAAATACAGGTGGGCCTGATGCCATTCGCCGTGAATTTTTCCGATTGTACAACTGGCACCGTGATATTAAACTGGCAGATGTGGGCAACCTGCTGTCAGGCGCTTTTCTTGCAGATGCGTATGCTGCAATGAAAACAGTTGTAGCAGAATTATTAGCAGCTAATAAAACAGTGATTATTTTGGGAGGGTCACATGACCTCACCTATCCGCAATATAAGGCCTATGCTTCCCAGCAACTAATTATTGAGGCCACCGTAGCAGATGCGTTGATTGATCTTAAAGAAGACTCAAATGTGCGCAGTGAACGGTTTTTAATGGACATACTTACAGAACAACCCAATTACCTCCGGCATTACAATCATCTTGGTTTTCAAAGTTATTTCGTACATCCGCGGATGTTAGAAACGCTGGATAAATTACGCTTCGATTGTTTTAGGCTCGGACGTATTCGTGAGAATATGGAAGAAGCTGAACCAGTATTGCGGCATTCCGATTTATTCAGTCTGGATATTAACATCATCCGGCATACTGATGCACCAGCCAACCAGCTTTCTCCTAATGGATTTAGTGGTGAAGAAGCCTGCTCGCTGGCAAGATATGCGGGCATGAGCAGCCGCCTCTCCTCTTTTGGTATTTATGGGTATCGCCCGGAAAAAGATAAAGAACAACTCACCGCCCGGCAAATAGCTCAAATGCTATGGTATTTTATGGACGGACGAGCAGTAAAAAATAAGGAAGCCTTGCTGGATGACCGGGATGCTTTCTGGGAATTTCATATAGCCTTCTCTGATATAGAAACTGTTTTTCTGAAAAGCAAAAAAACCGGTCGCTGGTGGATGCAGTTACCCGATAGGGAATTTGTTCCCTGCGCGTACAATGACTATCTCATGGCGAGTAATAACGAGATGCCGGAAC
Source organism: Chitinophaga sp. RAB17 (assembly GCF_052114225.1). NCBI lineage: Bacteria > Pseudomonadati > Bacteroidota > Chitinophagia > Chitinophagales > Chitinophagaceae > Chitinophaga > Chitinophaga sp. RAB17. The sequence goes on along the minus strand of NZ_JBFREI010000020.1, from coordinate 80,206 downwards.
GGTGGTTACGTCATCAGGAAAGACTGTAGGTAATCCCCGGTAGTAGCTGCTTTTATTATTTGGATATGCTACCATATCCAAATAATAAAAGCACTAAATATTAAGTAGTGTTCTTAATCGTGCTTTTAGAAAGGCGGCTTTATTGTCCGTTGATATCATGTCATCGTCCAGGCCTTCCATGGTGCGTTTATGCATCTTCTCCACCCGCTCATCTATCTTCTTAAAATACTCTTCTTTTTTTTCTTCCCAGGCCCCTTGTTCTGCCTGTAGTTGTTGTTGCCGGCCCGGTGTGAGGCTGGAATAGAGGTGTTGTAAAGTGTGATTCAGTAAGCTATCCAGTTGCTTATAGTAAGTAACTGCACAGTTATACATGTGCTGGTTATTACCAAGACATTGCTGGTAGCGGGTTTCAAGTGTGTCCAGCGCTGATTGTTGTTTTTGTGAATACGCTTTGGTGCACAGAAAAACCAATAGGAATAGGACTAGGTTTCGCATAGGTACTGTGTGAACAGCAAATATACGAAAATAACATTCTGAAAAATGTTAATATTTAATTAGCTTGTTTATCACCGATTGATCCGGTACAGACATCGCCCTGGGGAAGTCCATTCAGCCATACCCGGAGCGCTTCGGTGCGTTGATGGGTCAATTCGGACAGGTAATTGGCTTTGCACATAGGAAATACACTACCATAACTTTTTGACGAAGCAGGGTACATGGCTTTCACCTGCGCATCGCGGAATTGTATCCAGATACGCTGCGCATCTTTCAGGTTTTGAATAAATGCTTTATTGGGCGCATAATCTTTCAGAATCAGCTGATAGATTTCATTCAGCTTTTTATCAGCATCCTTATATTCCTGTGCTGCCTGTTTATTCAGTTCTGACTGTGACTGTGAAAATGCAGCCATACCTCCTGTCATCAGTAAAAGAAAAATAAAAAGAGATTTCATGTAATTAAGGTTTGAAGAATTTAAATGAATATACCATTGGTAGTTTTCCTTCCATTCCCTTGATATAAAAGCGACCTTCTTTCTCAACGGTGTTATTAAAACAGTTATAGGGAGAATAATCAAACTCCTGGAACACTTGTAGCTGCAAGCCTTGCCCGGTTAATGCGGTGATGATTTCACTCAATGGATGATTCCAGGAATAGGACTTGTTTTGAATGTTGCTGCTACGGTCTGTATAAGTGCCTTCCGTTTCTTCTATAATAGTTTCTGTATTGAAGTAATCGTATGTGATGGCTTTAAACTGATCATCCAGCATCCAGAGTACCGGATGAAAATCTGCCATAATAAAATAGCCCCCTGGCTTTAGAAAATGATTAACCACCGCGGCCCATTTATCCAGGTCCGGTAGCCAGCCAATAGTGCCATAAGACGTAAATACACGATCAAATGTACCGGTTAAATGTGCCGGGGCACTATAGAGATCACAACAGATAAAACGTGCGCTGTTTTCCAGTTGTAATTGCATCGTAAATTCATTGGCCTGATGTATCGCTGCATCCGACAGATCAACGCCGGTGACCTTCGCTCCCATTCTGGCCAGCGATAAGGTGTCCTGTCCAAAATGACATTGCAGATGCAGGATATCCTGTTGCGTTACATCTCCCAGCAAAGCCAGCTCTATTGCCTTCAGCGATGTTTTACCGCTAAGGAAGCCAGGTACGTCATAGAAGTCAGATGTAACATGAACGGCCGTACGTTTATTCCATAGCTCTTTGTTCGTTGAAATATAGTCTGCTGAAATTTCCATAAATGCTGATTTATATGAAAAGATACTCTTCATTTTTCATTTGTACCTTGAAAGTTACTTTTGTTTCAGCGCATTGGATACCTTCAAAATGGTATCCAGCCTATTGTTTTCCAGTTTGGATATCTGGGTTTTCTGCATCCCCCAGAAACAGGTCTTTTACTTCATCAAAAGGAGGGGGATTTAGAGGCTTCTTTTTCATTTGCCGTTGTCGTTTACATGTATGACATAGGTTACCCAAAAATAAAAACGTTTCCATTAATGGAAACGTTTTTAAATTCTTCTCAGGATGACTATATCTTATATTACTACTAATTCATAGAAATCACCAGGTGTAAAGTATTGTTTAGCCAAATGTTGTAATTCCTCGGCGGTAATTGTTTTGATTGTTTGAATATTATTATAGAAATAATTTTCATCCAGGTCATTCAGTATCAGGTTTTTCCAACGCTGAATTAACTGGAAAGCGCCATCCAGGTCGCCCAGAATGGATCCTATCATGTAGTTACGCACGAGATCCAGCTCTTCTTTTGGAACCGGTTCTTCCTGCAGGCGTACCAATTCTTTATATACTTCGCCGATGGTCGCTTCACAAACATCCCGTCCTGCTTCTGTTTGTATATTCAGTGCGCTGGTTTGACGGAAGTTGTACAACTGGGAATAGATGCCATAAGTATATCCTTTTTCTTCCCGGATATTGCTCATCAACCGGGAGCCAAAGTAGCCACCGAATATGGTGTTTAATACCAGCATCTTTGGAAAATCAGGATGGTAGCGGTTGGGGAAATGACGAGCAATACGTACCGCGCCCTGTACGCCGTTTTCATCATTGAAAATCCTGAACTTTTTTTCTTCAGCAGGCTGAATAGGCAGGTCCAGCTTTACCAGGTGTGCCTCTCCATTCCATGGTGTGCTGCCGAAATATTTGTTTAGCAAAGCAATCATGTTGGCGGGCTGATTGCCGGCTACAAAGATCTTGCAGTTGTTATAAGTATAATGCTTTTTATAAAACGCTTTCAGTCCTTCTGTTTGCAGGGCATCATAAGCCATCATGGTGCTTACGCGGCCATATGGATGAAAGTCACCAAACAGGTATTTATCAATAAAACGGTTGCCTACGAAATCGCATTTAAGCAGGTTCACCGCCAGTTTTTGTTTCTGGTTCTGCTTGTACAGACTTAACTCTTCTTCCGGAAATATCGGATCAAGAATTACTTCCTGTAATATGGGTAGCAGTACTTCTGTGTGTTTCGTCAGGCAGTGCAGGGTGTAGGTTGCGTTTTCATGGTAGGCGTTACGATTCAGATAAGCGCCATGATAATCTACACTTTCATTTATTTCCTGTGCGGTGTGTGTGCTGGTACCATTCTTCATCAGGAAGTTGGTAGCAGCGGCTTCCAGGCTTTCGCTTTCATACCAGCTGCCTGCCGGAAATACCAATTCCAGTTGTAATGTTTCCTGTTCATCGGATTTCATTACGTACACGGGGATACCATTGTCCAGTTTGAACTGTTCATATGGTTTCAGCTTTATATCAAAATCCACCGCATCTTTAATGGGAGGGGCTATCGTTCTGTTCATCGGGTCTTATTTAAACTGTAATGGGCTGTAAACAAGCCACAGATTTAGTTTGCAGCGTAATAGTAAATAGTGTTGGAATTCTTTTCATCAAGTAACAGTTTTGCTTCTTCATGTAATTCTGCCGCCGTTACTACTTCGTAATTTTCAAATTCGTGGTTCATTCCTTCGGCATCGCCAAGCAGTTCATAAAAAGCCAGGTTGTTGGCGCGGTTCAGTAAACTCATATCTTCAAAAGCCAGTAAGCTTTCTACGCGGTTTTTTACTTTTTGCAGCTCTCTTTCTGAAATCACTTCGTTTTGTAATTTCTCGAGTTCCTGTTGTATGGCTTTTTCAGCGTCTTTCATCTTTACGCCTTTTACCAGTTTACCTTCAATGGTGAGTAAGCCGGCATCGAGGCTTCCAAAATGATAACACTCAATGTTGCTGAATAGTTTTTTTTCTTTTACCAGTACCTGGTGCAAACGGGAGGAACTTCCTCCGCCCAGAATATCGGAAATAAGATCTGCCGCATAGTAACGCTTGTCGGTGCGTGCATACATATGATAGCATTTGTATAACGCATCCAGTGGCACATTGGCTTTTACTTCCAGTTTATGGGCAGCTGTCTGTGGCGGTTCAACCGGCAGGTGGCGTTGGTATTTTTCTCCGGAAGGAATATCTCCAAACCATTTCTCCGCCAGTGCTTTCACCTGTTCAACGGTAACATTACCGCCAACGGCAAGGATCGCATTGACCGGCCGGTAATACTTAAAGAAAAATGCTTTCACATCTTCCAGTTTAGCATTTTCTATGTGAGATAATTCCTTGCCTATGGTCATCCAGCGATAAGGATGCGTACTGTAGGACAGTTCGCGCATTTTATGCCATACATCGCCATAGGGCTTGTTGATGTAATGTTCCTTAAATTCTTCTGATACTACTTTACGTTGCACATCCAGGCTCTTTTCATCAAAGGCCAGGGAGAGCATACGGTCGCTTTCCAGCCAGAAGCCTGTTTCAATATTTTCTGCAGGCAACTGAATATAGTAGTTGGTCAGATCACTGGTAGTATAGGCGTTATTCTCTCCTCCAGCCATTTGCAGGGGCTCATCATAAGAGGGAATATTGATGGAGCCGCCAAACATCAGGTGTTCAAATAAGTGGGCAAACCCCGTTTGTGCAGGGTCTTCATCCCTTGCGCCTACATCATACAGTACATTTATGACCGCCATAGGCGTGGTGTGGTCTTCGTGAACAATTACTCTCAGTCCGTTTGCCAGCGTAAACTTATTATAATGGATCATATCTTTTTATTGGTCAATATGGTAAAAATAGGGAATTACGGGTAGCTTTTGACAGCTTTTAGGGTTTAGCTGTTCGCTTTTAGCAAAAAATTGGGAATGGTATCCTGGGATGGTCTGTTGCATCTGACTAAAAGGTAACGGCTAAACGTTAGCAATTTACTCCAGGTAAAGTTCTTTCCGGTCGTAATTAATGGTAAGTGTAAAGTCCTTCCAGATATCGTAACCAATGGAGCCGGCTACTTCGGTAAATACGCCGAGGTCGTCAATATCTTTGCTATAACTGACGGGTACATTTTTAATGCTGTGGCCGCCCAATTCCAGTGAGGGAACCGAACTATTGATATAGTATAATACTTTGACCATATCCTGTACCCTGTCGGTATTAACAGTAGGCAGCAGGGTATTGAGTTTGTTTTTGTCTACATAAGGCCAGTTGAAAAGGATGCCATAGTCGCCACCGGTAGTAATGTGGTAGTGGCCGGGCAGCCGGCTGCCATTGGGTAGTTGTATAGAAGCGTCTATTACGGGGGTGGTAAAATTAAGTTGAAAATGCAGCAAGCGGCCCGCGTTACCAATAGGGGTTTTCCCTGCTTTGTATAATACCAGTTGTTGTTTACGGTAATCAATTTTCACAATATAGGTTTTCATCAACGCTACGCCTATGATGCCGTCTACAGGGCCCAGATCATCCAGGTTTTCCAGGTAGGCCTTTACATAAGGAAGGCGTTGTTCCTGCAGATACAATACATTAAGGGTGGTTACTGCCGTTTGCACCATTGCGTTATTGGTGCCACTCATATAGGCTTCTGCGGAACTTTTGAGCCGTAATCTGGCTGCGGTGGTGGTATGTAGCACCGTTACTTCAGCTCCACTGTCAAAAATAAAATGCAGGGTATCCGTACTGCCGGAAATCAGCACAGGAATGATCACATGTTTATCCACCAGTTGGAAAGGGATAACTGCTACCGGCTTTTTATTTTCGTTTGCATCTGCAGATGGTGTGCTTTTACGCTGTGCGTAGGCAGACATAAGGGCATTGCAAGAAAACACGGTTACTATCCATATAAAACGCCACATGACACAAATAACGTCAAAGTATGCTTTTTATTGGCAACTTTTTGATAAGGAGGTCTTTGTCCCGGCTGATCAGGCAAATGGCCCGGGTACCTATGTTTTTTAAGATTTCCCTGAATAGCTGCAGGTTTGGGCCGAGGTTATTGTTGATGGCCATAATAATATCACCTTTCCTGAAGCCCGCTTTTTCTGCTGGTGAGCCTTTGATAATATCGGTTACTTCTACCCTGCCGTTGATCAGATAAATGATCAAACCTGTGTAGGAGTAGTCAAACATATCACGGAAATGCGAGTTGGGCACCATGTATATTTCCTTCTTGCCGTAGTTGAGCGTGATATTAAAGCGTCTCAGCAAATCGTTGCCTATCATACCTCCTAGAAAAGGATAGGCGGTAACGTTAGTCCTATCATCGAAGATGTAAGTGGGCACGTTCCGGAAGCTGTAGTTGCCGATGCGGAATTCATTGATGGTGGTGAGAGACATTGCCATCTTACCTCCCAGCCCCTGGGCTTCTGTTTGAATCATTCTTTTGCTACGACGCCTTTTGCCCTGCAGTACACTACTGTCGTTTACAAACTGAGTAGAGAGCAATAAACACATACCTGCGCCGGTATCAAAATAATAACGGTTGTTGATGGTTTTCAGACCGGTTTTTAATGGAGCGGATATCAGCGGTATTTGTGTGAGCGACGGTTTCAGGAGTTGTCCACCTTTTGGGTAAGTATATTTTCCTTTGGAATAGATGAGGATTTCTTCTGTATCGTAATCTATGGTGACGATATACCTGCTCAGTAAACTGAATCCCATGATACCATCTACCTGTATACCGTATACCTGGCTGATAAGTTCATAATCGTTGATATGGAAGTCAAGACTATCTACTGTGAGTCCGGGCAATTTCAGGGAATGATTGCGGGCAAATGATACGGGTTTGGAACTGCCCAGTCCTTTGATGATCCGGTCTGAAGGTTCCATTTTGATACCCAGCCTCATACAGGTGGCGGTGTCAAGGGAAATGCCAGCACTGCCTGTATCCAGGATAAATTGCAGGGTATCCGGATAATTACTGACTAATGCCTGAACGACAACTACCCCTCCATAGTATTGTTTGAAGTGGAAACGGGTGATGAGCATGGCTTCGCGAGTACTATCGTTGTAGGACGTGGTATTTCCGGCTAGTGCTCTGGTTGATGTGCCGGCGGTGGCTGCCAGGAGCAGCATAACGTGTAACAGAATTGGTCTAAGCATACTGGGGGATGCAGGGATGTATATGAATCTAAATTTAACATTAAAAAGTGTTCGTATAAAATATATTTATTACGGGCGGTTATTTACCTAAATACTACCTTTGCCTAAGTTTATTCCCGGTTAGAAATATTAGCAAATGGAACTTCAGGATTTATATAAAAAGGCGCAGGATTTCGGATTTCTGACAGCAGCAGAGGGTGTTTATCTGTTTGAAAACGCACCACTGGCGGAACTGATGGAGATAGCCAACGAGTTAAGAAAGCAACAGGTGCCGCATGGTAAGGTAACCTGGCAGATAGACAGAAACGTGAACACCACCAATGTGTGCACAGCCAACTGTAAGTTCTGTAACTTTTATCGTATTCCAGGCCACAAAGAGGCTTATATCACGCCTATAGAAGAGTATAAGAAGAAGATTGAGGAAACCCTGAAGTATGGCGGAGATCAGCTGCTGTTGCAGGGAGGCCACCATCCGGAGCTGGGACTCAGCTTCTATGTGAATCTCTTTAAAGAACTGAAACAGTTATATCCGGAATTAAGATTACATACCCTCGGGCCCCCCGAAGTAGCTCATATCACCAAGCTGGAAAAAAGCACACACATTGAAGTATTGCGTGCTTTACAGGAAGCTGGTATGGACAGCCTTCCCGGCGCCGGTGCTGAAATACTGAACGATCGCGTACGCCGTTTGATCTCCAAAGGCAAATGCGGTGCACAGGAATGGCTGGATGTAATGCGTGCTGCTCATAAGCTGAATATCGCTTCATCTGCCACCATGATGTTCGGCCACGTAGAAACAGTGCTGGAACGCTTTGAACACCTGGTGGATATCCGGCAGGTACAGAGCGAAAAACCGGAAGGACACTACGGTTTCACCGCCTTTATACCATGGACATTCCAGGATGTAGATACGTTGCTGGCAAAAATCCGTGGTGTGCATAATATGACTACTGCAGAGGAGTATATCCGTATGATTGCGATGAGCCGTATCATGCTGCCGAATGTTAAGAACATTCAGGCATCCTGGTTGACGGTTGGTAAGCAGGTAGCGCAACTTTGTTTGCATGCCGGTGCCAACGACTTTGGGTCTATTATGATCGAAGAAAACGTGGTAAGTGCTGCCGGTGCACCACATCGCTTTACTTACCTGTCTATGCAGGAAGCGATCCGCGAAGCTGGATTTGAACCACAGTTACGCACACAACTCTACAAATTCAGGGAAGTCCCTGCTGCCATCGAAGAGCAGGTTATAAATTACTAGAAGCTGTCATTAATTACAAAAGGGCATTCCGGTTTCCGGGATGCCCTTTTTATTGTGTATAAACCACTCATTAGCAAATTATTAACAAGTGACAAAGAATTGTTAAAACTGTCTTGTAGATGTTACAAAATGCTCCCTTCTACGTCTAACAGATACAAATTAATCAAACTAAAGGAGGGAATATGAAAAAGCTGGGTCTTATCATGGCAGGATTTGCAATCATAGCCATGGCAGCCTGTACAAGCACCAAAGTAACGTCTTCCTGGCGTTCTAATGATGCACAGCAGCTGCAGAAGGAAAACAAAATAATGGTGATGGCACTGGTACCTCAGAGAGATCGTACGTTGCGCAGCCAAATGGAAAACTATACAGTAGCGGAACTTAAAAGAAAAGGATATAATGCCGTGTCGGCACTACAGACCTACGGACCTCAGGAGTTTGGCAAGATGACGGAAAAACAGGTATTGAAGCAATTACAGGGTAGCGATGTAAATCAGGTGATGACCATTGTAATGCTGGATAAAGGCAGAGAAAGAAACTTTGTTCCTAACTATCAGCCCTACGGCTATTATGGATTCTGGCCTTATTACTCTATGTGGTCTTCCAGAATGTATGCGCCCGGATATTATACCTACAACACTAAATATCAGTGGGAAGGTAATCTGTATGATCTGAAGAGTGGACAAATGTTATACTCTGTGCAGTCACAGTCTTTTGATCCGCCAACAACAGAAAGAATGGCTGTTTTATATGCTCAGCAAGTGGTGAAGGATATGGCCAGACAGCAGTTATTGGCAAAACAATAAACAGGAATAGCATTTAGTATTTGGCCGTTAGTTCTTAGATTGCTCTACAAGCAGACTAAGAGCTAACGGCCAAATACTAAATGCTGGTTGGATTTTACGTTAAATCGGTGTAAGTTTAACGCCCCTTTAAATCCAGCTATGTTCGAAATTACTGTCAATGAAAATATATACCTGCGACAACTGCAACTGCAGGATGCCCCACTGGTATATAAACAACTGGATGTGTCGCGGAAAAGTCTGCGTAAGTTTTTACCCTGGGTAGATTATAATACCAACGAAGAACATTCCCTCCGTTTTATACAATTAATGCTCCGCAAGGCCGAAGAACAAGAGGCTGTTGCTTTGGGCGTATGGTATCAGCAACAGTTTTGTGGCGTTATTGATTTGCATGGCTGGGATCATCAGTTACAGAAAGCTGAAATAGGCTACTGGATAGGTGAGTCGTTTCAGCGTAAAGGCATTGCTACCGCTGCTTGTAAAGGACTGATTTCTTTTGCCTTTAAAAAACTGCACCTGAACAAAATAGAAATCCGTTTCGTGTTACAAAATGAACGGAGCGGGCAAATCCCCATTAAGCTGGGGTTTGCCCGGGAAGGTACCTTGCGCCATAGCGCCAAACTGCATGGGCAGTATGTGGATATGGTGGTAATGGGTATTCTGCGGCAGGACTGGAAGTTCTAGTCCTGCAGGGATTTCCGCACCTTACTGTGTTTTTTACCGTAAAATTGATAGATCAGCATTCCTATTGCCATCCATATAATGAGGCGTAGCCAGGTATCCCAGGGCAGAAACGCCATCATTACCGTACAGGTGAGGATGCCCATGATGGGTACAAAAGGAACCCAGGGTGTTTTGAATGCACGCGGTGCATCAGGCATGGAACGACGCATCATCCATACCCCCGCGCATACGATTACAAAAGCCAGCAGGGTGCCTATGCTGGTCATCTCCCCTACTACCCTTATCGGTACCAGCGCCGCAAACAAACTTACAAACACACAAAAGAGGATATTGCTTTTCCAGGGAGTGCGATAACGGGGATGTACATCTGAAAATATTTTCGGTAACAATCCATCTTTCGACATAGAATAAAATACCCTTGACTGTCCCCATAAATCCACCAGGATGACGGAGGTATAACCAACGATAATGGCCAGAATAATCATTTGCCCCAGCCATTTGAACGGCGTATGTGCAATGGCGATAGCCACAGGTGCCGCACTGTTTTTAAACTCCTGGTAGGGCGCTAAACCCGTTAGCACGTGCGCAAAAAGAATGAAGAGCACCGTACACACCCCCAGTGAACCCAAAATACCGATAGGCATATTTCGCCGGGGATTTTTGGTTTCCTGTGCAGCCGTACTTACAATATCGAAGCCCAGGTACACGAAGAAAATGACGCCTGCGCCTCTTAGGATACCAGAAACGCCATATTCTCCGAAGTTCCCGGTGTTTTTAGGAATATATGGGGTGAGATTGGCTGGCTGTATATATTTCCAGCCTAGAATGATGAAAACGAGAACTACCCCTACTTTCAGGGATACTACCACTGCATTCCACAGGGCAGAGCCTTTGGTGCCGCGTATTAAAATGAGAGACATCAATATCACCACCAGCGCAGCCGGCAGGTTAAAATAGCCGTGTGTGGTTACGCCATTGGCCAGGGTAACGGTTTCAAAAGGAGAATGTATAAATTGTGCAGGGACATAAACTTTATACCTGGCCAGGAATTCTACCAGGTAGTTAGACCAGCTGATGGCTACTGTGGCGGCGCCTACGGAAAACTCCAGCACCAGGTCCCAGCCTATAATCCACGCCAGTTGCTCTCCCATAGTGGTATAAGCGTACGTGTATGCACTGCCGGCCACTGGTATCATGGAGGCAAATTCGGCGTAGCAAAGGCCCGCAAAAGCGCAACCTACACCCGCAACGATAAAGGAAAGTGTAATGGCCGGTCCGGCGTTATTACCGGCTGCAGGTCCTGTCAGGGAAAATAATCCTGCTCCGATAATAACACCCAAACCCAGCATTAGCAGCTGGAAGCCGTTCAACGTACGTTTCAGCGTATGTTTACTTTCATCAGCCGACTCGTTGAGCAGCCATGATAAAGGCTTTTTGTAATATTGTTTCATTAGTATACCCTACTGTTTTGGTGGACTAGTGTGCGAAAGTAGGATATATTTATGAATTTAAGCGATATCACAAATTCCGATCGCCTGTGTGAGAGAGGCAATCTGATCTTTGTGTGCTGGAATGAACTCCTGCGCCACATGACCTTTGAAACCGGTTTCGTAGATCGCCTTCATAATAGCCGGGTAAAACAGCTCCTGGGTTTCATCTATTTCATGACGACCCGGAACGCCACCAGTATGGTAATGTGCTATATATTCATGGTGATCACGGATGTTGCGGATTACATCTCCCTCCATAATCTGCATATGGTAGATATCATATAACAGCTTGAAATTAGGAGAACCCAATGATTTACAGAGTGCTACACCCCAGGCAGTATGATCGCACTGGTAGTCGTGGTGATCTACTTTACTGTTCAGCAGCTCCATTACCAGGGTTACTTTTTTCTTTTCTGCATAGCCAATGATCCGCTGCAATCCTTTGGTACAGTTGTCAATGCCTTCCTGATCGCTCATCCCGTTACGGTTGCCCGAAAAGCAGATTAAGTTGGAGAAGCCGGCTTTGGCGGTTTCGTCTATATAATGTTTGAAATATTCTTCCAGTTTATCGTGGTGCGCTACGGTATTAAACCCTTTGGTAATGCCCCAGTCAGGACCGTTACTGGCTACCATGGCGGTGATCATGTCATTCTTCTTCAGTATGGAGAAGTCTTTCGGATCTACCAGATCAATAGAATGGATGCCGATATTTTTAGCGGCTTTGCACAAATCATCCAGTGGAATATTATAACACCACGCACATACGGAGTGGTTAATTTTGCCTTTTAAAGGCTGGTCTACTGCGTTTTCATGTGCAGATACCCGGTTAGTGAGCGATGATAGCGCGGTGGATGCCAAGGCCATGGTGGCTACTTTTTTTATCATATCGCGGCGTGAGTTTTCCTGGTGCATAAAAAGGTTTGCTTTAAATGGAGATCAATGTAGTTGAAATTATCGTTACTTACAAGCCCCTGCTACGTTTTGGGATGAAAAAAGACGTGGAAATACGGATTTTATTTTTCGCGTAGAACTATCTGCTGTCCTACTACGTTTATATGTTAAATTGCAGGTAGTATTTAAAATTTGGTAAGTAATTTGTTTAAGTACAGAAAAAGCGGAGGTTGATATGGATAAAAAATATACTCCCAGTTTATGGATCTGCATCCTGATGGACGTTTTAGGGTGCGCCAGTTATGCGGTACCGGTTTTAGGAGAAGTCAGCGACTTTATCTGGGCCCCCATTTCTGCCATTATTTTCTACCGCATGTTTGGCGGTACACTTGGCACCTTTGGTAGTGTTTTTAACTTTATGGAGGAATTATTTCCCGGAACAGATTTCATCCCCACCTTTACACTTTCCTGGGTGTTGAAACGAGTGCTGGCTGGTAGAAGAAGAACGGTATCTATTTAAATAGCCGAAAGCAAAAAGGCGAAAGCAAAAAGCTATTGAAGCGAAGGATCAGAGAGGAATTACTATCTGCATTGGTCTTTCGCTTCAATAGCTTTTTGCTTTCGCCTTTTTGCTTTCGGCGTTGTTTAAAATCCTCTGCCCTGACGGAATCCCCCGCCTCCACCGCCCCGGCCTCCGGGGAAGCCCATACGGTTACCTCTGTCTCCGCCTTTGGTGTTACCTCCAAATTTGTTCAGGAAGTAGGTGAAACTCACCATGAAATATTGCTGCAGCACATTGCTTTGTGTATCCTGAATATAGTTATCAGCTACCGAACGGGTTACACTGATATATTGTCTCAGCAAATCAAAGCCCTGTACCTTAATCATACCTTGTTTTTTAGGGAATACATACTTTGAGATATTGGCATTCCACATAGTAGAAGTCAGATTATATCCTACGGGTCTGCCGCGGTTCAGCGTGCAAGTGATATCACTGCCTATCATAAAGCCTTTAGGCAGGTTAATGTTAAAGTCTGTATTGATGTTGTAATCCAGGTAACGGGTATCTTTCTGATTATCATTTGCTGCCTGCGTATAGTGGACAGCGTTATAGTTGATACTGCCGCCCAGCGATACATCCAGCAGCTCCTTGTACATATAATTCACATTGGCAGACTGAGATAACTGCAACGTTCCGGTGTAACTGGTGGTATTATTTACCATAATAACATCCCTGCTGTAACCGATAGTGGTACCGGTATTCAGGTTTTGTCCGGGTGTTTTAGATAATGGAATAGAGTTGTGCACCATACCACGGACACTAAAAAATCCATTTACGTTAACAGGTTTCACGGTTTGCTTACCAGTCGTATTATCCAATGTGGTGGCATTGATGATTTTATTCATCGAGTACGACCCATTCAGGGAGGCAAACATACCACGGAAAGTGATATTGTTAAACTGGTTGAAATTGATGTTCAGGTTATTGTTGAATGAAGGCTTAAGGTCTGGATTACCCAGCTGTATGTACAACTGATTGCTGTTGTCCGGCACGGGTGCCAGCTGCTGTACAGTAGGCTGTTGCGTGCTTCCGTTATAGTTGATGCGTAACCGTTTGCTTTTCGAAAACATATAGTTAAAAGAGGCCTGCGGTGCAAAATTAACTGTACGTTGCTGAATGAGGGTGTCTTTCCCTGTGAGGAAGGAATGGGTGGTATTATCCAGGTTGTTGAACAATACATTCAATCCGAATGAGTAATCGTATTTCAGTTTGTTGGTCCGGACGGATAGCCCTGCCTGCTGGTTCAATGTGCTGTTGGTGAAAACGTTGCTCAGTGAGTCATTCATAGAGGTGTATTCATCTTTTCCTGCGTCATAATCATACGTGTACTTGGTGCTGGTGCTATTGTATTTGGTGATACCATAGTTCGCTTCAAGGTAACGGTCTCTCCCTATAGGCTCTGTATACGTGAGGTTGACACTTTCATTACGACTATCGGTATTGATCTGGTTACGCTGATTAAAAGCATTCACACTATCCTTATCGAAGAAGTAAAAACTGGACTTCACATAGTTTTGCTGATCGTTATTACTATTGCTGTAATTGAAGTTTGCACTCAGTGACCGGCCTTGCTTTTTAAACCGTTTACGGAATAACAGGGACCCACCAACGTTGGTATTATTACCCTGCCCATCGTTTACTGTAACACCTTTATTGATCGAGTCCCTGGCTGTGTTCAGCGACACATTATTGGTAATACTATAGCTGTTGCCGTTAGTGAGGGAATAAGTGGGTGTAAAGATCAGGGAATGCAATGAATCGATCGTATATTCTATACGGGCGGAAATGCGGTTGTTACTGTTATCTGTTTGTGATACGGAATTGGAATTGTCGTAGGTGGTATTTGACTTACCGGCCTTGTCTGTGGAGAACGTTTGTCTTTCCTGTTTTTGTTCTACATCCGTTTTGGTATCATTAAAAAAGTAGCTACCGTTTACGATCAGTTTTTTACTGAAGTCCTGGTTAAAGTTCAAACCGGTGTTCCAGTTGCGGGTGATACCGGAATTGTTACCACCGCCTCCGAAGCTTTGTGCCATGCCGCGCATGCCTCCGCCTCCTCCACCACGGCCACCACCTCTTCCTCCACCGGCAGAACTGAAGCTCATCTGATCCTGCTGTGTATAACCCATGTTGTTCACATTGTTCCCTCCACCTAACAACGACATCTGTTGATTTTCGCGGAAGCGGTTTAAGCTAAGAGAAACACCGTAGCGGTCATCTGTTCCATACCCTGCTGTGGCGCGGCCAAACATCCCTTTTTTCTTATCTTTTTTGATGGTGATATTGATTGTTTTTTCTGTTTGTCCGTCATCGATCCCGGTAAATTGTGCCTGATCAGATTTCTTATCTATCAGCTGTACTTTATCAATGATGTTTGCAGGAAGGTTTTTGGTAGCCAGTTTCGGGTCATTGCCGAAAAAAGGTTTACCATCTACCAATACTTTTGTAACGGTTTCACCTTGTGCGGTGATAGCGCCATCTTTGTCCACTGTAACGCCGGGTAACTTTTTAAGAAGGTCTTCAACTACTGCATTCTCGCGGGTTTTGAAGGCATCCGCATTAAATTCAAGGGTATCTTTTTTCACTACAATCGGCGGCTTTTCATCCACGATTTCAACGGTGTTAAGATTTACGCCTTTATGTCCCATAGCGATGTTGCCGAGGGAAATATCTCTGTGGTCGGGAGTTATCTGTACTTGTTTGTTGAGCGGTTTGTAGCCCAGGAAGCTTACATAGAGGCGGTAGGCGCCATCTGCCACACTGGTCAGTTCAAAATTGCCCTTGGTATCCGTCATGGTTGTGCTGGCAACGCTGGAGTCTTTTGCGTTTAGCAGTACCACTGTGGCAGCCGGCATCGCCTCCCTGCTGCTGGAGTCAGTCAATTGGCCTTTAATCTTTCCTTGTTGCGACTGGGCCTGGGCATATGATATGCCCAAACCCAGTATCAGCAAGAGTTGTATAAGTTTCTTCATAAATGAAATTAACAGGAAAGGGGAAAGTTAGGATGAAATTCACTATTGTTGTTGCCGCTTACGTAATTTATCCATTTCCTGTTTCCTGATTTCTCTCATTTGATCCTGCGTTATTTTTTCAGCGCCGGCAGGAAGGCTCAGATCTGCATCTGTTATGGCTTTCAGGGTTACATTTTTTGCAACGAAAGAACGGTTACTGCCTTCTGCCGACAGTACTACTGCATTGTTTTCGGGTAACAAGCCATTGAGAGGAGAAAAGCTGAACGGCAATTCTGTGGTATACCAAACAGTATAAGTGTCGTCTTTCAGCTGTATGGTGGCCTTTTTGCAGTTGTATCCGGCTATTTTTTTAGTCTTGTCAGATGACTTGGTATTAGCGGTAATGATGAAATCCTCTTCTGTGTAATAAGTTTTCTTATCATCGCCAAAAGTGCTGAATACCTGTTCATATTTTTTGTTGGCCAGATCTACGTATTGGGCGTTGTTACCACGCCCAATACCGCCACCCATGCCCGGCCTGCGTCCGTTACGGTTGCTGGTATCGCCTTGTGGACGCTGTCTTCTGCCTGCACTGGTGTCCCCATCGGCGCGTTGTCTTCTGCCGCCACCAAAGTCAGGACGTTCTGTAGTGATTTTACCAATGTTGTTACTAAAAGTAAAGGTTTGTTTGAAGGTGATGACATCCGGTATAGCCGGCGCATCATCGCCACCGCGCTGGAAACCGCGCATACGCTCCGGATCTGTTTTAGCAGTGACTTCATATTCAATAGTACCTGATTGCTGTGCAAATGCCGGGCTGGTAGCAGAAAGCAGCGTGGCAGCCGCAATGAATAAACGGATAGTTCGGTTCATACCTGGTTGTTTTTGTTATCACAAAAATGCTCTTTCGCTTTCATTTTTTGGGTTAAAAAGCTTTATTTACTGTTATTTACTGTTAAGGACTATCTGTAAGCGTTAATCTTCCTTATTTACTGTTAATTACTGTTAAGAGATTAGCCGGTATTAAACCGGGAATGGATAGTTTTGTAGGGATCTTAAAATGCTTCATGAGACAAAGAATCAGAAATATCCTCATCCTCATGTCTGTCTGTATACTGGGTATATTTCTATTCCAGGGCTACTGGCTGTACAATTCTTACAGGTTAAGAGAGGAACAATTCAGCAAAGAAATTAATGAATCGCTCCGTATGGCGGTTTTCAATAAACAGTTTTCTGATGTACGCCGCTATATCAAATATTTCGGGAAGGACAAAGATTCATTGAACCGCCCAATGAGAGGGCTCGCTGACCAGCTGGAAGAAATTGGCATGCCTAAAGGGAAACGATTCAGGGGACAAAGAGACTTTGACCGTTATCCTGCTCCACCTCCACCAGAAGCCCTTCATAGTGATTCCCCCTCAAAAGTTTACGTGGATACTTTGGCCAGACAGATCTCTGAAATCCTCATTACCAACAACTTACACAATGATAGCACTAACCTTGTAAAGCTGGATTCCGTTTTTAAGGTAGAACTGGCGAGCCGCCAAATTGCCACACCTTACGAAATGGATACATTTCATCTTAACTATAGCGGCTTTGAAAGAGAAAGTTTCAGAGACAGTATCCGCCGCCGTGAGCCCCGGCAAACGGCCAAGATCCCCTTTAACCCGGCCAGCAGTCTTTTTGTACAGGCCAGCTTCGATTCTCCCCTGCAGTTTATCCTGCAGAAAATGATCTGGACCCTGCTGAGTTCATTGGTGCTACTGGTGCTGACTACCCTCTGCTTTGTTTATATGCTGAGAACAATCCTCAAACAAAAAAGGTTATCAGAGGTGAAGAATGATTTTATCAACAACATGACACATGAGCTGAAAACGCCCATTGCTACTGTGTCTGCTGCAGTGGAAGCATTGCAGAATTTCAATGCACTGAACGATCAGCGCAAAACACAAACCTATCTCGACATTTCTAAGAATGAATTGCAGCGCTTATCCGACCTGGTAGAAAAAGTATTGCACATTGCAGCCGAAGAAAAAGAAGATATTGAGTTGTTCCGCGAAGAAACAGACCTGAATGAAGTCATCGATAATATACTGTCCAATCATCAGCTGAAAGCAGGAAAACAGTTGCAGCTACGCTACGACAATAACCTGGCTGGTAAAATGGTGTACGTGGATAAAACACATTTATCCAATGCTATCAATAACCTGGTAGATAATGCTATCAAATATTCGGGCGAAGTGGTACAGTTATATATACAAACCAGCCTGGAAAATGGTATCTTAAAGATCCGGGTGAAAGACAATGGTATTGGTATCCCGAAGGTGTACCAGGGAAGTATCTTTGATAAGTTTTTCCGGGTACCTACAGGCAATCTGCACAATGTGAAAGGCTTTGGTTTGGGTTTAAGTTATGTGCAAAAGATTGTGGAAATGCATGGTGGTACTATACATGTGCAGAGTGAGCCGGATAAAGGCAGCGAATTTACTATTATCATCCCTTCAGCGTAGCAACAATAAATAAAAGACGTTATGGCAAAAGTATTATTAATAGAAGATGAAGTACAGCTGGGACAGATTGTAAAAGACAGTCTTGAAATGCGGGGTTTTGAAATGTTGTATGCGGCCGATGGCAAGGAAGGGTTACGTTTATATCAGCAGGAGCATCCGGATGTGGTGGTGCTGGATATTATGATGCCTAATATGGACGGGTTTACTGTTACGGCAGAAATCCGCAAGCAGGATAAATTTACGCCGATCATCTTCCTGACGGCCAAATCGCAGACAGCAGATGTGGTGAAGGGCTTTGAACTGGGGGGCAATGACTATCTGAAGAAGCCTTTCAGTATGGATGAACTGATTGTACGCATTACCGCCTTATTGAAACGTTTCGGCGACAATCCCGGCACCCGTGAAATGGAAGAAGGCGCCGTATCTATTGGGCAGTATGTGTTTAATTATACCAAGCAAACCCTTGCCCGTAATAATACCATTGAGTTCCTGTCTCACCGCGAAGCAGCTATTTTACAACGGTTATACAACAACAAAAATGAGGTAATGGAGCGGAAGTCGGTATTGCTGGATTTATGGGGAGATGATAATTTTTTTAATGCCCGCAGCATGGACGTTTTTATCACAAAGCTCCGCCGGTACCTGAAGGATGATTCCAGGGTACAGATTGTGAATATCCGCGGGGTGGGTTATAAATTGATTTTTTAGCGGGCGGTGCTCATATTGGGGTCTACTTCAAAAGTGATGTATACACGGGTCCCCTGTACCGTGTTCTCTTCTCCCGGGAGATCCGTAATTTCAATATTAAACTGGGTATGGTACATGGATCTGTAAAGGGAGGCTCTCTCCATACATATTTCCATGCCCCGGGAGTGATGGTTATTCGTCTTCAGGCCATCATGATGATATTGCAGGGCTTGTACGCGGCCAATACCGTTGTCGGTTACTTCACAGGCGTAAAGATTAGTTTGTAGCTGCATCCAGTGAATATGTAGCCGCCGGTCTTTTTCCTTATGCATCAGTCCGTGCCAGATGGCGTTTTCCACAAAGGGTTGTACCAGCATACAGGGTACAGGTAATGCAGCAGGAGAAATTTGGGGATCTGTGATGAGCGTATATTCAAATCCGTTATTGGTGCGTAGCTGTTCCAGTTTCAGGTATAGTTCAAGCATATCAGATTCTTCCTGTAAAGAGATAAAGTTTTTATCTGCCAGCATTAATACTTTCCTCAGCAACATGGCAAATCCGGATATATATTCCTGTGCCAGGGCCGTTTCTCCGGTCATAAGGGCGGTATAAATACCATTCAGGCAATTGAATAGGAAATGCGGATTTACCTGTGACTTCAGGGAGAGCAGCTTTAGTTCCGACAATTGTTTACGGAGCAGCAGGAGTTCTTTTTCCTGTTGGTTGGTATGGCGCACCATAACGGCTTCACTGCCTTTGAGGACAAGGTAACGGGATCTGTAATGGAGGAAAAGGAGTAAGAAAATGATAGATACAGCCGTAACAAGTGACAGCAGTGTTGTGTGTATAGTTGTAGGCATACCCCTTCAGATTTGCTAATGAAAATATACGTTATTTCCGGGAAATAAGCTATGGGTTTATGCCGGTAGATTTACTTCTAATCGCTTATCTTTGTTGTTTATGGAACAGTTAGTACAGCAAATAGCAGCCTACAAAGAAGAAATAGCGGCTTTTACGCCTGCCGGCGCAGCGGATCTGGAACAGTACCGCATAAAATTCCTGGGTACAAAAGGTATCGTGAAAGCTCTTTTCGGGGAGATGAAGCAGGTGCCGAATGACCGTAAGAAAGAATTTGGGCAGATATTAAACGAATTTAAACAACTCGCGGAGTCCCGTTATGAGCAGTTCAGTGATCTGAAAGATGCTTCCGGCGCAGATACCGGCGATATTGATTATACCTTGCCGGCGGCGCCACACCGGCTGGGCACCCGTCATCCTATCAGTCTGGTGCGGAATAAAATTATCCGCATATTTGAGCGTCTGGGCTTCAGCATTGCCGAAGGTCCTGAAATTGAAGATGACTGGCACAACTTTACTGCATTGAATTTACCGGAAAACCACCCGGCCCGCGATATGCAGGATACCTTTTTTATCAGCAAAAACCCTGACTGGTTGCTGCGTACCCAAACTTCCTCTGCCCAGGTAAGGGTGATGGAAGCAGGCAAACTGCCTATCCGCATTATCAGCCCGGGAAGAGTATACCGTAATGAAACTATTTCAGCCCGTGCACACTGCTTCTTCCACCAGGTAGAGGGATTGTATATAGACGAAAATGTTTCTTTCGCGGATCTTAAACAAACGCTTTATCACTTCGTGAAAGAGATGTTTGGTGAAAACACGGGCATTCGTTTCCGCCCCTCCTACTTCCCTTTCACAGAGCCCAGCGCTGAAATGGACATCGTATGTTTCATTTGTGGCGGTACCGGTTGCCCTGTATGTAAACAAACCGGCTGGGTAGAAATACTGGGTTGTGGAATGGTACATCCGAAAGTGTTGGCTAATTGCGGCATTGATCCGGAAAAATATACCGGGTTCGCTTTTGGTATGGGAATAGAACGTATTACCATGCTGAAATATCAGATTAAAGATTTACGCCTGTTTTCCGAGAACGATACCCGTTTCCTGGAACAGTTTGAAGGTGCTATATAGAAATTACGAATGATGAATTACGAATGACGGATTTGTGAGGAGATAGAATAGGATGAATATAGCCTTTACCATCTTCTCACAAATCCGTCATTCGTAATTCATCATTCGTAATTCATCATTCTAATTCTTTTCCCAGTGATTCAATCTATTGCCGTATGCGGCGCAGGTACCATGGGTGCCGGAATAGCACAGATAGCAGCCTATAGCGGATTTAATACATTGTTGTTCGATATACAACAGGAAGGTCTGGATAGGGCGAAAGCACAAATTGAGAAGAGTTTAACAGTAGCGGTAGAAAAGGGTAAACTGGCTGCTGAAGAAAAAGAACTTATCCTGCAGCGTATCCGTTTTACCGCTGAAATTGAAGACTGTATAGCTGATGTGATTCTTGAAGCTATAGTAGAAAAAGTTGCCGCCAAAACAGCCCTGTTTAATCAACTGGCAGCTATCAACGCTCCGGATACCATCTTTGCTACCAATACTTCTTCCCTTTCTGTTTCTGACATAGCGGCGGCAGTAATAGGTCATTCTACCAGGGTGGTGGGAATGCATTTTTTTAATCCGGCACACCTGATGAAGCTGGTGGAAGTGGTGAGTGGTAAAGATACCGCTCCTGAAGTGGCAGACACTGTGTATGCGCTGGCGCAGAAGATGGGTAAGGTGCCGGTAAGGGTGAAGGATTCCCCGGGATTTATTGTCAACAGAGTGGCCAGGCACTATTACCTGGAAGCCATGCATGTGGCAGCACAAGGACAGGCCGATTTCAGTACCATTGACCAGCTGCTGGAAAGCGCCGGTTTTAAAATGGGGCCTTTTGCCTTAATGGACCTGATAGGTAATGATGTGAATCTGGCAGTAACGCAGTCGCTATATGATGCATTTGCCCAGGCGCCCCGTTTTAAACCGAATGCATTACAGGAGCAAAGGGTAAAAGACGGTAAGCTGGGACGCAAAACGGGATTGGGTTTTTACAGGTACGAACAATAGTTTTAGTTATTTTTGGTCCTCTTATAGTTTTAGAATTTAGTCTTCATGATTTTAGTCACCGGCGGTACAGGTTTTTTGGGTAGTCATTTAATTCGGGCATTGGTTGCTGCAGGAAAACCTGTAAGGGCATTGTACCGTCAACAACCTTCTCCCCGGTTGCAGGATATTTCAGATAAGATAGAATGGGTACCTGGCGATATCCTGGATATATTCACCCTGGAAGATGCGCTGGTAGGTGTAACCCAGGTATATCACTGTGCTGCGATGGTTTCTTTTCAGGCCGCCGACAAAGATCGTCTCCTGAAGATTAACGTAGAAGGAACGGCTAATGTGGTGAATATGGCATTGGATGCCGGTGTTAAAAAGCTGCTGTATGTAAGCTCGGTAGCTGCCATTGGCAGGGCAAGGGATAATGCAGCGGTGAATGAGGACTGTGAGTGGCAGGACAGCAAAAATAACTCGCGCTATAGCATCAGTAAGTTCCAGGGTGAAATGGAAGTGTGGAGGGGGATTGCAGAAGGACTGGACGCCGTGATCGTAAACCCGTCTATTATTTTAGGTGCCGGTTTCTGGGATGATGGATCCGGTGCATTGCTGAAAAATGCCTGGAAGGAATTCCCCTATTATACGGAGGGCGTAAATGGTTTTGTAGATGTGGAAGATGTGGTGAAGGCGATGATACAGCTCATGGATAGTGATATCAATGCAGAGCGGTTCATCCTGTCTGCCGACAACTGGGGTTATCAGCGTCTTTTTACCACTATGGCACATGCCCTGGGTAAGAAACCCCCACATATCGCTGCAAAGCCCTGGATGGCAGAAGTAGTATGGCGTTTGGAAAAAGTGAAAGGGATGGTGACGGGAAAGCATCCGCTGGTAACAAAAGAAACTGCCCGCACCGCACAAATGAAAGTTAATTACGAAAACACGAAGGTGTTGAATGCGTTGCCGGGTTTTCAGTTCCGGCCGCTGGAAGAGACCATTAAACAGATTGCAGCTGCTTTCCTGCAGGAGCGTTCCGGAAAGCAATAGAAGTGCATTGGCGGCATCTTTTGCCGTTGGCCGGGAGGGTGGTGTCGCCTTATTCCCGGGTGGCTCAAACGGGTGTTGTTTTTAATCATTACGTATCTCCATTACAACAAAAACGCCGCGATAGCCGCAGATAGCGTTTTAGCAATTTCAGGATCTGCTTCCCTGCTTACCCACACTCTTGGTTTATCGCCGGGTATTACAGCCGCCACTGGTTGTCCGCGATATTGGAATTCGTAGCATATGTTTTCATAAGAATTAACCTTGCCATATCGGTTATGTGCCGTGATGCGTATATCTGTATCCGTAGATCTCAGGACGCCTACCGGTTTGTTTTCATTCAACTCCAGGTAGTGGGGGGCTTTAACGATCATTTCCCAGCGCTTTAAGGGCTCATTTTTGGTGCCGTTGATCAGGGTGTAACGAAGGTCGGTACCAGCAGCCAAACCACTTAAATAAGACGGTAAATCACGGTTGGTAAAGGCGATGGCTGTTGTGTTCATGGTTTGTACCAACAGGTGTTCGCTATTGCCATTCAGATAAAAATTAAAGGCGTTTTTAGGGTCTTTAATGAAGGTGGCCTCCGCTACTCCATTTTTGCGGGAAGTAGTGGAATAAAGGCCAAAAGAGATGGTTTTAGCGGTAAGCCAGCCATCTTTCACCTTGGTAGCCCATTCCTGGTCGTTGCTATAAAGAGAACTGGTGGTATTTGTCTTTTTGGTAGTGCTGCAGCTCCAGAGGAGCAGGGGGATTAAAGCGGCAAATAATAGCTTCATGAAGCGGGTGGGTTTTGAATGTTGTAGCACGGGTTAAAGCGGATTGTTTACCTGCCCTTTGGCAGACAAACAATCCGCTATTGAAAAGCTTATTTGAGATCTTTTACTTTTTCCCATATCTCAGGAATGCGTTTGATCCAGCTGATTTCTTTCTTTCTTTCGCGGGCATCAGTTACCGGGCTGCCAAAGTATATTTTACCACCTTCGAGGTCACCGGGTACACCACTTTGTGCAAGTACAACGGCACCTTTTCCGATAGTGAGATCTTTGTTTACGCCTACCTGTCCCCACAGGATTACATTGTCTTCAATGTGGGCTTTACCGGCGATACCTACCTGTGCAGCAATGAGGCAGTTCCTGCCGATTACAGTACCATGACCTACGTGGATCATGTTATCCAGTTTGGTGCCACGACCAATGATCGTGTCGCCACTTACGCCTTTGTCGATGGTACAGCCGGCGCCGAGTTCCACATCATCTTCTATGATTACCCTGCCGCAGCTCACCATCTTATCATACATGACTTCCCGTTCCGCTCTTTTCTTGAAGTAAAAAGCATCTGCACCGAGTACAGTACCTGCATGAATCACTACGTTATCTCCTATCACACAGTGATCGTAAATAGTTACGTTGGGATGAATCAGACAGTTCCGTCCGATACGCACATGATTGCCAATGAATACGTTGGGTTGAATAACAGTGTCTTCTCCAATGACAGCGCTATCGCTGATGGCTTTGGTTGCCGGTTCAAATGGTCTGAATCTTTTTACCAGTTTTACGTAGGCACTGAAAGGGTCATCAAGTACCAAAATTGCCTTGCCTTCCGGACAATCTACCTTTTTGTTAATGATGATAATTGTTGCTGCCGAATGCAGACTGGCGTTATAGTATTTCTCAAAGTCAACAAAGGAAATATCTCCTGGTGTTACCTTATGAATTTCATTGATGCCAGTAGCCATCAATTGACTGTTGCCAATCAGCTCTGCGCCTATGTATGCTGCTATTTCAGTTACTGCAACAGGTGCTTCGAACTTCATATACTCTGAATTATTAAAGAATGTTAAAGAGTAGCAAAGGTAGTGAATCAACGATTGCAATAATCAAAATATGGGGAGATGATGACGATGTTCGGAAAGTTTCAATCGGCTGTTATCCACAATTATTTTAGTGGTGTGAATAAATTTTTTTGTAAAATTTTTCTTTTGTGATGAAATTCTTTTTAATATTGTGTAGGGAATTTTGTTTCCCTGTACTTACTAACCCATTCACATAACAAGAAAGTCTGATTGTTAAAACGGTCAGACTTTTTTTATTGCCTCTGAAACCCGTACGAATAAAGCATTACAGCCGATCGCTATTTTATCTTACTAAAAAACATACCTGCTGCTCAATTACTTTTTTACCTTTTTTAAGCTAGTCCGGTGAAAACCGACCAACCCTCATTTTTTATGTTTTTTGGGAATTTTACCCTGGAACGGCGATTTTTTATCCTTTTCAACCCAACTTTTTTTATGTTTTTTATGATTCACCCGAAGCGTGAAAATTTAAACGAATCCTTATCACTGATCTTTGCTTCTCCGGTGAATCATAAAAAACATAAACAACCTGGTTTAAATGGACTTGCTAAACAATTGTGAATGTGGTACTTGTCGCCACAGACGGGCATCAAAAGCCATGCAGATGTTGCGTATAAACGGCTTGCCTTTAGCTGTCACCACCACTTTTTGAGGAGATACCTGTACCAGTTCATCCTTCTCCAGCTCCTGTAGTCTTTGCAACCCATCTATTACAGCATCGCATTGTGTGTCTGCCTTATGCCAGGTAGTTTCAAAGTGACACATCAGGTCGTGAATATGTTTTCTCAACAGCAGGTCTTCTTCATTGAGTAGGTGGCCACGTACCACCGGAAATTCTCCTTTGTTGACCAGCTCCTGCCAGGCATCGATCTTTTTTTCATTCTGTACATACGCGTACCAGTTATCACCAATGGAGGACGCGCCCAAACCCACCAGCAGGGAGGTATGAGAAACCGTATAGCCCATGAAGTTGCGGTGCAACCTCCCCTGTTTAAAAGCAGTATCCAACGCTTCTCCCGGCAACGCAAAATGGTCCATTCCGATTTCTGTATATCCATTGCTGTCGAAAAGCAACTTGCCCAGTTCATACAGCTGTCTCTTTTCTTCATCTCCCGGTAAATCTTCTTCTGTATATCTGCGCTGACCAGTACCTTTTATCCAGGGAACATGTGCATAACTGTAAAAAGAGATCCGGTCAGGGTGTAATCTCACCACCTTGTCGATGGTGTTTTGCATACTGTTGGTCGTTTGCAATGGCAGTCCGTAAATCAGGTCGAAGTTGATAGAAGTAAAACCAATCTTCCTGGCGTTCTCTACTACAGATGCTACCATCTCAAAAGGTTGCAGGCGGTTAATAATTTCCTGTACCCGTCGGTCGAAATCCTGTATCCCCAGACTAATCCTGCGGAAGCCCAGGTTGTATAATGTTTGCAGATGTTCCGGTGTGGTATTGCCGGGATGACCTTCGAAACTGAGGGAGGCATCCGGGAGTACTTCTGCAAGATGGTAAATACCTTTCAGCAGGGTGGTTAAATTTTCTGCGCTGAAGAAGGTAGGCGTACCTCCTCCCAGGTGTAGTTCGCGGATACGCGGCTTCCTGCCGAACGTATCTACATACAGTTGCCACTCTTTCAATAAAGCAGCTATGTACGGTATCTCTACGCCATGGTTAACGGTGATATATTTATTACAGCCACAGTAGGTACACATGCTTTCGCAAAAAGGAAGATGAATGTAGATGCTGATGCCGTCCTTCCCATTAGACTCCAGAAAGGATTTCTTCAGCAACGCTTTCCAGCTGTCCGGATTAAAACTGTTTTCTTCCCAATATGGTACGGTAGGGTAACTGGTATACCGCGGTGCGGCTACATTATATTTACTGATGAGGCTCATGATATCTTATGATTTATGACAACAATTTTCAACGACATGTTCACTGTGTGGCATTAGTGTAGGACTGATATAAGGGATGCCCAGGTTAAGGCCCCGGAGGATCAGCAATATCCCCATTACGCTCACGACAACTGGTATCATGCTCCGCATTTTATTCCGGACTGTAAGACTGATCAGATGACTGAACCAGGTAACGCCTGCCATTGCAGGTAGTGTGCCTGCACCAAAGGCCGCCATGAACAACATTCCTTTCAGCACATCGCCAGTAGCAATAGCGCCGGCAATTCCCAGGTATACAAGTCCGCATGGCAGGAGTCCGTTCAAAAAGCCAATAGCATACAGGGTGCGAAAGCGTTGTTGTTGCAGTAGCCTGCCCAGCAGGGATTTTATTTTTGTTGTAAATGCGTTGGGGAGATGTCCTCCTTTTGTCCAGCGGATACCGGTATATTTCAGGGCCGCTACCAGCAATAACAAACAGCCGATAATGATAGATAACCATTGTTGCAGTCCGCCCAGGTATAACTGTTTGCCCAGCCAACCAAAGACGAGTCCCAATATGGAATAGGCACTGATACGACCGGCATTATACAGTAGTATGCCTGCCATTTTTTTGCTGCCGGTAAGATGTTGCACGGGTAACGTTAAGGCAATAGGACCACACATACCAATGCAGTGAAAGCTACCTACAAAACCCAGCATAAAGGAGGCGATCATAATATCCGTTTTATTGGTTAGTTAATATTGATAGGCTGTTCCTGGTAAAATGGCCGGTCATTCATGATCCATTGCACCTTGAAACGATACTGCCCTTTGATAAATAACTGTCTGTTTATCAATTGATGTCCGGCTTCATCAGGCTGTAGTGGCAGCTGTATATCTTTCCCTGAATCAGAAGGCCGGTAGAAGGTAACTTTACCCGTAATCGCTTTGCCTTGCAGCTCATGTGGAAAGGTAAGCAGGATACCTTCTGCCGCCTGAGCAACGTTAACAGGGGCAGAAAGACCCGATACATTTTGCTTACCGTCTATTACCTGCTGATATTTTAGTTCTTCACCATAATAATCCGGCGTCACCATGTCTATTTTGGTTCGCATACTTTTGGTGACCAGTGTTAAAATGCCGGCAGCAAACACTACAAATACAATAATGATCTTGTGTCCCCAGTTCATAATAATCAGTTTAGAGAATGTTATATCGATACCTGCTTACTGCACCGGGCCCAAAAAGGTGGTACGTAACCGGGTAATTTTTTCATTATGCTCATAAAGTCCTACGTATAGAGTGGACTTGCGCTGATGCACCATCGTTTTGGGCAATACAATAAAAAAGGTACCTTCTCCCTGTCCTTCTGCTTTTACGTGGATCACCCCATTACCAACCATATACACTACTCCGTTTTCATCTTCCAGCTTCAGCTCAAGAGGAATATCTTTACTGGTTTTGTTCACCAGCTTAATGCGGTAGAGGTTAGATACACTATCTACTCCCCGCTCCTGGTATAACATTCCTGCAGTGCGCATGATAGTACCACTCACCGGTTTGCGACTACCCAACATAAAGCTGATGACTATCAGCAGCAATGTCAGCACGGTTGTATATACTTTTAGCCTCGTGGTAAAACGCAGCTTTTGTTGTTGTGCAATCCCGTTTTCAGAAGCATAGCGTATCAGTCCTTTCGGGCGGCCCGTTTGTTCCATCATGAAATCACAGGCATCTATGCAGGCGGTACAGTTTACACACTCCAGCTGCGTTCCATTCCGAATGTCTATACCCGTAGGGCATACTTTTACACACTGCATACAGTCGATGCAGTCGCCATGCGCTCTGGAATCGTCTTTACGGAACTTACCACGGGGTTCTCCCCTTTTGTAGTCGTATGCAACCAGTATGGAGTTTTTATCGAGCAATACCCCCTGCAAACGGCCGTAAGGACAAACAATCGTGCAGATCTGTTCCCGCATAAAGGCAAATACGCCATAGAATACCCCGGAAAATACCAGTATGGCAATAAAACCACCGGTATGAGCCGAGAGCGGTTCCGTGATGATATGTCCCAGTGTTTTGGCGCCAATGATGTAAGCCAGGAATATATTGGCGATAAGAAACGACAGCGCGTAAAAGGTCAGGTGTTTCCCTGTTTTACGGATTATTTTGTTAGTGTTCCAGGGCGATTGCTGCAACATTTTCTGTGCTGCGGCATCTCCTTCTATCCAGTACTCCAGGCGGCGGAACAGCATTTCCATGAAAATGGTTTGTGGACACATCCATCCGCAGAAGAGCCTACCGAAAGCCATGGTGAATACTACGATGAAGAGAATGAATGCCAGCATCGCCAGTCCGAAAATGAAAAAGTCCTGTGGCCAGAAAATGGCGCCAAACAGTATAAATTTCCCCTCTATCACATTCAGCAGAAATAAGGGCCTGCCATTTATAGAAATAAACGGCAGGCTGAAAAAAACACTAAAATAAAAGAGGCTCACCCAACTACGGATATTATACCAGCGCCCTTTAGGCTGCTTCGCGAAAATCCAGTTGCGCTTGCCTTGCTTATCAACGGTGGCTATCGTATCTCTGAATGTACTGTCGGTCATGATGTATACTATTTATCCCTGCTTGTCAATGATGCTGGTGTATCTAAGCCTGTACTGTTGGTTTACTCCTTCGTTCCCTGTGCTTCCTTGGCATTAGGTGGGTTGCTGCCGTGTATAGATTTAATAAAGCTGGCCAGCTGGGCCAGTTGTTTCGGAGAGAAATCCTCCTGCCAGGCTTTCATCCCTTTGTCAGCTACACCATATTTAATAGTTTTAAAAACCTCATTTATTTTGCCGCCATGCAACCAGTAGTCGTCTGTAAGATTTGGACCTACCACGCCTTGCCCCTGTGGCCCATGACAAGGTGCACAGTTGGAGATGAACATTTTTTGACCAGCAGCGATGTCATTAGGATCAGCGAGCAGGGTAACGTTGCTTTCATCAATATTATTGGCCGCTTTTTTCAGGTATTCCTGTTTGGCAATAGCAGCCTGTTCTTCTGCTGCGGCCAGTTCCTCCAGCTGCCCTGGTGCTGAATGTGATATTTCTGTTCGCCAGAAGTACACGATCCCAAAACATACTGTAAAAATGAAACCCCATTTCCACCAGGGAGGTGTAGGGTTGTTTAATTCATGAATGCCATCAAAGTCGTGCCCCATGTCTTCATCAGCTTCTGCTATTGCATCCACGGTTTTAGTATTGTTTATTTTCTCAAACCAGGACACCCGCGGTTTTCCTGGTACCGGTACTTTAGCTGGCTTGCGCTTACGTTTAATACCTGCCAGGAAGCGTAACACAAATAACAAGCTGATGATGACCGTGAGTTCTACGATGATCACAGATACCAGCAGGTAAAAGGACGTTTGTGATAGGTGAGTGAAGTAAGAAGCCGGCGCCGGATCTGCTGACATTGCAAACGAGGACTGACTCATGAGTGTCAGTGAGACAATACCTATGGTGACCAGGGTTTTGCCGGCATCTTTTTTCATTTTCTCTCTGAAAATATCCATAGCGCCTAAAACGGCATTGCCAAGAAGAATGATGGCCAGTAACAGCCCGCCAATTACTACCAGCAAGAGCAAGGCAACAGGATCATATAATTCTGACGGAGCATTGGCGCCGCTATCTGCAATAGCCGGCATGCTGCATAATAAACTGCCGCCGAGTAGCTGTATAAACCGTTTATTCATACGTTTTTTTTTACAAGGGATTAGTCTCATCATTATCTAAAGGAATACGGCTGATCCGATCCACCATTTTTTTATCTGCTTTAAAAGCCCATAAGGAAGCACCTATGAAGAAGGTAAAGAGTAACAGCAGTGATGCCATCGGATAAACGCTGATGCCGGCTATGGATTCCAGGTAATTAATGAACTTCATGATGTGTGATTTAAAATGCTTCTTTATCGGCAACAGGAGCCGGTTTAGGTGCTGACTTAATATCTTTTCCCATGCGCTGCAGGTAAGCTATCAATGCAATGATTTCACGATCTGCTTTAATAGGCAGCTTATCTTTTTGCAGAGATGCCGCAATTTCCTGTGCCTGTTTTTCGAGATCGGCGTTTGCCTGTTTTTCATAGCCCGCTCCATAAGGTACTCCCAGCTTGCGCATCACATTGATCATAGCCGGTGTTTTGCTCTTATCTACGCGTTCCTCAAACAACCAGGGATAAGCAGGCATAATAGATCCCGGCGACATAGACGTTGGATCCAGCATGTGATTGAAGTGCCAGGAATCAGGATACTTGCCGCCGATACGCGCCAGATCCGGACCGGTACGTTTGGAGCCCCATTGGAAAGGGTGATCATATACAAACTCACCTGCTTTGGAGTATTCACCGTAGCGCGCTACTTCATCGCGGAAAGGACGTATCATTTGTGAGTGACAGTTATAACAACCTTCTCTTAAATAGATATCGCGACCATGTAATTCCAACGGTGTATATGGTTTTACACTGCTGATAGTAGGGATGTTACTGCGTATCAGGAAGGTGGGCATCATTTCCAGTAAGCCACCTATGGATACTACTACCAGGCTGAATACCACCAGCTGCAGGGGGCGGCGTTCTATCCAGTTATGCCAGTGGGCTTTGCCATGGGTAGCAATGACTTTTGGCAATGGCGCCGCTTCCGCTGCTTCGTTGGCAATGAAGGAACCGCGGCGGATTGTTTTGGAAAGGTTCACGATCATTAACACCAGCCCACTGATATATAACATACCTCCTACTGCGCGCAGGGCATACATTGGTACTATGGTGGTAACCGTTTCCATGAACTGATACTTCAGTTGTCCTTCTTCCGTAAACTGTTTCCACATCATGCTTTGTGTAAAGGCAGCCCAGTAAAGTGGAATTACATAAAAGATGATGCCCAGTGTACCAATCCAGAAATGGGTGTTGGCCCATTTGCGGGAGTACAGCTGTGTACCAAACATGCGTGGAATGAGCCAGTAGAGAATTCCGAAAGTCAGGAAGCCGTTCCAACCCAGTGCGCCCACATGTACGTGTGCAATGGTCCAGTCTGTATAGTGACTGATAGCATTTACGTTTTTCAGGGAAAGCATCGGACCTTCAAAAGTGGCCATACCATAGCAGGTAAGTGCCACCACAAAAAACTTAAGGATAGCATCTTCTCTCACCTTGTCCCATGCACCGCGGAGTGTTAGTAAACCATTCAGCATACCTCCCCAGGAAGGAGCAATGAGCATAATGCTGAAGGCGGTTCCCAGCGACTGCGCCCATTCAGGCAGGGCTGTGTACAACAGGTGATGCGGGCCAGCCCAGATGTAAATAAAGATCAGTGACCAGAAGTGAATAATAGACCAGCGGTAGGAATATACCGGTCTGTTGGCCGCTTTGGGTACAAAGTAATACATCAGTCCGAGGTAGGGAGTGGTCAGGAAAAAGGCTACCGCATTATGTCCATACCACCACTGTACCAGTGCATCCTGCACGCCCGCATACCAGCTGTAACTTTTGAACAGGGATAATGGGAACTCAAAAGAGTTAATAATATGTAACATGGCAATCGCTACCCAGGTACCAATATAAAACCAGATGGCCACGTATAAATGAGATTCACGTCTGCGTAAAATGGTGCCGAGCATATTGGCGCCAAATACTACCCAGATAAGGGTAATGGCGATATCGAAAGGCCACTCCAGCTCTGCATATTCTTTGCCGGTAGTATAGCCGAGGAGCAAGGTGAGGGCGCCGCCGGCAATGATAGCCTGCCATCCCCAGAAATGTATTTTACTCAACAGGTCGCTGAACATACGTGCTTTACATAGCCGTTGCAGCGAATAGTACACACCCATGAATATACCGTTACCCACAAAGGCAAAGATCACAGCATTGGTATGCACGGGTCTTAATCTGCCAAAGGTGATGGGGGCAAATCCCATGTTAAGGCCGGGGATCACCAGTTCCAGCGCTGCCCAAAGACCGGCCAGCATGCCTATCAGCCCCCAGAACATACAAGCGTAGGCAAACCATTTTACCGTGCGGTTGTCGTAATAAAATTTTTCGAGTGACATAGTGGTATTTAAAGGTGTTGATAAATGCGTTTAGTCGTTTACGTTATCATGCTTATCCTCAAACAGGATGCGGTGTGCCGGAGAGAAATCATCTTCAAATTGTCCGTTTTTTACAGACCAGATGAAGGCGGCGAGGAACCCCAATGCTACCAGTAAACTGGCTCCGAGTAATATGATGATAACGCCCATGGATGTAGTTATTTGATGAGAATAAATCGTGCTGTTTCCAGCGCCTGTAAAGCATGTATCTCGTTGGCAGGAAAGGAAAATACGTCGCCTGTTTCCAGTATGGTCACTTCTTCGTTCAGCATAAATGCGATCCTTCCTTCGAGAATGAGTATCATCGCATTTGCCGGTGATGTATGCGGTGGAATCTGGTGTCCCTGTTGCATAATAAGCAGGGTGGCATCAAAGCGTTTAGTTTTCAGAATAGCACAGCTCTTCACTCTTTCATTTCCTGCTACCTGCATTACGTTCATTCCTTTCATTTGCTGTTTGTTGTGATGTAATACAATGCTGCATTTCCGGCATGCCTCACCCGCTGCGTGTAAGCAGTCACTTTTTTTGCGACTGCTTACACGCCTATTTCATGCGAGCTTCAATTGAGGTTTGCTTAGATTATACTATGTATGTTTCGTGTGATAGCAAAGGTAATCTGCTGGCCCGGCCACTACTATGACTTTACTCAATCAGGAATATGATTTTTATCAGTCATTTGCTGTAATCCTTTATCGTAAAGCTTTTTTCCCTGCCATTCACTGCACGCGTAAGTGATCAGTATAATACTGATGGAACTTGCTGGCATTAGAATAGCGGCTACCAGCGGAGATAAAATTCCCTGCACAGCGAAATATAAACCAGAGATATTATAGAGGAGTGATAACGCAAAGCTCACCAGGATAATTCGCTTATTGGCTTTGCATAACTGTATGAAACTAAATAGTAAAGGAAGTTGTTCCGCTGCCATAATACCATCGCTGGCAGGCGTAAAATTGTTATTGTCTTCCGTGAGGGAAATGCCGATATCACTTTGCTTTAATGCACCTGCATCATTTAATCCATCACCAATCATCATTACCTTTTTTCCTTGTTGTTGAAGGGAGATGACATAAGCGAGTTTATCTGCAGGTTGTTGTTCAAAAAGCAAGGTGGCATTGCTGCCCATGAGTTTGCGTAGCTGTGTGGCCGTATGGTTGTTATCTCCGGAAAGCACAGACAACGGGTAATGTGTTTGCAATATCTCCATCAGGTGCTGTAATCCGTTGCGGTAGGTGTTTCGGATTGTAAATAGCCCGGCTAGTTTTTCATTGACAGATACATATACCATGCTACCTTCCTGCTCATTTTTTTTATGCGCTCCGGTAAAGTCAGCGTTGCCCAAACGGATAAAAGATCCATTCACCCAACCACATACGCCTTTTCCCGTAAAGTGTTGAAAATCATGTACGTGTTTTGTATTTGGGTTACCACAGTATTGCACAATGGCTTTGCTGAGTGGATGAGTTGACTGTGCAGCCAGCGTTGCAATCATCATTTCCTGCTCCGGTGTTAACCGGGTACCATAATATATAACGGAGCTGCCGGTTTTGCCGGTTAGCGTACCTGTTTTATCAAAGATAATATGCGTGGTGGCAGCCATATTTTCAATGGCCTGTGCATTTCGCAGGTAAAGCCGCTGCCGGCTGAGGATACGTAATATATGTCCGTTGGTGAAAGAAGATGCCAGCAGTAATGCACAGGGACAGGCAATGATCAGGATGGCTGTAACGGCAGGCCATATGCGTGCTGGTTCATGAATAGCCCAGTAACCTGCTGTGATGGCGGCAATCAATAGCACTACCCAGGTAAAATACCGACTTAGCAAATGCACAAAGGAGACTTGTTTGGCTGCTTTATTTTTGAGTTCATCTCTGTTCCATAAGCTGGTCAGGTAGCTTTGTGCCACTTCTTTAATGGTCAGTATTTCCAGGTTGCCTTCCAGTTGCCGTCCGCCGGCATAAATAATTTCTCCTGTGGATTTGCTCACAGGGGCTGATTCTCCCGTCACGAAGCTGTAATCTATCAGTGCTTTACCTCTTACAATAATACCATCCGCCGGCACCAGTTCATTGTTATGAATGCGGATGGTATCACCTGTTTTAAGTTCCGGTAGCGTGGTGGGAATTTCTTTCTCCTCTTTAATAACGCTGACGGCTATAGGAAAATAGGCAGTATAGTCCCGATCAAAGGAAAGCCCCTGGTAGGTTTTATCCTGTAAAACTCTTCCTATCAGCATAAAAAAAACAATGCCGGTCATAGAGTCGAAATAACCCGCATGCCCCTGCCCTACTTCCACCAGGCTACGTGCAAACGTAACAAAGATGGCCAGTACAATAGGAACGTCTATATTCAGAAATCCATGTTTTAACCCGCTCCAGGCTGATTTGTAAAAGGCCTGTGCACTATAGAAGAGCACCGGTAATGCCAGTAGCAGGTTCATATACCGGAACAGGTGGTTAAAACTTTCTTCCAGTCCGCCTGCACCGGCAAAGTAGTCCGGGAAACTAAGCAGCATGATATTGCCGAAACAAAATCCAGCTACGCCCAGTTGATACACCAGCTTGCGATTAGGACCGGGTTTTTTATGTTGCAGATCCTGCAAACTGATATGCGGTTCATATCCGATAGCAGTTAATATTTCTGCTACTCTTCTTAATGATGTTTGTGGATGAGAAAAGATGATGAGTACTTCCTTCTTACTAAAGTTAACGGTTACACGCTGTACGCCATCTTCCAGCCTATGCAGATTTTCCAGCAGCCATAGACAGGAGCTACAGTGGATTTGGGGAATGTAGAAGTTTACATGCGTTTGTGTTTCATCTTTGTAGAGATACAACTGTTGCGCAATTTTTTCATCGTCCAGAAAGGCAAATTTGTCGCCGCGCACAGCAATACGTTGATTAATACCAGGCTTGCTGTTAAGGTCATAATATTCACAGAGATCATACTGGTTTAATATTTCATAAACCATTTTGCAGCCCTGACAGCAAAAAAATTTTTCCTGCAGCTTAATGTCCTTATCAGTACAGTTTTCCCCACAATGGAAGCAGGTAATTTGTGTATTGGTGTGCGAAGTAACAGCCATTAGTCAATAATTACGTTATTAATATCGTGTTGGGTGATCATTATGGTATGACCTGGAATAACTGCCGGGTAAAGGATATTTTGTTCTATGTATATCCATTGCTGCAGCAGTTGTTCCGTAGTAAAAATGTCGTTTACGCATAATTTATATTCCGGACTCCAATGCTTCTGCAGCTGGTAATTAGCGGAGATTTGCCGGAGTCTTTGCAGCAGAAGTAATATTTTCTGGAGCGACTGCTGTATGCTATCGTATACGGCCGGCCTTATAGTTTTCTGATTTTTGTTGAGTGGAGAAGTATTGCAGATAACCGGGAATAATATCGTTGTTTCTTTGCGGATGAGTTGTGCAATTTCCGTGTACATTTTACCAAACAGTAATTGCTGTAAATCGGCAGTAGCGGGGGCGTCCCGGTCTTTTTGTCTTTCCTGGTTAAAATAGGTCATTACCTGTTCAGCCAGGTGGTGAATAGGGAAATGGAATTTGCTGGCAATGACATTGCACAGGTTTCCAGGTGTTAGTTCATGGAAGTTGATGATGGAATAAGCGAACATGAAGCGGGCGTTTTACTTGATACAAAAGTACAGGTAGCCGCAACGAGGCGCAATGATATGCGTCAAGGGAGAGTATGATATTTATCATCTTAGCTTTTAGGCGTTAGCTGTTAGCTATTAGGGGAGTGGTTAGTCCTGCAGGTTGGCGGTCCTGATAATTTCGGGCAGGTCGAGCAGGCGGATTTTTTTGCCTTCCAGTTCTATCATGCCATCTTTCTTGAATTCAGAAAGGAGGCGTATGGCAGATTCGGTGGCGGTACCAACGAGATTGGCGATTTCATCGCGGGAAAGGCGTACGCTGAGGGTATGGCCATCTTCTTCGAGGCCATAGGTTTCTTTGATGAAGAGTAAAGTTTCTGCGAGTCGTTCTCTTACCGGCTTTTGGGCCAGGTGGGTGATTTTCAGTTCTGCTTTGCGCAGCTCACTGGATAAGATGCGCATCATTTCAAACGAAAGGGAGGCATCTTTCTGGAGAATGCTGAGAAACAGGTCTTTAGGGATGAAGCAGATGGAGGAGTCTTCCAGGGCGGTAGCTGTGGCGGTATATCTTTCGTTACTGAGCAATGCTTTGTAACCCATGATATCGCCTGCTTTGATGAGGCGTACGATTTGCTCGCGGCCGTCATCGCCACTGTGAGATAGTTTTATCTTACCGTCGTTGATACAATATACGCCGAACGGATAAGCGCCTTCATGGAAGATCACTTGTCCCTTTTTGTATATAGAGCACACCTTTGCCTCTGAAATTTGTTCCAGATTGCACTGTTCCGCTTTGCAGAATATTGAAGAGAAACGATCCTTGCAGTGTTGACACGAAGGATTGTGGAACGATGTAGCCATAATCAATTTGCAAAAGTACTAATTTACGGCTCCTTAACCAAAGCAAAAGTATTCGTGGCGCTTTATTATTATATTATTTATAAACCATATGAGGTTTTGACGCGCTTTACTCCGGAAGGCAATAAAGCCTGTCTGGCAGATTATTTCAAAGTACCGTCAGACGTATACCCGGTGGGCCGGTTGGATTACGACAGTGAGGGTTTGCTCATTCTCACGAATGACAAGGCGTTGAATCAGCAATTGTTGTTGCCGCAGCATGCACATGAAAGAGAGTATTGGGTACAGGTAGATGGGGCTGTTACGCCGGAAGCAGTGCAACAGCTACAGGCAGGTGTGCAGATCAACGTAGATGGTAAGCTATACCGAACCAAACGATGTATTGCGGAGATATTCGAGGAAGAGCCACTATTGCCACCCCGCAACCCTCCTATTCGTTTTCGCAAAAGTATCCCCGCGCCCTGGATCAGGATGGTGCTGGGCGAAGGAAAGAACCGCCAGGTAAGACGCATGACTGCCGCTGTTGGATTTCCTACGTTGAGGCTTGTCCGTTATCGTATGGAAGATATTACCATTGCTGGCATGCAGCCCGGGTCAATGGTGCAGCTAAGCCGGGAAGAGATTTATAGTAAGTTGAAGCTGAAAGCATAAAGCCCAAAGCAAAAAGCCACCAAAGCGGATATAAAGCGAAATCTTTTTAAGTATCGCTTCGGTGGCTTTTTGCTTTGGGCTTTATGCTTTCAGCTTTTTTAACTAGGTTTGTCACCTACAAATTTCTATTATGCTGAAATCAATGACCGGCTTCGGAAGGGCAGAAAGCACAAGAGGCGAAACTAGTATCGTAGTGGAGATCAAATCGCTGAATGGTAAGCAGTTTGAAGTGAATCTGAAGTTTTCTCCTTTGTTAAGACCCTATGAGTTCGACATCCGCGCCCTTATGCAACAAACCTTGCAGCGGGGAACACTGGATGCAACTATTAATATCCGTCAGAATGGGGCTACCCGACCGGTTGTGATTAATACAGACCTTGCAAAATATTATTACCAATCTATCACCATGCTGGCTAACCAGCTGGAACTGCCTCAGGGCGATATGCTCAACGTACTGATGAAATTACCGGAAGTGGTAAGTCCTGCTACCGAGCAAATGACAGACGAAGAGTGGAAAGACGTGGAAGATACCCTGCGCCAGGCATTAACCGATCTGGATACCCATCGTATAGATGAAGGACAGATGCTGGAAGCTGACCTGCAACAACGGATAGAAAATATTGACTCCTCTATGCAGAAGGTGAAAGAACTGGATCCGCTGCGTAAAGATCGTATCCGTCAACGCCTGGAAGGGTTGCTGGCTGAACATGTAGGTAAAGAAAATGTAGACAGTAACCGACTGGAGCAGGAACTCATCTTCTATCTGGAAAAACTGGATATCTCAGAAGAACTGTCCCGCCTGGAGAATCACCTGCGTTATTTCATGGAAATATTGAAAGATACAGATTCTGCCAAAGGAAAGAAACTGGGGTTTGTGTTACAGGAAATTGGTCGGGAAATAAATACAACCGGCTCCAAAGCCAATGATGCCGGTATACAGCAATGGGTGGTGTTGATGAAGGATGAACTGGAAAAAGCCAAAGAACAAGTTTTAAACGTTTTATAGTAAGGCGAATACCGTATGAACAGACTTTTCCTGGCAACAGCAGGCTTGTTATTGTTGGCTGCAGCCTGCAAGCCGCCTAAAATGGACACTTACGAGAAGAACCTGGAAATCCCGGGGCATGAGTGGACGTATGATTATAAACCGTCTTTTGAAGTAAAAATACAACCGGAAGACACAGCGTATCTGTATAACATCTATGTAAACGTCAGGCATACAGATGCCTACCCTTACAGCAATATATGGCTGGTGGTAGGAACACAGACTCCCGGCGACAGTACCGTCAAAGAGCAGCGGGTGGAATTACCACTCGCGGAAACATCAGGCAAGTGGGCAGGTTCCGGTCTGGATGATATTTATGAACACCGCGTATTCATTCAACAGCGCGCGATCCTTAATAAACCGGGGATCTATAAGTTTACCTTTGAACAAAATATGCGGCAAAATCCGCTACCCCATGTGATGAATGTTGGCTTGCGGATTGAGAAAGCCGGTACGAGGCAATGATGACAAAAATTTTCAATAAAATGCAGGAGGGCAAATCCGTTTCCCTCGTCTATTTTTTAGTACTGGCATACACTATAGCAGCCCTGGTATGGTGGGGTATTCTCCTGTTCAGACAAAGTGAACAGATCAGCGGCTTTGAACGGCAAAATCTCTATTTACGTGTAGACAGTCTTGCTCAACCCATCGCTCAC
This sequence comes from Chitinophaga sp. RAB17, assembly GCF_052114225.1. Classification (NCBI taxonomy): domain Bacteria; kingdom Pseudomonadati; phylum Bacteroidota; class Chitinophagia; order Chitinophagales; family Chitinophagaceae; genus Chitinophaga; species Chitinophaga sp. RAB17. The sequence continues at coordinate 40,743 of NZ_JBFREI010000020.1, read as the reverse complement.
CAGCTGGAATTGCAGCGTATTAACAAGGAAGAGCATATGCGCTCTTTCAAATACCTGGGCGAAGGCCTCATTTTTTTAGGTATCATTTTACTCGGCGCACTCTTTGTATACAGGGCTGTATGGAAATATATGAAGCTCAGTAGGCAGCAACAGAATTTTATGATGGCCGTCACACACGAATTGAAATCACCTATTGCAGCCGCCAAATTAAACCTTGAAACTATCCGCAAACACCGGCTGGACGAGGAAAAACAGCTGAAGCTTATCAATAATACCATTCGTGAAACCAATCGCCTCGACCAGCTGTGTAATAACATCCTGCTGGCAGCGCAACTTGAAACACACAAATATCAGCTGTATAAAGAGCCGCTCGATTTTTCAGCACTGGTGGCAGGTAGCATCAAAGATCTGGATGGCCGGATAGGTACCCATCAGATAGAAGCTGATATTTTACCGGATGTATGGCTGGATGGTGATAAACTAACCCTACAGATTATACTCAGCAACCTGGTGGAAAACGCCGCCAAATATGCACCTAAGAACACCGTTATCATCGTAAAACTCTTTGAAAGCGACGACCAGCTGAAGTTACAGGTAATTGATGAAGGACCGGGGATACCGGAAGAAGAAAAAAGAAGAATCTTCCTGAAATTTTATCGCGTAGGTAATGAAAATACCCGCAAGGCGAAAGGCTCTGGCCTCGGCCTGTTCCTTACTGCCAAGATTGTGGAACAGCACGGCGGCGAGATAGAAGTAAAGGATAACTTACCCGTAGGAAGCTGCTTTGAAATAACCTTGCCTGAATATTCCGTGCAAACGGCGTAAATTAGATGACGGATTGATGAATACCGGAGAATCCGGATTCGATGTAAAATCAAACAATAACACATGAAGGAAGCGACAAAGGCATCAATACTACTGGTGGAGGACGAAGAAAATCTCCAGGAAGCGCTGAAGCTGAACCTGGAGCTGGAAGGATACGAGGTTACCGCAGTTGACAACGGCACCGCTGCGCTGAAAGCAGTAAAAAACGAATATTTCGATCTCATTATACTGGACATCATGTTGCCCGAAATGGATGGTATCGCGGTATGCGAAAACATCCGTATTCAGAACAATGAAATACCTATCCTGTTTCTGAGTGCCAAAAACAGCAGCGCAGACCGTGTGCTCGGACTCAAGAAAGGCGGCGATGACTACATGACCAAGCCGTTTAACCTGGAAGAACTGTTGCTACGGGTGGAGAAACTCATCGTAAAAAACAAGAAGATCCAGGACAAAGACAGCGTGCCCAATGTATACCGCTTCGGAGACAATATGATCGACTTCGCTGCACAGGAATGCGTAGGTAAAGATGGGAAGCATTATGAGCTAAGTAAGAAAGAAGCCATGCTGCTCAAATTACTCATCGAAAACAAAGGCGAAGTAGTTACCCGCGAAAAGATACTGCAGGTGGTGTGGGGATATAACGTATATCCTACTACCCGTACCATCGACAACTTTATACTCAACTTCCGGAAGTACTTCGAAGAAGACAGCCGCAACTCCCGCTATTTCCACTCTGTCAGAGGTGTAGGATATAAATTCACTGAAGCATAGGAAGAGTTTTTAGCCGTTAGCTTTTAGTAACTGCAGCAAAGGTCATGATATGTTGAGCATTCGCTGCATTTACTAAAAGCTAACGGCTAAAAGCTACCTCGCCACTTTTCACCTCATTCTCCCCGGTTTCCGTTAAAATTCAACCTCGTAGTAAATCCCACTTTCTTAAGGTGATTAATTAGCCGATATTTATTCCGCTTATACGAGAAGAAGATCATCTTCCTGTAAACCTAATATGTGGCACATTATTACACAGAAATAGTCTTTGCTGCGGAGTGGCCGTTCTGGCTGTTTTTTTTGTTAAGTCTCGTTACCCTAATAGTATTTTTTACCCTGCGGGAAAGAAAAATCAGGAGAGCCTCAGCGAAAGAAATAACCAAACACCACACACAGATAAACCTGGAGCTACATGCTTTCCAGGCGCAAATGGACCCTCATTTTATCTTCAATAGCCTCAACGCTATTCACCATTATATTCTTACGACCAGTACAGATATGGCCTCCCTGTATCTTACCCGCTTCTCCCGTTTAATGCGCCTCATGATAGGCAACTTCAACAAAGAATGGATTTCCCTGCAGGATGAACTGGATGCACTTGAACTATATATACAGCTGGAACAACTGCGGTTTGATGAACAGTTCAACTACCAGCTGAATGTGTTTCCGGAAGTAAACAAACAGTTTACCCTGATCCCTCCCCTGATCATCCAGCCATATGTGCAGTATGCCATCTGGCACAGGATCCTGCTCCGCCCCGAGAAAACAGGTGGAGAACTGTTGATCACCATCCGTAAGGAAAAAGACAGGCTGCTTATTCAATTGGAAGATAATGGGATCCTGATCACCGAAGTGCTGGATAGTACCGGCGAGCGACAGGCCTCCGGAATAGATATCGCTTCAGAAAGATTGTATATGATGAGCGAGAAATACCATATGCAAGCCAGTATCAAGGCATTGCAGGTATACGATGAAGAACTGTTGCCAACTGGTAACCGCTTAATTATCAGTATGCAGCATGTAGGTAACCGGCAATCCCTGGCGGGCTGAGTCTTTAATTGGAAATATGCCATTAATTGCTTAATTTCTACATGGATTTTTCGAATCAATGACCATATTTAGCAAGATCTCACTGCAAATCTGTAATACCCGGACTTTTAATACAATCTGATCAAATGCGTACCATTATTGTGGACGACGAGAAACATAGTCGGGATGCGCTGCTAATGATGTTGGAGAGGTATTGCCCGCAAGTTACTGTTCAGGCCGTTTGTAGTAATGGCGCTGACGCCATCACTGCTATTAATGAATTACAGCCCCAATTAATTTTCCTGGATGTGGAAATGCCCGGCATGGATGGTTTCGAGGTATTGGAAGCCTGTCATCATCACGATTTTGTTGTCATTTTCATCACTGCCTATGATCAATATGCACTGCAGGCCATTCACCACAGCGCACTGGACTACCTGCTTAAACCCATTGATATTCAAGAGCTGAAGGATGCCGTGGAAAAAGCCGGCACCCAAACCAGCGCTGATAGCACCGATAAGGTAGATAACCTGCTGCTATTCCTGCAACAGCATATGTACCAGGACGAAAGACTGGCCCTGCCTACTATGGAAGGCTTACGTATGGTAGCCGCTAAAAATATTATCTATTGTAAGTCTGCCGGTATCCAAACAAAGCTGCATTTACAGGAACCCGAAAAGCCGGTAATGGTATGCCGCACTCTCCTCGAAATGGAGGAATGGCTTTCTGATAAAGGCTTCTTCCGGGTACACAACAGCTTCCTGATCAACCTGTCCTTTATGGACAAATATATTAAGGGAGATGGAGGCGAAATAATTATGTGTGATGGCTATAGCGTTCCGGTAGCGCGTGAAAAGAAACATGATTTCCTCCTGCGTATAGAACGGTTATAGTGTTTATAACCGCTTGATGTAAGCACAACTTATCCATCCATTTTTACCGTCTGCCAGTTCTATTTTGCAGTAGTCTGCCGTGGCATCTGTGATATGTACTTTCATACCCTCTCCTACTTCAAATGCATCGCGGCTGTTTTCATCGGGAGATGATTTTGCTTTGATATTGCTGTTCATCACAATACCGGATTCGTGGTTGTTGGATGAGAGGTAAGTGTCAACGGCCATGAGCAGGTAAAGTAAACATAATGCGCCTATCACGTAACTGCCCCAGCGGAGGAACTTATTTCTCCATCCGGGAAGAAAAGTATTGAGCATAATGCCTGCAATCAGCAACCAGCATAACACTACAGTGCCTATTGCCCATCCATTGGCTTTATGAAGATGTTGTAACTGTAGCCACCACTGCTGAAAAAATACCAACGGCAATTCTTCCACAAAGCCATTTACTTTCTGATTGGCAATCGCCAGGTTATGCTTTACAGCAGGATCGTTGGGTGATAGTTGTAATGCTTTTTCGTAACTATATACAGCCTGTCCGGTTTTACCTGCTTTATACCAGGCATTGCCGGCGTTGAAATAGAGTTCTTTTTGAGTATGACCTTCGTCCAGCAGTTGCTGATAAGTCCTGGCAGCTTCTGTATACTTGCTCTGGTTGAAAAGAAGATTAGCCTGCTCAAAGCGTTGTTGCTGGTTGTTTTGAGGAACCTGCGCCTGGCTAACGATTGCCGTCAGCAGCCATGCTATTGCAAAAAAGACCGGTTTAATATTTCTGTAGTTCAGCATTTTCGCCTTTCGTTAAATAGTTAGTTCTTCAACGCTTCTTCCAGGTTACTGATAATGCCAACAGCCTTTTCATAAGTGCCCTGCATTTTACGGTCATCCTGACCAGGTGCATACAGTGCTACTTCACAGTTGTCTATCAGGTTAAACAGTTCGTGGGTATTGCTGCCGTTAATACTGCGGGCGCTCAATTTATCCTGCACGAGTTGTTTACTCAGATCAGCCATTGGTATTTTCAGTTTCACACTGAGGTATCCCCATACAGCGCGGGAAGTTTCTTCATAAAATGCTTTATCCTTTCCTTCTTTCAGGTAGCGGGCCGCCAGTTCCAGTCTTTTCAGTGCTACCTTATTCGCGTAACGGTGTTTCAGGACCGCTGCATTGGTAGTATTGTAGTCTTTTCTGCGTTTGTAGAAAATGATACCTGCAGCAATCAGCAAAGGCAATAACAAGAGGATATAGAACCAGGGACTGAGAATAAACCAGCTGTGATTTCTTGTCCAGTCGAGGATACCGGTATGATTTTTCACCAGGTCATTTTTGCCGGTGCCATAATCCTGTTTATCCTGTTTAATATGTTTGCCCTGGTCAATGTGTACATTGAAAGGTTGGGAGCGCAGTGTTTTAAAGCTGTTGGCAGCCGGATCAAAGTAAGAGAATTCAACGGCCGGAATGGTATGGTCTCCGGCTTCCTGCGGCATCAGTACATACTCGAAAGTACGGCTGCCGGAGAGCGGATTGCTGTTCTTTTCTATGTCATCGGTTACCTTGGGGTCGTACCTGTCGAACCCGGTAGGGGGCTCTATTTTAGGAGAGTTGAGCAGGTTTACGTTACCCTGTCCGCTGATTGTTACCTTTAAGGTGAGGGCATCATCGGTGGTCAGTTTATTTTTATCTACTACGGCCGTCATGTTGAATTTACCTACTGCGCCATTATAGCTGATAGGCCGTTCATCAACAGGAACGGGTTTTACATTGATCTTAATCGGGCTGCTCTGTATTTTGTAAGGAACATCCTGGTATTCAACTTCCGGCCGGTTAAAGAAGTCATCGAAGAAGGGATCTTTAAAGGCGGGGTCATTAAAGAAATCTTCAAACGGATCTTTGGCGCGGCCACCACCTCGTTTGTTGCTGACCATTTTTACCAGGCGTACCTGGTTGTCTACTTCCACGGGATCCAGCTCCAGTGCGCCTGATTGCAGGGGGAACAGGAGCGTTTTGCGGATGGTAAATACTTTATAGGGTATGCCATTGATCCTTTCCTCAGTAGCCTGTGGAGGATTTGGCAGCTCAATATCTTTGGCGGAAAAGCCTTTGAAAGCCGGTACTTTGGTAACGCTTGAATTAGTTGGGAGGCGTGTATAAAGTTTATACGTGGCTGTTAGTTGTTCGCCTTCGTATAAGTTGGTTTTATCTACATCTACTTTCAGGAAAATGTTCTTCTTTAGTTTTTCATTGATGTCTTCACCTTTTTTCAGGAAGCCTTCTGGCAGGTCTTCCCCGCCACGATGGGGCTGGGCACCGGCGGAAGCCTGGGGCACCTGCTGCTGCGGTTGTTGCTGCTGCTGGGCATTGCCTTTTCTTACTTCAATCAGAACCGGATTTGATTTAACCAGATTTCCATTGACGCGGGCCTGTGCGCCGGCAATGGTAAAGCTGCCTACATGTTTGGGTTGCAGCAGGTAGCTCAGTGCAATGTATTCAGAGCGCTTACCATTGAAGATAGACTGCCCCTGCATTTGTGAGGGGCCCTGTAATACTTCAAAGTCTTTGAAACTGGGTGGTGTAAAGCTGGCAACGTTCACCCCGTTTTCCAGCATAAATTGGATCTGGAATGGTTCATCCTGCGTCACAGTGTTATTGCTCACAGTGGTAGTAAAGCGGAACTCCTGAGCGGAGGCGCAGGCTACCAGTCCTAAACAAAACAAAATGGAGTAAATACACTTCCTTATGCAATATCTGTACATCATAATTATGTCAACAAATTTAACCAAAGCCGCACCGGAAGCGCTGTAAGGCCCCGTTAAAAGTTAGTTAAAACATTTTAATATGTTCTTATTTAGTTATTTGGATAATCTGTGTTGAAACAAATCTCCCAATAACAATCTCCCAAAATAATAAATGCTTTAAATATCTCCCAGTATGGGTCTGAGCAAAATTTCTTCAATAACGGTTTGTTTGGCCATGGTCCAGGCAGACCATACCACGCTGGCAATATCTTCGGGGGGCATCATTCTGTCTGGGGCCGCTTCAAAACCTTCCCATGAAGCTGTCAAGGTAGGTCCCGGGCTCACGGCAGTTACCCGGATATTGTGGGGTATCAGTTCTTTTCGCAGATTTTTGGTAAAACCGAGCAGGGCATATTTGGTGATGCTATAGGAACCTCCATTTGGATAAGCCCCATAACTGGCAGTAGAACACATATTGAAAATATGGCCTTTACGGTTGGCAATCATAGCGGGTAATAGGGCCCTGGTGAGATGATAAGCGCTGTATACGTTTACGGACATCAACTTTTCAAGTAGGCCATCTGCTTCTTCATGGAGACTACCAGGCACAAAAATCCCGGCATTATTCACCAGGATGTCTACACGGGAGAAGGTGGATTTGATTTTCTCTCCAAAAGCCAACACCTGTGATTTATCTTCCATATCTACTACCTCCGCCAATACGGTTACTGCCGGATTTTTTTGCTGAATATCAGCTTTGGCGGTTGCCAGGGTATCTGCATTCCTTGCACAAATCGCTACATTAAAGCCTTCCAGCGCCAGCTTTTCCGCAATAGCCTTTCCAATGCCTTTGCTGGCGCCCGTAATTACTGCATTCATAGTTTCGTTGATTAGTGCAGTAAAATAACGAATTTACTTTTAACAGACAGGGATGCTTCCTTCATGCAGGAGGTATTTTGTACCTTTGCGCAGTCATGAAATACAAACATCTTTTCTTTGACCTGGACCATACACTCTGGGACTTTGAAACAAATGAACAGGAAACCTTGCTGGAGCTGTACAACAGCCATGCTTTAGAAAGTAGAGGAATACCATCTTTTGAGGCGTTTTCCGTTTCTTATGTGGATCACAATGAACGTTTATGGGATCGCTTTCGCAAAGGATTCATTACCCGCCGCGAATTGCGCGACAAACGCTTCCGCCTTACGCTGGTTGATTTCAAGATAGGAGATGAAAAACTGACGCAAAAGATCAGTGAGGAATTCCTGGAAATCCTCCCGTATAAAAAAACATTATTTCCCGAAGCAAAGGAAACGCTGGAATACCTGGCGGCAAAGGAGTATCCCATGCACATGATCACCAACGGGTTTGAAGAAACACAGTTGCTGAAAATGAAAAATTCCGGTATCGACCAGTTCTTTACGCATATCGTTACCTCTGAATTAGCGGGCAGTTTAAAGCCTTACCGCGAAATTTTCGACTTTGCCATCAGCAGAGCCGGTACCAGTGCTACAGAAAGTATTATGATCGGAGATGCGATGGAGCTGGATATTAAGGGGGCTCACGGCGTAGGTATGGACCAGGTGTACTTTAATCCAGGTAAACCACCGGTTGATTTTCAGCCTACTTATGTTATCAGCCACCTGCGGGAGCTGAGAGAAATATTATAAGTAGCTGAAAGCATAAAGGATAAAGCAAAAAGCTATTGAGGCGAATGACTTAAGCGGGTATTAACCTTTCGCTCAGATCATTCGCCTCAATAGCTTTTTGCTTTATCCTTTATGCCTTCGGCTTATTTTTAGTGGCTGCAGCCATTCTCAGGCTGGCGGTTTTAGACGGTTGCTGGCAGCAGCTTTTACCTTTTGCAGTGGTTTTACAGGTGGCAGCAGAACAGTTCTTTTTAGCGGACTTGTCTGCGGTTTTGCTGTTTGTTTTTTCCTGGGCAAATACAACACCTGCCAATAACAGGAGGGCTGCAGCGCCGGTAAAAGCTTTCTTTATCATAAAAATGCCATTTAGCTATTAAAGATACTAGATTTTAGCTATAACAGATACACCGCCCTGCACCACTTCTTCCAGTTTTACCGCTACTTCGGTACCAATGGGGAGGTAGAGGTCTACACGGGAGCCGAACTTAATAAAGCCCATTTCCTCGTTCTGTTTTACATCCATTCCTGGTTTCAGGTAGTTCACAATTCTGCGGGCCAGTGCGCCGGCAATTTGTCTTACCAGGATATCCGTTTTACCGTTGCCGATCACCACGGAATGTCTTTCATTTTCAGTAGAGGACTTTGGATGCCAGGCCACCAGGTATTTACCTGCATGGTATTGCGACAGTTTTACCACACCACTGATAGGATTACGGTTTACATGCACGTTAGCGGGACTCATAAAGATAGACACCTGCAGGCGTTTATCTTTGAAATATTCCGGCTCATATACTTCTTCAATCACCACTACCTTACCATCGCAGGGAGAAACTACCAGCGAATCTCCTGTTGTGTATTGTCTTGCCGGAATCCGGAAGAAGGATACGATGAACAGAAAGAATGCCAGGGATATAAGAGATACTGTCCAGCAAAGGCCGGATGAATTACCGAACCAATAAAATACTGCTCCGTTAATTAACGCCAGTACCAGGAATACAAGGGAAATGGTAGCAAATCCTTCACGATGGATCTTCATTGTTTTTTTATTAAAATGATTGATTTATGTGTTTAATCAAAGTGCGAAGTTAGTTCAATTCAATTTTTTCAGCATACGAAATTATGGTTAAGCCATCATAAAGAACTGAACATAGATCCAGGCGAAGGGAGCGGCCAGGAGCAATGAGTCGAAACGGTCCATGAATCCGCCATGGCCGGGCATGATGCGGCCGGAATCTTTTACCCCTGCCATTCTTTTCAGTTTGGACTCTATCAGATCCCCGATAGTGCCGAATATGGCAGCAATGAGCGCCAGGGCTATCCAATGCTGCAGGGCCAGGTATCCGGCCCCCCAGAAATGACCATATACACCTGCAGTGGCTACTGCGAGGATCATACCGCCAACAGTACCTTCAATGGTTTTTTTAGGAGAAATAGCCGGTGCAAAAGGGGTACGCCCGATGAGCGATCCCACGATATAGGCCATGGTATCATTTATCCAGATGAAAATGATGAGCAGTAAAGGAATCAGCCATCCCGGGGCAGTACCTACGTCCGAAGGGGTGTAGTGAATATTGATGGCGTTGAGCCTTATATTTATCAGCAGCCCGAATGGAATGATGATATACAGCAGTCCAATGGCCGAGTAGCCTATGTTCTTTAAAGAGAAATCTTTACTCATTAATACTTCTCCCAATGGCATTACCAGCAGGAAAATAACAGCTATCCACCAACCAATAAGGCCAGTGGGGATGTGGGCTATCTGGAAATTATTGCCGGTAAAAGTGAGGAGTATAGCAGCTCCGGCGATAGTGGCTCCCCATTTATGCCAGGCAGGAACGCCCGCGTAATCAGGATCTATATGCCGGATTAATTTAAAGTATTCCTGCAGGGCGAAACAGCCTATCAGGAAAAAAAGCAGAAAAAATGTATAGTCGGTCCATAGGATACCTCCCAGCATTACTGCCACAAACACAAGCGCAGAGGCAGTGCGGGTGAAAAAAGTCTTCATTATGCTTAAATCTGGTGATTAAATTGCTGCCCGCAAATGTGGATAAAATAACCCGTTGGAGCAAATCCCTGTCAGACACCATTCAAGTGGGTAGACGCCTGACAGGAGTTGACACCCCTACTCAGAATCTACCTGGTTGGGGTCGCCGGTGGGCAGATTGTTGTGATGATGCACCAGACTTTTGGCAGTTTCTTCCTGGGTTTGATGAACATATAGTTCCGCCTGCCCAGGTAAGGAAATGTTATAGGAAGATGACTGCCTGTTCAGTAATACCGCTTCTACGCCATTGTCCAGCAACATTCCTTTCACTATTTCTGCTTCAAATGGCCTGTCGCTTGAAAAAATTTTAACCCAGTCTTTTTCCATAATAATAGCTTTAATGTCTTAGTAAGATTACAAATTTTCGTCCATTCCTATTTCGTCTGCCCCATCTTTCTTTTTTTCCTCCACCGGATCAATCATCGACATAGGTGTTGATTTTTTACTTAACGCCCAAAACAGTGCAATGGTTACAGGAATACTCAAAGCTACATAATACCAGGCTACAGGTGTGTCTTTCATGGGATCATCCTTCATCATGCCATGCTGGAAAAGATATAGCATAACTACCTGTGAGCCATTGTTGAGTATATGTGCGAGGATGCTTAACCAGAGGTTGCCACTGATCACGTAGATGGCGCCCAGCCCAAAGCCCAGCACCACACGGGGCATGAAGCCCAGCACTTCACCATGAATGGCGCTGAATAGAATAGACGTGATAAATACGCTCAACCATACTTTACGGGTAGCTTTTATGACAAGACGTTGCAGCACACCCCGGAAAAACAGCTCCTCCCCGATGGCTGGTATAATGGCTACCAGTACCAGGTTGATAAAGAGATCCTTTATGGTAGGCATGCGTAACATGACTGCCAGCAGCTTTTCGGCCATGGTTTGCATATCCTTCGCCGATTGCGATATAGGCCAGGTCTCATTCCACTCTCCTAACAGGCCTGCCAGTGGTAATACGCCATACATGGCAAACAGGGCAATCACTATCTGGATGCCTTTAGGTGCCGGTTTTAAACCAAGGTAGGTAGCAGGATAAGGCTGCCACAGATAGGCAAAAAGCGCGGCCGGCACAAAGAATGCCACGATGGTATAAAAGAATTGTGTTATTTTCAGATAGCCGATGAGGTTAGGATCATTAAAGGCCCCACTTTGAATGGCCTCCAGGCTTTGTCCGGTCATAGCAGGAGTTATAGTCTGCAACGCAGCAATGTATAATGCAAAGAACCCAAAGAAAAAGCCCAGGAAGGTAACAAACTGTAATAAAGTGGAAGACTGCTTCAGATAACCGGTCATAAGAAAATACTGTATTAAATTTTGCGTAAATTTACAGCGCGAAATCCAGTTTTTGCAGTTACTTATTTGATCATTACAGCTGCCTGGCGTTAGCTGTTACTGCAAAGAAATCCCGCTTGTAAAAGAAATAGTATATAAAACATTAAAATAATAACTACGGCAAAACCTGCTGTGGTTATATAAATTATGGTGAAGATAGGAAATATTGAACTGGGAGAATTCCCTTTATTACTGGCGCCCATGGAAGATGTGAGCGATCCGCCTTTTCGTGCGGTGTGCAAGGATAATGGGGCCGATCTCATGTATACCGAGTTCATATCTTCGGAAGGACTGATACGTGATGCCATCAAAAGCCGTAAAAAGCTGGACATTTTCGACTACGAACGTCCGGTAGGCATACAGATTTTCGGGGGTGATGAGGAATCCTTGTCATTGGCCGCACAGATCGTAGAAACCACCAATCCTGATTTACTTGACATCAACTTCGGTTGCCCGGTAAAGAAAGTGGCCTGTAAAGGTGCTGGCGCAGGTATCTTGAAAGATATACCTAAAATGATAAAACTGACGGCAGCCGTAGTAAAGGCAACAAGACTGCCAGTCACCATTAAAACCCGACTGGGCTGGGATGACGATACCAAAAATATTGAAGAAGTAGCGGAAAGGCTGCAGGATGTTGGGATCAAAGCCCTCACCATTCATGGCCGTACCCGCACACAGATGTATAAAGGCAGTGCCGACTGGACACTGATCGGAAAAGTAAAAAACAATCCACGCATACAAATTCCTATCTTTGGTAACGGTGACATATGTACGCCGGAGCAGGTAATTGCTGCAAGACAGAAATATGGCGTAGATGGGGTAATGATAGGCCGGGCTGCGATTGGTTATCCATGGATTTTCAGGGAGATCAAGCATTTTATGAAGACTGGCGAACATTTGCCACTACCAACTGTTTTAGAAAGAGTGGAAGTTTGTAAAAAGCACCTTCACCAATCAGTTTCCTGGAAAGGAGAAGTAGTAGGCATACTGGAAATGCGCCGCCACTACACAAATTACCTCAAAGGATTGCCACATATAAAGGAATTCAGACAACAATTAGTAACTTACAATACATTAGCTGAAATAGAGGAAGTACTAGACGCGGTGGTGTTACAATACAAGGACCATATATTCGAAAGGGCTGCTCCCCAATTAGCTGCACACGATTTTCTGCCGGCTGATACTGAAATGGCCGGTTGTAACGTTTACGGATAAACGGATAAACCCCAGAGTATAAAAAAATAAAAAAATACTTTCACATGACCACAATTAAAAATCTGAAAAATGAAGTCTGGAAAGACTTACAGATTAAAAACAAATCTGCCCTGCGTAAAAAATACGCTGTATCAAACATGGGGAGAGTGATCAGTTATCATGAAAGTACCGAAGATGGTAAGCTGCTCACGGGGTCTACCGTGGAAGGCTATACGGTATTAAACGTAAAGCCTGCAGATAGCTATCAGTCACTCTACCTGCACCGGGAGGTGGCCAAACTTTTTAGTAAAAAAGGAGGACGGGCACATAAATATGTGATTCACCTGGACTACGATAAAAAAAATAATAAAGCAACCAATCTCCAATGGGCAACCAAGGAGGAAATGGAAGAGCATCAGCAGAAAAGCCCTGCGAAGCTGGCCTATAAAGAAAAGCAACGCAACCGTGTAAAAGGTCTGAAGCTGAATGTAACCAAAGTAAAAAGCATTAAACGCCTGCTGAATAAGCCCGGTAAGAAAACTATGAAGCAGATTGCTGAACAGTTTGATATCAGCGAAATGCAGCTTTACCGCATCAAGAGCGGTGAAAACTGGGGGCATGTAACATTGGATTAAAGCCTGGATTTCCAGGAGTGATCATATATGATGTTGTCTAAACTGTGGCCATACTACCAGTATGGCCATAGTTATTAGTGGCTGGTACTACAGCACTCCTCTCACCATCTCCCCCAACATCTTCCGGTAATGGGCGCTGTCCTGCAGTACCGGCTCATATCCCAGGATAATTACCTGTTTTCGTGCACGCGATAACGTTACCAACAACTTACGGTCTACTTCTATCTCTTCTTCTTCCCAGCTAAACTGTCCCAGGCACTGTAATGTCTGCACCTGCGCCGCATGATATACCGCCAGGGAAACGATGATAATGTCGTTTTCAGAGCCCTGGAAGCGTTCTACGGTATCTATATTGATGTCCTGCAAGGTGGTATCTTCTGCTATCAGCTCGCGGATAAGACTGATTTGTGTGCGCCAGGGCGTCACCACGCCCACGGTGTCTTTACTGAAGCCAGCGCCATAACGGCTTTTCAGATGTTGTAACAAGGATACTACCCATTGCGCCTCCGTTCTGTTCATTTTGGAAGTCGCTTCATAGGGGCTGGCAATAAAAATCTTTCTTCCTAAAGATAAAATCCGCTCCCACCCTACGTTTTCATAATCTTTATACAGATCAAAGCCTGCCTGTTGTTCCGGTTTCCCGGAAGATAATTGACCAGCATAGTAATGATTGACCAATGCAGCGATACTGTCATGCATGCGGAAATGGGTATTCAGCATGCCCCAGGCATGGCGCCAGTGGCTGGTTTTGCAGCGTAGTATTAACCTTTCGAAAATCGAAGTCCGCAGATCACGGATGCCCAGCTCCACTAAACAGGGAGCTTTTACCTGGCAAAAATATTCTTCCTGTGCTACCACCGGCGGCAGCTGATTCTGATCTCCTATCAGGATAAATTTGCGGAAAGGCATCAACAAGCCGAGCAGTTGGGGTTCTGTTAGCTGAGAGGCTTCGTCCACAATTAAAGTATCGGTAGGAATCCCCATCATTATTAATTGTTCCATACGAGTAGCCATCGTGGCTACTGTAGCCACAAATACCCGGTGACTGGTAATATAGCTATGGGCCTCGTCCAGCGAGCCATCCAGGCAATATTGCTTCAACGTCAGCGAAGCTTCTGAGCTGCGGCCACCCATACGGAGATGGGTAATATTTTTAGCCGTCAGCTTATGACAGATTTCCTCTACCGCTTTATTGGTGAAGGCAACAATAATTACGTAGGTATCCTGCTTAACCATTTCTCCCACGATGGTGGTCAACAGGGAAGATGTTTTACCTGTGCCTGGAGGTCCCTGTAAAAGGTAGTAGTCCTGCGCTTCCAGGGCTTGCTTTACAATCTGTTCCTGGTTGGGGTTAAACATAGCAGGTGTGGTACGTTGCAGTGGGTACCAGCGCGGAGTGGTAAGTCCCAGCAGCATATTGGTGCGCTCCCGGTAGCGTGGTGAAATCACATGAAACAGGGAGGCCGCTGCTATCCAGTAATTCGACTCGTATATATCGTGTTCAATAATCCACTCATCAAACTGCCGGAAAAAGTCCAGGGTCATCTGTCGGTTATTCAGGGAAAAACTCAGCTGCTCCTTCCCCACTTCCTCTATCCTGCCTTTCAGCAGCTGTTGCTGCATGGGCTGCAGTTCTGTGCTGGTACGCGGGTAAATAATTGCGGTATCCCCCCGGCGGAAATTATGGCTAACGGGTACGACTATATCAAATAATACGGAACTGTTTACAGTATCAAATTCCCGGAAACGTAGTCCTGGTATAATATTGAAGCGGGAAAGCTTGTCTTTTTCCTGTTGCAGCCAGAGGGCCGCAAATCCGTCGGCATCATCTTCCCGGTTAATTTCTGAAAACATACCGCACTTTGCCTGCAGGTATTCCCGTAGCATAAACGCCAAAAACTCGTGATAGTAGGCTTTCGCCACCGGCGGGGCTGTTTGCCAGGCTTGTTCAAAGGAGGTAAAATGTGTCGCGCTGAAAGATGGTAGTCCGAGCGCTGCCGCCGTAGTGATGGTAGACAGTACTTCAAACTCACAGCCTGCCAGCCGGAGGAGCATGCCCACTACTTCATTGCGGAGGAGTAGTAAATCATTTTCTGTAAGATGGGTACTGCTCACATTCCTCAGTGGGTTGGTTGCGGCGGCGGAGTATAGGATGGCAGAACTGCCTTTGCGGTGCCGGCCAAAGGTAGAACGGAGCAACAGGTTATACCCTACTACCTGCATTTCATGGTTCTTCCAGGTATTGAAGTCCGGGCACTTTCCACTTTTTAACTCGAATATTTCTTTACGGTATTCATCGGTATCATCTTCTGCCATCAGGTCTAAACGTCCTTGCAGCCCGTATTGAGCGGAGAAGAAGGTGGGCTCTATACGTACCGGTTTATCCTGCAGTTCTTTCACTGTATTGTGGAGGTTGCCCCAGTGATGCTGCTTGATATCGCGGAACATTTCGTTTATTTTTTCCCTGCCATAGGCCGCTGCCTGTAGCACGTTTTCGGCTACCGCCTCTACAAAGGAGCTTTTGAAATCTATTTCCCTGTTGCGCAACATCTCATCGAGTAGTGCATTCACCAGGTTTCCCTTGAATGCCGCCGGGCTGGATTGCTGTGGCGTCAGTTTTTTAACGAGGTATAATAAGCGGTTAGGACCTTTATGGGTAAAGCATTCCGCCAGGTCACTGATATCGATGAGCAGGTCGGGTTCCAGCACCACCTGGCTTTCGCTGGTGGTAGCATATTCATGCCCTTCTGCACCCTGGCGGCAATGAAGCACGTTAATGGTGTCGTAAGGACGTAACAGGCCGTGTAACGATACTACTGTAACCGACTCCATATGTTCCAGTTGTAGCTGGAAATCGCCCTGTTCATCATTTTTTACATCCAGCAGCAGGGTATATTTTCCCTGGGCTCCTGTGGTGAGTGGGCCAACTGCAGTTACCATGCATTTCAGGAGGGCTAAGCTACCGGGACGGTGCTGATATGCCAGTGATAATTTATGTGTACCTGAAGGAGCGTAGATCTCTGTTAATGCTGCCGGTGGTTCTACCTGGTAGCACCATGCTACCGATTCGGTGAGGGCTTTGATACAAAGTAAGTGTTCTATTTCCTGCAGGGGGAATATACCACGTGTAGCCTTGTTCGTTAGTATACGCAGGGCCGTCAGCTGCTGAAGAATATCAGGGGGAACTGTTTGCCGGTCAAAGAAGAATTGCATGCGTGCAAACAGGTTCCCGAAGGAGCGGGTTTCTTTCCTGGTAAGTTCTCTGAAAAGGATTTCCAGTATCTGTTTATAGTGTCGTGTTTTTTCTTCCGTATTCTCAACACCGTGTGCTTCTTTAATCCTGGCGTAAAACGCAGTTGCTGTGTGTAATGCCTGCATAGCTGCAAGGTAAGCAGAAAGCGAAAAGCAGAAAGCAAAAAGCTATTGTAGCGGATGAGAAGTGCGATTAAATACGCAGGCTTCGCTGTTAACATCCGCTGCAATAGCTTTTTGCTTTCTGCTTTTCGCTTTCTGCTTCTTGCATGGATGCAGCATTTGTTATACCTTCCCTAGGATTTATAGTGTAAACATAATTTGTTATGTCAGCCAAAAAAATAGCCATTATAGGTGGAGGAAATCTGGGCTCGGCCATTGCCCAGGGATTGCTGAAGAGCGGTTTTTCAAAGGCCGGTGATATCACCGTTACCAAGCGTAACACCAGCACCCTTTCTGCGCTGCGTGATGCAGGCGTAAGGATAGAAACGGACAATGACGTAGCGATCCGCGAGTCAGAAGTGATTGTGGTGGCATTAAAACCGTACAATGTGCGGGAAGTATTGCAGGAGTTCAAATCATCTTTTGATCCAAAGCGGCATATATTGATCAGCGTTGTTACCGGTGTGAGTATCGATGACCTGGAACATGTGGTGCCAGGAATGCCGGTAGTACGTGCTATGCCCAATACCGCTATTGCCATTCAGGAGTCTATTACCTGTATTTCGCATAAACATGCTACAGAAGAACAGATCCGGTATATAAAAACCATGTTTGATCAGTTGGGGGCTACGGTTACCATCGATGAAAAGCTGATGGATGCTGCTACTGTATTGGGGGCTTGCGGTATTGCCTTTGCTTTGCGTTACATCCGGGCCAATATACAAGGGGGTATTGAAATCGGCTTTGATGTGCGCACCGCCAGTCTTATTGCGGCACAAACGGTAAAAGGGGCAGCGGAATTGCTGATCCGGGAAAACCGTCATCCGGAAGAAGAAATAGACAAGGTAACTACGCCCAAAGGCTGTACTATTGCTGGTTTAAATGAAATGGAGCATCAGGGGTTCAGTTCTTCGCTGATCAAAGGGATTACAGCATCTTATAACAAAATAGTTAAAGATTAGTCTTTCCGGGGGTATTCAAAGAAGAGGAACTTTTTCTTTGCCAGGTCAAAATCTTTCCAGTTGTCCGTATCTGCCTGTATCCCAAAGACGCCGGCGGTAGGCACGTTGTCTATTCTGATTTCTTCTGTCAGGTAATTGGCGAAATCGGTAATACCGGGATTATGTGCAAATATGGCTACTGCGCCGAAGTCATCATCTATTTTGGTAATGACTTTCAGAAAGGTGGCTGCGTAGCAGAGATAGAGTTCTTCTTCCAGCAGGATGGCCTGTTTGGGATATTTCCACTCGCTGGCCATCATTTTGGCGGTTGTTCTGGCTCTTTTGGCCGGGCTCGAAATGATTAATTCCGGCACCATACCCCGTGTAATGAGGTGTTGGGCCATTTCCGGGGCATTTTGTTTTCCCCGTTTATTGAGGGGCCGGTCAAAATCATCCATGTCTGGATCTGTCCAGCTGGATTTAGCATGACGTATTAGTAGTAATGTTTTCATGGGCTGAAAACCGATAGTTAACGAAAACGAAAATACAGATTTTACAGGAAGTTAACTTGTTAGACTTATACTGTTCGAGGGAAAGGGGTTATTTAAGATAAAATTAACATGGAAACATTTAGCCATTTGACGTAGGCTGATGGCTTAAAGGATAAAGCAAAAAGCTATTATTTACAAGATATAAGGGAGGTGATCCGATTAAATCCTGTAAATAATAGCTTTTATTATTTAATTAATATCCTCTTTCGTTTTTGCCTTCCATGAAGTTCATGAATGCTTTATTTACGACACGGTTGCCGCCCGGAGTAGGGTAATTACCGGTAAAGTACCAGTCACCCAGGTTATTCGGACAAGCCTGATGTAAGCTTTCGATAGATTGATA
The DNA here is from genome assembly GCF_052114225.1 of Chitinophaga sp. RAB17. Lineage (NCBI taxonomy): Bacteria > Pseudomonadati > Bacteroidota > Chitinophagia > Chitinophagales > Chitinophagaceae > Chitinophaga > Chitinophaga sp. RAB17. The sequence continues at coordinate 22,375 of NZ_JBFREI010000020.1, read as the reverse complement.
GATCACTTCTATTTCGGCACGGATACCGCCTGGGTTGAGGATTTCTGCGATTTTTGCAGAGATCTGTTCCGGCGTAAATGGCTTGTATATATTCTTCACTACGTTTTGTGCGTGAAGGGTATTGGTGCGTTGCAGTTCCTTACAAAGACCATAAGCTTCGTTCAGGATATGTTCCTTGCCATGATCTTTCAGAAGAGCAATGGTGGCCTGGAAGGCTACGAAATCGCCCATCTTGCTCATATCAATACCATAGCAGTCCGGATAGCGGATCTGAGGGGCAGAAGATACGATGATGATCTTTTTAGGTCCTAAACGATCCAGCATTTTAACGATACTTTCTTTTAAAGTAGTACCGCGAACAATGGAATCATCTATTACCACGAGGGAGTCAATACCGGGTCTTACTTTACCGTAGGTGATATCGTACACGTGTTGTACCATTTCATTACGGCTGGAATCTTCGGTAATGAAGGTGCGCATTTTTACGTCCTTGGTAGCGATCTTATCGATTCGGATACGGCGGTTCACCATTTCAGTGAGCTTTTCCTCATCAAAGTCATTACCCCAGGAGAGAATACGTTCTACCTTTATTTTGTTGAGATAGTCTTCCAGTCCTTTTAGCAGGCCATAGAAGGCTACTTCAGCGGTGTTTGGAATAAAGGAGAAGATGGTATTGCGGAGGTCATTATCGATGGCCTTTAAAACCGTACCGGATAACAGGCGGCCCAGGTCAGTACGTTCCTTATATATTTTTTCATCGTTACCGCGGGAGAAGTAAATCCTTTCAAAGCTGCAGGCTTTACGTTCCTTGGGTTCGAGAATTTGTTCGATGCTGTAGTCGCCATTGTTTTTAACGATGAGGGCATTACCGGGCATCAGTTCCAGTACTTCATTTTCCCCAACGTTAAAGGTGGTGCGGATAGCGGCTCTTTCAGAGGCAGCCACAATCACGTCTTCATTGATGTAGTAGTAGGAAGGACGGATACCGTGAGCATCCCGGATCACGAAAGCATCTCCGGAACCAATCAGTCCGCAGGTATGGTAACCTCCGTCAAACATAGAGAATGCCTGCTGCAGGATTTTTTTGATATCAAGGTCATTGCTGCCTTCATTATCTTCCTTAGCGAGGAAATGGTGTACCACTTCCAGCATAGCGGCGAGATCGCTGTTTTTGTGTACCTCACCTGGTTCAGCTTTGGAGAACTCAAACAGTTCATCCGTATTGATCAGGTTGAAGTTACCTGCCATAGCGAGGTTACGGGCAGGAATGGTATTGTAGCGTACAAAAGGATGGCAGAGTTCCACGTTGTTTTTACCCTGTGTAGCATAACGGATATGTCCCATCATGAGTTCACCGAGAAAGCGTACATGGCCTTTCATCAGCCCTGGATATTTGGTAATTTCCGGCTGATATTTTTCTATCTCCTGTATTTCGTCACGTACTTTTGCGAAGATATCACCGATCGCTTGTGGAGCTGCACTACGGATGCGGTGCATAAAGGGAACGCCGGGTTCGGTGTTCAGTTTTACGGTAGCCAAACCAGCGCCATCCTGGCCTCTGTTATGTTGTTTTTCCATGAGCAGGTACAGTTTGTTTAGCCCATAGAAAACACTCCCATATTTTTGTTGGTAGTAGGAAAACGGTTTTCTTAATCTTATAAATGCCAGACCGCATTCATGTTTGATCGCATCACTCATGGCAGAAAATTGAAGTCGCAAAGGTACGGCAAAAAAGGAGAAAACCAGAAAGGGGATGGTAAAGGTATCAGGCTTTGCTGATAAGCTATTAGCTATTAGCAGTTAGCTTTTAGTGTTTTGGGAAGTGAAGTGTATCAGTAAGAGTGGGAATGGCGGGGTGGCGTAAGGGATATCACTTTTAATTATTTGTCCTAAAGAAAGCGGAGATAAAAGCTTTTCGCTCTTATCTCCGCTTTACTAACTGCTGATAGCTAAAAGCTAACCGCTGATGTTATTGTTTGGCCAGGGCTGCCATCCACTGGCTGATGTGATTACAGTTTTTGTATTCCTCATCTACGTGTACATAGAAGGTTGGTATCTTTTCGATAAGCCATTTGTTGATAGCTTCCGCACGTTTGATATCCAGGGTACGTTGCTGTACGCGGGAGTAGTCATCCGTAAGATTTTCTCTATGTGGTTGTGAGCGTGTTTTCAGGTAAACGATACGTACCGCCTGGCGGCCGCTTTCGTCTGTGAACTGTACTGGTGCAGAAATTTTACCTGGTTTCAGGGTGTCGAGCATCAGTACGATATCTCTTTCGCCCGGATCGTCCAGCTGATCAATGGTGATCAGGGTGCTACCATCGCCTGTTTTAGACTGGAGCATACCACCATCAAATTTGGCACTTGGCGCATCGCTGTATTTAGCAACGGCTTCGGCAAAGTTAATTCTGCCTGCCAGGATGCTGGTGCGTATAGAATCCAGTTTGGCGATATTGGCTGCCAGGTCGGATTTGGTAACTGCTGCTCTCAGGATGATGTGCTGTACGGTGATGTTATCGCCGGAACGTTTCAGCATCTGGATCAGGTGGTATCCGAACTGGGATTTAACCGGAGAAGATAGTTCGCCTTCTTTCAAACGGAAGGAAGCGGCCATGAACTCAGGATCCCAGTTTTTATCCCCACGGTTGAGTACCATGATACCCTTGTTATCCTTTACGCTTGGATCTTCTGAGTACAGGATAGCCAGGGAGGTGAAGTCTGATTCCTTGTTTATTACACGTTTTTTGAAATCGAGGAGGCGTTCAATGGCGTATTGGTCCATTTCGCGGGTGGCCTTCGGTGTTAATACGATGGTACCTATTTCCAGTTCTGATTCGTAAAATTTGAGACTATCCTTGGGGATGGCATCGTAGAAGCGTTTTACTTCTGACGGTGTTACTTTTACCGGTTCAATGATTTTGTTACGCATTGCCTGTGCCAGCAACCCTTCTTTGATGGGTGAACGGAAGCGTTCGCGGAGCTGGTAGATGGAGTAGCCGGTAATTTCCTTCATCTTTTCTTTGGAGCCGTACATCTGTTCGAAGTAGCGGATACGGTTTTCCATTTGAGCTTCCACATCACCATCGCTTACGGGCAAGCTGTCTCTTTCTGCTTGAAGTACCATTACCTTCTGGGAAATCAGCATTTCCAGGGTTTTGCAGGCAGCATCGGGCATCAGATTTCCATCTGGTGAGTTGTGCATCTGATCGGCCAGCGCCCCATCCATATCGGATTTGAGGATAATCTTATCCCCTACTACGCCGATAATCTTGTCTGCAATCAGTTTCTGCTGAGCCGAAGAGGCTTGCCATAACAGCAAAGCGCCTGCGGATAATGCTAAAAGTTTCTTCATACAAAAGCGGTAAAAATCAAAAATAACCATTTAAAGGTCAGTAGCATAGGGAAAGTCGATGGATTTAACAAAAGTTTAGATAAGCAGGGAGAATTCAGCTGTTAGCCTTTAGCTATTAGCTTTTAGGAAAAATACAACGGAGAAAAAAACGGCTACAGGTTTTACGCTGATAATCGCTCTTTTCTCCGTTGTATTTTTCCTAAAAGCTAATAGCTAAAGGCTAATAGCTGTTTTATAATGTTCTCTTTACTTCTACTTCTTCAAATCCTTCGATGTTATCGTTAGGTCTGAGGTCGCTGAATCCACGAATACTCAAACCACACTCCATGTTGGCGGCCACTTCCTTCACGTCATCTTTATAACGTTTCAGGGAGCCGAGTTCGCCGGTGTGAACCACGATACCGTCGCGCACCACATTGATACGGGTGTTTCTTGTCAGCTTGCCATCTGTAACGAAGCAACCTGCCACGGTAACTTTTTCGAATTTGTAAGTTTCGCGCACCTGAACGTTGCACACCACTTTCTTTTCGATTTTTGGTTCCAACATACCTTCCATGGCGCTCTTGATTTCATCGATCGCGTCATAGATGATGGAGTAGTTACGGATTTCGATATTTTCTTTTTCCGCCAGCTTAGCAGCCTGGGAAGAAGGACGTACCTGGAATCCGAGGATGATGGCGTCAGAAGCGGTAGCCAGCAATACGTCGGATTCTGTGATCTGACCTACTGCCTTGTGTACGATGCTGATAACGATTTCTTCGGTAGACAGTTTCTGCAGGGAATCGCTCAATGCTTCTACGGAACCATCAAAGTCGGCTTTGATGATCAGGTTCAGCTGTTTGAAGTTACCCAGTGCCAGACGGCGACCGATTTCATCCAGTGTGATGTGTTTCTTGGTACGGATACCTTGTTCACGAACGATTTGAGCTCTGCGGTTAGCCACTTCTTTTGCTTCAGACTCGTCTGCGAACATTTTGAATTTCTCACCGGCCTGTGGTGCACCGTTTAAGCCGAGCACCTGTACTGGCATAGATGGACCTGCTTCTTCCATTTTCTGACCACGTTCGTTGAACATGGCTTTGATTTTACCGAAGAAGGAGCCGGATACAATGGTATCGCCCTGACGGAGGGTACCGTTTTGTACCAGCAGGGAGGCTACGTAACCGCGGCCTTTGTCCAGTGTTGCTTCCACGATACTACCGGATGCTTCGCGGTCTGGATTTGCTTTCAATTCCAGCAGTTCCGCTTCCAGCAATATTTTTTCGAGGAGGATATCTATATTCAATCCGTTTTTAGCGGATATTTCCTGACTTTGGTATTTACCGCCCCAGTCTTCTACCAGGAGGTTCATGCCGGCCAGTTGTTCTTTAATTTTTTCAGGGTTGGAGCCTTCTTTATCCACTTTGTTGATAGCGAATACCATTGGCAGACCAGCAGCCTGGGAGTGGGATATTGCTTCCCTTGTTTGTGGCATGATGGCATCATCGGCAGCTACCACGATAACAGCGATATCTGCTGCTTTGGCACCACGGGCACGCATCGCTGTAAACGCTTCGTGACCAGGTGTATCGAGGAAGGTGATTTTTTTACCACTTGCGGTAGTTACCTGGTAAGCACCGATGTGCTGGGTGATACCACCGGCTTCACCGGCTACCACGTTTGCACTACGGATATAATCGAGCAGGGAGGTTTTACCGTGATCTACGTGACCCATGATGGTCACAATCGGAGCACGTGGTTCCAGGTCTGCAGGATCATCTACTTCGTCTTCATCATCGGATTCTTCTGCATCTTCCAGACCGATGAATTCCACTTCGTAACCAAATTCGCCGGCCACCAGTTCTATTACTTCCGCATCGAGGCGTTGGTTGATAGATACCATGATACCGAGGCCCATACATTTAGAGATAACTTCTGCGAAGCTTACATCCATCAGGTTAGCCAGTTCGGATACAGAAACGAATTCTGTTACCTGGAGTTTGTTGTCTCCATCTCCTTCCTTCGCTTTCTGGTGGGCTCTTTCTTCACGTTTTTCTCTACGGTGTTTAGCTTTCACGTTTTTACCGCGACCGCCACCGAGTTTGGCCATTGTTTCCTTGATCTTATTCTGGATCTCGTTCTTATCGATTTCTTTTTCTTCGGTAGTGCGTTTGTCTTCGCCACGGTTACCCTGACCTGGTCTGTTGTAACCGCCGCCGCCCTGGCCTGGCCTGTTATAGCCACCGCCTTGACCGCCTGGTCTGTTACCTCCACCGGTTCCGCCGCCTGGACGATTGTATCCGCCACCTTGTCCGGCAGGTCTGTTACCAGCACCACTTGCACCGCCTTGTCCGGCTGGCCTGTTATAGCCACCGCCCTGACCCTGACCTGCAGGTCTGTTGTAACCACCGCCACCGGTTCCGGTGTTGGCGCCGCCTGGACGGTTATTATTGTTGCGATTATCGCCTTGTGGACGATTTCCGCCACCACCCTGGTGTCCCTGACCCTGATGACCGCCACCGCGGTTATCATTATGGTGAGGGCGATTTCCGCCGCCACCTTGTCCGCCGTGTTGATGTGGGCGATGTTCGCCCGGAGTGCCACCTTCTTTGCGGTCGCCTTCCTTGAAATCTTTAGGCTGAACAGGTTCGGGTTTCTTTTCCACGATGATACGCTTGCGTTTGCGTTTTTCGTCCCTGCTAAAGTTGTTCTTATTATTATCGCGTCTGTCAGATTGAACTGGCAGCTCAATTTTGCCGATTACTTTAGGGCCGGTTAATTTTTCGGCCTGAATATTTTCAATGACAGCAGCACCAGCTGGTTCGTCCTGTGCCTGAGGGGCAGCGGGAGGAGGTGTTGGTGGTGTGTTATCGACAGCAGCAGTGGGTTTGCGATGTTCTGTCTTTACGACTTGTTTAACAGGAATGTGCGCCGGTTCTTTGACTGCAGCCGGTTTTGCCTCTTGTAATACTTCTTCCACTTTTTTAACTACAGGTTTATCTTCAACCGGTGCGGCTTTTTCCGTTTTTTCTGTCGTATCGGTCTTTTCTGTTTTCGCTACTTTCTCTGCCGGAGGGGTAGTTTCGGCTTTAGGGGCCTGTTCTACTTTTACGGCTTTATCAGCTTTCTCAACTGGTTTTTCAGTTGGAGCTGTAGTTGCTTCCTGTACAGGAGGGGCAGGAACTGGCTTAGGTTCCGGTTGTTTTTCAGCAACAGGAGGAGCTGGTATAACTGGTGCCGGGGTAGGTTTTTCTTCCTTTACCGGAGGTTTTACTGCTTCTGGTTGCGGAGCCGGCGTTTCTTCCTGTTCTGCTTTTTTAGCAACTGGTTTTTTATTGCGGTTTAATGCGTCCAGATCGATGGTAGTAATGACTTTAGGGCCGTTAATTTTCGGCGCTTCTGTTTTTACTGTTTCTGGTTCAGCCGGAGGAGGCGTTGCCGGTGCTTTAGGAACTTCCGCAACAGGGGGAGCTGTAACAACGGGTGGTTCAGGCTTCGGTTCTGCTTTTTCCTTTGCGGGAGGTGGTGTTGTTGCCGGGGCAACAGTTGCCTGTGGTTGTGGTTCCGGTTTAGGGGTTTCCTTTACTGGTTCCGGTTGAGGCTCACGTTTTTCTTCCTTAGGCGCTTCTGCTACTGGAGCGGGAGTTGCCTCATTTTCTTTATTGGTATTCTTTTTAGCCGCCGCTTCCGCTTCCTCCTTCTCTTTCTTCTTCATCGTTTCTAACACGCTTCCTTTGGGCAGGGCTATCTGGTCGCTTTTGCGCTTGTTAGCCTTGTCCTGCTGGAACTCCGACTGCAGTGCTGTGTACATAACAGCCGTAAGGCGGGCATTGGGAGAACCAAAGCCACCCATGTCAAAGCCTTTATTGCCAAGGAAATCGATGAGGGTTTCCTTACCAATATTAAACTCCTTGGCTGCAGCCAGCAAGCGTGGTGTGTTGTTTGTTGTTTCAGGCATATCGTATTTCGGGCCTCCCCTGTTTCCCGTTTCTTCAAAACGGGATGTTTTTTTACGTTTAAACAATAACTCGAAAAAATCAATTCCCTTTCTAATAAGGCCTTTACCTGGGAAGGGTTGTGGCTCGGCTTTATTCTTTGTCAAACTCTTCCTGTAATATTCTTCTTACATCCTGCACTGTCTCTTCTTCCAGATCTGAACGGCGAACCAGTTCTTCAACAGTCAGTTCTAATACGCTGCGGGCAGTGTCACAACCTATTCGCTTCAGTTCATCTATTATCCATTCTTCGATTTCATCCGAGAATTCTTCCAGATCGATATCAAATTCAGACTGTTCTTGTGCTTCATCACGGAATACATCAATCTCAAAACCAGTCAGTTCGCAAGCCAGCTTAATGTTTACGCCTTTTTTACCGATGGCCAGTGATACCTGGTCAGGGTTGAGGTAAACGGAAGCATATTTGTTTTCGTTATCCACTTCCATGCGGCTGATTCTGGCGGGTGTTAAGGAACGCTGAATCAACAGTTGAATGTTGGTGGTAAAGTTAATGATATCTATATTTTCATTTCTCAGTTCGCGCACGATACCATGTATGCGGCTACCTTTCATACCTACGCAGGCACCTACCGGATCGATACGATCGTCGTAGGATTCTACTGCCACTTTGGCTCTTTCACCTGGTTCACGAACTATTTTCTTGATCACAATCAGGCCGTCAAAGATCTCAGGCACCTCAATTTCCAGCAATTTAGCAAGGAAGGATGGATGTGTACGGGAGAGAATGATGAGTGGTGCGTTGTTTTTCATTTCCACTTTCTTCACCACCGCTCTTACGTTCTCCCCTTTTTTGAAATAATCTGTGGGGATTTGCTCAGATTTAGGCAAAATTAACTCATTCCCTTCATCATCAAGCAATAAAACTTCTTTTTTCCAAACCTGGTATACTTCACCATTTACAATTTCACCTGCTTTGTCGGCGTATTTCTTAACCAGAATATTCTTTTTCAGGTCGCCGATACGGGCAGATAAAGTTTGTTTAGCCGCCAGGATAGCCCTGCGACCGAAATCCATGATCTCTACCTCTTCATATAAATCTTCACCTACCTGATAATCCGGTTCTACCTTGATAGCTTGGGAATATGCGATCTGTGCGTTTTCATCTTCTACTTCTCCATCGGTTACGATGGTACGACGGCGTAATATTTCAAGGTCACCTTTTTCGGTATTTACAATCACGTCAAAATTCTCATCTGAGCCATACTTTTTCCGCAGCAGTGTTTTGAACACATCCTCCAGGACCTTCATCAATGTAGGACGGTCGATATTTTCCGCCTCCTTGAACTCGGTAAATGACTCAATCAAGTTAATACTAGCCATGTTTAGTTGTTATATTTTAAAACACGATGCACACCTTTGTGTGCTTTATTTCATTAAGTTTTAAATCGGTTGATTTCTTCTCTTTCTTCTTGCCAATCAACTCTTCAATGTTAATCTCTTCTTCCGTTGCTGATTGCAGGGTACCTTCCTTTACTGAGCCATCCAGCAGGGTTACTTCCACTTTGCGTCCAATATTTTTAAGGTATTGTCTGTGCAGTTTGAGCGGTTCATCCAGTCCGGGAGACGAGACTTCAAGGGAGAAATCATTGTTAGGGAACAGTTCAGCTGCTTCCAGCAAAGGATATAACTGACGGTTAAACGACACCAGTGTAGCCACCGGCACCCCTTTATCTCCGTCCAGAAAGAGCTTGATATTGTTAGTGGGCTTAATTCTGATGTCTACCAAAAAATTGTCGGGATCGTTAGCCAGCAGTCCTTCTGCCATTTCCCGGATAGTTTTTATCACGTGTTCGTTTGCCATACAAAAAGCGCGAAGGGGACAATATCTCGTCCCCTTCGTTTGAATCATTTTTCCTCATACAAAATTAGGATTTTATTTTGATTGAAAAACTATTTCTTTAACTTGTATATAAATATTTAGATGAGAGGCTCTGCCATCATTCATATGTATTTTTAAAATATTTGATGTGAGCACTGCTTTCTGGCGAAAAATAAATATAGAACTAATTGCCTGGCCCCTGGGGCTGGTCCTGCTATACTTAATGACGCCAGATGAAAATGCCGGTAGCTTATGTTTACTAAAAAACCTGGGCATCCCCTTTTGTCCCGGCTGCGGCTTAGGCCACGGTATTCATTATTTTTTACACGGTCAATGGTCTGCTGCGATCCACCATCACTGGCTGTCGCCCCTGGTAGTAGTGGTATTGCTATACCGCACCGTACAACTGGCCCGTCTCCAATACGCTGACCTTAAACAACAATAAACCCAATACTATGACCGCTTTTTCATTTGTAACGCTTCCAGGAATAGAAACCGAGGAATTGATATGGTTACAGGAACTCACCAAAGGTTATTCTGAAGAAAATAAACAACGTTTTCTGACTGTATACCAAAGCAGACGTAAGGATCCGCAAACTATTCTTATCTGCAGCCTGATTGGATTGCTCGGTCCCGCAGGAGTTCAACGCTTTCTGTTGAACCAGATTGCTATGGGAGTTATATACTTTATCACACTGGGGTTTTGCTTTGTCGGCACCATCATTGACGCCGTCAACTACCGCAAAATGACCTGGCAATTTAACAAGAAAGAGGCATTAACCTGCGTTGCGCTGCTTGGATTTTAAACCTGGCGGAAAGTTAAAAAAACCTTAAAATGAGGTGATTTTCAAGGCGCCGGATACTATATTCCGCTAACTTCGCACCATTATGTTGAAATTTCTCTTTTCCATATTTATTGCCTGGCTGCTGTACAAGTTGGTATTTGACCTGCTCATACCGGGCTATAAAATGACCAAGCAAGTACGTAGGCAGATGAGCGATATGCAAGATCATATGCGCCAGCAATATGAAAGCCAACAAGGTGCGCAGCCGGGAAATCCCAAGCAGCCCTCCTCTCCTCCTGAACCCAAGAAAGTGGATAAAGGAGATTATCTTGATTTCGAAGAAATTAAATAACAAAAAAGGCTGGTTTACTAAACCAGCCTTTTTTGTTATACCGCGCTCGCAGGGCGGAAAATATCCAGTATCGTTTTAGGAGATTCGAGGTGGATGGTTTGTAATCCTACGGCCTTCGCCCCTTCTATATTAGGTAAAAGGTCATCTATAAACACCGTTTCCGCAGCTTTCAGCCCATTTTCATCCAATACCATCTGGTAAGATGCTTTATCCGGCTTACGCTGTCCCATCAGATGAGAATAGTACGCCCGGTCGAAGAAACTGCTCAGAGAAGGGATTCCCCGCGTTTCCTGCAGCATCCTGTTGAACTCCTCCAGGTGAATAGCATTGGTATTACTAAGTAAATAAAGGTTATAATGCTGCCGCAACTGCTGTAATAACTGCAGGCGCTGTAGCGGAAAGTCGAGTAACATGGCATTCCATGCAGCCTTTAACTGCTCATCTGTTACGGTTTCCGGTACATGCTGATGCATTTCTGCGAGGAATTCCTCGGTTGACACATGCCCTGTTTCCAACCTGTTAAACAAACTGGAGCCATGAAACTGCGAGTACAGCTCCTTAAAGTTTTTTACCCCCAATTGGGTAAAAGCGTCGCTGGTAAGCTGGTAGTTAATATTAAGAATTACGCCACCCAGATCGAAAATGATATTTTTGATGCCTTGCATATGGTGAAAGATTGAAGGCAAATTTATTAAAGTATAGGCGTACGCGTTGGTATCAAAAAAATATTTTAGGTTAATTCAATAAAATAATTAATTTTGCCGTCCCTTGAAAAGGGGAATTTTTGTTCTTCGGAACGGGTCCTATAGCTCAGTTGGTTAGAGCACCTGACTCATAATCAGGGGGTCCCTGGATCATGCCCAGGTGGGACCACACTACATAAAAGGCTTTCAGCGGTGAGACGCGGGAAGCCTTTTATCATTTGTATACAATTTGCATACAAAGGGCTTTATACCTTGATATATCAAACAACAAGTCTTGTACTTGGCTCTCCTTTACTATTGGATAAAATGAACTCCCGGCCAAAGAATAGCCAGGGGGATTGGTTCCATTGTTTTATAACAGTGTTTAATAACTCATATTCGAAGTGCATGAATTTGCAATAGAATATTTCTTGAAGTATAGAAGTTAAATATTTTCGTCTTTTTCCTTGGTTTGATTATTTAACAGATGAACAGCACTAATTAACCGTTCGACATCGGTATACATTGTAAAGATCATCATGGTGTTTGCGGCTTCATCTGATAATGATGCAGCATACCACTCCTTCAATGACGATCTGATTTCAGACAAGGAATATTGCCAGCAAAAGTCCCGTATAACACCGAGGGGATTTGAAAGCTCGTTTATGGTCAAATTAAAAGGCTGATTATACCACTCTGGGTAAATAGGTTCATTATTCATAGAACTCGTTTTACTTTTTGTGTTTTTATTCAACAGATATGAAATTGCCTCCTGTAATGACAAAATCATTCCTATGCGGCCAGCTGGTCGTTTAATACCTGATTATAATTTTATAAGAGAGGGGTCTTGGTGTGAGGAAAATAAAAAAGACGCAGGACCCAACTTAACGTCCTGGAGGTACTGGTATACCCGGCGACGATTAAGTGAGCCCATGCGTCATAGCATGGGCTACCCACTTTCCTCCTCGTCGCCATTGAAATTACCAGTTTACCAGGACGAGATCTAAAGCAAGAAGCTTGAAATATCTTTAGATCGCTAAAATAGTACTTTGATTTTTTTTAACCTGATAGCTTGAGCATATTGTTAGTGTTTAAAGCAAATTAAAAAAAAAGAATGAATTTAGCTACTTATTTGTAGTTATTTATTAGTGGTTTCTTATTGGTAGTAATATATTGATGGTTACTAATGTATAAACTATTCATTTATTTTAGTGTATGGATAGTAAAAAGAAAAACACTGAAAAAGTGCAGCTTGATCCAGATGACCAGCTCGCGAAATTGGGCGCGAGGATTAAAGATTTGCGAATTAAGGCGGGGTATACCAGCTATGAGTATTTTGCTTATGAGCATAATATTCCACGGGCGCAGTTTGGGAGGTATGAGCAAGGGAAGGATTTGAGGTTTAGTAGTTTGGTGAAGGTGGTTAGTGCGTTTGGAATGACGATGGAGGAGTTTTTTGGAGAAGGATATTAAACTTTGTTTTCAATAACGGAAGATAGATTTTTACAATCAGATCAGCCCTAATTGAGCTTGGGCGATCAAGTTGAAAACTTGGGAGATAGTGTAAATTTTAAGCAAACAGTTTAGTTAATCTACAAAGGAAGAAGCCTACCAGCTGCCCCAAAACCTGCATCACGGATATTTTAGAAGGAATTTTATTTTCGTTATCTCTGAACACTCTTTTAAGATAAGTACATTAAGAACCCCATCATTATAATCAACATTACCTTTTCATTACGTAGACTCCGTCTATGCTATGCTTAGTACCCGCTATGTACCTATAGAAACACCGCAGCAGAGGTGGACTTGATGCGGGGATGACGTCAGGGTGTATAACCGGGATGAAATTGAATCAGAAGACGGCTGGAGGTCAGAACTGGCCATAGAAGGGCTGCTTCAGTACCAGGCTGTAGTTGCGGAAAGAGATATACTATTTAAAGAAAGCAGGTATAAAGGGTTTATTCATCAAAATATCTCCGGGGGCAAGATGGCTTTATTCCAGTTGAATGACAGCTGGATATGTGTATGTATAGGTAAGGTTGGGAAGCAATATCTTCCGCTTGGGGTAAGTACGTTTATGGGTGTATTTGAGTAACTGTGGCGCTGCCACTGCAATAATATCGGCCGCCGTATATTGTCTGCTGTTGGATGGGCCATCTTTGTACATTGCTCTTACCTGGAAAACTACTACCAGTGAACCCTGTCCGGGTACATCCAAAGAAACATTTGTTTCCTGGAAAGTGCCATCCGGATCTATCATCAGCGTAACCGTTTCGCTACCCGCCACCTGGCGTGATCTAAAATCAATGCGTGTTGCGATCACTTTTACTTCCAGGGCAGCGATACCTTTATACCCGGCTATGGTTTGTGCAGGAATATTTAATACCCCGTTACTCAGAAGCCGGGGAGCCACCGCAAAGAAACGATCTACGCCGGTATGCTGATTGAAGCGGAAGCCTGTCAGGGCGGCATGATGATCGCCGGCAGCAATGAGTAGCTTGTTGAGCCGATTGATGTGGCCACCGTCACAATGGATATCCAGGTGGGGGTAGAAAGCATGCCGGATAAAAGCGCCTTTCCTGCTGGCGATGCCAAAGCGACGGGATGCGCGGCGGGTAGCAGCCGTTTGCTGCACGCTTTCCGGCATGGAGCGCAGGAAGTATTTGCCATTGCGCTTATACCCAATGAGATGGCCGAGTTTTCCCGTAAAGGAAATGACAGACATTTGTTTTGCCATGGGAGATTATTTTGATTACTATAAATATAACATAATTCGGGGAACGTGTTTTCGGGACAAATTGAAGATTATCTATAGCTAGTGTATTGAGTATTGTATAATATTCAAGGATAGTTCAATGGGGATTTGAGAATGGCAAATGCGAGTGTATGGGCATTTAGAGAATATTGAAAAAAGATATTCCGCGAGTTTTATTAGCATTCAGAACGGGGAGGCATTAATGGCAGATGCCACCTTATCTAATAATACAGATTGCGCTATTATTAGTATTTAGCAGGCCTCGTTCGACAAAGGCGATGTTGTTATCCGTATACTGGCAGATGGACGTTAAATGAGCTATGTAAACGGTGATTACCGAGAACAAAGTAAATAAGTAAAAGACTGACGGGCCCCTTATTTATCACGTGCATTCTTAATCAAAACACCTATTCTTTCCATAGACTCCCTCACCAGAACTTTACTCTGAGTAGTCTCAATAATAACCGCATCTTCAGTATCAACACTGTTACGATATAAAACGATATGATTGATATTTAATTCAACAACATCGCCACTTTCATACTTTGTTACCTGGATAAAATACATACTGAATAATTTTATGGATGAATTATAAATATAAACCTATTTCTATTTCCTGCTTTTATCCTGGATAATAACACTCCAAACCTACGACCTTCCCAGGTGACACAAAAAGTAATCGAAAACGGTAAAACCTGTTAAAGACTTTCAGTGTTTATACCTGAAAGCCTTTTCTTTTTTTGAATCAAAAGGGAATAAGTAATGTATTAAAATCTAAGTTATAAGAATAGAATCAATTACATAATAACATTTATAACATATTGAAAATTATCAATTACATAAATGAAATTATTTTCCGAACCCGCGTTTAATAATTCCCTCCTCTCCTTTCTTTTTCTTTAAATTATTTACCTATGATAAAGTTAAACCTACTAACTTTAACGTCAGTACGAAATACTCGTAACATAGGTCCGGATGCCAACCCGAAAAATAAAATATTTATTCCTTATACTGCTTTGTGTTGTTACCAGGTTAAACGCACAAACCACGCATGTTTTAACAAACGATGCTTTTTTACAGATTAAAACGTATGATGTACTGCGGGATAGTCAGTATAGCTTTGATCGGATCCTGACAGATACCACGCTGGCTTTTTCACAGCATACCTTATTAAATACCGCTGCTACTGATTACTACTGGGTGAAAGTGGTGGTGGAAAACCCTTACCCCAATAAGGAGAGCTATCGGCTTTCGTTATCGCTACGGTTAAATTATACCCTGTATTTTTTTGATAGTAATAAGGGCAAATGGGTCAGTTACCGCGCTGGTTTAGCAGTACCAGCCCAACAAAGGGAAAGAGAAGTGGTGCCGCTTTTTCTACAGGGAGACACCAAAAATACGCTGTATATAAAAATCGATATCCGCGACGTACAATCTTATGGATATAGTATCCAACCATTTATTATACTGGAAAAAGAGATCTCCTTCGATGGGCGGGAAAGCTTTTTATGGTATTCCTGGCTGGTGGGCGTGTTTATATTACTCAGCTTCTGCGGCTATAGCTTATATACCTATTTGCAGTTAAAGGATAATATTTATGGCTGTTACCTGGCAGTACAGATTGGCGGAATTATTTTTGTTACCTCGTTCAAGCATTTCTTTAACCTGTTTTTTCCGGTTGCCATATACAATGTAAGACTGAACCCTGACGGAACCGTATATGCCTATGATCTTAATGCTTTCTTTTTACATGTGGCATCTGCGATTATTGTTTCGGGAGCTGTTCAGCTGACCCGGATATACCTGCGTACGGAAAAACTGTTGCCTCGCTGTGATAAGGTGCTTAAATATCTTACGTATGGTTATGTCTTGTTTGCATTGGTGTCTGCCGTTATTACTATTACGGGATTATATTACTCAGATAGTTTCACATTGTTGTACGATAATATTCTCATCGTATCTATTATGTTAACCGTTATCCTTACCTGTTTAATTGCCTATAAATACAAAGTAAGAGCCGCCAAGCATTTTTTACTGGCGAATATGTTGCCGTTACTTTTTATCGTCATTTTTGCTACATATTTCATTATTCATTCATCGCCACCTTATGTAGAAAATCACTTACTGTTGCCTGAAATGGCTATATTTTCCCAGATATTCACATTTGCGGTAGCACTACTGGCCCGTATCCGGGTGGTGAATGAGGAGTTGAAACTAAAAGAACTGGAGCTGGAGAAGCTGGAAACAGATATTGCACAGGCCATGTACAAATGTGAGGTGATTGAAAAGGAAAATGAACAGATTGTGCTGACTATCCAGGAAGAAAAGGACAAGAATGATTTGCTACAACAAAAACTGGAAGCCAACCAACGAGAACTTGTTGGTAACAGTTTGTACATACATCAAAAAAATAAATTGCTGGCAGATCTGAAAGATCAGCTACAGGATATTGACAATCTTTATCCACATGTTAAACATCCCGGCTTAAAAAATATTAAGTCTTCCCTGAAGGATGGACAGCACCTGGACGCAGAATGGGATAAATTCAAATTGCATTTTGAACAGGTACATCCCGATTTTTTTGAAAACCTGCAAGCCAGTCACCCTACTCTGACCAAAAATGAACTAAGATTGTACGCTTATTTCCATATTCATTTGTCTACCAAAGAAATTGCGGCGTTACTTAATATAGAACCCGCCAGTGTAAGACAGGCGAAAGCAAGGTTAAATAAAAAGATGAATAACCCTACAGGTTCCATTCCATCCTCTCCGGAACAGAACTAATCTCTGTTTATATAACTATTAGATAATCAATTAATTATAGAACTTTCCGTTTGTGTGTACAACGAAAGTTTTTCTATGTGTATACACTTTGTCGACACCTGTTATTGGTTTATTTATCGTGGATGATATCTCTTTACAGAAAATTCCAGATGGTTGGAAGTGCACTTATTTGCCTGTTTCATTTATTCAGGACGAATGAGTGCAACGCATCTATTTACCTGCTGTAATAGCGCAGGTAATTATTTATGTAGCGATCATCCTGGGTTAAAATTGAACCAATAAGAGATTATGCGTAATAAATCCTATATCTGTTTATTCCTGTTATCCGGTCTTTTCCTGCTCTCCCTACGTGGTATGGCTCAATCGTTCAGCAAAGCAGCTGCGTTACTGGAGCCTTCCGGGACCCAATTCTTTCAAAATCAGTACCTGGCCAATCCTGCCATGGCAGGCATAGATACGGGGTTGCACATCAATGCTTCCTACCGTAATCAATGGGGGGATATCGCGGGCGCACCCGTCACCAAATTTTTGTCGGCCGATGGGAACATCGGTAACAGAGTGGGTGCGGGATTTCGGGTGTTTAATGATGCTGCCGGCTTACTTAACCGCACACGAATAGCGCTTTCCTATGCTTATCACCTGCCACTAAGTGATAAGGGACAGCAGTTAAGTTTCGGACTTTCGCTTGCACTTAACATGCAACGGTTAAATACTAAAGACCTGAGTGGAGACCCTAACGATCCTTCTATCGGGGCATTCAACCGCCGGGATGATTATTTTGAAGGCGAATTCGGAATGGCCTATACAGATGGGCATTGGAACCTGCAAGCCGCCGTCCCTAATATAAGAGGCCTGGTTACGGGAGACAATAATGAAGTAGATGGTGGTAATACCTTTTATTCCGCAACCTCCTATCGGTTTACATCCGATGCGGTGATCAGCAGTGTGGAACCAAAGATTTGTTATCGTGGCGTAAGAGGCTATGATAACATCTTTGATATAGGCGTCAACGTGGCCGTACTAAATGAGGTTGCCAACGTACTGGCCATATATCATACCTCTAAAAGCGTAACTGCCGGAATTGGGGTAGATATCATGAAAACTTTAGCCCTCCGGGTTTTGTACACTGCTCAGACCGGGGGAATCAAAACCTATGTTAATAATACTTATGAAATAGGGGCTACTATCCACCTGTTCAGATAATCTTAGTCAATCCATCATTATTATTCTCCGGATTTCCGAAGAATAGTATCCTTCCTCTATGCCTTTTTAATGAGTTTATATGAATCATTCTCTACTCAATAATATTAAGTTACTGCTCCTTGTATTTATTATGCTCTTCGGCAGCTACCTGGTAAAGGCCGCAGATGTAGCTCATCGTGTGCCTCCTACAGCGACGCTGTCAATGCCTCTGAAATCCAATTCCACCACGGCTATTATTACGGTTACATTCAGTGAGCCGGCCGTAGGGTTTTCGGTAAGTGATTTCAGTTTAAGCGGAATGCCGGGTGCTTATGTGAATAACATGATGGCAACGCCAGATCCCAATATATATACAGCCACTGTACATTTTCCTGCTGCTGTAACCGGCGTACTTTCTGTTAGCTTGCCTGCGGGGGTGTTAACTAACACCCTTGGAGAGAATAATGTAGCTTCCGGCGTTGTGAGTATTTCGGTGGATAATGTAGCACCGGTAATTACCATGGTAAGTGTGCCTGCAGCGGGAGCATATGTAACAGGAGATCCCTTTTATTTTATTGTTGATTTTTCTGAAGCGGTTGCTGTCAATCCTGTTGGTGAAACACCTTATTTACCTGTAACGATAGGCTCCAGACAAGTGATGATCCCCTTATATGGTATTAATAGTCCTACGAGTATGATGTTCAAGTATATCATACAACCGGGGGATCAGGACCTGGATGGAATAGAGATAGGACCAGCATTGACGATTTCATCGGGGGCGATACAGGATGCCTCAGGGAATAACGCCGTAATGACACTGAATAATGTAACGGATGCCAGTGGTGTGTTAATTAATTCAAAGATTCCGACAGTGGATATAAGCGGCCCGGGACCATCGATCGTAAATGGTCCTTTTCAAATTCTCGTAGTATTCAGCGATTTCGTATCCGGCCTTACCGCATCAGACTTTACATTAGTAAATGCTACCGCCAGTGAGCCAACAACTACCGATAACGTTAATTTTTTTGTAGACATCACCCCTGTTACCGATGGCCCGGTGAGCGTATCACTTCCTGCAAATTCAGCGGTGAATACAGGTCCGAATGGCAACCTCGCTTCTAATCAACTGGACTTGACGGCTGACCTGACGATACCCACGATTACAAAGCTGGATATCCCCGCTGCAGGAAAATATGGTACTACCAGCACGTTGGATTTTACCGTCCATTTCAGTGAAGATGTAATTGTGCAGACAACCAATGGAAATCCTTCTTTGGAGTTAACCATCGGAGGGAAAACAGTAGTGACAGACTTTACTGCCTGGGTAGGTAATGATGCGTTGACCTTTAGCTATAAGATACAGGATGGGGATATAGATATGGACGGCATTGCACTGGGAGCCACCCTGTTGCTGAACGGCGCCCGTATCCGGGATGCCGCCAGGAATAAGGCGAATCTCACATTGCCTGCCGGTATTGATCCAAGCGGAATTACTGTGAATACGGTACGCCCAACAGCGGTATTATCCACCACGGCACCTGCCCTGGTAAATAATCCGTTTACCATAACACTCGTTTTCAGTGAAGCCGTAACAGGGTTAACAGCATCAAGTTTCCAGACAACCAATCTCTATTTTGATGGGATAACCACAACAGATAATATCCACTATACTTTAGACGTAGCAGCAAATTATAATGGCCCGGTAAAGATATTGTTGCCGGCTGATGGAGCTGTGAATGGCTATTCAAGCGGAAATAGCGCCTCTAATGAGATCACCCTGATGGCTGATTATACGGACCCCAAAATCACAAAGCTGACCTTACCGGTCAACGGTACCTACAATGTTACCGGTGTGCTGAACTTTACAGTGGAGTATAATGAAGTGGTGTATGTTACAACAACCGGAGGCACACCTAATATACCTATCACCATAGGAACAAAGGCGGTAAAGGCTTTCTATGCCTCTGGATCCGGTACCAATACATTGGTTTACAGTTATGCCATAAAAGATGGTGACAAAGATCTGGATGGCATATTGTTGGGGCGTGATATTGGATGGGGCGGTGGACGTGTTAAGGATCTGGCGGGAAATGATGCACTCACCAGACTGCCAGCAAATAATACTGTTGGCATTACGGTGAATACTACACGTCCATCAGTTGTGTTGTCAACTACTGCACCAGCTGTGTTGAAAGATCCATTCCAGGTAACGGTTGTTTTTAGTGAAGCAGTGACGGGACTAACCGCATTTGATTTCATTATGACAAATGCGAACGTAACTACTCCGCAAACGAACGATAATATCACTTATACAATATGGGTAACACCTACCGGTGGCGGCCCTGTTAGCGTATCGCTTCCTGCAGATGTTGTAGAAAATGCATTGCAAAATGGTAATACTGCATCTAACGAGATTGCTGTTACTGCTGATTTAACACCGCCGGTAGTTACGCAGGTAAGCGTGCCGGCAGATGGTTATTACCATGCTTCCGGTACATTAAGCTTTACAGTAGCATATAATGAGAATGTAATTGTTAATACAACAGGTGGTACACCCTCTCTGGCGGTGATTATCGGCGGAACAACAGTGCAGGCGCAATACACCAGCGGCTCCGGCACTTCTCAACTGATCTTTGATTATGTGGTGCAGAATGGCGATGGAGATATGGACGGTATTGCTGTTGGTGCAAATCTTCTGTTGAATGGCGCGGTGATCAGCGATGCAGCTGGCAATAATGCTGCGCTTACACTGCAAAATGTCGCCCCTACCAGCGGAGTATTGGTCAACACAACACATCCCACTGTAACATTATCAACCACCGCTCCGGCGATACTGAACAGTACATTTACCATAACCGCTGTTTTCAGCGAACCGGTAACGGGACTCACGGCAGCGGGTTTCAATTTGGTGAATGCGACGGCAGATGCGCCACAAACAACAGACAATATTACCTATACGATAGATATTTCGCCGATGACAAACGGGCCTGTAAGTATATCAGTTGCTGCAGATGCAGCGGTGAATGCGGGGCAAAACGGTAACACGGCATCGAATCAAATTACTGTGACTGCCGACTTTAAGCAGCCTAAAGTGACGCAGGTAGATATCCCTGCCAATGGATATTATAATGCCACGAAGACGTTGAGTTTCGTTGTTCACTTTGATGAAAACGTGATCGTGAATACCACCAATGGTATTCCGCTGATGGCTATTAATATGGACGCAGCAACCGTTCCGGTTGAATATGTAAGCGGTTCCGGTACCAATGCGCTGACATTCAGCTATGTGATACAGGATGGAGATATGGATGTAGATGGTATTTCAATTGGCCCAGCCATTTCATTAGGTGCGGGCGCCACCATCCGGGATATTGCGGGTAATGATGTGAACCCGATTTTCCCCGGCAATGTGGATGCAAGTGGCATATTTATAAATACCGTGCATCCGGATGTTGTGTTATCTACCACCGCAGGCCCAGGTGTTAGTGGGCCATTCCCTGTTACGGCGACTTTCACGGAAGTAGTGACTGGTCTTGTTGCGGCAGATTTCACCGTTACCAATGGCACGGTCAGCAATTTTCAGACGACAAATAATATCACGTATACTTTCTCCGTAACTCCCACTACAGACGGTGCTGTCAGTGTTCTGTTGCCGGCAGATGCAGCCATTAACATTGGTGATAACGGCAATACCGCCAGTAACACGCTCAGCGTAATTGCGGATAAAACCGCACCGGTAATTACGCTGGTAAGTGTACCCGCCAATGGCTACTATAAGGCCGGGAACACATTAACCTTTGCATTGCAATACAGTGAGAATGTGGTGGTAAATACTACCCTTGGCCAGCCAGCCATAGGGATAAATATTGGTGGCATAACGGTTCCGGCAGTTTATACCAATGGTTCTGGTACGCAGGTGTTATCCTTTAGCTATACGGTGCAGAATGGAGATATGGATATGGATGGCATCGTTCTAAATAATGGCATGGTCATGAATGGAGGTACTATTAGAGATGCTGTTGGCAATAATGCGCTGACTGCTTTGAATAATATTGCCAACACCACCAGGATATTTGTGAATACGGCGCATCCAACAGTAACGCTGTCTACCGCTGCCGCTGCCGTTGTGAACGCACCGTTTACGGTAACTGCTGTCTTCAGCGAAGCGGTAACTGGTCTTACCGTAGCAGACTTTGCATTAGCCAATGCGAGTGCTGCTACGCTGCAAACTACCGACAACATTACCTATACCATTGATATAACGCCAACAGCCAATGGGGCTGTTGGTATTTCATTGCCTGCAGATGTAGCCGTGAATATTGGCAACAACGGGAACACTGCCAGTAACACCATTAGTATTACTGCAGATATCACGGCACCAGTAGTTACACAGGTAATTGTGCCTGCGAATGGTTATTATAAAGCTGGCAGTGTGTTGACCTTTATAGTGACGTACAGTGAAAATGTGCTCATCAATACTACAGGCGGTGTGCCATCCATCAGTGTAAATATAGGCGGAACAAATGTTTCAGCGGTTTATACTGGAGGCGCCGGTACACAGGATTTATCCTTCAGGTACACTGTTCAGAACGGAGATCTGGATATGGATGGCATCACAATTGGTGCTAACCTGCTGCTGAATGGTGCTACCATTAGAGACGCAGCGAA
>NZ_JBFREI010000019.1:0-101866 GCF_052114225.1 Chitinophaga sp. RAB17 | reverse complement strand
GGATTATACTGATTTTGATGATTTTGTTTTAAGATTTTATAAGATAAAAAGAGATTAGCGAAGGTGATCATCTTACATGGTCACCTTCGCTAATCTCTTTTTATCTTATAAAATCTTAAAACAAAATCATCAAAATCAGTATAATCCTGCTCTAAGACAAAACCTCGGGTCTAGTTCCCGCGTTCAAACATGCGGGCCAGATCAGTGAGTTTGAATGATATGAAGGTGAATTTGCCGCCTGGCGCCACATTGGGCATGCTGCAGGCAAACAGTTCATCGATAATGTTCTGCATTTCGCGGGCAGCCAGTATTTTACCGGCAGGGATGGCGTTGTTACGTGCCATAGAGCGGATCAACTGCTCGCGGGTATTTACTTTCAGCTCATGGCTGAAATTTTTGAATTGTTCCAGCAGGTTTTCGATGGTAGCCTGGTTGTTACCATTCTGGATGTCTGCAGGAGTACCGCGAACAATGAAGGTATTATTACCAAATGGTTCCAGGTCGTAGCCCAGGGTCTGGAGATCTCCCAGCATTTCGCTTACCAGGGCTGCATCTGCGGGAGGCAGTTGCAGGGTTTGAGGGAAGAGGCTTTGCTGGGTAGCCATGGGAGTTTCGAGTAAGGCGCGCTGGTAGCGTTCATACAGGATCCTTTCATGTGCTGCCTGTTGATCTATTAATATGAAGCCAGATTTTATCTGGGACAAAATGTATTGTTGTTGGATCTGTACCGGCACTTTCTGATCAGTGGCGGTATCCTGCCAGCGTTCATCAATAACGGAAGCGGTAGCGTGGGGTTGACTTTCGTAAGTAACAGCAGGGCGTGTTTCAGGCTCCTGTTCGGCAGTATAGGTGCTGGTGGTGTAGCTGTCGTTACTGTTGGTTTCGTATAAGTCTTTCCAGTGCTTCAGGTTGCTGCTGTTGCTGCTTTTATCGATCATGTGTGCCTGGTTCGCCTGTGTAAAGGATTTATACAGGGGGCTCAGGGTAGACTCGTTCTGTTGCTGTGCGGTAAATGGTTTGCTTACTGCGTCCAGGGCCTGGATACTGGGATCCAGGTCAAAGTCCAGGGTCGCGGTGATGCTGAACTGGGCCAGTGAGTGTTTCACAGCGGATTGTACAAAGGCATACATCAGCTTTTCGTCATCGAACTTGATTTCCTGTTTGGTAGGATGTACGTTGATGTCGACGTGTTCAGGGTTTACGTCAATAAACAGTACATACAGGGGGAATCCGTCTGCCGGGATAATATCCGCAAACGCATTCATGACAGCATGGTTCAGGTAGGAGCTTTTGATAAAGCGGTTATTGACGAAAAAGAACTGATCGCCTCTTGTTTTCTTGGCAGTTTCGGGTTTTCCTACAAATCCGTACACATTCATGTAGTCGGTAGTTTCCTTTACGCTAACAAGACGGGCGTTATAATGTTGTCCCAGGATGGCCACGATACGCTGTTTAAGCGATCCTTTGTCCAGGTGGAACAGCTGTTGATTATTGCTGGTGAGTGAAAACTGCAGTTGGGGGAAAGACATGGCCACGCGAATGAACTCGTCTACGATATGCCTCATTTCTGCCGCATTGCTTTTCAGGAAGTTTCTGCGGGCGGGCACATTGAAGAACAGGTTTTTCATCGCAATGCTGGTACCTTCTGCTGTTTGGCAGGGTTCCTGCTTTTTTACGAAGCTATTATCGATTTCCACGTAGGAGCCAACATCGGCGCCTTTTTTACGGGTTTTGAGTTCAACCTGGGCCACGGCTGCAATGGAGGCCAGGGCTTCACCCCTGAATCCCATGGTCGTGATCTGGAAAAGATCGTCTATGGATTGTATTTTTGAGGTAGCATGGCGTTCAAAGCACATCCGGGCATCCGTTTCGCTCATACCGCCGCCATTATCAATTACCTGCACTAACTCCTTGCCTGCATCTTTTATGATCAGCTGAATCTCGGTAGCGCCTGCATCCACTGCATTTTCCAGTAATTCCTTTACCGCCGATGCCGGTCTTTGTATCACTTCTCCTGCAGCTATCTGGTTCGCTATATTGTCTGGTAATAAATTGATGATATCCGCCACTTACTAGCCTTTTGCTGTAAAGTTAACAATTTAAATGCAGTTGCTCATCGGTGATTATCAGACAGTTTTAAACAAAAAACTAACTGTTTTGTGAAATAGGCCCTTGATTTGCAGGAAATAACAATCCATTATGCTTGTTCATACGTAATTTAAATAGAGAAAAAATTAAGGAAGCAACAGACTGACTGAATCACAATGATAGTGTTAATGAGAAGTTAACGAATCAAAACTTTACATATGTACCTATGGAATCGAATAATTTTGAAGATCTCTATCAGGGTGACCAACCGTACTTACCCGTAAAACGGCGAAAAAAAGAAATCAATGGAAGATGGAAAAAAGAAGGGAGGAATTTACTCCCGTACAGATGCCAGTAAAGTAAATCTTACAGACGAGGAATGGAAGGAAGTACTACCAAAGGATGTTTTTAACATTGCCAGGGAAAAGGGAACAGAGTGGGCGTTTACCGGAAAATATTGGAACAGCAAAGAACATGGTAGTTACTACTGTGCAGCCTGTGGCAATCCTTTATTTGTTTCGGATGCCAAATTCGAAAGCAGTTGCGGATGGCCCAGCTTTTTTCAGCCACTTACCAAAACCAGTGTCATTTACGCGCCGGACAATTCACATGGCATGCATCGGACAGAGGTTTTATGTGGTCGCTGCAAATCGCACCTCGGACATGTTTTCGATGATGGACCACCCCCAACAGGACTTCGTTATTGCATTAACTCTGTTATCCTTGACTTCGAAAAAGCACAGGAAGCAGACGAGCAGTATCAACAGGACAAAGCCAACGATAAAGAGTACGAGTAGCCAACATTCTTCTATCTGATTGCCAACGTGATCTGTCGGTTGAACAATAAAAAGATGTATTTTTATTATCATCAACCCCCGACAGTCATGAAAGTACTTAAAACACTCGCCTGGATCATAGGAATCATCCTGTTCATAGCACTCGTGTTGATCTTTTTCGCGCCCACCACAATGCATGTGGAGCGCACCGTAGAAATCAATGCTCCCGCGTCTATCGTATGGAATGACATTGTCAGATTCGAAAAATTTAATGAGTGGAATAGCTGGAAACAGATGGATTCCACCGCCAGGTTTACTGTTACCGGTGATGATGGTACTATTGGAGCTACCGATTCCTGGAAAGGCAGTAAAATCGGGGAGGGGAGGTTACAGCATCTATCCATGGATACCTATAAGTCTGTTACCCAGAAACTTACATTCATTACTCCTTTCGCATCTGAATCGGATGTGTTTTTTAATTTATCGGAGGCTGCCGGCAAAACCAAAGTTACCTGGGGATTTGATACCCGCTACAAACGCCCGCAAAATGTGATGTCACTTTTTATGAAAGGCGCACTGGAGAAGGATTTTCACCATGGCCTCAGTAATCTGAAGAGTATGGCGGAAGCAGAGGTGAAAGGACCGGGTACCCCTAACGGTATTGATGTAATGGTAAAGGAAATGAATTATCCTGCAACCACGTATGCGGCTGTACGAAAAACCATTCAGATGAGCAGGATTACCGACTATTATCGTAAAAACCTGGAAACGATCTATAATGCGGCCACAGCAGCCAAATTGCAGCCAGGCGTACCCTGCGGCATCTTTTTTACCTGGGACCGGAAACTACAGCAAACAGATATGGCGGCGGCTATACCGGTTCCGGAAGGCAGCAAAGCAGCCAGCGGCTATGAAATCATTACACTGCCGGCAGCACAGGCTGCATATGCGGACTATTATGGCCCTTACAGCAAAATAGCCAACGCACATGTGGCCATTCAAAAATTTATTACAGATAAAGGAAGGAAAATAATCCCACCCACAATAGAGATGTATGTAACAGATCCGGGCAAAGAAAAGGACAGTAGCAAATGGCTGACGAAGGTCATTTACTTTATGAAGTGATGATCCGGAAATAAAGAAGCATAAGCGGTTGGCAAGGCATTACAAGGCGGAAAGACTATTTCTTCAGCGTGTTGGCATACATTGTTGGCTCAAATTCAATGATCTCGTAAAGCGCCAGCTGGTATTTTTCCAGTGGATCTTCACTCATGATCTCTTCTACCTCCCTGCGGCTCGAAACGTTACAAAGAATAACAGCACCGGATTTGGGCTTTCTTCGACCCGATAAGATGAATTGACCACTTTCGTAGTGCTTCTGCAGGAAGGCGGTATGCGCCTCCATGAAGTGTTCTACAGCCGCAACGGGCCGTATGTATTGTAACATAATCAGGAACATAATGGTTTTTCTATGGTATTTAGTAATAGTTTCATAGTTAGTAGCAAAGGTATAAACTTAATCAGTATTGAATTATTGTATGTTGCAGGGAAAAATCAGACATATGCGCTACAAAAATATACGTACTTTTGCACGAATGAAATACCACGATAGTGGGAATGTATTGTTGATGAGTGTTGCTCCGAATCATTTTCTTTAATTTTTATAGCTTTTATGAAAAGAACAATTTCCAAAGTGTTGTTAACTGCTGTAGCCGCAGCCGTTATTCTGTCCTCCTGCTCTAAAACCCCTGATGAGAGCCGGTATATTCCAAAAACGGCTGGCCTGGTAATAGACCTGAATGCCAAACAACTGACTACCAAACTGGTGACCAATGGTATTACCATGGATAAACTGTTTGATGCAGCACAAAGCAAAGACACCGCCAATGAAATGATGAAAGCCTGGAAAGATGCCGAAAATTCCGGTATCGACCTGCAAAGCCATTTCTTTGCATCCTTCGTTTTCCAGGGACAGCCCGCCGACCACAAATCCTATGTGGCTGCTACTGCCAGTTTGAAAGATGCCGACAAATTTGAGGCCTATCTCAAAAAGACGGTAGCTAACTTCTCCCTGAAAACACAAAATGATTTTAAATATATCTGGGAGTCCAAGCAACATGCAGTGATCGGCTGGAATAAATCTACCGTGATCTACGTAAGTGCTGTAGACCCTAATAGCCTGCAGCAGTACGCTCCAGGTAATACTATCCCAACGCCGGATGCTCCGGAAGAAGCTGCTGATAGCGCTGTAGCTGCACCAGCAGCCCTGAGAACTACTGATGACGATGCAGAAATAAAAACATGGGTAGCAGAAGTAGATCACCTCTTCCACCTGAAAAAAGAAGAATCTGCCGGTTCTATAGAGCCTTTTGCCAAATTGCTGAAAGAAGATGCAGACGCAGGTATCTTTGTAAACCCGGAAGCTATCTATAACAGCGGCCAGTTTACTATGATCCCTGCCAATGTGAAGAAACTGATGGAAGGCACTTATTACACCGGTACCGTTGACTTTGAGAACGGTAAAATTCTGTTTAACGGGAATACTTACATGGGTAAAGAAATTGCCGCTATCTATAAGAAATACGGCAAAAAAGAAATCGATATGGACATGCTGAAGAAATATCCTTCAGAAAACGTGACCGGTTTCGTTTCCTATGCTTTCGACTTCCGCATGATCGGCGAAATTATTAAAGCTACTGGCATGGACGGTATCGTAAACATGGCTATTACCGGTAAATCCGGCTTAACTATGGACGATATCCTGAATGCTTTTGAAGGTCAGCTGGTATATGTTGCTTCTGATTTTGCAATCACCAAGAAAGAATCAGAATACTTCCCTGGCGAATTCACTGAAAACCCTTCTGCTAAATGGATCTTCAGCCTGAAAGTTGGAAATAAGGATGCTTTCAATAAAGTAATGACTTCTCCTATGCTGAAGGAAGTGTTTGCCCGCGAAGGTGACCACTACGTAACTGTAAACCCAATGGCTGCTGCTACCATGCCTCCATTCTCCATCACAGAGAAATTTGTAACGGTAGGTTCCGACAGCGTATTGTTACAGCAATACCTGGCCGGCAAAGGCAGCATCAAATTACCGGAAGGCATTGAAAGCAAAGTAAAAGGAAGCATGCTGGGTGGCTATATAAACCTTGAAAAGGTGACCGCCATTATTCCGGAAGAAAAAATGGATGCAGATGAAAAAAATGTATCCAAGAAAGTAAAAGAACTGTTCAAAGACTTTACCGTAGTAAGCAAAAGCGAGGGCGGTGATGTACAGCATGCAGAAGCGGTACTGACCTTTAAAAATAAAGATCAGAACAGCCTTGTGCAACTGGTTAATTTTGGTACAGAAGCAGCGAAAGTAATGCAGGCAAAGAAAGCAAAGGAAAAGGCTTATGAAGACAGCCTCTTTGCTGCACCAGTAGATACTACTGTAACAGCTCATTAATTCAGATCCTACTTATACACAAGGGCGCAGGGGATATTCCTCTGCGCCCTTGTTTTCTTTGCACCTCTGCGTGAAATTTATCATTTATATTCGCTTTCGTTAACAGTAAATGCCACTATGCAGATTCAGCTCAATCAGCTCATGCCCATACCCTTGCAGGATAAGCTCCGGCAACGGTCATCGGACATCTGGAACCAGGACGTGACTTTTAAACCAGGCAGTTTTGTAAAAATAAAAGCGCCATCAGGCACCGGCAAAACTACCCTGATCCACTACCTGTATCATATCCGTTATGACTATACCGGAAAAGTACAGGTAAACGGACAGCCCTGGCAGGCATACAGTAAAAACGAGATTGCACTGATGCGGCAGCAGGAGGTGAGCGTCATATTCCAGGACCTTCGCCTGTTTGAACAACTCACCGCCCGTGAAAATGTTACTTTAAAAAGAGTAATGCAGCCCAAACCATACTATCCGGCCGAAAAGATCGAGGAAATGGCAGCACGACTCAATGTATCGCATATACTGGAGCAGAGTGGTAAAACCCTTTCCTATGGCGAGCGGCAGCGGATTGCCATTATCAGGGCACTGGTACAACCTTTTCAATGGCTGCTGATGGACGAACCCTTCAGCCACCTGGATGAAGAAAATACACAGCGCGCTGCTGCACTGATTGCCGATGAATGTAAAGCCCGCAATGCCGGGTTCATTTTAACAGACCTGGATAATGACCAGCACTTCACTTATGATGTGCATTTCCATCTTTAATGTTGTTTCATGCGTCCTTTTTTCGACTTACTTAAGAAGATCATTCAAACCGGTGTAGGTAAAACCCGCTTTCTGATGGCAGCGGTTGGACTGGGCATCGCGATGCTGCTGATCCTGATTGCTATCCAGGCTCATACCAACTTCAGCCAACTGCTTTACAGCACCAAAAACCAGAATGAAACAGCCGATTTCCTGGTGATCAACAAAACCATCACCAACGCGATGATGGGACAATCTGCCAAAAGCATTTTTACCCCCGAAGAAATTGTCAATATAAAAAAACAACCTTTCGTACAGGCCTTTGGGTTAGTTACCTCCAGCCAGTACAAAGTAGTCATACAAGCCCCGGGTGATCTGCACTTTGCAACTGATATGTTTTTTGAAGCAGTGCCGGATAGCTTTTTAGATGTGAAAAACGAAGACTGGAAATGGAGCAACGGCGACCGCACCATTCCGATTATCTTACCCAACGACTTTCTGAACCTCTATAATTTTGGTTTTTCCTTAAGCCAGGACCTGCCACAGATTTCCCAGGAAACGGTGAAGGCGCTGCCCTTACAGGTAAGCATTTCCAATAACCAGGTTGCTGATCAGTTCATGGGCCATATAGTGGGTTTTTCCGATCGCATCTCCTCCTTCCTGGTGCCAGCCTCCTTTATGTCGTGGGCCAATGAAAAATATGGAATGGCTACTAATGTTGGCACTTCCAGGGTAATCATTAAAACACCAGATCCGTCTAATCCTGCACTGGTAAAGTTTCTGGAAGACAACGGCTACACCACCAATCAGGATAAGCTGAAGTTCAGTAAAACCAGGATGATTGTGCAAACCATTGTATCTGTAGTAGGGTTCTTCGGACTGATATTGTTGTTCTTTGCGCTGCTGGTATTCAGCATGTTTATCCAGCTGGTCATTGCCTCCTGCAAGCGGGAAATTCAGTTGCTGGTAATATTGGGCACGGCGCCGAAACAACTACAGCGATATCTGCTGAAGCAATTTGTGCCTTTATATATTGTTATAGGTATCCTGTCGCTTTTGCTGGTAGCGGGTTTGCAATACTGGGCAGCTGCGGAACTGGCTACTCATCAGATGGAGGTCAGCCGTTGGCCGGGCGTACCTGTGTTTGCGGGCATTGCGCTGGTGCTTGGACTGGTATACATCGTGAACCTGGCCACAGTACGGAAATACGTCAATAATATTTAATGCTCTCTTTCTGCCTGGTACGGCATTACAAAAGTGGTTTTTGCTCTTTCTGAAGTTAGTAGATAGGGCACCCAGATAGCCATGCGTAATAGTGGCCAGAGAATGCTGTTTAAGCTGAAAATACTGTCTGGCTGATGGGTGTTGAAGTAGTAGTTGTTGATGGAATTATCTGCATAAATAAAAATAGTAGAGATAAAATAATAGGTGGCGAGTGCAAATGGAAAAGTGTCTCTTCTGTTAAAAAATAATACGGCCAGCAATACACTGTAAGTAAGCAGAAACACATTTACCACCATTTCCATAATCAGGAAAAGCTGTACCAGGGTTACGTTTCCCAGGTCTTTTCGGGTGGAAGCAGTTACCCAGAAGCTATAATCGAATACCGCCATTTTACAAACACCTACAAATTCTCCCAAAGGGCTAAACACCAGTCCTATAGCCAGCAATGCAAGCCCTCCGCCGATAGGCATGGATTCCGGCGCATCTCTTACCGGCCATACAGACCGTTTGTAGTAAACGCTTGCCAGGTACGCAAATGCGGCGGTGAATAATACGGCCAATGCAATGGCCAGCCAGTTACCGGGTATTGCGGGACGATACACGGGGGGATTATCCGGTTTCCAGCTAAGATCCAGCGAAGTGACTTCATTCATCCTCTTCAGGTCTTTTACGTACTGTGACATGAACTTTACTGGTACATGATCACTGAAGGATTTAAACTGGTAAGACAGTGTTATCAGGGCACCACTTTTTGAAGCGGTATAATCAAAGGCATAATATTCATTCTGAATGTGCACCGGTGTTTGATCCAGCGACCATTCAATGGGCGTATGCATAATGATTTTATAGTCCAGGTCATACGGATAACGAAGGCTGACCGGTAGTTTCCGCTGTTCGTCAGACACATACGACAGTATATCATAGAAAGACTGTGCGCTGGTGGAGAACTGCAACTTATTGGTAAGACTATCTCTTTTCCACATGCGGTGTATCAGGTAGCTTTCCCTGATGCGTATAGTATTGACGGTACTTGAATCCTGGGTGGTGATAGAATCCCTGATGGTCACATCTCCATATAATTTTTTATAATAGCTGAGATACGACTTTTCTTTATCCTTCATGCTGGTACCGGCGAGATCTGCACGTTGTGCATCCGCCTCATCCCGGTGATAGGCTGTCATTACTTCCAGGCTGCCATCTTTATTTTCATTGTCAGGCAGGGTAAAGGTTTCATGAACAACAATACGTCCGCGGGTGACTGGAACGATAGAAGTGAGCTGCGTAGTGGTATCAGTAATAACCAGTGCGCGTTGGTAGTCCGGTTCACAGAAATCGGCCAGATTGCCCCGCTGGTAGGACATGGTACCATCCAGCCAATACACCTTCTTATCAAGAACTACATGTACAATGGCATGGTTAAAGGCATTTGGGGAGGGGAGCATTTCACTTACCACGCCTTTGCCATCCGTATTCACATAAGCCATGCTGGCAGCAATATCGTTGGCGCGCAGGATGGTACAGAGCAGCAGGGCTTTGTCTTTACAGTCACCGAAACGCTGTGTCAGTACCCTGTCAGGCACGTTGGGACGATGTGAATATTCTCCCATTTCAATGCCCATATACCGGATATCATCCTGTACAAATCGCAACGCCTGCAACAGATAGGCATTTTTATCGCCATTGGCTGCTTTTTTGAAGGCAGCAATTTTATGTGTCAATGCCGGGCCTGGGGCGGGCACGGTATTTATTTTCCTGGCCCAGTCGGCCACTTCCTTCCATGAGGTGTATTCACTTACCTGTACACGGGTAAATGGATTGTACCAGGATGGAACGTAGTTACTGTTGTCTGCTTCCCTTACCTCTACACTATTCCATTCATATACTTGTAGTCCATTCCAGTTTTTTTGAATGGGAGCAGATGCGTTATTATATAATTTAAACCGGATGGGCCTTTGCGGGCTTACGATCAGGTTTTTGTAATAGTTAACAATGGGTTCATAGGCCACAAAATAAATACGGCTATCGAGTTTCCCATTGAAGATGGGATTGTCGCCCGTGATAGAATAGGCGTATTCAATCTGATCTCCTTTTCTCACATCTTCGAGGATAAGATAAGCGGTATAAGTGCCACTATAGATGAACCTGGAGAGGTCCTGTTCTTTTTGCAGCAGTTTGAATGCAGCACCTGGCAACAGGTTTATTTCTTTTCCATC
Source organism: Chitinophaga sp. RAB17 (assembly GCF_052114225.1). NCBI lineage: Bacteria > Pseudomonadati > Bacteroidota > Chitinophagia > Chitinophagales > Chitinophagaceae > Chitinophaga > Chitinophaga sp. RAB17. The sequence continues at coordinate 91,370 of NZ_JBFREI010000019.1, read as the reverse complement.
CCGGTGAATCACTATCTTATGAAAGGAGAGTTTTTCGTATTGTGGATCGTAGTCTACCGAGATCTCCGATCCATTTTGAATGCCCGCTTCTGAAATAATCTGACGGATAAAGTGTTGGTAATTACTTTTCAGCTCTACCTGTCTTTGTTCTTCCAGCAGCAGCAGATAATATCCATCGCTGATATTTTTAGCATTGGGTTTTTTAGTAAGGTCCGGGGTATAAGGTACCAGCCATGCCGGAGTAGGGCTGGTGTTCACTTTCTGAGCGGCTGCGATGAAAGACGATACCATCAATAGTATTGACAATACAGATTTCAAGGCGAGGGTTATAGTAGGGCGCATAACAGCGTGGTTGATATTCCTTGCGGACAAACTAAACTATAGCTTTATGTAGGGACAATAAATTACGGTGATGAAATTACGGTTGTTTTCCGATAGTTAGCATATAAACAGCAAAAGAGGCCAGCCAGTGTTCTCCGGCATAGTTGCCGCTGAAAACCTGTTGCAGTCCGGCTTCCATGTGCTGATGTGCCAGTTGTTGAATGGCTGCTTTATTTTTGCCGCCATGCTCTGCGATGGCTTCCAGGCACCAGGTGCGACTGAGGTTGAGGCCATCCAGGTGAACGAGTTTGCCGTCTGTGCGGTCTTTCACCTGTGCTACCTGCAGAATACTTATCTTGTTTTCGAACAAGCCGGGCAGAAACGCGTATAGCCATTTCCGGTAGTCGGCTTCGGGCATTACACGGCGCATGAGGTCTGCTTCTTCCAGGCTGGGCGACAGGAAATCGTATCCACCTGGTTCCCAGGTAACGGGTGCATTTTTGTCGGCCGCATAAAAGCGCATAGCGGCATCGTGTATGGCTTTCTGAAGGGCCGCATCTTTTGCGGTAATGGCGTAATCCCAGGCCAGGCATAATCCGAATGCGAGATTGGTATGTTCACCCACCCGGATAGGGTACATGATTTTATCCAAAAACTGAATGTAAGCAGTAGAAAACTGGGTGGCCAGTGGCTGCAGATGTCCGCTCATTTCTTTGCCCAAAGGATCGTTCCAGGTGAGCAATTCATTTTGCAGTTGCAGGAGCCAGCTCCAGCCATAGATACGTTCAAAGCTTTTATTGTCGGCGCTGCTGAACAGTTGTTGTTCAATTTTTATGTTTTCGGCAGATAGATGTGCGGCCAGTTTACTTCTGATGGTACTGGCTTTGGCCAGGTCCGGGTAGGATTTCAGGAGGCGTACGAGCATCCAGTGGCCATGCACGCTGCTATGCCAGTCGAAGCAACCAAAAAAGGCCGGATGATAATTTTTAGGAGCGGTAAGCAGTGAGCTATCGGTAAATACAATTCCTGTTTTATAAGGAAATTCCAGGTCCAGGCATTTCAGTGGCAGCTCCGCCAGTTTATTGGCGATTTCAGGTGTTAAACGGGTGGCTGCCGCCGGATGTATTTGTGCACTCATGGTAAGTGAGGTGAATACGATGATGGATAATTGGCTTAAAAATTTCACAGCAGGAAATGCTTTATCTGTTAAATAACAATTTTACATAGAACATGGGTTGGCCCAGTTTCTTACGCAGATCTACTTCATGGAACATACAGGACATCAGATCCTTCAGTTGTTTGTTACGGGATCCCATTTTCATGAGCATATTAAACAGCCATGGGTATTTGATCAGTTTCTGCAGCTTGGTGCTTACCTGTAGTTCCGGTCCCAGGATGCGGTATACGTTTTCATCGTATGCATTAAAGAACTGGTCGGAATAATCGTTGGCGGCAATAGCAGCAGCGGCCTGCTGGGCGGCTATTCTGCCAGAATAAAGGGCGTTGCCGATACCTTCTCCTGTAAAAGGATCTATGAGGTAGCCGGCATCTCCGACGAGCATATAGCGTTCGCCATGTAATTTTCTTTTTTTGCTACCCAGCGGGAGACCATAACCATCGATAGGACCTACCAGCTCTGCGTTGGCAAAGCGATCTTTCATGGTAGGATCTGTGGCGAGAGTATCCAGCATGAGTTGTTTCAGGTTTACCTTCTTATTACGGGCGGAATTACTGAGCATACCTACGCCCACATTGGCTTCTCCATTGGGGAGGGGGAATATCCACAGATAGCCGGGGAGCATATTTTTCAGGAAGTGCAGCTCTATGAAATTGTCCTGGTGCAAACCGGTGATGCCTTTATAATAGGCACGGATACCGGCTACATAATGTTCCGGTTCCATTTTAATGCCGGCTACATCTTTTGTGAAGCCGGAATGGGCGCCGTTGGCTACAATAACGATATCCGCTTTTACCTGGAAAGAGCCGTCTTTGCTGGACAGATGGTAGCCATCTGCTTTCAGTTCATATTTATCAATGCTAACCCCTTCGAATAAACGAATTTCGGAGCGGCGCTTCAGTTCTTCTACCAGGAAATTATCGAAGTCAATGCGTTTGCACACAAATCCGCGTGGATTGCCCATGTCTTCCTGATAATTCGGGCGGTAGGGGATGTCCATACCGATACGGTTAGGCGCTACAAAGGTGACGCCCCAGCTGTCCATTTTGAACATGGCTTGTTGTAAACGTTCTCCGATGCCTTTGTCGATGCGTTCCAGCAGTGTTAATACCTTGCCACTTAGTCCGTCTCCACATACTTTGTCTCTGGGAAATACGGCTTTATCTACAACGATGCATTCAATGCCAAGCTGCGCGAGTTGAAGGGCAGCGGTAGCGCCTCCTGGTCCTGCGCCTATAATACAAACTTTTGTCTCCATTATTTGATAATACTGTTACCTGCCAGTAAGATACGTAATTGTTCCTTGCGCTGTTCTGTATGTTAAATATTAATAATGCTTTTCCGGTATGCTGGTTTCCCGGTAAACCAGACAATTTCTTCTGCCGAAGGCGGAAAATATTATATTTGCCGTTCTTAAAACACACGAAACATGTTTGGTGATTTATTTGGAAAGCTGACGCAGATCAAGCAAAAAATGCAGGAAGGCAAAGAGCGTTTGGCTACAGTAACTTTATCCGGAGAGGCCGGAGATGGTGCCGTGAAGGTAACCGTAGACGGTAACCGTCAGGTAAAAAGTATTGATATTGCGGCGCATCTTTTTACACCGGAAAACAAGGAAGAAATGGAAGATTTACTGCTCACCGCATTGAACCGTGCGCTGAAAGATGCTGAAAACTCCTGGGAAGCAGAAATGAAGAACGCTGCCGGCGGTATGCTGGGAGGCCTGATGTAATATATTTCGTGAATAGGGTGCAAAGGAAGGTTTCCTTTGCACCTTTTTTATGAAAGAATGGCCACCAGCGTGTATTTTCGATGCCTTGCCAATAGAACGTCCACCGGATACCAACCTCCTCTACCCCAAAAAATTCCGCATTAGATAAATCTTTTTCCCTTTTCGCTCGTATAATACCCCGCGCGTGTAGTTTCTTTGAGGCTACGACCAGTTTGAATATGAAAGTTTTTTTTAGACGCATTCACTTATACCTCGGCCTTGCTGCAGGCCTGGTAATCACTATCAGCTGCCTAACCGGCGCATTACTGGTATTTGAGAAAGAGTTAACAGAAGCATTTAACCCGGGCCGTTATTATATTCAGCCGTCCGGAGAACGCCTACCACTGGACAAGGTGGCTGAAATGGTAAAACAACAGGTGCCAGGCGCTGGCATTTCCCGTATACAGGTATTTGCAGATCCTACCCGGACCCTGCAGGTACTGCTGGAAGAAGGCAAAAAAGGCGGAAAGAAAGAAGGGAAAGGAAGAGCGGAGGCCAAAGAAAATGCCCAAGGAGATGTGAAAGCAGTGTCCCGATCAGAAAAGAAGGACAAACCAGCAGGCCCTGAAAAAGGCGCTCCTAAAAAGGAAAAAGGTGGCCGCACCGCTTTTGTAAACCCTTACACCGGAAAAGTGGTGGAGTTATACAGTTATCAGCAAACATTTTATTACCAGATATTTTCCCTGCACCGTTGGCTGTTGGCAGGTCCTACCGGTAAAGTTATTACTGGCGCCAGTACCCTGATATTTGTATTTATTCTGATTACCGGTATTATATTATGGTGGCCGAAAACACGTAATATTTTTAAGCAACGTATAAAAGTGAAGTGGGACGGAGGGTGGAAACGCCTCAACCATGATCTGCACGTAGTGCTGGGCTTTTATGCGGCTATATTCCTCTTTGTATCGGCTTTTACCGGTTTAACCTGGTCATATGAGTGGTTCAGCAACGGACTGTATGCCATGCTGGGTACTTCTCCCAAGCCCATGGCGGCGCCGGTATCTGCGCCAGCAGTAGTGTCGGAAAGTAAACACATTTCTTATGAAACCGCATTGGCTACAGTCAGACAAAGCGTGCCTGATGCCATTTTCTATACCCTTTCGGCGCCGAAGGACAGTACCGCTTCTTTTATGGTAACACTGCTCCCTGCCAGCGCATTCCAGGAGGCAGCTACTACCACTTATTACCTGGACCAGTTCAGCGGCAAGGTGCTGCAGTCACAAACATTTGCGCAAAGAAACCTCGGACAAAAGATTCGGGGTACTATTAAGCCCCTGCATACAGGTGCTATTTTTGGTATGCCCTCTAAAATATTAGCCCTGTTCGTGGCCCTGCTGGGTGTCATATTTCCAACTACGGGTACTATTATGTGGATCAACAGAACCCGGAAGAAGAAAAAGAAAATAAAATCCCCGGCCATTTCCCGGGAAAACGTGGCATCACCCGTAGCATAAAAAAACGACTTCCTGATAGAAGAAAGAGGTTATCTCAACTGTTGAGATAACCTCTTTTTTATTGGGCGAACGAGCGGAAATGAAGCGCAGTAAGGCTGCCGCTAATGATAGCCACCAACGGTTTATCCTGCTGAACTGGTTTGGCTATCACTCCTGACTTTCCATTTCTGAAAATACCCTTCAGAAACGGAAGGCTTTTTCCTGTTTTTTCCAGGGCCGGGCTTTAACATTTTCTTTGCAAACCCTTACCCATACTAAGTTTTAACATTCCTTGCGCGGAATATGGAATAGCATTTGGCATATACTAAGAAATGTAACAACAATGCGAGCCTATCCAAAGCCGCCGGTGCCTAATCATAAAGCGATGTACTATATAGCTATCGGCGTTATTACGATTTCTATTCTTGCTGAAATATTACACAAAGTGTAAAACGATGACCCATGATTAATCAATATGAAGTACCGGCCTGTATTGAAGACACAATACCGGCATTAAGAAAAGCATTACACCAGTTTCCCGCTATATTTCATATATACGATACCGTTAGTTGCCTGAGTGAATACACTGACAGGCAGCTGAGGGAGCAAAACTTCCAGGTAGCAGGCAAATGTTTGCAGCTGGCAGGTAAATTATATGAGCGGGGCAATGCCGTGGTGAGAGAAGCGATCACCCGTGTTTTTTTACCGGTACTCTGCAGCATTCCACTGGCAGACGCCGTGAGCAGAATCCGGATGTATTCTCTTATTCCAGATTCATTATATCCTCTTTACATACAACATCAACTTACAGGTAATGGAAACAGATGAAGAAATTGTCGTCAGACTGGCTACGGCCATGGACGTTGATTTTGCACTACCCATAGTGGCGGAGATGGAAGCATCTGCCAAAGCAAGGGGTACAGGTATCGCCAAAAGAGATCCAGCCGCTATCAGGAAAAAGATCCTGGAAGGGAAAGCGGTAATCGCCTTTACGGCAGACGGTATCTGGGCAGGATTTTCCTACATACAGTCATGGGAAGAAGGCCACTTCGTATCCAACAGCGGATTAATTGTAGCACCGGCCTTTCGTGGACTGAAAGTAGCTGCCGCCATTAAAAGTAAAATATTCGAGTTAAGCAGAGAGCAGTATCCTACTGCAAAAATATTTAGTATCACCACCGGTTTGGCAGTCATGAAGTTAAACACCAGACTGGGTTTCGAACCGGTGACGTACGATCAGATTACAAATGACCCGCTCTTTTGGGAGGGTTGTAAAAGTTGCGTGAACTATCCTATCCTGACAGGCAAAAATCACAAGAGTTGTTTGTGTACTGCCATGCTGTTTCATCCGCAATAAACGCGAAACAGGAGAACCCTTTACGGTGAAAATTACAGCCAATAACGTTAAACCGGCGATGCCTTTGCATTGCCGGTTTTCCTGTGTAAAGATGATAAAACGCCGTTTTTCTTCACTATCTTTATCGCCCAAATCCTATCCTTATGCGCTTAGTACCTTTGTTTGCTTTTTCTGCGCTGTTAGCCTCCTGCCATTTAACAGGGAATAAAGACAGTCAATCAGCAAAACTCAGCTTATCCAGTATTTATAATGCCGACTCTGTAAAGTGGGTAGCAGGCAACGCGTCCGGTAAAAATAATGCTGCAGAAAAAGAATTTCTGAAAGGCATAGATATATACCGGAATAAGAAAAATGCCAAAGGCAGTATTGATAAATTTACAAAGTCTATATTACTGCAACCACAGGCTAAAAGCTATTACGAACTGGGCAACGCCTTGCTGGATACCCGTAACGTAAAGGACGCTATTCGTGCTTATGATATGGCGGAATTGCTGGACTATAAGCCGTTGTCGAAACTGTTGTATAATAAAGCCTGTGCCTATTCCATCTCCCAAAATGTTGATTCTACCCGTTACAACCTGACGGCTGCCATTGAGTTTGGGTATAATAACATGAAAAACATTATGTCGGATCCGGACCTGGCATATTTCAGGGAAAACTACAGCTTTAAATCAGAAGTAATGGAGGCCTTTAGTGGCGCCGGCGATACGGAAAAACTGGAGTGGAATCTTTTTGCCAATCAGTTCAAGCCATTACCCATCCCTTTAACCATTGATACCGCGTACCAAAGGAACCTGGGCAAGAATTTCATTTCCTATGATTTTGAAATGTATGTAGCTGAAATGAGGGATTCAAAGTTTTCAAGAGATGTGGGCAGCTCCTTTTATTATGTAGGGCTGGTGAAGAAAACAGACGCATTTAAAACCCTGATATATGCGGTGAGCGATGAAGTATCGGAAGGAGAGGAGAATATCACAGATTCACCCGCTTATTATTTGATGGTCAGTTATGATACAGGTGGTAAAATCATCGATAAAATGCTGGTGTCCGGGAAAAAGATAATTGAAGATCCTTACCGCTCCCTGAACATTGCGGGTAATAGTGAGTTTGATGTAACGGAGTATAAAATTGAATACGAGAAAGATCCTGCAGAAACCGGGTATATCAATAATCCGGAGAAATCCAGAACAGAAATTAAGAAAACGGCTTTCGCGATTACAGCCGATGGTCATTTTAGACCTAAAACACAGCAATTGGCGCTGAGCCACTAATCAAATTTATATCGCTGCGGTGTCTCCATCAGGGGATGCCGCAGTAGTTATCCCCATTCTCTTTATCAATACCCGCCTCAATAACAGTTCTGCTAACAATAAATTCAACGTCCAGCTTAACCAGGAAATAGTGATATACGCCGTAGCCGGTCGTAATGGCAGGTGCATCAAACCCAGTATTAAAGCGTAGAGCCGTAGGGTAAGTGCAGACAAGGTGAGTGCGTAGCTACGAAGCATCCAGGTAATATGTTCCGGCCAGCGGCCTTGCATAGCCGTTCTCCAGCCCATGATGGTAAAACCGATCCAGAGTAGCGATAATAATACAAAACTGATGCGGGCATATATACCACCATTGGCATAAAGGCCCATAATAAGCCCGGTGGGGCCGCTGAGGGTAATCACTACCAGCGCATAAATTTTTCCACTGTTGCGATGTAGCCGGGGATATTTATCCAGCAGGTATTTACTGAATTGGAGTAATCCGGTGATCAGTACGGTAATACTAACGAAGATGTGAATGTAAAAGCTCACGCGCCAGTGGCGGATTGGATATACTCTTTGTTTGGTAATGAGGAAGTCGGTATACTTTTCAAACGCTGCATAAGGAATGGTGAGTAACAGCATCAGCCATGCTCCATAGAGTATAGCCGTTGCTGTTAGTATCCATCCTATATTCTTCAGTATCCGCATATTATGGCCCTTCTACAAAATCTAAGGTGTCAATTCTTACACCGTAATAATAGGTCTTGCCGTCGCCGTCTGTATCACCATTTGACAGCATTTTCGCGGTATTGGTACGTTCTTTAAAATGCGTATTCTTTTCCCAGGAAATAATAAGGGAGCTATCGTCAGACTTTTGGTAAGTGCCTTTGATTTTGATCATCTGATCCGCAAAGGTAGAGTCATTCAGCTTTTCGTAGAGCTGGAGTAAACAACTGCCATCTATACTAAACTGAAGGTCGCTTTTGCTATCGTTTGTGGCTATCAGGAAGTCACTGAAAGTCTTTCCGTGCATATTATAACTCTCTGTTTCTTTGTCGGCACTTTTTTCAAATACAAAAGATTTTTCTTTCAGGGTCGTGTTGCTGAGTGGTGTCCAGGTGCCTTTTCCTTTGGCAAACAGATGATCGAAGGTAAGATCAAATTTGCCATCGAAGGGATGGTCTCCGGGTTCGCTGAGGGTAATGATCCAGGTGTCATTGTCTTTCTTCATTTCTCCGCGCAGGTTACGGCGTAATCCTTTATGCACATTATAACCGGCCACTTGTTTGCCGTTAGCGTAGTTCAGGGTAACATAAATCGGGGCGCCACCGAAGTCGCCCATATAAGTGCCTTGAAGTTTTGAGAGCGCAAGACTGTCGTCGTTTGCGGGTTGGTCGCTGCGCTTGTCTGCTGCGGGTTTGCAGGCAAAAAACAATAGCATGGCGGCCAGAAGAGAACTGGTTAATAATTTCACAGGGTATTTTTTTGTAAATATAATTTTTTATCAGCCTTTAAACGATACCTCAATAATGAGTAGCTTATTGATTTTGCAGGCAAGTTTTTTAGTGAGTCCATCCAACCGGATATAGTAACGGCTGATGGCTACACGAACCGGTGGTACCGGAAAATTATCCAGCTGGGCCACGAGTGCGTACTGAGCAGGGGTGCCATGTTGTTTAATATACTGTTGTAAATGAGAGATATCGGTAGGGGGGAACCTGGTTTTTTCTGCTGCCGAATATTTTTTACAAATGAAGAAGTTGCTGGCTTCGGCGCTGAGTAATTCCCAGGGGGAGCGATAATGTTTCCAGTTGAGCAAAGGTTCCTGCTCAATAATGGCGCTGGTTTCATAGCACTGGGATACTTTTACTTTTTCGGTTTCTCCGGTGGTAACGGCCAGCATTTGTCCTTCGATGCTATGTGAGTGATCCAGCAGGAAGAAAAGTGTATCCGGATGCAGTTCGTAGTCGTTGCGCTTTGCATCCGGTTTAATCCAGTCCAGTGAAAAGTAGCTATCACCGAAACGGATATACGTAGTAGAATCGCGACTCACTACATATACTTCATTGGAAGCTACTTTCACTGATGTTGCCGGCGGAGCTATCAGTTGCATGGTGTCAATCTGGACCGGTCTTGCCTTTTCAGGCTTGGCGGAGTGTTGGCAGGCCGGCAGCACCAACAGGGTTGCTGCCAGGAAAAAGGATGTTTTCATGGTATACGGGATACTGTAACGAACATTGGCGTCAGAAATAGTTTTCCCCGTAAATCCGGAAACAGTTACTCTGCGTCTACTTTGTTGGCCGTGTCAGGTGTATCTATTTTTCTGTTAAGGGCTTCCCACAAAATATCCTTCAATTCACTGAGGCCCTGGTTTGTAACAGAGGAGATAAACACATGCGGTACATCTTCCGGTAGCTCCGCTGATATAGCGGCTTTCAGCTCATCATCCAGCATATCGCTTTTACTGATGGCCAGCAGAAACTGTTTATCCAGTAATTCGGGGTTATATTGTTCCAGCTCATTTACCAGTACCTCAAAGTCTTTGCGGTGATCTGCACTATCTGCTGGAATAAGGAATAATAATACGGCGTTTCTTTCAATATGTCGTAAAAATCGGTGTCCTAAACCTTTTCCTTCGTGGGCACCTTCAATGATACCCGGCAAATCCGCTATACAGAATGATTTGCTGTCGCGATATTCCACCATGCCCAACTGAGGGGTCAGTGTAGTAAAGGCGTAATCAGCCACTTTAGGTTTGGCGGCGGTAATAGTAGACAGCAAGGTTGATTTTCCGGCATTCGGAAAGCCTACAAGGCCCACATCTGCCAGTACCTTCAATTCTACTACTTTCCAGCCTTCGGTACCCGGCATACCTGGTTGTGCATATTCCGGTGTTTGGTTGGTAGCAGACTTAAAATAAGCATTGCCTTTACCACCTTGTCCACCTGGAATCCAGATAACTTCCTGTCCATCGTGCAGAATTTCAGCTTCTACGCGGCCGGTTTCTTCATCTTTCGCTTGTGTACCCAGCGGTACTTCAATGATAATATCCTTACCAAAACGGCCGGTACAGTTGTCGCCGCTACCGTTTTCGCCGTCTTCTGCCAGCAGATTTTTGTGCCAGCGGAGATGCAGGAGGGTCCACAGCTGTGAATTTCCTCTTAAAATAACATGTCCGCCTCTGCCGCCATCGCCGCCATCAGGGCCGGCCTGCGCATTAAATTTGGTTCGCATAAAGTGCAAACTACCTGCGCCACCTTTCCCGGATTTACAAAATACACGGATATAATCTACGAAATTCGCTTTTTCCACTATTCTCGGATTTTAAGTCTGTTGCTTCCATAACAACAGAAAAACAAAACGCAAAGATCGTGAAGTTTAAGCTAATTAGCACCATCCTGTGCCAAGAGCTGTCTACTTACAATCTTTGCGTTGTATAATAAGATGTTAAAAGTCTTTGTGATAGCGGTATTCCGCTTACAACTATACTCTTTCTCCTACCAGTTCGTCCAGTTCTTTGGACAACAGTTCGAAGACTTCCCCTTCTGTACCATCACCTTTCACTTTCTTGAATTTGCCGAATTTGGCATAGTGATCAGCCACAGGAGCGGTTTTGTTATGATATTCTACTATACGTGCCTTTACTACTTCTTCAGAAGCATCATCGCTACGGCCGGAGGTTAAACCCCGGTTCAGTAAACGCTTGATCAGCGCATCTTCTGGTACTTCCAGAGACAGCACTACTGAAATTGCCGTTTTTTTCAAAGACAACAGCTTATCCAGCGCCTCTGCCTGCGCAGTGGTACGGGGGAAACCATCGAAAATGAAACCACGCGCTTCAGGATTAGCTTCCAGCTTGGAACTAATCATGCCAATCACCACTTCATCAGGTACCAAAGTACCCTGATCCATGAATTTCTTGGCCTCAAGACCCAGTGGCGTTTTATCTCCAATCTCACTGCGAAGCAAATCGCCGGTAGACAGATGAATAAGTCCGTACTTCTGGATAATATTAGCACTTTGTGTACCCTTGCCGCTACCGGGAGGGCCAAATAAAATGAGATTGACCATGTTTAATTAAAATCTACTTTACTCGCAAGGCTGCAAATATATGAAACAGATGAATGTATTGGTAATTAAAATTACGATTGATTGAACTAAATGTAAATATTCTGACAAAATAGTAAACATAATTTAATTTTTAACCAGAATACCTAAATTATCTTCAACAGGCTATCCTAATTTAATGAAATACTTTCTATCTAACAAAATCATATGATTATTATTAGTAATTCTTTGATATTCAGTGTGCCAGCTCTGGATTTACGAATGAATATTTGTAAGTTTATGATATGAGGAAACAATTATTGGTTGCAGGACTAACCGGCTTGATGATGACCGGGAGCGCCATTTCTGCGCCCTTGGTATTTAAGGATAAAAAGAAACAAAAGAAAACCACCGCACAAACTGCGGCACCGCAGCAGGACAAAGCCTCGCAATGGGCAGACAGCGTATTTCAGTCACTCACCCCAGATGAACGCATCGCACAACTGATCATGATAAGAGCCCACTCTAACCTGGGCCCCGACCATGTGAACGCAGTTATAAAAGACATTCAGGATAATAAAGTAGGCGGCGTCATATTTTTCCAGGGAGGTCCGGTAAGACAGGCCAACCTTACCAACTACTACCAATCTATCTCTAAAGTACCATTACTGGTGGCTATAGACGGGGAATGGGGGCTGGGTATGCGCCTGGATAGTGTGATTTCCCTGCCCCGTAATATGATGATAGGTGCTGTACAGGATACCGCCCTGGCTTACGATGCCGGAAAAATTATGGGCGAACAATGCCGCCGCATAGGTATCCACATAGACTTTGCCCCAGACATGGACGTGAATAACAATCCTTCCAACCCGGTGATCAATGACCGCTCCTTCGGCGAAAACAAATACCAGGTAGCCCGCATGGGGGTAGCCACCATCAGAGGAATGCAGGATGCCGGCATAATGGCCTGCGCCAAACACTTTCCAGGTCATGGCGACACCAATGTGGATTCACATCTCGATTTACCTACTATTAATAAAACAAGGGAACAGCTGGATTCACTGGAGCTATATCCTTTCCGCGAAGCCATCGCTGCAGGAGTGGGATCTATCATGATTGCCCATCTTTATATCCCATCTATCGATAAAAAACCAAATACACCCACCTCCATTTCTTACAATGCCGTTACAAAACTGCTGAAAAATGAACTGGGCTATAATGGACTGATTATAACCGATGCACTCGAAATGAAAGGCATCGCAAAATTCTACACCAAAGGACAGGAATCCTTACAGTCGCTCCTTGCGGGCAATGACCTGATGATATTACCCTCTACCGCCGCCGGCAGTGTAGACGCCATCAAAAAAGCCATTAAAGCGGGCAAAATAGACCAGGAAGAAGTAGATGCCCGCGTAAAAAAAGTATTACGCGCCAAATACAACCTGGGATTATGGAAGCCACAACATATTGACACCAACAACCTGGCAGCAGACCTCAATGCGAATACAGATGCCCTGCGCAAACGCATTGCGGAAAGCGCCATCACCCTGGTACGCAACGATAAGAAACTGGTGCCGTTTTCTCCCGCCATGACCCAGCAAAAGCTGGCCGTTATTGCGATAGGAGCCGATGCCAGCAATACTTTCCTGCAAACCGTGAAGGAATATAAACCCGGTACGGATGCATTTATTTTTACTTCCCGGCAGTCGGTAGATCAGATTGCACCTATCGTATCCCGTATCCAGCGTGACTATAAGGCTGTTATTATCAGTCTGCATGACTATAGCCGCCGTCCGGCTAATAATTTCGGACTCACTATGGCGGAGCGACTTATCATCCGACAACTGCAGTCAGAAATGCCGTCCGTGACTATCGCATTTGGTAATCCTTATGCCATCCAGTATTTCTGCGATGCTCCAGCTATCATCGCCGCCTATGAAGATGATAGCACCACACAAAAAGCAGTGGCAGATCTCCTGTTTGGTAAACTGGGTCCTTCCGGCAAACTGCCGGTAACGGTATGCCCTGGGCTACCTTCAGGTACAGGCGTCACCTATAAGGTCAATCAGTTTACCATTTTGCCGGTGGCAACAGCCAAAGATGTCGGTATGGATGAACAGACATTGGTAAAGATTGATGGTTTTGCCAATGATATGATTGCCCGCGCAGCCGCTCCTGGTGCGCAGGTGCTGGCCATGAAAGATGGAAAGGTAGTATATAACCGCTGCTTCGGTCATTATGAGTATAACAAAGCAGAGCCGGTTTCCCCGCAATCTATCTATGATCTGGCCTCCGTTACCAAAATATGCGCTACTACACTGGCTGTCATGCGTTTGTACGATGAAGGAAAATTAAATCTTGATGCTACACTGGGTGTATATCTGCCCCTGGTGCTGGGTACCGACAAAGCAGGATTACGCATCCGCGATATTTTATTGCACCAGGCCGGGCTGGTGCCTTTTATTCCTTTTTATAAAGAGACATTATATCCCAGCGGTTACCCTGACACAATCCTGTATCATACGGCACCAGATCCGGCACATGGTATCCGTGTAGCAGATCAGATGTACATGGAAAACAGCTATGTAGATACACTTTGGAAAAAGATCCTGGATAGTAAGCTGTCGCCTCGACAGGGGTATGTGTACAGCGACTGTGATTATATTTTCCTGGGAAAAATTGTGGAGCAGTTAACCGGTAAAAAGCTGAATGACTATGTGCGGGAAACATTTTATACCCCTATGGGATTGGCTACCACCGGTTTTTTGCCGAGAGAGCGTTTTGCTTTATCGGAGATTGTACCTACAGAGCACGAATATTCTTTCCGGATGCAGCAGCTGAGAGGCGATGTACACGACCCAGGCGCCGCCATGTTTGGCGGAGTAGCCGGACACGCCGGATTATTTTCCGATGCCAATGACCTGGGTGTTATTATGCAGATGTTGCTGAATAAAGGTTCTTTTAATGGGGTACAATATATAAAGCCGGAAACGGTACAATTGTTTACTGCATATAACAGTACTATTAGTCGTCGTGGTTTGGGCTTCGACAAACCGGAAAAGGATAATGCCAGCCGCCGGGAACCGTATCCGGCTAAAAGTGCTTCTGCTGCTACATTTGGGCATACCGGTTACACTGGTACCTGTGTATGGGCCGATCCTGCTTCAGGGATTGTATTTATATTCCTTAGTAACCGGGTGTATCCTAACGGTGGCGCTAATACGAAATTAACCACATTGCATACCCGCGAAAAAATGTTTGAAGCGGTATATGAGTCGGTTCGGAAATAAGCCAAAAGCTATTAAAGCAAAATGACCAGAGCAAAGGATTTAATCCCGCTCTGGTCATTTTGCTTTAATAGCTTTTTACTTTAAGCCTTTCGATTACTCGATAACAGAAACGTTCCTGTTAATGAGTGTCTGTGTTTTTATAGCAATTGCTTTTTCCGCCAGTTTGTTTTTTCCGCTTCTGATTTCGAAAACGTAGTCGCCGTCTTCCAGGGAGGCGAGGTTGTAACGTGCTTCAAAACGAAGGGTTGCCGGCAGTATTTCGCGGTGCAGTGTGTTATTGAAATTGTCTTTTATGTAAAGTGTTAACTTTTCGTTGCCTGGATTGTCCACAGAAAGTTGAAATAACAGTTGATCTTTTTGTACCTGTATAATGTGAACATTGAAAGATTCAACCGGTGCAACGTTTCCTGGTTTCTCGTTCGCAGTATGTCTGGCTACATTATAAGCAAATGCTTTAGACTGTGCTGCTGCGTGCAAAATTGGAAACAAAATAGTAACAAGTAATAACAATGCTGCTTTGGGTGCTAAAAAAACAAAACGTAAGTGTTTCATGACTTTATTTTTTTAAATGTGTTCTTCTTTTTTTAATGAGGGCGGTATTAGCTAATACAATGGTGCCTTATATTTTCGATGCAAAGCTCCGATCTGTGGATTAACAGAACATTACGCCTTTGTTAAAATAATGTGAGTATTTAGGGGACTTGTTCGCCATTCATTCCCTATTTTTGCACCGTTTATGGAAGCAGTTACAATAAAGAATAATCGCCCGGTAGCCATCTGGTTATATATTGGTGTGGGCATGTTGATCGTGCAGGTATTGCTGGGCGGAATTACCCGTTTGACCGGGTCCGGTTTATCCATCACCGAATGGCAGCCGTTGCTAGGCGCATTTCCGCCTATGAATGAAGCTGCATGGGAACGCGCTTTTGAGGGCTATAAAAAAATAGCACAATATCAATACGTCAATAATCACTTTACTTTATCTGACTTTAAGTTCATTTTCTTCTGGGAATGGCTGCATCGCGACTGGGCCCGGTTAATGGGGCTGGTATTTATTGTGCCTTTCATTTATTTCATTATTAAGAAGAAGATCAATAAGAGTATGATCAATCCCATGATCATATTATTCGTGCTGGGTGGTTTGCAGGGATTGATAGGATGGGTGATGGTAATGAGCGGCCTGAACGAAGAAAACTTGTATGTAAACCATATTCGTCTCGCTATCCATTTTATTTCCGCATTGGTGCTGCTGGCCTATGTGTTCTGGTTTGCGCTGAAACTCAGTGTCCGCCCGGTGGAAATATTGGAGGTGCCTGCTTTAAAGAAGCTGAATATCTGGTTATTGGTATTATTGGTGATACAACTGGTATACGGCGCTTTCATGGCAGGACTGCATACGGCACTGGTGGCGAGTACCTGGCCGGACATCAACGGAGCGTGGATACCCGATGGCATGTTTTCTCAAGGAGGCTTTGCGGCAGATATTGCACATAATCCGATTACCATTCAGTTTATACATCGCGGCCTGGCGTATCTGATCACCCTCCTGATTGCTATCTGGTGGTGGAAGTCAGCTCAAACACCGACTAACAGTCAACTGCATACTATCCGCTATTTGCCGTTGTTGCTGGTTTTATTACAGGTATTGCTGGGTGTACTTACCTTGTTAAACAGCCAGGTTAAAATACCTATCAGCTATGGTATACTGCACCAGGGCGTGGGTATGCTGTTGTTGCTTTCGCTGATATGGACACTTTTCCTCAGCAGAGGAACCACTAAATAAAGCAGGAAGCAGAAGGCAAAAAGCAAAAAGCTATTAAGGCGAATGATTAAAGCGAAAGGTTAATAACCTGTTTAGCTCATTCGCCTTAATAGCTTTTTGCTTTTTGCCTTCTGCTTTACGCTTTAAAATCTATTATTCCGTAAATTTTCCGTAGGTTTATTTGTAATAATCGTCTGATGAAGGTGAAGTTATTACTGATAAAAACTTACTATTCTTTCCCTATACAGCTACTGCTCCTGCATTTCAGGAAGTACCAGGTGTTACTTATTTTTTGGGTGATACTGTTTAGCACCATCAACGGCGGTTTTGCCAAGGTGTTTGGCGGAGATGCATTGTACCTCGCCCCGGAATATCTGGGCAAAGTAAATTTCTACAGTACTACTATATTAGGATTGGCCACAGGTATGTTTATCATGAGCTGGCAAATCACTACTTTCATATTGCATACCGGCCGGTTTAAATTTCTGGCCACTACTTCCCAGCCGTTTTTCAGGTATTGCCTGAATAATGCGATTATTCCCATGGTATTTATTCTCAGCATGCTTTACCGTGGATGGGAATACCAACGTTATGAAGAACTGAGCTCTATTCCCGATATCCTATTGCTGGGAGAAGGTTTTATTTGTGGGGTATTGTTTATTTTCTTTTTCTGCTTCTTTTATTTTTTTAATGCAGATAAAAATATCGGTCGCCGCCTGGAAAAACGTTTCGGAAATCCCCGCAACTTTTTGCGCATGATCATGAAGCCCACACAGGAGCCTGATGAAAATGCGCTACCGGTGCATAACTACTTTTCTACCCCCTGGCGCATACGAAGGGCCAGAAATGTAGATCACTACAATAAGCACTACCTCGATAGTATCCTCAAGCAACATCATTTTGCCGCCATGATCACCGTAGGGTGTTCCCTGATTTTCCTGATGATACTGGCTTATATGATGGATTATGATGTATTCCGCATTCCCGCCGGTGGTAGTGTACTGATCTTCTTTGCATTTCTCATTGGGGTGGCGGGTGCCTATTCTTATATGTTGCAAACCTGGTCTATTCCTATTTTGCTGGTGATGCTGTTTGGCCTCAACTGGATGGTAGAGCATAACTGGGTAGATAACCGTAACAAAGCCTATGGCCTTAACTACCGGCAAAAGAAAGAGCGCCCGGAATATAGTGTATCTGCATTGCAACAGTTTTTTACCAGGGAAAAATATGAAGCAGATAAGAAGCAAACCATCGAGATTTTAGATAAGTGGAGAAAGAAATTTCCCGCCAATAAAAAGCCTCCACTAATTGTCATGAACTTCAGTGGAGGAGGTAGCCGTTCTGCTACATGGAGTGTAAATGTGATGCAGCGGCTGGACAGCCTGTTACATGGCCGCTTAATGGAACATACTGTGCTGATGACAGGTGCTTCCGGCGGCATGCTGGGCGCCAGTTACTTCCGGGAGTTGTATTATGAGCAGCAACAGGGAAAGCCCATTCGTCTTACCAATCCAATTTATGCGGAGAAGGTATCCAGGGATTTACTTAATTCTGTTTTCACCGCCTTAGCCGTAAATGATTTTATTACGCCATGGAGGAGTTTCAGCATCGGTAAAAACCAATATGCGAAAGACAGAGGTTATGCTTTTGAAATGCAGTTGAATGAACACACTGATAGTGCATTGGATAAAACCCTGAAGGATTACCGACAGCCGGAAACAAATGCAGAAATTCCGATGTTGATATGGAATGCCACTATCAACGCGGATGGGCGCCGCTTAATGATTTCACCACTGCCGATCAGTTATTTGTGTAGCCCGCAGTACCTGTATCCAACGCGACAGGTAAGAGATATAGATGGGGTAGATTTCGCACAGTATTTTGCTGCGCAGGACGCTATGGATCTGCGGGTAACCAGCGCTATCCGTATGTGTGCTACTTTTCCTTATGTATTACCTAATGCGTTTCTGCCCAGCAATCCTATTGTAGATGTAATGGATGCGGGCATTCGTGATAATTTTGGTCAACAAACCACTTTGCGCTATCTCTATACTTTTAATAAGTGGATCAACGAAAACACCAGTGGGGTGGTGTATATACAGATCCGCGATACACGTAAGAACGATATTTCCCCCATCAAAAAAACGAAAGACCTCAGTGACTTGCTGTTTGAGCCCCTATTTACCATGCAACAGCACTGGAGCGCTATGCAGGATTTTGATCAGGATGATTTGTTGAACTATATGGAGGGGTATTTCCCCGACAAGTTTCATCGGGTTATTTTCCAGTATGTACCGCAGAAGCAGGATAAGGCGGCCGCTTTATCCTGGCATCTGACTTCCCGCGAAAAGCTGGACATCGCCCATGCGCTGGACAATCCTGCTAACCAGAGTGCCCTGGAATATGTGGTGAAGTTGTTGGAAGAGCAGTAAGTCTATTCCTGCAAAAACTTCAGCAGGGGAGCTATGAATTGCGGATACGCTTCAATGTGGGGAAGATGTCCTACACCTGGAATGGGCACCAGTGTTGCATGGGGAATTTTTTTGGCTGCATTATTCCCCAATTCCGGATAGTTCCCCAGGGTTTTACGTACTTCTTCCGACACATTGGCTTTGCCCAGTGCGGTTCGGTCACGTTGCCCAATGATCAGGAGGGTAGGAGCTTGTATATTTTCGAATTCGTATAACACAGGTTGTGTAAAAATCATATCGTAGGTAAGTGCTGAATTCCATGCTACCAGGGAGTAATCAGGGTTGCTGGTCCAGCTGGCCTGGAGTTGGGCCCATTTATCGTATGCGGGCGACCATTTGCCGGCATAGTAACTGTCCATCATATATTGTTTGATTTTTTCGTAGTTCTGTTGCAGTTCTGCTTTGTACCATTTATCTATTGACTGATACGGTACTTTTACTTTCCAGTCTTCCAGTCCAATAGGATTTTCCAGGATGAGTTTCTCTGTTGCTTCCGGATACATCAGGGCGAAGCGTGCGGCGAGCATGCCTCCCATGGAGTGTCCGAGTATAGCGGTTTTGCTGATGTGGAGGGTGTCCAGCAGGGCTTTGGTATTTTGAGCGAGTTGCTGAAAGGAATATTGCAGGTGCGTGGGCTTGGAAGACTTACCGAAACCGACCTGATCGGGTATAATCACACGGTAGCCATTGTTGCTGAGATCGGCAGCGGTGGTATCCCAATAGGCGCCGCAGAAGTTTTTGCCGTGAAGGAGTACAATGGTTTTACCGTTGGGCCTGGATGGTTGTACATCCATATAGGCCATCTGTATGGGT
Source organism: Chitinophaga sp. RAB17 (assembly GCF_052114225.1). Lineage (NCBI taxonomy): Bacteria > Pseudomonadati > Bacteroidota > Chitinophagia > Chitinophagales > Chitinophagaceae > Chitinophaga > Chitinophaga sp. RAB17. Next base: position 71,675 of record NZ_JBFREI010000019.1, on the reverse strand, counting down.
TGGCCCTGTATCTGGAGTTTTAGAAAATGTACGGGAAAAGGGTATTTATATTGTGACAGGGTGATATCCTGGGCTGGTATTTGTTGTGCTTGTATTGGGTTATAAATGAGTGGGAGACAGGCTATAGCCAGCAGGTATAATTTCTTCATCATAAAAGTCGATTATGCCGTTAAACGCAGTGGGGGAATCAAAATTAACGCCACAAAACTAATTGGTTACCATATTTGCTTATAATTAATTGTAAATCAATGGTTGTCAGTGTGTTGCAACACAGATCTGCGGCGTGACTAAATGATTACATTTATTTAAAACGTGTTTCCTTCATTCTCGCTAGGTTTTCGTACCTTTGCGCCTTCTTTTTGTAGCTATTAGCGTAAATTTTGTTAATGGCTGATAGCTAAAGACTTAAGTATATGAACATTCGTAATATCGCAATTATTGCACACGTAGACCATGGTAAAACTACTTTGGTTGACAAAATCCTTCATCAGGCTAATGTATTCCGGGCTAACCAGGAATCAGGAGAACTGATCATGGATAGTAACGATCTTGAAAGAGAACGTGGTATCACCATCTTCAGTAAGAACGCTTCTATTGAATACAAGGGGACCAAAATCAATGTGATCGATACTCCAGGCCACGCCGACTTCGGTGGTGAAGTGGAAAGAGTATTGAAAATGGCTGATGGTGTTATCTTGCTGGTGGATGCTTTTGAAGGACCTATGCCGCAGACACGTTTTGTGTTGCAGAAGGCTTTGCAGCTGAATCTGAAACCTATTGTTGTTATCAACAAGGTAGATAAAGCTAACTGTCGTCCTGATGAAGTACATGATGCTGTGTTTGAATTGTTCTTTAATCTGGACGCTACAGAAGATCAACTGAACTTCCCGACATTTTATGGCTCTGGTAAGAATGGCTGGTTCAACAGTTCATTAGAACAGAGTGAAGATATTTCCCCGCTGATGGATGGTATCCTGCAGTATGTGCCGGAACCTAAAACTCCAGAAGGCAATCTGCAGATGCAGATCACTTCCCTGGATTACTCTTCTTTCCTTGGCCGTATTGCTGTAGGTAAAGTAGCACGTGCTTCCATCGAAGAAGGTCAGTGGATTACTTTAATGCAGACAGATGGTACCAGCAAAAAGCAGAAAGTGCGTGAACTGTACATATTTGAAGCATTAGGTAAAAGAAAAGTAACTAAAGTATTCGCCGGTGATATTTGCGCGGTAGTAGGTATTGAAGGTTTCAACATTGGTGATACTATCGCTGATGCAGAAGAACCAGAAGCATTACCAATCATCAGTGTAGATGAACCTACCATGAACATGCTGTTTGGTATTAACAACTCTCCGTTCTTTGGTAAAGATGGTAAGTTTGTTACTTCCCGTCACCTGCGTGATCGCTTAATGAAAGAAACTGAAAAGAACCTGGCACTGCGTGTAATGGATTCTGACAGTGCTGATAGTTTCATGGTTTATGGTCGTGGTATCCTGCACTTAGGTGTATTGATTGAAACCATGCGTCGTGAAGGTTATGAGTTAACTGTTGGTCAGCCACAGGTAATCGTTAAACACGTAGATGGTAAAAAATGCGAACCGTACGAAACCCTGGTGGTAGACGTTCCGCAGGATTTTGCCAGCAAGGTAATTGATCTGGTAACTCGTCGTAAAGGTGAGATGCTGATCATGGAAACCAAGGGTGAAATGCAACACCTGGAATTTGAAATTCCTTCCCGTGGTTTGATTGGTCTGCGTACACAAATGCTTACTGCAACTGCAGGTGAGGCTGTAATGGCGCACAGATTTAACGACTACAAAGCATGGAAAGGTGCTATCCCAGGCCGTAACAACGGTGTGCTGATCGCGAAGGAAGCTGGTACTACTACTGGTTACTCTCTTGATAAGCTGCAGGATAGAGGATCTTTCTTCGTTGATCCAGGAGAAGAAGTGTACAAGGGTATGATCATTGGTGAAACCAACAAACCAGGTGACCTGGTGGTGAATCCAAACGAAGGAAAGAAACTGACCAACATGCGTGCGAGCGGAACTGATGGTGCGGCTAACATTGCGCCTAAAATTCTGATGACACTGGAAGAATGTATGGAGTATATCCAGCATGATGAGTGTATTGAAGTTACACCAAACTTCATCCGTATGCGTAAGGTTATCCTGGATGAAGAAGAACGTAAGAGAACAGCTAAGAGCATGAAAGCGGAAGCTTAATTGTTTTTGTAAGATAACTAGTGAAAAAAGAAAAACCCGCTCCGGTAATCGGAGCGGGTTTTCTTTTTCGGGGTTAAGGGTCAAAAAAATCCCCGCCCAGGACAAGGCAGGGATGTGCATACTAACCCAATGCTTACTAAAACTAAAACTAACTTCTATGTATATCTTATAAATAGTAAGATCTAATTCAATTCTTTAGCAACTTTCAAAAAGCGACCATCATTAAGCAGCATCCTGCTTTTCCTGAATCTTCACTTTGATCTTCGCTTCAATTTCTGCTGCCAGTTCAGGATTGTCGTTCAGCAGTTGTTTCACAGCATCACGGCCCTGACCTAATTTATTGGTGTCATAGCTAAACCAGCTACCACTTTTTTGAATAACACCATATTCAACACCCATGTCAATGATCTCTCCCATTTTAGAAACTCCCATACCATAAATGATATCGAATTCTGCCTGGCGGAATGGAGGGGCTACTTTATTCTTCACCACTTTCACTTTCACCCGGTTACCAATTGCTTCGTCACCATCTTTTATCTGACTCATACGGCGTATATCCAGTCTTACTGATGCGTAGAATTTCAACGCATTACCACCGGTGGTCGTTTCAGGATTACCAAACATAACACCTATCTTTTCACGTAACTGGTTAATGAATATGCAGCAACAATTTGTTTTTGAAATGGTGGCTGTTAATTTACGCAGTGCCTGTGACATCAAACGGGCTTGTAATCCCATTTTGCTTTCACCCATTTCACCTTCCAGTTCACTCTTTGGTACCAGGGCCGCAACGGAGTCAATTACTACTACGTCTACTGCTCCGGAAAGAATCAGACGATCTGCTATTTCCAGCGCCTGTTCACCATGATCTGGTTGTGATATTAACAGGGAATCTACGTCAACTCCCAGTCTTTTTGCATAGCTGCTGTCAAAAGCATGCTCCGCATCTATAATGGCACATATGCCACCTTTTTTCTGTGCTTCGGCAATCGTATGTATGGCAATCGTTGTTTTACCAGAAGACTCAGGTCCATATATCTCGACAATTCTTCCTTTCGGTAAACCACCAATTCCAAGCGCAATATCAAGACCCAGAGAACCGGTAGAGATAACCTCCATTGGTGCTTCTGCTTTTTCTCCCATCATCATCACAGATCCCTTACCGAAATCTTTCTCAATCTTGTCCATTGTGAGGCGCAGGGCCTTCAGTTTTTCTGCATTGGCTGTAGACATATCATTAATGTTTTTACAAATTTAAAAGATAGCTGATCACAATTAGAAAGCATGTTAATTGGATTGCTAAGTTATGATCTAATTTTTTATTTTCCTAAAATTTTTAGCAATTTCTTTTAAATGCTAAATAAACTAGTATTCTCTTTCAGGCTGTTGTTTTTTACTCCATTCTATTACTTACATCCTGATTCTCAAAATCTTAAAAGGGTTAACCCCTAATGGCATAACAAAGATGCTAACCCATTACGCATTGAATGTGCGTAATAACAAACACTTCAAAAAAATTGCAGATCTGCAAAAAGGAGAATTCTACTGCATTTTTAAAAAGCGTAGTTATACTCTTGAGTATCATCAGAGAATGTTTGACTTTTGTATTGTCAAGTTTAGTTGTTGAAGTTAATCCCCTACTGTTTGTTAAAGTTGTTTGTTAGCCTGCCTTGTGGCCTTGCATCCAATGTGTGTAAAAGATACGGTGAAGTGGTCCAGGTTAAACCCCAAAAAGTTTTTTATCGCCATTCTATATTCTGTTCTCCCTGTTCCCTGTATGGCTATTACCAGCAGGGAAGAGGGAATAGAATGGTGATTTATACTTATTTTACTAATATCCAGCAGGACGCCAGCTGTGAAACAATACCAATCAGGAAACCAATATAGATTTCACGCGGTGTATGGGCTTCGAGCACCATACGGGCAGTAGCCACTATTCCGGCTACAAAAAAAGTGATCAGCAGTGGTACAGACACATTCATATGCATACCCCACATCAATGACAATAAAAAACCAATCACACCTCCCCAGCCTACTGTATGCATGCTGGTCTTGATAAAATTATTAGATATAAAAGAAATGGAAATACTCAGGAAAACGCCCAGAAAAAAGGCGGTGTAGAACTTTGGCGCCCGGCCTTCCTGCAAAAAAGTATAAAAAGCCCAGAAATAATAGGTAATCATCGCCACATAAGGAATGATCCGGTCCCGCTGAGTCTTCATATATATAGAGGACACAAATTTCAGCGCTTTAGCCAGCAACATCGTCAGCACCGGAAAACCTATACTGATAATAGCTACCCTGAAATAAAGCATATCAAAAGCAAAACGCTTGCTTAATGACTTAAACGCTACCATATATTCAGGAATAGATTGTAGCACCAAAAACGTTACCAGCAGCGGAATGAACAGCGGATGAGTAAGATAGGAAATGATTTGTGCCAGTGATCTCATCACAGGTGAAAACTCCGGCGCTGCATGTAAATTTCCGTTCCGGTCTAAAACAGCTTGTTCTTGCATGGTATGGTTTCTTATAATTCTTTACGTAAACGGGCTACCGGTATATTCAGCTGTTCCCTGTATTTGGCCACCGTTCGGCGGGCAATATTATATCCTTTGTCCTGCAACATCTTCGTCAGATTTTCATCACTCAGCGGCTTACGTTTATTCTCCGCCTCAATAAGATCCGATAAAATCTTCTTCACCTCGCGGGTAGATACTTCTTCCCCACTGTCGGTAGACAGTGACTCAGAGAAGAAAAACTTCAGTTTAAAGGTACCAAACTCGGTTTGTACATATTTACTGTTTGCCACACGGCTTACGGTAGAAATATCGAGTTGCGTACGATCCGCGATATCTTTCAGGATCATAGGCTTCATCGTGGTTTCATCTCCCGTAAGGAAAAATTCGCGCTGATAATCCATGATAGATTCCATAGTAGACAGCAAAGTATGTTGCCGTTGCTTAATGGCATCTATAAACCATTTTGCCGCATCAATTTTTTGCTTGATAAATAATACCGCTTCTTTCTGACGCTTATCTTTTTTATCACCACGGTCATATTCTTTCAGCATTTCCCGGTAGCCACCGGAAATACGCAGATCTGGCGCATTGCGTGAATTCAGCGTCAGTTCCAGTTTGCCGGCATTATTCAATATAAAGAAGTCAGGTAGCACATAGCTTTCTGCTTTATTGAGTGTGGCAAAGTTGCCACCCGGTTTCGGCGTTAGCTTGATAATCTGTGTAATGGCTTCTTTCAGGCCTTCGTCTGTAAGACCCAGCGCCTTTTGTATCTTCTCGTAGTGTTTCTTGGTAAATTCATCAAAGTAATTCTCCAGGATCAGATAAGCGTTATGTACGCCTGGATCATCCTGCACTTTGCGTTTTAACTGCAACAGTAAACACTCTTTCAGGTCAGTAGCACATACTCCTGCAGGATCAAAGTCCTGGATCTTTTTGATCAGGGTATTAATTTCTTCCTCGGTGGTGTCAATGTTCTGGGAAAAGGAGAGGTCATCTACCATAGAGCTGATTTCCCTGCGCAGATATCCGTCATCATCAATGCTACCTATAATATGTTCGGCAATGGCATTCTGGTGGTCGTCCAGTTCCAGCATGCCCAGCTGACTTAACAAGTGCTCATGGAAGGACGTTTCCACCCGGATAGGAATGGTTTTATTGCTTTCATCAGGGTCAGGATAGTTATCATCCCGCAGCTTGTAATCTGCCACATCATCGTCTCCCTCACTTACGTATTCAGAAATATCTATGTTATCGTATTCGTTTTCGCTACCATCTGGTTCAAATTCATCCTCTTCAGCAGGCGTTTCAAATTCTTCCTGTTCCTTGAACTCATCTTCACCGGCTTCTTCACCGTATTCCAATGCCGGATTCTCTTCCAGTTCCTCTTTAATCCTCTCTTCCAGATTGACAGTAGGTACCTGCAGCAATTTCATGAGCTGAATTTGCTGTGGTGAAAGCTTCTGTAATAATTTTTGCTGTTGTGTCTGCTTTAACATAATTGTTCCCCAGAGGGCAAAATTAATAAGTATAAGGTTAACTAAGCAGTTAGCCTTTAGCTTTTAGCTTTTAGCAAATGCAGCGAAGATAGTAGTATGTTGATCTTTGCTGCATTTGCTGAAAGCTAAAAGCTAATGCCTAATAGCTCTACAGGTCTAATTCCAATTGCTCCGGCAACAGTCGGAATGTTTTCCGGTGGTAAGGCGTATCGCCAAACTCCCGTATTGCATTACGGTGCTGCTTTGTAGGGTAACCTTTATTCACATTCCATCCGAAATGAGGATAAGTAGCATGTAACTGCTGCATATATTCATCCCGATAGGTTTTTGCCAGAATGGAAGCCGCTGCAATGGAAGCATATATACCGTCGCCCTGTATAATACAGGCGTGTGGTGTATTGCCGTATGCGTAAAAACGGTTACCATCTACCAGTATGAACTCCGGTTGCTGCTGTAGCTTTTCCAATGCCAGATGCATGGCCTTGAAAGAAGCCTTCAGTATATTTATCTTGTCTATTTCTACATTATCCACACTCGCCACGGCATAGCAAATTGCTTTTTTCTCTATCACTATCCGTAGTTTATCCCGGTCAGCTGCCTTCATCTGTTTCGAATCATTCAGCAATGGGTGCCTGAATTTCTTGGGCAGAATAACTGCTGCCGCAAACACAGGACCCGCCAGGCATCCTCTTCCGGCTTCATCGCAGCCGGCTTCTGTTAATAATTCCTGATGATAAGAAAGTAGCAAATCCTAATATATTAAGCCGGGTAAAATTACAAGATTAATGTACAAGGAACAAGGATTGTGGAATTTTGAAGCTATACCGCAGTATTCTCTTAATCCTTCTTAAACAGATCTTTGAAATCCTGTTTAAAGTCTGTCCACTCTTTATCAGATTTTTTCATCAGCTGATCAGCGGCTGCCCGGGTACTGTCCCAGGTTTGTGCGCTGCTGCTTTTTACGTCTTCCAGCTTTTTATTCATCTGCATCTTCAATGCTTCCAGTTTTTTACGGGCGGCCACACTTTTTTCATCTCCATCTTTCTTTAGCTCCGTGGTGGTCTGGTCTATTTCTTTAATTCTTTCGCGGATGGCATCTTCGGCCTGTTTCTTTTGCTCGGATAAATAATCACCTGTATTGCTGGCGGCAGATTTTAAATCATCACCGGCTTTCTGCAGATCATCTTTTACATCTTCCTTTTTTTCCTGCTGAGTGTTGCTCTCATTGCAGGCGAAGAACGCGGCAATGCCTATTATTAAAAATATTTTTTTCATGCTTCTACAGTTTTTTTCAATTTAGTAAAATATTGGCATAGCCATCCGGCTGTACCCCCTTATCAAAACATATTCCAGTTTTCCTGTTTCCCCGGAATCACATAAAAATAATTATCACATAAAGGCGCCACTAATCCTTATACCTGCGCCCGGTAACGAAAAAATAGCTAGGTTTGAGGTCCTTAAAAACAAAACCTGACTTAATATGAGAAAAAAATTACTGGTTTTGCTCTTATTGCTTAGCGTAAGTATCAAATGGGCTAAAGCAGATGAGGGCATGTGGCTACCTTATTTACTGGGGCAGCAAACGTACAACGACATGGTGAAGAAGGGATTGAAGCTGACCAAAGAACAGTTGTACAGTATCAACAAGGCCTCCCTGAAAGATGCCATCGTTATTTTCGGTGGTGGCTGCACTGGAGAAATTGTAAGTAACGAAGGACTCATCTTTACCAATCACCACTGTGGCTATGGCGCTATTGCCTCCGCCAGCTCTGTAGAACACAACTACCTGAAAAACGGGTTCTATGCAAAAAATAAACAGGAGGAAATAACTTCTTCCCAGTTGTCCGTACAATTCCTCGTAAAAGTGGAAGACGTGACCAAACAGGTGGAAGAAGCCCTGAAAGGTTTGGACGGCGCTGAAAGAGCCAAGAAAGAGCAACAGGTATATGGCGAAGTAATCGCTAAAGCCATTGCCAATACCGGCTACGAAGCGAAAGTAGTACCGATGTTCAAGGGCAACCAATACCTGATGTTTGTATACGAGCGCTATAAAGATATCCGCCTGGTAGGAGCTCCTCCTGAAAGCGTGGGTAAATTTGGCGGTGACACAGATAACTGGGAATGGCCCCGTCATACCGGTGATTTCTCTATTTTCCGGGTTTATACCGGTAAAGATGGCAAACCAGCACCATATGCTGCCGACAACGTGCCCTTGAAACCTAAGCACTTCCTGCCGGTATCACTCAAAGGTGTAAAGGAAAATGATTATGCCATGATCTTTGGTTACCCTGGTGGTACCAACCGTTATGAAACTTCTTACGGTGTTCAACTGAAAACAACTGTAGAAAACCCCTTCCTGGTTAACCTGAGAGATGTAAGACTGAAAGCGATGTTTGAGCAAATGAAGAAAGACCCCGCGGTAAAACTGCAGTTGGCTTCTTCTTATGCCGGTATTGCCAACTACTGGAAATTCTTTGACGGCGAAACCAAACAGCTGGAAAAACACGGTGTACTGGCCGACAAACAAAAGCAGGAAGCTGCTTTTGCTAAATGGGCACAGGATAAACCAGAATTCTCCGGTATTCTGCGTGATTATGAAGCCGCATATAAAGCATGGACACCATACGCCAAACAACGCGTTTACCTGAACGAAGGCATCCTCGGCTCTCCGGTAGCAGCTTTTGCCGCCTCCTTAATGGGCGTGGAAAAAGCATTGGTAACAGCAGGCGCCCCTAAAGACGCAGTGAAACAGGCAATAGAAGCAGCTGATAAAGCACGCACCGCTTTCCTGGAAGGCGAAAATAAACCCAGCGATCAGAAAATTCTCGCAGCTACCTGTCATATGTATTACACAGACATCTCTAAAGATCAGCAGCCAGTTGGTTTTTATGATGGACTGAAAGCAAAATACGGTAGCCTCGATGAAGACAATACCTACCGCACCTGGGCTGCTGCATTAATGAATAACACCTTCATTTTTGATGATGCTAAATGGAAAGCATTTGTGTCTAATCCTGATGCAGTAACCCTGCAGAATGATCCGGCATTTGCGTACGCCAGCACGTTTATCAAAAACTATGTAGGTAAATATCTGCCATTATACACACAGTTTAATGCGAAGAATACCGATCTGGGCCGCGCTTACCTGAAAGGTGTAATGCAGATGACGCCTAACGCCAACAGATATCCTGACGCCAACTTTACGATGCGCCTGTCTTACGGCCAGGTAAAACCATACTCTCCACGTGATGCGGTACATTACGATTATGTAACTACCATGAAAGGCGTGATCGAGAAATATGTACCAGGCGATTATGAATTTGATCTGCCCGCAAACTATGTGGACCTGTACAATAAAAAAGACTTCGGTCAGTATAAAGATGCTAAACGCAATGATATCGTAGTAGGTTTCATTACCACCAACGATATCACCGGCGGGAACTCCGGATCTCCTGTTATCAATGCAAACGGAGAACTGATCGGCCTGGCTTTCGATGGTAACTACGAAGCACTGAGCCATAAAATTCAGTTCGACTCCGAATACAATCGTACTATCTGTGTAGATGTACGTTATGTATTATGGTGCATCGAAAAACTGGGTGGAGCGAAAAATATTATCAATGAGCTGAAACTGGTGAAATAAGAGCGTAAAGCAGAAGGCATAAAGCAAAAAGCTATTGTGCAGAAGATAAAAGCGTAGATCATTCGCTGATGTCTTCTGCACAATAGCTTTTTGCTTTATGCCTTCTGCTTTACGCTGAACCTTTTTTAATATAGGGTTGTTATCCCGGTATAACAACCGTGCATGCATAAACGAATTTTACGCTTTGCCACTTTAATACTGCTCTGTTGCATTACCGGCAACACTTATGCCTGGCAATCTGCCCCTGCAAAGCAGGATAGCACTGCGAGAGACTCTTCTGTACAGAAGGTGATTGGCTTTATTAAGAAGATTTCCTTTGGTGGGGTTTTCCAGGCCAGGTATACCGGCTCATTGATGAAAGATGTGGATGTAAATGGTGTACATCAGCCAAATGCCGAAGAAGTAGTGCGGAATAGCTTTAGCATAAAACGCGCACGTTTACAGGCAAAAGCCCAGGTGAGCGACCGCTTCACCGCCGCAGTACTGGTAAACCTCGCAGAGTTTTCCGGCGATACAAAAGGGAAGGTGCTGGAAAATGCGTACGTCTCTTACCGTTGGAATGATGCGCTCAACTTCACCATCGGCCAGTTCAGACCTTCCTTTGGTTTGGAAGATCTCTATCCGGTAGATATTATTCAATCCATGGATTTCTCCAATCAGTATTATGCTTTTGGAAGCAACGGCTGGCAGAGCTTCCAGATAGGCGTTTCCATGTTTGGCGCCTTTAATAAAGACAGTAAAGTGCCCATGAAATATGCCCTCTCGGTGGTAAATGGTAATAACCGCAACCAGGCATCAGATAATGACAATGGCAAATTGGGCACAGCCCGACTGGAGTTTGGTGATATGAACAAATTATCGATGGGACTGAACGGTGGCTACGGTGCAGTGAAAAAACAAAGCGTTTATGCATTGGGGATAGATGTGAGCGGCGTCATTCCTTTGGCGCCTAAATGGGACCTGCAACTGCAATCAGAATACAAGCAGGGCAATAATCATCAGCTGTATTATGCCTTACCAGACAGTCTGCGCAAAGGATCGGTAGGTAATTATATCATGAATGGGATATATGTACTCCCCAATTTCCGATATAAAATTAATTACCACAAACTAACTTCCATAGAGTTTTCTATGCGGTATGAATATTTTAATGAAGACGAGAAACATACGGGAAATGTACGCCAGTCTTATATCCCTATGGTGAGCCTTGCTTTCCTGAAAGACTATGGTGGCCGCATACAGTTAGGAATGCAGATCGATCAATACAATAAAGATATTCCGGGGACTAAAACACATAACAGCAATCTATTGATTGCACAGGTACAATGTAGATTTTAATAAAGGCTATCTATATGAAAGAGATTAAGTATCCACAACTGTTAATTACACTGGCTTTTGGCCTGCTGATCTGGTTTATTCCGGCTCCGGAAGGAGTGAAGCCTGAGGCCTGGCATCTGCTGGCTATTTTCCTGGCTACTATTGCCGGCATTATTATGAAAGCTGCCAGTATGGGCACGATGTCGATGATCGCCATTACGCTGGTAGCACTTACCGGCGTGCTGGCTCCGGGAGATCCGGCTAAATCCATTGCATTGGCGCTCAGCAGTTTTGGCGACAAAGTAATATGGCTCATTGGTATTTCTTTTTTCATAGCCCGTGGGTTTATTAAAACGGGGTTGGGTAAACGAATCGCCTACCTTTTTATCCGGGTGTTTGGCCGCAGCTCACTTGGGCTGGCTTATGGACTTGGTTTGGCCGACTTGGTGCTGGCGCCGGCGGTGCCCAGCAATACTGCCAGGGGTGGAGGGATTATTTATCCTATTATGAAGTCCATGGCCATGAACTTTGGTTCTATGCCAGACGATCCTGCTACACACCGCAAACTGGGAGGGTATCTCACATTGAACAGTTATAACATGAACCTTATTACATCTTCGATGTTTTTAACAGGTACCGCCAGTAATCCAATGTGTCAGAAGTTTGCGAAGAATCTGGGAATTGATATTTCATGGATGTCATGGTTTACGGCTGCAATAGTGCCAGCCATCGTGTCCATTATAGCAGTGCCGTGGATCCTGTATAAGATATATCCGCCCGAGCTGAAATCCACCGGGGATGCACCTGCCATGGCATCTGAGAAGCTGAAGGAAATGGGACCGGTGCAGAGAAACGAATGGCTGATGCTACTGGCATTCTTCATTCTTTTATTCCTGTGGATTACGGGGGATTTGTTTGGGATAGATGCTACCACTACGGCGTTAATAGGACTGGTATTCCTGCTTATATCACAGGTACTGACATGGGAAGATGTGAAATCAGAAAAGGGCGCCTGGGATACGATCGTATGGTTTTCTGCGCTGGTAATGATGGCTAGTTTCTTAAATACGCTGGGGTTTATTCCCTGGTTCAGTGATTTGATCAGGCAGCAGGTAGGAGGAATGAAATGGACGATCGCTTTTCCCATTATAGTGCTGGTGTATTTTTATAGTCATTACATTTTTGCCAGTGCTACGGCGCATGTGGCGGCCATGTATTCGGCGTTCCTGGGAGTAGGGATTTCTGTGGGCATACCAGGCACATTGCTGGCGCTGGTGCTGGGTTTCTGTGGTGGGATATTCGGCACACTCACGCATTATGGTCATGGGCCGGCACCGGTATTTTTTGGAAGTACTTATGTAGATCTGAAAGACTGGTGGAAGTGCGGGTTTGTGTTAAGTATCGCATTGATCATCATCTGGATGGGCCTTGGTGGGGTGTGGTGGAAGGTGTTGGGCATCTGGTAAACGTATCGCTAAAAATATTTTTATGGGTCAATGGAAGCAACAAACATTATCCAGGAAAAACTGGATGGCATTTACGGGGCTATTCCTCTGTCTTTACCTGGTGATCCACCTGTTGGGTAACCTACAGTTATTTCTGCCGGCAGAAAGGGCGCATACGCAGTTTAATCTGTATTCACACATACTTTCCGGTAACATCATCATACAGATCATTTCTTATATTCTCTTTGCCAGTATTATCGGGCATGTGGTATACGCGATCATTATTACGCTTGCCAACCATCGGGCAAGAAAGATAAAGTATCACTATGACCGCAGAGGGGCGGTGAGCAAGTGGTATAGCCGTAATATGGGGTTGCTGGGTACTATCATTTTTATTTTCCTGGTGATCCATCTGAAGGATTTCTGGTATGTGTATAAATATGGTCAGCTCCCGCTGGATGCCAATGGGCATAAGGATTTGTATATCCTGGTGGTGAGTGTATACAGTGAATTGTGGTATGTGGTGCTGTATGTGATTTGTATGATAGCACTGTGTTATCATCTGCTGCATGGCTTTTTCAGTGCTGCCAGAACGTTGGGGCTTTATCATCCGCGTTATGCGCGTTGGGTCAGAATAATTGGTTGGGTATACAGTATTGTGATCAGTGCAGGATTTGCGGCAATGCCCGTGTATGTTCATTTCTTAAAATAGCTGGTTATGCTGGACGCAAGAATACCGGACGGACCACTGGAAGAAAAGTGGAGTCATTACAAAGCACATGCAAAGCTGGTGAATCCGGCCAACAGGAAGAAGCTGGAAGTAATAGTGATAGGAACAGGGTTGGCAGGCAGTTCTATCGCTGCTTCGCTGGGGGAGATGGGATATAGTGTGAAAAGTTTTTGCTTCCAGGATACGCCCCGGCGTGCGCATTCTGTGGCCGCGCAGGGAGGTGTGAATGCCTGTAAGAATTATAAAAATGATGGTGACAGTGTATACCGCATGTTTTATGACACCATTAAAGGTGGTGATTTTCGGGCCCGTGAGAGCAATGTATACCGGCTGGCAGAGTGCAGTGCCAACCTGATTGATCAGGCGGTGGCGCAGGGCGTGCCTTTCGGGCGCGAGTACGGAGGCTATCTGAATAACCGTTCTTTTGGAGGGGTGCAGGTATCCCGAACTTTTTATGCACGGGGACAAACGGGGCAACAATTGTTGTTAGGGGCCTACCAGGCGCTTATGCGACAGGTAGGCGCCGGCACTTTGCAGCTGTTTGCCCGCCATGAAATGCTGGATCTCGTGGTAATAGATGGTAAGGCAAAAGGGGTGATTGTGCGCAACATGGATACCGGTAAACTGGAGCGTCATGGTGCGCATGCAGTCGTTTTGGCAACGGGTGGTTTCGGTAAAATATACTATTTGTCTACGCTGGCTATGGGCTGCAACGGCTCTGCGATCTGGCGTGCGCATAAAAGGGGAGCCTATATGGCCAACCCAAGCTGGACACAGATTCATCCCACCAGTTTACCGCAATCCGGCGAATACCAGTCTAAGCTCACGCTGATGTCTGAATCATTACGGAATGATGGCCGCATCTGGGTGCCGAAAAACAAAGGAGAGGAGCGGGAGCCCAACCAGATACCCGAAGAAGAAAGGGACTACTATCTCGAAAGAAAATATCCTGCCTTTGGTAATTTGTCTCCCCGTGATATTGCGTCCCGGGCAGCCAAAGAGCGGATAGATGCCGGTTATGGTATCGGGGCACTAAAGAACGCGGTATACCTTGATTTTTCCAAAGCAATTAAAGATCAGGGAGAAGATAAGATCCGGACAAAGTATGGCAATCTGTTTCGCATGTACGAAAAAATTACTGGCGTAGACGCTTATAAAGAGCCGATGCGTATTTCTCCGGCGGCACATTTTTCAATGGGCGGATTGTGGGTAGACTATGAACTGATGACCACTATCCCGGGGTTGTTTGCTTTGGGAGAAGCCAATTTCGCTGACCATGGTGCTAATCGCTTAGGGGCCAATTCTCTCCTGCAGGCAAGTATTGACGGGTATTTTATTGCACCTTATACTATGGCTAATTACCTGGCAGATGAAATTAAAACAGGACCTATTGATATACGACATGGCGCTTTTGCAGCAGCGGAGGAGCATGTGCAGTTGCAATTAAAAATGCTAATGGGCATACAGGGCAATCTCAGCGCAGATTATTTCCATAAAACATTGGGCAGGATACTGTATGATAAATGTGGTTTAACCCGATCCAAAGAGGGATTGGAGGCCGCTATCAAAGAGATTGCGGCGTTACGGGAAGATTTCTGGCAGCGTTTATACGTACCTGGTGGCTATGCGATTAATACAGAGCTGGAAAAAGCAGGCAGGGTAGCAGACTACCTGGAATTGGGAGAGCTGATGTGTTATGATGCGCTTACGAGGGAAGAGTCCTGCGGGGCACATTTCCGCGTAGAATATCAAACACCGGAAGGTGAGGCCATGCGTAACGATGCTGATTTCTCTTTTATATCTGCCTGGGAGTGGGAGGGTGACGGTAAACCACCGCAGCTTCACAAAGAACCTTTGCATTTCGAGTTTGTAACACCTACGGTAAGAAGCTACAAATAACGTAAACTAACGGTTATGCGTATACGATTAAAAATATGGCGGCAGGAAAATCAGGAAGATCCTGGAAAAATGGTGAGTTATACATTGGAAGATATTAATCCGCATATGTCATTCCTGGAGATGCTGGATACGCTCAACGAGCAGTTGTTGCAGGAAGGTACGCGCCCGGTAGAATTTGACCATGATTGCCGGGAAGGTATTTGCGGGCAGTGTGGTGTAATGATTAATGGCCGTGCACATGGACCGTTACTGAATACAACTACCTGTCAGTTGCATATGCGCACGTTTAAGGATAACGAGGAGATTGTAATAGAGCCTTTTCGTGCTAGTGCATTTCCGGTGAAATGTGATCTGAAAGTAGATCGTTCTTCTTTTGACCGCGTCATACAATCAGGTGGTTTTATTTCGGTAAACACAGGACAGGCGCCGGAAGCCAATGGTATTCCGATTGGTTCTCCGATCGCCGAAGAGGCGTTTGATGCGGCCGCCTGTATTGGTTGCGGCGCCTGTGTGGCAGTATGCAAAAATTCGAGTGCGGCCTTATTTACCAGCGCGAAAATATCGCACCTGGTGCTGTTGCCGCAGGGTCAAATAGAGGCGCAAACAAGAGTAAGAAATATGGTAGATCAGATGGACAAAGAAGGTTTTGGTCACTGCAGTAATACGGAAGCCTGTGAAGCAGAATGTCCGCAACAAATTTCAGTGCTGCACATCGCCCGCATGAACTATGAGTATAACAAAGCACAGGTGCTGAAAAAGTAAAATCATTTCTTCATATACCCGTATACGTATTACTACTTATTTTAAAAATAAGTTAGGATACTTGTCTTTTATTGAAATATAGGTTGTAAATTTGCGTCCGTTTGAATACCGAATATATACTGTTGCTGATAAGAGTTGCAATTGCAATGGTGTTAACCCCGGTGAATTATTTGTAACAGGGTTTGTGACCCCCCAAAAAAGAAAGAAATAAGATGAAACTTAGAATGTTTGTGGCAGCCATTGTGCTGTTGATAACAGCCATGACGGCTTGTTCCCCTAATCAAAAAGAAAACACCACTGAAGTAGTAACAGGAAATGCAGGTAATTTCCTCATTATTAAAGGCCATGGTTTTAGTGAAGACAAAAATCAAAATAAAGTGATCTTTGGAACGGTCCCTGCGCAGGTATTGCGTGCGGATGCAGACTACCTGTTGGTACAGGTTCCTGTGCAAAAAGTTGCTACGGTACCCGTAGTAGTAACTGTAGGAGAAAATATTTCCAACGCTATGCTGTTTGCATATCATCCTAAGCTGGTAGCTTCCAGCTTTTAAAAGAGTGTGAGTTAAATGTAATGGGTAGAGGTCTTTTAAGATCATCTACCCATTATGTTTTAAGTCGTATTTTTTTCCTACACTTGCTGTATGTATAAGGAGATCCGACCTCATCATTTATTGGCTGATTATGTAGATGCCTACTGGGTAAGCGCTGTTACGCAGTTCAGCCAGCAGCGCATTCTGCCGGATACCTGTGCGGATATTATATTCAATATCAGTGAGGACATCATTCCCATTGATAATGGAGATTTGATAGCGCCTAATACCGCTTTTGTGGTAGGTACAATGACCGCTTTTCAGGATGCAGAGATGTCGGCAAATACACGCATGCTGGGAATACGTTTTCATCCCGGTGGCCTGAATGCCTTTACGGGACTACCGTTGCAGCTAATTACAGATGGGCATCTATCATTAAAAGAAATAGCTGCCGGCTGGCATACTATACTGGAACCTTTACTGGCAAAAGAAAATTCTCTCTCAGGAAAAATACATTCTCTGGAAAAATTTCTGTTGCAACGTTTACCGGTACGCAATATACAGGCAGATAAAATACAACAAAGCATATCACTGATCCGGCAGTCGCAAGGCGGAGTGCCCGTTGCAACCCTTGCTGCGCAGGCATTTATGAGTACCCGCAATTTTGAACGATGCTTTTTGCAGATAACCGGCGTGTCTCCTAAAAAATTTTCCCGGATTGTTCGTTTTATAGAAATAAAGGAACAACTGAAAACAAATGCACCTACTCTTTTATTATCGCTGGCCCTCGATAATGGCTTTTATGATCATGCACATTTAACCCGTGAATTCAAAGCATTTTCCGGAGATAGTCCTACGATATATCTGCAACGTTGAGAGTACCTGCACAGGAGAGAAGCTGGGCGATTATGTAGTGATTTCAACGTAGGGAAGAGGCGCTTATAAACTAAGCAGCACAAAGCCCGGCGCGGGAAATGACAGACTTATTTATCAAAAAAGCTATCGCAGATAGGATCAGTAAGAGGTATATTTTCGCCCCGTTGATCTTTATCTGCGATAGCTTTTTTATGGTATAGTGTAGCTGAATTTATTTATCCTACATACCAAACATTACTATAATCTTCCCGTCTTTATACAGGTTCAGTGTTTGGTCTGCTACGTCATACCGATAAGTATTTGCACTGATCAGTTTAAGAAATTCTGCTTCGCGGCGCATCACATCTGCATCAGGGCAGGCCATGCGGGTGCTGATACCCTGGGTAAATTTAATCTGATCTTTGGTAGCGCTGTAACCGCCGGAGATATTGTTACAACCTCCTTTGCCATGGAAACGCTTTTTATCAGTATCAAATTCCACCCAGATGCCGGAGTTAGATAGCGTATTGCCATTCAGTTGAATCACATTCCATTTTTTGCTGCCAATGAAAGCCCACTGCCTGGCATCAGGAGAGCTGCTTTCTTTTGCTTCCATGGTGAATTGCAGGGTGAGTTTATCATTTTCATATAGGTTTACCGTTTCACCTGTTACAGTATAGGTGAAAGTATGTCCACCTAATTGCTGCAGGAATTCTGCTTCCCGGTGCATTACATCGGCATCAGGGCAAGCCATGCGCGTACTGATGGCTTGTGTAAAAGTAATTTTGTTGCCGGTAGTGGTGTATCCTCCGGAAATGCTGTTGCAACCACCTTTTCCGTGGAAGCGTTTTTTAGCAGCATCTAATTCAATCCATACACCGGAGTTGCTGATAGTACCTTCATTCATTTGTGTCAGCGTCCATTTTTTGCCGGTAATGCCGGTAGTGTTGCCGGTGTTGGCATCTTTATTCTGCAGCGAGAATTGCAGGACTGTTTTGCCATTTTGGATCAGGTTAACGGTCGTTCCTACCACTTCGTATTTAAAGGTCTGATCGCCCAGATGCTGGCTAAAAGAGCCTTCACGTTGCATTACATTATTATCGGCGCAAGCCATGAGTGTGCTGGCTACTTTACTGAAGGTAATGTTGTTGCCGGCAATAGTATAGCTTCCCATCATGCCGTTGCAGCCACCATTACCATGCATACGCTTTTTGCCGGCATCCAGCTCTATCCAGGTTTTACCATCGGAGATATCGGTATCATCCATTTTCACCAATATCCATTTTTTGCCGGTAATGGCGGCGGACTGACTGCTATTGCTGATTCTTTTTTTCTCCAATACTTTCGTTAAAGTGTATTTAATAGAAGAGCCGTCTGCCGGTGGATTCTTGATCTGGGTGATCCTTACTTTCAGTTTATAGCGATAGCCAGGTGTATATTTAAAGCCATTGATATTGGTGTATAAATTGGACCAGTCAGCATCATTAACGCCTTTTATTTGCAAACACTCCATAGGCGCCACTCCCGTACAGGGTTCCTTGGATTCTTTAACATAGATCACCTGCGTTTTGGCAGGCTGTTGCTTGTTTTGGGCGGGGGCCATGAAAGTGGTCGCGAGGGTGATTGCTAATTCAAATAACATAAAATATAGATTTTAATAAATAACAACAAAAGGAACGATCAGGTTTTATCTTTTGTTACAACTTCCTATATTTTTCAAAAACGCTGCCAGACTCACTTTGAAGGCCATGCTATTCGCTGTCGCAGCCATGGTAGGCAGTTTTATTTATTTTGCCAATGCCATTTATAATGGATTCGTAATAAGCCAGCTTATCTTTTCCTGGCAGCGCAATAATGGTAACATCATTTGCTGTTAACAAATCGAGCTTGCATTTGGACGCGGCTACATATTCTTCCGGGATGTAATAAAATATTTTGTTGTGCACCGGCACATTTTTATGGTGGAATTTCTGCCGGGCCCTGTAAGTCAGGAGCCACCACAGATCCGTTTCTACAAAGTCGAGTGACAACCCGAAGATGTGGATATCGTCCGTAAAGAAGAGATCAATCCACGAGTGGAAGTATACTTCTTTGAAATGTATACGCCGTAATAGGGACTTTTTAGGGACTTCTTTGGAAGTGTACACGGTGCCGCTGACCACATAATTGCGCATCATCTGTAACTGTCCGCCATAGTGCTCAAAGCCAAGATTGATGCTCATCGGATTCAAACAGTCGCCATGAATATGCCAGTAATTGGTATCCCCGACTTTATATTTTCTGAAAATGCTGTAAAACTTTTCGTTGATAAGACTCGTGTTTTCCAGCGGGGTGCTGCCTTCCAGCGTAAATTCATAGTTCGTGGTAAGGATATGTGCCGGCTTTAGTGCCCTGATGGCGCTGTGTATGGGATTACTTTTTATCTCTGCGGCTTTGATAGCGATAAATGATTTGAGGTCTTTCTCACGGATTTTGTGGTTTTTACTGGCGGTTAAAAATATTTCTTCATACAGCAAAGGGAAAGGTTTTTTATCATCCAGCTCTATGCAGTCGCCTGCATGACAGAAGGTGATAATATCCTGCAGCAGGTCTTTCCAGCTTTGGCCGCGGGAAATGTTGTTAATGTCATTTCCAATTAATAGAACATGGTTTTTCATAAGATACATTCGGTTTTTAGGGGTGGATAAATCGGAAGGTGAGGTTAATTCTTCCGGTAGATACTTTAGCTGTTTTAGGGACCTGGTGTTCCCAATATTCCTGCAACATACCTTTCATAATGAGCAGGGATCCGTGTTGTAGCGGTAACTCATATTTCCGCTGATGGTCACTTTTGTATCGCAACAGGAATCGTCTGGTGGCACCAAAGTTGACGGAGGCGATTACCGGCTGGCGGCCCAGCTCGGGCTCATCGTCTGCATGCCAGCCCATAGAGTCGTTTCCGTTACGGTAAAGATTCAGCAATACACTATTAAAGGCATGGCCGCTAACCGGCGTAATACGGTCGCGTATCTGCAACAATGAAGGCGTCCAGTTTTCCGGGGAGAAGGTATTGCCGGAAAACCGGTAAGAAGTGGGGGAATCGCCGTGCCAGGCCATTAAACGGGGAAATTGGACCCGCTTGCCATACATCGTCATAGACTCCTGTTTCCAGGCAATGGTATCGGTTAATTTTTGCATGAAATTATCGCTCTCCTCAGTAGTAAAAAACTGTGGATAATAGACCAGCTCTCCATTCAGTAATGAAATCCTGGTAGCTGCATCCTGATCATCGAAGAAACTTCCCTGCACATTCATACTACAAATTTAGGCAGATGCTACGCAGTGTATATGTGGTGTTATTTATCTGGTGTATTATCTTTCCAGGACCACAAATAACGGCAGGCATGTGTACGGTAAGGCGACCATTTATCAGATATTTTCCGTAGCTGATCCCTGAAGGCTTTCTTATCTTCCCGGTTCAGCTTGTACAGCTTGATCATGGCCTGCTGCAGCCCCCAGTCATCTATGGCAAATATATCGTTGCGGCACAGGTAAAACATCAGTAGCATTTCTACGGTCCATCGGCCTACACCCTTGATTTGTGTGAGATAGCTGATGACTTCTTCATCTCCCATCTTTTTCAGTTTGCTGTCGGTCAGCTTTTCAGCAATCACAAAAGCGGCTACATTATGTACATAGGTCACCTTGGCGTTGGATAAACCAATGCCCCGGAGCGTTACAGCGGGGGTATCCAGTATTTGCTGTGCGGTAGGCTCCTTACGTCCGTAAAGATCCAGGAAACGGGAGTAAATAACATCTGCTACCCTGGTGGATAGCTGCTGACTCATAATAGAGCCGATCAGTTTCAGGCAGATGTTTTTTCGTATGGTCAGCTCCGTTAGGGGGCCACCTATAATTTTCTGCAGCTTCTTATCCTTGCTGAGATGTATCTGATAGTGCACCGGCTTAGCTTCCGGAGTGCCTGCTGATCTGGGCATAAACTGTTTTTTAGTTAATACATCACATCATCCTTCACCCCGGAATACCAGTTACCTGATTAGTAATTGAATGGCTGCGTATAGATCACCTGCAGCAGGGTCTGACCCACTGACTGCAGCGTTTTTTTGTCTATCACATCCATATTATCGTTCTGTGTATGCCAGTGCGGAGCAAAGTCGTTATTGGCCTGCAATGCAATGATGTCGAATGTAGGAATATTGGCGATAGTATTCACCGCTATATGATCATCTGTAATATAAGCACCGTTGTTTTCATAACGGAACTTATCGGAGTAGCCCAGTTTGTTGGCTACATCCCAGAACAGCTTCATCTGAGCAGCAGCATATTGTTTGGAAGATCCTTCCATGTAAAACTGTGTACCACGGCCGCCTACCATATCCAGCAGGATACCGTAACTGGCTTTATAACCCGGTACATGCGGGTTCTTAGCCCAGTACTGGGTACCCAGACAAAAAGAGTTCTCATCACTTTTGGAACCATAATCTTCCACATCTACCAGTAAAATATCTACACCTGCTTCCGGCTTCTGGAGATGAAACTGCCGGGCTACTTCCATGAGTACAGCTACGCCGCTGGCCCCATCATCTGCCCCATCCAGCTTCTTTGTTTTATCAAAAGCATCTTCATCTGCCCATGGGCGGGTATCCCAGTGTGCCAGCAGCAGTACACGCTGTTTGGCTGCCGGGTTAAAGCTGGCGATGATATTGATACAGGGCAATTTTTCATTCTTAGGGCCGGTTACAGTAGTACGTTGTACGTATACGGTATCTGCCCACGGCCGCAAGCTGCCGATCAACCAGTTGGCGCATTTTTCCTGTGCCGGCGTATTGGGTATTCTGGGTCCAAAACTCACCTGTTTGGCAGTGTAAGCATACGCTGAATCTGCCTGGAAAACGGGCACAGGTACATCCAGTTTGGCTACTTTACTGGCGCCTGTACTGTCGTTGGTGTTTTCTGTTGTCTGGCCATTCTGCTGACAGGCGCCGGCCAGCAAGGCCAGCGCAGTCAGCGTAATAAGAGCTTTACGCATTATCTTCGGAAATATTTAGTTATTGAAGACTGTAAGAAACAGACCCGTCTTTTTCATCTTTCAGCTGAACGCCGATAGATAATAATTCATTACGGATTTTGTCGGAAGCGGCATAGTCCTTACGGCTCTTAGCTTCCTTACGCATTTCAATCAGCATCTGTAATACCCCATCCAGCTTGTTGTCTTCTCCGGTAATAGTTTCCTGTTGAATACCCAGAATGTCTACCAGGTAGGTTTTCCATGTTTGCTGTAACAGGACGAAAGTATCTTCACTGATCTCGTGCATGTTTATCTGCCCGCCTTTCAGGGAATTGATCACTGGTGTAAGTTCAAACAGATTAGCCAGTATTTTAGCTGTATTGAAATCATCGTTCATGAATTCAGGGCATTCCTGGCACCAGGTACGTACCTGTTTGTCCAGTTCCTCATTAATACCCTGACCATTGCTGCTGGTATAAGTTAACTTCTGCAATGTTTCATAAGCAGCCCACAAACGTTGTAATCCTTTTTCTGCGGCCTGCAGGGCTTCATTAGAGAAGTCCAGGGTACCGCGGTAATGCGTTTGCAACACAAAAAAGCGGATGGTCATCGGGCTATAAGCTTTATCCAGTTGAGGATTGCTGCCGGTGAACATTTCCGTGAGCTTAATGGTATTGTTGTAAGCCTTACCCATTTTGCGGCCGTTAATGGTGATCATATTATTGTGCATCCAGTAACGGGCCATCATCTCTCCATGTACTACTTCACTTTGTGCAATTTCACATTCGTGATGAGGAAACTGAAGGTCCATACCACCACCATGGATATCGAATTGGCCGCCCAGGTATTTGGCACTCATGGCAGAGCATTCAATATGCCAGCCGGGAAATCCTTCACCCCATGGACTTGGCCAGCGCATCAAATGTTCTGGTGGCGCCTTTTTCCAGAGGGCAAAATCTGCTTTGTTGTGTTTATCATCCTGGCCTTCCAGCTCCCTGGTGGTTTCGAGCATATCTTCCAGGATACGACCACTCAGAATGCCGTAGTCGTAGTTGGCGGCATATTTTTTCACATCAAAGTACACGCTGCCGTCTACTTCATAGGCATATCCCTTTTCAATGATCGTTTTGATCATTTCTATCTGTTCAATAATATGACCGGTAGCCGTAGGTTCTATACTCGGTTCCAGGCAGCCGAATTGCAGCATGGCCCAGTGGTACAGGTTAGTGTACTTCTGCACCAGCTCCATAGGTTCCAGCTTTTCCAGTACGGCAAACTTTGAAATCTTATCTTCTGCTGCGCGGCCTTCTTCTTCAAAGTGGCCGGCATCGGTGATATTACGTACATAACGCACTTTGTAGCCCAGGTGCCTTAAATAGCGGAATACTACATCAAATGTAATATAAGGGCGGGCGTGTCCCAGGTGTGATTCGCCGGATACGGTGGGTCCGCACACATACATGCCTACGTGGCCGGGGTGTAATGGTGTAAATACTTCTTTCTGTCGATGTAATGAATTGTATATCCTGAGTTCTGACATATGCTGTAAATGACAGATGTCATCCGGTTGCACCGGGTCCTGACATCTTATTTTTTATTGATGGATGGCAAAGATAAAAATTGTTTTCCGGGTACGATAAAACTACCGGAACAACATCGGTCTGCCCTACAAATATTATACATTTTCATAATGGTTACAGTTATTTATTTACTTCTACTTCCGTTTTTCCGCTGCCCATTAAACTCAGATTGGCAATTACAGGATAATGATCAGACAGGTCAGAAATGATTTTCCGGAAGCTGTTTACCTTAAAATGATTGCTCACAAAAACATAATCAATGCGTAATGTCGGCGCCAGCCCTGTAAAAGTACGTCCTATTCCCAAACCTTTTTGCAGAAAAGCATCCTGCAAACCTCCTTTAATGGTGAAGTAGGTATAAGAGGCCGGGGTATCGTTGAAATCACCACATACAATAACGGGGTAGGGGCTTTGCCGGATAAAATCACCTACAATATCGGCCTGCTGACTGCGGCGGATATACGCCTCCCTCATTTTTTGTATGATGCTTTTGGTGGCTTTCAACCCGGTATCTTCCTGGTTTTTGATTTTCTGAATAGCCGAATAATCTTTTTTATCAAACCGGTATGATTCCAGGTGCATATTAATGATCCTGATTGTATCATTCCCTTTCTGAATATCTGCATAGATAAGGCTTTCGCTCCTGGGGCCCACGCTCATCTTTACTTTGTCGGAAGCAATAATAGGGAAACGAGAATAAATAATTGACCCCCAGTGTTGCATGCCATCGCGGTTAAAATCGCTGGAAAAGTAACGATAGGGCAATGTCATCTCCCTGGAAATATCCTCACGGTTGTTGAAATCATTCTTTTTTTCAGAGGTATAAAAATCCTGGAAGCAGACAATGTCCAGCTCCTGCTTTTTAATCATGGCAAACATTGCCTGCCGGTTGTATTTACTGTCCTTTTCCCGGTATAAGCCAAACTGGCTCACATTGTAGCTCATAATTGTGAGCGTGCTATCACTCTTCACGGCCTTATTACCGGAAGGCATATGAAAGGCCACAAAAGCGCTGATAGATTTCCATCCCAGTAACAGGGCGATCAGTGATAATAGGGCATAGCGATAATTAAAAAATAACCATCCGATGAGGAATATTATCAACACCCCCAGTAAAAACGGGAACGCCAGTGTAATAAAGCTAATGGGCCAAAACCACGCCGGTGAAATATATGGCGCCATACAGGCTGCCAGGAAAAGTAATACCACGGCGAAGTTGATGATCAAAAAAAATCCTTTCGTAAATAGTCTTAAAAATCGCACCGCGTCATACTTTGTTGAAGTACTAAAGTTAGTGTTTTTTCAACGACAGACAGGCCATAACCGGGAAATGGTCTGAAGGATGGGTAGGGAAAACCTGGCTACCGTGAATACGGAAGGATGGCTGCGTCAGCACATAATCTATCCGTAGGGAAGGCGACAAAAAGGAGAGGGTACGCCCCCAGCCACTGCCGGTTTCCAGGAAAACATCCTGCAAATTCCTGCTCACCGTTTTATAGGTAAATGATACCGGGGTATCATTGAAGTCGCCACAAACTATCGCAGGATAGGGACTTTCAGCTACCAATGCTGCCAGCTGTAGTGCCTGTGCGGACCTTTTCTGAAAAGTGGACCGCATTTTATAAACCAGGCCACCGCCTCCGGGCGCCTTCATGTTATCATAATCCTCACCCTTAAACATATACGAAGTCAGGTGCACTGAAAATATCCTGATCGTATCTCCCTGTAGTACAAGATCCGCCTGCAAAAAGGAGCTGCCACTACCCACTTTGCTCTCTCCACAGGGAATAACAGCAGCAGCTGCGATCGGATAGCGCGAAAACAGGGCAATGCCATAAAACCAGGTGTCCCATTGTGTTTTGTCACAGGTGAAAAAATGATAGGAGTATTGGCCTCTCTGCATTAAACTATCAATATGATGTTCTTTATCCGGCTTGTCATTACTGTAAAATTCCTGCATACACAAAATGTCCGGGCTGTTTTTACTAACCACCTTATAAATAGCCGCTTCTTTGTCCTTATCTGTTTTATACGCCATTAGGCCCATGCTGCTGGTATTATAGGTCATGAGCGTAAACTCCCGGCTGTTGGGCTGTTTGACAATATTATTTTTAGAAAAGATATGAACACCCCAGGTGACCAGGGCTGCGGGGATACAGCATAGTACTGCAATACTGCACAACAGCAGCTGTTCTTTGCGCTTATACCACCACAAAACAGGAATTAAAAGAAGACAAATGGGAAACAGGAGGGGAAAGAAGAAGCCAGAAAATCCGGTGATCCAGTATTTACCTGGATTGAGGTGAGATAGATATGTACTCAGCAGAAGGCCTACAGCGAGCATCGTACTGCCCCAAAGTAAAATCCGGAGAAAAATTTTATGTAGCATAGGGTTACAAGCAATTGCGAATTGCTGGAATCAAATTACAAATTAATGGGGACACATCGGCGAATAAACTCCGCTAATGTGTCCCCATTTATCGTAACTCTTAATTTTTAATTTGTAATGCTTTTATTCTGTTCGGCTTGCCCTGAGTAAAGTATCTCTTTCGTCCGGAGAGAGGGAAGACAGGCCGTTTTCATTTATCTTATCAAGAATTTCATTCAATCGTTGCTCCGGTACTTTGCCAATGCGTCTGAAAGGCTGTTGATCGATATCTGATGGACTATTCTTTTTTTTAAAATCATCCGGGTTAATCTGCTGAGAAGCCGGATGGAAAACATGTGTCAGTTTAAACGTAAGTCTGTTGAAGCCCGATCCCCAGTCGTTGCCTTTTTTCCATTGAGTCATATAGATCCAGCCGGCAAATGCGCCACCCGCCAGTACCGGAATGTAAGTATAACCGTAGGTAGAAGAGGCCAGCAGTGACCCTACAGAAAGTACGATAAACAACAGGGTGATGACCCAAAGGGAAACACCACCTGCCAGCAACGGGAAAATGCGGTAACGTGGAGCAATGGCAGTAACACCAACAGCTATCGCCATGATGCTGCCCGCTGCGCCCAGCCAGTATTCAGTACCGTTGAGTACATGAAAAGACGGTATAAACTGCATGGCAGCTACATAAAAGAGATTACCACAGATACCTCCGAAAAGATATAAGGGTAAAATCCGCTGATAGCCGGCCAGGTGCTGCATAAAGGTGCCAAAGCACCACAGCCACACCATATTGGTAAATACCTGCCAGACACTGATATGTGTAAATAGAGAGGTGACCAGCGTCCACGGACGCATTAATAATTTTGCCGGATCTGCGGGAAGCCTCAGCCAGGTCATGATGTCCTGGTGAAACCGTGGTTCCCCAACATCTTCCATCTTGTAAATAACAAGAGTGAAGAGCAGGAAAATAAAAATGGTAAGATTAACGACCAACAATTGTGTCACCATATTTCTTCCTTCTCCTAAAGAGAGGCGGGGTAATTTCTCCTTTTCCAACGCATGCATGGTACATATATTTTTCAATACAAAAATACGTCATTAATACAGTTGTATTAATAAAAATCTGTTCGCCTCTTCGTCCACCCTCGCAGCAATAAGTACGCAAAGAGTGCGCCACCCAAATGCGCAAAGTGGGCCACATTATCACCGGCAGAATTTTGAATGCCGGACCATAACTCAGCCACAATCATAAATCCAACGATATATTTCGCCTTTACAGGGAACATGAAGTAGATGTACATGTAAGTATTCGGAAACAGATAGCCGAATGCGAACAGGATGCCATACACGGCACCGGAGGCTCCGAGCGTAGCACCACTGCGGTACATATGCACGTAGTCCCGGACGTATAGCCTGGCAATGTCTATGGCACGGGGATCATGATTAGCCAGCGCGTTTTTCAGACTTTCCATGCTATTGGTGCCGTTACCCAGATCATACTTGCCATCCAGCAATGCAAAATTGCTGTAGGAGGGATCGTTCAGGAAATTCGTTGCATACCTGGTGAGGTTTACGTTCTCATAAGTAAGTACACCCATATGGCAAAGTGCCGCACCAATTCCACATACCATGTAAAAAATGAGAAAACGCTTCGGACCCCATAAGTTTTCCAGGGTAGCGCCAAACATCCACAGCGTAAACATGTTGAAGAGCACATGCGTAATGTTCTTCGGATCATGCAGGAACAAATGTGTGATGAACTGATGTGGTCTGAAAAGTTCTGAGCCCCAGTAATGCAGGGCAAATAAGCGACTCAAATCATAATCAAATCTGTTCAGCAGCGTAATCTGCACTAACCAAACCAAACCATTAATGATCATCAGATTTTTGATCACCATCGGTAGGAGCTGAAATTTTCCGGGCCTGTACTCGTTCATTGTTGCTTAGTTATTAGCTCTTTTTTTCAACATCACCACATTTTCAATGTGATGTGTGTGTGGAAACATATCTACTGGCTGTACCTTTTCCACTGTATAGAGTGCATCCAGCAATGCCAGATCCCTGGCTTGTGTAGCCGGATTGCAGCTAACATATACAATTTTAGGCGCTGCAATTTCAAGCAGCTTGTTCACCAGCTTTTCGTGCATGCCTGCCCGTGGCGGATCCGTAATAATTACATCCGGTTGTCCATGATGTGCAAAAAATGCATCATCACAAATATCCACTACATCGCCTGCAAAAAACTCGGCATTGTTTACATTATTTCTTGCAGCATTTTCCTTCGCATCATCTATTGCTTCTTTGATCAACTCAATACCCACTACCTTACGGGCGTTGCGCGATACAAAGATGCCGATACTGCCTGTGCCGCAATATAAATCGTATACTATTTCAGACCCTGTTAACCCGGCAAAATCCCGTGTTACCTTGTACAATACTTCCCCCTGGTAGGTATTGGTCTGGAAGAAAGATTTAGGACCTATCTTAAAAACAAAATCTTCCAACTTCTCTTCTGCATACCCTTTCCCAAAATATATCTTCGGCTCCAGATCAAAAATGGTATCATTCCCCTTGGCGTTAATGGTATACAGCACCGTAGTAATGGCCGGAACTGTTTTCAGCAAATGATCCAGTAAAGCAATCCGGTTAGGCTTGTCTTCATGACGGATGACCAGGTTCACCATAATCTCCCCGGTGGTACAAAGACGGATGACCAGGTTACGCAGCCAGCCTTGCTGGGCACGGATATCGTAAAACGGTAGTTCATGTGCAACAGCATATTCACGGATGGTATTACGGATCAGGTTTACCGGCTCCTGCATGAGATAGCAGGTATCTATATTCAGGACTTTGTCAAACAATTTGGGTACATGGAAGCCCAGTGCGGGTCTTACAGGTATTTCTCCATCATTCGCCTTTATTTCCTCATTGGTAAGGTAAGCCTTGTTACTGAAGGTAAACTCCAGTTTGTTACGGTAATGCTCCGTATGCACACCACCCAGGATAGGCTCCATTGGTGGTAATGTCAGCTTCCCAATACGCTGCAGATGGTCTGCCACCTGCTGCTGTTTGTACTCCAGTTGCTGAGCGTAAGGCAGCATCTGCCACTTACAACCACCACAAGTACCAAAATGCTGGCAAAAAGGAGTCACCCTCTTGTCAGAATAACTGTGAAAGTGGACCACTTTCCCTTCTGCCCAGTCTTTTTTGTTTTTACTAAGACGAACATCCACTACGTCACCAGGCACCACACCGCCTTCAATAAATATAACTTTCCCGTCTTGACGGGCCAGGGCTTTACCCTCTGCCGCATAGGCAGTAACAGGTACATTTTCTAAAACAACGTTTTTTTTCCTCACGGCTGCAAAGGTAATTGGAAATGCTGAATCCTACGCCGTAATTCATGTAATTACCACTCACCACGCAGCTTTCCTTTTTTCCTTTTTTCCGCTTACATTTACATATTGCTTTGAAATCCTATGCGTAAATTATTTTTAATACTGATAGCCACCCTTTTAGGGCACTTGCACCTGCTGGCACAGGGATACCAGATCTCCGTTAAACTGAAAAATTTTACCGGTGGTAAATTCTTCCTCGCCCACTACATGGGCAGATCTACCTATCTGGCCGATTCTGCTGATGTTAGCCCATCAGGAGACGCGATCCTGAAAGGCAAGGAAAAGCTGCTCCCGGGCATTTACCTGCTGGTACTGCCGGGAAAGGAAAAGTACGTGGAAGCGCTGATCGATAAACAACAGGTCTTTAGCGTTACCCTCGACACTTCAGATCTTATTAATAAAACCATTTACAAAGGCAGTCCCGACAACGATTTGTTCCTTTCTTATAATAAATTCCTGTTTCAGCAGGAAACACTGAGCCGGAATATCCAGCAACAACTGCAGGCAGCGCATACCGCGGCTGATACGGCGAAAGTGCTGCCATTACAAAAGGAATTGGGGAAAAAGATCCAGGAATTCCGGACAAACTTCGTGAGTAAACATCCTGGTACCATTCTCAGCTCCATATTTCTGGCAATGAAGGAGCCGGAAGTGCCCCAGCAGCCTGCCGGGGAAGATTCTACCTTTGCCTACCGCTATTTCAAGGGGCACTACTGGGATGAGGTAGACCTGGAAAGTGACCGCCTGGTAAGGACCCCCATCCTGGAAGGAAAACTGAAAAAATACTTCACACAACTGGTGATGGCCTCTCCTGACTCTATTATCGTAGATTGTGATGCCCTGATTGCCCGCACCCGCAAAAGCAAAGAAGTGTTCAAATTTGTACTGTGGTGGCTTACCTATAACTATGAAAGCTCTCCCTACATGGGCATGGACGCGGTATTCGTTCACCTGGTAGAGAAGTACTATGTGCCGGGAGAAGCCTTCTGGCTGACTGACGAACAGCTGAATAAAATTGTGGACAGGGCGTATACTATGGCCCCCAACCTTATCGGAAAACAGGCTGCCCCACTGGAGTTCAAGGATACGGCTTCCAATATGCTTTCTTTGTATAAAACCCAGTCCAGGTATACGGTATTGGTTTTCTGGGATCCTACCTGCGGCCATTGCAAAACGGAGCTGCCCCGCCTCGACTCAGCCTATAAAGCAAGCTGGAAAAGCAAAGGAGTAGCTATGATAGGCGTAAAAACAGAAGGTACCCGGGAAGAATGGATACAGTTTATTAAAGACCACGATCTCAGCGGATGGGTACATGGCTCAGATCCACAATCTGCGACCAATTACCGCAGATTGTATGACGTATACAGCACTCCAATGATCTACCTGCTCGATGATAAAAAGAAAATTGTGGCAAAAAAGCTGGGTGTGGAACAGTTACAGGAGTTTTTGGACCGTGTAACGCCCAAAAGTACAGCATCAAAGCTGTAGAAATAGGAGTGTAGAACGTAGAATATGGTCCTCAATCATACTTGATAATCAGTTAGTTGGGTATTTTTAACGTTCCTTTGGCATAGTCTTTGGCTTTGTGGGTAACAGACCATAAAACCAAAGATTATGAAGAAGAAGTTTTTATTGTTATCCCTTGCAGCATTAAGTATTTCGTTTGCTGCAATGTCTCAGGCCCGTGTCGGTATTAAGGCTGGTTGGAATCTTTCAAACATTACTACCGATAACGCAGGAAATACAAAAGACAGCCGTTCTTTATCTGGTTTTAATGTGGGTGCCATTGTTGACTTACCATTAGTACCTAAAATATTGTCTTTCCAGCCCGGGGTCTTTTATTCTACGAAAGGAACTAAGGTGGACTTAAGCAACAGTACCACCACTACGTATTCGAAGTTTACAACGAATCCATCCTACATTGAAGTTCCGCTGAATTTCATTGCAAAATTACCGGTTGGTCCCAATGCCCGCTTATTCGCCGGTGCAGGACCTTACTTTGCTTTTGGTGTTGCAGGGAAAAACAAATACGAAAACACCGTTGCTGGAAATACGCTCAGTAGCTCATCCAACATCAAATGGGATGATGATACCCCATTTAACAATGGTGATCCTAACAAGGGTTATGACAAATTCAAACGTTTTGACTGGGGTGGTAACGTACAGGTAGGTGCTGAAATAAGCAACTTCCTGATCTCTGCCCAGTATGGTATTGGGTTTGCAAAAGTACGCTCCGGCCAGGATAACAGCACTGATGACAAGAGTAAAAACCGTGTTTTCAGCGTGTCTGTAGGTTACCTGTTTGGTGGAAAATAATGTAAGAACAAACAATTAGCTAATTCAGTTGTAATAACAGCAGCAAGCAAAAAAAACAGGTTCATTCATTAGTTGGCAATCAAGAAAAACTACAAAAGCGATACCTGGCCTGTGGGTATCGCTTTTGGTATCATTCAAATTACATCACACATGAAAAAGGTATTATTATCTGCAGCAGCTTTATTAATCGCCAGTCTTTCCTTCGGTCAGGCTAAGTGGGGTATCGTTGCAGGACCCCAGTTCTCCAGCATGACTGTTAAAAACCCGGGTTTAACGGGTACGTCTAAAGAAACCAGTAAAATCCTGACAGGTATCAGGGCAGGTGTTACTGTAGACATTCCACTGGCAGATGAATTTTATATCGGAACAGGTTTACTGTATTCCGGTAAAGGAGGCAAGGCTAAAAATTCAGATGCGAAAACCACCTTATCGTACCTGGAAGTGCCAATTCACTTCATGTTCAAGCCTGAAGTAGGAAGCGGAAGATTGGTACTGTCGGCTGGTCCTTACCTCGCATATGGTATCAGCGGTAAGATTAAGGATACTGGTTTGGGTGATTTCAACGTGTATGACGATGAATCTCTATTATTGAAACAGAAACGTTTTGATGCAGGAGTGGGGATCAATGTTGGGTACGAAATGCCTATGGGGCTTTATTTTGGACTGAACACAGATCTCGGATTGATAAATACTGCCGATAACACAAATAATGACCGCAAATTTAAGAACACTTCCTTCGGTGTTTCCGTAGGATATAAGTTCGGCGGCAAATAAGGAATACTCAAAATGATTTTTGTATTAACCACCCGAAATTACCGGGTGGTTTTTTATTTTTATCAAAACCTTTGTTTACTTTAGTGCTAGTAACCGACTGAGCTATAGGACTTTTCCCCAAATCGTTTGTCACATTTATCTTTTAATACACTTATTAGCGAACTACTGATGAAATTTTTTACATTTCTATCTACAGCTGTGTTCTTTGTTGTCTCCTCATCTCAAGCCCAGGTAAGTTTAGGCATACGGGGGGGATACGTAAATACAGGACTGGCCACATCCCAAAATAGTACCGCCCCTGGAACCTCGTCCCTGGACAACTGGCAAGCCGGTGCCTACCTGAATATCCCGTTATTTGAAAGAGGGTACCTGCAAACAGGTGCAGGGTATATCGTAAAAGGAGCCGGTCTCGATTACACGGTGCTGCATCCCGATCTTTTTGCATCGGGACCTACCAGCTTAAAACTGCAATACCTGGAACTACCGGTGAACATGGTATATAAATTACCGGTGAGCTTTGGCAAACTCCTGGTGGGAGCGGGACCTTATGCTGCTTACTGCTTACGCGGTCATTATAATGTAGCTGCTTTTGATGGTACAAAACTGGTGCAATCGGGTTCCCAGCAATTAAACTTTAACAGATCCCCTAATATATTCGGAACCAATATCAATCTGCAACGCTGGGACGCAGGATTAAACTTTACTGCGGGTATAGAATTTAATTGCTTACTTACATTGACTGCACATTATGGCTATGGTCTGGTGGACCTGGATAAATCATCAGGCGATTTAAAAAACAGGTATTGGGGCGTGAGCCTTGGCTTTCTGTTTGACCGGGAAGACTGGTAGCGATAAGATGCGCAAGGATAAAAGAGAAGTTCTTTCCTGACGGGAAGAACTTTTTTTATGCCAGGTAGGGAAGGCTGCGTTTGCGCCTTCTTTTTATTTTTTTTAAAATGGAGTAGGGGACAAATCTGTTTACCGCGTCTTATTAGCGAAAGAGGTCACCGTAAGGCGATTTCGATCATTGGACAGTTATAATTAAAAGTGTGACAGTTATAGGGATATGCCACTACGTATCTACGTGATGGCATTATTTTTTTATATGAAAGAAAACGAAAAAAGGGAAAGACTTCTGTCCTTCCCTTCTTTTTTATTTATAAGTCGGTTTGATATTACATAATCGCTTCTACTGCCGCACGAACCACTTTGGGTTTGCCCAGGGTATAGTAGTGTAATACCGGTACACCAAATGCTTTTAATTCTTTAGACTGTGCAATCAGCCATTCGGTGCCTACCAGCTCCACATCTTTATCTGTTTTGCATTTCAGGATCTCTGTAGAGAGGTCTGTAGGGATATCTACATGGAAAATGCGCGGCAGCATGGTCATTTGTTTCCTGGAGGTAAGTGGTTTTAATCCCGGAATGATAGGAACGGTAATCCCTGCCTCCCGGCATTTGGTCACAAAATCGAAGAACTTCTGGTTATCGAAGAACATCTGTGTAACGATATAATCAGCACCATTTTCTACTTTCCGTTTCAGGTGAGACAGGTCTGTCTGCATATTTGGCGCCTCGAAATGTTTCTCTGGATAGCCGGCCACACCAATACAGAAATTGGTTTTTACACCGCTCTGCAGGTCATCTTCCAGGTATACACCGTTATTCATATGGGCAACCTGGTCGAGCAATTCTATGGCATAGCTGTGACCATGTGGGTCTGGTTCAAAAAAAGTTTCGTTTTTAGGCGCATCACCGCGTAAAACGAGTACATTGTCAATACCGAGGAAGTTCAGGTCAATGAGGGCATTTTCTGTTTCTTCCCGGCTAAAGCCGCCACAGATGAGGTGAGGAACGGCATCTATATTGTAATGGTTCATGATGGCAGCACAAATACCAACAGTACCGGGGCGTTTACGGATTTCTACTTTTTCAAAGGAGCCATCCGCCTTTTTCTTGAACATATGCTCACTGCGGTGGTAGGTCACATTAATGAAAGCCGGCTTGAATTCCATCAGGGGATCC
The DNA here is from genome assembly GCF_052114225.1 of Chitinophaga sp. RAB17. NCBI lineage: Bacteria > Pseudomonadati > Bacteroidota > Chitinophagia > Chitinophagales > Chitinophagaceae > Chitinophaga > Chitinophaga sp. RAB17. The sequence goes on along the minus strand of NZ_JBFREI010000019.1, from coordinate 36,773 downwards.
AGGTGGTCATAAATAGACTCAATACTCTTTCCTTTCAGTGGAGGAAGGATTTCAAAAGAAATCAGGGTGTCTTTGGCCTGGGCAATATGTTCAGTTACTTTCATAAAGTTATAAGCTTTGAAGAATGCGGCGAATGCCGATATTCCTGCTAAAATACGCGGGCAAAAATAAGATATCCGATTATTATAATCAGATCATTTTTAATCTTATGACAACTATAACTAGGCTAACTGAATGAATTGTTTATTTTTGCTAAGTTTGATCATATGGCATTAAGAATACATACAGACCAGCTGGTAAAGCGTTACGGCAACAGAACGGTGGTAAACCATGTATCTGTGGAGGTGTCTCAGGGTGAGATAGTGGGGCTGCTGGGCCCTAACGGAGCGGGTAAAACCACCTCCTTCTACATGGTTGTAGGGCTTATTAAGCCGGATGAAGGGAATGTGTACCTGGATGGCCAGAACATTACCAAGTTGCCCATGTACAAAAGAGCCCAGATGGGCATTGGTTATCTGCCGCAGGAGGCCTCCGTATTCCGGAAGCTGAGTGTGGAGGATAACATTTCTGCAGTACTGGAAATGACCTCCCTTAAAAAAGCCGAGCAACGGGATAAACTGGAAAGCCTGCTATCTGAGTTCAGGCTTACACACGTGCGTAAAAGCCCCGGCGATGTATTGAGCGGGGGGGAAAGACGCCGTACCGAAATTGCCCGTGCCCTGGCAGTAGACCCCAAATTTATTCTGCTGGATGAGCCTTTCGCAGGTATTGATCCCATTGCGGTGGAAGATATCCAGGGAATAGTAGCCAAGCTGAAATATAAGAATATAGGCATCCTGATTACAGATCATAACGTACAGGAAACACTGTCCATTACTGACCGGGCTTATTTATTGTTTGAAGGCAAAATCCTTAAATCCGGGTCGGCAGAAGAGCTGGCAGAGGACGAACAGGTAAGAAAAGTGTATCTTGGCCAGAATTTTATTTTGCGCCGGAAAGATTACCTGGACGAAGCAGCTAAACAATAAAAATAATTCTACAGCATCCTATATGAGAATTTTAAGTCCTGCAATATCACAACTGGCAAGATTGCGCATGGGGCGTATTGCATATTTTATGCAGTATCCCGTGCAGGTGCAGCAGCAGGTATTCCAAAACCTTATCAGTGCCGCTCAGTATACCGAATTCGGTAAGCAGTACGGCTTTTCGAAGATTTATAAGATAGACGAATATAAGCAGCGCGTTCCCATTCATACTTATGATACCATCAAGCCGTATATACAACGCACGATGGAGGGACAGCAAAATGTACTCTGGAATACGCCCATTAAATGGTTTGCTAAATCGAGCGGCACCACTGCCGATAAAAGCAAGTTTATTCCGGTAACGGTAGAAAGTCTGGATGAATGTCACTACCGATCCGGCAGGGATGTGATTTCTCTCTACTACAATAATTTCCCTGATTCTGATGTTTTTACCGGGAAATCCCTGGTCATCGGCGGTAGCCACCAGGTGAATAAATTGTCCGAAAACAGCGACTCCTATTTCGGAGACCTGAGCGCAGTGATGTTGCAAAACATGCCATTTTATGGCAACATGATCCGCACGCCGGACCTGGAAATTGCACTCATGGACGAATGGGAAGAAAAAATAGAACGCATGGCCAATGCGGTGATCCATGAAAACGTAACCTCGATTGCCGGGGTACCTACATGGACCATTGTATTGATCAAACGTATATTTGAGCTGACCGGCACAGATAACCTGGCCGATGTATGGCCCAATGTAGAGTTATATATGCACGGTGGTGTAAGCTTTACCCCTTACCGCGAACAGTTTAAAAAACTAATCCGCAAACCACTGATGCACTACCAGGAAACCTATAACGCCTCCGAAGGCTTTTTTGCCGCCCAGGACGTAATAGGAGACGAAGGACTACTCCTGTTCCTCAACCATGGCATCTTCTATGAGTTTATGCCCATGGAGGAATTAGGTAAGGAAAACCCGCAAACATTACAATTGCAGGAAGTGGAGCTGGGTAAAAACTATGCCCTGGTAATCAGTACCAACGGCGGTTTATGGCGGTACCTGGTAGGGGATACCATACAGTTTACCTCCCTGATTCCTTACCGGATAAAAGTGAGTGGCAGAACAAAGTCGTTTATCAACGCCTTTGGTGAAGAAGTAATCGTTGAAAATTCTGATACAGCAGTTGCCAAAGCCTGTGAGGCCACCGGCGCTGTTGTAAATGACTATACCGCCGCACCGGTATATTTCAGTGACCACGGCAATGGCGGACACGAATGGCTGGTGGAATTCGGAGTTGCTCCGGACGATATCAACCGGTTTACCAATGTACTGGATAGCACGTTAAAAGCTATCAACTCAGACTATGAGGCAAAAAGATATAAAGACATCGCTTTACATATGCCGGTAGTACATGTATTGCCTGAAGGCACTTTTTGCGAATTTCTGAAGAGTAAAGGTAAACTGGGTGGACAACATAAAGTCCCCAGACTGAATAATGACCGTAATTACCTGGAAGAAATCCTGAAATTTGCGGCCAACAACATGAACGCTTAAAACCTATCAACTATAACATGAAATTACTGGAGAACAAAGTAGCGATTGTAACAGGTGCCAGCCGTGGTATCGGAGAAGCAATTGCTTTAAAATTTGCAGCACAGGGAGCGAATGTAGCTTTTACATACGTGAGTTCTGATGAAAAAGCCCAGGCACTCGAAGCTAAACTAACAGCTTTAGGTGTAAAAGCAAAGGCATATAAATCTAATGCCGGCGTCTATGAAGAATGTGAAACACTGGTAGCAGAAGTTTTGAAAGAATTCGGGAAAATTGATATCTGTGTGAATAACGCTGGTATCTCCAAAGATAACCTGCTCCTGCGTATGAGCCCTGATCAATGGGATGATGTGATGAACATCAACCTGAAGAGCGTATATAATATGACCAAACAGGTGATACGCCCTATGATGAAGGCAAGAAGTGGCAGCATCATTAATATGAGTTCTGTAATAGGTATTATGGGTAACGCCGGGCAAAGCAGCTATGCTGCTTCCAAAGCAGGCATTATCGGGTTTACCAAATCCATCGCTCAGGAACTGGGCAGCCGTAACATTCGCTGCAATGCCGTAGCACCAGGTTTCGTAGAAACAGATATGACCAGCTACCTCAAAGAAGGAGAGGCTGCTGCCAATTATATAGAACAAATCCCGTTGGCCCGTTTTGGTACGCCGGAAGATATTGCCAACGTTTGCCTCTTCCTGGCATCTGATATGAGCGGGTATGTAACCGGCCAGACAATCAGCACCTGCGGAGGGCTGTGCATGTAGAGCGGAAGGCAGAAAGCAAAAAGCTAATATGGAGGAGATCTAAGCGGGTATTTTTTACGCTTATGTCTCCTCCATATTAGCTTTTTGCTTTCTGCTTTCTGCATTTCGCTCCTTTGTCGTATCTTTTCGGCACAGTGAACATATTTGTGAGGATGTCGGAATACTTTGGAGGAAGTAAGTAAAAATATTGCCCAGCAACAACGTCAAATGCCATCTTTTGAATCATTATTCAAAACGTATTATCCTGCGCTCTGCACATTTGCTTATGATTTTGTAAACAGACATGAACTGGCAGAAGAAATTGTGCAGGACACCTTTATGAAAATATGGGAGAAGTATGATGACCTCGACATCCAGGTGTCCGAAAAGGCATACCTGTACAGGGCTGTACAAAATAACTGCCTCAATTTTATTAAGCAAAACAGGATCCGGACACAATACAGCAGCGAATTAATACAACAACTGGAATCCCGTATTTCCCTCTTCAGTCTTCCATCTCATTCACCGGCAGAAAAACTGGAAACCTCCGAACTGGAGCAACTGGCAGAAAAAGCCATCCGGAAATTACCCCCCCAATGCCAGGATGTTTTCCGCCTCAGCCGGTTCGAACAACTCAGTTATCCGGAAATATCCCGACATTTAGGAATCTCCATCAACACAGTAAAAACCCAGATGACCCGCGCCCTGCAACGGTTACGGGACGAATTACTTCCACTCCTGAAGTAGTATGTTAAATTAAAGCAAATTTTTTTCCTTGTCTTGTCACCCTATACAATACTAAATATTGTCTTAGTACTTGTTTTCTATATTATGGGGCCTAACTATACACAGGAGCAGGTAGATGACCTGATTGCACGCTTTTTATCCGGCAATATTTCCGCAGAAGAGCAGAAATTACTGGAACACTGGATCAATGCATTGGCAGAGAACAGGTCCTACTTTCTGCAACTAAGGGAGGTATGGCAGGCAACTGCACCGTCAGGAGCATATGATACTACGGCCGCCTGGGATAGTATGCAGTACAGGACAGCGATAGCGCCACCGATGGTGGTAAACAGATGGAAATATTATTTCCGTGTAGCTGCATCCTATACGTTGCCTTTCTTAATCGGTGGTGGCCTGGTATATGCCTGGTCATCCCTGAAAAAAGAAAATAGTAATAACGCCATGGTAACGGTAACCAGCCCAAAAGGGGCGACTACCAAAATCGAATTGTCTGATGGTACGGAAGTATGGCTGAATGCAGGTAGTAAACTGCAGTATGCACAGTCTTATAATCTCCGCGGCCGTGAAGTAAAACTGGAAGGAGAAGCTTTCTTTAAAGTGCATACCAATGCCCAGAAACCCTTTACAGTTAGAGCTTCCGACCTGAGAATACTCGCGCTGGGTACCTCTTTCAATGTAAAGGCATATCCGGAAGATAAAACCGTGGTGACCACGCTGGTAGATGGAGAAGTGAAAATTGATGGCAGCAAAACAACCACGCCTTTCGGACTAATGATGAAACCACATCAGCATGTTGTGTATAAGAAACCGTTGACAACCAACGACAGTGAACATATGAAAATACCTGCATCTAACGGAGATAGCTCCACGGCTGCTCCGATAGAAAGCAGGGAAGTGAACAACACAGAAATATATACCGCCTGGAAAGATGGCAACTGGATTGTAGCCGCTCAAACCATGGAAGAACTGGCGGTAACCATGGAACGCAGGTTTAATGTAAAGGTGATTTTTAAAGAACAGGAACTGAAAGAATATCGCTTCAGTGGAACTTTCCGACAGGAAACATTGGAACAGGTACTCAACATTCTTAAGCTCACTGCTCCGCTGAAATATACTATAGACAAGGGTGTTGTAACCCTCGCTGTGGATAATGAGCTGAAAGAAAAATATATAAAAGCATTTAAGACACGGTAACAACCGGAACATATAGGAGAATCATCATTCATCACCTGTAAAAACCAACTTACATGCACGATATGAACAACTGAAAAAAAAATTGGGAGTGATGCGACTCACCCCCAATTCAACGAAAATCACGTGTTGGTGAATGGCCTTTGCGACGGGCCGTATCACCGTAATCATTCGTTTAACTAAAATCTATACAAGTTTATGAAATCCACTGCAAACCTGGCGGCATTTTTTTGCCCCGGGCGAAAATTATTGCTCATGACGAAATTGACAGGTCTGCTGATTTTCGGAAGTTTTTTACAAGTATCCGCGAGTGTTTTTGGGCAGGAGAAAATAAAAGAACTGCATGCTGAAAATGCTAGCGTGAAAGAGGTATTTAAACTAATTGAGAGTAGCAGCAACTACCGCTTCTTCTATAACGAGAACTTCGCTGACCTGAATAAGGCAGTGACCATTGATGTGAAAGATAAAAAGATCAATGACATCATGAAGTTGCTCTTCAATAGTTCCAATGTTACCTATCGTGTGCTGGAAAATAACCTGGTTGTAATTACACCTGCCGGTACCGCACAGCTAAAGGTGACAGGCTATGTAACCGATGCTGTCACCAAAGATCCGTTGCCTGGTGTAACCGTGTCTGTAGAAGGCAGCAGCATAGGTACCGTCACCGATGCTACCGGTAAATATACCATCCAGGCGCCCACTGAAACCAGTATACTGGTGTTTTCCTATATAGGATATATACCGCAGAAAATAGCGGTAGGTGGTCGTTCCGAGATTAGCGTTAAGCTGGAAGGAGATACCAAAAAACTGGAAGAAGTAGTTGTAATGGGTTATACCACTACCACCACCAAAAACCTCACCGGTGCGGCACAAGCGGTAAGCGGTACCAAGCTGAAAGACGTTACTGCAAGCAGCATGGACAAAATGCTGCAGGGCAAAGTAAGCGGTGTGTTTGTTGGAAACGCCTCCGGTGACCCTTCTGCGGCTCCTGTTATCCGTATCCGTGGTAACGGAACATTAACTGCCGGCAACTCTCCACTGATAGTAGTAGATGGTATCATTGGTGGTTTACCTAACCCCAGTGATATTGAAAGTGTAACGGTGTTGAAAGATGCGGCTGCTACTACATTGTATGGTGCCCGCGCAGCCAACGGCGTAATGGTCATTACCACTAAAAGAGGTAAAGCCGGTAAAACACAGGTGAACTTCCGTACCAATATCGGAACAGCTCAGATCAATACCGGGCATTTTCACCTGATGAACGGAACAGACCTGTATGATCTTCAGAAAGCCGCAGGGGCGGACTTAGATCCATCTCTCCGTAATATTAATACTAACTGGCAAAAACTGGCCTTCCAGAATGCCAGCAACCAGAACTACGAATTATCTACCAGTGGCGGTAATGAGAAAACTAAATTCTACCTGGGTGGTAACTACTACAAAGAAGATGGTATCCTGAAAGGTACTGGTGTAGAGCGTTTCAGCGCACGCCTCAACCTGGATCATAATATCACTGATAGATTCCGCGTGAGTGTAAATATTGCAGGAACACAAACAACAGACAAGGATAACTCAAATGGTTCACTGTATCAGTATTATACCAACCTGCCGTGGGATAAAGCCTATGATGATCAGGGTAAACCGGTAAATCCGTTAACCGCTGCTACCTGGTATGGTCGCGATATGGGCAACTTCCTGTACGATCAACAGTATAATTATGTCAAAAATAAAAGACAGTCGCTCGAAGCATTGGTAAAACTGGAATATGATATCACCAAGTGGTTATCATTCAGCTCTACCAACCGCGCGCAGTACTATCACTTCAACCAGGAGAGCAACGGTGATGTGAGAACATCTTCCGGGTCAGATGATCGTGGTAATCTGTATAACTATTACCAGGATACTGCCAGCTATATCAGCTCCAACCTGTTGAAAGCAAGATATACGATCAATAAGGTACATAACATCGATGGATTGGTAGGTGCTGAATTCCAGCAGGCCAATCTGAATGATATCAATGCAAAAGGTAAAGGTATTCTGCAGGGCGTAAGTGTACTGGATGGAACGTCTTCTCCTATGTCTATCGGTGGAACAAAAATTGACCGGGCATTTAATTCCTACTTCATTCAGGCGAATTATAACTACAATTATAAATATTACTTTACCTCTTCCTTCAGAAGAGATGGATCTTCGAAATTCGGTGCTAATCAACAGTATGGTAACTTCTATGCTTTTGGTGCATCATGGGCTGTTTCGGAAGAAAGTTTTATTAAAAACATCAAAGCCATCACCAACCTGAAAGTAAGGGCCAGTTATGGTACCACCGGTAATGCTGAAATAGGCGACTATAGCGCTATAGGTGCATACGCCATCAATACGCAGTACAACGGATATCCGGGAGCTTATCAGAGCGTTTATAATGTTCCGAATCTCTCCTGGGAAAAAGCCTACAATACTAACTTTGGTTTTGACCTGGGCTTGTTTAACCGTATTAACCTGAACATTGATATTTATCAGAAAGATAGCAAAGACCTGCTGTTTAATGTGCCTTTGCCCGGAACTGCCGGCTACGGCTACATTTCACAGAACGTAGGATCTGTGCGTAATAAAGGTATTGAAATCAACCTGAGCACAGATAACCTGGTGGGTGGATTCAAATGGAGTACAGACTTTAATATCGGCTTCAACAAAAACAGGGTAACTGATTTATACGGTGGTAAAAACCAGATCGTAGATCCTATCAGTGGTTACTTTGTGCTGCGTCAGGGACAGGATATGCGTAGCTTTTATATGCGTAAATGGGCTGGTGTAGATCCTGCCAATGGTGATCCGTTGTGGGAAAAACTCACTACCGATGCTAACGGTAATGTAACCGGTAAAACAACTACCAATAATTATAATGATGCGTCTCTGCAGATTGTAGGTTCTGCTACACCAAAACTTTTTGGTGGTATGCGTAATACCTTCTCTTATAAAAACTTCCAGCTGAGTGCCTTCCTGGCCTTTGTTTCCGGTAATGATGTATATAACAGCACCCGTGAACTGATGGACAATGATGGTGCATATTACACCTATAACATGATGGAACTGGATAAGGGCTGGAGCCGCTGGGAAAAACCTGGTGATGTAGCTACTCATCCGAAGTACACCATCAAAGGAAATAAAAACTCACATAAACCATCTTCCCGTTTCCTGGAAGACGGAAGCTACCTGCGTTTAAGAAACGTGAACCTGAGCTATGCACTGCCGAAAGCCTGGCTGGACCGCGTGCACATTGGAAACGCCAGAATTTCTGTTGGCGGTGATAACCTGTGGACATTAACCAAATTCTCCGGTCTGGACCCTGAAGTAGATGATCGTGGTATCAACTACATTAAGTATCCATCCAGCACCAAATGGTTTGCAGGGCTTGAAATTAATTTTTAACAGGAGCTAAAAGAGAAGATCATGAAACACTTATCAAAATATTTTGCAGGGCTGTTACTGTTAACTGTGGCCAGTTCCTGTTCATTAAAGAAAGATCCATATAGTGCTATTCCGGATGATAATATCCTGAGAGATCCGAGTAAATGGTCGGCAGCTACTGCCGGTAACTATGCGTTATTGAAAGAGGAAAATTTTACGCGTAACTATTTTCAGATGGGAGAATTTCCCAGTGATGATGTAGCGTTAAGTGGTGCCACTACAGATCCGCTGTTTTACTCTTATACATATGGACATCTGACCAATCAGGGCAATGCGCTGCAGATCTGGCGTATGGGATATAAAGCCATCAATGGCTGCAATAAATTGCTGGCCGTGATGCCGCAGGACAGCGCTGCTTCGGTAAATCAACTGATTGGTGAAAACCTGTTTATACGCGCTTTCGTTCATTGGAGCCTGGTAAGAACATTTGGCCGCCCTTATACCCAAAGTCCTGAAACCAATCTGGGTGTACCGGTGATTACCAAATTCGATATAACAGCGATGCCTAAACGTAATACCGTTAAAGAGGTATACGCGCAGGTAATAGCTGATCTGAAAAAAGGGAAAGACCTGATGGATAACTCCAATACCAACAGCTACGCCACCAAAGATGCGGCAATGGCTTTATTGGCGAGGACTTATCTCTACATGGGGAAAAATGATTCTGCACGTATCTATGCAGATTCTGTGATCAATGCGAAAGATCGCTTATTGGTGTCTACCGGAGATCTTCCTGGTTACTATACCAAGTCGAATGAAAATAACAGGGAAACGCTTTTCGCTATTCATCATACCCTGCAGGACGACCGTACCTGGAGCTCTATTGGTTCTATGTATTATATGTCGCCAGGTGGTATGGGTTATGGTGAAATGTATGCTTCCCAATCTTTCCGTGACCTGATTCAAAAACATCGGGAAGATGTGCGCAACGCCTTTATACAGGTAGTATACCTGAAAGGCGTTAATGGTAAAGATTCTGTAAACGCTGCCGGCCAGAAAGTGATCGCTAAGCGTAATGGTGTGGAAAAATGGTATATCCTGAAATATTCCAACCAGGATAACGTACCTACTCTTAGCTCACCGGTGGTATTACGTTTGGCTGAAATGTACCTGATCCGTGCAGAAGCCAATGCTAAACTGGGTAATAACCCGGCGGCGCTGGCAGATGTAAATATTATCCGTACAAGGGCCGGATTAAGTGGAAACGCCCTGTTCAGTGAGAATAATATGCAAGGGTATACCAGCGTATTGGATGTAGTGCTCGATGAACGCCGTCTGGAACTGGCCTTTGAAACACACCGCTCATTTGACCTGTTCCGCAACAACCGTAACGTTTACAGAAATTATCCTGGTGTACAAACTAATCCGCAAACCATATCCTACACGAATGCAAGGGTGATTCACTTTATTCCTGAACAGGAAATACTGCTGGACCCGAACCTTGTGCAGAACCCGATTAATTAAAATATCCCGCACAGGCCCCGTTCTACGGGGCTTTTGCTTTTATAAAATAATCCGGAAAAGAAACTACAACAATAGTAAATTTATAACCGGTGAACATTTAAAAACTTATCGTCCTACATGTATCAGATCAACCACCATTCCCGCAACATCAGGAAAGGATTGTTGCTGGCAGGCTTTACTTTCGGCTTCCTCACTACGGCACTGGCCCAGGAACTGAAATATACCTCCGGTAACAATAGCTGGAACGCGGATTCGCTCGGTAACCACCGTGCAGTAGTTAGCTTTAACGGAGCCACTAAAGTGGCCCGTGTAGTCATTCCATGGCGCCGCCGCGATGAACATCCGGAAATGAAACGTATCATCATCCAGGATGCAAAAACAAAGCAAAAAATTACCAATGTAAAAACGTTGGCGCTTACCCGCGAGCAGGGCGATATCTGCTTTGAACCCATCTCCGGTAAAGGCGACTACTACATATATTATCTGCCTTCTAAAAATGAAGGCCGCGATAACTACCCCAAAGGCATGTACCTGGCGCCGGAACAAACAGCCGATAACAGCTGGCTGCAATCCATCCCTGCCGGTATAAAACCCAATACTACCGTAAAGGAAATAGAAGCCATTGATACTTTCAACAGCTTTTACCCAATGGAAGTAATTGCCACCGCAGCAGAAAAGCAACAACTGCTGCTAAAACACCCCGGTGCAGGCTATATGGTGTTTCCGGAAGACAGGCAGTTTCCCATTAAAATGACGGACGATCTGCCGCAACGCTGGGTGAAGAAAGGACCATCGCAGTCCTTCACCGGTGAAGCCGATAAAGGAGAATACTATGCTTTTCAGCTCGGCATCTATGCCCGTCATGATATGAAAGAGGTGCAGGTCACTTTTACAAATCTTACAGCACCTGATGGCAAAACAATTCCCGCTGCTCAGCTGAATTGCATCAACACCAGTGGTACTACCTATGATGCCAAACCTTTTGCACCTAAGGTAAACATCCCCGCAGATCAGGTACAGGCATTGTGGTGCGGTATAGATGTGCCACCATCTGCTACAGCAGGTGTTTATAAAGGAGTAGTAACTATCAGCGCTGCCGGTATGCCTGCTATGCCGGTAAGAATTACGCTAACAGTAACGAATAAACTAGCGGTAAACAGTGGCTTTAATGAGCCCTGGAAGCAAACCCGTTTAAAATGGCTGAACTCCACGCTGGCACAGGATAATTCCCTGACAGCACCCTATACACCGCTGGAAATAAAAGACAGCGTGATCAGCTTACTGGGTCGTAAAGTAGGGATCAACAAAGACGGTTTCCCTGCACAGATACAAACTTTCTTTACCCCTGAAATGACAACCTTGTCTTCCCAGGCAAAGAATATTTTCACAGAACCGGTACACTTTCATTTCACAGCTGCCGCTACCGGCAAGGATCTCCCCTGGCAAAGCAATGGCTGGCAGATCACTTCCAAAGAAGATGGTAAAATCAGCTGGAAGGCTGTTAACACTACCACCGGATTACAGATGGAAGTAAATGCTTCCCTCGAATTTGATGGCTTCATGGACTACACTGTAAAAGTAACTGCCCTGGAAGATGTGTCGCTGAAGGAAATCACCATGCACCTGCCATTTGATAAAGGCGCAGCCAAATACATGATGGGCCTGAATCAGAAAGGAGGCCTGCGCCCGGAAAAGATCGACTGGAAATGGGATGTGAAAAATAAAAATCAGGACGGCGCCTGGATAGGCGATGTTAACGCAGGGATACAATTTAATCTCCGGGATGAAAACTACGTACGCCCGTTGAACACCAACTTCTACCTGCAAAAACCATTACTGCTACCCACTTCCTGGGGTAACGGCGATAAAGGCGGTATCACCATCGGCGAAAAAGGAAAGGCGATCCTGGTAAACAGCTATAGCGGTGAAAGAACCCTGCATAAAGGCGAGGTATTGTATTATAACTTCCACCTCATCATTACGCCGTTCCATACTATTAATACCGATTTTCAATGGTCTACCCGTTTCTATCACAGGTATAATAACCTGGACAGCATCAAAGCTACCGGCGCTACTGTAGTGAACATCCACCATGGTACTGATATAAATCCCTGGATCAATTATCCATTTATTGAATGGAAAAAGATGAAGGACTATATCGATGAGGCACATAACAAAGGACTTAAAGTAAAGATCTATAATACGGTAAGAGAACTCTCTAACCACGCCTGGGAAACATTCCCGCTGCGTAGCCTGGGGCATGAGGTATACAGCCCGGGCAATGGTGGTGGCTTCTCCTGGCTGCAGGAGCATGTGGCAAAAGATTATATCGCCGCCTGGTTTGTACCGGAATTTAAGGATGCCGCTATTATCAACAGTGGCATGAACCGCTGGCACAACTACTATGTGGAAGGCATGAACTGGTTGGTACAAAACGTAGGTATAGATGGTATCTATCTTGATGATGTAGCCTTTGACCGGGTAACAATGAAACGTGTGAAACGTGTACTTACAAAGGATAATCATCCTGGCATCATAGACCTGCACTCTGCGAATCAGTATAATAAATCAGATGGATTTATTAACAGTGCGGTGCTTTATATGGAGAACTTCCCTTACCTGAACAGGCTTTGGTTTGGTGAATACTTCGACTATGAGAAGAACAGCCCTGACTTCTTCCTGACGGAAGTGAGTGGTATTCCATTTGGATTGATGGGCGAAATGCTGCAGGATGGCGGTAATCAATGGCGTGGTATGGTGTATGGTATGACTAACCGCATGCCATGGACAGAGAACTCAGACCCACGTCCTATCTGGAAAGTATGGGATGATTTTGGTATGCAGGGCACAAAAATGATTGGTTACTGGGTAGAGAACAATCCGGTTAAAACCAATAATCCGTTGGTGCCGGCTACTATCTACAGGAAAGACGGTGCAGTATTGGTATCCCTTGCCAGCTGGGCAACAGAAGATACCACTATCAAATTGACCATCGACTGGAAAGCCCTTGGACTAGACCCTGCAAAGGCAGTGATAACGGCGCCGGATATACACAACTTCCAGCAGGGACAGGTGTTTGGAAAAGACGCCAGCATCCCGGTTTCGAAGAACAAAGGATGGATACTGATTATAAGGAATTAGCTGTTAGCTGTTAGCTGTTAGCAAAATGCAGCGGAGACATAAGCGTAAGTGTAGGATACTTTGCTTATGTCTCCGCTGCATTTTGCTAACAGCTAACAGCTAATGGCTAACAGCTATATCAATATTTCCTTCCTGCAATGGCTACTCTGAATGTTTCTACACATTTTCTGTCCTGCAGGGTTACGTACACTGTTTTACCATCTTTATCTCCGAAAACAAGATTGCTGCATTGTTTTCCTTTCAGTGGTATTTCACGGATCAATGTGCCCTGAGGAGACATGACGGCGATGACGCCTTTTCCCCAGCGTGCGATATAAAGGTTGCCGGCTTTATCGCATTTCATCCCATCGAATCCGAAATCGGGGAAGGTCGCGAACAGGGTTTTATGGGAGATGTTGCCTGCTTTGTCCACCTCGTATTTCCAGACTTTTCGCTGTACACTTTCATTTACATACAGGGTTTTTTCATCGGGGCTCAGCTCTATACCATTGGTGGTGCCCATATTGGCTTCCAGTAAAACGGGGGTGCGGTTGGCATCTATGCGCCACAGCTGCCCGGTGTTATTGGCCCATTTGGGATCAGATACAAAGATCTGGTCTTTGCGATTAATACAGAGATCATTGGGCTGATTGAATTTATCTGAATGGACATATATGCTTACCTTTTTTGTTTTCATATCTATGGTAAGCACATTGTGTTTGATAAAGTCCGGGAGGAACATAGCGCCTTTGCTATTAAAATGAATCCCATTGGCAACGCTGCTATCGGGCAGGGTCACGAATACTTCACCGGCGCCGGTGTGGGTATTTATTTTTCCCACGGTACCATCCTGTTTAAAATTCACGACATAAAAATTGCCCGCTTTGTCAAAGTTGGGTCCTTCGATATTCACGGAAAACATATTTTCTGCTGTCAGATCACGTGTTTCGTATAGGGGTCTTGCGGCTGTTGGTTGTTGTGCCATCATGGGCAGGCCCCAGCCAGTCATCATCGCCATCAGGCATATCTGTTTTCGCATGTTCATCGGATTTTGAAACTTTAAATTAAGGAACTGTTCCGGATTTTTTCGTGTATTCATCCGGGAAGGGGCTTATGTAATGAAATTATCAAGAATTAATTCCCGGCAGAATCGGTTCCGTTGCCTTGTCAACTAATTTATTAATTTTGCGCCCATGATCCATGTTTCGGAGTTTAAAGATTTGGCGCACCTGACAATACATAAGGTAGGGAATTCCTCAAATGAAGAGGCTTTACTCTGTTCCAAAGCGCCTTTGCAGCTGGAGGATGAAACGATCAGCCAGTTATTGATCACGTATTTTATTCAGCCTTTTGCCAATGCCGCGGAATATTTTCGGTTCCGTCATGACGCAGATATACAATTGAATGAAATATTTCAATATTGTCGCCGTATATTTACTGACCAAAATGAATTCCAGGAGCAGTCGGTCAATATTGCCAAGCATCTATATAAACATTCCACCCATCCTAAAATTAAGGGCGGAGAGCTATATATAGCCTACTTTAGCAAGTGCCAGGTAGATGGTGAAGAAGTGGAGGCGATTGGCATTTTCAAGTCGGAAAACCGCGATACTTATTTAAAAGTGTTTCTGGCAGATGAAAATTACCAGGTAAATTATGAAGATGGTATAAATATTAATAAGCTGGACAAAGGCTGTCTGGTTTTTAATACAGAAGAATCAGAAGGGTTTAAGGTCAGTATTATAGATAGTAATAGCAAACAAACCGAGGCGGTATACTGGAAAGATGCCTTTCTACAGGTTCAGCGCCGGGAAGATAGCTACCATCAGACGGAAACAGCGGTAGACATGTGTAAGCAGTTTATACATAATAAACTACCAACAGAGTATGAGATGGATAGGGTGGATCAGGTAGATCTGTTAAATAAATCAGCCGCCTATTTCAAGGAAAAAGAGCAATTCCAGCTGGATGATTTCGCAAAAGAAGTACTGGGACATCCCGACGCGATAGCTTCTTTTAAAGAGTACCGAAATGAATATGCGAATCATTTTCAGCAAGATATCCCTGACGAATTTGAAATATCTGCACCTGCTGTAAAGAAACAGCAGAGAGTATTTAAAAGTATATTGAAACTGGATAAGAATTTTCATGTGTACATTCACGGCAACCGCGAAATGATTGAGCGCGGGTTTGACGAAGCTACCAATATGAATTATTATAAATTACTGTTTGAAAATGAAGCGTAGGTTCGTGTAAGAAACAGTAGAGGCACCTGTGTGGTTGATTTTGTGAAGAGAGGGATAACACGAATTTTTAAGATTTTCTCATAAGCAAAAACCAATTGTTAACAAAGGCTGCCTCGTCTGGGCGGCCTTTTATTTTAACAGATACGGTCTCGGATGGTATTGTTATTACTTCTCGTATACTTCTCCGGTACTTAGGACTTGTCTATGTATTGCATTCCCACTATAGTTCTATTACTGTCCCGCTACACTCTTACTACTATTACATTACTCTTTTACTACACTCTTACTACACTCTTACTACTCTTTCACTGCACTATGTGTCTCGTCCTGATATAGGTTTACAGTTTTTTGCATTTTATGCAAACAAAAAAGACAACCATTACGGTTGTCTTTTTTATTATTTGTTATCCTTTTCAGGATTGTTGTTCTTGTTTGGATTACCAGACCGGTGTTTATGCCTTGGTGGGCGTCTGTCGTGTCTGGGGGCTGCTCCTTGCTGCCCTCCTTGTTCGGGCTGTTGGCCTGGTTGATCAGGTTGTTGCCCTGACTGTTTGGGGCCTTGTTGTCTTGGACCTTGCTGTTGCCTTGGACCTTGTTGCCGGGGTTGTTGTTCCGGGCGGGGCTGCTGTTCTGAACGGGGTTGTTGTTCACGTCCCTGTTTAGGCTGACCACCACCTTGTGACCGTTGTTGCTGTGGACGGTTTTCCTGTTTAGGCTTCCGGTCCTGCTGCTGACGGTTATCAGGTCTTTGAGCTTGTTTAGGCGCTTGCTCCGTTCTTGGCTGACCGGGGCCCTGGGCTGGTTTCTGCTCGCCGACTTTCTGTTGTTTTTGTTTGTCTTTATCTTTCTGTTTCCGCTTCTGAGCAGTTTTTTCGAGAGATTTCAGACTGATGAGCCCTACCACATCTGCGTATCCGAGATCCGCTTCTTTTGGTTTGGCTGTTACTACCTCTACTGGTTTCAGGTCTTCCGGTTTAATACCCTGTTTGTTGAGCAGGCGTATTTCCTTGGCCCTGGAAATGGTAAGGGGGTATTGTTTGTTGCTGCCCTCGTAGGAGTACCACATGAGGCTTTTGAAGATATCTCTCTTCTGCAGGTGGGCAACCCCGCCGGCAGTTTCAATGTTATCCGCATCATCGGGGAAGTCTTTCAACGCATCCAGATAGGTATCCAGTTCGTAGTTCAGACAGCATTTCAAACGACCGCACTGTCCGGATAACTTGGCCTGGTTGATAGACAGGTTCTGGTAACGGGCAGCGGTAGTATTCACGCTTTTGAAATCAGACAACCACGTGGAGCAACATAACTCCCTGCCGCAGCTGCCGATGCCACCTACTTTTCCGGCTTCCTGGCGGGCGCCTATCTGGCGCATCTCCACCTTGGCCCTGAATTCAGAGGCATATACTTTAATTAACTCTCTAAAATCAACGCGATCGTCTGCTGTGTAGAAGAAAGTGGCTTTTCGGCCATCGGCCTGTATTTCCACTTCTGCGAGTTTCATTTCAAGTCCAAGGTTACGGGCAAGTGCTCTCGATTTAATAAGTGCCTCTTTTTCACGTAACTTGTTGTCATTCATTCGCTGCAGGTCGTCGTTAGTTGAACGGCGTAGAACTTTTTTTACTTCGGGTGTGTCTTCCGCGCGTCGCTTCTTCATTTGTAGTTTTACCAGTTCGCCTGTCAGGCTCACCGTACCAACGTCAAATCCGCTAACCCCTTCCACTGTTACCATTTCTCCTTTATCAAAGAGCTGTTTGGTCACATTTCGGAAAAAGTCTTTGCGGCTGCCGTTGTTAAAACTTACTTCTATAATGTCAAATGGTGCTAAGCTATCACCAAGGGGAATATTGGACAGCCAGTCAAATACATTCAGTCTGTTACAACCTCCTGTACTGCATCCTCCATTACTCTTGCATCCTGACGGCTTCCCATCCACACCCGTACCACATCCGGCACAAGCCATATTATTAATTAGTTTAAATTTTATAAATAAGCATTTCAGGTTATTCCAGTTCTTCAAAATACGTTTTTCCTTTCAGAAAAACAAAAGGCCGGAAGCAACAAAGATAGGGAAAAGCAGCTGATAAGCCCCCTGGGATACCTGTGCTTATTACATAACCGGTAAAGGTTTCTTTTTGAATATATATTGGAGCTTGATGGACAGGGCATGAAATAGCATCTTTCCGTTGGCATTGCGTTCAATATAGTAACTGGCATTGTTCAGTTCCTCCGTTATTTCCTGCATCTGGTCAAGATTGGCCAGTTTAGCGAGCTTGGCCGCAAAGTCCATTTCCTCCTGAGAAAAAGCCAGCAGGCTTTTGTCGAGGTATTGCAGGCGGAGGGTATGTTCCAGCAGGTTAATAAAGTAACGCAGAAACTGTTTCTGGTTTTCCCGCCCGGTTTTGGCGCTGGAAATACCTTCTATCCATTCCTGCAGGGCTACCCGGTTACCGGTAAATAAATGATTGAGCCAGCTGCGGAGTAACTCATGATAGTCATCATCGGAATGTTGTAACAGATATAAAGCCTCCCGGTAGTTGCCCGCCGTGAGGGTGGCAATTTGCTGTGCCCGGGCAGCAGGTACTTTGCTTTTCACTTCCAATGCTGTAATCATGTCCGCTTTTTCCAGCGGATTTATTTTAATAAGATGTGTTCTTGATAAGATGGTAGCTAATATTTGCTCCTGGTTTTCCGCAATCAGGATAAAGAGTGTGTTTTGAGGTGGCTCTTCAATCAGCTTCAACAGGCGGTTACCTTCATTGCCCAGGTATTCTGGCATCCACATTACCAGGATCTTATACCCGCTCTCAAAACTTTTCAGGTTCAGTTTGTGGATAATGTCCTGGCATTCTGTAGCCGTAATATTCCCCTGTTTATTTTCGGCGCCTATAAACTGTAACCAGTCATAAGCGTTGCCATAAGGGTGTGTCACCACAAATTCGCGCCACTCACTGATATAATCTGTACTGACAGGTTTATCACCTGACTTACGTGGAATAACAGGGTAGGAGTAATGAATATCCGGATGAACAAATTGGGACGCTTTTGTACAGGCAGCACACTGTCCGCAGGCATCGTGCTCCTTTTTGTTTTCACAAACAAGATATTGTGTAAATGCCAATCCTAACGGAAGACCACCAGCACCTTCCGGAGCGAGTAGTATCATGGCATGACTAAGCCGGTTATGCTGAACGGATTGAATGAGCTGCTGCTTCACATCAGCTTGTCCTATGATATCTGAAAATAGCATGGGCGCAAGATAATGAAAAGGGGCTAATCACGGTCACTGCAACGATACATAGCAGGCATTTTCAAAAGAGCCACCACCCGTGATGGTCCGGTCATTTGCCATAAAAAAGAAGCTCCCGGAAATCGTTTGTGCCCTGGTATTTATTTTACGGATAATAATATTGGAGGTATCAGTGGTGAGAAAATCAAAGTTGCCGTTGTTATTTAAAAAAGCGGCAGCTACTAATCCCTTCTTTTGAGGACCGAGACGGGAAAAGCGGAAAGTATCCAGGTGCAGACTATCATTCTTTATTGCATTCTCATCAAACATGCCATCTGTAAGATTGAATACTATTTTAAAGGTGTCGGATATGGTTTCCATATTCAGCAATTTGTGACTACCACTATCCGTAATTGATCGGAATATGATACTGTTGGTAAGCGTCATTGCGCTGCTGCGACCAGCTATAGTGGCCGTCATCTTCATCTCCGGACAGGAAAAGGATGGTCCATCTGTGTCGTTTTGACAAGCGGGAAATAATAGGAAAAAGGTAGCCATGGCGGCTAGTAGTAGTGTTTTTCGGCGGGGGATAAGTTGGTGTTTCATGAATACTGTTACACATTGTGAATAAAAACAACAGCGTACTTACGTTAACGCGTATACGCTAACGCAAGCACCTGCAAAAATCTTATATACACAAAGTTGGCAACAGGATAATAACGTGCTTACTACGACTACTTTTCAATCGCAGCAATAATTTCCGCAGACTCGGGTTGAGTTTTTGGAGAGAATACGGCCACCAGGTTTCCTTTTTCATCCAGCAGATATTTCTGGAAATTCCAGGTTACTTCGGCTGGTTCAAAGTGTTTGGCTTTGCTTTCCTCCAGCAGCCATTTGTACAGCGGATGGATATCAGCACCTTTTACAGATATTTTGGCGGCCATAGGAAAACTAACCGCATATTTTTTAGTGCAGAATTCCTGTATTTCCTTGTTGCTGCCGGGTTCCTGAGAGCCGAAGTTGTTGGCAGGAAAACCAATAATCACCAGTTTACCCTGGTATTTCTTATACAGTTTTTCCAGTCCTTCGTATTGTGGTGTGTTGCCACACAGGGAGGCTGTATTTACAATTAATATCTTCTTTCCTTTGTATTTGGAGAAATCGATTTTTCCTCCGTCAACAGCATCTACTTTGAAGTCATAAAGATGGGATGAGGCAAAAAGCATAACAACTGATAGTATTGCTAACCTAAACATATAGACGTTTTTTTAAAGACTGATTAAAATGAACACCGAAAAGGCTGTACTTGTAAAGTTAGCATTCCCGTGTCAAAAAAAAGGAAGTTTTTCCAAAGTGAGATTTTAGCGATCAGAAGTAGGGCGCCTGTTGAAAAAGCAGTGTTTTCCGGCAGGGAAGAAATTTTCTGAAGGCTTTATTGGCAGCTGATTGTTGGCTTTAACTCCAGGCATAGGCCAAACAGCATATACTTACCCTGGCGCCGGCTTGTTGGAGGGCCATGCAGCACGCTTCGGTGGTGGCGCCCGTAGTAATAACATCATCGATCAGTAATACGTGTATTCCTGCCGGAAGGTTGCCATTGACTTTGAAGGCGGCGGCTACATTTTGCCAGCGGTCTGTCCGCCCCTTTTTGGTTTGGGTAGCCGTAAATTGTAGCCGCATAAGTGCGGCCGGATGTACCGGTAATGGTATGATCTGTGCGATGCCTTTGGCCAGCAGGGTGGCCTGATTGTAACCACGCAGCTTTTCTTTGCGGGGAAATAAAGGTACAGGCACCAGTATGTCTATGTCTTTGATCCAGGAGCTGTCCTGCAGTTGATAGCCAGTTTGTTTACCCAGCCAGGTGGCTATATCGGGCCGTTGCCGGTATTTAAAACGATGAATAAGTTGCTGCATACCTGATGACTGGTTGTAATAATAGGCAGCAGTGGCATGTTGTACAACGACCCTGCCGTTAAATACGTTCGCTACCGGATTGCCAGCGTATCGGTGGAAATGGGTAACGGGTAATGCCTGCACGCAACGAATACATAACAGTTCATCTGTTTGTTGCAGATCTGTGCCACAGAGTTCACAGCAATGCGGATAAAACAGGTGAACCAGTGGGGATAACAAACTGGTAAACATGGTTTGGGTTTTAAAAGATATGGTTTGAATAGCATTTTAAAATAATCGCTGGTATACTTCTTCCACTCTACCTACCGCAATTACTTCAATATGGAATTTACTGAAATCAATTCCTTTTTTATTGTAACGGGAGATAAATATTTTCTCGAAGCCTAGTTTTTCTGCTTCCGCTATCCTTTGTTCTATGCGGTTTACTGCTCTTATCTCACCGCTCAACCCTACTTCTCCGGAAAAACAGATTTTAGGAGGGATAGCATTGTCTTCATAGGAAGAGAGCAGTGAACATAATACCGCCAGGTCAATTGCGGGATCTTCTACCCTGATGCCACCGGCAATATTGAGGAATACATCTTTCACGCCGAAGTGGAATCCGCCTCGTTTTTCCAGGACAGCCAGTAAGAGTTGTAACCTGCGCAGGTCGAAACCGGTGGCGGTGCGTTGCGGGGTACCATATACCGATTGTGTAACGAGTGCCTGTACTTCCACGAGCAAAGGACGCATGCCTTCCATGGTGGCAGATATGGCTACACCGCTCAGCAGATCTTCGCGTTGCGAGATTAAAATTTCAGAGGGGTTGGTGACCTGCCGGAGTCCTGTTCCGGTCATCTCATAAATACCCAGTTCGGCGGTAGAGCCAAACCTGTTTTTGATGGTACGGAGGATGCGGTAGGCATAATGTTGGTCTCCTTCAAACTGCAGAACCGTATCCACCATATGTTCCAGCACTTTTGGGCCAGCAATGGAGCCATCTTTGGTAATGTGACCAATGAGGAATACAGGGGTGTTACTTTCTTTGGCAAAACGTTGTAATTCTGCGGCTGTTTCCCTGATTTGAGATACACTGCCGGGAGCAGATTCTATAAAAGGAGAGTGGAGTGTTTGAATAGAATCTACAATGACCAGTTGAGGCTGTAGTTTTTTTATTTCCTGGAAAATTGTTTGTGTAGATGTTTCTGTGAGCAGGTAAAACTGTTCATTGGAATTTTGTATGCGGTCTGCCCGCATTTTTATCTGTTGTTCGCTTTCTTCACCGCTGATGTAAAGTGTTTTAATATGCTTTAGTTGCAATGCATTCTGCAGGAAGAGCGTAGATTTTCCGATGCCAGGTTCTCCGCCTACCAATACCAGCGAACCCGCTACTATGCCACCTCCCAGCACGCGATTCAATTCGTTGTCGGGGGTTAATATCCTTTCTTCTTCTTGTGTAACTACCTCGGAAAGGTTAATGATTTTATGTGTGCGGGCAGTAGGGGCGTCGTTGTTTTTCCAGTCTTGTTGCTTCTGAGGAATATCTTTTTGCACTCTTTCTTCAACAAACGTATTCCATTCTCCGCAACTCGGACATTTTCCATTCCATTTAGCTGATTCGTATCCACAATTCTGACAGAAAAAAGCAGTTCTTATTTTACTCATAATTTTTTTAAAGAGGGTGCATACAAAGTAAATGGTTTTATACTTATTGCACCGAAATGATAAAAAGAGAAGCGATAAAAAGAGAGGAGAAAAGGTATAAAAAGAGAAAAGAGCCAAACGGAAGATTCCGCTGACTCTTTCTACTTACTAACCCATTAAATTCAGGTCTAAATTACAAAATGGCTTCAGAATAAAAAAGTTTATTTAATTGATGTGAATAACTTTTGAGCCTTTTGCCCGATCTAACAAAGTGGCTGCCATCGCTTGTTTCAGGGGTTGTTTTTATCCAATATTACTTTCATTGGGTACTCGTAAAATGTTGATAAATAGGGTTGATGTTGATGATTTTTGCATATGAAAAAATGCTAATAAGATACATTTTTTTAAATGACAAACAGACGCTTTTTGGGCTAAAAAAATAACATGGGCGCCAAAATGGCAGTGTTAAATTTATAATTTTAAGACAAAAGGAAGGGATGGCAGACAAGTGCTAAATAAAACTTAAAAGGGGGGATCTGGTGAGATATTTGCGCCCCCTTTTTACCAAATTTTACATAATATGACACCTGGAATCATGTTTTTATCACTGATTTTTGTGGGGATCAGTATGCTGGTAAGCTACGTACTCAAGAGTAAGTTCCAGGCTTACAGCCAAATACCCACCTCTTCCGGTCTTACCGGGAAGCAGATTGCAGATAAAATGCTGAAAGACAACCAGATATATGGCGTTCAGGTCCGGGAAACAGAAGGTTTCCTGTCCGATCACTACAATCCGGCTGATAAAACCGTTAACCTCAGCCCCGATGTATATAACGGTGCTAATGTGGCTGCCGCAGCAGTAGCCGCCCATGAGTGTGGGCATGCTGTTCAGCACGCAGCAGCTTATCCGTGGCTGGGATTACGGTCCAGGCTTGTGCCGGCGGTACAGTTCAGCTCCAATCTGGTTTCATGGGTGTTGCTGGCCGGTATCTTCCTTATAAACAGGTTCCCGCAACTGCTCCTTGGGGGTATTATCCTTTTTGCCATTACCACCTTATTTGCGCTTATAACGCTGCCGGTGGAATTCGATGCATCCCGGAGGGCACTCGCCTGGCTGGATAGCAGCCGGGTGATGAGAACAGAGGAACATGATAAGGCGAAGAATGCACTCTGGTGGGCAGCCATGACTTATGTGGTAGCCGCCCTGGCCTCCGTAGCTACCCTGTTCCAGTATATTCTCATTTATATGGGAGCCAGGAACAGAAACAGCTAGAGGTGATATAATATACTTATATGATAAAGGGACGGCTGCGGTCGTCCCTTTATATTTTTATCATGTAGTAAACTCTCCTTTAACATTTTGTTAAGAAAGTGAAAATATTTTTATATTTTTAAATCTTGGATTGTTAATTCAGCCAATTTTATAGTGTTTGCTTGTGTAAAATGTACTGTGAGTGCATTGCTTGTGTTTTTTGCGTAATTGATAAGGCCCAAAATTACCTCATCAACCAAATGTGTAATAAACTGCTGTTCATAACTCAAAATCTAAACTAAGAACCATGTTGCGATTCTACTCGATGGTGGGCATGTTGCTGTTCCTATGCAGTACCTTGACATTTGCCCAGTCAAGACAAATTACTGGTAGGGTTACAGACCAGAAAGATGGTAGTGGCCTGCCCGGTGTTACCGTGAAGGTAAAAGGAACAATGACCGGAACCGTAACTACTCCGGACGGAAGTTATAAACTGGATGTTCCTGAGAAAGGAGCATTTCTGGTATTTTCATTTGTTGGTTATAATGACCAGGAAATAGCCGTAGGCAATCAAAAATCAATTAGTGTAGTCCTGAGTTCAGGAAATAAAGACCTCTCTGAGGTGGTGGTTGTGGGTTATGGTACCCAAAACAAGCGCGACCTGACTGGTTCGGTAAGTAAGATTTCTGCAAAGGAAATAGAAAACCAGCCGGTAGCGAGCTTTGAATCTGCCATCCAGGGTAAAACACCAGGTGTGGTGATAGAGTCCGGAAGTGGTAAAGTAGGACAGGGTATTAAAGTACGTATACGCGGTACTTCCTCTATTTCTGCAAACAGCCAGCCGCTTTATGTAGTGGATGGTATGCCGGTAAACTCTATCAGTAAAACGGATGTAAACAACGATCCAACCAACCCGATGGCGGATATCAACCCAAATGATATCGAGTCTATCGATGTATTGAAAGATGCTTCTGCAACTGCAATATATGGTGCACGTGGTTCAAACGGTGTAATCCTGATTACTACCAAAAAAGGTAGAACCGGAGAAAGAACCAAAGTAGAACTGAATGCGAGCACTGGCTGGGGAAATCCAACTACAAAAAGAGGTTTCCTGGATGCGAAAGACTATGTAATGCTCCTGGAAGAAAGGGCTACTAATGACGGTAGAACCGCTTTTGCTACGAAAGATCCTAACTTTCCCGCATTTGCTACAGAAGCTGCAGCTATCACTTTTTTCAAAAATCGTGTAGATAATGCAATGACTCAGTTCGCGCTGGGAAAAGACATTCATAATCTTGGTTACAGTACGGATTGGGAAAAAGCTCAATTCAGAAACCCGGCACATACACAACAGTTAGATTTATCAGCTTCCGGAGGCACGGAAAAAACCAAATTCTATGTTTCCGGCTTTTACAATAGCCAGGAAGCAATTGTGATCAATAATAAATTTGTTCGTTATGGTGGCCGCCTGAACCTGGAACACACTATTTCAGATAAGGTTTCCTTTGGTATGAATGTGAATGTAAGCCGTTCTCAGCTGGATCGTGTAAGTAATGACAACGTCTTTTCAACCCCCAGCCAGCTGGTAGCACAGTCGCCATTGTCTCCATTACGTGATTCCACTGGTGCCATCAATAACAACACCCTGTATCCAAACGGGTTGTATGATGCACAATTC
Source organism: Chitinophaga sp. RAB17 (assembly GCF_052114225.1). Lineage (NCBI taxonomy): Bacteria > Pseudomonadati > Bacteroidota > Chitinophagia > Chitinophagales > Chitinophagaceae > Chitinophaga > Chitinophaga sp. RAB17. Next base: position 11,518 of record NZ_JBFREI010000019.1, on the reverse strand, counting down.
AATTCTAACAAGCAGGTTACTTTCCGTACTTTAGGTAATGTATTCTTTAATTATAAGATACTACCAATACTGTCGTTCCGCTCAGAATTAGGTGCAGATATTTCAAGCCTTACAGAAGATCAGTACATTGGTATTAAAGCTTCTGATGCGCTTGGTAAAGGTAGTGCGTCATCTAACTACCTGCAGAATGTATCATTGAATACGAATAACTATTTTACACTCACACCAAAGCTGGGTGAGGATCATAACCTGAGTGTTACTGCTGGTATGAGCTATCTGCAAAATGACTTCTCTACTACACAGGTTTCCGGAGAACTGTTCCCATCTGACATCATCAAATCGTTGGTAGCAGCAGCTTCCATCACTTATGGAAACTCCAGCACACAGCGCTATACCTTCCTGTCTTATTTTGGAAGAGCCAATTACTCTTATAAAGATAAGTACCTGGCATCTGTAAGCGTGCGTTCTGATGGATCTTCCCGTTTTGGGCCAAATAACCGTTATGGCGTGTTCCCGGCTGCATCATTGGGATGGGTAGTATCTCAGGAAGATTTTCTGAAAGATAATAAAACACTGAACTTCCTGAAACTCCGTGTAAGCTACGGAACTACCGGTAATGCTGAAATTGGTGAGAACAGGTACCTTACACTGCTGCAACCAACTTCCTATCCAAATTTACCAGGTTACCGTCAAAGTCAAATGGGTAACCCTGATCTGAAATGGGAGAAAACAAAACAATTTGACGTTGGTTTGGAATTCGGGTTGTTTAATAATCGTTTAAGTGGTGAGGTTGACTACTACAATAAACAAACTTCGGATTTGTTGTTGCAGGCAAATCTCCCTTATACAACCGGTTATGATTTCCAGTACCTGAACATTGGTAATATGGAAAACAAAGGCGTGGAAATTTTGCTGAACAGCGTAAATATTGATTCCCGCAATTTCAAATGGAATACCTCGCTGAACCTTTCCTACAATAAAAATAAGGTGAAGGACATCAAAGGTCAGATCATCGAATCTAGCGGTGGAGAACAAAGAGCCGTGGAAGGACAGCCTATCGGTGCTTTCTATATGCCTAAGTTTGCCGGTGTAGATCCGCAAACCGGGGATGCATTATATATTGATGAATCTGGCAAGCCAAATGCAGATTTTTCTAAAGCACAAAGAATGGTAGTGGGTAAAGCCAATCCGGACTGGACCGGTGGTTTAACCAATACTTTCTCTGCTTATGGATTTGATCTGAGTGCATTCTTATCATTCGTAGATGGCAACAGTATTTTTAACCGCGCTGGTGTTTATCAGGGTAACGGATTTGCCGGAGGCTATGATAACCAGTTAAGCGATGTGTTGAACAGATGGCAGAAACCTGGTGATATTACCAATGTTCCCCGCTTGTCTCGCTATTATGCTGGTGGAGGTGCTTATACTGCTAACAGCCGCTGGATTTATGATGGATCATACATTCGCCTGAAATCAGTCACACTGGGTTATACATTGCCTAAGAACGTGATCAATACATTGAAAATTTCAAGTTTACGTGTATATGTAGCAGGTTATAATCTGTGGACAAAAACCAAGTATTTCGGAGATCCTGAAATCAACTCAGATGTACTGGGCAATATTGCAGGAGGTATCGACTACTACACAATACCACAGGCTAAACAGATCACTGTAGGACTGAATGTTAAATTTTAATCTTAAACATGTAAATGATGAAATCATATAAAAAATATATTGCTCCTTTCCTGTTAGCGGTTTCCGTTGCAGGGTTGCCTGCCTGCAATAAAAAATTGGATGTGGCGCCAGGATCTTACATTGTTCCGGATCAGGTAAAAGACGAAAGTGATGTTGCCGCAGAGTTGTTTGGGGCTTACGCGAATTTACTCCACTATGACGCCTATGGCGAACGCGCTATTGTGATTCCTGATCTGATGGCTGCTGAGGGCGAATTGTCATTTGAAGGAACGTTTCTGACCTATCGCGAATACCAGGATAAATCGCAATTGAAAACGAGTAGTATTGCAGAAAGTATCTGGCAGCGCGGGTATAAAACGATCAACAACGTTAATATTGTTATAGGGAATATTAAGTTGGTATCCGATGATAACAAGAAGACGATAGAAGGAGAGGCAAGGTTTATACGTGGATTAATGTACTTCCATCTATGTAACTTATATGGTAAGCCTTATTCAGCAGGAGCTGTTACCACCAATCCCGCTGTTCCGCTGATACTGGATCCTATTATTGCGCAGGCAGATCTCGAAAAGGGTAACCAGCCCCGCGCTACTGTGGATGCAGTACACAAACAAGTGCTGATAGATTTAAAATTTGCGGCTGAGAATCTTCCTGAAGAAAGTGAAAACGGCAGGGCGAACAAATATGCAGCATACGCGATTCTTTCCAGGGTGTATCTGGCAGAAGGATTATACAAAGAGGCTGCAGAGGCTGCAAATACCGTTATTGAAAGCGGAGCATTTGTCTTAGCTGCTTCATTTGATAAAGTCTTTAATAATGCTTCCAACACTTTGGAAGATATTTTTGCTATTCAGCAAACTAACCAGAGTAATGCTGGAACCGTAGATAATGGAATACAAACTTTTTACGGAGCGCGTTCCACAGGCGGCAGGGGAGATATCAATGTTACCCTGAGCAGCCTGCCCTATGAAGCCGGAGATGATCGTAAAAGCTTTTCCTATGAAGGTGAAGGGATCGCCGGAAACGAGGGTGATTATACCGGAAAATGGAAGTTACAGTACAAAGTATACACTGTAGTACGTTTGGCTGAGATGTTACTGACCCGTGCTGAAGCCAATTTACGCGCAGGTACTACGGTAGGAAATGTTCCTCCTTTGGATGATGTAAATGCCGTAAGAAGGAGATCTCATGCTAGCATATTGACGGCTGTTACGCCTGATATTGTAGTGGCTGAGCGTATCCGAGAACTGGCATTTGAAGGAGATAAGCTCTGGACATATAAACGCCTGAAGAAAAATGTAGGCCCTTTAACTTACCAGGATGATAAGCTGGTACTGCCTATTCCTCAGCGTGAAACGGATGTTAATAAGAAGCTTACCCAGAATCCTGGATACTAATTTATCTTAATATAATAGGTCTTAAGAGGGCTTCCCGGTTGCGGGAAGCCCTCTTTTATTAAAGAAATATTAATAATATTAACAGCATTTCTTTTTCTGTTAATAACTTTTATACAAATTTTTTATTGAAAATCAATCTATTACAAAGGTGCCTCGGAAAAAAGTGCCCAAAATGTATTGTTATTAAGATTGTGCTATGTACCTTTGCACTCCTCATAATGGGGAATTGTTTACAAGACGTAATTTTTATCGTATACAACAATGAATACATTAAGTTTCAGAACTAAATCGGCTAACGACGCTTACGTAAAGCGTGACTGGCATATAGTAGATGCTACCAACCTGACTCTGGGAAGAGTTGCAGCTAAAATGGCGGCTATCTTAAGAGGTAAAAACAAGCCTTACTATACGCCTCATACTGATTGTGGTGATTATATCATCGTAATCAATGCAGAAAAGATTGCTTTAACCGGCAACAAAATGCAGGAGAAAGAATATATGCACTACACTGGTTTCCCAGGTGGTCAGAGAATCGAGTTGGCTAAGGATCTAATCCGTCGCCGTCCTGAGGTGTTGATCGAAAAGGCTGTTAAAGGCATGTTGCCTAAAAACCGTCTGGGCCGTGCGATGTACAAAAAATTATTTGTATATGCTGGTGCTGAACATCCTCATGCTGCGCAGAAACCACAACCTTTAACTTTCTAATTTTTCTCTGATACATGGAAAAGCAAAAAAATACAATAGGTCGTCGTAAGGAAGCTGTTGCCCGTGTTTACATCAACAAGGGTACCGGTAACATTACTGTTAACGACAAAGATTATAAAAACTACTTTTCTTTGATCTACCTGCAAAATCAGGTGGAACTGCCTTTCAAAACTATCGAAGCACTCGATAAATTTGACGTGAAAGTGAATGCACAGGGTGGTGGTATCAAAGGTCAGGCAGAAGCAATTAAGCTGGGTATTGCCCGCGCTCTTTGCGAAGTGAACATCGAGTTCCGTCCCGCACTGAAAGCTGCTGGTCTGCTGAAACGTGATCCACGTGGAGTTGAACGTAAGAAACCAGGTAAAGCAAAAGCAAGAAGAAGCTTCCAGTTCTCTAAACGCTAATATTTGAGCTGTTAGCCATTAGCTGTTAGCCTTTAGCTAATTGCTGGACGCTAACCGCCAAGAGCTAAACATTATTTGATCCTTTTAATTGAGCAATATAAACATGGAAAATAATACCTCATTGCAGCAGCAGTTACTGGAGGCAGGTGTTCACTTCGGTCACCTGAAGAAAAAGTGGAATCCCAAGATGCTGCCTTATATTTTCGCAGAAAAGAAAGGTATTCATATCATTGATCTGAACAAAACCGTAGAAGGATTACAGGAAGCAGCAGCTGCCCTGAAATCTATCGCTAAAAGCGGTAAAAAGATCATGTTCGTTGCTACTAAAAAGCAAGCGAAAGAAATCGTAGCAGATGCTGCGCGTAACATCAACATGCCTTTCGTTACTGAAAGATGGTTAGGTGGTATGCTCACTAACTTCTCTACGATCCGTAAGAGTGTTAAGAAAATGCAGAGCATTGAAAAGATGCTGCAGGACGGTACATTCGACAACATCACTAAGAAAGAACGTCTTACTTTAAGCCGCGATAAAGAGAAAATGGAGAAAGTGCTGGGTGGTATTGCCCAACTGGCACGTGTACCAGCTGCGCTGTTTATGGTTGATATCAGCCACGAACACATTGCACTGGCAGAAGCTAAGCGTCTGGGTATCTCTACTTTCGGTATGGTGGATACTAACTCCGATCCTACTAAAGTAGATTTCGCTATCCCGGCGAATGACGATGCTACTAAATCTATCGCTATCATCACCAGCTACATTTGCGCAGCTATCGCTGAAGGTCTTTCTGAAAGAGCTACAGAGAAATCTGAAGAAGTAGAGGAAGAAGAAGAAGCAGACGACAAAGGACGCAAGTTCGATGTTGAAGGCGGTGAAGATCGTGAAAGAGGTCGTAAACCAGGTGCACCAGGTGGTGGACGTGGTCAAGGCGGTCCAGGTGGCGCTAACCGTGGTGGTCAAGGCGGCGGTCGTGGTCCAGGTGGCCAGGGCGGCGGTGCTAACCGTGGCGGTGGTGCAGGTGGAAACCGTGGTGGCGGTGCAGCAGGCGGACAACGTCGTCCATCTGGCGCTGGCGGCGGTGGTCCTAGAAAACCAGGCGGCGGAAGATAATCATTAAGCTTTTAGCTATTAGCCTTTAGCTTTTAGTAAATGCAGCGGAGATAACATAAAATGTTCTTCACAGCATTTACTAAAAGCTAAAGGCTAATAGCTAAAAGCTGATCATAAATTTTTACAACAATTAAACTAATTATAGCTCATGGCAACAATTACAGCAGCTGATGTAAATAAACTGCGTCAGCAAACTGGTGCTGGTATGATGGATTGCAGAAAGGCACTGGTAGAAAGTGATGGTGATTTTGAACAAGCAGTAGACTACCTGCGTAAGAAAGGTCAGAAAGTGGCTGCATTACGTTCCGATCGTGAAACCAAAGAAGGCGTTATCATCGCTAAAACAGCAGCTGATGGTAAATCCGGTGTTATCGTAGGTCTGGGTTGTGAAACTGACTTCGTTGCTAAAAACGAAGACTTCGTAAAATTTGCACAGTCTATCGTTGATCTGGCACTGACCAGCGGTATCAAAACCGTTGAAGATCTGAACGCTGCTCCTCTGGACGGCGCTACAGTAGCTGATAAAGTAAACGATCAGGTAGCAAAAATCGGTGAAAAAATCACCCTCAATAAATTCGAATTCGTTGAAGCTGGTAGCGTAACCGCTTATATTCACGGTAATTTCCGCATGGGTGTACTGGTAGCTTTCTCTAAACCTGTTTCTGAAGAAGTAGGTAAAGATATCGCTATGCAGATCGCAGCGATGAACCCAATCGCAGTTGATGCGGATGGTGTTCCTGCTGAACTGATCGCCCGCGAAAGAGAAATCGCTGTTGAACAAGTGAAAGCTGAAGGCAAACCTGCTGAAATGGCGGAGAAAATTGCTGCCGGTAAAGTAAATAAATTCTTCAAAGAAAGCACCCTGCTGCCACAGGCTTTCGTTAAGGACAACAATAAGTCCGTAGCGGATTACCTGAAATCAGTAGATGCTGATCTGAAAGTGGTTGGCTTTAAGCGAATCGCTTTAGGTTAAGAAAAACATATCGAAAAAAAGGAGAGAATTCGTTTCTCTCCTTTTTTTTGCGCATAACTAATCATACACTTTAACCCACAGGAAACAGGCGATAAAAAAGGCATTTTTTCCTTCATTTCCTCCTTTCTGCATTTAAGTTGTATATTAGAATACCGTAAACCAGATTAGGAAATCACAATCTTACAATATTTTATAGCGTCATGTTGCCAAAGTATAAGCGTATTTTGCTCAAATTGAGCGGAGAGGCCCTCATGGGGGATGCAAATTATGGTATTGATCCGAAGGTGATAACACAGTACGCCTACGATATTAAGGCGGTTACCGACCTCGGGGTACAGGTAGCCATCGTAATTGGCGGAGGTAATATTTACCGCGGTATGAATGAAGCCGAAACAGGCATTGAAAGAGCACAAGGCGATTACATGGGAATGCTCGCAACAGTGATCAATGGTATGGCCCTGCAAAGTGGATTGGAAAGAGTTGGTCTTTACACCCGTTTGCAATCTGCTATCAAAATGGAACAAATTGCTGAACCTTATATCCGCCGCCGCGCTATCCGCCACGTGGAAAAAGGTCGTGTTGTGATTTTTGGTGGAGGTACCGGTAACCCGTACTTTACCACTGATACCGCCGCTTCCCTGCGTGCTATAGAAATTCAGGCCGATGTAATCCTTAAAGGAACCCGTGTAGATGGTATCTATACCGCAGATCCTGAAAAAGATAAAACAGCCACCCGCTACGAAACCATTACTTTCTCAGAAGTATATCAGAAATCCCTCAACGTGATGGATATGACAGCATTTACCCTTTGCCAGGAAAATAAACTGCCTATCATCGTGTTTGATATGAACCGCCAGGGTAATCTCCTGAACGTTATCATGGGTAAAAATGTAGGTACTTTAGTGAAAGGATAAATATTTAACAGTTAGCTTTTAGCAGTTAGCTTTTAGCTTTTAGCAAAAATGCAGCGAAGAACATATGTTATGTTTCTCGCTGCATTTTTGCTAAAAGCTAAAAGCTAACTGCTAAAAGCTATTATTTCAGTATCCCCTTCATCGCTGTAAACGGTACAAACAATGTTACCTGCCCCAAAGCATAAGGACCTATCTCATAAGGTACATAACTGAAGGCAACACCCTTACCTGTAACAATCATATTATTATTAGGGGGAATAGTTTTTACCAACAGATTCTGATCCAGTGCATCTTCTTCACTCATATGAAACCTGTCTTTGAAAGCTTTGTCCAGTAAGGTACTCAGCGTTTCTTTATAACCAGGTTTGAAAATATCATCGGGTGTAAGCACTTTCCGTTTAGACAGATCCAGTGTTTTATAAGTGGCCCCCCAATTGCCATGTGCGCCGCCTGTAAAATCATATGCGTACTTCTCTATCACCAGCAATGGCCAGGTATTGTACACCACTTTTGTATCGTTGTCTGTAGTCCAGTTCCACGACATCGCCTCAGACGCATCACTGAATTCACTGCTATCCGCATCTTTGGCAGATACACGATAGCCCAGGATAAACGAGTCAATTCCTCTTTTCAGATACTGTTGCGGGCTTTTGAAGTGACTACCACCAGTCACCTGCTGAATGATGAAATTGGCAATGGTGGAATCTACCAGGGAATCAGGCCATATTACACTCCCGGAAACGGTTCCTATCGGTGATTTAGGAAAGGAGGGTATCAGTTTGGCAGAGTCTATCTGGTAAAACACCTGTAGTGGTACGGCTTTCTTCAGGTCCGTATGAAATTCGAAATGGTAGGAAGTACCGTTCCCATGCCATACCCCCTTGAATTTCCCGTCATCAGAAAGATATCCGCTAAACAACCGGTCTTCCGCACTGTTATTGGTTTCTTCATAAATATTGACCAGGTTGGAATCCAGTGTACCCCATAATGCAATAGGCCGTCCGGTGCTGTCGTCACTATAGTAGCCACGAAACAGGTTGGGGGCGGTTTTCAGCAGTTGCATGGTAATTTCTTTATCACCTAGTTTGCCTTTCAGCTGTGTATAAAACAAGGGAGTAGATGCCAACGGGACAATGATATCAGCAGTATTACCGGTAGCACTACTGTCTTTTTCATTGCGCGTATGGCAGGATAGCAGGGCAATAGTCATCAGCAATACCAAAAATGAAACTCTTTTCATAGTATGATTTATATCAGATCCGTCAAAATTACTATTATCCTTCCATACCTTTGATGACCCGTTTGAACCAATAAAATTAACAGACCATGTTGAACCAGAAAATAGCTGATTTACGGAAAGATTATAAGCTGGCGTCCCTGGATGAAAGCGAGATAGCTCCCTATCCTTTAGCACAATTCGGGAAGTGGTGGGACGATGCTATCCATAGCGAAATAGATGAAGCCAATGCCATGACCCTGGCAACCAGCACGCCAGATGGGCATCCTTCGGCGCGAATTGTATTGCTGAAGAGCTTTGCTGAAGATGGATTTTTGTTTTTCAGTAACTACGAAAGCCGCAAGGGACAGGAGTTGGCAGAGAATCCACATGTTACGTTGTTGTTCTTCTGGCGGGAGCTGGAAAGACAGGTTCGTATAGAGGGTACCGTTAGTAAAGCACCGGTAGCGATCAGTAATGAGTATTATAACAGCCGTCCATTAGGTAGCAGGATAGGCGCCATCGTTTCGCCTCAAAGCAAGGTCATTCCGGGCAGATCTTTCCTGGAAGAACAGGTAGACCAGGCAACCGCAAAATATCAGCAAGAAGCCCCTCAGAGACCCGATTATTGGGGTGGCTACGTAGTGAAGCCTCAGGTGATAGAATTCTGGCAGGGTAGAAGTAATCGTCTGCACGACCGGATTTTGTATACTTTAACAGCGGATGGTAGCTGGAAGATAGAGCGGCTGGCGCCCTGATGTAGGTGTAAAGCATAAGGCTAAAAGCAAAAAGCTATTGAAGCGAATGATCCAAGCGGGTATTAACCCTTTACTTTAATTATTCGCTTCAATAGCTTTTTGCTTTTAGCCTTATGCTTTATGCTTATGCCTTTGGTGCAGCTGTAGCGGCAGTCTTGGCTGCAGTATTTTTTCTTGTCTTAGCAGATCTTACTTTACCGAAGGATCCACTGAAGATCTTACCTTTTTTGGTTTTGATATCTCCTCTACCCATAACGAATAATTTGAAGTTTGTTGTTTATTAAATATGATGTTATCAGGCTGCAAATTACTGTAATTCGATGAAATTGTATAGTGCCGGCCGTTTGATATAAAAAAAAGCAAGAAACATGATTGTTCCTTGCTTGAATAAGTTGTGCTAACTGATTAGAGCTTGTCGGATAAAGCTTTACCAGCCTTGAACTTAGCAACTTTCTTAGCCTTGATCTTGATGATCTGACCGGTTTGTGGGTTTCTACCGTTACGTGCAGCACGTTTAGAAACGGAGAAAGTACCGAAACCAACCAAAGTTACTTTGCCACCTTTTTTCAAGGTATCAGCAACTGCTTTGGTGAAAGAATCCAGAGCTTCGTTAGCTTGGGTTTTGGTAATAGCTGCATCTTTAGCAAGCTTGTCGATTAATTCGGCTTTGTTCATAGTTAGTAAGATTTAACTAGTGAAAAAATGTTTGATGTGAGCAAATATAGCGCGTTTTATCAGATTACCAAATTTTTTACAACTTTTTTATAGAAAAATTTATCGGCTGAAAAACGCTACTGGTAACGGTTACAGCTGATTGACCTGATCCATGCTAAAGTAATGAGCTTTAGCAGGATCTTGTAGAACCCTGCACCGTGGCATGTTTGCCTGTTTTTTTACTATTAACGCGGCTTTAAACCAAGTATTGTACCAAAGTCCGGATGCCTTGAAAATAGTGGATTTCCTGTGGATAAGTTTAGTCAAGATCCCTTACTTAAATCACCTCCATAACGGTTGTAAAGGCAATAAAACGATCCCCAAAAATAGCATAGGCACTTTCCCGGAGCCCTTGTTGGTGCCTTTCTGAGAAGATATTGTACTGTTCCAGGCTATCCGCAAAATATTGTATTACATAAGTAGGCCCTTCTGTATCGTCCTGCTCCAGTAACCGGCTCATACGGTAATCACTAAACAATCCCGTGGCCATAATAGCCGGAATCTGCGACTCCCTCATCCATTGTAGCCACTGAAACTCCCTGTCTGTGGCCACTTTCGTGGTTACATTGTATATAATCATATTAAATTGGGCTTGTTCTCAAATGCTTATATGGCCAGTTCCACAAACACCGGACAATGATCTGAATGCTTTACCTGCTGGTATATAGTGGCATGTTTAAGCTGCTCTTTCAGGGGCGTTGTAACATTGATATAGTCTATACGCCAGCCCTTGTTATTGTTCCTGGCATTGGCCCGGAAGCTCCACCAGCTGTATTGATGCGGGTCTGTATTAAAATGACGGAAGCTGTCTACGAAGCCACTCTCAAAGAAACGGTCCATCCAGGCCCGTTCTTCAGGCAAAAAGCCGGTAGAATTTTTATTGCTCACCGGATCATGTATATCTATCGGCTTGTGGCAAATGTTGTAATCGCCGCATACCGCCAGCTTTGGACGGGTTTTCTTTAACTCATCGAGGTACTTGAAAAACTCTTCCAGCCACTGGTATTTATAGGTTTGTCTGATATCCCCGCTCGTCCCGGAAGGGAAGTAGGTATTGATCAGGGTAATATCGCCGAAATCCAGCCTTATAAAGCGGCCTTCTGTGTCACTCTGTTCATGACCATTACCATATTGTACAAAGTCGGGCTTAATACGTGTGAGCACCGCCACTCCACTATATCCCTTCTTTTGTGCAGGATACCAGTAATGTTCGTAACCGAGTTTCTCAAATTGGGCAAAGTCGATGTTTTCCTGGTGAGCTTTGATTTCCTGCAGGCAGATAATATCGGCAGGATCAGATTGTAACCATTCGGTGAACCCTTTAGTCATGGCTGACCTCAGGCCGTTTACATTGTAAGATATGATTCGCATTAGCTTTTGGCTTTTAGCTGTTAGCTTTTAGCAAAATGCAGCGGATCTATTGTCATTTTACTATAAGCTAACAGCTATTTAATCTAATATTTTGGTCTGCTTAACCATTTGCGTTAATCTAATAGCTAATGGCTAACAGCTATTTAATCTAATATTTTGGTCTGCTTAACCATTTGCGTTAATCTAATAGCTAATGGCTAACAGCTATTTAATCTAATATTTTGGTCTGCTTAACCATTTGCGTTAATCTAATAGCTAATGGC
>NZ_JBFREI010000018.1:0-111625 GCF_052114225.1 Chitinophaga sp. RAB17 | reverse complement strand
AAGTGATCGCAACGCGTATTGATTTTATATCACGCCAGGTGGCGGGTAGCGAAACGGTCACGCTAATGATAGATCCGGATACCACTTTCCAGGAAACAAATGTTTCGCTGGATGTACCCGGGCAGGGCTCACTGGTAGTAGTTTTCCAGGTAAGAGCCATGTACAAGGGCGGCCCATCCAACAGCAGACAATATACGGCGGCCGATATTATTGCGGTGGCAGCGCCACAGGTACTCAAACATGCTCATAAACGTACTTACCCCAAGCGGAAGATATTGCTTCCCAACCTTACCCATACATACACATATCCAGCTATCATTCAACTGGAATAAAGCGATCTTGCCCCCGGAGATATTTTGATGAATAACCCCTTATACCTGCTTCCTTTTGAATAGTACATCTCTTTCCACAGCTACAGCCTGGCACTGAAGCAGCATTGCTATGGCCATTTCCGACCTCCATCCGTCTTCTGATGCAATTTCATCCGGGTTATACACCCGGAACTCATCCCCGCATCAAGTCCACCTCTCCTGCGCTGCAACTATAGGTACATAGCAGATGCTAAGCATAGCCTGGACGGAGCCTGCATAATAAAAAGGTAATGCTGACTATAATGATGGGCATTCTTAATGCACTATAAACTTTATGTTTAAAATTCACACTATCCCCCCTTTCCTGTTTGAATCACTCCCGTCTCATGATAATTATTTGTCATGCGAAATTGTCGCCCATAACTTTTAGGTTACCCATCCATCCCTTCAATGTGTCCTCATCAAAGACCTCAATTTACTCCGGGGAGCTTTCATTTTTTCAATTATTCTAACAATTAGTGGCTTTTTTTTATTTTTTCCTAAATTTTAACCGTCTGACAAAAGTTTATACAAAAAATACCGCATTCCTTTAGTATCTTTAAACCGTTCCCGAATTATATCGTACACCATCACCCGCGGCGTAAGTCAGAGGGGGAAGTGTGCCAAAGCAAAAAATCTAAACCAAATGGATGAAGTGAAGCAAACGCAAGGTTTATACCGTCCGGAATTTGAACATGATGCCTGCGGAACAGGTTTTACTGCCCATATTAAGGGTCGTAAATCCCACCATATCATTCGTGATGCCTTAACCATGCTGGAAAACATGGAACACCGCGGAGCCTGCGGTTGTGAGCAAAACACAGGAGATGGTGCAGGAATACTGTTTCAAACGCCACACGAGTTTCTGTATGACGAGTGCCTGAAATTGGGTATTCGCCTGCCGGAATTTGGGAAATACGGTGTAGGCATGGTCTTCTTTCCGAAAGAACCACGCTGGCGTGAAGAGTGTCGTGAGATATTTCAACGCAGCGCAGAAAAATTAGGCCTGGAAATTTTAGGTTACCGCAAAGTACCAGTACGTCCGGATGGTATCGGCGAAACAGCCCTTTCTGTAGAACCGGAAATTGAACAGGTATTTATCGCCTGTCCTTATCATATCAGTGATCCGGAAATTTTTGAGCGCAAATTATTTGTACTCCGCAACTACGTTTCTAAAACCGTTCGCAATACAGTACCGAAAGAAAAGTCGCTGTTCTATATTGCATCGCTTTCTTATAAAACAATTGTATACAAAGGTCAGCTGACCACCTACCAGGTGCGTCATTATTATACGGACCTGAGTGATGAGAAAATGGTATCTGCCTTTGCGCTCATCCACTCCCGGTTTGCTACCAATACTTTCCCCAGCTGGAGATTGGCACACCCTTATAGGTACATTGCACACAATGGTGAAATCAATACCCTGAAAGGTAACCTCAACTGGCTGCGTGCCGGCGAAAGGGACTTTGTGTCTAAGTTTTTCACTACTGAAGAGATGGAAATGCTGCTTCCTATCGTGGAAGAAGGCCAATCCGATTCTGCCAGTCTTGATAACGTGATTGAATTGCTCACCATGACAGGTCGCTCTTTGCCGCATGTAATGATGATGCTGGTGCCGGAAGCCTGGGATGGCAATGAAGATATGGGCGAAGAAAAGAAAGCATTCTACGAATACCATGCCTCCCTTATGGAGCCATGGGACGGACCCGCTTCCATTTCCTTCACCGATGGTAAAATCATTGGCGCTACCCTGGATCGCAACGGATTACGTCCGAGCCGCTTCGTGGTAACAAAAGATGATCGTGTAATCATGGCTTCTGAAGCCGGTGTATTACCGATCGATCCAAAAAACATCAAAGAAAAAGGCCGCCTGCAACCTGGTAAAATGTTTATCGTAGACATGGAACAGGGCCGCATTATTGGTGATGAAGAGCTGAAACAACAAATCTGCTCCCAGCAACCATACGGCGAATGGCTGAATAAATATAAGATCCGCCTGGAAGAACTGCCTGAACCAAGAGTAACCTTTACTCACCTGGAACATGATCAGATCTTTAAATACCAGCGCGCATTTGGTTACAGCACAGAAGACCTGGATCACATCATTGCCCCTATGGCCATTGATGGCAAAGAACCTGTTGGCTCTATGGGTACCGATACCCCGCTGGCAGTACTGAGCAACCAGCCGCAACATCTGTGCAACTATTTCAAACAGTTGTTTGCTCAGGTAACCAACCCACCAATTGATCCTATCAGGGAAAGACTGGTGATGTCACTGGCTACTTTTGTAGGCAACAATGGTAATCTGCTCAATGAAGATCCGCTGCATTGCCATGGACTGGCATTGCGTCATCCGATCCTCAACAACCATGAGCTGGAAAAAATACGCAGTATCGACACCGGTTTATTCCAGGCCAAAACGTTACATACCTATTTCAAAGCAGACGGTAAGCCCGGCTCTCTGGAAAAAGGATTGGCCCGTCTTTGCCGTTACGCAGTAGATGCTGTGGAAGATGGTTTTGAAGTAATCATTCTGTCTGACCGCGCCATTGACTCTGAACACGCTGCGATCCCTTCTATCATGGCTGCTTCCGCTGTTCACCACCACCTGATCCGCAAGGGTTACCGTGGCCAGGTAGGACTGATTGTTGAAGCCGGCGATGTATGGGAAGTACACCACTTTGCTTGCCTGCTGGGCTTTGGCGTAACTGCCATCAACCCTTATCTGGCACTCAGCACCATCCGTGATATGAAGCTGAACAACAAACTGGATACTTCGCTGGATGTAGACAAACTGAAAAAGAATTATATCAAAGCTGTCTGTGATGGCCTCCTCAAGGTATTCTCCAAGATGGGCATCTCTACCCTGCAATCATACCAGGGAGCACAGATATTTGAAATACTGGGTATCAACCAGGCAACAGTTGATAAATATTTCACCGGCGCCGTTTCCCGTATACAGGGATTAGGCGTGGATGATATTGCCCGTGAAACACTGGCAAAACACTGGATGGGCTACGGTCGTAAAGAAACACCTATTCAGCGCTTAACAGAAGGTGGTGTATATCAGTGGAAACGTAAAGGAGAATTCCATCTCTTTAATCCTACTACCATTCACTACCTGCAGCTGGCCACCCGTATGGGCGATTACGCAGCATTCAAGAAATATTCCAAATCGGTAAACGACCAAAGCGAAAAAGCAGCCACCTTACGTAGTCTGTTTTCGTTTAAGCCTAACCGTCCATCTATTTCAATCGATGAAGTAGAACCAGCCACCAGCATCTTCAAGCGTTTTGCTACTGGTGCGATGAGCTTTGGATCTATTTCTCACGAGGCACACTCCACACTGGCCATTGCCATGAACCGCATTGGTGCTAAAAGTAATACCGGTGAGGGTGGGGAAGATGAGCTGCGTTATGAGCAACTGCCTAACGGCGACTCTATGCGTTCTGCCATCAAACAGGTAGCCAGCGCCCGTTTCGGGGTTACCAGCTACTATCTGACCAACGCCGATGAGTTACAGATTAAAATGGCGCAGGGTGCAAAACCTGGCGAAGGCGGACAATTACCTGGTCATAAAGTAGATGAATGGATTGCGAAGGTTAGACACTCCACTCCAGGAGTAGGTCTGATTTCTCCGCCTCCTCACCACGATATTTATTCTATTGAGGATCTGGCTCAGTTGATCTATGACCTGAAAAACGCAAACCGCGCCGCCCGTATCAGTGTGAAACTGGTATCCAAAGCAGGTGTAGGTACTATTGCAGCGGGTGTGGCTAAAGCGCACGCCGATGTAGTACTGGTTTCCGGTTTCGATGGTGGTACCGGTGCTTCTCCGGAAAGCTCTATCAAACACGCAGGTTTGCCATGGGAGCTTGGTTTAGCTGAAACACATCAGACACTTGTAAAAAATAAACTCCGTACCCGCGTAGTACTGCAAACAGATGGTCAGCTGAAAACCGGCCGTGACATTGCAATTGCTACCCTGCTCGGTGCTGAAGAATGGGGTGTGGCCACTGCTGCTCTCGTAGTAGAAGGTTGTATCATGATGCGTAAATGCCATGTAAACACCTGCCCTGTTGGAGTAGCTACCCAGGATCCGGATCTGCGTAAACGCTTTACCGGCGATCCACAACACGTAGTAAACCTGTTCACTTATCTCGTGGAAGAACTCCGCGAAATCATGGCAGAACTGGGCTTCCGTACCATCAATGAAATGGTGGGTCAGGTAGGTTGCCTGCAGGTACGTGATAACATCACCAACTGGAAATCGCAAAAACTCGATCTGTCTCCTATATTATTCAACGAAGCGCCTGCCGGCGAAACTGGTCTGTACAAACAGGAAGAACAGGATCACGGCATCAGCGAGGTAATAGACTGGCAACTGCTCAAGGCCGCACAGCCTGCACTGGAGAAGAAAGCCAGGGTATATCAGCAGTTCCCTGTAAAAAATACAGATCGTACCATTGGTACCATTCTCTCTAACGAAATATCCAAACGCTACAAGAGCGAAGGATTACCGGAAGATACCCTGCATTTCAAATTCATAGGATCTGCAGGCCAGAGCTTCGGTGCTTTCACCACTAAAGGTGTAACGCTGGAACTGGAAGGGGAAGCCAATGACTATTTCGGTAAAGGCTTGTCTGGCTCCAAACTAATCCTTTATCCACAGGGAGAAGCTGGATTCAAGGCAGAAGAAAATATTATCGCAGGCAACGTTTGCTTCTATGGAGCTACTTCCGGAGAAGCCTATATCCGCGGTAAAGCAGGTGAACGCTTCTGTGTACGTAACTCCGGTGCTACCGTGGTAGTAGAAGGAGTAGGTGATCACGGTTGCGAATACATGACCAATGGTAAAGCAGTGATACTGGGTGAAACCGGTCGCAACTTTGGTGCAGGTATGAGCGGTGGTATCGCTTATGTATACGATGTAAAAGGTACTTTCGCTAATCACTGTAACCGGGAAATGATCGACCTCGATCCGCTGGCACAGGAAGATGTAGCATTGCTGCAGGACCTGATCACTAAACACCACGCCTACACGAACAGCACCGTGGCCAAGTTCATCCTGAAAGACTGGGAGAACCAACTGCGTCATTTTGTGAAAGTATTCCCGAAAGAATACAAGGCAGTGCTGAAATCAGGAAAAGTACAGGGCCAGAAAGTAGGTCACTAAGAGAAACATTAACATTCATCATCAAAATATCCCTTGCAGGTAAGGGACTTGTGGAGGAAAATTATGGGTAAACCTACAGGATTCCTGGAATTTACACGCGAGCTGCCCGGGAAAGCAGACCCCCGGGAAAGGGTTGGCCACTATAATGAATTTGTAGAGCGCTTTCCTGATAACAAATTAAATCAGCAAGCTGCCCGCTGCATGAACTGCGGTGTGCCTTTTTGCCACAGCGGATGCCCGCTGGGTAACGTGATACCAGAATTTAACGATGCCGTATATCGCCAGGATTGGAAAGATGCGTACGATATCCTAACTTCTACCAATAACTTCCCGGAGTTCACCGGACGTATTTGTCCGGCACCMTGTGAAAGTGCCTGTGTACTGGGTATAAACCAGCCACCGGTAGCCATTGAGGAGATAGAAAAACATATTATTGAAGTTGCTTTCGATAAAGGACTGGTACAGGCCAAGGCGCCCCGTATGCGTACCGGCAAAAAAATAGCGGTTATTGGTTCCGGCCCTGCAGGTTTAGCAGCGGCAGCACAATTAAACTATGCCGGCCATACTGTTACCGTGTTTGAGCGTGATGACGCTCCAGGCGGACTTTTACGCTATGGTATTCCAGACTTCAAACTGGAAAAATGGGTAATCGACCGTCGTGTGAAACTGATGGAGGAAGAAGGAGTCGTGTTCCAATGCAATGCCAACGTAGGCGTTAACGTTAGTACCAATGATCTGCTGAGAGAATACAATGCAATTGTACTCGCTGGTGGTTCTACTATTCCACGCGACCTGCCAATTGCCGGCCGGGAGCTGAAAGGAGTACATTATGCAATGGACTTCCTGAAACAACAGAACAAAAGAGTAGGAGAGAGAGCCGTTGAAGGCAGCGATATCTGGGCAACCGGAAAAAATGTAATTGTAATTGGTGGTGGTGATACCGGTTCCGACTGTGTGGGCACCAGCAACCGTCATGGTGCAACCAGCATTACACAACTGGAATTACTACCGAAACCTCCGGGCGAACGTACGGCATATATGCCATGGCCTACCTACCCGATGGTATTAAAAACATCTTCTTCTCACGAAGAAGGAGCAGACCGTAAATGGGCCATCGCTACCAAATCCTTTATAGGAGATGATAACGGTAACCTGAAGGCGCTCCGCCTGGTAGATCTCCAGTGGACTGCCAGCGCAGATGGCCGACCAGCGAAATTCACCGAAGTACCGGGATCTGAAAGAGATGTGCCCTGCGAACTCGCCTTACTGGCCATGGGCTTTGTACATCCGCAGCACACCGGCTTACTGGATCAGTTGGAAGTAGAAAAAGATGAACGCGGTAACGTAAAAGCTACCGAAAAAGATTACCTGACATCCATCCCCAAAGTGTTCACTGCCGGCGATATGCGCCGCGGACAATCACTGGTGGTATGGGCAATAAGCGAAGGTCGCGAGTGTGCCAGAAAAGTGGACGAATTCCTGATGGGTAGCTCCCAACTGGAAAGCAAGGACCATTCATTACAGGCAATGGCATTATAATATTAATTCAAGTTTTTCTCATAAGCAGGTTTAGATTTTGTTGTAACCTTCAGCCGGGCCGGGTTTTTACCCGGCCTATATTTTTTTAAACAGAATTAATTACTTTTACTAGCGTAATTATATTCCCTGTACTGTATGAAATACTGTCTCCCCTTTACCTTGCTGCTATTATTGCACCTGACTTCTATTGCCCAACAAAACCACAGAAACAACAAAAACATTGAAACCATTAAGATTAACAACATTCAAAAAGATTATAAAAATCTGCTCATCCTGGGTTCTGGCAACATGGCCAGCAGGAAATTTATCCACGACATCGTTTATGAACTGAATAAACGTCTGGGAGAGGATGACATCACCTATAAATATGAATACCTGGGCGCAGATGATGCGCAGATCAACGAAAACCTCAAGAAAGCAGTACTGACCAATAAACATGACGCCATACTCATTATCAGCCCTATAAGTTCAAGTATCAACTACTATGCGAGCCGTAATATTTTAAATGGCGGCCGTTATGTCCGGGAAGGACACCAAAATGATGAAAGTGCCACTACTTACGATGAACGCCTCCTGGAAAAAATAGATCTCCAAATTACGGAAGACCTTAATAGTGAGCCTATCTGGACGGCACTCCTGCAAACTAATATAAATCATGAGGCACAAAAAATATTTGCCGCCATCAGCCGCAATCTCATTGCTGAAATGAAGAAAAATATGCTAATCGCCCCGAAGAAGAAATAGTGTTCCACAAATCAGCGATATAATTATCATCTCAGTAGAAGAAATAGGCCCATTCAGCTATTTCTACCTACCGTCGCCTCCGAAACCCTATACATTTGTTAATTATGAAACAATTGGGGTGTTTTTGGATTTTTTTACTCTTGTCCCTGTGTGCCGCAGGACAACAAACGGTGCTGATCACCGATGCACGGCAGCTCAAAAAGGGCTTATATAAATCATTCGAAGAGTTTCAAGCCAATAATCCTTCCGAAGAAGGCGACCTGGTGATTAAAAACCGTAGTTCCGCTGCGCAAATATATTTGCTGGCCAACAGAAACGAACTGGTACTCCGGGATGGTACCGGCCAGGAACATAAAGTGAAAAATTACTGGGGCTTCTGCGATGGCACCAATATCTACATCAAAGACAATGGTCTCAACAAAATAGAAGAAACCGGCTATTACTGCATTTATACCTTACATGGCATTCAACCTTCGCGCAACTATCTCAATCAGGCTGATATGACCACCAACAGCGTCAGTACACCTGTGGCGCTAAAAAAAGTACTGAACGTTGTTACTGGTCAAATACTGGAATTATCTGCCTACAATCTCAAAAAATATATCCTCCCACCGGACAGTGCCCTGCTCGATGAATTCAGGGCAGATAGGGAAAAGAAAGACCAGCTGGAATATTATATATACCGATTCAATCAACGGAATAAGCCAGTAATACCGTGAGCTAGTTCAAATCAAATTGAGCATGTTTAAGTTCCCTTAACCAAAGCAATTTCCCCTGTTTCTATTTTTGCGCTTCACAATATTGTGAAATGATTTAAACACTTTCTTTTCATGAAAAAAGAATTGATTGAAGCGCTGTTTGCTCAGTTTGAGCAAGCCCGTTATGACCACAAAGGAATTGAATGCTGGAGTGCCAGAGAATTGCAGGAAATTCTGGGGTACTTACAATGGAAGAACTTTCTTAAGGTTATTGAAAAAGCTAAAAATGCTTGTGAAAGCAGCGGGGTGGCTATTTCCGATCATTTTGCTGATATCAGCAAAATGATCAGTTTGGGGAAAGGTGGTAAGAGAGAATTAGAAGATATCGCCCTTACCCGCTACGCCTGTTACCTCATTGCCCAAAACGGTGATTCGCAAAAAGCTCCCATTGCCTTTGCTCAAACTTACTTTGCTGTTCAAACCCGAAAACAGGAAATCATTGAAAAAAGACTACTGGACATCGACCGTATCAATGCCAGGGAAAAATTATCCCAGTCAGAAAAAGTGTTGTCTGGAATTCTTTATGAAAGAGGTGTTGATGAAAAGGGGTTTGCCAGCATTCGTTCAAAAGGAGATCAGGCCTTATTTGGTGGATTTAATACCCGCGATATGAAGAAAAAATTGCAGGTTCCTGACAACCGGCCATTGGCTGATTTCTTACCAACACTAACCATCAAGGCGAAAGACCTGGCAACGGAACTCACGAACCACAATGTTGTAGAGAAAAACCTTGAAGGAGAAAGTAGTATTACAGAAGAACATGTGGATAACAACTCCGCCGTCAGAAAAATATTGGTAGAAAGAGGTGTAAAACCGGAAACCCTTCCCCCCGCTGAAGATGTAGATAAAGTAAAAAGAAGAATTGAAAAAAAAGATGAACATGCCTTGAACCAGGGCATTCGAAAAGAAGAATAACCAACCACCACCCGTCCGATCCATCACTTTTCGCCAATCTGTGCATTTTCCTACTCACCTCATTGTCAACCTTCTGCCAAAAAATAGTATGTCCGTTACCGTATTTGATGTATTCTTGCAATAACTATTTACTCCCGGTACCGCTCAGGTATGGATTTTGTTGTTCCCCGAAGGCAAGCGCCCTGGTTAAACTATCCTGCCGGTAAAGTAAACCATAAACGTGCTTTTGCGTTTATATTCAATAATTGACTATTGTAATACATCATAGTGACAGAACCAGCAGAAACCGGAGAAAAACACGGCCGCCCCTGGTGGCGATGGCTTATATGGATAATTGTTGCGGTGCTTCTTTTGCCCGTAATGGCTGTTTTATTATTACAACTCAACGGCGTCCAAAATTACTTACGAGAACAGGGAGAAGTATACCTGCGCAAGAAACTACATACTAAAGTGCAGATCGGCTATCTCCGCGCAAGGGGATGGCAGTACCTCGAACTCCGCAATGTGTATGTAGGCGATACTTCCAATCAGGCCCTTTTTTATACCAGCTCACTGAAAGTGCATTATAACCTGCTCTCACTTATCAACAATGAACTGAGAATAGATAAACTGGAATGGGATACTGTGCTGATAAATGTGTACCGGCATCAGGGAGATTCCGCTTTTAACTACCAGTTTGCGGTAGATGCATTCGTTAGTCCCAAAATAGCCCCTGATACTATTGCTCCGGAAACAGGTACCACCATGCAATTCCGGTTAAAAGACATTTCGCTGCGCAAAGTGAAACTTAGCTATGCAGATGCGCCTGGTGGTATGAATGCCATACTAACCTGGGATAGCCTGCACGTAGATCCGGATGATTTACTGATTGACGATGGGATCTATGCCTTCAGAGGCATTACCCTGGATGGCCTGAAAGGCTTCTTCCGTCAGAGTTATATAGCCCCGGCGGTAACGTCTGCTGCACCTCCGCCTCCGCCGGCAGATACCAACAGCTCATCATTGCACCTGCTGCTGAAAAAGCTACAGATCAACAATAGTAGTTTCGTATATTCCGATGATGGCAGCGGCATTTCCACCGCCTGGAACATTGGTACATTGTTGCTTCGCAACAGCAGCATGGATCAGGACTCCACACGTATACAAGTCGGCGATCTGACCATCAGCGGCACCACCGGGTTTGTAATGATGGCGCCTGGCAAAGATTCGGTTCCTTCCGCACCAAAAGACACGACACCCAATACCTGGCAGGTTTTCGCCACACAGGTGAACCTGGATAAACTAGCCGTTAAATATGATAACGGCGGACCCGCTCCTAAAGCCGCGGGCCCTGATCCGGATTATAATCACCTGATGCTGACCCACATCTCCAGTAAAATCAATAATATCCGGTATAAACCCGACAGCATTATTGTTGCTATAAAATCACTCACTGCACAGGAGAAATCCGGGTTTGCCATCCGCAAAGCCAACATGGATGTATTATTTACGCCACATACCCTGGCATTACGCAACTTCCTGCTGCAAACAAATAAAAGTATTCTCCGTAAACAGATTCTCATAACAGTGCCTTCCTGGGCAGGCATCTCCGATAAACTGGATCAGCTGGGCCTGGATGCTAACCTCGACTCTGTGCATATAGCATTGGGAGAATGGCTGCCATTCGTACCGGATGCCCGCAAAAACAAATCGTTTGCCCCACTCTGGAAAAAAGAACTAACGCTCGCGGCTATATTAAAAGGAACATTGGGTGAGTTGAACATCAAACAGCTTTATATCAATGACCATGAAGGGAACCTGATTAAAGCCGACAATAGTCAGGTGTTTCACGCCACCAATCCAGACCTCCTCAGCGCTAATCTGCCGGACCTCTATATCCAGTCTGGTAACAATCCGCTGCGCTCCTGGCTTCCTGCCGGAACCTTGCCCGACACTCCACGCATACCAGAGCACATACTCATTACCGGTATGTTCAAGGGAGGGATGAAAGACCTCGTTACACAGCTGCAACTGAAGAGCGATTACGCCAACGCCAACATCAATGCACACCTGTTAAATATAACAGACAGCATCCGCAGCAGCTACACGGTGAGTATCCCTTATTTCCGCGCCAACCCTGGCATCATGCTGTATGATACCACTTATGGATGGATGTCCGGAAAATTGAGCGCTACCGGCCAGGGCTATACGATTAAACAAATGGCCGCCAAAGCAGCCATTCAATTAAATGAGGCTACCTATAACGCCTATACGTATCACGATGTAAGCGTAAATGCCGGTATTAATAATGGCGACTTTGAAGCACAGGGAGAAAGTGCCGACAGCAGTATTACCGCTACTTTCGACATCAGCGGTCACCTGGTAGATACCACGGTGAAGGGACTAAAGGTGAACATGGATCTCACCAAAGCAGACCTCTACGCCACTCACTGGTACACAGAGCCACTAACCATACAAGGCAAGCTGATTGCTGATTTCAATAGTATTGAGCCACAACGCATCGAAGGAAACGCCTTTTTAACCAACTGGCAAATTGCTACCAACGGACAGGTATTTCCGCTGGATAGTATTGCGCTGCTCGCGAAATATGATGATCAGCAATACATTACCTTAAAAAGCCCGTTTGGCCTAATCAACGCATACGGACATATCGACTACAGAAAAGTAGGCGGCGCTTTTGCCGGCGTTATCAACAAGCCATTACTTCCGCCTGATTCTACCAACATCATTAAAGTTCCCGGAGGACAGCTGCTATCATGGAATGCATCCCTGTTATGGCCTAAAAGCTTACAGGCCATGTTGCCCGCACTACGCATGGAAGTACCCCTGATAATGGATGGTCGCTTAAACAGTGACAGCAGTCTGTTGATACTGCATGCCAATCTGCCAAAGATCAACTATGACTCTTTACAGGTAGATAGTCTGCGGCTATATGCAAACATATTGGATACTTCTCTGCAAACAAACATATCACTGGCACGTATGGTGCATCCTACGTTTCCATTATATCATACCTTTTTCACCGCTACTGCCAACACCGGTGTAGTAGATTTTAACCTACAGGTAGATGATGTAAAAAGACAACCCAAATACAAATTGGGTGGTATTTTCACATTCCTGAAAGACAACGCCATGCAGTTATCCCTGAAACCAGGACTACTGCTTAACAAACAGGAATGGACCGTTGCAGACAACAATATTTTACGCATTAAAAACGGAGCACCTGATACCGCCAATATCAAACTGTCTCAGGGCGACCAATCCATACAAATCGCCACATTGCGTGATACCAGTGCGGTACCAGCATTACAGGCCAACATTGCTAACTTCCAGCTCGCTACCATCACAGGGCTGCTGGCCACGGATACACTCCTCGCAAATGGCACGCTGAATGCAGAAGCTACTGTGCGCAACTGGGACAAGTCTCCACTCATCCATGCTAACCTGAAAGTAGACAGTCTAACGGTGAAGAATACACGCATGGGAACGCTGGATGCCAATGTGGAAAACAATGGTCCGGGGCAGTATAAACTAGTTGCCGGACTAACGGGTAACGACAATGACATTAAAGTAGAAGGCACCTACGATAGCACCATCAATGCGCAATTGAATATCAATAAGCTGAGCATGGCTTCATTGGAGCCGTTTACTATGGGGAATGTAACCAAAATGACCGGCAGCGCCAATGGCCAATTTGAGATTTCCGGTACTGCCTCTGCTCCCAAAGTAACCGGTGCGCTGCATTTCGACAATGCTACCGGAATGGTGACAATGATCGGTAGTACGTTCCATTTACCGGATGAAGATATTGTGATAGATGAGAAAGGCATACTGCTGAATAATCTCGTCATTGCCGACAGTGCCAACAACGAACTCGTGGTAGATGGTCGTATCAATACAAAAGATTTTACCCATTATAATTTCAATCTGGATGTTACTGCCGACAATTTCATGGCACTGGGCAGCCAACAAAATCCTGATCAATGGATTTACGGTCCTGCTTATATAGATAGTAAAGTAAGAATCCGTGGTTCTTTGGATCTGCCAAGGATTGACGCTACCGTTAAGCTTCGCGATAAATCCAGTGTCACCATGACCTTACCACAGGACGAACCAGGACTGGCTAACAGGGAAGGAGTAGTCGAGTTTGTGGATATGTCTAACCCGATAGATTCTGCACTGCTGGCTAAACAAGACAGTTTAAAATATAAGACCACCCGCCTGAAAGGAATGTTCCTCTCTGGCAATCTGGAGATTACGCCGGAATCTATCATCAAAATTATTATCGATTCACAGAATGGTGACTATGTGCAGGCAAAAGGTACCGCCAATATCAACGCCACATTGGACCCCAGCAGCAAACTGAGTCTTACCGGCCGTTATGAAATTTCTGAAGGTAAATATGAAATGTCGTTGAACCAACTCATCAAACGGTCCTTCGATATTCAGAAAGGAAGTTTTATTTCGTTCAACGGTGACGCCACCAATGCCGACCTCGATATCACGGCCAAATATACCGTAAATGCACCGGCTTACGACCTGGTAGCGGGTCAGCTCCAGGACATCAGTGCCCAGCAGCGTAATATGTACAAACAGCGGATGCCATTTGAAGTGTATCTCATGATCAAAGGCAGTCTGTTAAAACCCGATATCAGTTTCCGACTTGACTTGGCGGAGAAAGACAGGAATACACTAGGCGGTACTCCTTACAACAAGCTGAAACAAATTAATCAGAATCCATCAGAGCTGAATAAACAGGTAATGGGCTTACTTGTGCTGAATACGTTTATTCCGGAAGATCCTATGAGTACACTGGATGGTGGAAATGGTGGTGGCGTAGGACAGGCAGCGAAAAACAGTGTAAGTAAAATCCTTTCACAACAACTGAATAACCTGGCCGGTAACCTGATAAAAGGAATAGATCTCAATTTCGATTTGCAAAACCAGGAAGATTACTCAACCGGTACTGCACAGGAAACAACCAATCTGAAAGTAGGTGCTTCCAAACAGTTGTTCAATGATCGTTTAACCGTTTCCGTTGGATCAAATATTATGCTGCAGGGCAACCAGCAAAATGCCAGCTCCCTGATAGGTGATATCTCCGTTGAATACAAACTTACCCGTGATGGACGTTATCGGATCCGGGTTTACCAAAACAATGATAACAATACAGTTATTGACGGACAGGTAGTGGAAACAGGTGTGGCGTTCGCGCTCATCATGGATTATGATGAGTTCAGGGAAATTCTGCAACGTTCCAAAACAACATCGCAGAAACAAAAAGTCCGCGATAAGAAAAAAAATAAAAAAGACGATAAAAATACGACGACACCTGATGCGAAAAGCAAATAGTCATATCACCTTCTTCTGTATACTGTTTTGCCTGGGATACCTGGTGGTCAGCTCCTGTAGTACTACTCGTACAGTACCGGAAGGAGATCGCTTATATACCGGCAGTGAAGTAAAATGGATAGCAGATACTGTTACAAAGAAAAAGCCACGCGACTACAGCTCCCTGGTGGATGGAATGAATAAACGCATCCGTCCTAACAGGAACAGGAAATTCCTGGGTATGCCTATTAAATTATGGCTTTATAATTTAGGAAACGAACCCAAAGGAAAAGGACTCAATTATATATTGCGTAAAAAATGGGGGGAGCCTCCTGTGTTACTCAGTCAGGCTAAACCAGATTATACCTCCAAAATTCTGGAAGAATACCTGGTGGATAATGGTTATTTCCAGTCTGATGTTGTGTCTGCCGTTAAAAACTCCGGCAAGAAAAAAGCGTCTATTAAGTATACTGCTACTCCTAACCACCGGTATACCATTAAAAGCGTAACGTATATAACAGATACAAGTGCCATCGGAAGAACAGTAAAAGAAACGAAACCGGAAAGTTCGCTGATAGTAGGTGCTCCGTATTCGCTCGATTCCATTAAGGCCGAACGGGAACGCATACACTCCATGCTAAAAGAGCAGGGTTTCTATTATTTTACACCTGATTATTTGTTGATACAAGTAGATAGCACTAATAGCGGGCAAGTAGATCTTTTTGTAAAAATAAAAGACAATACCCCTTTGCTGGCACTGCGCCCGTACCGGATGCATGATATTTCCTTATTCCCGGATTACTCATTGGACAATGATTCCACTTCCACATTAGGCACGCCGGTAAAATATAAAGGCATTTACATCATTGACTCTGCCAAACGTTTCAAATCCTCCGCTTTTGATCGTTCTGTATTTTTACGGCCGGATAGTTTATATCGCCTCAGCTCTCATAATATTACACTACAGCGATTGATTAATCTGGGTGTGTTCAAATTTGTAAAAGGACAGTTTTCACCGGTAAGAGATACTTCTATTCATAATATCATTGGTGGTAACCCAAATCTGCCTGGTGGTAGAAGAGATTCTTCCGCAAGAAATGCCGGCAGGCGAGACACCTCCGGCGGGCGGCTTAAACGGGATCCGACTTACACCCGTGACACTTCACTGGCGAGCAATTACCGCGCTATGGTGAATAACCGTATCTCTCTCGACAGCGGATGGCTTGATGCTAAATTTTATTTGACACCCTATAAACGCCGTTCCCTGCAGGCAGAACTCCGGGGCACTTCCAAGTCTAATGGCTTCATTGGATCGGAAATCCAACTCACAGCTAAAAACCGTAACTGGCTGCATTCTGCCGCGTTGCTCGAAATTGGTTTGCGCGGAGGAATGGAATGGCAAACAGGTAATAAAAGTTCCGGCGGATCTAACTCATATGGGTTGGGAGCAGAAGTAGCCGTTACATTTCCAAGATTCATTACGCCATTCCGTGGATTAAATATTCGTACCCCTTATGTACCGAAAACACGTATAAGCGCCACATACGAATTATACAGCAGAGCTGACATGTATAACCTTAACGCATATACGCTCCAGCTGCAATATCTCTGGCAACGCACGCAGTTCCTGAGTCATTCATTTTCACCAATTGCTATAACTTATGTACTGCCAACTAAAACCACGGCTGCTTACGACAGCATATTGAAGAATGATCCAGGCCAGCGCAATGCTATTGAAAAACAATTTATACTGAGTGGTAACTATAACATCACTTACAATAATCAACAGCCTAACCGTGTCCATAGTTTTTATGTAAACGGTAATGTTGACATATCCGGTAACATTGCAGGGCTGCTGATACCAAAGAATGACACCGGCCAGAGAACGATATTGGGTAACTCTTTTGCACAATACGAAAGATTTACGGTGGAAGGCCGGCATTACTGGAATATTGGTAAAGGCAAACAGTGGATCAATCGGCTGTTACTGGGATACGGCTTACCATACGGCAACTCCGCCACCCTGCCTTTTGTAAAACAATTCTTTACAGGAGGAAGCAGCAGTATCAGGGCTTTCAGGGCACGTACACTGGGGCCCGGATCTTATCATAACAAAGCAGTAGATACATCAGCGCTACTGGCCAACGAAGCCGGCGATATCAAACTGGAGTTCAACTCCGAAGTACGTATACACCTGGCCAGTGTATTTAACGTAGCAGCATTTATAGATGCCGGTAATATCTGGTTGCAAAAAGATGTCCCGGATAAACCCGGTAGTAAATTTGAATTTAGTTCTTTCTATAAACAAATAGCCGTAGGCGGTGGTATCGGCTTACGTATAGATGCGTCTATTGTGGTAGTAAGACTGGATCTGGCCATGCCTTTCCGTATTCCATACCTGCCGGAAAATGAGCGCTGGGTACTGAATAAAATTGATTTCGGTGATCCGGAATGGCGCAAAAAAAACCTGATTCTCAATATCGCAATTGGATATCCGTTCTAAAGAATTGCGAATTAAAAATTACGAATTACGAATAGGAAAGGTTACGTATGTCTTCTTCCCACAAATCCGTAATTCGTAATTTTAATTCCGTTCTACAGCACATCTTTCAGGTGTTTATAATTTGATTTTACCGCATCAAATACATCCTCATATCTTCCTCCTAAAATCAGTTTCCCCATCCAGAGTGCAAACCCTTTCATCTGCGCAAACTCGACTTTCGGCGGCATTGCCAATGATTCCGGATTAGTAAATACATTCACCAGTACAGGCCCGGCAGTTTTGTTGGCTTGTGCCAATACGGTTTCCACATCTTCCGGCTTGTGAATGGTAAATGCGGTAAAACCCATCGCTACAGCTACCGCAGCAAAATCAGGATTTACCATATTCGTTTGCCAGTCAGGTAATCCGGCAACTTCCATTTCGAGTTTCACCATACCCAATGCACGGTTATTAAATACAATCACTTTTACAGGAAGATGATATTGCTTAATGGTCATCAGATCACCCAGTAACATGGTCAAACCACCATCTCCGCACAAGGCAAATATTTCCCGGCCCGGTTGCGCCAAAGCAGCGCCAATAGCCTGAGGCATAGCATTGGCCATAGAGCCGTGATTGAAGGACCCCAGCAACGTTCGCTTTCCTGTTCCCTCCAGGTAGCGAGCCGTCCATACATTCGTCATACCCGTATCCACTGTAAATATGGCATCCTCGGCGGCAATCTTATTCAGTGTGGCGGCTACAAACTCGGGGCTGATAGCATCTTCCTTTCCATTATCATCTACATAAGTCTGCATTTTCTTTCTCACTTCCTGGTAAAACGCTACCATGGAATCCAGGAAGTTCCGGTCAGTATTTTCTTTCAGCATTGGCAGCAGCACTTTCAGCGTGTCGCTTATATCACCACACAGGCCCATCTCTAATGCAATTCTGCGACCTAGTCTTTCCGGCTGAATATCTATCTGCACAATTTTAGCTTTCTCCGGTAGGAAAGGAGTATAAGGAAAATCCGTCCCCAGTAACAACAGTACATCCGCTTCGTGCATACTTTTATAAGCCGATGCAAGGCCCAACAGGCCGGTCATGCCTACTTCATTGGGATTATCATACTGTATGCCCATTTTAGCGCGAAATGAATAGGCTACAGGCGCTTTTAGCAACTGAGAGAGGGCTACAACCTCATCGTGGGCAGGAACAGCTCCCAGCCCGCAATAAATCGCTATTTTGGGGGCTGTGCCCAATAACTCCGCCAGCTCTTTTAATTCCTGTGGGGAAGGACAAATAACCGGACGCGGATGATACAACCTGGTAGCAGTAGGAATATCCTTGGCTTCGGCGGCCGCCACATCTCCCGGTAAACCAAATACGGCCACCCCATGTTTATGTACCGCATGCTGTAAGGCAGCCTGCATCATCCGGGGTGCCTGCTCCGCCGTAGTGGCCAACTGGTTATAACAACTGCAGTCGTCAAATAATTTGATAGTGTTCGTTTCCTGGAAATAATCGCTCCCGAATTCATTGGTCGCACAGGTAGATGCAATAGCCAGCACAGAAGCACCTGAACGGTGTGCATCGTACAAACCATTGATCAGGTGTACATGCCCCGGGCCACTGCTACCGGCACAGCAGGCGAGTCCGTTTAACTGTGCTTCAGCACCAGCTGCGTAGGCTCCCACTTCTTCATGTCTTACATGTATCCACTGTATTCTGCCATCACGGCGCACCGCATCGTTTATATGATTTAAACTATCGCCGGTAACCGCGTAAATGCGCTTAATGCCGGCAGCTGCCAGCATCTCCACTAATTGATCTGCTACAAGTTTTGCCATAATATTTATATTACTGATGTATGAATGATAAAAACAGTTGCTTTCCCACATTGTTCATCCTCCTTATTTTCAATAAGCAGGCCATGGCAAATAAAAATTAATCTTCATAATGGTACTACTACCGTTAATTTTGCGTTAGAAACAACCACCTATATGACTGTTTTAAAACCCACCCTGCCCATAGACTCCCTCCTGTACAAGCAAATGGCTACCATTCATTATCAGGATTGCTTTACTTCCAACATTTCTACTGCTCACCCCGTAAACATTACACAAGCAGCAATTGCTTTTTCTATCGGAGCTCCCAACTGGATCAAAAAACTCGAGGAAATAAGAGACCTGATAGTAAGCCCCTTTGGTCTTAAAATCGGTAAAGGATCAACTCACAAAGGCCCCGGAACGTTTAACTGTGGGGATCAATTAGGCATCTTTAAAATCATGGACAAGAATGAAAATGAAGTCATTCTGGGAGAAAATGACAAGCACCTTGATTTCCGCGTTTCACTTTATCTGCAGCAACAGCCCGCCGACCAACAACTACTCTGTACAACTGCTGTGCATTTCAACAACCGCCTGGGGAAAATTTATTTCTTTTTTGTAAAGCCTTTCCACCGGCTCATTGTTCCGGCAATGATAAAAAGCACCATTCATCAATTACGCGCAGCCGGCAGCTAAAAGCCACAGAAAAATGATTATTTTTATAGCATTGTCTAAATCGCGACCAATGAAACCTATCCCTGCGCCCTTACAACGCAATGCTGTATTGCTGCTCGTTATTCTGATAACAACAGTAACCACCTCCTGTAGCCGGAAAATTACCGAAACCGGAAAAGCCTCCTATTACGCAGACTCGTTCGATGGCAAACGAACCGCCAGTGGCGAAACATTCCATCAGCGACAACTCACCGCAGCACATAAAACTTTACCTTTTGGTACACGCGTAACCGTTATTAACATCGCTAACGGCAAAAGCGTCAACGTGCGTATCAATGACCGTGGTCCCTTTGTTCCCGGACGTGTCATAGACCTCTCACACAAAGCCGCTTCCAAACTGGGAATGCTGAATACCGGCGTTGCCAATGTAGAAGTAAAATACAAAAAGCCTAAAAAGAAGAAATAGAGCAGGAGTGAGGTGACTCACTCCTGAAACGTTTATTTACCCCAATTGGTGCACACCGCCACGCTTAGCGCTATTTCCCCTTTGATCATGTCTTCCCTCCGCAATTTCTTCGATCATCTTTTTACAAAACGCAGGTAAATCCTTCGGCGTACGACTGGTTACAAGACCGTTATCAGTCACCACTTCCTCATCTACCCACAATGCACCCGCATTCTCCAGGTCTGTTTTCAATGATTTGAACGACGTCATTTTACGGCCATCCAATTCCCCAGTTTCAATTAACGTCCATGGACCATGACAAATGGCGGCAATAGGCTTGCTGTCATCAAAAAATCCGATCACAAAAGCAATCACGCGATCATTGGTACGCAGATGATCCGGATTCATCACACCTCCTGGCAATACCAACGCGTCATAGTCTTGCGCAATCACATCTTTTATATTCTTATCCACCGGATAATCTTTTCCCCAGTCGGTTTCGGCCCAGGCACGCACACTTTTTTCTTCTGGTGATATAATGTCCACAGTGGCGCCAGCTTCTCTTAATGCTTCCAATGGCTTGGTAAGTTCCACTTCCTCAAACCCATTTGCTACTACAATAGCTACTTTCTTTCCTTTTAATTGATTTTCCATAAGATGCTATTTTATATAGTGTTATAATATTTAGCCTTCGGCAGAAGATAACCTTCATGCCCATCGCCTTCAACCTCAAAAACAATTCCCGTTGCAAATGGTGACGCCGGCAGACCATTGTAAAAGATCAGTGCGTTTGCGGACCTGTATAATTTCTTACTCATACCGTAGCATATGCATCCTATCTGCTTTCTCATTCGTTTGTAATTTTTTACGGAGAAAATTGCATTTGGAAACAGATGCTACTTTATTTGTTGATATACAATTACAGAACAATGAACAAGAAAACACTCTTTTCAGCTTTGCTGGCTATTTGCCTGGCTGCTGATCATGCCCTCGCACAGGCTCCCGCCATAGAACTTCCCGGCTTTGCCGCCTACGCAGATCCGGTGGAAGAAAATGTAGACATCAATCATAACAAAGGCGTCATTCACTGGACCGGTAATAGTAACACCGTTAATTTTTATTTTCATGCCACTACTACCGGGCCACTTAAAGTAGCATTGCTGGCAAAAGCAGATGCAGTCAGCAAAATAAGCGTTTCCTTAAATGGAAATGAAAAAATAGTAAGCATTCCTAATAATAGTGATTTTGTAAATATTCCTGTTCTGCAAACGAATATTAAGAAGCCTGGTTTCTATTGCGTTTCTTTAAAAGGCATAGAAAAAACAGGGTCTGTGTACGCAGATGTGAAGGCCGTTTCTTTAACGGGTGCCGCAACAAAAGATATACAATTTAACGCCAAACCGTGGCGCCGTGCGGCTTCTGTACATTTAAACTATCCTGTTCCGGAAGGCAAAAATGTAGAGTGGTTTTATGGAGAAATTAAAGTACCAGAAGGAGAAGACAAACTCGGTACCTATTTCATGTCATGCGGTTTTCATCGTGGCTACTTTGGTATGCAGGTAAACTCTCCTACAGAAAGAAGAGTGATTTTTTCTGTTTGGGATGCAGGCGGAGAACCACAGGAACGCAGCAAAGTAAAGTATGAAGATCAGGTAGTAATGCTGGCAAAAGGAGATAGTGTAGATGCAAGCGGATTTGGTGGAGAAGGTACCGGCGGTCATAGTCATTGGGTGTACAACTGGAAAGCCGGTGATACCTATCGCTTCCTTATGCACAGCGTTCCCACTGGCAGCACCACTACCTATACTGCTTATTTTTATGTTCCCGAGCATAAAGAATGGAAGCTGATCGCCAGTTTCAGAGCGCCTAAAGATGGGAAATATATGGGACACCTTTACTCTTTCCTGGAAAATTTCTCTTTTGAAAACGGACACCTGGGCCGCAAAGGCTATTTCGGCAATCACTGGATAAAAACCAATACCGGTGAATGGATAGAACTGACAAAAGCGAAATTCTCCAACGATGCCACCGCTAAAGCAAAGGATCGTCTTGATTATGGCGGCGGTGCAGAAAATGGATGGTTCTATTTATGGAATAGCGGATTCAAACCTGCTAATGCACAATATGGTGATCTGTTTGAAAGACCAGCAACCGGAACGCCACCGGTGATAGAACTTCCGAAGTTTTAAAACAGCTTCTCTTGCCATAAAACAACCAGGTAACTGGAAAAAAGGAGGATGTATCATTTATCTGATACATCCTCCTTTTTTATCTTCTTAAAACTATATTAACCACCTATTTGTCAATAATATGAGGAGGTTGATCCTCATATTAATTAGTCTATATGTCCCATAGGACAGATATTACGCATTTATTTTCTCATGCACACGATGATTTTCTGATGAAGTAGGGCATTTTCGATGCCTTTTTAGAAAGGGCATAATTCTTTCTGTTAACCGGCTACTAAGCAATTTTTACTTTAAATTCGATTTTAAATCCTGATAACATCAGTTGCATATGGCATTGAAAAATAAACTGCCTATTCCCGGCGTAGTACAAGTCCTGAATCCATTCAAAGTGAAGAAGCAACGTATCATGAATTTTAACCCGGCAGAGGGAGTAGCACTCCGTAAGCCGGCGGATAATAGTAAAATCACTGTTTTTGACTATAACACAAGTCTTTGTTCAGAACTTGTACTGGATAAGGTAGAAGATACTTTCAAATATATGGAGTCCTCTCAACTGAGCTGGATTAATATTGATGGTATCAGAAAAGAGGAAATCCACGCTATCTGTGAGCAATTCCTCATACATCCACTGATAGAAGAAGATATACTCAGCATTGGACAGCGCGCAAAAATGGATGAAATCAATGATCGCATGTTCTGTTTGCTTCCCATGATTTACTTTAATAGTGAAACATCCTCCGTGGATATGGAGCAGGTAAGCATTGTACTGGGTAAAAATTTCGTGATTTCGTTCCAGGAAGATCCTACCAGGGACGTATTTGATCCGGTACGAACCAAACTTTTGTTGAAAGGCTCCAGGATACGCAATGGGGGAGCGGATTACCTGTGTTATTCCCTACTGGATGTTATTGTGGATAACTACTTCATTGTAATGGATAAGCTGGGAGAAAGGATAGAAATGATGGAAGACCTGGTGCAACATCAGCCCAATACCCGCACACTGGCCCGTATCAACTATCTAAGACGGCAGGTATTTTTATTCAAGCGGGCCATCTCCCCGGTGAGAGAATTAATAAATGGCTTCCTCAAAAGTGAAAGTGATCTGCTGGAAGATAAAGTGACTAAGTATTATAAAGATGTGTACGATCACATTATTCAATGTAATGACCTGGCAGATAACTATCGGGATACAGTATTGAACCTACAGGAAATGTATCATACGCAGCTGAACCTGAAAATGAATGAAATAATGAAAGTGCTGGCGGTGGTAACTACTTTGATGGCCCCGCCAACACTTTTAGCCGGAATTTATGGTATGAACTTCCATTATATGCCTGAGCTGGAAACCAGACACGGGTACTATTATACTTTAGGGGGAATGGGTATATTATTATTACTGATGATCTTCTTCTTCAGGAAAAGAGGTTGGTTCTAGTTCTAGCCTTTCTTTTTGTAAACTGGTACTGTAGAACAGGGTTCGCCATACATTATACTCTTTACAACCGGGCGAAGCAGGCGGGTAATTTCTGCGTAGGCAATTTCTCCCACACGTTTATCCCCACATCCTTTTATTACTATTCTTTTGTCTGTAAAAGATGCTACATCAATTTTAGCGAGGTTTTGCAGATAACGCGTTTTGTGAATAAACTCGGCATCTCCAAAGGCAGCATAATCCGCTATGGGCTCCAGGTTAGTCATCACCAACATATATGCCCATAAGGGGATTACGGCATCTACACTACAGATTAAACCCACATTTTTTCCACGGAATTGTTCCCAGTCCAGCGACTGCAGAGAAGCGCGAAAATCTTTTTCTTTCAGGATGAGCCCCATAAAGAGGTAATCTTTCATATCAAAGATCACAGTCTCTCCCTGTGGATAATAATCCTCCAGATCTATGGTTTCCAATCCACTCAGCGCTACTTTATTTATGATTTCGTCCATTTTGTCCTTATTTAAGGATACAAATTTACGAATATCGGCGCAGGAATGTGAATAAGTGGTATGAGAGGTGGAGAGAGGGGCCAAAACAAAGAAGGGAAGCATTGCTGCTTCCCTTCTTCTTATGTCAGTAAAAAATGTAGCGGTCTAGAAAAATTTACCACGGGTATCTTTCACATCAGATTTCTTTTTCAGCACTTCAAACAGTTGTTGATCCAGCATGGACTTAACACCCTGTTCGTATGCAGCCTGCTGAGCAGTTATCTCCTGGGCAGGTTGAGCAGATGGCTGGAAGCTATCTACTTTAATTACATATACACCAGCATTTCCTTCAATAGGAGCAGATACACTGGCAGTACCCCATTTCTTATTGAAAGCGGCACCTGCAACGCGTGGTTCGAAGCCCAGGGAAGCGATAAACGGAGTGGCAAAATTTACACCTTCCGCTTTCAGCACTGGCTGGTTAGTAGTTTTAGCTGCTGCATCCAGACTGGCCGGAGTTTGCAGTTTAGCGATGATCTGTTCTGCTTTCTTATGTTTTTTAACTTCAGCTTCTACCTGAGGTCTAACATCTTCCAGTGGAGCAGTACCTTCTTTACGAACACTTGTTAAAACCGCTACTACATATTTATCATCGAATGTAAATACATTACTCACATCGCCTTTCTTCCCTTCGTAAGCCCAACGTACCAGTTCGCGTGATTGTCCTATACCAGGGATCACAAAATCCATAGGGCGAACATTGTCAGCTATTCTTTTATTCAACTTGCTTTCCTGTACTGCTTTCTCAAAGTTGGCAGCAGAACGGCTCTTACCTGCGAAATCGCTGGCAGCGCTGTAAGCCATGTTATTCGTTTCTTTACTTGCTTCTACAGATTTGCCGAGATAAGCCACTTTAATGGCAGGACCAATATTCTTCTGATCCATAATCTCAATTACGTGGTAGCCAAACTGGGTTTTCACCACTTTAACCTGGCCTTTAGCACCATCAAAAGCAAATGTTTTGAATTCAGGAACAAACTGGGAAGAAGGAGTTAAATCGTATTCACCGCCAGTTTGTTTACTGCCTGGATCATCACTGTATTGATTTACCAATGCTTTAAAGTCAGCACCACCTCTTACTGCTACTTCAATGCTATCAGCACGTTTCTTTGCAATAGAATCTGGCAAACCACCCTGAGCAGAGGATCCAATCAGGATGTGGCGAACTTTCACGCTATCCGGCATATTTTTACGATCAACCATTTTCGCGTAAACGATCAGGTTATTATCATAATATGGTCCGAAGATCGCACCAACAGGCAAATTCACGATAGAATCCTTCTGAGGAACTTTTGCTTCGTTCTTGGAAATATATCCATCGTAAAATTTAATATCAGAATTGCGGTTAATAAAACCAGCAACATCTTTAGTAGTATCCAGCTCTTGTTTCATCGCAACGATCTGTTGGATAGCGGCAGTAGAATCTATAGCGGAAGGAATAGCGTCAAATGACACATATTCTACTTTGCGGGATTCTTCCACTTTAAACAGCTGTTTGTGATCCTGGATAAAACGATCCAGTTCAGCATCTGTTACTTTAATAGTGGAGTCAGAAATGGTAGCATAAGGAACGCTTACATAAGATATAGCAGCAGATTGACTGTTATCTTCCTGTTGTTGTTTTGCCAGCCATTTTGGGTAGTATACACCTTGTTTAACAAGGGTCACATATTTCTGTTGTTCCTGGTATTTGGAAATATAGCTTTCCAGCTGATGCAGTCCTTCACGGATCTGAGGATTGGTGCCTGCCTGTGCAATAGCTTGTTGTAAAGCGGCGCGATCAAACTGACCATCACGTGTAAATTGCTGCACAACTACCGGATTGGGGTTTTTACCCCGGATCTGGTCTACCACTTCTGCTTCAGTTACCACAATACCCAATTTTTTGTATTGAGCCTGCATAATTTGTTCATTCAGAAACTGGTTCCAAACCTGTTCACGGATATATTGACGCGTTTGATCGTCAATATTAGGCATTTGCTGACGGGCGCCATTTTCTGCGTCCTGAATGCGGCGTTGATAGTCTGCTAAGTCCAGATCTTCACCATTTACTTTACCCACGCTTGTACTGCGACGAGTGAGAGAACTTTTGCCAAAAAAGGCATCCTGCAACAGGAAACTAACAATAGCCAGGCAAATCACTACAACGATCATGACGGCGTACTTGTCCCTGATTTTCTGAATTACTGACATATATTATATAGTCTACATTTTTAAGGATAGCAAAAATAGAATAAAATAACTGTAACTGCAAAAGAGTATTTTTTGCCCTGAAACTCAATACAGCAA
The DNA here is from genome assembly GCF_052114225.1 of Chitinophaga sp. RAB17. NCBI lineage: Bacteria > Pseudomonadati > Bacteroidota > Chitinophagia > Chitinophagales > Chitinophagaceae > Chitinophaga > Chitinophaga sp. RAB17. The sequence continues at coordinate 84,920 of NZ_JBFREI010000018.1, read as the reverse complement.
AGGGTTTCAGGATGGTATAACACTTTTGTGGACTATATATCATTCACAGGTTTTCCACATGGACGCTTTATTAACAACTTATTTTTTTCCTCGGTTTTAATGTTTTTAAACGTTGACTGTAGCTGGTATTTCCACAAAAATGAAGTGATAATAACATGAAAGGGTTATTCACAAATGTTAAAAAGCCGGTTTTTATAATCCACATAAAAATGTGAATAAAACAGGGCTAATTTAGACGTGTATGCATTTTGACCGTTTTTCATTCCCAACCAATTCTTTTCCACAATTGATGTGTAAAAACCCCTGTAAAACGTAAAATAACGTGGGAAAAGGTACCCTACCTCACAGGTAAAACTAATTTTGTTATTGTGGTTAAATTTACCCTTAAAAAATGACGATGTGAATTGTGGATAGCAAATGCCATCTTTTAACATTTTCCTAATACCCTGTTGAACAAAAAGATTTTCACCAACAAGGATATCCACCTATGTGGATGAAAGTAAGAAAAACCAGTAATGGCGCGGAAAGAGCATGTTAATTTCATGTGGAAAGCGTAGCAAAAAGGAATAACAACTACATTTGTACACAAGCCGGAAATTTAATTTCCACATATTCACAGCCCTAATAGTAGTGGGCTTTTTCTTTTAAATATTTAAAGAAGTATATAGCTATGATTATGGAAATCGCTGAAGCGAAAAAAAATTTGCAACACAACGGATTTTTGGATATATCAGTCGATCCCTCCCTGGATTTGTTCGAAGCGATAGAAAATCTGAAAAAGAAAAAAAATGCTATCGTACTAGCTCACTATTACCAGGAACCAGATATCCAGGATATTGCGGATTACATCGGAGATAGTTTGGGCCTTAGCCAGCAGGCTGCCAAAACGGATGCAGATATGATTGTTTTCGCCGGGGTACATTTTATGGCGGAAACGGCAAAAATTCTGAGTCCGCAGAAGAAAGTCCTCTTACCGGACCTGAAAGCAGGGTGCTCACTGGCCGACAGTGCGCCTCCAGAGCTGTTTAAGAAGTTCCGGGACCGTTATCCGGACCATATCGTGATTTCCTACATCAACTGCTCTGCGGGTATCAAAGCACTCAGCGATATCATTTGCACGAGCTCCAATGCCGAGAAAATCATCGAAAGCGTTCCTCACAACCAGCCGATCATCTTTGCACCTGACAGGAATTTAGGGGCCTATCTGATCAAAAAAACGGGTAGAGACATGGTCCTTTGGAACGGGGCATGCATGGTACACGAGATTTTTTCCCTGGAAAAGATCACAAAATTGAAGATTCGTCATCCAAAAGCGAAGGTGATAGCGCATCCTGAATGTGAACCAGCTGTATTGGCCATCGCTGATTACATTGGGTCTACAACGGGTTTGCTAAAATTCAGTCACCGGGACGATGCCCAGGAGTATATCGTGGTTACGGAAACCGGAATACTTCATCAGATGCAGAAGGATAATCCTGGCAAAACTTTTATTCCTGCTCCACCCAATAATGCTTGCGCTTGCAATGATTGTCCACACATGAAATTGAATACGCTTGAAAAACTGTACCTGTGCATGGAATACGAACAACCGGAAATTACGATGGAAGAAAGCCTTCGAATAGCCGCAAAAAAGCCAATTGAACGCATGTTGGAAATAAGTGCACAGGCAGGACTTTAATATAACTATCTGATTTTCAAATTAATTCGAATACTATTTTATAATAATAATAAATAAAGATAATGAAGAAGGCCTTGAGAATTTAATATTCTCAAGGCCTTCGTATTTGTATGCGAATCGATTAATTCTCAGCGTGTTATGAGCCTTTTGAGAATCGTATATTTCGTCCGCACCTGTATCAATTCCTTTGAAATGAATAGCTGGAAGCTTTCAGGGACCTGTGTTTGATGTTAAAAACCAGTTGAAATTAATTTTTAGCGCTCTGAGAATTTAAAAAATAATTCCTTCATTGGGTAAGGGAAGGAATTATTTGAATATCAAAATCTCAGCGCGCTGCTAGGCTTGTGAGGTTTCGATATTTTAACTTTTGGTGAACAGATGTGCGGAATTTTATTCCAGGAGACTGTGAGCGAATATTTTTTTTAGTCTCTGAGATTTTAGTATTTTTTGCTTCCATTGGGTTATGCCGATAGAGAATTTTCCAGCGAATTCTCAGCTCATTCAATTTTTCCACTTTGTTTTATTTTTTCGCAATTAAGCTTCATTTCTTGCAGCTTGGGCGCTGGCTGTATACTTCTTCTCCAGGTCATTTTGCACGAAATAACAGATTCGCATGGCAGCAGCAATTGATTTAAAAGAGTGCCATGAGAATCCGATATTTTGTCAAATCATTGGGGTACCCCGTGCTTTTGTATTTCATTCAATTCTCAAAGCGCTTGTAGTGCGCTGAGAGTAACTCCTGTATTGGGGTATGCCAGGGCATCATAAATTCATCGGATTCTCAGCGCCTTGTCAAGGCGCTGAGAATCCGATATTTTTTATGTCTTAAAAACTAATTGAAAAATAAATATTCCGTTTAAAGCTCACAGCCTTGCAAGGCGGCTGACAATTGGATATTGGGAATTGAATTTGAAAGTATTACTGAATGGAAAAATCTGGCTAGATCTCAGCGCACTATGAGTGTCCTGAGATTTCCTTTTTTATAGACTTCTTGTGAAAATCTCTGATAATGAGATTCCGGTGAAATCTCAGCGGGTGAGGAGCGGGCTGAGATTTTAATATTTGTCATTGCGTTTATACTTATGCCGACGGTTGAATTTTCGTGGGAATCTCAACGCAGTAGGAGTGCGCTGAGATCTTAATATTTAAAATTATTTCAGGGTTTTGCAAGGGAAAGGATTTTGGTGTAAGTCTCAGATGATGAAGAGTGGCCTGAGATTTTGATATTTTCAGTATAGCAAATAAGTTGTCGGAAAAAAATTACTGAATCGATTCTCCGATGACAGATAAAGCGCTGAGACTTGCTTATTTGGCAATTTTGTGGATACTACTGTTCCAAAATTAAGTAGGGAATTCTCAGGACATTGTGTGTGCGACCAGGATTTGATTTTTTAATTGAATGGGTAAATCTTCCAGGATTTAAGCCTGGAGAGAGTGCTGAAAAAGTTGAAAACAGTTTGTTTTTAATTCAAGACAGGCGGATGATTCTCATAATCATGTGGATAACGTAAAGATAAATTGAGAAGAAATGAGGCGGCTGAGGATAGAGTATTTGACTTTTAATTTGGGAAAATGATCGTAAAGAGATTTTATCGTATTGTGGGGTTACTCGTTTGTAATTTTATAAAATATAAATGAAGCCCGGTATTTTATGTGGATAAAAGCGACCTGAAGATCTTTGTCTTGCTATTTTAAGCACTGGAAGTGAGGAAAAATGTGGAAAAAAAACAAATTTTTCTTTTGTATGAGTTAAAAAGAGCGGAAATAAGATGAATGTGTGCGAAAACAGATGAAAAATATATTTTTTTTGGTTCCTGAAGAAAAGAGAGAGAGAGAGAAAAATGGTGGAAAAAGCTAAAAATTTTTTTATTTTTTTCTATCTAATAGAAAAAAATGAGAATAAAAACGCGGAAAAAATATTTTTTTTTGGAAAAATGGGCTCTTTTTCCGCAATTTTTTTGTTTTTTAGGATAAAAAATTTTTTTTAGAGGGGAAAAGAATAGAAAGTAGAGGAAAACTAAATTTCCTCTACCCAAATATGATCCGCTTCGGTTTTTCTAAGAGATAAATTGTATCCAGCCACCATAATTGAAATAGGATCTCCCAGAGGGGCAATTTTTTCAATCTTCACTGTTTCACCTGGTACGCAGCCCATTTCCATCAGTTTAATATGAAGATCATCCTTTGCAAATTCTATAATTACTGCACTTTTTCCCGTTGTCAGGGAAGATAACTTTATAACGCCCTTTTTCATATCCTGATTATTAATCTGTTTAAACTTTGTTCCGGGACAATTGAGATGCTCATTAATGAATGATAAGCAAAGTTACCCTTGTACAGTCAATATGCAAAAAGAAAGGTCGCCCCAATCCAAAATTTCATTTTACTTTTACATCCACTTAATTTTTTTAGTATAAATGGCAATTCAATTTACATCGCACGAGGTAAAAGATTATTTAAAAGAGAAGCGGAAGTTGAAATTATTCCTGTCTGAGCTCTTTTCAGTTGAAGGGCAGGGTTTAAAAAGTTTGCATTTTGTTTTTTGTTCAGATGCATACTTGTTGGAGATTAATAAGCAGTTCCTGCAGCACGATACCTATACAGATATCGTAACATTTGAAATGGGAGAGGATCCTGCAATTACAGAAGGTGAGATCTATATCAGCATAGACAGAGTGCTGGATAATGCCGAGAAATTCAAAACGGCGGTGAACGAAGAATTGCATCGGGTTATTTTCCATGGAGCTTTACACTTATGTGGATTTAAAGATAAGAGTAAAAAAGATGCTGCCCTTATGCGGAGCAAGGAGGACGAGTATCTGATGAAGTATTTTGGAAAGTAACTAGCTTTATCAGGTATATTATAAGAGTTGAAGTGTTCCGTCAGGAACATTTCTCATTTTAGGACGTTCCACGTGAAACATGTTGACGGTATCATTTTCCACTATAGGATATGTTTTCCGCTTGGATCGGGAGAAGGACCATTTATGAAGGTTGCAGTGTTCCACGTGAAACATTGTTTTCCTATTTCAGGTAATGCTAATATTTTGAATAAGGAAGTGGTTGTTGTTTTATAGAGTCGAATGTGAAGTAAGCTTTTCTACTTTAGTGAAGACTTCCAGTGTAATAGGAATCGTGGAGAGACTTGTTTTTTAATGGAGTTGCTGAAGGAGATGTTCCACGTGGAACATCTATCTGGTCGTTTTGAAACGTATTGGGCATTTAGATGAATCGACTTTCTGAAAGTCGAGGGTCTTTAGGAGGAGAAAGTGATATCCGTCCATTCAGTTTATTTGGGAAGAGCTTCTGAGAATATCGTGGTCCTCGAATCCAGGTATGTTTTATTTGAGTAGGATTCTCCTGTTGCAAATTATGGTCTGCTTGTCTTTTTTGAGGAGTTTAAACTTTTAAGGAAAGACCTCAATATATGATGTAGTCCTCTTTTTATAGATCTTAGTGAAATGTTATCTTCTATGACGAGGGCACAATAGAGAGACTAAATTCTTTTCTATAGTACTTCGCCGGGTTTACAGATAATAGTCCTTTTTTCGGGGATAATTATTTTTTATAGTTTGGAGGGATGTTCCACGTGGAACATCTAATTGGATCCACAAAGGCTACCTTTGTTTGAGATAATAAAGAGGAGCGGGAATGTTCCACGTGGAACATTCCACTTTCTCAGAACAATCTCCCTTCTTCTACGTAATTTTGCACTTTCTAAAGTTATTATGTTTCCATCATACGATATCATTGTTGTAGGCGCAGGACATGCTGGTTGTGAAGCCGCTGCCGCTGCTGCTAATATGGGCTCCAAGGTTTTACTGGTGACCATGAACATGCAAACCATCGCTCAAATGAGCTGTAACCCCGCAATGGGAGGTATTGCCAAAGGACAAATTGTAAGAGAGATTGATGCCTTGGGCGGATATTCGGGAATAGTGACGGATCAGTCTATGATCCAGTTCCGCATGCTGAACCGTTCCAAAGGACCAGCCATGTGGAGTCCCCGTACGCAAAATGACCGCATGCTTTTCGCCGCAAAATGGCGGGAAGCATTAGAGAAAACACCAAATGTAGACTTCTACCAGGATATGGTAAAGGGCCTTTTGGTGAAAGATGGTCGTTGCCATGGTGTTGTTACAGGACTAGGACATGAGATCCAGGCCAAGGCAGTAGTACTTACCAACGGTACTTTTTTAAATGGAGTAATACACATTGGCGATAAGCAATTCGGTGGAGGCAGGGTAGCTGAGAAAGCAGCGACTGGCATCACTGAACAATTAGTATCACTTGGATTTGAAAGTGATCGTTTGAAAACAGGAACACCTCCCCGTATTGACGGACGTAGTTTGGATTATTCTAAAATGGAAGAGCAGAAAGGAGATGAAGAAATCGTTGGATTCTCCTACCTGGATGTAGAAAAAATTAAACCCGCCCAGCAAAGAAGTTGCTGGATTACTTATACCAGCGAAGCCGTACATGAAATGCTCCGCACCGGATTTGACAGATCTCCGATGTTCCAGGGACGTATTCAGGGTACAGGTCCTCGTTACTGCCCAAGTATAGAGGACAAGATCAACCGCTTTGCAGAAAGAGAGCGCCATCAGCTGTTTGTAGAGCCGGAAGGTTGGGATACTGTGGAGATTTATGTGAATGGGTTCTCTACCTCTTTACCTGAAGATGTACAAATGAAAGCCCTTCGCCTGGTGCCCGGATTTGAAAATTGCCGCATGTTCAGACCAGGATATGCCATAGAATATGACTTCTTCCCACCTACACAACTTCAGTTTTCCCTGGAAACCAAACACGTGCAGAACCTGTTTTTTGCCGGACAGATAAATGGTACCACCGGATATGAAGAAGCTGCCTGTCAGGGTTTAATGGCTGGTATCAACGCCCATCTGAAAGCAAAAGAAGAAGCGCCGTTTGTTTTGAAAAGAAGTGAAGCGTACATTGGTGTGCTGATAGATGATCTGATTAATAAAGGCACTGAAGAACCATACCGCATGTTTACCTCCAGAGCAGAGTTCAGAACACTGCTTCGCCAGGATAATGCGGATCTGCGTTTGACAGAAAGAAGCTTTAAAATGGGATTGGCTTCTGCAGAGAGAATGGAAAAAGTGCAGGAAAAGAAAGACGGCGTAGAAAAGATCAAGCGTATACTGAAAGAAATATCAGTAGAACCGGAAGAAATAAGTGCATTACTGGAAGCCAGATCTTCTGCTCCATTAACACAAAAACAGAAAGCGCACCAGATATTGTTACGTCCAAATCTGGATATTTTCTCCATAAAGGACCAGGTACCAAGAATTGCAGCCGCACTCGCCGGATTTAATAAGGACACCCTGGAGCAGGCAGAAATTCAGATCAAGTACGATGTATATATTGAAAAGGAAAATGAGCTGGTGCAAAAAATGAGTCAGCTGGAAGACCTCGTGATTCCTTCCAATTTCGATTACGCCAAGCTCGTTTCGTTATCAAATGAAGCAAGACAAAAATTTAATAAGATACGTCCGCATACTTTAGGTCAGGCAAGTCGCATAAGTGGAGTTAATCCAAGCGATGTACAAATCCTGATGGTATACATGGGCAGATAGAAAAATAGACGTTTTGAAGCGGACAGATTGTTTTACAATTTGTCCGCTTTTTTTATGTTGGAAGGGTCAAAAAAGGCAAAAAAAATGTAAAAATGACCAAAAACCGACCTTCAGAAAGGGCTTAAATTTCGTATATCTGTAAAGAGCCGGATATAAGTGTTAAAAACAGGGTCGAATCGAATAAAAGGGCTGAAAATGCGTTTTCCTTAAGCGGGAATGTTTTTTAAACCGAAAGCAACCTTTTTTCTTCGTTGATCGTATCTACAATCAGATTTGATTTTTTAAAAACCAAAATCAAACAATTATTTCAGAAGGACATCAATAAACGCATTTAATACAAAAAGCAGACAAGAATATTTTTGTGCAGGAGCTGAACAATATTAATGATCTGATTGCCGGTTGCTGCAGAAAAGAACGCAGCAGTCAGGAAGCGTTATACCGGAATTTTTTCGGGTATGGATTAAGTATTTGTCTGAGATATGCACAAAACAGAGAAGAGGCAGTTGAAATCATGAATGACGGATTCCTTAAAATATTTCAACACATTCAATCATTTGACACCAGCAGATCATTTAAAACATGGTTAGCTAAAATTATGGTGAATACTTCTATTGATTTTTTAAGAAGTAAAAAGAAACTGGTATTTGTAGATGATATTAGCCAGGTACCAGAGCCAGGAACAGATGAGAAAATAATAGATAAGCTATCCTATGAAGAACTGTTGAAACATGTACAGTTATTACCACCTGCTTACAGAACCGTGTTTAATCTGTATATTATGGAAGGATACCAGCACCAGGAAATAGCTGCCATGCTGCGCATATCTGAAGGAACTTCCAAATCAAATTTATTTAAAGCAAAAAAAATACTGAAAGAAAGAATTACGAAAGCATCCATGAGTACATCTGATGGAGTGGACGTAAATATGCCCTTATACAAAAATGAATGACGCATTTGAAAATAGCATCCGTAACAAGCTGAATGAAGCTGATATTCCTTTTGACCAGGATGCCTGGACAAAAATGGAATCACTGCTGGATGCCGGCGATAAGAACAAACGTCCGGTAGGCTGGTGGTGGCTCTTCCTATTGCCTCTCCTGGGAGGTATAGGCTGGTGGATCATTCAGTCATCTACTGCTGATAAGAAAGTAGAACGTGCTGCTATTTCTGCGCAAAAAACTTCTGTATTGAACGGGAGTAGTCAGGATAAGGTAATACCCGAGTTAAACAGAAGTACTCCAGATAAAGAAACCAACAAACCAACAGAAAAGCAGCAGCCGGGTGTATCCACATTTCCTGAAAACGAATCAAACAACGAAGCAATAAAGCAATCGGAAAAGCATCTGTCGGGCGCATCTATATCTCCCGAAAACAAACATAATAACGAAACAATAAATCAAACTAAACAGCATCTGTCGAGCGCATCTACATCTCCTGAAAACGAATCAAACAACAAAGCAGTCAGCAAACCAGGTAATCATCTCCCGGAAAAAAATATAACAGCAAACGGAAATTATCATCTGGATATCAGCACCGCAGCTGGAAAACAAACAAACATAGATAGTATTACCGTTGTCAAGCAAAATGAAATCAACTTTATTAAAACAAAGAATGCTAATAACTTCAACGGATATACGAAGATATCACCCATCGCTGAAATACCTATAGATAAAGACATTCAGCCGGATCTGAATAGAAAAATACCACGACGGAAAATCAATTCAAAAGGATTGTCTATAGGTGTTACACTCGGACCAGATCTGAATGTGGCGCCTTCCCTGAATTATGGGAAGGTGGGTTTTAATGTGGGCGTGTTGGCAAATTACTATTTCAACAGCCGCTGGTTTATTACCACCGGTGCCGTATACAGTAAGAAACTATATGGCGCTACCAATAAAGATTATACATCACCTACCGGTGGCTCTGTACCTTATGATCTGGTAAAAGTAAATGCCAATTGTGATGTGCTGGATATACCCGTGAATATGAACTATACCTTTCTGCAGGTAAATAACAATACGTTAAGCGCTACGCTTGGAGTGTCGAACTATTTTATGCTGAAAGAACAATATCAGTATATCTACAAATACACTCCCAAGTGGGAAAAAACAGTAGAAAATCAGAATCAACATTACCTCGCTATTTTAAATGTAGGCGCATTATACCAGCATCCGGCAGGAAGGCGCTTAATCATTGGGGTACAACCTTACGCCAAAATTCCACTTCATGGGGTAGGATTGGGACAGGTGAAACTATACTCCGCAGGTGTGTCCTTCCAACTAAACCTGGTGGGTAAAAAGCGCTGACAAGCATCCTGTGGGTGTTAAACAATCATTATACTATCTTGTTATCCATCATAATACAATGCCTGCTACTGTATGTGGCACGGCATTTTCAGCATTATCCACACTAAAAGATCTGATTATGAGCAATAAAGATAACAAACCAGGTAAGGGAGATCACAAACCCATTAAAAAGGAAGAAGAGGAATTTCCCGGTTATCCTGAATATCCCGCCGGAGAAGATATTATGAGCAAACGGAACCGGGATAAAGAAGTGGATGTAGATATGGATGCGGTAACTGGTTCTTTCCGGCACAACAGTGAATTACCCACTGAAAAGAGAAAACCCGCTGATAAATCCAACGAACAGGAAGAAACCTGGCGGGAAGATAAAGTAGGCGATGACCTCGATGTTCCAGGGGCAGAACTCGATGATGAGAACGAAGCAATAGGAGAGGAAGACGAAGAAAATAATATTTACAGCATAGGAGGCGACAGGCACGAAGATCTCGAAGAAGATAATGGTGAGTTCCTCGACCTGGACGAAGAGAAAGATTAGGGGCCTTATAATAGCGGTGTGAGGAGTCTGCACACCGCATCCATAAACCGCTTGAGCAAATTACGTTTGTTCCACCTGGTTTCCTGCACGGGGACAGCATACAAAAGGTCATCTTCGAATGCCCGGTTTAGTTTGCCTGCCACTTCTTTGTCGTAAATAAGTGCACCTATTTCGCAGTTCAGGTAAAAGCTGCGGTTATCGAAATTAACTGAACTCACCCAGGCGAGGTTATCATCTACCACCATCGTTTTAGCGTGAATAAAGCCACGGGTATAAAAAAATATTTTCACGCCCGCTGCCAGCAATGGTTTAAGATAGGAAAGCGCTGCATGTTGAACAATGTAGGAATCACCCTTTAACGGTAATATCAGCTGTACATCCTTGCCTGCCAGTGCAGCCATTTGCAGGGCAGTCAACAGTTCTTCTGTGGGAATAAAGTAGGGATTGGTAATACGTATCCTCCTTTTGGCAATGTTAATCGCCATCAGGATGGTTTGCATGGCCACCGGCCATTCGGAATCCGGGCCGCTGGCAACAATATCCGTAAAACAGGTGCCTGTTAATCCTGATCGTACAAAATAAGGCTCCGCAAAGGGAAACACTTCTTTACTGCAATACCGGTAACTCATTAAAAACTGTAGCTGCAGGATGTTTACGGCATCGCCTTCAATCCTGAGATGTGTATCGCGCCAGAAGGTGGCGTGCTTGCCATTGTTGATATAACGCTCATCCAGGTTGATGCCACCAACAAAACCTACAGCGCCATCTATTACAATAATTTTCCGGTGATTCCGGTAGTTGGCATTCAGATAGAAATCTACCAGCACCGGCGAAAAAGGATATACACTGGCGCCATGCTCCTTCAGGCGTTTCGGGATAGCATGAATGCGATCACTACCCATATCATCATAGAGCAAACGTACCTGTACACCTACCTTTAATTTTTCAATCAGTATTTCAGTGACTTCATTGCCTACGTCATCTGCAGCAATCATGTAATATTCTATGTGTATGTGGTGTTTGGCAGCACGGAGGGCACTAAAAACAGCTGGAAATTTTTCTTCTCCATTGATCAGTAGTTGTACCTGGTTGTTTTTACTTAAAACAGATTGCCGTGTATTCAGCAACATGGCAGAAAGCTCCTGCTTGTTGCCTGCCAGTTGCCGTAACTCCAGCTGCATTTGCTCTATCTCACTTCTTTGAGACTCCCAGTATCGGGAAAACAACCCCTCATCTTTACTGCCTTTTAAGGTAAACCGCCTCTTTTTACGCAGATCCCTGCCCAGGTAATAATAAACAATGAGTCCTAAAACAGGAATAAATACCAGCAGCAGTATATATGCAATAGCTTTAACCGGGTTGCGGTTTTCCAGCAGAATAGTGGCTACAAGGCCAATGAAAATAAGCACCAGCAAAATGCTACTACCTATTTTAATATAAGGATGCCACTCTGTTCCCGTAAGATAACCGATAAGCGTTTTCATAAACTGTAAGCAAGATATACTATTAACGCGTTTCCGCTAAAATGGTTATGGGTTTCTTTTTTATTAGTAATGGTAAATGTATGAGCAAACCCAATACCACATTGAAGATAGAAAAGGTAGTCATCCGGCTGTTTTCTCCGGCAAAGCCTCCCAGAAATAACCACATCAGAAAATACACGTGGAACCATAACGGAACAATCCATGCTGCAAAGGGGAAATAATGAACTCCTGTTTTTCCCTTTTTTATATATCCGGAGATGACTAACGCTACAAGCAATACCAATAATGCGATCAGCCTATGCATGCTGCTGATACCAAAAAGTTGTTTCAATAAGTCAGCCAGCAGAAACAATGCCACCCACAACGCCACCTGGGAAATGATGATAGAAAGCAGCGGGAGTATGGCTTTCCATATAGCAGTAACGGATACTTTTTCCAGTAGTCTGCCGAACAACGAATAGAAAAATACAACCAGCAGCCAGCCATAGAAATTTGCATAAGGTACGCCAAACCATTGCCCTGTAAGGGTTTCTGTGGGATAACCTCTACCTGCCCAATCCCAGTGCCACATGTGGAGGCGATAGGCTACTACATCCATACTCAAATCGATATTCAATGCCAGCAGACTATCGAATGCAGCCGCGGCCCAAAGAGGAAGTGCGAAGTTATCAGTGAATAACCGGGATGAGTATATGATCACTGCCCAGCCGCACCCAATACATAAAGGAATGCTGTGAGGGGCTTTTCCCAGCATTACCCAAAAACGGCCATATACGTAGCCGCTATTGGTGGCGACATTTACATATTCCAACAGCAGGCCGAACCCCAATGCACCCAATAACCAGGATACATGTCCGGTACCTTTTTTAAAGGCATGCCAGCCGCAAATAAGCAACAAAGCAAACATACAAAGTTCTGTTACCGGAAAGCAATAGCCAGGCGCATTACCGTAAGGCATATTGGCAAAAGGAAGCATACGTACGCATTTTGATGTACTGAAGATAGTGAATCAATCGCTTCTATTTTAAACCCGACTTTTGCAAAAAGAAAAGCCCTGTTTCCGAAAGAAACAGGGCTTTGACTTTCTAAAAAATTATTCAGCTGTTATTTCAAGAATATTGCTGCTCAATGATCTGCCGTTGCCTGTCAGTTGAATGCCTTCTTTCATAAGGAAATCACCACTATATAGCTGATCAAAATGAAAGGAGGTGCGGGTGTCAGGATACAAATTGATTTCACGGATACGATAATTTTTCTGAGGATCCAGGCCTTGTAATTTTACTGCTGCAAAAACATCGTTCTTGGCGATATTCATCAGGTAGTTAAACAGAATTGTTTTTTTCTGATCCTCACTGGTGTATTGAAACACCGCCCTGTTTTCTTTATATGGAGAAACGAGGCGATAAAGATTACCATACCATACAGCATCACTAATACGCCTATACGTTTCTACAGCATCATGGCTAAATTGTAATTCTTTTTCGGTGAAGTCATCTACTTTTATATCATATCCCAGCTTACCCATCATAGCTACATCTGTACGGAATTTCAGCGATTGATGGCCCCAGTTGGTTACGTGTGCTGCCATTGTATTAGATGGGAAGAAGTGAGAGTAACCGTATTGGATATAAATTCTTTCCAGACCATCTGTATTATCACTGGGCCAGAATTCGGTGAAGTATTTTAAGGCGCCGTAATCGGTACGACCACCACCGCCGGAACAAAGCATAATGGGCAGGTGAGGATATTTTGCCCTGACCCTGTCCAGCACTTTATATAAACTCCGTGTATATTCTATGAAGAGGTGTGATTGTTTTTCTTTCAGGTAAGGAGACCAGGTGTTGGTGAGCATACGGTTACAGTCCCACTTGATGTAGGCGATTCCCGGATTTTCCGACATTGTTTTATCTACTATTCCATATACAAAATCCTGTACTGCCGGGTTGGTGAGATCTAGCACCATTTGATGACGGAAATAATTTTCTGCACGGTTAGGGAGGCGCAACACCCACTCAGGGTGTTGGGTATACAGCTCACTCTTTGGATTGACCATTTCGGGCTCCAGCCAGATACCAAATTTAACGCCTTGTTTTTGAGCTTCCTGTACCAGGTATCCCAGGCCGTGTGGGAGTTTAGTGGTATTGGGGGCCCAATCACCCAGACCTGCATTATCGGCATTGCGGGGAAATTTATTGGCAAACCAGCCATCATCTAACAAAAAGAGGTCTACGCCTAATTTTTTGGTACCTCCAAAAAGGGCGGTCAGGCGTTGTTCATTGAAGTCCATGCCGGTGGCCTCCCAGTTATTTAGCAGGGTAAGGCGTGGTCCACGTCCATCCAGGACACCATAGTCAAGTGCCCAGCGATTAAAATTGCGGCTGGCTTGTCCTTTTCCTTTCGGGGACAATGTGAAGATGAACGCCGGAGTGGTGAATATTTCACCTGGTTTCAGCGTATAGTCGCTGGCGTAGGGATTAATTCCTGCATTAACGTGGAGTGCATTATGTTCATCTACCTCAAAGCCAAATTTGAAATTACCTGTCCAGGCGAGTGTACCAGCCAATACTTCGCCGTTTTCTTCTTCTGCAGGGTGATCAAGAGAGAGAAGAAACATAGGAGATTGAAGCATGTTGGCGCGGGTACCTAATTTACTGTCAAGAATTTTCATACCGGTGGTCAGGTATTGTTCCTGCATGTCTACTTCTTTTGCCCAATCGCCATGAAACTGGGTCAGCCAGTATTTATCCGCTTTCAAATGCAGCATGGAAGAGGCATATGCGGTTACCTGTACCGGTTTTTTCTCTGCGTGTTTTATTTCCGTCCAGGCTTTGATGATATCTTCTTTGTAATAGGCCTCGAAATGAAGGATAACGGTTACCGGGTATACGGGATCTTTCAGCGTAATGGTGGTAGCGGTGACATCATTTTCTTTCTGTGGCGCTGATTCGTGAGCTGCGTATTTCAGTTCCAGAGAAGGGTTACCGTCATTGTGTACTATTCGGATGGCGGGGTCCAGCAGACTTTCCATACCAGCTGTTACATAGGCTTCCTGTTTACCTTTTAAAGTGGTGTCCGCGAAGGCTGGCTGCAATGCCTGGCCTAAATACTGTTGTACCAGCCTTCCTTCAGCGCTAACGCCATATACCAGGCTAACATGTTGGGTATTAATACGGATGTGTATATTTTGTGCCGAAGCCAGGTGGGTCAGCAATACCAGGCCTATGGCCAGTAGTTTCTTCATGTTTAAACATTTACTAACGAGGAATAAGTGTACAAAATACAAATAAAAGGAAAGGATATATATGCTAATTTACCAGGTCCTAGTACTTTTCGTGCAAAAAAGAGGTCGTGCAGAAGTGGACAGTGTATGTACGTTATCGGACAATGAAGCGAGAATAATGGAATTGATTATCAATACTTTCTGTTGCGGCATTTTTTTAGCTGCACTAACGCCCTATACTCTTGTCTTATGATAAAAAACTACTTCCTGGTTGCGTGGAGAAATATTGTGAAGCATCGGTTTTTTGCGATGGTGAATATTTGGGGATTATCTATAGGAATCACCTTTGTTTTGCTGATAGGAGCGTATACCTGGGGGGAATTACAGGTAAACAGGTTCGTTAAAAACAACGATCGTATTTTTTTGTTGAAAAGTAAGTGGGCGAATCCTGAAACCGGGGTTGAATTTGCAACGTTAGGACCACTAACAAAAGCATTGCAGGACAATTATCCTACGCTGATAGAGAAAGCATATAGTCATGATGGCATTACTACAGTGGTGTCAGTAGGAGATAAGCATTACCGGGAAGGGATACATCCTGGAGATTCCACATTTTTTGATGTATTTAATTTACCGGTTGCTTACGGCGATCCTCACACTGCTTTGGATAAACCTAACGCAGTAGTGCTTACGGAGAAGAAGGCAAAATTATATTTTGGTAAAGCAGATGCAGTAGGAAAGCTGTTGAAGATTCAATCGTTTGATGGGAGAAATGAGGATTTTGAAGTAACGGCGGTAGTAAAAGATTTGCCGTTCAATACTGTTACCAACTATAGCAAGCCGGGTAATGAAATATTCATGGGGCCTGCGAGTATCAGGTACTTTGGCCGCGAGTTTGGCTTCAATAGCTGGTTATCACCTAATATTGTTGGTTACGTATTATTGAAGCCGGGGGTAAAACCGGAACAATTAAAAGTGCCACTGGCTACGTTAATAAAAACAAATGCTTCTTCTGAAATACAAAAAACACTGGAGGTGTATCCGGTAGCATTAAAGGACGTTTATATGGGCATGTATAAAGGTCTTGCTGGTAGAATGGTCACCATCTTTTCTTTCGTGGCAATGTTCATCCTGCTGATGGCGATTATTAATTTCATCAATATTTCTATTGGGAACTCTTTAACCAGGTTAAAAGAAATTGGTGTGAGAAAGGCCATGGGTGGTAAAAAGAGACAGCTAGTATTTCAGTTTATTACGGAATCGGTGTTAGTGGTGGCATTTTCTTTTGTGGTATCACTCGGGATGTTCTTTTTGTTAAAACCACTATTCAGCCAGATGATAGGAAAAGATATACCAGGCTTGTCTTCCTTCCCTGCCTGGTTTGCTTTTTTACCTGTATTTATTATTCTGTTTACGGGGTTTCTGGCAGGATTATATCCGGCCTTTGTATTGTCTGCACAACCTTCTGTAACTGCGTTAAAAGGAAAGCTGAAGAATGTAAAGGAGAAGTTGTTATTCAGGCGGGCACTGATAAGCGTGCAGTTTGTAACTGCTATCGTGGTGTTCATAGCCGCCATCGTCATAGACAGACAGGTATCTTTCTTTTTTAATTCAGATCTCGGTTTTAATAAGGAGCGTGTTATCACCGTTCCGGTACCGCGGGACTGGACCTTTTCAGGTGTAAAGCATATGGAAAGAATGAGAGATGAGTTTCGTACGATGTCTGAGGTAAAAGATGCTTCATTTTCTTATGCGATCCCTGACGGGTGGAGTAATGGGGCTAATATGATTTATAGGCCGGAGAATGACTCCAGTACTGCTATTTCCTCAGTATCAGTTATATCAGATGAACGGTTTGTGGCTACCTATGGGATTAAGATGAGCGCGGGTGCTTATTATACAGGTACGCAGGCAGACTCATCGAAGGTTGTTATCAATGAAGCGGCCGTTCATGCACTTGGCTGGAAAAGTGCGGCAGAGGCGATAAATCAGCCGGTGCGGATGCATAATTTTAATGAAGTGATGTATGTGAGCGGCGTTACCCGTGATTTTCATTTTGGTACCTTGCGGGATGCAATTTCCCCACTATGCTTTATGACGGTAGAATCAATGGGTATTTATCGCTTCATCTCGTTTCGGCTAAATGCGGGTAATACCTCCAAACAAATAGCAGCGTTGCAAAATAAGTGGGGACAGGTTTTTCCGGATGCTCCTTTTGATTTTAAGTTCCTGGATGACAGCATTGCACAGTTGTATGAAACAGAAACGCAAATGCAGAAAGCAGCAAGGGCTGCTACGATTGTATCGTTGATGATAGTGTTACTTGGGGTGTTGGGAATAGTTACCTTAAGTATTGCCAGAAGGAATAAGGAAATGGGAATAAGGAAAGCATTAGGCGCTTCTGTACTTAATATTATTACGTTGTTCGTGAAAGAATTTTCCTGGATCATTGTTGCCTCTAATTTGGTAGCATGGCCGCTGGCGTGGTACTTATTACATACCTGGTTAATGGATTATGCTTATAGAATTAACATTGGCGCCGGACCGTTTTTAATAGTGGGTGTGTTGCTGATGTTATTGGTAGCATTTGTCATTATTGGTATGACGCGGAAACTGGCGACTACCAACCCCGTAAAAAGCCTTAGAACAGAATAAAGATTATTTTAGTAGCTGTTTATAATTGCTACTAAAATGACTACCCAGATTATTATTGTACTTGTTCTCACTTTGCTGATCAACCTGATCACTACATTATCTTACGCGGTAAGAATAGTGGGAGTGAGGACCGGAAGAATTGCCATTACCTTTTCATTATTTAATATCCTTGTATTATTATCACGAACTGCTAACACGCTACAGGCGCCACTATTGGCTAAAACGGTAGAACAGGATCTGAAGTTGCAGGTGGCTTCCAATACGCTGATGTTCAGGTACATTATTTTGTCATGTACGGTCGGGTCTGTCCTGGGAGCATTTCTTATCCCTACTTTTCAGCGGTTATTGTCCAGGGCGGTGGTGCATTTCAGCGTGCATAAGTCGATACCCCGATTATTTTATCTGGGTCTTTCCGGTGCAGGAATGCAGTTTGTGAAGGAGAATCTGAAAATGCCATCCAGGGATCATTTAGTGGAGTTAACGGCTCAGAAGAGTTTTCCATGGCGTATATTTTTGTATAACCTGCTGGCCACGGCCATACTTACTATTGCGGTGTTGTCCTGTGTATATGCGGCTTATTTGAATCCGGAATACAGAACAACGGCCAGTAATCTTTCCGGGGTTATAAATGGGGTAGCTACTGTGTTAATGGCGTTATTTATAGATCCTCATTTATCGATCCTTACAGATGATGTGGTATTGGGTAAGGTAGCAGAGAGCTCTTTCCGGAAATATATTTCCTATATGGTTATTGCCAGGATTGGCGGTACATTGTTAGCGCAGATACTCTTCCTGCCTTGTGCACAGCTCATTGCGCTGTTGGCGGAAAAAGTATAGCAGGTATTTATTTTCCCATAAAGGAATCTACAATGTTGATACTATTTGGAATTGATTAACAGTCTTTTCCATTTTTTTTTGCTTTTTGGGAGATGATTGTTAAGCCCAGAACGTTTTTTGCTATTGTTGGTAACCCCCATACAGGCAAAGGAAAAACGACCCAGCAAATCTTTGAAAGGAAGATGTTTTTTCCTTTCAAGCAGCCGATTCAAGCGGCATCATTTGGAGAAGAGCAGTTTGTAGTTATCTTTCCCCGTTATAATGGTTCAGAAGATTATCTGATCCGTATTAAGACCATCATTCAGTTTCACAGGGAATCTGACACTTCTTTTTTGGTGGTCATGAATCTGGTGCCTGGTAATGGTATAAAGGATGTACAAAACATACTGGTATATTTTAACCAATCTGGTTTTGACGTTCATTACCTGGTACTAAGCAGCAGCTGGTATGAAAGAAAGATGATCAGTTCTGCTGATATCGCACTGTTTGAAGAAGCGGTCGAAAATGGAACCGTTCACCTCCTGGACCGGGTAGTAACGAAGTCTTTGCAACGCTTTAATGAAAGAACGGCGGAAGTAAAGGGAGAGATGTTGAAGGTGCTGGAAACAAAGCGGGTTTATTTTTGATGGCAATGGATGATTGCATCTTTCCCACCTGAAAGGGTGGGTGATTACTGGTATTGGAGAAATTTGTCCGGCAATTGGCAGCTGCAGCGCAACTGTATTGCAGTGGATATTTTATGTTCTGCGTCTGTCTGAGCGGAAGGATATTATTTTTTGTGAATGATACTTATGGCCTGGAAAAAGCCATTGAAGATGGCCTTTTCCGGAAGTCTTTATTAAACGGGAGTATATGTTATCAGGCAATGCAGATTGGGATTACCTGATAAAAGCGGCAAAATTATAGCTCAATCCTAACTGAATCTGCAGTGCCTTGCTTTTATCATATACCGGTTTGTATGTAGTTTCTTTTTTATAGAGGGAGTTTAGGAAGTATTGGCTACCCAGCATAATTTCCAGGTTTTTTGCCACAGCCATGCGGGCATTCAAATGTATACCATACAGGAATTTTTGTACATCTCCCTTGCTTTCAAAGAAGGCGCCGATTGCTTCCCGGGTATCTACATTGGAAACAACCACATAGTTGGAGTATTTTTTGCCAATCAGATAATTGACAATAGGGCCCGCCTGTAGAGAGAACCTGTCAAAAGTCAGTGAAACATTTAACGGACGAGATGTGAGGTAGGTGAACTTTGAATCGCCATACTTCGTTGTTAATTCGCTTAAATCAAAATCATTTTTATAAATAATGGATTGATAAATGTGGGTATCGTAATCATACCGGATCTGGTTTACTCCCAGTGATAGTGAAATCTTCCATCTATCAGTTAGCTTCCTCCCGGCTTCGACTTCAAAGTTAAAACCAACCTGCTGTTTAGTTTTAGAAGTAGCAGTGGTGGCCATAGGAGGATTGGCGGCATTGGCCACACTTATTACACCCGGAATTGTAAAACCATTCACGATTATAATTTGATTGTTAAAGTTGGGGAGTATACTGATGTTAGCACCGGCGTTCACTTTCAGATCAATTTTTTGTGCTGCAGCGATGGCTGGGATCAGTGCCAGCGCAAACAGGGGTAATAGGGATTTCATTTTTTCTGAAAAGTAATAAAAAACTATGTTTTGAGAAGGTATAAAAGAATTAAAAAGGGGTTAAAAAGAAAGAATACTTTTCAAGATGCCAATGTTTATGAGCATGAAAAAAGAGCATCTTCCGATGACCTGTTTTTTCTGCTGTTGGGTATGAGTATCCACCTTTGTGGGGAGAGAAAACTTATAATAGAGGCACCGGCATCTACAGGCTATCGGGATTTTTTCGATGCTATGCCTGACACCCGCTATATACCTATAGTAGCAGTGTAGGAGAGGTGGACTTGATGTGGAGATGAGTTCCGGATGTATAACCCCGATGAAATTGTATCAGCAAATGGAAGGAGGCCACAATCGGCCATAGCAGGGCTGCTTCAGTGCCTGGCTGTAGCTGCGGAAAGAAATATATTATTCAAAGGAAGCAGGTATAAAGGGATTATTCATCAAAATATCTCCGTGGGCAAGATGGCTTTATTCCAGTTGAATGATAGCTGGATATGCGTGTGTATAGGTAAGGTTAGGAAGCAATCTTGTCCGCTTGGGGTAAGTACGTTTTTTAGCATATTTGGGTACCTGTGGTGCTGCTACCGCAATAATATCGGCGGCCATATATTGCCTGTTGCGGGATGGGCCGTCTCTGTACATCGCTCTTACCTGGAAAACCACTACCAGTGAGCCCTTCCCGGGTACCTCCAGCGAAACATTTGTTTCCTGGAAAGTGGTATCCGGATCTATCATGAGCGTAACCGTTTCGCTACCTGCCACCTGACGTGATGTAAAGTCAATACGGGTTGCGATCACTTTTACTTCCAGGGCAGCCACCCCTTTATACCCGGCGATGGTTTGTGCGGGAATATTTAATATCCCGTTGCTGAAAAGGCGGGGAGCTACCGTAAAGAAACGATCTACGCCGCTATGCTGATTGAAGCGGAAGCCTGTGATGGCGGCATGATGATCGCCAGCAGCAATGAGTAGCTTGTTGAGCCGATTGATGTGGCCACTGTCACAATGGATATCCAGGTTGCCGTAAAAAGCATGACGGATAAAAGCACCTTTCCTGCTGGCGATGCCAAAGCGCCTGGATGCGCGGCGGGTAGCAGCCGTTTGCTGCACTTTTTCCGGCATGGAGCGCAGGAAGTATTCGCCATTGCGCTTATACCCTATGAGGTTCCCGAGTTTTCCCGTAAAGGAAATGACAGACATTTGTTTTGCCATGGGAGATTATTTTGATTACTATAAATATAACATAATTCGGGGAACGCATTTGCGGGATAGATGGAAGAGTAGCATTTAGCTAATGCTATGAGAATTGTATAATATTCGATGAGGATTTGCGAGTGGAAAACGGGAGTATATTGGTATTTAGCGCATATTGAAAGAAGATATTCCCACGTTGAAAACCTGAGCCTAATAAATGCTGAAGCCCTGTTGTGACTATATTTACGGGCATAAAAAAAGGCCATCTTCCGATAACCCTTTTTCTGTCGAAAGGAGTGGGGAGAGGTCGAAATGTTTTGTGGAGGATCTGGCAAGGATTCCCAGATTTATAGGAAGGATAATGATTCTTATATTTGCCCTATGGATTCAAGGTTGGTCGTAGCTACTATTTACTTATTCGGTATCTCTAAAACGGTTGAATATGTTCAAGGTGCAATCTTTCCGGCCACACAGGTTGTTACGGGATTATATACTTTCCCTCTTAATCCTGGAAAGTGATTTCCAGGAGGACGATAACCGGAAGATGACCATACTGCCGCACCTTATCCAAAGTCTGGCATTTAATTTAGGCCCGCCGGATAAGGTTTATGATGTTACAAATATGGAATACGTAGCATCAGATAGTATTACAGGGCCCAATGATGTGGTTTGTGAACGCTGCATTTATGCGGGGATGAAAAGTTTGGTGGTAAATTTTAAGCCAGGCGGCTGGTTTAAACTCTTCCATATTCCGGCAACAAATTTCACTAATAAAAGTACTGATCTGTCAGTTACTGTCGGATCTCAAATGCATGAATTAGGGGAGCAACTAAGGGAATGCATTAGTGGAGAAGAACAGGTTGCTATTCTGGAAGCATTTCTTATCGGGCAGTTCTTAACCGAAAGAAGATATTCGAGAAATCTGGATGAGACGATACGGATGATATATGCGGCAAATGGCAATATTACCATCCGGCAATTGGAGTCGGGGGCTTATCTTGCTAAGCGTACTTTAGAAAGAAATTTCCTTGAGCAAACAGGGCTTCACGTGAAAACGTTTTGTCGCATTGTGCGTTTCCGGCGAACGATTGAATACATGGAAAAAGAAAAAAAGTTTCAATGGCGTTTATTGGCTAACCGGTTTGGGTATAGCGACCAAACGCACTTTATCAATGAATTCAGGCATTTCGCGGGATGTTTACCGCATGAATATCCTGGTTTCCGCAGTAGCCTGGAGCTGGCGTTGGGAATTTAGATTTTGTCACTTTTATCCGATAGTCCCTATTTTTATTTTCCTAAATTAGCATCACTTGTAATTCCCCTCGTTAATACGGTTAAGCAATGATAACATTGGTTGACGAATTGGCCGTATTAGTTTAGTTATGTCGAAGATACATCTCCTGATATTTTTGACCGTTTCCTCGAAAATCCCACTATCCTTTAATGCTGGTTTATTGACTGCCTGCTATTAGCAATGGCAGATGTTATGGGTAAATATTGCATTCACCAAAATAGCAATCATATGAGTTATATCGAAAACGAAGGAACCAACCGCCGTGATTTTCTCGGAAAAATCATCACAGGAGCAACGGTATTGGCCATGCCGTCTTTTGTTCCTTTGGACCTGCAGGCGGCATTTACTCCTGAAAAAATGAATATTGGCCTCGAAGACCCCGAAGCGTGGGTAAATAAAATCAAGGGCAAACACAAAATGGTGCTGGATGTAGTTCGTCCGCACGACATACTACCTTTCGCCTGGCCTAAAGTGTTTTTACTGACCAATGCAGCTACGGGCACGCCCGAAAAAGAATGTTGTGTAGTAGTGGTGTTGCGTCACGAGGCGATTCCATATGCTATGAAAAGTGAGTTATGGGCCAAGTATAAATTTGGAGAAGTATTTAAAGCAGATGATCCTGCCACAAAGGCGCCGGCGATCAGAAACCCTTTCTGGGAGCCTAAGCCGGGAGATTTTAAAGTTCCGGGTGTTGGCGATGTAGCGATCGGGATCAATGAACTGCAGGCCAGCGGTGTATTATTCTGCGTATGTAATATGGCGTTAACAGTGTATAGTGCAGTGATAGCACAAAACATGTCGCTCGATGCTGCCAGTGTTAAGAAAGAATGGATCGAAGGAATTTTACCGGGAATACAACTGGTACCTTCCGGGGTATGGGCCGTAGGCCGCGCCCAGGAACGGAATTGCGGCTACTGTTTTGCAGGATGAAAAAGATTTTTTTTTGGGTGTTGCTGGGAATGGTGTTGCTGGGAATGATCCTGGTTGTTATTAAAATGTTTTTAGCATACCAGATTAAACGCGGAGAAAAGGCAACGGCGGCGTTGTGGATGGCTCCGGATACAAGTACGGTTCCGCATACACCAAATGGTGCAATGATCCGGTATGGCCGGGATCTTATTGCGCATACTTCTCTGTACCTGGGACCCAAAGGGAAAATAGCGGCCATCAGCAATGGTATGAACTGCCAGAATTGCCATCTGGAGGCGGGCACCAAACGCTGGGGAAACAACTATGGCGGTACGGCATCTACGTACCCGAAATTCAGGGAAAGGAGCGGCACGGTTGAATCGATTGCCAAAAAAGTGAATGATTGTCTGATCCGAAGCCTTGATGGCAACGCCCTCGACAGCAACAGCCGGGAGCTCAGGGCTATGATAGCTTACATACAATGGCTCGGAAAAGATGTACCTAAAGGATATAAACCACCGGGAAGCGGAATAAAAGAAATCGCCTACCTGGGAAGAAGTGCAGATACCACAGAAGGTAAGCTGGTATACGCGGAGAAGTGCAGTAAATGTCATGGAGAGAATGGTGATGGAAAACTATCAGCAGGTGCAGTCGGGTACGAGTATCCACCATTGTGGGGAAAGTCAGCTTATAACACAGGCGCCGGCATTTACAGGCTATCGAGATTTGCCGGGTATGTAAAAGATAATATGCCGTTTGGCGCCGACTTTAGTAAACCACAATTAACCGACGAAGAAGCGTGGGATGTAGCAGCCTTTGTTAATTCACAACAGCGTCCTGTTAAAAGATTTCCTGAAGACTGGCCTGTAGTAAGCACCAAGCCTATAGATCATCCTTTCGGGCCCTTCAGCGATACCTTTTCTGAGCAACAGCATAAATATGGTCCTTTTGGTCCTATTCTACATCAAAGGGGAATGCGGCGCATCAGATAAACTGCCGGTTAATATTTCATCATTTCAAGAAAAAATATGATCATGAAGAAGCTGTTAGTACTTGTTGGATGTTTGCTTGGATATCTCGCATCTTATGCTCAGGCGGATTACAAGGTAGTATTTGATATTACCAGTAAATCAGTAGAGGATCAAAACACCGTAATGCGACAAGTGAACGGCATCCTGAAAGGTAGTCCGGATGCGCAGTTGGAGGTAGCTGTTTATGGTGATGCATTAGAGATGGTACTGAAAGATAAATCAAAAATAACACCTGCTCTCACGGAGCTGCTGAGCAATAAAAAAGTGAGTGTAAAAGTATGTGGTGCTACGATGAAGCGGAATAATAAAAATGCCAGTGAATTGATCCCGGGCGTTGAAGTAGTACCAGATGCGATTTATGAAATAATCACCAGGCAAAGAGAAGGGTGGGGGTATATTAAAGTGGCGAATTAATAAAATGGAATACGCCTGCGGAGGTCAGAGCTCCCTGAGCGTAATAAATGCTGAAGCCCGTTTGGACCGGCGCTTGCAGGCATAAAAAAAGGCCATCTTCCGATGACCTTTTTTCTGTGGTGTGAGCCGGGATCGAACCGGCGACACAAGGATTTTCAGTCCTTTGCTCTACCAACTGAGCTACCGCACCATCCTTTTTTGTTGCCCTCTCTCGTGAGGGGATTGCAAAAGTAATACAATCTTTTGAATTGCAAAATATTTTTTCAAAAAATTTATAAAATCACTTTTTCGTGCAAAATACCGCTCCACAATTCATGCCGCCAAAACAGCGACTGTTGGGCGTATTCACCGGCTTCCCGCCATTTATTTTCGTCGGCTCCACAAAGTTCGTTAACCATTTGCATAGCCAGTTGACTATGGTGATCGCCATCTACTTCTATGTGTCTTTCGAGATAATAAATGAAGGTATCCAGTTTGCCGGGAAATTTCTGATCCAGGTCTTTCACCAATGCCAGGAACATATCAGGAATAAGATCTTCGCGGCCAAAAGTAAATACAGCTGCCATGATATGTGCCTTACCGGTAGCAATCACATCAAAAGTAAAGCCTAAAAAGCCTTTTACAGCCTTAGGAAGCGACGATGTTTCCAAAATACTTTGGATAGACTTCCCGGCTTTTACATCGGCTATAATCGTCTTTATATTGCCGATATCAGCACCTGCCTGTTGCATCGCCTGCTCATACAGTTCAAAGTGGCTGCAGCGGTTGCCAGCTTTATCCACATCACTTTCTTCGCCGGTTACAATTTCATTGATGAGATACCTGGTGGCCGCATTGCCAACGGGTACCCAGGGAATATTTACACAGGTAAGCTGTTGTTGTAATCCTTTGAGTAACGACATGAAATCCCAAACGGCATAAACATGGTACTGCATAAAGGTGCGTACGTCTTCCAGTGTTTGCAGTTCCGCATATAACGGGTGCGCCACTACTTTCTGCCTGTTGGAGGCAATGGTTTCCTGTATTTGTTTGATACTCATTTTGTATGCTTTGCTACTGATAATAAAGGGCTTAGTTGCCGTATACTACCAGGAATTTAATACGCATCAGTTTCAGCTGTTCCAGCGTATAATCGTTTTCAATCAGCTCTTCTCTTGCCAATGCGAGACTGGAGGTTTCACAACCTTTGAAGTATTCCATGATTTCATCCTGGGCATAGTCATCCAGCTCTTCATCCAGACAATAGTCGATGTTTAATTTGGTACCACTGGCAACAATGGTTTCCATTTCATCGAGTAATTGTGAAAGGGAGAGTTCTTTATTTTTGGCGATGGTTTCCAGCGGTATTTTCTTATCGATGTTCTGGATAATAAATACTTTCATACCGCTTTTGTTCACCACGCTTTTCATGACAAAGTCGTCCGGTTTGGTGATGTTGTTTTCTTCTACATACCTGGTGATGACATCCACAAACTGTTTACCATAACGAACCGCTTTACCTTTACTTACGCCCTGGATCTTTTCCAGTTCCTGAACGGTGGTAGGGTATTGGGTGGCCATGTCTTCCAGGGAAGTTTCCAGGAAGATAACGAAAGGAGGGAGGTTCTTTTCTTTCGCTACTTTTTTACGCAGTTCTTTCAGCATTTCCACTAATGCAGGGTCTGCGGAGGCCTGTGCTTCCGCTGCAGCTTCATCTTCATCATCCATGGCGTCTGCATCAAACTGATGATTCAGAGCCACCATAATGGAATATGGTTTTTTGAGGAATTGGGTGCCTTTGTCGGTGACTTTCAGCAGGCCGTATTCTTCTATATCTTTTTCTATCAGTCCCTCCAGCATCATCTGACGCATCAGGGAGTTCCAGAAATGTGCATCGTCTTCTTTGCCTTCTCCAAACACTTCCAGCTGATCGTGGCGGTAGGTGTTGATCTGAGGGCTTGTTTTGCCGGTGATGATGTTGATCACGTATTCGCTGCCGAAACGTTCTTCCAGCGCGCGGATGGCTTTCAGCATGATCACTACCCGGTTTTTCACCTCTATTTTTTCTTTTGGATTGCGGCAGTTGTCGCATTGACCGCAGTTTTCCGTTTCGAAGTGTTCTCCGAAGTAGTGGAGAATCACCCGGCGGCGGCACACAGCGCTTTCTGCATAGGCAACGGTTTCGTTGATGAGTTGGGCGCCCATTTCGCGTTCGCTGAGGGATTTATCCCGCATCAGGTGTTCCAGTTTCTGCACATCCTTGTGGGAATAATAGCAGATACAGATGCCTTCCAGTCCGTCCCTGCCGGCACGACCGGTCTCCTGGTAATAGTTTTCCAGGCTTTTTGGAATATTGTAGTGGATCACGAAGCGTACATCCGGCTTGTCTATCCCCATACCAAAGGCGATGGTGGCTACAATCACTTCTGTATCTTCATGGAGGAACATGTCCTGACGCTGGGCCCTGGTAGTCGGGTCCAGGCCTGCATGATACGCCACCGCTTTAATGCCGTTGGCGACCAGCATATCAGCCAGTTCTTCTGTGGTTTTACGGTTGAGGGTGTAGATAATACCGCTTTTACCTTTATGTGAGTGAATAAACTTAACGATATCCTTATTGGTTTGCTCCTTTTTGCGCTTGGTCCTGATTTCATAATACAGGTTTGGACGGTTAAAGGAAGAAATAAAGATGCTAGCTTTATTCAGGGCCAGGTTCTTTACAATGTCGCTCTGTACCTTAGGGGTAGCAGTAGCGGTGAGGGCGATGATAGGCAGGTTATCGCTGATCTGGTCTATCATTTCCTTCAAACGGCGGTATTCCGGTCTGAAATCGTGTCCCCATTCAGAAATACAGTGCGCCTCATCTACGGCAATAAAGGAAATCTCCAGTTCCTTGAAGAAATCCAGGTTTTCCTGTTTAGTGAGCGTTTCGGGTGCCACATATAACAGCTTGGTTTTGCCCGCTGTCAGATCTGCCCGCACTTTTTTTATCTGCGCCTTGGATAAGGTGGAGTTTAAAAAGTGGGCCACATTGTCTTTACTGCTGTAGCCTCTTACCAGATCTACCTGATTTTTCATCAGGGCAATAAGTGGTGACACAATCAGCGCACAACCTGGACTCATTAACGCCGGTAGTTGGTAGCATAGTGATTTACCTCCACCAGTTGGCATTATAACAAAAGTATCTTTGCCTGAGAGGATGCTATTTATAATTTTTTCCTGATTTCCCTTAAAGGAATCGAACCCGAAGTGTTCGCGTAATGCATCCATCAAACGTTCCTTAACAACAGCCATTGCATTCAAATTTTAACTCTAAAGAACCATCAAATGACGAAATAATTTTATATGTTTTTTAGGGGACACGAAGTTACTTAAAAAAGCGCGGAGTATCAATATAAATTACTTAACAGCACCAGTGCTGACTAAAAAATGATAAATTTGTAATTCGTCATGAAAAGGAATCAAACTATCAATATAGGAGACGTAGCCAAACGCACAATTGCCATGGAGGCATCAGCTATTAATGATTTGCAACAGTTTATAGATGCAGATTTTGAGAAAGTTGTTGAAAAGATTGCGCAATGTGAAGGACGGCTGGTAGTAACCGGCATCGGTAAAAGTGCCATTATTGCCCAGAAAATAGTGGCCACATTTAATTCTACCGGCACCCCTGCACTTTTCATGCACGCAGCAGATGCGATTCATGGAGATCTGGGGATGATCAGAGAGGAAGATATCGTAATGTGTATCTCGAAAAGCGGTACTTCTGCTGAAATAAAGGTACTGGTTCCCCTTGTGAAGAATTTTGGCAACATACTCGTCGCCATGGTGGGGAATACAAGCTCGTTTTTAGCCCAGGAAGCCGATTTGGTACTCAACACCACTGTTAGTCAGGAAGCGTGCCCTAATAACCTCGCACCCACCACCAGCACCACTGCACAGTTGGCAATGGGAGATGCGCTGGCGGTATGCCTGATAGAATGGCACGGATTTACGGCTGCTGACTTTGCAAAATTCCATCCCGGCGGGGCCCTGGGAAAGAAGTTGTATCTTAAAGTAGGGGATCTCAGCAAACAACATCAATCCCCACAGGTACTGCTAAACAGCTCCTTGAGAGAAGTAATAGTGGAAATATCCTCCAAAATGCTGGGGGTAACCGCAGTGGTGGATGAAAATGGATTATTAAAAGGCATTATTACAGATGGTGACCTGCGCAGAATGCTGGAGAAAGATGTTCCTACAGCAGCTGTAACGGCCAAAGATATAATGTCGCTGCACCCAAAAATGATTCAGCAGGATCAGCTGGCTATCAACGCACTTGAAATGATGCGCCAGCACGATATAACCCAACTGCTGGTAATGGACGGAGAGCGATATCAAGGTATTATTCACTTACATGATTTAATCAGAGAAGGAATTATTTAGAAATGACACAGCTGAACAGCCATTTTTATGTGGCAATAATGGCAGGGGGTATAGGCAGCCGCTTCTGGCCCCACAGCCGCACAGACAATCCCAAGCAGTTCCTGGACATCCTGAACACAGGGAAAACCCTGCTCCAATGGACTTATGAACGCTTCGCGCAGTTCATCCCAAAGGAAAATATTTTTGTGGTTACCCACCACCAGTATAACAGCAAGGTGAGCGATCAGTTACCTGAATTGCCTGCTGCCAATATTGTGAGCGAACCTTCCCGCAAAAATACCGCTCCATGTGTTGCTTATATCTCCCATAAAATCCATAAACAGGACCCGCTGGCCAATATCATTTGTGCACCGGCAGATCACCTGATCATGGACGGCCCTGCTTTTACCAACGCATGCCTCAACGCGCTGCTGTTTGTACAAAAAAACAGTGCACTGCTAACACTGGGCATTAAACCCACCAGACCCGATACCGGTTATGGCTATATTCAGTTTGAACCTCAACAGGTGTCCGACAATGTATACCAGGTAAAAACATTCACAGAAAAACCTAACCTGGAGCTGGCGAAAACCTTCCTCCAGAGTGGCGATTTCCTTTGGAATGCCGGCATCTTTGTATGGAATGTAAAAACGATCCTTGCAGCATTTAAACAATACCTGCCTGAAATAGACGAACTGTTTGAACAGGCTACACCAGCACTCAATACTCCACAGGAGAAAGAGGTGATGGAAAAGGTATACCCTCAGTGTACCAACATCTCTATCGACTATGGTATCATGGAGAAAGCCAGCAACGTTTATGTCATCCCTTCCAACTTTGGATGGAGCGACCTCGGTACCTGGGCTTCCGCTTACGAAAACCTGGAAAAAGATTATCTCGGCAACGCGGTTCAGGGCAAAAACGTAGTGGTAATAGATGCCACCAAGTGTATGGTAAAAGTACCCAACGATAAACTGGTACTGCTGCAGGGACTAGATGAGTTCATCGTAATAGATACTAACGATGTACTACTCATCTGTAAAAAAGAAAATGAACAACAGATCAAAGAATACGTAGGAGAAATAAAACGCAATAAGGGCGAAAAGTTCCTCTAAAGTTTTTCATTTTTTTGATATTGAAATTTAGATATTTAGCTGCTGAAAACAACCTGCTTTGGTACTAAATGCCTAAATTTCAATATCAAAAAAATTATAAATGGTCTCTAAACTGCCCAATGTAGGCACTACTATATTTACCGTCATGTCCGCACTGGCGGCTACCCACAAAGCCATTAACCTCTCCCAGGGATTTCCGGATTACGACTGCAGCGATGAGCTGAAAGCGATGGTGAATGAAGCCATGCAACAAGGCCATAACCAGTATGCCCCCATGCCGGGACTGATGCCACTCAGATCCGCCATCGCAGAAAAAATCAGTCACCTTTACCAGCAATCCGTTAACCCGGATACCGAAATCACCATTACCCCGGGAGGTACTTACGCCATTTTTACTGCCATTGCTACGTGTATTCATCCCGGTGATGAAGTGATCATTTTTGAACCTGCATACGACAGCTATATTCCCAACGTATTGGTAAACGGTGGCAAGCCCGTACTGATATCGCTTTCATTCCCGGACTACCGTATTAACTGGGAAGAAGTACGCAGCAAGATAACTCCCCGCACAAAAATGATTATGCTGAACACCCCGCATAATCCTACCGGAAGTATTTTACAGGAAAATGATATACAGGAACTGGAAAAGCTGGTGGCAGCATTTAACCTGCTGGTACTATCCGATGAAGTATATGAGCACCTGATATTTGACGGCGCTACCCATCATAGCATTTTGCGTTACCCGGCTATTTACCGCAATAGTTTTGTTACTTTTTCCTTTGGCAAAGTATTTCATAATACCGGCTGGAAAATGGGTTACTGTGTGGCGCCGGAGCACCTGATGAAAGAGTATAGAAAAGTGCATCAATATCTCTGCTTCTCCGTAAATACGCCTATGCAATATGGCCTGGCCAAATTTCTGGAAACACCTTCGCACTACCTGGAGCTGCCGGCATTTTATCAGCAAAAAAGAGATTATTTTCTACAGCTGATGAAAGATACCCGGTTTACCCCGCTATCCAGTGAGGGAAGCTATTTTCAGCTGATGAAGTACGACCGGATTTCGGAAGAAGGAGACAAAGATTTTGCGATACGCATGACCAAAGAATTTGGCGTAGCGGTGATCCCGGTATCAGCATTTTACCAGGATGGAAAAGATGATCACGTGATCCGTTTTTGTTTTGCTAAAAAGCAGGCCACGCTCGAACAGGCTGCGGCAAAACTCCTGCACATATAAAAGTCCCGGGACTGTATATAAAAAAAGGAGGCTCTTAATAACTGTTTGATCAATTGCCTTTAAATAAATTGATCAAACGGGTTATTAATGCCTCCCTCTTTTTTATGAAAAAGCAAATTTATTCCCTGCAATAAAAGGCGTTTTATTAAACGGCCACCGCTGCTGCTGGTTCAGCGGGTCTGTTGTTTTCCAGTATAAGTGTGTTCTCCTTGAAGGTCACGATACCGGTTTCTACATCATACACTGCCCCGATGATGCCAACTTCTCCTTTCTGAATCATTTCACGCAGAATATTGCTTTGTTCCATAATGGCTTGTACAGAACGTTCTACGTGAATATTGTTTACCGCTTCCACAAACTTACTGTTATGGGAATTACGGTCATTTTTTACTGTTTTTTCTGCAAAAACGGCGGGCGCTATTTTATTCAGCAACCCGGTGAGGTTGCCCATTTCTATGGCATCGCAGGCACCTTTAATGGCGCCACATTTGGTATGGCCCAATACCACTATGAATTTTGAACCGGCTACTTTGCAGGCATATTCGAGACTTCCCAGTACATTATCTGAAATAACGCCACCGGCTAAACGTATGCTGAAAATATCGCCCAGTCCCTGGTCAAAAACCAGTTCTGCAGAAGTACGGGAGTCCATGCAGCTTACAATAGCCGCCATGGGCCACTGTCCGTCAGAGGTATCATTTACCATCTGCAGCAGGTTACGGTTCAGGCGAAGGTTATCCACAAACCGGCTGTTGCCGGCTTTCAGTAATTCTAATGCCTTTTTAGGTGTTATATTGGATTGAGATATTTTATTGAGTGTTTTCATGATTGTCATTTTTTGAAATTGAAAAAACATGAACGGATAAAAGCATGGTATTCCGTTTACATTTGAATCGGCGCGGGAGCGTATGCCCCGGATATTAGTTTAACTGCAATTCTTTCAGCAACTCTTTATGGTTACCGGAAGAAATAGTGTGTACCTGTGGAGACGTCAGCCTGGATTGCTCTTCGGCTGTGAGATCGGGTGTATTTTGAATATTATACACCGTTTTAAACCCCGTCAGGATTACTTTGATATTTTTTTGTGGTGCTTTGATGTCTTTGAATTCGCGAATGGTTTGCAGTACATCAAAATCTATATACGCTGTTTTGTGTGCATCTATTACCAGTGTAATATTTTCGGGCATATGATCCAGCGTGAGCAGGATGCTGGCTTTATTCAGGAAAGAAACTTCCTGGGCCAGTTCCAGACGGATACTGTCTCCGCTATGGTATTTTTCCTTGCGGAAATAGTAGGAGCTTTTCATATTACCACGTAAAATGGCCAGTACGCTTACTACCATACCCAGTGCAATACCGATCAGCAGATCAGTAAACACAATCGCCACAACAGTTACCGCAAATGGCACCCACTGGTATTTACCGTTTTTAAACATCTCTTTAAAGATGGAAATCTTACACAGCTTATACCCGGTTACGAGCAATACTGCGGCGAGTGTAGCCAGTGGAATTTTATTTAATACCACGGGAATCAGCGCAGCACAGATCAACAGTAATGCACCATGTATCATGGTAGACATTTTTGTTTTACCACCTGCGTTGATGTTGGCGCTGGAGCGAACAATCACTGAAGTGATAGGTAAACCACCAATTAAACCACTCACAATATTCCCAATACCCTGGGCTTTCAGCTCACGGTTAGGAGAAGTGTAGCGTTTCATTGGATCCAGTTTATCGGTTGCTTCCACATTCAGTAATGTTTCTACAGAAGCTACAATCGCAATAGTTACCCCGATAATCCACACTTCTTTATTAGTGACAGCGTTGAAGTTGGGGAAAGTGAACTGGTTTACGAAATCACCAAAGCTGGCAGGTACCGGTAAGGATACCAGGTGATTAGATCCCAGTGCCAGCAGCTCGCTGCCGGAAAATGCTATATTCAGCAAAATGCCGGTAATTACTGCTACCAGCGGCGCTGGCACTACATTGAGTTTCGGGATCTTGCTCCAGTACAGAATAATGAAAATGGATATAATGGTAATCAGTGTTGCACCAATGCTGATATGATTAACAGCAGAAAGTAAGGCACTGAAGGTATTGTCGCCATCTACCTGGAAAAAGGTAAAATCACCTTCTGTGTTGGCATCATAGCCAAAAGCATGGGGCAATTGTTTCAGTATAATAATGATACCAATGGCCGTAAGCATTCCGGTGATAACATTGGAAGGGAAGTAGTTGGCCACTGTACCGGCTTTTATTAAACCCAGTACCAGTTGAAGCACTCCGGCAATAACTACAGCGAGCAGGAATACGTCGAACGCACCTAACTTGGTAATTGCTACCAGTACTACTGCAGTAAGACCGGCCGCAGGGCCGCTTACACTCAATTGCGAGCCGCTCAGGAAGCCGATGACCAGGCCACCCACGATACCGGAAATCATACCGGCAAACAGGGGAGCTCCGGACGCCAGCGCTATGCCGAGGCACAGTGGCACCGCAATGAGGAAAACAACAAGGCCGGCGGAGAAGTCGCCTTTTATATTAGAGAATAATGATGTTTGCTTGTTCATAAAATAAGCTTTTCCGTTAAGGGATCGCATTTCCGGATAGCAGCATTTGCCGCAACCGTGGAAACAATCAGATAGAATAACACTACCGTTGGGGACTCGAGACACGTATCACGATAACGGATACACGAATTCCAGGTAGTAATTGAATGAATGAATAAAAAGAATAGAAAAATCAGCGGTTGTGATCACAACTGCTTTGCGAATTATGCGATATGCATATTGGGAGGGGGGGCGTGTATTTCCTGAGCAGGGTTGCTTGGAATATCTTCCATTAAATGATATTGAAGTATACCAATAATGAGCAGTGGGTTAAATTGAACTTCATCAAATTGCTTGCAGAATTTCAGTTCCTTGGCAATTTTGATATGATCTCCACCACAATCAACAGGATGCTCTTCCACAATCTGATTATTAAACAGCAGCTTCCCTACTTCCTTGATAGGAAGTAATTGAGACACCATTAGTGCCAAAAGGAATATGCCGATAATTTTCTTCATGTGTATTTTACGCTTGTACAAATGTAATTGAGGGAAAGCACAAATTGTGATTTGTAGCCATTAAAAAAATGTTAAAGCAATTTAACACTAAAAAAGCTTATTTCAACCCAATTTCCGTTTATCCCTATTTAATGCCGTTCATCACTTTTGTAGATATCGCCTCTTTTATTATTTTCTTAGTAAGATGCTTACCTGTATTGCTTTTTGCTCCTTTTTTCGGGTAACCGTCTAAGCAAGTTATTTTGCTTTCTATGGTATTCGGTATTGCATAGTAGTAAATATTCCCTACTTTTGTATCGTACAATTGAAATAATAGCTATTACAACTATAACTGATCAGAAACCACCATTAAGAAAAAAAACTAAAGCTCACTTGCCATGAACATTGATAACACACAATCGCAGATGAGGAAGGGAGTGCTGGAGTTTTGCATACTGTCCATCATTAAGCAAGGGGAAGCTTACCCGTCAGATATCATCGAAAAGATGAAAGAAGCGAAGCTGGATATCCTGGAGGGCACCCTTTATCCTTTATTAACAAGATTGAAAAATGCAGAGCTACTCACGTATCGCTGGGTAGAAAGCAGTTCAGGTCCTCCAAGAAAATATTTTTCCATGACAGACAAAGGGGAAGCCTTTTATCAGGAACTGGAAAGCACCTGGAACGAACTGGCTAATGCAGTACATCAACTAACACAAAGCAGCACCCCTCTTTAAGAGAAGAGTTACCTAAAACCTAAATGAACTAGTAATGAAAAAGATAATCAACATAAACCTGTCGGGCCGACTTATCCCCATCGAGGATAGTGCGTACGAGATACTTAGCCAGTATCTGGGTAGCCTGAAGAAATATTTTTCGAAAGAGGAAGGTGGTGATGAAATTGTGTCTGACATTGAAAGCCGTATTGCCGAAGTTTTCCATGATATACTGAAGAAAGGGGCACATTGTATTACAGATGATGATGTAACCGCTGTAAAAGCTTCCATGGGCACACCGGAGCAATTTGATGATGCTTCCGGAGAAGGTACTAAGCAACAACAAAGAGATGACGCTTCAGACGCAGGATATATACCTCGTCCCCGCAAACGCCTGTACCGCGATCCGGAAAACAAGGTACTGAGTGGCGTATGTAGCGGTTTGGGCGCTTATTTTAATATTGATCCGGTAATCTTCCGCATCATCTTCGCCCTGCTGGCCATAGGTGGTTTTGGTACCGGTATCCTCGTATACTTCATTCTCTGGATAGCTACTCCGTCTGCCGATACCGCAGCGGAGAAGCTGGAAATGAGAGGCGAAAGAGTAGATCTGAATAATATCAGATCTACCATCCAGGAAGAGTTAAATCATATGAAAGGCCAGGTGAAAAATGTAGGAGAAGATATCCGAAATTTTTCGCAGGGCCGCGGCAAGCAAGTAGGTAGTGATATTGAACGCTTTTTTGTGAACCTGGCAAGTGGATTAGGTAAAGTGTTGGTAGCCGTTACCAAGGGGTTCTTTTATTTCTTTGCTGTAGTAATGCTGATCTGCCTCATCGTGGTAGGAATAGCTATGGCAGTATCTTCCGCGGCCCTTTTCCCCCTGAAAGATCTTTTCCTCAGTGGCGCTCAAAGCTTCTTCATATGGCCGGCCATCGGCTTATTGATTGGTATTCCGATTGTGGCACTGGTCATATTTATCATCCGTAAACTCACGGGCGTAAGAGAAACAAACCGCTATGCTGGTTATACATTAACGTTCCTTTGGTTGCTCGGACTGGCTTTTGCAGCTGTAGTAGTATCCTCAGTAGTGAAAGACTTCAGAAGACCCGCTACAGAAACGGAAACAATAGCCATTCAGCAGCCATCCAAGGGTAAACTGATCCTGAAAAAGGCACCAGGTGGCATCCTGACGGAAGGAGATGATGATATGCACTTCGGTTTCTTCGATGACCATTTGCTGGTAGCCGATGATACCGTGCTCATTAACTACATCCGTATAAGAGTGGAAAAAAGCCCGAACGACAGCTTTGGCGTAGAAGTATCCCGCTTTTCAAGAGGCCGTAATGTACAACAGGCCAAAGAACTGGCACATGATATCGCATTCCGCCTGAATCAGAATGACTCTATCCTGTACCTGCCGGAAGGTTTCTCCCTGTCTCCGCATTCTAAATACCGCGGCCAGCGTGTTACGGTAACCATAAGAGTACCGGTAGGCAAGAATATAGAAATAGATCGTGAAGTATATCGCAACTATTCTTTCAGCCGGTATAGCTCTGATGATGATAACTGGGATAACGATGATTATAATAATGACGAGGAAGGTCCGCTTAATCTGAAAATGACACCAGATGGTACGAATGACCTCAACGAACCTAAGCCAGCTCCTCAAAAGGAACATAATGACTCCACAGGAGAAGGATATCGTTACAAGGGCCCATCTGCTCAAAATGCAGTCAAAGCAGTCAAAAAGACCCCAGCATTAGATGGAAGTGTTTCTTTCCTGGCCTTTCTGATGGTGAATAAATATAACAGCTAATAGCATAATTGCTTAATTATAAATGAAGTGAAGTGAAAACGCCGCCATGTTTTCGCTTCACTTTTTTTTAACATACCCTTTCCGAGATTTTCCCGATCGGATCATTCATCCCTATGATTAATGTTTAACTTTGCGTATTCAGCTCATAATATTAAATAATAGGATAAGATAAGGAATGCAGGCTCCCATAAACATCGCGTTGGTAGGAAATCCGAATAGTGGTAAAAGTTCCCTTTTTAATGCGCTCACCGGCTTAAACCAGAAGGTGGGCAATTTCCCGGGAGTAACGGTAGACAAGAAAACCGGAACAGCTCAGATA
Organism: Chitinophaga sp. RAB17; assembly: GCF_052114225.1. Lineage (NCBI taxonomy): Bacteria > Pseudomonadati > Bacteroidota > Chitinophagia > Chitinophagales > Chitinophagaceae > Chitinophaga > Chitinophaga sp. RAB17. The sequence goes on along the minus strand of NZ_JBFREI010000018.1, from coordinate 47,479 downwards.
GTACCTGGCGTCACGGCCAATATCATTGACCTGCCCGGAACTTATAGCCTGTACCCTAAAAGCGCAGATGAATATGTGACCTATGATGTGCTGATTAATCAGAACAGCAGCGACACCCCCCGCCTGGTTATTATAGTGGCAGATGCCTCCAACCTGAAACGCAATCTCCTCTTTTGCTCCCAGATCATTGATCTTAAGATTCCTGTTATCATTGGTCTGACCATGATGGACATTGCACGCAAAAAAGGAGTGGAAATAGACCTGGACGGACTGGAAAGAGAATTAGGGGTACCTGTAGTGGCTATTAATCCACGTAAGAATAAAGGGGTTACCGAAATTAAAAAAGTAATCGACCTGGCCATACGTTCACAATACAGAACGCCTCCCAGAGATTTTATCAACAACAGTGCCCTGGCCAAAGAGGTGATTGAAGAAGTGAAGAAAGCGGCACCCGCCTGTAAAAGCGATTACGGTGCTTTACATATAGCCGTGAACGTAGATGAGCTGTCATTTATCAACAGTGGTGAGAAACGGGCCATCAAAAATGCATTGCAAACATACCAGTTCAATAAAACGAAGATACAGGCGGAAGAAATTATGCAACGATATGCCCGCATCAAGCATATCATGAAGGCAACGGTAGTGGAAAATGATCCGCTGCAAAAACAATTGCGTTCAGAAAAAATTGATGACCTGCTGCTGCATCGTTTCTGGGGATACGCTATTTTACTGGTGGTGATGTTCCTCCTGTTCCAGAGCATTTTCTGGCTGGCCTCCTATCCCATGGACTGGATTGAAGGCAGTTTTGGCGCACTGAGTGGATGGTTAAGCAGTACGCTGCCCGATAATAAAGTCACCGACTTCTTCATAAATGGTATACTGGCGGGTATCAGCGGTTTTGCCGTATTTATCCCCCAGATCATGATCCTCTTTGGGCTGATCACCATCCTGGAAGATACCGGCTACATGGCGCGTATCAGCTTTTTAACCGATCGCTTAATGCGGCAGGTAGGATTGAATGGGAAATCTGTAATGCCGCTGATCAGTGGTGTAGCTTGTGCGGTGCCGGCTATTATGGCTACCCGTACCATTGAAAATAAAAAAGAACGACTCATCACCATCATGGTGACACCGTTAATGAGTTGCTCTGCCAGGTTGCCTATTTACACCATGATGATTGCGCTGGTTATTCCGGACAAACGGGTGTTTGGTATTCTTGGCCTACAGGGGCTGATCATGATGGGATTGTATCTGCTGGGCTTCTTTATGGCCATCTTTATTGCTGCTGTCATGAAGCTGTTTGTGCGCATTAAGGAGAAGAGTTATTTTATCATGGAATTGCCGGTGTATCGCTCACCGCGTTGGGCCAACGTTGGCACCACCATGGTAGAAAAAGCAAAAATATTTGTGAGAGATGCCGGTAAAGTGATTGTGGTCATATCGGTGATCTTATGGTTCCTCGCCTCTTATGGCCCTGCCAGCAGAATGCAGCCGGTACACCAGAAATACGAACAGTTATTATCCAAGGTCGCCCCGGACTCAAAGGAAGCCAGCATATTGAATAAAGAATTCCAATCGGCGAGGTTATCCAACTCTTATGCAGGAGTATTGGGGCATGCTATTGAACCGGCTATCCGCCCCCTGGGTTTTGACTGGAAAATAGGCATTGCACTGATTACCTCTTTCGCCGCACGTGAAGTATTTGTAGGCACCATGGCTACCCTTTACAGTGTGGGAGAAGATCCCGAAAATAATAATGCCACCTTGCGTGAAAAGTTGTCTTCCGCCACCTGGCCTGATGGAGCGCCTGTATATACCCTGGCCTCCGGGTTGTCATTAATGCTTTTCTATGCATTTGCCATGCAGTGTATGAGCACCATGGCGATTGTTAAACGGGAAACAAAATCGTGGAAATACCCTGTGATACAGCTTGTATACATGACCGCACTGGCCTATGTTTGCAGTTTCATCATCTTTAATATCTTCAAATAATATCTTGTACATTGCATTTATAGTTAATCGTAAATGCATTGTTTATGAAATTGCTCTGTTACAGCTTTTGCCTGTTATTTGCGCTCCCCCTAATGGCACAAACAGCCGTAGACTCTTCACAACTGATGAAGGACATACGGACTCTTTCTGCAGATAAATTTGAAGGCCGTAAAGCGGGTTCCCGCGGCAGTCGCATGGCACAGTTTTATATCATTGACCGCTTTAAGAAGTTAGGTCTTGCTGCCTACCACGACACCTACGAATATTCATTCTATTTCCAGGAAGGAGATAAGAAGGTAATGGGCACTAACCTCTACGGCTATATTCCAGGTAAGTTAAGCACCGTAATTGTGATCTCTGCACATTATGACCATCTGGGCATAAAAGCCAATGCCAATGGCACCGATTCAATCTATAACGGAGCAGACGATAACGCTTCCGGTGTAGGCGGATTGCTGGCGATGGCTGCGTACTTTAAAAAACATCCTCCCCGTTATACCCTGATCTTTGCTGCACTGGATGGAGAGGAAGAAGGCCTGCAGGGCGCGAAGGCTTTTGTAGCACAAACACCCGTACCTGTCATGCAAATCCGCCAGAACATTAATATGGATATGATTGCCCACAACGACAAAAATGAATTGTATGTATGTGGTACGTTTCAATTTCCAGACACAAGGAGATATATTGATGAGATAGCTGCCCATAGCGGTGTGAAGCTGATTGCGGGTCATGATAAGCCGGATAGCGGCGCAGAGGACTGGACCCGGCAAAGTGATCAGTACGAATTCTTTAAACAAAAAATTCCCTTCCTGTACTTTGGTGTAGAAGATCATCCTGATTATCATCATGCAACGGATGAGTATACACGAATTAATCATTCCTTCTATTACAGGGCTGTACAGACAATTTTAGACGTAGTGAAAAAGATGGACAGTGATATGCCGGAGAATAAATACAGTGGGGCAAAAACAATGTAGTGGTTTTACGGATGCAGCCATCTTTTCGGTAGAAGTATTACGCGATAAGATGGCTGCATCCGCCAATAGTTTCCTATTTTTTGAATGTTTGAATCATGCCTTTAAAGTGAGTAGCATCCAGTCTGTTGGCCGATGTACGGGCCAATCTGTTCCCGATAATTTTAGCGGAACGTCCCAGAGAAGCAGCCGGTACACCCATATCTACCAGTGAAGCTCGCAGCAAAGGATCTGCTAAATTTCCCCAGTCAGTAGTGTAGTCATCATCAGCCAGGACCTGCGGTTTTAAACCAGTGAAATAATCTCCTTCACCAGCGGCATTTTTAGTCTGAAAGTTCACCGCGTACATGTCATAGCTACCAAAGGAAATGCTGATAAATCCAACAGGTTTACCATAAGTAGTATCACCAACCAGTTTGGTTGTCATGGCAGGTTTCAGCACATTATACAGCATTTCGCTGGCAGACACGGTATTTCTTGTTACGAGGAAGTTGATTTTATTCAGTTCCAGTGCGCCTTCCTTTTGGAATTTAGCTGTTCTATACGTGGTGGCTTCCGCATAGAAAATATCTGTCCAGTTACGGGTAGGATAGTAAGGGAGCGCCTTCATGTTTCTGAAATAACTACTGTAGTTATTGGTGTTCACGTTGTTATTAAAATATTGGGAATACATTTCTGTATTCGATTTGGCGGCGGGCACCAGTTTGTTGGCCAGGTATTCGGCGGTTTCCAGCAGTCCGCCACCATTGTACCGGAGGTCAATAATAACCTGTTTTACACCTGCTTTCGCAAAGGAATCAAAGGTGGTATCGATCGCTGTTTTTACATCTGCCAATGCGAGGAAGTTGTTGAAAACGAAATAGCCGATTTTGGTACCATTGAAGTCATATAAATGCGAATAAAGCACGGGGTTCACTTTGTATTCGGCAGCGGTTAACGTGTTTTGCTGTGGCGTGTTATCTGGTTTGAGAAAGCCAAAGGTAGCGCTGGCGCTGGCAAAAGCATTATTCAACAGTTCATCTGTTGTACCATCACCATATTTAAAACTGGTAACACCATTTACAGCCGTCAGTTTCCATCCGCGTTTGATGCCGGCTTTATCTGCGGGAGAGCCAGGGTATACGTACACTACATACAGAGTAGTTTGGGTCTGGTAGCCTACTTCAAAGCCTATATCACCTGCAATTCCTTGCTGGAGCACCCTGGAGGTACCTCCATTATCCAAAAAGCTGTATCTGTCCAGGAAGTTGTTGGCATTATCTTTTTTATAGGACATTAAAGCTTTAAACATCGCCTTAGGCGTTGAGTAGCTGTTGGGTTTGAAAGTGCCTGAATCAGGCAAAGCATCCGTCCAGAGGTAAATGTCTTTGGAGATAAAGAAGATGCTGTCATTAATACTTTTCGCCGAACCGTTATTATTATCATCGGGATTCCGGTTCCGGCCGCTGTTATTGTCCTTTTTACAGGCAGACAGCAGAAAGAGCATAAAGAGGCTTGTGGCCAGTGTTTGGTAAAGTTGGCTAGATCGCATGTATTCCTGTTTTGTGCAGTATAACCGGTATGGCTAAACGCAAGGGCATAGATATTTCGGTTCGGTTCTAAAAGCTCATCTTTTCAATACCCAGTTCTTCAGGCAGTACGCCATTATTTCTAAGGCCTACATTCACTTTGTCCCGCCAGCGTAGTTGGGCCGCCGGATTCAGGCCGTGATTGGTTTCCTGGTCAAACTTGTATTGTAGCCGGTTCATTTCCCGGAATGATTGAAGATACTGATATTGTATGATACTATCATAGTCATCGCGGTTCAGGGCAGTTTGCCGGAGTTTTTGTTTGAACCGTTCTACCACCAGCCGGGTGATGTCGAAATGCAGTTGTTCATGGGCAAGTGCGTAGCTGGTTTTGGCATCGGCTCTTACCCAGGACGCGCTTTTTATAAAAAACACCTGCAGGCGCAGGGTAATGCGCAGGGTATCATTTACCAGGTTACTATTGCCATCGTAGGCAAAGCTGGTATAGGCCACTGCTGCGCTGGGTCCGGAAGGTGATGGTTTGGCCAGGAAATCATCCCACTGCAGTTTTCTGTCAGGCGCATAAAAAATGGTATCTGAAACAGGGGAGGTGACATCTTGTTTTTCTTCGAAATTTAGCTGTATTACGGTATAATGACGGTGTTTCTCCGGAGAAACACCCGGATGTTTGTGCCCGTGGGGCAGTAACAGCAAGCACAGTATAGCAGTGTTGGGTAGCATTGGTAAAATAGACCGGACTAAAATTACTGTAATGCCCGGCTATCTGTTTCACTGAGGGAAAATTTGGCGATTCTATAACATTTTCCCCGGTGGTTTTTGACAATGATTTCGGGCTAAAACGGGCTTTTTTCCGTAAATTACTTCCGACCAAAACAATCGCACTATGTACGGCGGTGGATATATTTTCGATGAACCCAACAGGAAACAGTTGCGGGAAGAGGAACAGCACGACGAGCCTGAAAAGCTCGCTGCATTTGAGGAACGTATTGCCAAAGGCGAAAAGATAGAACCCGGCGACTGGATGCCGGTGGAGTATCGCAGACAGTTGATACGCCTGATTGAACAACACGCTCACTCTGAAATTATTGGCGCATTACCGGAAGGCACCTGGATTACCAGGGCGCCGGGATTTAAGCGTAAACTGGCGTTAATAGCCAAAGTCCAGGACGAAATAGGCCATGGACAATTACTCTATAATGCTGCTGAAACACTGGGCAAATCCAGGGAGGCCATGATCAATGATCTCCTTAGCGGAAAATCAAAGTATTCCAACGTATTTAATTACCCGGCAGAAACCTGGGCAGACGTTGCGGTGATCGGATTTCTGATAGACGCAGCCGCCATTGTAAACCAGGTAGCCAATGCAAAGGGGTCTTACGGTCCTTATTGCAGGGCGCTGGAACGCATTTGTTACGAAGAAAGCTTCCACCTGAAACAAGGCCATGATGCTTTCATTGAACTGGCTACCGGTACGCCGGCACAAAAAGCGATGTTGCAGGATGCGCTGAACCGCTGGTGGCAGCCTATAATGCATTTCTTTGGTCCTCCCGATAAAACGTCCAGCCACAGTGAAAAGCTGATGCAATGGAAGGTGAAAATGGCCAGCAATGACGATATGCGCAATCAGTTCCTGGAATCTTATGTTCCTAAAATATGGGAACTGGGAATGACTTTACCGGATCCGGCGCTGAAGAAAAATGCAGAAAGCGGTAAATGGGAATATACCGATCCGGACTGGGATGAGTTTTTCCGGGTCATCAATGGTGGCGGACCATGTAATGCAGAGCGTTTACAGGTGCGTAAATGGGCAGAAGAGCAGGGACGCTGGGTACGCAAGGCATTAATGAGACCCACTGAAAAAAGAGCCTTGCCGGTAGCATAGCGCATCTATTTTACTTTTTAAAAACCACTCAATAATTCATGTCGAACGATTCTTTAGATCCCCGCGTAAACAGGCTGAAACTCGGCGAAGCGGGAGAAGTAGTGAAAGTGGAGGAAGGGGAGAACTGGAATATATACGAAGTATTTCACCAGGAAAAAAGGGGGGCACACCATGAGCACGTAGGGTGTGTACATGCTCCGGATCCACAGCTGGCCCTGGTATTTGCCAAAGAGCAATTTGCCCGCCGCAAAAAATGTGTAAACCTCTGGGTGGTGAGAAGTGCGGATATACTTGCATTTGATGTGGAAGATGAAGATATGTTTGCCAACAATATGGAGAAAACTTATCGTGATGCCAGCGGATTTAAAGTGATGGAGAAGATCAATAAATTCAAACAATCCAAATGATTAATAACGCAGCAATAACGGATCTGATCATAAAAATGGCCGATGATGAACTGATTCAGGGACATCGGAATTCTGAATGGACAGGGTTAGGACCTGTGATGGAAGAAGACATTGCTTTTTCTTCTATGGCGCAGGATAAAATAGGTCATGCCTGGGCTTTGTACCGGATACTTCATGAAGATCTGGGAGGTGAGCATCCTGACAGATTCGCATTTTTGCGACCGGAGAAGGAGTTTAAGTCGGCTCACCTGGTGGAAATGCCAAATGGAGAATATGACTTCAGCCTGATACGGCATTTTCTGTTTGACCACGCTGAAACAATACGATATGAAAGTTTGCAGGACAGCAGCTTTGAACCATTCCGGCAACTCAGCAAAAAAGTAAAAGGTGAATTGAAATATCATACACTGCATGCCAACGCCTGGCTGATGCAACTCAGCAATGCGGGTGAGGATAGCTATAGTCGTATGCAGCAATCTTTGAATGATACTATTGCATTGGCTGCCGGCCTGTTTGAAGTATCACCGGCACATGAAGCAGCGCTGATAGCAGACAAAGTATACCCCGGTGAAGCAGCACTCTATCATCGCTGGATGGATCGCATTTACCCGGTGTTGGTAAAGGCATCCCTGAATATCCCCGACATCAAAGACATTACACCGGTATTTGGCGGCCGGCAGGGTTTTCATACGGAGCACCTGCGGCCGTTGCTAAAAGAAATGAGCGAAGTGTTTAACCTGGATGCGGAGGCCAGCTGGTAAATAATGTCTCACAAAATAACAATAGCAGCAGTATACGAATCGCTGGAACACGTGATGGACCCGGAAATACCGGTTTTGAGTGTCATGGATCTGGGCATGATCACCGATGTGGACCTGGGTAGTACCGGCGTACACATCAAAATGATTCCCACTTTTGCTGCCTGCCCGGCAGTGAGTTATATTCAACATAATATAAAAACAACACTGGAAAGTGAACTCGGCATCGCCGTAAGTGTTGAAGTAGATAAACAAGTGCATTGGCAAAGCAACCGGATGACGCCTGCCGCCAAAGAAAAGTTGAAAAACTTTGGTATAGCCCCCCCACAGGTATTGGCCGGAGAAGTGAGTGCAGAACTAATGCTGGAGGTTCCCTGTCCGCATTGCGGCAGTCAGCAAACTTATCTGCGCTCTCCTTTTGGATCCACACTTTGCCGGGCTATCCATTTTTGCAAGGCCTGTGGACAAGTGTTTGAGCAGTTCAAACCACTGGAATAAGCCTTATTTCTATGTTCCCGCTTTAAATACCTATTTTTACACGCATTATTGATGTCGCCATTGGCAATTTATACGATGAAACATGAGAATAGGCTTGTATTTTGGGTCTTTTAATCCTATACACACGGGGCATTTGATCATTGCCAATTATGTAGCGTACAATACTGACCTTGATAAAGTATGGCTGGTGGTTTCTCCGCATAATCCGTTGAAACCCCAGTCAGCGCTGTTAAATGAGCATGACCGCTTCCACCTGGTGGAACTGGCGATTAAAGATGAGGTGCGGCTGCGCGCCAGCAATATCGAGTTCTCTTTACCCAGACCTTCTTATACTGTAGATACCCTGACTTACCTGGAGGAAAAATTCCCTACCCAGGAATTTGCTATCATTATGGGAAGTGATAGTTTTCAGAATTTGCCCCGCTGGAAGAATTTTGAACAGATTGTAAAGAACTATCCCATCTACGTATATCGTCGGCCCGGACATGAGATTACAGATACTTTCGGGGCTGAAGTGGAAATACTGGAAGCGCCCATGCTGGATATCTCGGCAACAGATATACGTAAATGGATAAAGGAAGGAAAGTCCGTACGGTTCATGGTGCCGGACAATGTTATTCATTATATCAATGAGAATAATTACTACCGTTAATGATCGGTATTTTTTGTTTCCTTCTTTTGGGCGGCCAGGTCTCTTCTTTTTACCACAAACTCGTTCCCGTAAATTTCCAGTAGCAGGATAAACATAGAGATAAGTAAGGGGCCGAAGATCAGGCCTATAAAGCCAAACAGACTAACGCCTATGATTACACCGAAAATCGTAATCAGCGGATGTACATCAGCAATTCGTTTGGCTAACAGCATACGGGCAATGTTATCGGAAGTACCGACTACGCCAAATCCATATACCAGTATCGCAATCCCCTGCCAGGTGTTGCCTACCGCCAGCAAATAAACGCCTAACGGCACATATACTGCTGCCGCACCGATCACCGGCAACATGGCCGTAAAACAGGTCACTACAAACCAGAAAAAAGGCTGCGGAATTCCAAAAACCAAATAGCCGATGAGGGAAATAATGCCCTGCACGATTGCAATAAGCGGAATACCGACGGCGTTCGCAATTACCAAAGTGTTGAACTCTTTACCCAGTCTTTCCACATTTTTATCTTTCAGGGGGATATATTCATACAGGTTCTCTTCCATTTTCCGGCCATTGACCAGCATAAAAAAGAGAATAAAGTACATCATCGCAATAGCCGTAAGGGTATTAAAGGTGGCTCCCAGGAAGCCCGGCAGCACTGCTGTTAAATTTTCCTGCAGTTTCTGCAACCGCTCATTGGTCATTAAACTGAAGCCCAGGCTCTCTTCCAGTCTGGCATTGGTTTGTTTAAGACTGTTGATTAGCTCTGTAGAATGATTGGCAGCATAGGCTATTTTAGCCGTGAGCATGTTAATCAGCATACCCACAGGCAGCAGGATGATAAGGAAGGAGAGCACCATCATCAGTGTGGCAGCAAGACTTTTATTCCATTTCCGTTGTTCTGTTAGTCTGAACATCCATTTCCGGCAAATGACGTAGAGGGTTACTGCGCCAAGAAAGCCGGGGAAAAAGGTAAACATCTCCATAAAAAGGAGAATGCCCAGGAACAGGATAAGGAGTAGAAAACCAATTTGTTTAAGACGGTCGTTGTCAAGATAGCTCATAGTACATAATATCGTGTAATTATCTGGTATGTCAAAAAGCAGACCGGTTGGGTGCTGTGAAGCTTTTATGACCAGTAAACAAAATTACGCAGTGCTTGTTCTTAAAGCGGAGGTTTAACATTTTAGATTGTGTAACTTCCATTTATGGAATAATGTTTGTTGAATCGCTAGTACGAAAAGAAAACCTAATTTATAACATCTTTAAAACCTTAGTTATGAGTACAAGTTCCAAAGCCGTTGTTTCATTTATTGTAGGTGCAGCCGTAGGAGTTGCTGTAGGTTACTTCCTGAATTCAGATAAAAAAGATGAACTGGTAGAAAAGCTCAGAGACCAGTCTGATAAGCTGAAAGAAAAATGGAGAAAGAAAAAAGATCAATTTCAGGATGAGTTAGAGAACGAGTTGGCGTAAACCCCATTTGAATAAATTTATTTGCATGGAAGATAATTTCGGCAACTACTTTAACCAAACGGGAAAAGTAGCCAGGGAATACCTGGAAACCAGACTGGACCTGATTAAGCTCCAGGCAGCGGGAAAGTTATCGAAAGCATTGGGATTATTTTTCTCATTGACGATGGCTTTCCTGCTGTTCTTTTTCGTGATTGTGTTCCTCGGCATGGTAGTGGGCTTCTGGATCGGTGAAATGACTGGTAGTTTTACGATCGGATTTGGCTGCGCAGCAGGCTTATTTGTCTTATTATTTCTTATTATCCTGTTGTTCCGTAAGCAGCTGATACAAAGACCGCTGGCTAAACTATTGATAACAGAGCTGGTAGATGAGATTACAGATAACGATGAACAGTCCAATCATATTCATAATCAACGTACAAAGGAGCAGCGGCCTGTTGACCCGGGCTATGTTCCTGACGATGAAGCAACCGAAAACACCGCAAAGGGATAATCAATGCTAAACGTTTACACATGCGTAAGAAAATAAACAGCTTCGAAACACTGGAGTTGGAAATTGCCCGTTTAAAAATGCGCTCCCGGGAACTCGAAAATGAAATGGGCAACCGGGTTGATTATTTTAAGGACAACTATAAAAAGATGGCCCTGAATGCTGTCATCCCCGGTAGCGCAAGACATAGCGGTGCCCTCAACATAGCCATGAATGTGGCTAAGATGGCCTGGGGAAGTGGTAAAGTAAAGAATTTTGCTACCGGGGCGTTAATGACAGCACTGGAATTTATTGGTGTTCAACTGGGCATCAACCTGTTTAATAAGGTCACTAAATCCAGGAAAAAGAAGAAAGAACCTGTGGCAGAATAGGTTATTTTTTACCGTAGCCGACAATAATCACATCTGAATTTTCGTCTTCACGTCCCTTGAGTTCTTTCTCAGGGGTATCTACCATTAAGCGAAATGATGCACGAAAGCTAACAGTCACTATCTTACCTGCGGGATCCGGTTTGAAGGAAGGAAGTAAACCAACCACCCGCTTCACTTCTTCTCCCATTATCTTATCTGGAGTTGATACAACTTCTATATCTGTGATGGCCCCACTGGGTTGTATTTTATATTGCACCAATACACCACCCACCTTGTTATTTTCCTGAGCTGCTCTTGGATAGCGCGTATTCTTCGCGAATGTTTTTGCGTACGCTTCCCGCCCACCTGGAAAGCGATTCAGAAAGGTAGAATCAGTAGTCACACCTTTCAGGTTGCCATTGCTTTCTGTTATCGCCAGTTGGATCAGGCTTTTTGGGAAATTTCCGCCGGCTATTTCTCCAATGCCACTTTCTTTTTCGCCAAAGTAGAAGAAGAAGGTCTTTATTGGGCCATCTTCCAATGTTTCTCCCAGCGTATTACCCCTTCTATCTACTGCTACAAACCGGATGTTGATAATTTCACCGGCTGCATTGCGTTTCAGTACAGGCACAGTAGCTGTAATTCCTTTTTCTGCCAATACATTTTTCATGTCCGCCAGATCATCATCGGAAGTTAAACGTGTTACCATGCCATACAATACCCCCTTTTCAGTAACCAGGTATTTTTGAGTGCCTGAGTCCTGTGATGTAATGGGTGATGTAGCGGATAAAAGGCCGGCGGTGAGGCCAAGCACGGGCAGTAGCATCAGGTACCGCCAGGCGCGTAAACGGGGAGATTGGGTTTTGTTCATCATAAGTATTCTGTTTTTAATGAATGATTTACTGAAGTGATTTACAATAGCAACGGGACTGCGCGACGTACCGATCTTTATTAAACTGTACTGGTAGGCGGAAGGAGTATTGAAAGTCTGTACGGCGGCTTCATCTGCCAGAAATTCCAGGTTTAGCTGCAGGGCTCTTTTGCACATCCAGGCAAACGGATTAATCCAGCATAGGCAACAGTAGAACGCCGACAGCAGCATATCTGCAGAGTGATATTGCTCCACATGTGCTTCCTCGTGACGGAGTATATGCTGTAACTCCGTAGGTTCGTGCGCGTTAGGGTCAAAAAAGACGGTTCGCAGAAAAGAGAAAGGAGCTGAAATACCGCTTATTTGTACATAACGGATATTGTTTTGTGTATAGCTGTCACCTGTTTTAGCGAGGCGATTGATTTTTACCAGTTGCAGTACATGTACGAGTAACAAAAGAATAGCTACTCCTATATATACTGACAACAACAGGGGCACAACATATTGTATAATTGGATTCCACCAATGCTGTACAATGGTAACTTCGCCTGTTTGCGTAGCTGCGTGTACGTTATTGTTAAAATACACCATTGCGGAAGCCCCTTCCGCTACCTGCGTTGTTTTCCATTGCAGGGCGGGAACCGGCAACAGTGGCAGCAGGGCAGAGCCCACAAAAGCACTGAGCAGCAGGATCCTGTTGTACTGGTAAAAGGTTTCTTTCTTAAAGCATATAATATAAAGGAGATAGAAAAGGGCCATGGATCCTGATGCTTGCAGGATATATAAAAACAAGGTAGGCATACACGTTATTTTTTATCTTTCTCAATCATCTTTACGAGTTCCTTCATTTCATCCGGACCCATTTTTTCTTCCCTGGCGAAATAGGCCAGCATGTTGAGATAGGAGTTATCGAAAAAAGTGTTGAGCACCTTTTTCATAAAAGTATCCTTATAGCTTTCTTTACCGATGGTGGGATAGTACTCGTAGGAGCCACCATATTCATGATGGGCGAGATACCCTTTTTCTTCCAGGCGCTTCATTAGCGTGGCAATGGTGTTGTAATGCGGTTTGGGATCGGGGAGATGTTCTATTGCATCTTTTACAAAAGCTTTTTCCAGGTCCCATATTACCTGCATCAACTCTTCTTCTTTACGGGATAGTTTTTTCATAACACTAATCTAGTACTATTTTTGTAGTTTAAAAACTATTTTTGTAGTAAATAAACTATAAACGTAGTAATAGATTGAATATCAATCAGAAAAAATATTTATGACAGTGAATTATCCCCAGACTTTGGTGCCTTCACTGCAATTAGCGCAGATATCTATGTTTTTGCGGGTTTCGAGAATCTGACTACGGAAACGGATATACTCTTTATTATGCCATAGTTCCTTGAAGGATTCTTTTTTCAGGTCTCCCAGCCGGTGTTGTGCGTCTTTGTCAAAGCAACAGGGAACAACGAGGCCGTCCCAGGTAACAACGGGTGAATGCCACAGGCGCCAGCAGTGATTGCTTAGCTTGTTTTTAATAGCGTATGTGCCGTCTTCGTTACGATGGTAGCGGGAGTATTTATCGATGGTAGGAATTAAGCGGTTACCTTCTTCATAATCATATACCTGGGCGGTTTTAAACCGCACCTGATCTACGCCTATTTCTTTGGCCAGTCGTTTAATATCTTCTATCTGGTGTTCGTTGGGCTTTACTACCAGGAATTGGAAGAATACAAATGGCTTGGAGGAATTCAGTTCTTTTTTCCACTTCACAATATTTTTAGCACCCTGAATCACCTTATCGAGGTGGCCACCTACCCGATACTGCGTGTATACGTCCTGGGTAGTACCATCAATAGAGATGATCAGTCTATCCAGGCCGCTTTCTACGGTCTTTTTAGCATTGGCATCTGTGAGGTAATGGGCATTGGTGGAAGTAGCGGTATAAATGCCTTTGTCTGCCGCATATTTTACCATATCCAGAAAGCCGGTGTTGAGGTAAGGTTCTCCCTGAAAATAAAAGATCAGGTACAACAGCTCTTTGGAAATTTCATCAATTGTTTTCCGGAAAAAATCCTGTTCCAGCATGCCGGTAGGGCGGGTAAATGCTCTGAGTCCACTGGGACATTCGGGGCAGCGAAGATTGCAGGACGTAGTCGGTTCAAAAGAGATGGATATAGGATATCCCCACTGAACGGGCTTGTTAGTCCATTTGCTCATGAAATAGCTTCCCAGTACTTTACCGGCGTTAATACCGCGGCGCAGTGTGAATTTGGAAAACAAATTAAGGGTATCCTTCAGGTTAAAATCGGGCATAAAAAATCACTTGACCTTTGTAAAAGTAGCCCCTTTAAACAAATTATAGCCTATACTTGCTGAAAAAATAGGGCTGTCGGCATTTATTACAGTCACCTTACCCAATTACCCTGCAACTAACTGAAGCAAAGTGAAAAGCATCTGGATCAGATTATTATTAGTAGTAGTGGCCGTACTGGCTTACTTATGGTGGAAAGAGCGTGACAAGGGCATAACCTTTGTGAGGTACGAAGAATTTGGAATCGATATGCCGGTGAATTACAAAATTCATGGTATCGATGTATCTAAATTTCAGAAAGAGATTAACTGGCAGGCAGTAAAACAGATGCAGGTTGATAAGATTCGTATATCCTTTGCCTTTATAAAAGCTACTGAAGGAATTACCCGGCAGGATGCCTCCTTCAGGCAAAACTGGGACAGAGCGGGCAAGGCCGGATTGATAAGGGGGGCTTACCATTTTTTTTATGCCACCCGCGATCCATTGAAACAAGCGATTAACTTTCATAATGTAGCGGACCTGCAATCAGGAGATCTGCCACCAGTACTGGATATAGAAACCAGTAATAATCAACCAGCGGCTGTTATCCGTAGCACCGCAAAAATCTGGCTGGAGGAAATGGAAAAAGTATATAAAGTAAAGCCGATCATTTATACCAATATCCACTTCTACGAAACATATCTTGGCAATGAATTTGACAGCTACCCGCTATGGATTGCACACTATTACCAGAAGGAACGGCCCCGTTCAGACAGGGCCTGGATGTTCTGGCAGCACAGTGATATTGGCAGGGTAAACGGTATCCGTACCACCGTAGATTTTAATGTATTTAAGGGAGATAGTGTTGCACTTGCCAAACTGTGCATACCTTAGTAACGCATATCATTCACTATGGCAGAACAACCAGCAACACCAGGGAACCCGGAAGTACCGGAACCGGAAGATCCTAATAAGATGGATTATGAGTTGTTTCATTTCCTCATAAAAATCATGCGTACGATCTTTATTGGGTTTTTCTGGATGATGATCAACGTATTCTTTGGCCTGTACCTGGGCTTTGCTGTGCCGGAGGAATCTACCCCCGGCAGGATGATTTTTTTCTATTCCTGGTTTGGGATTACACTCGTTGCCTATATCTACTATATATGGCGTGCATGGCGCAAGAAAATGAGTGCGCCGTGATTATTGAGCAAAACTTCTTTTGCCAAGTTCCATTGTCCAGTTATTCATGTAAAGACCCACACCTATTTCTGTGAAAGCAGGATCCATCATGTTATGACAGTGCTTGGGGCTATTCAGCCAGCCCAGTAGCACAGCTTGTTCGTCCATACTGCCGGCAGCGATATTTTCACCATAATAATTCCAGTGATAACCGGYAGCATCCAGTCTGGCGCCCGGCGTGGAGCCATTGGGGGAGTTGTGATCAAAGTATTTATTGATCGCCATGTCTTTGCTATGATCGTAGGCCGCCTTTTCCAATAAACCATTCCAGATAACAGCACCTACCGGTGGCATCTGATCATCTCCACATTTGCAGCCATGGCTGCGTAGCCCATTTACCAGTACGAGTAACGCATTGCGGTCAACCCTGTTTTCTGGTACGATAGAAGTGTCTGCCGGCGGTGTTTTGCCAGGCTCATTGGGGGTAACACCTGCTGATTTGGTGCAACTGCAATAGCATATAACAGCCATCATTGAGATAGCAATACGGATAATTTTCCCGGACATAACCAGTAATAAGTTATAGTAAATAGATACCGGGTTCTAAACAGGACTTGGATTAAAACTAAATTGGCTTTAGGAGGAACTTGATTAAAACTACTCTTGGTTGCTCAGAGGTTATGGGTTAAAACATTAACGAGGCTCCAAAGATAGGGCGTAGATATGAGAAATTCATTATAGCTTTTGTAAATCTAATGTTAATCACAACTGCTATATTTCCGCAGGGCGCCGTTGTGTTTCTTTCCCACTGTGAATCAGGCATTTGGGGAAAGGATACCCCGGACGGAGTTCGCTAAACACCTTAAAATGGCCGTTTCCGGGGTGGAATAGTCTTTGCAATTCCTTTCATGTAATGAGCAAAAAACTGGAAGCATTGAACATATTACCGTGTCAGATGAAAATCCTACTTCTTTAAACTAAAGGAGTTTCAATACTTCTTTAATGTTGTGGTGTATATTGGCCATCCTATTCCTGGGATGGTTTTTTTTAGCTGCTATGATCTGCGATAATTTTCCATTCTCCCTGAATTTTCTTTAGCACCAGGCTGAAATGCCCTTCGAGGTCACCAATGGTTCTTTGCAGGTGCCATTTGCCAATCAACAGATATAGGCCAGCGGCCAGGGGCTTGAATTCCAGGAGTTTAAAATCCAGCGTACCCATGGTAGTGGCATCCGGATAAGTTTTCTTGTAGCGATCCAGCGTGGCCTGCCAGCCATAGGTAACTCCGTTTTTACCAATAAACAGTAAGGAGTCGGAATGCCAGTAGGTTTGCATAAAGCCGTTGATATCCCCTTTATTCCAGGCAGTTGTTTGCGCTGTCATGAGCGCAGTAATTTTTTGCTGATCGCCTTGTTGGGCCTTCAGGGCCTGCGCCGGCAGTAGTGCCAGAGATCCCAATAGTGTAAGGAACAGAATAAAACGCATGTTAAATTTTTAGCAAAAGATAAACAGTTTTTCCGATGTAACGCAACTCTGATTATAGTAACTTTGCAGCATTATTTTTAGCACATCACTTACAATTATATTTAAAAATCAACAGTTTATGCCCGGATATGAACTATTTGGAGCCGAGGAAAGGAAAGAAGTAAACGACGTACTGGAAACCGGTATCATGATGCGTTACGGATTTGATGGTCCGCGTAAAGGCATCTGGAAAGCAAAAGAGCTGGAACAGGCCATTTGCGATAAACTGAATGTACAGTATACCCAGCTTGCTTCCAGTGGTACTGCCGCATTAACCACGGCGATGGCTGCGCTCGGACTGGGTGCCGGTGATGAAATTATCATGCCCACCTTTACATTCGTTGCCAGTTTTGAATCTGTATTTTCTGTAGGTGCCATACCTGTGCTGGTAGATGTGGATGATACCCTTACGCTGGATCCCAAAGCAGTAGAAGCTGCCATCACCCCACGTACCAAAGCAGTTATGCCGGTGCATATGTGTGGTGCTATGGCTGACCTGGACGCATTGCAGGCTATCTGTAAAAAGCATCACCTCTTCCTGCTGGAAGATGCGTGTCAGTCTTTCGGAGCCTCTTACAAAGGAAAAGCATTAGGTTCTATTGGTGATGCCGGTACGTTCTCTTTTGACTTTGTAAAAACCATTACCTGCGCAGAAGGTGGTGCTATCATTACCAATAATAAAGATATTTATACTAAATGTGACGGCTATACGGACCATGGTCATGATCACCTCGGTGTGGACCGCGGTGCAGACCTGCATCCATTTATCGGATACAACTATCGTATTTCCGAATTGCACGCTGCAGTGGGTTTGGCCCAGGTGCGCAAGCTGGATACCTTCCTGGCAATACAGCGTAAAACCAAGAAAATATTCAAAGATGCACTGGCTACGGTGCCGGGTGTAACTTTCCGCCGTTTACCGGATGAAGCCGGCGACAGTGCAACGTTCCTGTCGTTCTTCCTGCCGGAAACTGCCCAGGCTGCGAAAGCTGCTGCTGCTATGAAGGCTGCTGGTTTAGCTGCTTTTCATTACTATGAAAACAACTGGCACTACATCCGTCAATGGCAGCATTTTAAAGAGGGCGGTGTGTTAACTCCTTTTGCAAAAGAGCTGAAACAGGCCATGGAAGTCTATAAAACAAAAGAATTCCCGGCTTCAGATCTGATCATTGGCAGAAACATTTCCACCCCAATTAACCTGGGCTGGAGTGACGCTGAAATTCAGGAAAGAGCTGAAAAGCTGGTGAAGGCTGTTAAGAGCGCATTATAAAGTTTCCGGCAAAGGCGCGGAGTGGCCATCATTACAAACCACTTCACGCCTTTGCAGATAAAATAAGATGGCATGAGAAAAATTGCGTTGATACCTGCCCGTTATGGAGCATCCCGTTTTCCAGGTAAGATGATGGCAAAACTGGGTGATAAAACAGTGATTCTGCGTACGTATGAATCGGCTGTAAAAACCGGGGTATTTGATGATGTGATGGTGGTGACAGACAGTGACCTGATCTACGATGAAATTGTAAATAATGGTGGTAAAGCAGTCATGAGCAAAAGAGAACATGAATGCGGAACTGATCGTATAGCCGAAGCCGTTGTAGACATGGACGTAGATATTGTCGTGAATGTTCAGGGAGATGAACCATTTACACAAAAAGACCCGCTGGAAAAACTACTGAAGGTATTTGAAGGGGAGGAAGGGAAGAAAGTGCAGGTAGCATCGCTGATGCAGGAACTGAAAGACCAGGCCTCCATTGAAGATCCCAACTACGTGAAAGTGGCGGTAGACAAGAACTCCAATGCATTATTCTTTTCCCGCTCTGTTATTCCTTATCCACGCAATAAAGAAATTAAATCTGTATACTACGAGCATATCGGCATCTATGCTTTCCGTAAACAAACGTTGCTGGACTTTACACAAATGCCGGTAACACCGTTGGAAGCAGCAGAGAAAATTGAGTGTTTGCGTTACCTGGAGAATGGTATCCCCATGAAAATGGTGGTAACCTCCTACATGGGCGTGGAAATCGATACACCAGAGGACCTGGAGAAGGCATCAAAACTTTTATAACATCTAACTAACAGGGATATATGAAATTCAGGAATTTTAAAATGGTGGACTACGTAGTTTACGGCAGCGGATGTTTTGATCAGCTGGGCGAAATACTGGCCCCCAGGCGCGTAGGTGATGCTCCCATGATATTTTTCGTGGATGAGTATTTCCAGGATAAAAAGGAATTTTTGGCCCGGGTACCTTTGCAGGGAAAGGACAAAATAGTAGTGATTGACGTTACCGATGAGCCTAAAACCAAAACGGTAGACAAAATCCGTGATGAGCTGCAGGCTGAATTTGGTACTGTATCCGGTATCATTGGTATTGGCGGCGGATCTGTAATGGATATGGCCAAAGCCGTAGCGTTGATGATGACCAACGTAGGGTCTTCTGCCGACTATCAGGGCTGGGACCTGGTAAAGGTAGCGGGTGTGTATAAAGTAGGTATTCCTACTATTTCCGGTACAGGTGCAGAAGTAAGCCGTACCTGTGTGTTAACCGGTCCTACCCGTAAACTGGGTATGAACTCCGATTTCACTCCTTTTGACCAGATCGTGCTGGATCCTTCATTGACTAAAACAGTGGAGCCTAACCAGCGTTTTTATACCGCCATGGACTGCTTTATTCACTGTGTAGAATCATTGCAGGGTACTTATCTGAATGCGTTCAGTCAGTCCTATGGGGAAAAAGCACAGGAGTTGTGTGAAGAAATTTTTCTGCAGAAGGAAAACTGGGATGACGACGCAGATGAGAAACTGATGATGGCGTCTTATGCCGGCGGCATGAGCATTGCTTATTCCCAGGTGGGTGTGGCACATGCGGTAAGTTATGGATTAGCTTACCTGCTGGGTACCAAACATGGTATCGGTAACTGTATTGTGTTTGACAAGCTGGAGGAGTTTTATCCGGAAGGCGTGGCCAAGTTCAAGGAGATGGTGAAAAAGCATAACATTGAAATACCACAGGGGATTACCAAAGGACTTACCGATGAGCAGTTTGATATTATGATCAACGTATCACTGGGCATGGCGCCGTTATGGGAAAATGCGCTGGGTAAAGACTGGAAGGAGATCATGACCCGCGAAAGACTGCGTAAGCTGTACGAGCGTTTATAGTCTCTTTAGCTATTATACTGATTTTATTTTGATATAGAAATTAGCGGAGATAGACGGGTAGATAATACCTGTTTGTCTCCGCTAATTTTTTACAACGCAAATTCAGTGCGTAGAAAAAAGTTATTATTGCTTAGGGAGAAGATTATCATGCTGATACTATTGATTATTTCGGGAATAGGCATTCTTGTGCTGGGTTATTGCCTGTTCACTGCGAAACAGCAACAGAAGGCACAGGAGGCCATACAGGAGCAGCAATTGCAGCAGCTCAGCGCGGTCCAGGCGAGTTATGCATCATTACAAACGGGCTATACTGCGCAGCAGGAGAAGTATCACCTGTTGGAAGCCAAGCAGGAGTACCTGCAAAATATGCTGGATGATAAGGCCATGCTGGTGAAGGAGAAGCAGCAGCAACTGGAACGGATAAACGAAGAATTCTCGGTATTGATGTCTGAGCAGGGGCGGATGATGGAGCAGAATAAATACCTGCAGCAACAGCTGATGGGGGAAAAGGAAAGACTGCAGCAGGTACAGGAGGACTTTAAAGTTCAGTTTGAAAATATTGCCCAGCAACTATTACAACGCATCTCCGGTACGTTCATGGAACAGAACAAGGTGAAAATGGATGATGTGCTGAAACCATTGTCAGAGAAGATCGATAACTTCCGCAGCAGTGTACAACAATCACTGGTGGCGGAAACCGCTCAACGTACAGAGTTGAAAAATGAACTGCAACGCCTTTTGCTCCTCAATCAAACTCTGTCGAAAGAAGCAAATAACCTTACCAACGCCCTGAAAGCAGATACCAAGAAACAGGGTAACTGGGGAGAAATGATATTGGAAAGAGTACTGGAAGCATCGGGCCTGGAGAAAGGAGTACATTACTTTACCCAGGATGCGCAACGGGACGAAACAGGACAGCTGAGAAAACCAGACCTGGTATTACAGCTTCCGGAAAACCGGCAGCTGGTAATAGATTCCAAAGTGTCACTGAAAGCCTACGAACAATATTGCAGCGCCGTTAATGAAGAGGATAAAAAGTATGCCTTGAAAATGCACCTGCAGTCGGTAAAGAACCATATCACTGAATTAAGCGCCAAAGCATATCATACGCTGTATAAAAATACCACCGACTTTGTGATGCTGTTTATCCCCATTGAGCCAGCATATGCATTGGCGATTATGCAGCAGGAGGAAGATCTGTACGATTTTGCTTTCCGTAAAAGGATCATACTGGTAAGCGTACCTTCTTTACTGGCCACCCTCCGTGTGATTGATAACATGTGGCGACTGGATAAACAGAATAAGAATGCAGAAGAAATTGTACGGCAGGGGAGTGCCCTCTATGATAAATTCGTTGGCTTCGCAGAAGATATGGGCATGATTGGTGCACACCTGAAACGTAGCCAGAATACATATGACGATGCCATGAACAAGCTGACATCCGGCAATGGTAATCTCATCGGCCGGGCTGAGAAAATGCGCAAGCTGGGCCTTGATAATAAGAAAGTATTGCCTAAAGAAATGACTGCGGATTTATTGTTGCCGGAAGAAGAGCGAATAACAGGTATTCCTGCTGACTTAATGTCGGAAGATGAAGTCGTTCCGGATGCTCCGATAGCGCTCAATGGACAGCAAACTGCTGTAACGGAAAGCGCTGAACCAGGAGAGGAAACAGAATAGCAGGCGATAAATGGCACATTGACGCTGAAGCAGGAGCAGAGAAGGCAAAATCCACAAACGGCCGGCATCAAAAAAGGACTGCTTTTTAAGGCAACCAAAGAAATTAAAGTACCGGATGGAAGTTGCTATAACTCCTGCATCATCGAATGTTTCACCTGTTTAGGCTTGTATATGAAACTAAGATACAAAGTAGCCAGCAATGTGATACCTGCAATGACATAAAACGTAAGCGGGAAATTAGTAGACTGGTTGCTATAAATAAATGCAGAGAAATAAGCTCCCAAGCCAATACCCGCTTCCATGGCAATGTACATGCTGGCGAGTGCACGGCCCCGGTGTTCTGGTCTGCCCAGATCTACGGTCCATGCGGTAACAGCGGGAGAGTTGAGCCCTACAGAGATGCCATACACAACAGCGGCTGCCATCAGGAAGTTGGTACTACCCGCAAGTCCCATCATCAACATAGAACCGGCCATCAGAATAGCAGAAATCTTTAGTACGGGCACCCGCCCGTAACGGTCAGATACCTTGCCTGCCACCAAACGAATTCCAATGGAACTGGCCGTGAAAAAAGTATAGAATAATCCTTTATTGGATACACCCAGGAAAGCACTGAAATCAGGAATAATAGTAAGTATAGCACCATAGCTGAAATAGGTAAGGAAAGTAATGATCACCGGCGACCATACCAGCGGCTCAAAAATTTCATTGGCAGATATCTTCAGCAATGAAAAACGGAAAGGTTGTTTATTAACCAGCGTTTCTTTCATCCCTATCAGTATCACGACAGACAACAATGCAAATACGGCAGATAGCTGGAACATGATGTTAATATTCCATCGTACTGCCACATAGCCACCAATGGCAGGTCCCATGGCCATTCCAATAGTGCTGAACAAACCCACCATGCCCATGGCTTCCCCACGCCGGTTTACCGGCACCATATCAGACACATAGGCAGATGTACCGGTAGGTTTAAACCCGGTGGAAAATCCATGAAAGAATCTTAACAACAGGAAAGCCCCTACGGAACTGATGATTGGATACATCAGGCTGCAAACCACACAAACCAGCGACCCGAAAATCATGACAGGCACACGTCCTATTGTATCTGTAAGCTTGCCGCTGAATGGCCGGGATAGCCCCGCCATTAAAGTAAACAAGCCGATAATATATCCTTTGTAATCCGCACCGCCCATCCGCGTAAGATAAGCCGGCAGCTCAGGGATCATCATATTGAAGCTGGCAGAAAAAAGGGCATTGCTAAGGCAAAGTAGAATAAAATGAAGACTGTAAATTCTCTCTGTCGACTGATACATGCACACAAAATTAGGAACTATGGTACAATTTTAGCAAAGTAATTGGCACCTTCAGGAAACATGAACAAAAACAGGGTAAAGCCTGTTTATATTAACCGGCTGTTAAATCGTGACATCCATCATAATAATCTATCTCCCGAAGTTGTAAATTTAAGTAACCAAAAAATTTCAATGATATGAAAATAAACATTGGTGTTTCAGCAGAAAACACAAAGCAAATAGCATTAGAATTAAATAAAGTATTGGCAGATGAACTGGTGATTTATGCTAAAACACGTAATTCTCACTGGAATATTGAAGGTGACAACTTCATGGAAATGCACAAGTTCTATGAAGACCAATATGAAGAGCTGGAAGAATATGCGGATGAAGTAGCAGAATATATCCGCTCCATCGGGCATTACGCAGAAGGCCGCTATGCAGACGTACTAAAGCTTACCAACCTGTTGGAGTCAGAGTATTCCAATAACCAGAAAAAGCAACTGCAGGAATTACTCGATGACCATGAAACCATTGTTCGTAATCTCCGCAGACTGATAGATGAATTTGATGAAAAATACAAAGACAAGGGCGCAGCCGATTTTGCAACACAAATGTTGCAGAAACATCTGAAACTGGCCTGGATGATACGTTCCTATCTCAAATAATATCTCATTCATATAAGCAACGTGTTAGCTACAGTAACAAGCTGTAACTAACACGTTTTTAGTTTTAAGTAAATGGCTACATTTGTTGTTGTCACCTCTTCATCCCAAAAACAATAACAATGGATAATACAACGAGTGACCTCCGCCTGGCGGTACTGATAGATGCAGATAACATACCTTATCATAACATAAAGGGTATGCTGGAAGAAGTAGCGAAATACGGCAACCCCACTTTTAAAAGAATTTATGGCGACTGGACCAAACCTACAGTGGTAGGCTGGAAAGGTGTGCTGCTGGACTATGCGATTACCCCCATCCAACAGTATAGCTATACCTCCGGCAAAAATGCTACGGATTCGGCGATGATCATTGACGCCATGGACATTTTATATACTGGTCGGGTAGATGGCTTTTGCCTTGTGTCCAGTGATAGCGATTTTACCAGATTAGCCACCCGGTTGCGTGAAGCAGGTATGCGGGTGTATGGTATGGGAGAACAAAAAACACCCAGCGCTTTCCGGGCTGCCTGCGATAAGTTTATTTACCTGGAAATATTACAGGTCAGAAAGAAAACGGATACAGATACGGACACCGACACCGATTCGGAAACTGAAACCGGCGGCAAACCTAAAACCAACAAAGCAAAGCGGAACAGCATCAGCAAAGCCGATAAACAATTGATCACTCTATTATCTACCAGTGTGAATGATATTGCGGATGAAGATGGATGGGCTTACCTGGGAGAGTTGGGTAACCTGCTGCTGAAGAAGCAACCGGACTTTGACGCCCGTAACTATGGCTTCAATAAACTGCTACAGTTGCTGAAGAGTTTTCCCAACTTTGAAATTGATATCCGGGAAAGCGGAAAAAAAACCGGGAAACTAGTGTATGTAAGAACCGTATAATCTATGGCATATAGGAAGATCAGGATCGTTCACGGCGATATCACTAAAATAAAAGCAGACGCCATTGTTAATGCCGCCAACTCATCACTATTGGGCGGCGGTGGTGTGGATGGTGCTATTCACAGAGCTGGCGGACCAGACATATTGGCTGATTGCAGAACCATCGTAGCTAGACAAGGTGGCTGTAAAACCGGCGAAGCCGTAATTACTACCGCCGGGCGTTTACCTGCCAAACACGTTATCCACACAGTAGGCCCGGTATGGAATAACGGGATTCACAATGAAGAAGCACTGCTGGCCAATTGCTATCGCCATTCCCTGGAGCTGGCATCCCGCCATCATTTAAAATCAGTGGCCTTTCCAAATATCAGCACGGGAATTTATCGTTTCCCTAAAGACCTCGCAGCGTTTATTGCCATGGACACCGTGGTGAAATACCTGGAATTACATCCGGAAATGGAGGAGGTAATATTTGTTTGTTTCGATGAGGAAAACCTCCGTTATACAGAACAGTACTACAATCAGCATATTCGTCCTGAAGAATAATTTTTCTGCCGTTGATGTAGAATGCTGGCTCCAGTCAATCAACCTTTTTTATATTTGTTTGAATACGTATTTCAAAACCACCAACCGTTAAAAACAAAACAATGAAATTACATCGTCTGATGCCGGTGATAGCCGCTATGGCTTTTACCAGCACCTATGCGGGGCCTGTGCCTGCATCCGCCCTCGCCGTTATCCAGGGAAAAGCAACCAACGAAAAAGTAAAGAAAATCACGCTTTATGCCGTTAAGGAAGGTCGTAAAGAAGAAGTGGCTACTGCTGCTGTGAATGAAAACCACGCTTTTGCTTTTGCCGTACCTGCGCCCAAAGAAGGTTTTTATTATGTTTCATCAACAGACACTAAAGGCCGGGATGCCCGCGTGTACCTGAAAGCAGGTGATCAGTTGCAACTGACACTTAACGGCAGCGACTACACGCTACAATCCGGATCTGCCGAAAACAAAGCATTACAACAATGGGATCAGCACCTGAAGGAAATTATGTTGCCGGCAATCAATATTGATACCGTCACCTTCGAGTCTTATTTCCCTGTGCTTGAAGCCTTTGTACCTAAAGTAGCCGGTTGGAAGAAAGCGGTGAATACGCCCAACAAAAGATTTAATGACTTGCTGAAATTCCAGATGGACGTGGATATGGAGTATGCTGCCATGTCATTTCTGCTTATGCCGCGCCCTAAGCATCCAACGGTGGAACAGCGTCCTGCTTTTTACCGGCAGATTATCCAGGACAAAAAATATGCTGATGCAAGATTGTTGCAGGATGGAGATGGTGCAAGGATTATCAGCCTTTACTCCACCTTCCATATGATAACTTTCATGCCTAAAGAAAGGCCGAAAACATCTGAGGGTCTTCAGAATCTGGTTGCCTTATTTGGTAATGATAGCATCAAAGCAGTGGCCATTACCCAAAGCCTTACAGCCTACAATACTTTTGAAAAGCTTACAGAGGCAATGGCACCTGTACAGCAATACCTGGTAACAGATCTGCAGAAGGAGCGTTACCTGGCTTATGAAAAAACCTTACGCCACTTTGCAGCAGGAGAGCCAGCCATTAACTTCTCTGGTGTGGATGTAACGGGTAATAAAGTATCTCTGCAGGACCTGAAAGGAAAAGTAGTGGTAGTAGACGTATGGGCTACCTGGTGTGGTCCCTGCAAAGAGGAAATGCCTCATCTCAGTAAGCTGGAAGAGGAAATGGAAGGCAAAAATGTGGTGTTCCTGGGCTGCTCTGTAGATGAAGCAAAAGACAAAGAAAAGTGGATAGATTTTGTGAAGAAGCAGGAAATGAAGGGTACTCAGATTTTTATGAGCGGCTGGAGCGATATCACGAAAAGCTACGATATCAAAGGAATTCCCCGTTTTATGGTATTTGACCAGAAGGGCAATATTGTAAGTGTGGATGCGCCACGTCCGTCTGAGCCGGCATTAAAGGCACTGATAGAGAAAACGCTTACGAAAGGATAAAAAGATCTGCTAGCAGCTATATAAAAGGCTTCCCGTTTAAAGGAAGCCTTTTGTTTTATAGTGCGATGTGAAAAAGCGGTGCTGTTAGAGTTTTGCGTACTTCGCCCAGGCGTAGATAAACATAGCAGCAAAAACTATAATGGCTACAGGTGCCAAGAAATGACCAATACTATCGCCAACTTTATAAAAGTTGGTGGTGTGTACTACTGTTAAAAGATTCATCAACATAGTATAATGATTTATTTAATTCCGGATGCAAATTAAAACTTTCGGGGCATATTCCCAATGAAAGGATGTATTACCAGGCGGTTAATTGCTGTATATACGTGTCCAGTCTTGATTTGGCGAGAAAATTTTTTTCCAGTGTGCCTGCAAAAGGAATCGGAGTGTCCAGGCTGCCACACCGCATCACCGGGGCATCCAGCAGAGAGAAGCAGTGTTCGGCTATCCAGGCGCTGATTTCGGCGCCAAAGCCTCCGGTAAGGGTATCTTCATGGAGCACCAGTACTTTGCCGGTGGCAGCTACGATCTCCCGGATGGCGGGATAATCCAGCGGTACCAGGGTGCGTAGGTCCAGGATACCGATAGAGATTTCCGGGTGCTGTGCCGCATATTCCATGGCCCAGTGTACCCCACTGCCATAGGTAATAATGCTGATATCGTTTCCGGACTGTACCAGCGCGGCTTTGCCTATTTCAATAGTGTAATAATGTTCTGGTACCTTGCCACTGATGCTGCGGTAAAGGGCTTTGTGCTCAAAGTACATCACCGGGTTAGGGTCGGCAATAGCCGCTGTGAGCAAGCCTTTGGCGTCTTCCGGCGTAGCAGGATACACCACCTTGAGACCGGGAACATGTGTAAACCAGGCTTCATTGCTTTGTGAGTGAAAAGGACCGGCGCCAACACCGCCACCGGTGGGCATGCGGATCACTACATCGGCATGTTGTCCCCAGCGATAATGTATTTTGGCCAGGTTGTTCACCACCTGGTTAAATCCACAGGTAACGAAATCGGCAAACTGCATTTCTACCACGCTCTTGAATCCGGAGATCGACAATCCCAGCGCAGCGCCTATGATAGCGCTTTCGCATAGGGGCGTATTGCGTACCCTGTCTTTCCCAAAAAGTTCCACAAAACCCTCTGTAATTTTAAAGGCGCCGCCGTATTCCGCAATATCCTGTCCCATGAGGATCAGCTTCGGATGTTTTTCCATGGCTTGTTTTAAGCCATCGGATAGTGCATTGATAAAGCGTTTTTCGGAAGACGGTCCCGCAGCGGCCACCACAGCAGGTGCGGGGGCATACAGGTCGTTTATTTCTGTTTTCGTGTTTGCAATGATAGGCGTATCTACCAGACCTCTGGCCACGTCTGCTTCAATCTGATGTTTCAGCTCATCACGGATCGTAGCGATATCTGCTGTGGTAAGAATATGTTTTTCCTGCAGCCAGGTCTCATATTGCAGAATGGGATCCTTTTTACCCCATTCTTCAAAAAGGGCAGGAGGTACGTATTTAACGCCGCTGGCTTCTTCATGGCCACGCATGCGGAAGGTCATAGCTTCTATTAACACCGGCTTTTGCGCCTTTATGGCGTAGGCCCGCGCGGTACGCACCGTTTGGTATACTTCCAGCAGGTTGTTGCCATCTATTTGTACGCCTTCCATGCCATACCCGATGGCTTTATCCACCAGGTTGGCACAATGATATTGTTCGCTTACGGGAGTGCTAAGTCCGTAGCCATTGTTTTCAATGATAAATATAACTGGAAGACCCCATACAGCGGCCACATTGAGGGCTTCATGGAATTCTCCTTCGCTGGTACCTCCTTCGCCGGTAAAGGCGAGGGATACTTTCTTCTCTTTTTTAAGCTGATGTGCGAGAGCGATACCATCAGCAATAGAAAGCTGAGGACCCAGATGGGAAATCATGCCGCAGATATGATGTGGGGTGCTGCCAAAGTGAAAGGAGCGTTCCCGCCCTTTACTGTAGCCATGCTCGCTGCCCTGCCACTGCAGCAACAATTTGTCCAGCGGCATTTCGCGGGTAGTAAATACCCCCAGGTTGCGGTGCAGGGGCATGATCCACTCGTCAGCATCCAGTGCCAGCGTGGCACCTACAGCTATAGCTTCCTGGCCTATGCCCGAAAACCACTTACTTATTCTTCCCTGTCGCAATAACAGCAGCATTTTTTCCTCTATCAGCCGTGGATAAAGCAAGGCTTTATAGAAAGACAGTAATTGCGAATCGCTCAGGTCTGACCGGTCGAAATACATGGGTTGGCTTTTTAACAGGCAGTAAAGGCTAGTCGTTGTTGTTATTGCCCGCGAGATTGATCATCACACTATTGATGATGGTCATAATAATACTGAAAAGTAATGCCCACCAGAAGCCGTCTACTTTGAAGCCGGGTACCAGCTTCGCCGCCAGCAAAATGATGAGGGCATTGATAACAAAGAGGAAAAGGCCCAGTGTAACAATGGTTACCGGGAACGTGAGGATAACAAGCAACGGCCTTACCAGGGCATTTAATAACGCCAATACCAACGCCAGGATCAGGGCTGTAACAAAGGTATCTACTTTGACTGCCGGTTTCAGCAGGTAAGCGGTTAACATGGCAGCCAATGCACTAACTAGTATACGGATCAGAAAACCCATAGCAGATTGTTTTACTAGTTAAGTTAACGAAAAAAAAAGAATTACGAATTACGAATTATGAATTACGGAGTTGTGTGGAGAGCATCTGCTGCAGGTCTCCCAGTCACTCCGTAATTCATAATTCGTAATTCTTATAAAAAACTATCTGCTTCTCTATAGGCTTTAATCAGGGCTGCTTCACCATCTTTACCTTGTCCGGCCATGCCATGTTCCATGCCCAGTACCCCTTTGTATCCTTTTTTATGGAGATGCTTAAAGATATTTTTATAGTTGATTTCGCCGGTGCCGGGTTCTTTGCGGCCGGGATTATCACCTATTTGTATGTAAGCAATTTCATCCCAGCACATATCCATTACAGGAATCAGGTTGCCGGTATTGCGTTGCATATGATAGATATCGTATAATATTTTGCAGGAAGGACTTTTCACCGCCTTACATACCGCAAAGCTTTGTTCTGCTGTGCGGAGAAACAGGTCGGGGTTGTCGCTCAGCGGCTCCAGTACCATGATGAGGCCATGCGGTTCAAATATTTCTGCTCCGGCGCGCAGCGCATCTATTACATTAGCCGTTTGTATACCCATCGGGAGGTTGCGGTCAAAGTATCCCGGAACAACGGTGGCCCATTTGGCATTGCAGCGCTTGGCGGTTTCCAGGCTTTCCTTACAGGTTTTGATAAAGGCATCTTTAAATTCCTGTTTGCCGGAAGCCAGCGAAGTTTTCCAGTTGTTGCCGGTGTCTACCACAAACACGCCCATCTGCATACCTAATTTATTCAGCAGGTCGCCTATTTTAGATTGTTCGGCAGCAGGGCGGCCTAACATTCCGTTGTCTTCAATGGAGCGGAATCCCTGATCGTACATGTACTTTATCTGGTCGAGGAAATCACCGCCGGCACTGTTTTTAAACATACCATCATGCGGGCCATAGTTCATGTTAAAGGGTTTTCCTTTTACATCTTTATCGTTGTTGCCTGCTGCCGCCTGTGCTGTGTTGCCGATACTGCCAAGTGCCAGTGCCGAAATGCCGGCCAGGGTGCCGTTTTGCAGGAATTTTCTTCTTTCCATAACGTTAGGTTGATTGTGTAAATGACAGGAGGCTAAATTTAATAGGTTTTGCAAGGAAATGCTAATATTCATGAAAAATTTTCAATTCATCAGCCATTTTTCGCACTCATAAAAAAATATTGCATTCCAGATTAGTTTTTTTTAGATTCACCCACTTATATTTTCAATCACGTTAGATGACTAAACCGTATGTGGCCTTACTGCTGAGTGGATTACTCGGCCAGGTGGCAATAGCGCAATCAAATCAGGTGTTCGAAGCTTATAGCCAGCAAATTCCAGGCACTGATGTCCGTTTCAAGATGGTACCCATTAAAGGGGGCAGTTTTAAACTGGGAAGCCCAGATAATGAAAAAGGGAGGAATAAGGACGAAGGTCCCGCTAAGAATGTGCAGATCTCTGACTTCTGGATGGGCGCTACAGAAGTGACTTTTGACGAATACGATATTTATTCAGATGCCGAAAAAGATAAAACACCGGTGCCGGATGGTATGACCCGTCCAAGTCCGCCATATATTGATCTGACTTTAGGAATGGGCAAGGCTGGTGGTTTCCCTGCGAATAGTATGAGTCAGTACGCTGCCCTGATGTATTGCAAATGGTTGTACATCAAAACCGGTATATTCTACCGTCTGCCTACAGCGGCAGAATGGGAATATGCCTGCAGGGCCGGTGCTGCTACCGCATATCCTTTTGGCGCGGATGCCTCCCAACTGAAGGACTATGCCTGGTACAAAGGAAACAGTGAGCAGAAATACCATAAAGTAGGTCAGCTGAAACCTAACGCCTGGGGATTATATGATATGCTGGGCAACGTAGAAGAATGGACACTGGACCAATACGATGAAAATGGCGTAGCCAGTGCAAAAGACCAGGATCCCTGGACAGTGCCTACTGCAAAAACACCCCGCCTGCTGAAAGGCGGCAGCTTCCAGGACGAAGCCCCGCTGCTTCGCAGCGCAGCCCGTTTAAAATCAGACCCCATCTGGAACCGCCGGGATCCGCAAATTCCGAAAAGCTCCTGGTGGAACGCTGATGCGCCCTTTGTTGGATTCAGAATCGTGAGACCCGCAAAACAGCCAACAGCAGCAGAAGCAGAACAATTTTTTGAAGAAATGATCGCGAAATATAAAGGTGCACGCTAGAAAGATTCAAACTACTAAAATCTAAAAATCTTATTCATTTATGGACAACGAAAAGAAATCCCACGGTGAAGGCCGCCGCGAATTCGTAAAGCAAACGTCCTTGCTTGCGGGTGGTTTGCTGGCGATGCCTATCTTATCTAAAGCAAACTTTTTTTCCGGATCTTCCGACGTCATTAAAATCGCGCTGATCGGTTGTGGTGGTCGCGGTACCGGCGCTGCTACGCAAGCCCTGAGCACTAAAGAAAACGTGCAACTGGTGGCAATGGCAGATGCATTCCCCGACAGACTGAGCGACAGTTACTCCAATATTAAAGAAGCTTTAGGCGATAAAGCCAGCCGGGTAAATGTTCCGGAAGGCAACAAATTCATTGGCTTTGACGCATACAAGCAAGCCATTGCGCTCGCTGATGTGGTAATACTGGCAACCCCTCCGGGTTTCAGGCCTATTCATTTTGAAGAAGCCATCCGCCAGGGTAAACATGTGTTTATGGAAAAGCCGGTAGCAACAGATCCGGCCGGCATCAAAAAAGTGTTGGAAGCTGCTGCAGTGGCCAAAACAAAAAAACTGAACGTAGTAGTAGGTTTACAACGCCGTTACCAGAATTCCTACCGCGAACTGTACAAACGCTATAAAGATGGTATTATCGGTGATATGGTGTCTGCACAGGTTTGGTGGAACCAGGGCGCACTGTGGGTAAAACCACGTAAACCTGAATATACCGAGATGGAATATCAAATGCGCAACTGGTACTATTTCAACTGGCTGTGTGGTGATCATATCGTAGAACAACATATCCACAATATTGACGTAGGCAACTGGTTTATGGGTGATACGCCTGCAACTGCTGGTGGAATGGGTGGTCGCGCCGTTCGTACCGGCAAAGAGTACGGTGAAATTTATGATCACCACTATGTAGAGTATCGTTACGCTAACGGTGTGGTGATGAATAGCCAGTGCCGCCACTGGAAAGATGCGCCAAGTAAAGTGGATGAAGAAATTGTGGGCACCAAAGGCCGCATCTTCTGCGATAAAGCGCAGATTGTGGATCACAAAGGAAAAGTGCTGTACCAGTTTGATAAGAAAAAGGAAAATAACCCTTATCAGACAGAGCACGATGAACTGTTTGCAGCCATCGCCAAAGGAGAATACAAGTTTGCAGATGCGGAAAGAGGTGCTCAAACAACCCTTTCTGCTATTATAGGCCGTCTGGCAACTTATTCCGGTCAGGTAATCGACTGGAATGTTGCCCTGAACTCAGGTCTGGATCTGCATCCTAAAACATATTCATTTGATGCACAACCACCGGTAATGCCGGACGCATCTGGTAATTATGCTTATGCGAAACCAGGTATTACCAAATATTTTACCTGATAAAAAGTAAGAAGTTAACATAACGGATCAGGGATTTGCGGAGAGATTTGTCAACAGATCTTTTCACAAGTCCCTGATTTCGTACAGTACAATTCGTAATTTCCTGCTATGAAAAGAACTCTCCTGGTAATGACCGCGCTGTTTTCATTAGCGTCTGCCACCGCACAGGTAGCGGCTATTAAAAAATGGGCAGAGTCGGAATTGTTACACAGAGCACCTATGGAACAGGCCCACGTGGGCATCTGTATTTATGAACCGGCCACCGGCAAATACTGGTATCAGTATCAGGACAATAAATTTTTTACCCCCGCTTCCAATATGAAGATCTTCTCCCTCTACGCAGGGTTGAAGTTGTTAGGCGACTCATTGCCCGCCGCCCGCTATTATGAAAACGATACCGCATTATTTGTGAAGGGAATGGGCGACCCCTCCTTTCTGCATCCGGAGTACACCTACCAACCACTGTTGCAGCTGCTGCAACAAACCACTAAAAAGATTTACCTGGTACCTGGCGTGAATACCAACCTGCGCTACGGTTCGGGCTGGGCCTGGAATGATTACGCAGATGATTATCAACCGGAACTAAATGAATTTCCCATGTACGGAAATGTGGCGCGCATCCGCCACCACGGAGATACCAGCAGTATTGTACCTGCTACCTATGATCTGGATATTACCGCAGATGATACCCTTAGTGAAACGATCACCGCCAGGGAGGAGCGTAATAATTTCTTCTTCCTGAAATATAACCCCAAAGATAAAGGGCTGACTGCCGCTGAAGTACCTTTTATTACGGGCTCTGTACAGGATTTGCGGCAGCGGTTGGAAGACACGTTGCATAAGCGTATAGGACTGACAGTTATACCGCCCACAGCAAGGTTTCGCATATTGAACAGTATCCCTGCCGATTCCCTGTTTATCCCCATGATGCACCGCAGTGATAACTTCTTTGCAGAACAAACACTGATGATGGCATCGTCCCGTCTTTGGGATACCATCAGCAGTGATCGTATGATGGAATATCTGCTGTCTCATGACTTGAAAGTAATGCCACAACCACCGCAATGGAAGGACGGATCCGGTCTTTCCAGGTATAACTTATTTACGCCCCGGGATTTTGTTTCTGTACTCACCCTCATGCAGCAGGAGTTTCCAAAGGAAAGGCTCTGGGAGATATTTCCCACCGGAGGGAAGGGGACGTTGAAGAACTACTATCAACAGCCGGCTGTACACGCGAAAACGGGTACATTAAACGGGGTGGTGGCCCTGAGCGGCTACCTGGTAACAAAGAAAAATAAACAGCTGGTATTTAGTGTGCTGGTAAATAATCATCATGAATCCGCGACCAGTGTAAGAAGGGCAGTAGAACGTCTGCTCACCATGGTGTGGAAAGATTATTAAGGCTGTAATGTATAGGAAAGAATGGTGGTGGTATCGTGTAACTGATCTGCTTCTATTAAGCCAATGCCCTTGCCATAATAACTGGTGGAGATGGTACCCACAGCAACAGGATTGTTGAGTACCAGTGCGTAAGCATCCATTCTTACGGCAATCACTTGTGCGTAATCTTTACCATTCACTGTTTTGGTCACATCTTTCTGGGTAACTGTAAACTCGAGAATACCGGAAGTACTGGCTCCGCCATTGTTAACGGTGATGGTGTCCCGCCAGGTAGTGCCTGCTGCTACATTGTCTTTCAGATAAGTCAGCCGCAGATCATCCGCACTATACCCCTGAAAGGTAAGAATGCTGGCTACTTGTGTATAGATACCATCCTTACAGTTTGAGCAGGTGAATACGCTGTCGTTTCCCACTATTTTATACACATTGCCATTAATGGTCGTATCTCCGGAAACGGTGAAGGTATATTTAATGGTGTCTTTAGCGCTGTTAACGTTCATGTAGGAAAAGGAGGAGTGGTTGGTATAAGGGGCGTAGTCGCAGGTGCTGGTAGGAGGAAGTGTGCCATCACCTTCCCGGCTCATTTCCTTACTGCAGGAAAACAGCAGGGTAGCTGCTGCAAGAATAGCTATGAGAAAGTAACGGTTTTCCATAACACTATATGCTTTGATATTCCTATAACGCTGATAAGTATAAATTTATGCAAAAAAAGCCATTAGCTTTATGCTAATGGCCTAATAATAATATCTGTTACCTGTTATAGCCTGATTTTGATATGGAAGGAGTTATTTTACTCTCCACAAGCCACCAGGTCTTTTACATAAGTATTTGTTGATACCGGCATGTTGATAACAGACGTTTTATTGGTATCTGCATCTATTGCCCTGATATTAGCAGTGGTATTGTCGGCGTTACAGCGGATAATGCCAATCGCATATTTGCCGTCTGTTACCAGGTAACGGTAGTCCACACCATCTATATTTATATACACTGCGCCATTCCTTACAGGAGTGTTGGTACAGGAAGTTACTGCACCGCTGAAATGAATGTACTGAGCAGCCGGTATGTTTAACCTCAGCATACCAAGACTGGTACTGTCGGCAAAGGGGCCGATATTACGGGAGTCAACCGCCACATTGCATCTTCCTGCCACCTTCAATGTCAGTGTTTCTCCTTTCACTATATGTCCGCTGAACAAGCCATTTTCATTGGTATGCCCCGCAGAATAACGGCCGCTGTTTCCTTTGATATGTAATGATACATTAGATAAAGGAGTGCCATCTGCATCCTGCAGTACCACCCGGAAATTAACTGTTGAAAAAGGAGCAGCAGGACTCCAGGTAGAAAAGTATTTTACAGTACCCGTATAGCTGTCGCCGGTTTTGGTGGCACTGCCTGTTTCCCTCCATACGCGGGAACTATCTTCAAAGTGCCAGAGCGGTACGGTTGCAGGAGCCAGACTTTGCAGGCTGGCAGGAATTGTCATTTTAAAGGATACTGATTTGCTGGTATCCAGGTGAAGTTTTGCTCCGGCTTCACTCTGTAGTTCCAGGGCCATCATACCAAATGACTGCAGTCCCATAAGTACATTGCTTTTAGTGATAGCCCGCAGATCACCAGGCATGATATCCGCAAAGTCAGTCCTTTCCGGGTTAATGGGCGCATACATCAGGGATACTTTGCCGGAATAGGGTTTGTTATCCGCACCTAATACCTGCTGTGCGACAAAGGTGAATTGTGCATTGGAAACAGTAACGGTACCACCGGTAGCAGCATCAAAAACACCCAATGCCTTTTTGGGCAGCAATTGAATCTGAACATATTGCAGCTTATCGGGAGCGGCTATACGAAAGGTACGAACGCCATTGAAATAACCTGTTTTCTCTGCAGTAACTACTGCAGCCACTTCATTTACCGTTACTTTAGGAAACAGGAAGCTGCCACTGGCATCGGTGGTAACGGTGGCGGTTCCGCATTTTACGGTGGCTCCGGTTACCGGCTTGTTAGTTTCATCTAATATAATACCCTGCACAGCGCTACTCACCTGTTTATCGGAGATGGGTGATTTTTCAGGATTGGTCACATTAGGATCCGGGAAATTAATATTGGTAGTACTCTTGTTACAGGCCATGAATATGCATACAGTCAGCATAAACAACCAGCACTTTTGCTTGAACATAGGTGTCTGAATATTTGAAATTTTGATGAAATATGTGTTTGTACCCGCTACAGGTGATAGGTTGCCGGGAAATACATACCCTGCAGCAACAGTGCGTATAGCCTTTGCCGAAAGATGACAGTCCCGTTGTAGATATTTATTGGCTGTGGATAACCATAAACCCTTCTTATTCATACGTATACCCTAAACGGGCAGGAGGGAGTAAAAGTTACTTTCAACGTATTGGGATTGTTGAAATGCTAATAATTCTTTTTTAAGCCAACGAATTTTAAAGATAATTGTAAAAAGTACATTTATTTTTAGAAAATAATTAAAGCTTTTAGAGATAACTTACAAAGACATGATTTCCCGTTTGATCGATATAATAAACCCTTAACAAACAAAAAAAATTTCACTTGTAACGCGATACGCCCTTGAGGGGCCTGGAAAACCAAATTAGTGAACTAACGTAGCAAACCAAAATTTGAACATCCTAAATCACGCATGATATGATTAACGCTTTAGTTTAATAGAAAACTAAATAGCAAACCAAAATTTCATCATCCTAAATCACTTGTAGCATGAATCCACGTTATGCAAAGGCTATGCTATTGCTATGCCTGTTTGCAACCACCTCTCGCGCTGTTACTGCGCGTACGCCTATACCAAGTGTATGGCAACAAGGTAATCCCGGTGTAAAGGGTAAAGTAAAAGACATCAATGGTAACCCTTTACCAGGCGTCACGGTATTGTTGAAAGACACAAAAAAAGGCGCCACTACCGATGAAAAAGGAAACTTTATACTGACCGATGTAAAAAAAGATGGGATACTCGTATTCCAGTATATTGGTTTTGATCCACAGGAAGTAAAGGTGGAAGGAAAAGGCATTATTAATGTGGTATTAAAAGAAAGCCAGAAAACACTGGACGAGTATGTAGTAGTTGGTTATGGTACACAAAAGAAAGTAACCAAAACCGGCGCAGTATCCTCTGTGAAAGGAGCGGAGCTACAGCAGTCGCCCAACGTTAACATCTCCAACTCACTGGTAGGACGCATTCCAGGTATTATCGCCGTCAACAACAGTGGAGAACCCGGTTACGATGGTTCCCGGATTTTTATCCGCGGCCGCAGTACACTGGGCAACAGTAATCCACTGGTGGTGATCGATGGTTTCCCGCGCGATGGCTTTGAACGCATGAATCCCAACGACATTGAGAGTGTATCTATTCTGAAAGATGCGGCTGCCGCCATTTATGGTTCGCGTGCAGCGAATGGCGTTATCCTGGTTACTACCAAGCGGGGGAAAGGAGGAAAGCCTACACTGAGCTATGGTTTTAACCAATCATTTGTTACGCCTACGAGACTGCCCGAAATGGCGGATGCACCTACCTACGCAAAGGTGGTAAACGAAATTTTAAAATATGGCGGCGATGCCCCGAAGTTCTCAGATGAACAAATCAAAAAATTTGGAGATGGCTCCGATCCATGGTTGTACCCCAATACCAACTGGTATGATGCCGCCATCAAGAAATATTCTTTGCAAAACAGGCATGACCTGTCGCTCAGCGGGGGCACAGAGAAAATGTCGTATTACGTTTCCCTGGGATCATTATTCCAGGATGGTATTTATAAGAACAGTGCCACTAATTATAAACAACAGAACGTACGGGCTAACCTCGATGCGGTTGTAAATGATTATATCCGTTTGCGCTTCGATCTGGCCGGCCGCCTGGAAAACAGGAACTTTCCTCCACGCAGTGCCGGATCTATTTTCCGCTCACTGATGCGCGGTCGCCCCACTGAAAATGCCATCTGGCCCAATGGTCTGCCAGGACCGGATATTGAGTATGGCGATAACCCAGTGGTAACAGGTACTAACGCAATTGGCTACACGAATGATAAAAACTATGTGATCAACACCAATATGTCGGCAGTGGTGAATATTCCTTGGGTAGAAGGCTTATTCGTGGATGGTAGCTTTGCATATGACCAGAATTTTGATTTCTATAAATCATATATCAAACCATGGACATTATATACCCTGGCAGATGTGAATGATCCCACACATAAACTGAATGCAGGTTCCAGAGGGGTGAGTGCTCCGGAACTGTCGGAGCAATATGGTACCCTGCGACAAACGACTGTTAACGTCAAACTGAATTATGTGCGATCCTTTGGCAAGCATAATTTAAGCAGTTTCATTGCATTTGAACAGGCTACTTTAAGAAATGATAACTTCTCAGCTAACCGGAAATACTTTATCAGCGATAAACTGGATCAGCTGAGTTTAGGCGGGGATAAAGAAAAGAATAATAGTGGCAGTGGTTTCGAATATGCCCGCCGCAACTACTTCGGTCGTATCTCCTATAATTATAAGGAAACGTACCTCTTTGATTATAATATGCGATATGATGGCTCGCAGAATTTCCCCGAAGGCCGCCGCATGGGCCTGTTCCCGGGAGCTTCTGCCGGTTGGGTATTGTCTAACGAAAACTTCTGGAAGAAAAGCATTCGCACACTGGACTACTTTAAGCTACGTGCTTCCTGGGGACAAATGGGTAATGACCAGATCGACCCCTTCCAATACCTGAGCACTTATGGCTTTAGTGGCGGAGGCGTGATGTTGGGCGGAGATCTTAATAAAGGACTTTATCAGCTGCGTTCTCCCAATGAAGCCATTACATGGGAAGTTGCCAACAACTATGATTTTGGGATAGAAGCCAAAATACTGGGAGACAAACTGGCCTTCGAAGGAGATTATTTTATGACCAAAAGATCTAACATCCTGGTAAGCCGTAGCCTGTCTATGCCCGGCTATACCGGTATGACGCTGCCACAGGAAAACATTGCCAAGGTGGAAAACAAAGGATTTGAAATGGTCCTGAGTCATAAGAACGACATCAAAAAGTTCCACTATGAAATTATCGGAACGGTTACACATGCACAAAACAAAGTGCTGTATTTCGATGAAACCCCCAATCTGCCAGCATATCAACAGGCTACCGGTAAACAGATAGGATCTGCGTTGTACTATAAAGCCATTGGTATTTATAAAACTGCAGAAGACGTAAAAAACAGTATTCACTTAGATGGAGCCAGAGCGGGTGATGTGATTTTTGAAGATGTTAATAACGATAAAGTAATTGATGACCTGGATCGAGTTCGCATGGACCGTACAGAAAATCCTACCTGGATCTTTGGTTTAACCATGACTGCTAAATTCAAAAACTTCGACTTCACGATGTTGTGGCAGGGTGCTACTGGTGCCAGTCAGTACCTGCGCACAGAATCCGGTCTGATAGGCAATTTCCCGATGGCGTATGTAAAAGATCGTTGGACAGAAGACAACCCTAATGGCTCCTGGCCAAGAGCGTATGACCGCGATCGTGAGTACTGGGTAAATCGCCCTAATACTTTCTGGTTCTGGAACACCAACTATGTACGTTTGAAAACACTGGATCTTGGATATAATATTCCTGCCAATGTTTGCAAGCGGGTAGGGTTGCAAAACCTCCGGGTATACGTAAGTGGCCAGAACCTGGTGACCATTGACAAAGTGAAAATATTTGATCCGGAAGCTCCCAGCGGTAGTGGACAATTCTATCCGCAAACCAAAATTTACAACGTGGGATTAAATGTAACTTTTTAATTAACGAGCCATGAAAAAATTAACAGTCATCAAATATATAGTAGGAGCCTTTTTGTTATGTGCAGCCACTACTGGGTGTAATAAGGACTTCCTCGAAAAGAAACCACTCAATGAATACGAAGAAGGAGATGTATGGAAAGATGTTGGTCTGGTGCAGGCATTTGTAAATGACCTGTATGTACAGATGCGGCCGGGGTTTAATGAAGTCATGCTTTCTTCTATGACGGACGAAAGCCGCTTTATCCACGATTATAATACTTCCCGGGTAGTACAGGGAAATGCTTCTGCAGATGATCCGGGTGCACTCGGCGACTTTGCCAGATGGGATGCACACTATAAAGCCATCCGCAACTGTAATATGTTCCTGGAAAAAGTAGCATCTGTACCATTCACGGATGAAAACCAGCGTACACGGATGACCGGGGAGGTACATTTCATGCGCGCATGGTATTATCATCTGCTGGTAAGGTATTATGGTGGCGTGCCATTGATCACTAAAACATTCAGTATAAAGGGGGATGAACAGGAAATTCTCAGTATTAAAAGAGCCACCTTTGATGAATGTATTAAGTTCATTGCAGCAGAATGTGATCTGGCAGCAAAACAATTACCCAAATCTTACGAAGCTGTTTCCAGCAAAGGAAGAGTAACGGTAGGTGCCGCGCTGGCGCTGAAAGCGAGGATGTTGCTTTTTGCAGCCAGTGATCTGTTTGACAAAAAATACGCACCGAATGAGTTAATGGGTTATACAGCAGGGGATCAGGCTGCGCGTTATAAATTGGCGATGGATGCAGCAGACAGCGTTATAAAGATGAACATGTACAGTCTTTATAAGCCTACTGCTGATCCAACGGAAAACTATACCCGCGTATTCCTGGATAAGGATAATCCTGAACTGATATTTGTAAAGCAGTATGATAAAGCCCTGCTGGGGACTTCTCACGATTTGTATAATGGTCCCAACGGTTATCATAACTGGGGAGGAAATGTACCTATTGAAAATTTTGTATCAGGTTACCAGATGAAAGATGGTTCTGCTTTTTCATGGAGCAATCCTACGCAGGCGAAGGCCCCATATGAAAACCGCGATCCCCGTTTTTACGCTACTATTCTTTATGATGGTGCTAAATGGAAACCCCGTCCTTCAGATGGTGCTAAAACCGATCCGATTGGGGTTATACAAACCGGCAAGTATGAAGCGGTGAATGGCACAGACAGTGTTTGGGGACTGGATACCCGCAACAGTACTATCGAAAACTGGAATGGTACCTACTCTGGTTACTACATGCGTAAGTTCATGGATAAAAACCTGGACGCTCAATTCTTTCGTGGCGACCAGTCCTGGATCTTTTTCCGTTACGCAGAAATTTTGCTGAATTATGCAGAAGCGGCCTATGGTTCCGGTAATGAGCCATTTGCCCGTGATGCTGTAAACCAGGTGCGGTTACGCGCCGGCATGCCTGCCACTACTGTATCAGGCCCGGCGTTGCTGGCGGTGATAAAGTATGAAAGACGCTATGAACTATCTTTTGAAGAACATCGGTTCTTCGATGCCCGCAGATGGAGAGATGCAGAAACAGCGTTTAACGAAAATGCAAAAGGTATTGAAGTCCTCGGTTCAAAGATTGCGGGACATCCTTTCGTATACCGGCCGTTTAGCATCCAGGATCGTAAGTTTGTAAAAGCGAAGAATTATTTGTTGCCCATTCCCGCTAACGAAATCAGGAAAAACAGCAACCTGTTGCAACAGGCAGACTACACAAAATAACACACCATTCATAAAAGAAAATGCAGCGGAGATCATCTCCGCTGCATTTTTCTAAAAGCTAAAAGCCCATGGCTAAAAGCTAAATAAATTATACCCCTAATGACCAGCCATCGCGGTAATTACGTTTCACGAACTGGTTAGCCTCATCGAAGTTGGTAATCTTCATATTATTACCATCCCACAGCAGCTTGATATAACGGCCAGGATAATCAAATCCTTTACCATTGGACTTTTGTTTGCGGATATCAAAACTACGTATCGCAAGGTTTGCCATCAGGATGCTTTCTGTCAGCGGACCAGCAATGTCGAATGGTGAGCTCAGTGATTTCTGCTGCTTGCTGCCATAACCGGCAATAGCGGCATTCACCCACTGTACATAGTGCCCTTCGGGTACACGTGCAATGGTTTGTGGTACAGATGCGCCATCTGTGCGGTTAGTAGGTAACAGCTTAGGGTACATACCATAAGTGCCACACATCATTTTACCTTTATCACCGATGAACAAGGCACCATTACCACCGTCGCCCATTACTTCGTTAGGTCCCAGTTCTTCCGGACGCTCAGGCTGAATACCGCCATCCATCCAGTGCAGGGTCACTTCTTTGCCGTTTTTACCCGGGAATTTCATGATTACATGAGAAGAAGGAGGGCAGCTTTCAGGGAAGTAGCCTCGTGTAAATTCTCCTACGTATACACTACCAACGCTACACTCTACCGAAGTAGGATAGCCCAGTCCCAGTACACGGAACGGAGGTTCAATGATATGACAACCCATATCACCGATAGCACCGGTACCATAATCCCACCAGCCACGCCAGTTGAAAGGCACCAGGTTATCCACATAGTCTTTTTTAGGAGCCGTACCTAGCCACAGATCCCAGTTCAGTTCTTTAGGAACATCCTGGCGGGTGGTTGGCCAGGGAACGCCCTGTGGCCACACGGGACGGTCTGTCCAGCAGTAGATAGTGTGTACATCACCGACAAGACCGGCATTGTACCATTCCATCAGCTGACGAACACCATCACCGGAAGAGCCCTGGTTACCCATCTGGCTTACTACCTTGTATTTGTTGGCACCCTGCGTGAGCATACGCGCTTCGTAGATGTCGTGTGTTAATGGCTTTTGAACATATACATCTTTCTTCAGCTGCATTGCACCCATGGCAGCCACAGCGTGTGTGTGGTCTGGTGTGGATACAGAAACGGCATCGAAGTTTTTGTATTCCTTGTCAAACATTTCCCTGAAGTCAGTATAGAACTTAGCCTTAGGGAATTTCTTTACTGCTTCCGCGGCACGACGGGTGTCAACATCACACAGGAAAGTAATATCTGCCGGACCTTTAGCAAATTCAGAAATATCGCTGAAGCCCTTACCGCCAACACCGATACCTGCTACCCGCAGGCGATCGCTTGGCGCTACATAGCCCCGGCCTAATACATGACGTGGAACTATCATGAAACCGGCGGCTGCAAGCGCACCGTTTCTCAGGAATGATCTGCGGGAGACACCGTTTTCTCCCTCATTCTTTTTTTCTGGAATCATTGATGATAAGTTTTCTGGATTTAAATTATGAAATAGCAATTTTGGTCATTAGTCCCAGGTCATCAGCTTACCTCTGTCCTCAATTTTGAGGCAGGTCGCCAATGTTTTTTCATCATAGGCATAACCATATTGCTTCAACACATCAGCAGGTACCCCATCCCATTCGTTGGGGGTATTGCCAATGTAGTTCAGGTCTTTGATGCCTATTTTACTGGTGAAAAACCCTGTAGCAGTCAGATTGCGCATCCTGTTAAAAAAGGCAACACCCTGGCTGTTTTCAGGACTCGCTTTTTCCGGATAAGCAATCAGGTCAACGATTTCAATACGTTGTTGTTCACTGCAGTCGGCAAAGGATTTATTATATCGTTTGGCACATTGCACATCCAGCCAGCGTAAACCTCCCCGCATGGGCAGTTGGTGTTCCGGCATATCTTTTACAATAA
Organism: Chitinophaga sp. RAB17; assembly: GCF_052114225.1. Lineage (NCBI taxonomy): Bacteria > Pseudomonadati > Bacteroidota > Chitinophagia > Chitinophagales > Chitinophagaceae > Chitinophaga > Chitinophaga sp. RAB17. The sequence goes on along the minus strand of NZ_JBFREI010000018.1, from coordinate 3,687 downwards.
AAGCAATGAATTCAGGCACTTTCGCATCAGAAGCACTGCCGGAATGTTCATCTGCCGGAATGATAATATCCGCCAGAATGGTGATGGTTTTCATTTCTTCCAGAGTGAAGAAACTCTCTTCCATCAATGCTTTATCCCGCTTTACTTCTTCCGGTGTGCGGCCATAGCCGGGCGTTTTGGCAACTTCATCTCCTTTCTTATCACCGGTTCCTTTTTTATCTTCACAACCAGTGGCTGATAAAATGGTACCTACAGATAACGTACCCAATGCAATGGCCCTAAGTGATTCTCTTCTATCCATGAAAAAAGCTTAAATGATTAGAGATTCTGTTTTTTCAATTGATCTACAATATACTCAGAAGCCCGCATAGACAAGGCCAGTATGGTCCAGGTAGGGTTTTTATCTGCCTGGGATACAAATGCACCGCCATCTACAACGAAGAGATTTTTCACTTCGTGCGCCTGGTTAAATTTATTCAGTACGGATTTGGTCGGATCATCGCCCATACGGGTAGTACCTACTTCATGAATAATACGGCCGGGATTTTCCAGTCCGTATTTGGTATCAGCACCCGGTTTGGTACCTGTAGCAATACCACCCATTTCATGAATGATCTGTTCAAAGGTATCCTGCATGTGCCTGGCCTGTTTGATTTCATGGTCACTCCAGGTGTAATGGAAACGGAGTACCGGTATACCAAACTTATCTACCACCGTAGGGTCTATCTCACAGTAATTATCTTCCCGTGCAATACATTCGCCCCTGCCGGCAAAGCCGATGTGGGCGCCGTAAAACCGGCGATAATCATCTTTCAGCGAAGCACCATAGCCACCGGCCGCTTTTATTTTGCCATCGCGGCCTGGTTGTTTGCCATTCAGGTGTTCCATACCAAAACCATAACCATAAGATGGCATATGCATACCACCTCCGAATTCAATATGGTAGCCACGGGCAAAGTCCAGCTTTTTGTTGTCTTCCCACCACGGTACATACATGTGCATGCCGCCTACACCATCTTCATTATAACGTTTACGGTCCATCAGTTGCGGCAAAAAGCCTCCCCTGGAGGAACCGGTAGAATCATGTAAATATTTACCTACCACACCGCTGGAATTCGCCAGCCCGTTAGGATGTTTGGCAGATTTTGAATTGAGCAGCAAACGGGCAGATTCGCAGGCGCTGGCAGCTAATACCACTACTTTAGCATTCACAGAATATTCCTGCAGATCTGTTTTATCCACATAGGCTACGCCGGTGGCTTTACCACTGCCGTCTGTGAGGACTTCCCGCACCATGGCATTGGTATACAGGTCTACATGTCCGCTTTTCATGGCAGGTTTCACCAGTACAGAAGAAGCCGAGAAGTCACCATACACGGTACAACCGCGGTTACATTGACTGCAATAGAAGCAGGGGCTGCGATCTTTATTAACAGAACGGGTCAGAATAGATAAACGCGCCGGGATAACGGGTATGCCTAAACGATCGCCTGCTTTTTTCACCATCAGCTCATGAAGCCGGGGTTTGGGAGGAGGTAGAAAGAAGCCGTCAGGCTCATTGGGCATGTTTTCTTTGGATCCGAATACACCAATCATCTTATCTACCCGGTCGTAATAAGGCGCCACATCATCATAGCTGAGAGGCCAGTCATCGCCAAGGCCATCATAGCTTTTGTGTTTGAAGTCACGTGGTCCGAAGCGTAGTGAAATGCGGCCCCAGTGGTTCGTTCGGCCCCCTAACATGCGGGAACGGAACCAGTCGAATTCGGTGCCATCTTTTTTCGTGTAAGGTTCACCGTTAATTTCCCATCCTCCGTACGATGCGTCAAAGTCGCCGAACGGGCGGGTGGTACTTGCACCTCTTCTGGGAGAGTCATATGACCATTTTAACTGAGTGGCCTGCTCCGGGTCGGCAGGGTCGTACTTTGGACCTGCTTCCAGTAATGCTACTTTCAGGCCTGCATCGGACAGCATCTTTGCCGCCATACCGCCTCCGGCACCGGAACCAACAATACAAACGTCATAAACCTTCCCCTGTTTTTTGATTTCGAAAGCCATTTGCGTGGATATTTTAGACTTTTTAGAAGAACACCGGTTTTAAATCTATAAATTAAATGCGGAAAAAGGAAGGTTTTTTATATGAGTGATCATACAGCGTATATTATTGGTGTAGATATCGGCACCAGCAGTACAAAATCGATTGTGCGGGGAATGGACGGCAAAATTCTGGCTGTTTTTCAACAGCCCTATGCTACCCATCATCCACAGCCCACCTATAGCGAGCAGGACCCTGATGTGATACTGGCTGCCGTAAAGGCCGGGATCCGGGAGGTGGTAGCCCGGGTGGGAGCAGCACCAGCAGCCATTTCCTTTAGTAGCGCCATGCACAGCATCCTGGCGGTCAACAGTGAGGGCGTACCGCTTACACCCCTGATGATCTGGGCAGACAATAGGAGCGAGTCATATGCGCTCGCATTGCGCAATACCCCGGAAGGTCAGTTGATATACCGGCAAACGGGCACCCCGGTACATGCCATGTCGCCACTATGCAAGATTATGTGGCTCCGGGAACAGCAGCCATCACTGTTTGCAGCAACTGCGCAGTTCCCCGGTATTAAAGAATATATCTTCCATCATTTCTTCAGTAATTATATTATAGATCATTCTATTGCCTCAGCTACCGGATTGTTCGACATCCATACTTTGCAATGGTGTGCGCCGGCACTGGCGGCGGCTGGCATCACGGCAGCACAACTGCCACAACCGGTACCGGCAAATCATATCATAAAAGGGCTACACGCAGATATTGCCACCGAACTGGGCATTCCGGCCAATACCCCGTTTGTAATAGGGGGCAGTGATGGCTGCCTGGCACAATTAGGTAGTGGTGCTATGGACCAAGGGCATGCTACCCTTACTATCGGTACAAGCGGCGCGGTAAGAATGGCGGGGCAGCAGCCGCTCACAGATGCCCATGCACGTCTCTTTACTTACCTGCTGACAGATGATGTATATATTACCGGAGGTGCCACCAATAACGGCGGCGTAGTGCTGCAATGGCTGGTAAGGGATTTCCTGCAGAAGCCACTCAGCGCATTGAATGATCTGGTGAAGGAGGCTTTATTGACCGATCCCGGCCGGCTGTTATGCCTGCCTTATTTGCTGGGAGAAAGGGCGCCGGTGTGGAACAGTCACGCCAGTGCGGCTTTCATAGGCATACAGCCCCAGCATACCTCCGCACATTTTACCCGAGCGGTGCTGGAGGGTATTTGTTTTGCGCTTTACAGCATTAAAACAGCGTTGTCGGAAACAGCAGGGCCGGTGCACAAAATTTCTGTTAGTGGAGGCTTCACCAGCTCTCCAGGCTGGATTCAGTTGCTGGCAGATATTTTTGGCCAGGACATGTACCTACAGGAGGAGAGTGATGCGTCTGCATTGGGAGCTATTATCCTGGCCGCGAGGACGCTTGGATGGCCGGAGCCGGATAGTGGTACCCCTGAGCCGGAAGCCGTGTTTAAGCCGGACGTAAGTAAGTTTGAAGGGTATCAGGAAAAGTATAGGCGCTTTCTGAAGGTATATCAGCAACTCGAGTTTTTGTCTTAGAGCAGGATTATACTGATTTTGATGATTTTGTTTTAAGATTTTATAAGATAAAAAGAGATTAGCGAAGGTGATCATCTTACATGG
>NZ_JBFREI010000017.1:0-120943 GCF_052114225.1 Chitinophaga sp. RAB17 | reverse complement strand
TTATAGTAATCAAAATAATCTCCCATGGCAAAACAAATGTCTGTCATTCCCTTTACGGGAAAACTCGGTCCTCTCATTGGGTATAAGCGCAATGGCAACTACTTCCTGCGCTCCATGCCGGAAAGCGTGCAGCAAACGGCTGCTACCCGTCGCGCATCCCGGCGCTTTGGCATCGCCAGCAGGAAAGGCGCTTTTATCCGGCATGCTTTCTATAGCCACCTGGATATTCATTGCGATGGTGGCCACATCAATCGGCTCAACAGGCTACTCATTGCTGCCGGCGATCATCACGCCGCCATCACAGGCTTCCGATTCAATCAGCATACCGGAGTAGATCGCTTCTTCCCGGTGGCCCCCCGGCTTTTCCCTAACGGGATATTAAATATTCCCGCACAAACCATCGCCGGGTATAAAGGGTTGGCTGCCCTGGAAGTAAAAGTGATCGCAACCCGTATTGATTTTAGATCCCGCCAGGTGGTGGGTAGCGAAACGGTTACGCTCATGATAGCGCCGGATACCACTTTCCAGGAAACAAATGTTTCGCTGGAGGTACCCGGGAAGGGCTCACTGGTAGTAGTTTTCCAGGTAAGAGCGATGTATAAGGATGGTCCATCCGGCAACAGACAATACATGGCCGCCGATATTATTGCGGTGGCAGCGCCACAGGTCCCCAAACATGCTCATAAACGCACTTACCCCAAGCGGACAAGATTGCTTTCTAACCTTACCTATACACACGCATATCCAGCTATCATTCAACTGGAATAAAGCCATCTTGCCCACGGAGATATTTTGATAAATAATCCCTTTATACCTGCTTCCTTTCAATAGTAAATCTCTTTCCGCAGCTACAGTCTGGTACTGAAGTAGCGCTGCTATGGCCAGTGCTGACCTCCATGCATTTGCTGATGTAATTTCATCCCGGTTATACATCCGGAACTCATCCCCGCATCAAGTCCACCTCTCCTGCACTGCTTCTATAGGTGCTTAGCGGGTGCTAAGTATAGCCTAGACGGTATCTACATAAAAGGTAATGCTGACTATAATGATAGAGGTTCTTAATGCCCCATATCTTAAAAACGTATTTAGCGACAACGAAGATAAAATTACTTATAAAATATTCGCGGTGAAGGCTTTCGGGTAGCTGGCAGACTTAGATCAGTAGCATGCTTTCTTTATAGATTGACTAAACTTTATGCTTAAAATTTATGGACATCTCCCAACTTTTCAACTTGATCCGAGAAAGGTTACACTAAATTTAAGTATTGCTAGTGTAACCATTTATGTTACCATTCACCTTCGTTTTGAATGATAAACCTTTATAGCCCCAAAACAGAAAAGCCGCGTAAATCGTGCGATTTATGCGGCTTTGATACTGTTTGTATTCTTTGTTGTGATCCCCTTGGGATTTCCGATCTATTTCCTAGTCTTCCCCCGGAATACTTAAACCGCACCTAACAGGCTGGTTATTAAGCATTCTGCAACAGCAATTCGCGTTTCTACTTCTTACCTTTATTCGGGTTGACCCCAACTTTAATAGACTAAGAAATAGACTAGTTATGCTGTTAGCTCTTAAATTAGTGTGCAAAAGTAGCAAGATTCGGCGCGATGGTACAAGCCTTATTTTCATCCAGTATTGTTATAACTCCGACAAAATAAGTTACTCAGCACTGAAATTGCGATCCCTCTGCTTACTGGAAAAGATCCCGGATCGCCGCAAACCTACCAAAGGACTATGGGAATTATCCGTTTGTTTTAAATTACAAAAAAATATCGATTTTACAGTTACTAATGAAAAGCAAACGACAATTTCGATAAATTGTAACATACAATCAATTAACCATGAAGTCCATTCTAATTTTATCGTTTTTGTTTTTAGCCACTTGTTTTATTACATTTGGTCAGAAAAAACAATCTGGAAAATCCCAAAAACACGACATGACTGTTACTGAAAAAGGCTTAATTAAGATATCTGTCATGTACCCTTATGCCGAGGGTAAAACTTTCAATATGGAATATTATGAAACTAAGCACATGCCCATGGTGGCAGGTATTTTAGGGTCAAATTTGGTTAAATATACTATTGAAAAAGGCCTTGCGAGTGGTGTTCCTAACCAAACTTTACCTTTCATAGCCATTGGTACATACTATGTAAAAAGCTTAAGTGAATATCAAGCGGCCATCGCTCCAAATAGAGATGCGATTCGCGCGGATTTTGTAAACTACACCAATGCTATTCCTGTCATTTTTGTGAGTGAAGTCGTAAAATAAAGCGAGCTTTTATCAAAATTTAACAAGGGGTTTTAGCGCGAAAAAAAACGTAGATTCATGCAGATAGTTCGTTCTTTACAAAGCTACATCAACTGAAAGCCCTTCCCGGTTTTTATAGCATAAATTATAGAGTAAAACAAAAAACCTGCGCTACATATGCGCAGGTTTGCCAAACTCCTGTGATCCCGGTGGGGAATTACAAATAATAATCTCATCAGAACTTAAATTTTAAATGTTGCAAATTAGTAACGATAAGTCAACCCAAATAAAACTAAGTAACCACGAAAAGCAATTCCGCACTTTGATAGACTACGAAATAGACTAAAACAACAAAGCCCGCGACTAGCGCAGGCTTTGAAACTCTCCAGTGATCCCCTTGGGAGTAGCACGTATCTTCGTAATGCCTTGTAATTTCTGTGTTTGACAGTGGTGAGCGTTTATTGCTAACCGTAATGCTAACCTGATTGCGTGTAACCGTTATAGTCAGGCGTAGTGACAGGCAAATATAGGTAACATAACTTAAATAATATTCCGCTTATGGAAGCCGAATGGGTCTAACTCCCCTAACACAACACAAATAATTTCCTTCGCTATAAAAAAGCAATATCCAAACCCCTTAACACGCATATATATAAATACAATATATTACAAAATCATGAAAACTGGGAAAATATTTCTACATTAGAGTATGTGAATGGTTGCAACTACCCCTAATCTATATTCTTCCGTTATGTATATTTCGAGAGTCACTCTGGTTAACTACCGGAATTTCAAGAATGCTGTTTTTAAATTTAATAAAGGAATCAATACAATCATCGGCGAAAATGGTTCTGGAAAGACAAATGTCTTTAAAGCAATTCGACTACTTCTAGATGATGACATGATAAAATTTGCACATAAGCTTCAGGAAAAGGACTTTAACCGAGGCATTCCAAACTGGCGAGGACAATGGATCATCATTAGTATTGAATTTTCGGAAATTACGGCAGATGAATCTGTCCAGGCATTATTTGCACATCAAACTGGAGATATTACAGGAAATATAGTTGAGCGGGCCACATACAATCTTTTCTTTAGGCCCTCTGCTAAGATAAGATCACAACTTTCTGAATTAGAACCTGGGGACAAGGAGGGCTTAGAAGCCTTAATAAACGCCATCACGATCGACGACTATGAAACAATTTTCACGGGAAAAAGTACTGCTGATTTTTCTGATCCTGAAACTGTGAAAGAATTAGTAGGCGATTTCGAATCCGTCAATTTCAATGTAGACTTCGATGCTTCTAAATTTGGAGTGAGAGTTTCACATCAACTATCAGTATCAAAAAATGTTAATTTCACATTCATTAAAGCACTGCGTGATGTTGTTAGCGATTTTCATAACAATAGAGTAAACCCATTGCTTACACTTCTTAAAAGTAAAGGCGAAGAATCCGATCCGGCAGACTTTGCGCAAATCTCCACGGCTATAGCAGACCTTAATAATAATATTGAGAGTCTTGATAGTGTAAAAGAAATTACTCACAACATCAAGACAACTATAAAAGAGGCTGTCGGTGAAACTTATTCACCGTCACGGCTATCCATTAAATCTAATTTACCCACGGCTCCAGAACGCCTACTTCAGTCACTAGGCCTATATATTGGGGAGGCAGATGAAGATTATGAAGGTGAAATTCATGAATTAAGCTTGGGGGGCGCAAATCTCATATTCCTGACATTAAAGCTCTTGGAATTTAAAGCCAAAAAGAAGGATGAACGTATTGCTCATTTCCTTTTAATTGAAGAACCGGAAGCTCACCTACATACTCATATTCAAAAAACACTTTTCGATCATATAGCATTTGAGGATACCCAGATTATCTATTCCACTCATTCTACTTTTATTTCTGAAGCTTCGAATATCAGTAACGTAAACATCCTCGGAAGAGTAAAAAACTATGCGGAGGTCTTTCATCCAGACACAGGATTGACAAAAGAGAAGAAAACAAAGCTTCAACGTTACCTTGATGCAATAAGAACTAACCTATTGTTTGCAAAAGGAGTCATTTTGGTTGAAGGAGATGGCGAGGCAATCTTATATCCTACTCTTGTTCAAAAAATATTTGGTCTCAGTTTGGATGAGTTAGGAATTAGCGTAATAAATATCGGTAGTACAGGATTTGAAAATGTTGCGCAGATATTTCACCAAACTCGAATACGCCGACAATGTGCCATTGTCACTGATCTTGATACAGCATACCGCTCTTACGCAGAAGATGAAAGTGATGATACTGACGAAAAGGCCAGGAAGAAGCACTTGGCAGATGCAGAAAATGCAGGAAAAAGCCGCCAAGATGAACTTGAGATCCTTTGTAATGGGAACCGTTATCTTAAGGGGTTTTATGCTAATACAACTTTCGAAATTGAACTTCTTGAAGCTGGAAACAGCGCCGAATTTTGCTTAATTGCTAGTGAAGTATACAGTGAGAGGTACCAAGAGCGAATTATAGCAGAACTTAATTCTGACGAGCGTGCGACTTTTGGCGAACGAGTACTATTACTTGCCCAAAAAATGAAAAAGGGATGGTTTGCCTTAAATTTCTCGGAAAAAGTAACTTGGAAAACTTTTATTCCAACCTACATGTTGGATGCCCTTATTTTTGCGAAGGGGAAATTTTCCAGGCAAACAATTTCAAGCATTGTTCTGCATCGCACCCAAATGGCTTGGCGTGAAAAGATTATACTTGAAAATGATATTCTCGAATACCCTTTAAGACAATTTATTTCAGGAAGTATTACCCTTACCGAATTACGCCAATATGTCAGGGTATTATTGGAAGATGGCCAATTGGAATATTTTTTACGCAAATGTGAGGAAGATGAGGCTGTGGAATAAAGACGCTCTAAATAGAGAACAGGAAGATGCAATATTTTGTACAGGAAACGTATTATTAGTAGCTTGTCCAGGATCCGGGAAAACGCGTACTTTAACTTATAAAATTGCTTACGAACTAGAAAGGCTAAGCTCTCCGTCAAGAAAGATAGTTGCTATCACATATACCAATACGGCTGCCGAAGAGATAAAAGAGCGTATTGAGTTTATGGGTGTTGACACCTCTAGGCTTTGGATTGGTACAATACATTCATTCTGTCTTGATTGGATTATTAGGCCTTATCACCATTTATTGAAAGACTTTAAATTTGGATTCAAGATTGGTAGCCCTTACGATTATGAAGATTTACTGTCCGAAATTTGCAGAGGCTATAGAAATCCTAATATCAGAGCAAATCAGTGTGGCTATTACTACACTTCTACGGGCATGGTTATTTCTGACCATACTGTTAATAAGCGCGCAAGTATCGAGCAAATTCTAAGAATCTACCATGCCCGCTTAATTGAAGATCGGACGATGGATTTCGAGATGATTCTTTATCATAGCCACCAAATCATCGAATCTTTCCCTGTGGTTGCCAAAATACTAACGCGCATTTTTGCTTATATACTTGTTGATGAATATCAGGACACCAAAGAAATCCAGTATTCTATTCTAACGAAAATACTATCCGCGGAACCTGGTCAAACTTTTGCGTTCATCGTAGGAGATCCCAATCAATCTATCTATCAAAGTATGGGCGGGTACGCTATGACTGTAGAAGAACTCGCCACAAAATCGAAAACAAATTTTACCCAAAAATTCCTAACTGGTAACTACCGTTCATCTGCCGAAATTATTAGGTATTTTGATTACTACAAAACCGTTGATAATGTAATTGAACCACGTGGTCTGAATCATAGTTATGAAAGCAAAATCACCTATAATAACGTCATTGACTTACAAGACCTGGTGACAGAAATAGCAAGGCTAATTATTGAGAATGTGAATGTGCTTAACATATCACCAGAACAAATATGTGTGATCGGGCCACGATGGATTCCCCTTGCATCATTAACCCGTGCTTTAATGATCCGGATGCCTGAATTTAATTTTAACGGACCCGGAATGGCTCCTTTTGCCCGTGACCATGATAACTTCTTCTTCAAATTATGCCGAATAGCACTCACCGAGCCCTCCCCTGACATGTACAGACGACGCATGTTATGGGCCGGAGAGATTATTGCTGAATTAACAAATATGGGGTTTGATTGCAATAACCTTACGGCAAATATGCTACTTAAAGCTGTAAATCAAATTGCAATAGAGGAAAACGAGGGGATAGAATATTTACGTCTTTTCTTCAGTCAATTCCTACGTCATTTTGCAATCGACAAAACATTATCGCCCCAACTTACAGACCAATATGACGCTTTTTTTCGGGCATCAGAACGCCGTATCCAAACTCTCATCGATCAAGAAGAAGAATATATTGTAAGTATAGAAAGCTTTCGGAGAGTCTTTAGGCAAAAGGATGGCATAACTGTTTCAACCATTCACGGAATTAAAGGCACAGAATTCGATACAGTAATTGCATTTGCCTTATTAGAAGATTACGTTCCACATTTTTCGGACCGAAATCGTGATGAATCCGCGAAAAGAACCTTGTATGTTGCTTGCTCAAGGGCAAAGCGAAACTTACATCTTATATCTGAACGTGGGCGCTCAAGACCTGATTGGCAGGGAGGCCATTACGAACCTACTGATGTATTAGAAAATCATAACTTTAATTATGGAACATTTTAATATTTGCTTTCATAATTTACATTCAATACCCTAAAGCGGAAATGGCGCAAGAAAAATCAAGCGCCATTGTCATGCAGTCCTAAACGATAAAAAAAATTCTATACTACTTTTCCTGATCCCCGAAAATGGAGGTAGATAAGCCACTGGTAACTTCCTCAGCAATCTCACGTATCTTTTCTTTTTCTGCCCTGCTCAGTGCCTGTACAAGCTTACCGTCACCCCTCCTATCCATCCCCCACATCTTTCTGTAGAATGTAGGGGTGCTATAGTTACATTCCTCACAAACACGCTCTCTAAAGAGTACCGGCAGTTTGGAAAATGTAGTATGCTAATCGAGTAAAAATGTTACTGGTTGGGTTTTAATGCTCACAAATGACGTTTGAAAAGGTTAGTGTTATTCAATTTTACATTGCTGATCAGTTCTTTTATGTCTAATGAATGAAGCGTAAGGAAAAAAGCCCCGAAATAGCTGCCGGTAATCGCAGCCACAGCATATACGTGCATAACGTAGCATATTATAATATATTTATTAATACAAAAAATTAAATCAGAAAACTATAAATTTGATATATCGAACCACCCCATTCATATTTACCACCAAAATTCGGGAAATGACATTTTTAAACTCTGAAAGGCTTTCAGAAAGAAAAAAAGGGAAGAAAATAGTCAACAAAATAAAAGAAGAAAATGACAAAACCCTCATTATACATTATAGCTGTGAATCATTTTTCAATTTACAAGGCAGGACCCCTAGGATAGTAACGATCTGTGTAAAAAACAGAGGCAATAACACTACTAAAACATTCTCGATTCAAATAGAAGCTCAAATTTTGAACAAACCTCTCGGTACACTAACTGATTCCGACTTTGATGTTCTCGAGAAAAGTATGCTCAACGGATTTTATAGCTATCTCAAAAAGCATAAAACTCATTACTGGGTGCATTGGAATATGAGAAATTCCAGTTTTGGATTCGAAGCAATATCAAATAGATATAAAATTTTAGGTGGAAGTCCATCATATTTAGATGATCGATTCATATTTGACCTTCCTATTTTACTCGGCTATATATACACATACAAGTTCGCCAAACATAAACCTAATGGACAGCTACTAAAACTTGCAGCGATAAATTCAATTACAGACAGAGATGCTTTACCTGGTAAAGAAGAAGCTATTGCTTTTGAGAAGGGAGATTACTTAGCTCTTCATATGTCCACAACAAGAAAGGTTGAAATCATAGATAGAATACTAACCTTAGCTGATCGTGGCTCGCTCAAAATTGACGTATCAATTTTTAAAGTCTGCGGCCTTACGCCGTCAGGGATAATCGAAATTGTCAGAAGCAATTGGATTCTATTTTTGCTTTGGAGTATTTTAGTCGCAATTATCGCAGCTTCATTTGAGCCAGTTATACAATACTTTGTAGGAACAAGTAATTATGGCCAAAATTAGACCTCAAATGCCTTAGTATGGTAGATGATAGATAGAAAATTTTGTCACTCTAAAATCAATAGAATTTAAATTTTACGGATTACGAAAGATTAACGCCTTCAGATGAGATTACTTGAGCAATGTAGTACTTACACAGTGATAAAATATAAAGTATAATTTCAAATTACCCTGTAATTTCTGACAAACGCGTACTAGATGCCCATTTGGCGAATTTTATTGAAATTATGGATCAATGTAAGGCCTCAGATGTTGCATTTTTCTTTAAGCAATGGGCGGAACAAATAAGAAAAAAAATGGTCGCCTGTTAAATGGTAGAACCTATGACGAAATGCCACAATACAGAATTATTGATTTATAAATATAGGGCTGGGTACTCTATATCCTCTTTCCGTTTGGATTTGCATGAATTAAAACAATTACATTTACAAGTGGCAAAATAATTACAATACGAGTATTAACACAAACGACAATTCAAAAGCTGATTGATTATTAACAATCACATTTCGTAGCCAACCCTATATCTAACCAGATATTACTCTTGCAACTCTAAAATTAGCTGTTCGATTTGATTTAAATACAACCAGCCCGCAAGAAAATGTTGTAGCTATTAAAGAAATAACTTCCTGGCCCACAGCCAAACCAGGGTGAAAAAATACTTTTCGTAACAAAAGAAAGGGGGAGTCTCTCTTATCAGACCTCTGTCAGAACTGATAGTATAAAGAAAATATACATATACATGTGTATATTTGTATATAAAATATTTGCACCCAGTTAACAAAATGATCATTTGCTAAAAAACATGAATTCAGGATTTGCAATCAAATCTATCTTGTCCTTTCCAATGACTCGTCCATTTTAATGAAATGCTGAAAGTTATGAATTCTGGCCAAAGGAGAGCTTGAATTAAATCATGCACATGTATATAATTATCCCCATATAACCTTCCATTAAACCCGGAAAAAACATTAAATTTGGTATATTATTTTAATACTAATTTTATCAATTAATAATATGCCCCAAATACCACAAGAACACCTACATAGATATTTTTACCATTTTACACATATTGACAATCTTAGCTCTATAATCAGTAATGGTTTACTTTCCACGAATCTAAAAAAGGAAGCCGGATTAAACCATGTGAATGTAGCATCGTATAGCATACAAGAACGTAGAAGTTCGATGGCCGTAACCTGTGGCCCCAAAGGCACTGTGCATGACTATGTTCCTTTCTACTTTTGCTCTGTAAATCCCATGTTTCTTTCTCTTGTAAATTCTAAAAATGTTGACCAAAACGATATTATCATTTTAGCAGTTCCAATTGAAAAATTATTGGCCGATAATGTGGTTTTTACTGATGCCTCCGCCAATACATCTGAACCACCAACTTTTTATTCAAATCCACAAGATTTGGCCAGTTTAAATTGGCCAGAAATAGATTCACAAAAATGGGGATGTGCCAATGAGATAAAAAGGCATCAAAAGATGGCAGAAGTATTGGTCCACCAAGCGGTCCCATTGGATTTTTTTAAATCTATAATAGTCTACAATGAAAAAACTAAGAAGAAAGTAATTGATATTTTCGACCAAAGCGGTAAGAGTTCTCCCAAAATTGAATATTCGCCGATTGGAAGACACAACTTTTTTTTCACGAAATTTATGGTTCACGGGCAGGAAAATAGCCTACTAGTTACAGGACCTCGTGTATTGAGGGAAAAATATGAAAATATAGTTAAAACTCTAATTGATAACCGGGAGAAAAGGGAAAAAAAAGACTATCTATTCGCAGATATCGCTGATTGCTTGGCAAAATTAAAAGCTGATTTTTGTGCAATAAAAGAACTAAAAGGGATTTATAAATTAGAGACTGAAAATGATGTTCATTCTGAAAATGTTAGTGATCATACTCTCAATGTAGTAGAACAATTAAAGAAAACAGAATACTATAACAAATGTAGCGATTCAGATAAAAACATACTTGAAATTTCTGCATATTTGCATGATATTGGAAAAGGGCCGGCGGAGAAATGGGCTAAAGGGAAGCAACCAGCATATCCCGATCATCCCGCTGATGCAGCACCAATGGTTGCTCGTATTCTTAATGAGGATTTTAAAAACCTATCGAATTACGAAATTAGGATGATTTGCATGTTGGTAATTTATCATGATTTAATAGGCGAGATTTTTGGTAAAAATAGAGACCCAGTGCAACTACAGAACATCATCAACGATGAAAAGGACTTTGACATGCTATCAACTCTAAATATGGCTGACATAGCTGCAATTAATTGGATGTGGCATGCAAAATATAAAGCGGAAATTGATGCTTTTAAGCAGGATACTTTAGAAAAAAAGGGACTACGATGATAGAATTTGTTACAGGTGATTTTTTTGATTATGATGCGGACATCCGCATTAATACAGTAAACTGTGTGGGTGTGATGGGTGCTGGCGTTGCTCTTCAATTCAAAAAAAAGTTCCCAAAAATGTTTGAGGAATATCTTCGAGAATGCAATCTCGGAAGAGTTGAAATTGGAAGGCCCCATGTATGGATTGATCAAGGTTTATTTAACACTTCACCGATTATAATCAATTTTCCCACGAAACGACATTGGAAAAAACCTTCAGAATACGAATATGTGGAAAAAGGCTTAGCCTGGCTTAGGAATTTCTTGGTACAATATGATTGTAAAACAGTTACTCTTCCTGCTCTTGGATGTGGCCATGGTGGTTTAGATTGGGAGAGAGTAAAATCAATGATCCAAGAATACCTTGATGATCTTGATAATAAAATATTAGTCTTTGAACCAGCAAGTTCCACAAACATATCTATATCTCAGGATGATATTAAAGAACTTGATTCCTTAGGAATCTGTAAAATCACTCCCGATGATAGCAGCTTTCCATCAAAATTGAATGGTAAAGCTGCTGTTGAAGTGTTTGTAAAAGGGAATAAGGAATTATTAAATTATTCTTTGTTTTCAATAATAATCGATCCTAAAGCATCAGAAAGAGAGAAAAAAGCTATACTAAGCAGTATTGATACCGTCCCAGTAAACAATGATTATACATTTTTAATGGCCTATAATAGCAGCTTTGAAATAGACCTAATAAAAACTATGATTGAAAAAAAATTCAAGGTAGTTTTACTGCTCCCATATGGAATCATCAATTTAAAATTAAGAAAAGATTTAATGGACATCTGGGATGATAAAAAAGCTGCTGTAGTTTCCATTAGCAAACCACATCAGTCATGGAGTGGCATAGAAAGTATTAAGGCTTTAAAATTTCGCCTAAAAATCTCAACTACCGTATTGATTACAAATCTTACTCTTGAATTTCTATCCAAAATAGAAAAAGAGTTTAGTGAATCCTCTACTTCCTTCTTTTATTTAAATTATTGGAATGAAAAGCCAGATTTTTTTAACAGAATACATGCTAACCCAATTGGTAGAGACAAAGTAACCAATAAACCTAATATGTCAATCTTCAATAAGATTCCGACAAAATTAACATAGATCTATTTTTATCTATAATCATTTAATTATTTAACTATTCCCAATTAAAATCTAAGCATTTCAAGACATTCCTATCTTGAACAGATTGCTCACTATAGAAATTAGGTAGCCTGTATAAAGTGCGTGAAAAAATGAGATTAAACAATCCGAACTAGAAACTAATACTGTGATCTTAAAATTTAAATGTTGTAAATTAGTATAGACAAGTCAACCCAAATAAAACTAAGTAACCACAAAAAGCAATTCCGCACTTTGATAGACTACGAAATAGACTAAAACAACAAAGCCCGCGACCAGAGCGAGCTTTGTAATCTTCCAGTGATCCCCTTGGGACTCGAACCCAAGACCCATACATTAAAAGTGTATTGCTCTACCAACTGAGCTAGGGAATCATTCATACCCGTTTGTTTAACGGAGTGCAAAGATAATAATTTCTAAATTACTTCCAAATTTTATTCACTTCATTTTTAATTATTTATCTCAGCTACATTTCTGATATATATAAAACGCTATAAAAAAAGCCCTTCCCGGCAACGCGGGAAGGGCTAAAATATCACGGATTGAACTTCGCATCCAGCATCTTCATAAAATACCCTCCTACTACGCTACGTGCCTGAAAGCCTACCATTTTACCATCAGTGGTTTCGTGCCAGTCGCTGAGTGGTACACGTGTAGCCGTGCCCGTAGCATAGGTGTATAGTGGTGCAATGAATGCATTGAAATCAGCGGCGTTGTCTGTTAGCACGGCGGTCCACATAATCCAGTCGGACTTGGTGTAAGTCTTGCGGCTATCCAGCGGCAGACCGTATTTATGTTGCTGCGTGAGATAGAAATTTATTTCTTTCTTGTATACGTCTGTTGGAAAGAGATGAAAGTTCAGCACTTTGTCCCACACTAGGTTGTACTTCTGGCTCCAGGTGTTTTTGCTTTCGAAAGCAAGACTGAAATGATCGCCATCATCTGCGAGTTTGATCCAGTTAGCCGCCATTTCTTTGGCGCTGTTTTCATATTTATCTGCTACAGCTGTTTGGCCGCACATACGCGCCAGCATGGCGTATGCGCGAATACCGGCGATGGCTTTGAGCGAGAGGTTGGTATTACGTGCCAGGTGACCTGCAAAGTCATCAGTGCATAACTGGTTAGCGGGATCGAAGCCTTCTTTCAGCAGGTATTCGGCCCAGGTAGTTAAGGTAGCCCAGTGTTTTTTGGCGTAGTCGGCATTCCCTTCTGCGCGGGCGATGGCGCCTGCCAGCACCAGCATGTTACCGGATTCTTCTACAGGCATCCCTTCGCCATATGCCTGACCGTTAGCCAGCGGATAGGTACCCAGATCGTGTGCGGCATAAGGCTTGGTGTATTTACCACTTTCAGAAAAATAGAAGATGCCATTCATCATGCCTTTCAGCAAATCCGGATTGTAAAGTAGGAATAACGGAGCAGATGGATAAGTAACATCTACGGTATTGATGCATCCGTTACTGAAATTTTCTTTGGAAAGAAACAGGATATCTCCCTGTGGACTCTTTACCAGCTTATGTGCGGAGATGGCTTGTCGGTAAGCCAGTTCGCAGAGTTTGGCGTAAGATGCTCCACCGGTGCTCACCGCATCTTTATGTAGTTGCGCGTTGAATTTAGTACACTTGTCCAGGATGCTGGCGTAGTCCGTGTAAGCCGTGTTCAATTGTTTATCGATGGTTTGGGTAGCATCATTTTTCCACCAGGCTTTGAGGTTGGTATGGAAATACTGCAGAGCAAACAGGTCGTCATAGCCGAGCAGGAACAGTTGCTCTTTGGCAATGCTGTTGACGGCGCCCAGGTTCACAACGGTACTTAACATGAGTTCCTTATCCTGTTTGGTGCCGGGAGTAGTACCGTTGGCAAAGGCCTGCATGGCATCGCTGGCGGCACTGATGTATTGTATGGGATGTGCGGCGGTGGGTGCAGCCACATACATGTAGCCCCAGTCGATACGCAGGTCATCTCCTTTTTTCTTTAGTATGGGCTGTTCTTTGGTGCCTGCTTTTAAAACAGATAACTTGCCGGAAGTATATTTTGTAGCGGTAACCGGCTGTGAGGACACGTTTACACCCAGGTTGGAGGAGGCCCCGAAGTATACAGCTACCTGGTGGCTTGCGTTGTCATTGGCGGCTACCTGATAGGAAATATAAGATACGGGCCTCGACAGCAGCATCAGGTCATCCATCAGCAATGGAGAGGTGAAGGTTAGCGTGAGATCGACTTTACCACAGTTGAAGTTATAGCTGGTTTGCGTGGCGTTGATGTTCACGGCAGTCTGCACCCCTTTCTCTATACCTTTCTCCCCGGGAGCGGCCGCTAAACGCGAAATACCGGCATCCAGGAAAGCGCCACCGGCGGTGTTCAGGATATGAATAGCCAATACATTGCCTTTGCTCTTTAATTTACTTTTTGCAGCATCTGGAATAGGGAGATAAATATATTTATTCAGCCAGCCTTCGTAATTGTAAATCTCTTCTCCGTTGAGGTATACTTTAATATTATCATCATGAGATATCTTTAAAAATAACGCAGCAGATGCTAAGTCACCTGCATCGAATGTTCTCCTGGTCCAGAGGTCATGACTGTGCCAGGGAGTGCCGCCCATGCCGGAGTTATCGCCGAACGGCGCTTTGCCTGTCTTCCAGGCTTTGTCGTCATAGGCAGCCTGCATCCACTCGCCTGCCGGCGTCGTTTCAGTGTATTTTACTTCGTATGCCTTTTCATCACTCGTGGGCACTACCGCCTGATAACTTTGCACGTTTTGTCCGAGTACCCGATAGGTAACACCATCTACTTTTACCAGGCCGGTGAGGGATTGGGAAGCACCCGTCCAATGGGTGGTGGAGCTGCCGTTCAACTCATCTGTAGTTGACCAGATACTAAAATAAGGATCATGCGTGATCAGTGGATAGGCCGGCGCCTGCTGTTGTGCTGCCACACTGCTGCCCAGGCCGAGCAATGCTAAAAATGCAAGTGTTCTCACCATAACGTGATTTAAAACAATTAAGCGTAGAAAATACAATTACTGAATCTATTACATTTCTGCTATGAATCATCACCGCTCATAAAAAGGAATAGCATTCGTTACATATCTCTTACAAACGCCAATAGTACTAGCCGGGGCAAAAAAAAAGTCAGGGAAATAAAAAAGCGTAGACCCTGCGAACGCCTTGGAGGCCCTGAGAAGCCTTGTCAGTACGTTATTCAGATCTACGCGTATCTTAAATTAATTAAATTCGATACAGGTAAGGAGCGCAAAAATACACTTTTACATCAAATTTTACATTAAATATTATTAAACTACCCGCGAAACAGCACAAACCATTCCGGATGCGAACGAATCAATGTGGCGATGCCCCATATCAGCAAAGCCATACCCAGCGCACCCCAGCCCTTTTTGTTCTTCCAGCTCCAGCCGAATACTGCCGGTACTTCCCAGTACTTGATGAGTAAATATACCACCAGGCCTCCCATACCCTCCCAGGTCAGGAAAAGCAGCCCCCGTTGGGCTCCCACCATTACAGTGGCAAACAGGAAAATCAACGTCATCACCTGCAGCCACCAGTAATTTCGCGGTCCGCAATGCGTCACTTCTGCAATCGACAACACAAACAACAGCCCCGCCACGAAAATAGTCAGCATCAACAGCGACTCATACAACAGTACCGGTAATACCAACAGGATGATCCATATCACTATCGATATCACGATATAAGCAGCTAAACGCCGGTCCTGGGCTCTCAGATGAGACTCCCGGAACGGAAACAACACCCGGCTTAAAATACCTTCCATACCACGCAAAGGCGGCAACGCAAAGATGCCGATCATCACCGGCACAATCACTTCGTAACGGTACCAGGTATCCGGACACACCCACATTACCCGGAATATCGCCACGGAAACGAGTAAGGCTGGAACTGATATATTCACAAATATCCTCAGCGGACTATACTCATTACTATAGCTGCGCCGGATAACATCCACATACTGTTTGGCGCCATGTTGACGTGTAGCTATCGCCGTTAGTTGCGTCCATATCAGCGCAAATCCCAGGTGGATTACCGCCGTGCGGAGCATCACGTCCAACAACATCGGACCAAAGTAAACGATGGCAATACCCACTGCCAGCAATTCCCAGCTGAGCATACGTGGCGAAAACAACCGGCGGAATACCCCGGAAAAACGCAGCACCAGCCATTTCCATATTCCCGGCATATACTTACCCAGCAACATCAGCAACGCAAAGGCGCCTATCAATCCCGCCAGTCCCAGTAACAGCCGGGAAGCGGTAAACACACCCCGGAGTGCCTGTAAACGGGAAGGCTTCTTAATGGAATACACCAGCTCTGTATTAGCCAGTAGCTCCGTAGCCAGCAACTTCCCATCCTCTTGTGAAATATTGGTTAGCTCCGTTTGATGCTGCCGCCAGAAGCTGTCTGCCTGTGCCGGAGTTGCCCAGGTGTTTAACGTACCATACTGGTACAACAATGTTTTTTGCTCTCCACTAAGGGAGGCCAGTATTTTTGCCAACGCAGCATCCGTTGCAAATGCCGCCTGACCAATGGTTAACAGGAACAATAGTATTTTTACAATGCGCATAATGCCATAAAAATAACAAAAAAAAGTACTTTATATAAACAAAAAAGAGCGGATAACTTATCGTCATCCGCTCCTATAGTCAGGTATTGCTTTATTATCTTCCTGCTCCAAACCAGCTGTCAGGCACCGGTTGCAGCTTGCTGCTATTCACACTGTATTCCAGTTTAAGGGTATAACCACCGCCACCTTCTACAAATGCTACCTTAACCGGATGCCAGCCTTTCTCCAGTGCTACCTGCCCGCTCTTTTGAAAAGGAGCATGCCAGCCATCATTATTCACTACTTCCTGGTCATCTATATATAATATTCCTCCGTCATCAACCGTCAGGTAAAAACTGTAAATACCGGTAACAGGTACGTTGATATAACCCTGTATGCGGGCGCCGAAAGCACCACCACCCTTGCCCATCCCTTCCGGAATAATGGCATTGTTTACGCGGATACTGCTGTCGGATTGTGCTTTAATTTTAGCAGCGCTTTTAAAAGTACCTGCATAGTAATCCAGTTTCAAACCCGGACGCGCATCTTTAACCACCGTAGCTTTGCGGTAAGCTTCTTTGCGATAGTGCAGCGTATAGATATCACCCCGGTTGCCTGCAGGGCTGAAAGCCGCCAGCTTAATGGTTTGTGGCTCACTGATGGTATAATGTGCCGGCAGTACGGTGGCATTGTCACCCGGAATAGTGCCGTCTGTGGTATAGCGGATAGTCATATCCGTTAGTGGCTTCTTCACCTCCAGGGTCCCATTGTCTACAAACACGTTATCTTCTGTAAACCCATCCAGGTCAGGTAAACGATAGTGCACCCCCAACAGGTCCAGGCGCTTATATTGTTCGTTCAGCCGTTGGAGGTAGCTGTCGTATTCATTGCGGTTCGTCCACAACACTTCCGCCAGGGCAGTCATACGTGGCATAAACATATAGTCCGCTCGTTTTTCTGAAGGGATGTATTCTGTCCAGATATTCGCCTGCGCTCCCATGATATGGGTAGACTCATCTGCTGTTAATCCTTTCGGAATCGGCTGGAAATGATACACGTTATAAATGGAATTGCGATCAGGCATACCATCGAAGTACAGTGGATTTCCGGGTGTCATGATCACCTGGTTGCCATGCCTGGCTGCCTTTACCGGCGCATCAGGCACCCATGAGCGCCAGTACATCAGCACTGCAGTAGGACTGATACCACCTTCCAGGATTTCATCCCAGCCAATCAGCGTTTTACCTTTGGATTGGAAAAATTTCTCCATCCGTTTTACAAAATAGCTTTGCAGCTCTTCCACCGTTTTCAGGTTGTTGGCTTTCATCACTTCCGCACAGCCAGGCGCTGCGGCCCAACTGGTTTTCTCTACTTCATCGGCGCCGAGGTGAATATATTTTGAAGGGAATAACTCGGCGATCTCTGTAAACACATCTTCGGCAAACTTAAAAGTAGATTCGTTACAAGGGCAAATAGGCGTGGAGAAGGTTTTGCCCCAGCCCAATTCACTGCTGCAAGCCAGGAATGGATAAGCCCTGATGGCCGCCATCATATGTCCGGGCATATCTATTTCAGGAACAATTTCGATATGACGTGCAGCCGCATAACGGATCACGTCTTTCATCTGCTCCTGTGTATAGAAGCCACCATACAATGTTTTACCATCTTTATGGATGATATGTGAGGTATCAATGGCCATATCAGGATTGTTCACCGCCTTTTGCATGCACACCGAATCCTGGTTGTTGAATTCCCGCCATGCGCCCTGAGACGTCAGCAACGGGTACTTTTTTATTTCAATGCGCCAGCCCTGATCATCGGTCAGGTGCAGGTGCAGCTTGTTCATTTTATATAATGCCAGCAGGTCAATGAATTTTTTGAGATAATCCACCGAGAAGAAATGACGCGACACATCCAGGTGCATGCCACGCCAGCCGTAGGCCGGATGATCTTTCAACTGCATCGCAGGAAGAATGATTTTTGTCAGATCAGGCGTACTTGCATCTTCTATGCTGGCCGGCATCAGCTGCCGCAAGGTTTGAATAGCCCGGAAAAAACCGGTGCCCGTTTTCGCGGTGATCAGCAACTGCGTTCCGCTGATATCCAGCGTATAGTCCTCCTCTCCTGCCAGCGCAGGGTTCTGACGTAATACAATCGCACCTTTCGCCGCCTTCTTCGCAGTTGGCAGCGGCTTACCCAATGCCTGGGTCAACAACAGTTCCAGTTGTGCCGTTTCAATTAAAAATGGCGTTGGGTCCTCCGGCAATACCAGGCTGGTAGCCGGGGTGATCACAAATGTGCCGGTTTTAGCCACCAGTTGTTGCGGATAGGGAATGATGGGGTAGCGCGGTGACTGCGCGAAAGTAACCTGCAGCGCTAAACACAAAGCCCCTGCAAGCCAGAAAAGTTTCCTCATAATAATATCTCGTTAAAACATGATTCCAAAGCGCAAACGTAATAAGAATCAACCCGTTAACCTAATGCGATCTTCTCTAATCCTGCGGCAAAATTGACGACTGCGCTGGATACATCTTTATAAAAAACAATTTCCAATATGGATGCACTAATCTTTATAGTCATCAATTTTCAGCAGGGAAAAAAATTCTTCTTCCGCAAACTCCTTTACTTCTCCCGGCTGTAAATCCCCCAGCAGCAAATCTTCAATGGATACGCGGATCAGGCGCTGACAGCGGTGATGCACTGCTCCTACCATTTTTCTTACCTGGTGAAATTTCCCTTCTGTCAACGTAATCGTTAACCAGGTATGTGGTGCATTATTAGGTAGCTCCCGGGGATGATCAAATAAACCGGGAGGACGGTCTACGATGTTTACGCGACAGGGGGTGGTAATATATTCCTGCCCTTCCGCAACGCAAATGGCAACACCGTCTTTCAGCCGTTGTAAAGTAGCCTCACTCATGATGCCCTTTACCCTTACCAGGTAGGTGCGCTCATGTGGCGCCTTGCCCTGGAATAACAGCCGTGTTACTTTTTTGTTGGTGGTTAATATTAATAATCCTTCCGAATCATTGTCCAGCCGTCCGATCGCATGTGTGCCTTCCGGAAAATCAAAATCCAGTTCCCCCAGGAGTCTCACCGGATGCGAGCTCACAAACTGCGAAACCATGTTATGTGGCTTATTAATAATAAAGTATCGATCCATATAATGGTTGCAAAGTAAAGAATATTCCAGCGGGTATTGTCTTTGTCCAGGATTATACTGATTATACTGATTTTTAACTTTTTTGAATTTAAAAGATTTTGGAAGATATAAGCGGATAAGTCTATCCACTTATATCTTCCAAAATCTTTTAAATCCGGAAAATCATAAGAGTAAAAATCAGTATAATCAGTATAATCCTGGACAAAGACAATACCCGCTGCTTACAACAACAATATATCTATCCGGTGTGCCTGTACCAGTTGTTGCCGGGCCGACCAGGAAAATACGGTAAAATAGCCATCCTGTGAAGCCACCAGTGCATGCGAATCGTGCTGATCATGCACAAACTGTGCGGCCGACAAATGCCGGGTACCACCAATCGCCGAAGGATGGATCAACGTTGGAATACCACCTTCAATAGGCTCTGCCAGCAATACTTTATCTACCGGCCAGGCATCTTTGGCCCGGGTTATTTTAGCGCCAAAGGCGAGTAATTCCTGCTGGTCGTTGACGATGGTAGCCCCGTCTACCGCAGTAAGACCGGTAATATTTTCTACTTCTCTCCGAAGGGCATTCTGCCAGAAAATTTCTGTTACACTTTTACCATCATAACGCAGCAGATCCGCTACGCCTGAAAAGGCCGGATGGATAGGATATTGCAGGGGATGTATAATAGAGTCGCGCCAGGCGTCACTTTTAGAAGGTGTTACCAGTAAAATACCTCCCCGCTTATGTGCCCGCATGGATACGGCGATCTGTATGAGTACATTCACCCCATTGTTCCATAAACAGGAAGGCGTGAGGCCCAGCAAGGATTTAAGGATCGGGGGACTGTCAGGCAGCAGGCCACTGTCTTCATTCACCACCTTTATCTGGTCGCCGCGTAATACGGCCACATTGGTAAATTTGCCCAACCCGGCAGCCCGGCGGTGCTTCACCACCAGCAATCCCGGCTCGGAAACGTCCAGTACAAAACAAAGGTTCGGTAATTTAATAGTTGTTCCCCATACATACAGTTCATCTCCCTCAAACCACACGCCTACGTGTATACCAGGACGTTCTACGCCCGGTGCCAGCTTGGTGAGCAGCTGCGGCGTGAGCAACAGCGGCTTCTCAAACAATAAAGGCTTACCTGCCTGTGATGGTGGCAAAAATGCCAGTGATATACGGATTGCGTTGCCTTCTTCTTTACGTAAACTGGCCCAGAAGGCCACATCAATAATTTTCTCTACCTGCCGCGAGGTAGGTACCACGGCGAGGTCATCTTCCCCCTCCTCTTTCGCAGTGGAAAGGTGTTTCTGAAAATGTGCTTCTATGGTCCCGGCTACCTTAGCGGCGGCCTGATACGTTGCTTCATTAACTATTTCCATAATGCCAGGTTCACTTTTAGGTCCGGATTAAACCACTAAATTAAGGCTTTTCAAAATGTCGTGAAAAAAGAGCTTTTAGCGGTTAGCTTTTAGCGGTTAGCTTTTAGGAAATGCAGCGAAGAGGAACATAACATTATCATCCCATTATTCCTTCGCTGCATTTCCTAAAAGCTAACCGCTAAAAGCTAATAGCTAAAATAATATTACTCCCGGCGAATTTACGGTTAACAAGCTATGTTATAATACAGTAATTTGCCTTTACTGTAACCACGTATGGAAGTCAATACCTATAATGAAAGGGAACTATTGTTAAGTCTTGCAAAAGGCAATGACAATGCTTTTGCCGAAGTATTCCATCACTATCGTCACCGTATATACGCTATTGCTTTCCGTTTACTGGGTTCTACCTCACAGGCAGAAGATACCGTACAGGATGTTTTTCTGAAGATGTGGCTGAAACGCCAGGAGCTGCATGAAATCAGCCATTTTAAAGCCTATCTTTTTACGGTTACACGCAATCATATTTTCACCGCACTCAAATTACTGGCCAGGGAACAACTCATGGAATCAGAACTCTCTGCTACCATGGTCAATAATATAAGAGAGGCTGCCATGATTCAAAAAGAATATGAACAGATTCTCTTAAATGCCATCGCTCAGTTACCTCCTCAACAGGGACTCATCTATAAATTAAGTAAAGAAGAGGGACTGAAAAGAAATGAAATTGCAGACCGCCTGCAATTATCTCCCGAAACCATCAAAGTCCACCTGGCTAACGCTATGCGCTCTATCCGGGCCTTCTGTCTGGCACGTATGGACCTTAATACTTTCCTCCTGCTGATATGCCTTTGTTGCTAAATCGAATTTTTTTTTCGGGGCACTAACCCATCGGCTCCTTTTTATCGTCTCCTTATTCAGACACCATTATCAAATCGCTTTTCATGACAGTATCCCGTTTCAGATACCTGTTCAGTCGATACTACTCCGGGCAGTCCACGCCGGAAGAACAACAGGAATTTATGCTCCTGGTAGAAAAGACAGAACATGACGAAGAACTAAAGCAGCTGCTGGATGAACTCCTGCTGGATGCAGACGACGTTGGCGCCATGCCCGATGATACCGCGGCCAACATGTTACAGCAAATCATGCAAACAACCTCCGGGGGCGTTGCACCAGCGCCCATCCGCGTGGTACCGCTCTGGAAACGGGCCGCCATTGCCGCATGTATCCTGGCAGCGATTTCCGTTACCGGCTATAAACTGTATCAGAAAAGCAGCCCTGTTAATATGCCTGTGGCCAGCAGCCACCCGGCCCAGCCTAAAAATGAAAAGGCCAGACTCGTACTCGGCGACAACTCCGTTATTGACCTGGAACAAACGGATACAACTACCGTAGCAGTACAATCAGGCGTATCTGTAAACCAACAAGGAAATCTTCTTTCTTATAACAGCAACAGTGCCATTATCACGCCTACTGTCAATACCATATATACCAACAAAGGTGGCACCTACCAGGTAGTACTGCCTGATGGCACCAAAGTATGGCTGAATGCCGCATCCTCTATCCGCTTCCCTACCGCATTTACAGATAGCACCCGGGAAGTAGCCATACAGGGAGAAGTTTATTTTGAGATAGCCCCGCAGGCCAATCAGCCCTTTATTGTAAAAACCAATACCACCAAAATAGCCGTGCTGGGCACCCACTTCAATGTCATGGCCTACGAAGAGGAAAAAGATATCTGTACTTCTCTGCTGGAAGGCGGGGTGAATATTATCAACGGGACATCGGTAAGACGTTTGTTGCCCGGACAACAAGCGCTGGTAAACAGAGAACATAATGGTATCAGCATCAGCAACGCAGATGTAAATGCCGCCATCGCCTGGAAAGAAGGACGCTTCGAATTCAATGGTAATATCAAAACAATTATGCGGGAGCTGGCACGCTGGTATGATCTGCAGGTGATCTATGAAGGCGAAGTTACCAATAAGTCTTTTGCCGCTACTTTTTCCAGGCAGGATAGTCTGAATGATATCCTCGAACAATTAGAATTAACAGGTACGATACATTTTAATATAGCAGATAAAACCATTACCGTAAGTCCTTAAAAAAAACCTACAATCGATAGTTATGAAAAAAATGATTAGTCAACCAAATTCGACAACAGCTTAACATTTGTTCTAACATCCGGCAGTGAATAACGACAGACGACAGGCACGTCAAGGCGTAGCTATGTCCTCACTTACCAGAATCTATTCATCTTATTAAACGCACATGATGCACCTTTTACAAAAAGCCCGCCACCTCAAACGGCGTGGTCCATCAAACCAAAAACTATTTCGCTTTATGAAACTAACCTTCGTATTGCTGCTATCGCTGGTGCTGCAGGCTAACGCCAACGGATATGCGCAGTCAGTCACCCTGCACGTAAAAGCCGCTTCCCTGCTGGAAGTGTTCAAAGCTATCCGGCTACAAACAGGGTATGTGTTTGTCTTTGATCTGCAGATGATCGACAATGCCAAACCCGTAAACTGCTCACAAGACGGTGCTCCGCTGGAACGTGTGCTGGAAGATATCTTCAGGGACCAGCCACTCTCCTATTCCATCGTTAAAAAAACAATCATCATCAAAAAGAAAACGGTCATCCGCTCCTCTGTCCCGGAAGTGGCCCGTATTAAAATAAAGGGGCAGGTGACAGAAAGTAACGGTAGCCCCATGGTAGGTGTTACGGTAGTCAACAAATCAGGCCGCTCCAATACACTGACAGATGACCTGGGTATTTTTACGATTGAAGCTAACCTGGGCGACAGCCTGTTATTTACCATGATCGGCATGGTACCACAAACGGTAGCTGTAAAAAGTGATAAGCTCATTAAAATAGTGATGCAGCAAAAAGTATCTGATGTGGGAGAAGTAGTGGTGGTAGCCTATGGTACCCAGAAAAAAGCCAGTATGGTAAGTGCGGTCACCAGCATCAACCCTAAAGAGCTGAAAGGCCCTACCAGCAACCTTACTACCATGCTGGCCGGTCGGCTATCGGGTGTTATTTCCTACCAGCGCAGTGGCGAACCGGGAAGAGATAATGCCAGCTTCTTCATTCGCGGTATCACCACTTTTGGTACCGGTAAAGTAGATCCGCTGATATTGATTGATGGAATGGAATCCAGCACCAATGACCTGGCCCGCTTACAGCCAGATGATATTGCCGGCTTTTCTATCTTGAAAGATGCCACCGCATCCTCCCTGTATGGCGCCAGGGGCGCCAACGGCGTGGTACTCGTGACTACTAAATCCGGTGTGGAAGCAAAAACATCTTTTAACGTACGTTTCGAAAATTCGATTTCCAGCAATACCCGTAACTTCCATTTTGCAGACAACATCACCTACATGAACCTGGCCAACGAAGCAGTGCTCACCAGGAACCCGCTGCGGGATGTACAGTATTCGCAAACCAAAATAGACCATACTGCTGCCGGCGACGACCCGCTGCTATATCCCAATAATAACTGGATAAAACAACTGATCAAAGACTACACCGTTAACCAACGCACCAACTTTAACCTGAAAGGCGGCGGAAAAGTAGCCCAGTTTTATGTAGCCGGTACTTACAATGTAGACAATGGCATATTGAACGTAGATAAACGAAACAACTTTAACAGCAACATCAAATTAAAAAATTACTCGCTCCGTTCCAATGTTAATATAAACCTCACCCCCACTACTACCGCCATTGTACGTACTTACGGACAGTTCGATGAATACAACGGACCCGTAGGCGGCGGTGGTAGCCTGTTTTCACAAACAATCTGGGCCAACCCGGTGATGTTCCCGGCAGCATATCCTGCCAGTTACGCACCGGAATTGAAACATCCGTTGTTTGGTAACGCCATAAAACCCGGATACAACAGCATGCCGGGCGATGGTGGCAACCTCTATAATAATCCTTACGCCAACTCAGTTTCCGGTTATTCGCAATACAATACTTCTACCCTGCTGGTACAGGCAGAATTAAAGCAGGATTTCAAATTCATCCTGCCAGGACTGAGTGCCAGGATGATGGGATACACAGAACGTTATTCTTACTTCGATCTGACACGTCAGTACACGCCCTATTTCTATACCATGAAATATGACCAGTATGATAAGATCCCTCAACTGACTTCACTCAACACCAATGGTACGGAGTACCTGAACTATAGTCCCGGTAGTAAAACGATGACGACGACTACCTACATGGAAGCCGCCGTGAACTATAACCAGGACTTTAATAAAGTACATAGTGTTTCCGGTATGCTCATCGGTTTGTTCCGTAACTACCTCACCGCTAATGCCGGCTCCCTGCAGTCATCACTGCCCCACCGTAACCAGGGTATTTCCGGCAGGTTCACCTACGGCTACGACAACCGTTACCTGACAGAATTTAACTTCGGCTACAATGGCTCTGAAAGATTTGCCAGCAACCACCGCTTCGGATTTTTCCCCTCTGCCGGTGTTGCCTGGAATATACAGGAGGAAAGCTTTTTTCAACCACTTAAACATACCATCGACAAACTGAAGCTGAGAGCCACTTACGGCATCGTAGGCAATGACCAGATCGGTAATGAAAACGACCGCTTCTTCTACCTCTCGGATGTAAATATGAATGACGGCAGCAAAGGTGGCTACTTCGGAGAAAGAGGAGAATACTATCGCAATGGTATTTCTATTAACCGCTATGAAAACAGGGAAATCACCTGGGAACAATCCTATAAAACAAACCTCGGTTTGGAGCTGGGCCTGTTCAATGCGGTAAATGTACAGCTGGACGTATACCAGGAACATCGTAAAAACATTCTCATGACCCGCAGCACCATCCCCAGCACCATGGGGCTGAATGCCTGGACACAGGCCAATGTGGGTGAAGCTTCCGGTAAAGGAGTGGATCTCGCGGTAGACTATACGAAAAGCTTTAACAATAATTCCTTCATACAATTCCGTGGTAACTTCACCTATGCTACCAGCAAACTGCTGGTCAATGAAGAGCCTACTTATCCGGAAGCATACCGTTCACGCGTAGGGCAATCACTTTCACAGAACTATGGATACATCGCAGAAAGATTATTTGTAGATGACCAGGAAGTGGCCAACTCGGCTTACCAGAACTGGGGCCAGGTAGTGATGGGCGGAGATATCAAATACCACGATGTAAATGGTGATGGTCAGATTAACAGCGCTGATGCGGTACCCATCGGGTTACCCACTACGCCGGAAATCACCTATGGATTCGGATTTTCTTTTGGCTACAAACAACTGGATCTGAGTTTCTTCTTCCAGGGCTCTGCCAGGTCTTCCTTCTGGATAGATTCCTACAGCACCTCACCATTTGTATTGAATGGCGGTGGCCAGCACGGCCTGCTGCAGTCTATTGCAGACGATCACTGGAGTGAAAGCAACAGAAATCTCTATGCTTTCTGGCCGCGACTGAGCGACTACTTTGTGGCAAACAACAACCAGACTTCTACCTGGTGGATGCGCAGTGGCAACTTCCTGCGGTTAAAATCAGTAGAGATGGGATACACTGTACCCAAACGCTTGCTGGACCGCATACACATGACCACCGCCCGCATCTATGCCAATGCCTCTAACCTGTTTGTGATCAGCAAATTCAAAACCTGGGATCCTGAAATGGGCGGCAACGGACTTGGATATCCGGTGCAACGTGTAATAAATCTGGGCATTAACCTGGGACTTTGATTCACCGATTAATTGTGCAACATGAAACATATCACTACTACATTATATACCCGCTCCTTCCGCCAAAAAGCAATGCGCATACTGCTATGCACACTGCTGCTGCAGTTTACTGCCTGCAAAAAATTCCTGGATGTGGTGCCGGATAATATCGCTACCATCGACAATGCATTTACCATGCGCGCAGAAGCAGAAAAATACCTTTTCACCTGCTATTCTTATCTCCCTAAATCTGCCGATTTTGGGGCTAATCCTGCGCTACTTTCCGGTGATGAATTCTGGATGGTACGCCCTTACAGCACCGATGAATCCCCATGGCAAATTGCGCAAGGCTTCCTGAGTGCTAACGTGATCTATATGTCGCAATGGAGCTATTACTTCAGGGGACTCCGCGATTGCAATATCTTCCTCGACAATATTAATAAAGTGGTAGATATGCGCCAACCCGAAAAAGATCGGTGGATTGCGGAAGTAAAATTCCTCAAAGCCTACTATCACTGGGTGCTGCTGCGCATGTATGGCCCCATTCCGATTATAGATCATAATCTTCCTATCTCCAGTCCGATCCAGGAAACGCAGATACCGCGCCTGCATGTAGACACCGTATTCAACTACATCTCCCGCCTGCTCGATACCGCGGCTATTGGTTTACCGGAACTCATTACCGACAGATCCACTGAGCTGGGACGTCTTACCAAACCCATTGCACTTTCCATCAAAGCACGTATACTGGTCACAGCCGCCAGCCCACTGTTTAACGGTAACCCGGATTATACCGGTTTTAAAAATTATGATGGCACGCCCCTGTTCAACCCGGCATACGATCCTGCCAAATGGACCAAAGCGGTTGACGCCTGTAAAGTTGCCATCACCGAATGCGAAAAAATGGGGATGCTGCTATATACTTTCGATCAGCTGGGTGTCATCCTCTCTGATACCATGACCAGGCAAATGTCTTTACGCAACAGCGTTTGCGAAGAATGGAACCCGGAAATCATCTGGAACAATTCCAATGCGATGAACTACGACATGCAACGGCAGATGATGCCCCGCCTGGATCCCGCCCGCATCGGTAACGAATCCGTAGTAGGCAGCGTAGCACCTACCATGAAAATAGCTGATCAGTTCTACACAGATAAAGGCGTGCCTATCAATGAAGATAATACCTGGGACTATGCCAACCGGTTGAAGTTAAGAACCGCCACCAAAGCAGAAGGAGAGCTCATCCAGGAAGGCTACACTACCGTTGCCACCCACTTCAACAGGGAACCTCGTTTCTATGCAGACCTCGCATTTGATGGCGCCATCTGGAGCATGCAGAAAAAAACTTTCCATATAGAATCAAAAGCCGGCCAATGGCAAACCAGGAAAAACATTTACGATAATAACGTGACGGGTTACTTCTGCAAAAAAATGATTAACTGGAAAAATGAAATACTGGAAGGACAAGGCCTCTATGTAAAAACATACAGCTGGCCCGAAATGCGCCTGGCAGACCTCTACCTGCTGTATGCAGAAGCGTTGAATGAACAAAATGGTCCTGAAGCAGAAGGCTTCAAATACATCGATAAAGTAAGAGCCCGCGCAGGATTGCCCACCGTGCAAACTGCCTGGACCAACTACTCCAAACAACCAGGAAAATTCCAGACCAAAGAAGGATTCCGACAGATCATCCACCAGGAAAGACTCATAGAACTCAGCTTCGAAGGTGCCCGCTTCTGGGATCTGCGCCGCTGGAAAAAAAGTATGGAAGAACTGAATAAACCAGTTACAGGCTGGGACGTAGATCAGTCAGATCCAACTTTCTATTACCGCGTCAGAACATTGTTCCGTCAAACATTCCAGACACGGAATTATTTCTGGCCGCTGGATAGCTGGGATTTACTCAACAATCCCAAACTGGTGCAAAACTTTGGATGGTAACTTTTTCCACTTACGTAAACAGCCGACAACATGAAACCGTATAATTTTTTAACATTGCTCACCGGCGCTATGCTCCTGCTGGTAGCCGCCTGTCAGAAAGAAACACACACGCCCATAAATACCACGGGCAATAAACCGGATGTGCTGAAAAATCTGAACATCACCAATATGCCCGGTGCTGCTAAAATCAGCTACAGCCTCCCCGATAATAAGGATATCCTTTACGTAAAAGCCGTATACAATATCCAATCAGGAAAGCAACGCGAAATAAGATCATCTTACTATAATAACTTCCTCGTGGTTGATGGCTTTGGCGATTCACTCGCCCACGACATCTCCCTGTACGTGGTAAGCCGCAATGAGGTAGCTTCTGATCCGGTGGTCACCAAAGTAAAACCATTGTCGCCGCCCATGATGAACGTACGCAACTCATTAATAATAAAAGAAGATTTCGGTGGTATCAACGTTGCCTTTACGAACGACAGTAAAGCGGATCTGGCCATCGTTACACTCACCACAGACTCCTCCGGCGTATTTGGTCCGGCGGATGTACATTATACCAAACTGGAAAAAGGCAATTATTCTGTAAGAGGCTATGCAGCTACCAAAAGAAAGTTTGGCTTCTATGTGAGAGACCATTGGGGTAATCAATCAGATACCATCCTGCAGGAACTCGTTCCCATCTTTGAAAAACTACTCGACAAAAGTACTTTCCGGGAGGTAAAATTACCGGGAGATACAGACTTCGGATGGGGCTACCCTATCTCCGGTTTATGGAACGGTACCATGTGGCACTCCGCCGATAAACTGGACGGATTCCCCATGTCCATCACCTTTGACCTGGGTGTCACCGCACAGTTGAGCCGCATTGCATTGTGGCAGCGTCCTAACGAATGGATCTACCTGCAGAACAACGTCCGCAAATTTGAAATCTGGGGATCAGTGAACCCCGCCTCAGATGGCAGCTGGGATAGCTGGACCCGTTTAGTTGAGCATACCGTGGTAAAACCTTCCGGTTTACCAGTGGGGCAAAAAACACAGGATGATATAGATGCCTCCATCGCCGGTGAACAAATGACCGTGCCGCTGAATGCACCAAAAGTGAGGTATATACGCCTTAAAATTCTGCGTACCTGGACTGATGGCGGTTATGCCGCTAACATCCAGCAAATGAAATTCTGGGGTAACGACAAATGATGATCATCTACCTAAAAAAAAATTTATGCGCACACTTAGCTATATCATAGGCTGCCTGCTGTTATTCTCGGCTTGCCGCAAGCAGGATGACTATAAAAGATTTATAAAAAACGGTGAAATACTTTACACCGGCAAAGCCGATTCCCTGCAAGTACATCCGGGACGTAACCGGGTACAGCTCTCCTGGCTGCTCATCGCGGATCCCAAAGTCAGCAAATCAAAAATCTACTGGAATAACCGGAGAGACTCTGCTGTCATAGCTATTAAACGTACCTCCGGCGTTGATACCATCCGCTTTATTATTGACAAACTGGAAGAAAGGGCGTACGGTTTTGAAGTATTTAATTATGATAAAGATGGTAATATCTCCGTAAGAACTGAAGCGAATGGTTTTGTGTATGGTAGTTTATATGAAGATGCATTACTCAGCAGGGCATTAGGTAATACAGAAATGAAAAACGGCAATGCGGTGATACCCTGGGCAAACATTGATACCACCGGCGGCATCATCGGTATGCAGCTGCAATACTCCACCAGCGATCATGTACTGCACGACACCATCATTCATGCAGAACCCGAGATGCAGATAACTACGCTGCCGAATTATCTTTCCGGCAGTAACTTCCGCTACCGTACCCTGTATATTCCGGATCCGCTGGCAGTAGATACTTTTTATACCTCGTTCGCTACCTCTGGTATAAAAGAAGATGTCACGTTAACGTATATACTAAATCCTGGCGCTCCTTTCGTCCGGGATGCCGTACAAATGCCTGGCGGGCGTTTCGGACAGCTGAAAGACTGGAAATATAACAGCGAAGCAGGCAGGAATGGTACCTATGATGAAATAGGCGGACAAGGCCGACTGACACTCTGGATCTGGGATAACGGCACCATCACCAATGGTAAAATATACCAGACCTTTACGCTGCCGCCAGGAAATTACAAGTTTGAGGCAGATATCTCCAACATCGACAACACCCTCGAAAGCACTTACCTGGTAGTGGCCGCCGGCAATCAACTGCCCGATGTTAACCAGATGAATACTGCGCTGGGCTTCGCAAAAATTGTCGATAACAACAATAAGTATGCATCTGCAGGATTTAGTCTGCCCGCTACCACTACCGTTACTGTGGGATTCACCGGCACCTATACCTCACCCGCAGAACAAACCATCCGTGTAAATAAAGTATTACTGATCAAAGATAAATAACGACACATGCTAAAGAAACAACTGCTGATAGCAGCACTGCTATTCAGCCCGCTCATCTCCGTGCAGGCACAGGAGTTAAAAAGAATAGGTACGGAAACAGCCGCACAGAAAGAACAACGCATGGCCTGGTGGTCACATGACCGCTTTGGAATGTTCATCCACTGGGGCTTGTATGCCATGCCTGCCCGTCATGAATGGGTAAAGCATAACGAGCAGCTGACCAACGCACAATATCAAAACTACTTTGACTTATTTAATCCCAATCAGTTTGATCCGAAATCCTGGGCCAAACAGGCAAAGGCCGCTGGTATGAAGTACGCTGTACTCACCACCAAACATCATGAAGGCTTTTGTCTGTTTGATTCCAGGTATACCGACTACAAAGCTACCAACACGCCTGCTAAACGCGACCTCGTAAAGGAATTTGTAGATGCATTCCGCGCAGAAGGTATTAAGGTAGGCTTCTACTATTCGTTGATCGACTGGCACCACCCTGACTTCACCATTGACGTTGTACATCCGCAACGCCCCTCAAATGGCGCTGACAGTACCTTCGCCCGATTGAACCAGGGCAAAGACATGAACAAATACCGCCAGTATATGCGTAACCAGATTACAGAACTATTAACCCGCTATGGTAAAATAGATATCCTGTGGCTGGACTTCTCCTATCCCGGCAAAAATGGTAAAGACAAAAATGACTGGGATGCAGTAGGACTGCTGAAAATGATCCGCAAACTGCAGCCTTCTATTATTGTAGATAACCGCCTGAACCTGGATGAATACGAAGATGGCGCCGACTTCCTGACACCTGAACAGGTAAAGGTGGAAGAGCTGGCAAAGTTCCGTGGTAAAACATGGGAAACTTGTCAAACCTTCTCCGGCTCCTGGGGATATTACCGCGATGAAAACACCTGGAAAAGCACCCACGAATTACTGCAACTGCTGATTGGTTCCGTTAGTAAAGGCGGTAACCTGATCCTCAACGTTGGCCCTACTGCCCGTGGTGTATTCGACTACCGCGCACAAAGTGCCCTCGGCAATATCGGCGACTGGATGAAAGGCAACAGTGAATCCATTTATGGCTGTACCTATGCACCCGAAACATTTCAAGTCCCTGAAAATACGATGCTGACCTACAATCCTACTACGAAAAGATTGTATGTACACCTGCTGGATTACAATGCCCGCGTTGTGCTCCCAGGCTACAAAGGCAAAGTAAAATATGCCCAGTTCCTCCACGATAACTCCGAAGTGAAGTTCACCGCCGACGGAGATAATAGTGTAGTATTATCTCTCCCGGAAAAAAAGCCGGCAATGGAGATACCGGTGGTTGAGCTGGTATTGCAATAACAGCTTTTAGCTTTTAGCGGTTAGCTTTTAGCAAATGTTATGTTGAAAATCATACGCCGATCTTCGCTGCATTTGCTAAAAGCTAACCGCTAAAAGCTAAAAGCTGTTTCAGCAAATGTTATGTTGAGGATCATACGCCGATCTTCGCTGCATTTCCTAAAAGCTAAAAGCTAATGGCTAAAAGCTGGTTCAACTTTTCCGGCTCCCGGTTGTTTATGTTGGTTAAACCCAGTCATCATGAAAGCAGCACCCGGCATACAGGTAAAAGTAACCCCTGACGGTCCCTACGAAGTTTCCGGTACCGTACCATTGCGATTGGAAACCATTGGTACCAATGTACATAAGGAATCAGTGAAATGGGTTCCCGGCAAGGCCTTCACGCCAACAGAACAACCCTTTTATCTTTGCAGGTGCGGACATTCCAAACACAAACCCTTTTGTGACGATACCCATTTAAAAATCCGTTTTGAAGGCACCGAAACAGCAGGACATACGGCCTATGTAGAAGAAGCCGAATTGCTGGAAGGGCCTACGCTGCTGCTCACAGATGTACAGCACCTCTGCGCGTTTGCCCGTTTCTGCGATCCTAACGGACAGGTATGGAGTATGGTCAATGATTCAGATGATCCCACTGTGAAAGCGCAGTTTATTAAGCAGGTGGGCGAATGTCCCTCCGGCCGCCTCGTAGCCTGGGACAGAGAAACACAAACACCAATAGAACCCAAACTGGAGCCCGCTATCGGCATCATTGAAGATCCTGTCAAAGGTATCAGCGGTCCGCTGTGGCTGCAAGGTGGTATTGAAGTGGTAGACGCAGAAGGAATACCATATGAAATACGTAACCGCGTCACTTTATGCCGCTGCGGCGCCTCCGCCAACAAACCCTTCTGCGACGGTTCACATGCGTCAATGGGTTTTAAAGATGGCCTCGAGTGAGGAATTACGAATTAAGAATTACGAATTACGGATTTATGTGAAGATAATAGCGAATAACCTTCGCGTTTACTATCTTCACATAAATCCGTAATTCGTAATTCTTAATTCTTAATTCGTAATTCCTATCGGTTCCTTTATGAAAAAATTCATTTTCTCCTCCTGCATTGCTGCCACTATGCTTTGCGGTGCTGCCAACGTAAAGGCGCAAACGCGCAGTTTATTCAATTTCAAGGACCTTAGCGGCTGGCATATAGATGTACCTGCCATGGACAAAGACAAAGCGGTGAGCAGTCCTTTCCTGGTGCGCAATGGTGTAGTCGTTAGCCTGGCTAACCCACAGGGACATCTCATTACCGATGCCAGTTATGAAAACTATCGCCTGGAAGTACAATACCGTTTCCCCGCCAAACCGGGTAACTGCGGTGTACTGGTATTTGCCTCTACTCCCCGTGTATTGTACGGCATGTTTCCGAAATCAATAGAAGTGCAGCTGCAAAACCAGGATGCAGGTGATTTCTGGTGCATTGGTGAAGATATTACCGTTCCGGACATGGAAAAACGCCGCGGTCCAAAAAGTGAATGGGGCGCAGTAGATGGTAAAAAACGTCGTATCCTCAATCTCACCGATGGCTCAGAAAAACCACTGGGAGAATGGAATACCATGATCATAGAATGTGTGGGCAATGCCATTAAAGTATGGGTAAACGGCGACCTCGTTAACTACGGTACGCAGGCTACTGCCCATAAAGGTCAGATTGCACTGCAGGCAGAAGGGTCTGAAGTGGAATTCCGTAAAGTAGACCTCACCCCTATTAAAGCGCTCTCTGAAAAAGGACATTGATATGAAGCTACCAGAAGCCTGCGAACACATGCAGGATATACGCACCGAGATTGATGCTATTGACCACGAGGTGGTGCAATTGCTGGGCAAACGCTTTGCTTATGTAAAAGCAGCGGCGGCATTCAAAACGAGTGCTACCGCCGTGCAGGCGCCAGAGCGGTTTAAAGCCATGTTACAACAAAGAAGGGAATGGGCAACGGCTGCAGGGTTAAATGCAGACGCCATTGAAAAAATGTACAGCGACCTGGTCAAACATTTTATAGAAGAAGAAATGCAACACTGGCGGGCCAAACAATAGCCTGTCATTTTTGTGCCTGCTTCTCCGCCTTTTCTTTTTCCTGCTGTGCCTTTCTTTCCCGCTTCGCCTGTTTCCTGAAATAGCCACGGAACAGGAAATTATTTCTCACGGCCATCATATTGGTATCCAGCTTTTCTGTGCTGCTTTCCAGGTTATAAATGGTGGCTTTGAAAGCATCCGCCAGCAATGTGTCCTGTAGCAACATGCCTATAGGCGCATTGTGGTTGGCCATGTCGGATTTGATGCCGGCACTGGTGGCCTGCAGGTCCAATACCGTTTTATTGGCATTGTCAGCTACATGATTCATTTGCGCCACTGCTGCGCGCAAATTTGAAAACACCATCGTATCCGTTACCAGGTCATTTGATAATACACCTTTCGTTTGCAGTTTGGAGGCGTATAACGACAAGGCGCTGGTCAGCCGCCGGGTATTGATCACGGCATCGTTCAAACCTGCCATGGTGGAGTTCAGATTCTTGTAAACAGAATCATCTGTGAGTAATTTACCCAGTGTACCTTTTCCATCTACCATTCCTTTGGTAATGACTTTGAGGTTATCTGTAATTTCTACCAGGCTTTTATTATTTACCTGCAGGGTGTTCATGATTTCTTCTGTGCTTAATCCACTGCCAACATGGAGCTGGTCTCCATCTTCAATCACCGGTACATTTGGGGTACCACCGGACAACATCACGATCTTGTTACCCATTAAACCTTCGGAACTGATCCGGGCCTCTACATCTTTATGGATAAACTCCTGTGAGCTCTGATCAATATTCATCAGCACAAGGATCTCATTTGTTCTCACAAAGCTGATTTTTTTCACCGTCCCTATTTTCACCCCGGAGTACAGGATATTCCGGCCCACAGCCAATCCATTCACATCTTTAAATATCGCTTTTACCTGGACAGATTTATTGAATAATTTTTGTTGTTTGCCAAGCATCATGACGGCCGTCACAAAAATTGCCAACCCCAGGAATACAAAGATGCCTACAATGACTGCGCGTTTTTTTCCTGCTTCCATAGCTTATTGTATAAAATTATAGTCGTAAAAACTTTTTATCAATCCTTCCTTTTCGTTGAATACTTCATCAAAAGTTCCCTGCCGTATAAACTTCCCTTCATCCATTACAGCCACCCGGTCGCCTACTTCTTTTGCACAGGTAAGATCATGGGTGATGATAATGGAACTGGTATTGAACCTTTCCTTCACTGCATTGATCAGCTTATTCAGTTCCATACTGGTAATAGGATCCAATCCAGCGGTGGGTTCGTCATACAACATGATTTCGGGTCGCAGGATGAGTGTCCGGCCAATACCGATACGTTTTTTCTGCCCGCCGGATAATTCTGAAGGCAGCTGGTTAATCGTATCCGGTAACCCGATGGCATCGAGTACAATGTCTACGGTCTTCCTGATCTGGTCTTTGGTGAAGTCCCGGTTATTTCGTTTCAGGGGAAACGCCAGGTTCTCACCTACTGTCATACTATCATAAAGGGCGCTGCTTTGAAAAGAGAAGCCTACTTTCAGCCGCAGGGCACGCAGATCCACATCTTTCAGCTGATCTACTTCTTCTCCCAACACATTGACAGTGCCGGCATCCGGTTTTAATAACCCGATAATAATTTTTATCAGCACAGACTTACCCGTACCGGAACGGCCCAGAACCACCACATTTTCACCCTTATGCAGGTCCAGGTCTATGCCCTGCAATACATGCTTTTCTCCAAACGACTTATACAGATCACGTATTTTGATCACTGTTTCATTCATGTCGATATGATGTCCGTTTTCTTTCATATACTATCGGATAGAATTAAACACGTGAACAATAATGACTTCTTCAATAAATATCAGGAACATGGAAACGATTACGGAAACGTTGGCAGCCTTACCTACCCCCATTGTTCCCTGAGAAGCATTCCATCCCTGGTAACAACTCACAATACCGATGGTAAAACCATAAAGGATTGCTTTGGTTAACGCGGTGGTATAATCCAGGAAGGTGATTTGGGCGAAGGCATTATCAAAAAAGGATACCAGGCTGGTTTGTTCGTGGGCATGTACATCAAAATAAGATCCCAGACAGCCTATCAGGGCGTTGTAGAACATGAGCAGTGGTAAACATATGGTCATTGCCGTTACCCTGGTAACGATCAGGTAGCGGAAGGGATTGATGGCAGATACCTCCATGGCATCAATCTGCTCGGTAACTTTCATGGAGCCCAGCTCGGCGCCGATACTGGATCCTACCTTACCGGCACAGATCAGGGCAGCAATCAGCGGAGCCAATGCCCGTACAACGGCAATGGCCACCAGGGAAGGTAGCCATGCCGTAACGCCAAATTCCGATAAGGTAGGGCGCGACTGCTCCGTGAACACCACGCCTGTAATAAACCCCGTTACTGTAACAAGGGCCAGTGACTTATATCCCACCTGGTAACACTGCCGTATAAACTCACCCCATTCTATGGGAGGCCGGAAAGCCTCTCTGAAGAAACGAGCTACAAAGACGGATATATTATAAAAGTTGATAAAAAATCCATCAATTTTGGCGGTAATAACCGGCTTATCCTGTTTTCCGTTGGTAGAATTCATCTGTATGTAAAATGCTTACACACTAATTACAATTCTATGCCGCTTTTGTTAACGATCGCGAGGAATATGTCAGCCCCCGCTATGAAAGCGGATCTATTTCCAGCGGTACACTCATTGTCCAGCATTCGGTTATTTTTCCGTCCTCAAATCTGAGGATGTCAGTTCCCACTACGGTAAATTCCTTCCCCACTATATCGCCCGCCTTGCCGGTCAGCCCCGCAAATACACCGCGGGCCTTCCAGTAACAAGTCACCGTTTGGGCAGTTACATCTACAAAAGGACCGGCATGAGTAGCATATACCAGCTTTGCATACCTGCTTCTTACCCTAACCACCCACTTCTCCACTTCTACGGCATTGCGCAACGTGGCCGGATCGGCGGTGAGCGTATTGGAAAGATGTGCATAGAACCCGTCTGCGATAATATCGTGGGCAAGGGGCAAGTCACCATTCCACATGGTGGTCCAGCTATCCCATAAAGAGCGGCCTGTTACTACTGTTTCGTTAATGTTAATGGCGGTGGTAGCGGTAGTTGCTTGCATGATGTGTTTGTTTTTATTTGTTTACACAAAGAAACAACCGTGGAGAGGGGTAAAAAATAAGGTAGATTAAGAAAAGCTTTTAGCGGTTAGCTTTTAGCTTTTAGGCAAATGCAGCGAATATCGGCATATGATCTTCAACATAACATTTGCTAAAAGCTAACAGCTCTTCCGCATTCCGCTGTAAAACTCCGGGGTTACCCCGAGGTAAGACGCTATATACTTACCGGCTATACGTTGTTCCAGTCCGGGATATGTTTGGGTAAACTGCTTGTATCGGTCTTCCGCCTTGCGGGAAAGGTTGCCTGCCACGCGGTTTTGGTGAATGACAAAGGCATTCTGGAACAGCATCCTGAAAAAGCGTTCAAATTTGGGAACGCGGATGAACAGGGTGTCTATATCCGTTTTACTGATTTGTACAACGGTAGTCGGTTCCAATGCATCTATATTATAGGTAGCTGGTTTTTCGGCAAGGAAACTATAGAGGTCACCCGCCCACCAATCTTCCGGGCCAAACATCACAATATGTTCCCGCCCTGATTCATCTATGCTGTAAGTCCGCAGGCATCCACTCACCACATAGGTCTGATGACGGGATACTTCTCCTTCCCGGAGCAGGAGTTCTTTCCGCCGCAGCGTTTTCTCCAGTAGCAGTGAACAGAAAAAGTTCGTTTCTGTGGCGTCCAGGACGATGTGTTTGGCGATGTTGGTCAGAATAGCTGCTTCGTACATAAAATTATAATTGCATGCTGATGCCACCGAAATAGTTGCTGCCGGGGGCCGGATTATAATATCGGCCGCCTACGGCATTAAGGTCGTTACCCAGACTATACTTTACATTGAGCAGGTTATCGGCACCGGCACGTAAGGACAAAGCATAGCGGGTATGCAGTGGCAGCTTCCAGCTTACATTGGCCTGCAGCAGGTGATAGCTGCCGGCATATACGCTGTTGCCATCATCCAGCGGAAGGCGGCTGGTGAAAGTATGCTGGGTATATAACGAGATGCCTGCCGGCAACTGCCATAACAAACTGCTCACAAGTACATGTTGCGGTACCCCGGTGAGCCGGTTGCCGGAGTAGTTTTTTGTACCACTGATATAATCCCGGAATTTAAAATCGCTGAACGTATATGCTTCCTGCCATTTAATGCCCCGCAACACGCCATGTGTGCCCGGTTTCCTGATCCACCACATGCCCTGTAACTCGATGCCTTTCTGCGTTACCCCACCTGCGTTGACAAAATAATCGTTGGCGTTCGCATCCTGTCGTTTAACAATGGCATTCTGCATGCGGTAATAAAAGAAGGCGGCATCGACCATGGCCCTACCCCTGCGGGTGGCGGCACGCACGCCGGCCTCATAGTTCCAGCCGGTTTCCGGTTGCAATGAAGTATTAATAACGTTGTTGGATGCACGAACTTCGGCGGTGGCTGGTGGAGAGTACCCTCTGCTTACCGTTAAACGACCTGTTACCTGTGGTGTAAACAGGTAGGACATCGATAAACGCGGCATCAGCTGTGGGGTAAAATGAATATTCGTGTGTCCATTGCTGTTATAGCTGTATCCATAATAGTTTAAACTGGCAGCAGCCTCCAATGTGAAATTGTTGATGGTCGCGTGAAAGCGGCTAAAGAAAAAGTATTGCCGGGC
This sequence comes from Chitinophaga sp. RAB17, assembly GCF_052114225.1. NCBI lineage: Bacteria > Pseudomonadati > Bacteroidota > Chitinophagia > Chitinophagales > Chitinophagaceae > Chitinophaga > Chitinophaga sp. RAB17. Next base: position 81,634 of record NZ_JBFREI010000017.1, on the reverse strand, counting down.
ATTCAGCTTATCAGCTGCCATCACCGTATCTCTTTTTCCGCCACGGTTACCATAATTAATGACATCAGTAACGGTTTGTTGCCACTCCACGCCGTTCAGCCATTTCCATTGCAGGATACTATGCTGCTGCGGATTGTTAACCCATTGCAGGTAGGTCCGGAAGCCCGCAGTATTTTCATCCCTGGCTTCGTAGTTGGTAAGAAACGGATTTTCGAAATGAGTATTGGCGCCAAACACGGACAATACATGTTGCAGGCGTGGCATAAACTGCGCTTCATGAATCAGTCCTCCCTGGAAAGTACGATTGTAGATGCCTGCCTTTAACGCGATGGCGCCGGCGTTGGTAGGCGTAGCGGGTCGGGCAGCGCGGGGATTAGCCCGACTCTGTGCGAGGTCCAGGCCACCTGGTGTGAGGTAAGACAGGTCCGAATAAAATGCCAGCAGCTTCAGGGCGTAACCTGGTTTGTACTCCCAGCGTTGGGTAGTTTGGGTATAAGATCTTTTCATGGCGGTATTCTGGCGGTAGCCATCTGCCCGCTGGTATCCCTGGAATACCTGTAGCTGGTAGTTCTTCCATTGTTGCTGCCAGCCGATGCTGCCATGAAAAAGTCCGTAGCTGCCTCCCTGCAGATTTACCTGCAGGTGATGCGTATCATTGGGCGGTGGCGCCAGGTCCAGCCGCACCACTCCACCGGAGTTAGCACCAAACAGGCTGCCATCAGGGCCTTTCAGTACTTCTACCCTGCTGATAGCATCCGGATCTACCAGGTTGAGATAAGTGTTGCCTCCTGCGTCAGTCAGCGGGATATCGTCTGCATAAATTTTAATATTGCGGATACCGAAAGGAGAACGGAGTAAACTACCTCTGATGGATAAACGATAACTACCGGGTGACCTTTCTTCCATACGTATCCCCGGCACCGTATTAAAAGCCGGCAACAGGGAAGCACCCTGTTGCAGCTGCATATCGGCAGGCGATAGTACACTCACGGCGGTGGGTACACGTTGCAGCGATGCCTTTGAAAAATAAGATTGGATAACGACTTCCGGTAATTGCTGCAAGGTATCTTCCTGTGCCTGCAATTTGTTAGTCATCAATAACATGGTTAATAAAGTGCCTGCCGGTAAAATTCTGATTCGCATGTCAGTATAAGTTCTTCTGCCGCCGTTGTGGCGGTCAGCCTGGAGGGCTTAATATAGAAATATTTCTGCGAATTGCACCGGTAATTGTGTGGAGCGCCCTATACGCCCGTTTTTGTGGTAATTCTCACCTGGTGGGTATTAAACACCTGGGAAAAAGGAGGAACACTCTTCGTAATAAACACGCTGCCGCCAATGATACTGCTTTTCCCGATGACGGTATTTCCACCCAGGATGGTGCTGCGGGCGTAAATAATCACATCATCCTCTACGGTGGGATGTCTTTTTACATCAGATAATTCTTTGGTAACATGCAGCGCTCCCAGGGTAACGCCCTGGTAAATGACCACATTGGAACCAATGATGGTGGTGGCGCCTATCACAATGCCGGTGCCGTGATCGATAATAAATGGTACATCAATACTGGCATTGGGATGAATATCGATGCCTGTTTTACCATGCGCATATTCGCTGATAATACGGGGCAATATCGGTATATCCAACCGGGTGAGTCTATGCGCGATCCGGTATACGGTGATGGCATAAAAACCGGGATAGGAAACAATTACTTCATTTACGCTGGTAGCTGCCGGATCATATTCATGAATTTTGGCCGCATCCTGACGCAGGTGCTGATAAATGGTTCCCAGGGAGTTATAGAAGGCGTGTACAATATCTTCTATAGGTACTTCCCGCGGATCCAGGTAGCTGAGCAGGATATTTTCCAGGTCTATCTGGTTCTTTTTCAGGATGCCTTCATAGGAAGTTTGTTTGGGAAGATGATTGCCGGGAAACAGAAAACCGACCAGATCATTCAGCCAGGTGATGGCATCCTGCGCAGCAGGCGTAGCCTCCCACTCTGCATGATGCGTTTTACGCAACAGGTTTATTAATGACTGTGTATGACGACTATCCAAAACACTTGATTTCAGGGTAAGATATGAATAATCTACTAATTTAGTAGGATAATGTTTTTTCGGATAAAAATTAAAAATTGGGGCGGTTTATTAATGCATTAATTTTGCGGTATATTATTGGAAATCATGAAAAATCTGCTCTCATTTATTTGTTGCCTGTTGTGCTCCTTTGCTGTTTTCGCACAGGACACTTCCTTCCGGATTCACCCCACTCAGCTGACCGGAAATGTTTATGTAGATGTATCTTACGGTGAATACAAAGGCGCCGCAGTTCCGGCCAACGGGTTGTATATTGTTACCGGTAAAGGCATCGTTCTGATCAACACTCCCTGGAGTGAGGCCCAAACCAGGCAGCTGGTGGATACCCTCGAAAAACAGTACCATCAGAAAATCACGCATTGCATTGTAACGCATTTTCATGCCGACTGCACAGCGGGATTGGATGTATTGAAGCAGATAGGTGTTAAAACCTACAGCACGCAGCAGACATTGGATTTGTGTAAAGCAAAAGGAGAAAAAGAAGCGCAGTATGTTTTCAGGAAGGACACCACCTTTAACATTCATGGTGTGACCCTGCAAACTTACTATCCTGGCGAAGGACATACCAAAGATAATATTGTCATCTGGCTGCCACAATCAAAAGTATTATATGGTGGTTGCTTTGTAAAAAGCCTGGAGGCCACTAATATGGGCTTTACCGGTGATGGTAATCTTAAAGAATATCCGGCTTCCCTGAAGCGGCTAAAGCGCAAATTTCCGCGTCCGGCTTACCTGATTCCCGGCCATGATGGCTGGAAAGGCGGTATGGAACAAGTAGATCATTCCTTGCAATTGCTGAAGTAATTCTTATAGAAAAAAAAGGGGCAAAGTAAGTTTTCTCATCAACTCACTTTGCCCCTTCAATATTTTATTTAGACGACACGACTTTCCATTTCTTATCGCCCAGTTGTTTTTCTACCAGTACCACCAGATCCATCATACCGTTGGTACCCTTTACGATAACATGAATTTCCGCACTGCCTTCCGTTCCTGCAGCACTGGTACTTGTAGAAATACCTCCTGCCGGCATCAGTACAAAAGTTTGAGGGCCTCCTAATGTAGTCACTACCCATTTATCATTACGAAGATGTTCTTTGGCGGCAATCCAGCTATCGGAGTTTAAAATGGCGATACTCATCACCAGTTGTATCACTGCTACAAAACACAACAGCCCCACTCCGATCTTTAAAGGTGTGGCCTTACTTCCTTCCCGCTTCCTGATTTTAATGATCTCCAGCAATGCTAATATGCCACCTGCTAATAAAACCTCCCATCCTATGGGCAGGCTTTCCCAAAAGAAGTACAGATGCAGGCCGCGGCACAGGTAGCCATAGCCGATTAATGCAGCAGCCGTTGTCAGCACAGCTCTCGTGTAAATACTCAGCAGGTTCCACTTCTTTAACATAGGTCCGGTATTAAAAAATTTGGTCGAAGGTATTAATCTAAACGGATGATCGCGCTATCCTGCTCTCCTTTATTTTCAAACCACACCATGATCTTGCCGGACTTTATCTTCTTAATAAAACCGGAAAAGTTTTCCCGGGAGGCCGCCGCATCTCCACCAACGACCTTATCCTGTAAACCGAAAAGTCCGTATTCGCTGTCCGTCATCGGTAAATCCGGGAGCTGCCAGTCCCATATTGGGAAACGATACAGCACCTCCCACTGATGATTGCGATAGGTCATCAGGGTACAATGGTTCAGACTTGACCAGTCTGCCAGATCCACCACATAAGACAATTCATCGGTGCCATCGCCATTTAAGTCACCCTCATTCTTCAGCCACGACAACCCAAACATTAATCCACTTCCGATATGGAGGGTATCTATCTTACTGTTACTGCAGCTCACAAAGGATAATGGAGATTGATGATCGTTTAATTTTACCATCAGGTCATAGTCCAGGTCCTTATAATACTTATTGGTTTCCAGGTGATCAATGCTGCTGAAAAAATGTTCGGTCAGTGTATCGGTTAGTCCGTCACCATCAAAGTCACCCTGCAAAACGAAGCGGGATCCCATGATAGGAACCAGACAGCTGTCCGGGCTACCCACAGCCGGCCAGGGCGTCCATTTGGAGATCATGGCAGCTAAGGAAGAAGTAGTATTCCAGTTATCAGTAGCCTCACTCAGCGCCGCCGGTTCTGTGTCAATAGGTGTGTCGTCAGGTATATCCTCAGCAGCATTGGCAGAAACGTGAACAGGCACACTCCTTTCCAGGTTCATTGCCACCTGAATCGGCTCTCCGGCTTTAACCGGTGTTGCTGACTCATTGACTGGAGGAGGTTTTTCCTCAGGTGCTTTAACAGGCTGTTTGCAGGCAATAGCCAGGAAGTGTGCAGTTAATAATATAAAAAAGATACGTTTCATGCGGGCGTCACTGATGTTTAAAGGTAATTGTTGCGGTTAGGTAATTCAATAGCACTTTACTGCCATCCTGGTTTGCAACGCTAAAAAACCGCTCGCTTACTTATATATTTTAATATATTTACCCGCTATTTTGTAATATGAAGCGTGTGCCCCGAAAATGATACCCGCTTTTTTTATCAATGCAGAGATCAATGACGAACACCTGAATCTCATGAAAAAGAAACCTGTGTTGCACTAAGTGAGTCGTAAAAAAAAGCATATCATCTTTAAAATGAAGTGTATTTCACTTAAAGCTTTACTTCAGGTACACTTAAAGCTTTACTTTAAACAAAGGGCATTTTTCATTAGAATACACTTCAGGTAATGTGATAAAACATAAAGAAAATCAACTAGATATGAAATTGGACTGGCTCAAGGCATTTATACCACATTTTGCTGCCTTAGTGATATTTGTAACCCTGGCTTTAGTATTTTGTAGTCCGGTCTTAGATGGCAAACAATTGTTTCAATCGGACATGATGCATTATCAGGGCATGTCAAAAGAGGCATCGGATTATTACAAAGCGACGGGTGATTTACCAATGTGGACCAACAGCATGTTTGGCGGTATGCCGTCTTACGTCATCTTCACCGGTCCATCCACCAACAAAGTTGGGATGGTAAATAAACTGCTGACGCTTTGGTTACCCAACCCGGCAGATATGTTTTTTGTGCTGATGATGGGCATGTATGTGTTCCTATCGGTAGTGAATATACGCTACTGGATTAGTATCATGGGCGCCATCGCCTATGGCTTTGCCACTTTTACGGTAGTCAGCATGGATGCGGGGCATATCACCAAGGTAATGAGCATGGCCTACATGGCGCCGGTGCTGGCAGGTATGATCCTCGCCTACCGCGGACGCTATGTTGCGGGTGCCTGTCTTACTGCACTCGCTGCGGCCGTGCAGATCTACAACAATCACCCGCAGATCACCTATTACACGCTTATCATGGCCATCTGCCTTGCAGTGGCTGCTGGTATTAATGCTTTCCGGGAGAAGCAACTCCCTGCTTTTTTCAAAGCGTCGGTACTACTGGCCATTGCCGGTGTAATGGCCGTATTGCCAGCGATGGATAACCTGCTTATCATGAAAGAGTATACGAAGTATACTATCCGGGGCAGCCAGTCGGAGTTAACACTGAACCAGCAGGACAAGGATCATAAAAAATCAGGTGGACTTGATATTGACTACGCTTTCCAATGGAGCTATGGCAAAGGAGAAACATTCACGCTATTGCTGCCCCACCTGGTAGGCGGTTCTACCAGCGAAAAACTATCGACCGGATCACATACCTATAAAGCACTCACCGAAATTGGCGTACCTCCCGCTAAAGCGGAAGATGCTGTGAACACCGCCAGCTGGCAGTTATACTGGGGTGCACAGCCATTTACTTCGGGTCCTGCTTACATAGGCGCTATTATCTGTTTCCTGTTTGTACTGTCGCTGCTCATCATTAAAAGCTGGCATAAGTGGTGGCTGGTGGCTGCTACTGTAATCGGCATTTTACTCTGTTGGGGATCCAATTTCCCGGAGCTGAATAACTTCCTGTTTTATCATTTGCCTTTGTATAGTAAGTTCCGGGCTCCTACCATGGCGTTGGTAATTCCACAGGTGAGCATGGTGATACTGGCCTGCTGGGCGTTGCAGGAGCTAATCTACGGCGACTTACCCAAAGCATTTTTACAGCAGCACCTGAAGATGGCGTTGTTTGTCACCGGTGGATTGGTGATATTACTTGCACTGGCAGGCAGCGTACTGTATCCTTTCAGCGGTCCGGCCGATAGTGCCTTACTGTCCCGTTACGCACAGATGCTCGGAGGTGAAATCCCCGCTGCCAAATTGTTGGGCGCACTAAAACAGGATCGCAGTGCGATACTAAGAGCAGATGGTATACGCGCGCTGATATTAATATTGATTGCCTTTGCGGCCATGTGGTATTTCCTGAAAGGGAAATTAAAAGCCGGACTGGCCGTGGGCATCATCGTGGTAGCCGTATTGTTTGATCTCTTCCAGCTGGATAAAAGCTACATGAATGAAAACAACTTCAGCGAAGCCCCCCTGGCAGAATACATTTCCCCGTCCCCAACAGATGAACAGATCTTACAGGATAAGGATCCTTATTACCGCGTAATCAATCTCACCACCAATCCCTTCCTGGATGCGAACACCTCCTACTTTCATAAATCAGTAGGCGGACAAAGTCCCGCCAAGCTCTGGATCTACGAAGACCTGATTGAACATCAGCTCACGAAAAATAATATGGCGGTGTTCAATATGCTCAATACCAAATACTTTATTGTACCGGACCGGCAGTCCGGACAGCCTACGGTACAACGTAATCCCGGCGCATTGGGCAATGCATGGTTTGTAAAAGCCATTAACTGGGTACCGGACGCCAATACGGAGATGAACACACTGGATCACTTTAATCCAAAGGATACTGTTATCATCGATAAACGTTTTCAGCCCATCACGGGCAGCTTCACGCCCGCAGCGGATAGCAGTGCACAGATAGTATTAACCAAATACGGCCTTAACCAATTACAGTTTACCGCACAAAACAACGGCGAAGGACTGGCGGTATTCTCCGACATCTATTATCCTGCCGGATGGAAGGCTTACATCGATGGAAAGGAAACAACGATCATCCGCGTGAACTATGCCCTGCGCGGACTCAAAGTCCCGGCGGGCAAACACGACATCACTTTTAAATTTGAACCGGCTACTTTCTTCCTCGGAAGAAAAATATCTGCCATATCCTCACTGATATTACTGATCGGCGTGACCATCGGATTTATATGGAGTAGTTGGAAATCTGTCGTGAAAAAATAACAAGACAAGATAAAGATGGACCGGATGTTAAACAAAACATGCGTGCTTTCGTCCCATATAACAATCGTTCTGTCACATTTAGGTGAAATACGCCACTGCTTTGTGTAATTTTTGGATAGTTACTGATTCCAAAATCACATCGCATGAAAATCATATTTACCCTTCTCGTTGCTTCCTTCTCCCTGCTATTACTCAGCCATTGCGGGGAAGAGGGAGGCACAATGAAGGCTTACTTCTGGACCCGCCACCAAAGCAACGGTCCCTACTTCCTATATATCAACGATAGCTTACAAGGCACGCTCCCTTACCTGGAAAAAGCTCCCAAATGCGGAGAAGGCGACCTGGATAAAAAAACACGCTTCGTACTGCTTACCTCCCGCACACATATTATTGAAGTCAGAGATCAGCAAGGCAATATTAAGTTCTGGGAAAAATATGGGCTGAAAAAAAACGCTAACAATATATCACTGAGCATCGCTATCAAAAGCGCTAACGGCACTAATCACCGAGATGCCTCCGGCGATTGTACGATAGAAGAAATCGGTTTTTAATTTCCCTCAACTGTTTCCTATGTTCAAAAATTATTTCAGACATGGCTGGAGAAATCTCCTGAAAAACAAATTATCTACCCTTATCAATATGGGCGGACTCTCCATCGGTTTGGCCACTGGCATCATTATCCTGCTCTGGATCAATGATGAATTCAGTTTTGATACGTTCCATAAAAACAGCGCGGACATTTTCAAGATAATGGAAAACCGGCAGCAGGGCGGTTCCTGGAGCACCAGCGATAATACGCAGGGGCCACTGATGAAAAAGTTGAAGCTGGACCTGCCGGAAATAAAATATGCTTCCCGCAGCGCCTTCGGAGGGCAGCAGCTGGTACTGGCCGGTAATAAGAGCATCTACCAACAAAGTATATATACTGATCCCGACTACTTTAACATCTTTACTTACCCAGCCATCAGTGGCGATCCGGTAGCCGCGCTGCGGGAACCCGGTAACGTAGTGCTCACCCAAAGCGCTGCCAGCCGGCTATTTGGCGAGCAAGATCCAATGGGTAAAATCATCCGGCATAATAGTCAGCACGACCTCAAAGTAGCAGCGGTGATCCGCGATGTGCCACCTAACAGTACCACCAAATTTGATATGATCCTCCCCTTCCGTCTTTATGAACTGGAGAACGTGGACTGGATAGATAAATGGGATAATTACCGGCTCTCCACCTGGGCACAGCTGCAACCGGGGAGCAGTCTTGCCGGCTTTAACAACAAACTGAAGCAGGTGTCCAGACAAACCGCCAGTGAAAATGATAAGACCAGCTATTTATTCGCCTATCCGTTTGCCGCACTACATATGCATGGCGGTTTTAAGAACGGGCAGCCGGATGGTGGGCGTATCGAGATTATGATGTTGCTGGGCACTATCGGACTGTTTATTTTATTGATTGCCTGTATCAATTTCATGAATCTTTCCACCGCACGCTCAGAACGCCGTGCCCGCGAAGTGGGCGTACGAAAGGCTTTGGGCGCTTCGAGGCGCACTATCATCCTGCAATTCCTGACGGAGGCGCTTCTCATTACCTTTCTGGCGATGCTGCTCGGCATCCTGCTCGCGAAGCTGGCTATCCCGGGATTAAATCGCATTTCAGGCCGGAGTGTTTCCTTTAGTTTCGGCAACTGGAAAATTTTGTCAGGCTTATTATTGCTGACGCTGTTCACCGGCCTGGTGGCAGGGAGCTATCCTGCTTTTTTCCTCAGCAGCTTCCAGCCGGTAAAAGTGTTGAAGGGCGTTGTCGCCAACCAGCATGGCGGTGGCTTCTTCCGCAAAAGCCTCGTGACTTTTCAGTTTGTGATCTCCATTTTCCTCATTATTACGACCATCGTTATTTATAAACAGCTACAGCATGGAGAAAACAGGCCACTGGGATATAACCAGGATAACCTGCTGGAAATACCCGCCCGTGGCGATATGACCACCAAATTTAAGGTGGTGCGGGAAGACCTGTTAAGGATTCCGGAAATTGAAAGTGTATCTGCCGGATCGGATGACCTCTTAGGATTTGGCGGCGCCACCGATGGAGTGCAATGGCCAGGAAAAACGCCGGACCAGAATTTCCCCATCACCATTACCTGGGTGCAGTACGACTGGGTAAAAACAGGTGGGCTGCAACTAGCGGCAGGACGCGACTTCAGCGCAGACTATGGCAGTGATTCTATTGGCTGCCTGGTAAATGAAGCTGCTGTAAAAAAAATGGGACTGAAAGAACCCATCATCGGTACATTGCTGGGCACCAATCCGATTATTGGCGTTGTGAAAGATTTTGTGTCCAATGATCCCTACAAAACTCCCGGTCCTATGGTGGTATACCTGGGTACCGGGGCTATGAGTCATTTCTTTGTACGGCTACGACAAACAGATAATCCGCAAACGGCGCTGACTAAAATTGAGGCTGCCGTAAAAAAGAGCAATCCCGAATTTCCATTTGAATTTCACTTTACAAAAGAGGCCTATCAGCAGAAATTTACGGGGCTCAGGTCATCAGGGTTTATGCTGAACTGGACAGGCGGTCTGGCCATCCTGATCTCCTGCCTGGGATTATTTGGACTATCCTCTTTCCTGGCGGAACGGCGCACGAAAGAAATAGGCATCCGTAAAATCATGGGCGCCAGCGCAGGCAGGATATGGTTTATGCTGGCACAGGAATTTCTGAAACCGGTTTTCATCGCCTTCCTCATTACCATACCTATTGCCGTGTTAACAATGCAACAGGCGTTGAAAGGTATCGACTACCGTATTGAATTGCAATGGTGGATGTTCCTGGCAGCCGGGACATTAACGGTGATGATTGCCATCGCCACCATCAGCTACCAGGGCATTAAAGCAGCAGGTGCAAATCCAGTGAAGGCATTACAAACCGAATAAGCGGATCAGGGATGGGTCAGCAAATGCTCGGGAGCTTCCAGCAGCGATTGTGTTTGCAGGAATACTTCCTTCATCTTCAGCTTAAAGCGGGTAGCCGCAGATAGTTCATCCGGTACCACTGTTTCAAGCAACTCACTCTGGAAGAGCACTTTCAGGTTCTCTTTCAGCTTATGCAGGTTTTCCTGCTTGGCTAAACCAGCTGCAAAACCGGCTTCCCGGATCGCTTGCTGCTGTGCAGGCTCAAACGATGCGGCATACCAGATTAATGGCACCTGTTTCAGGCGTTTCATTTTTCTGAGTTCACGCAAAAATGAAATGGCTTCGTCTGAAGGTTGCAAGCTGTCTAAAAAAATGTAATCCGGTGTAAAGCCGGATTGCTTTTTTAAATATTCCAATGCTCTTGTCGTATTATCCTGGGCAATACAAGCTTTGCTGATATTTAAAAGGTCCAGTGCAAGATAAAACTGGTTACGCCGGTCGCGGTCCGGGTCAATTAATAAGGAGGTTAATTTTTCTCTCATTGCAGGGCAGTTTAATGGCAGGAAAAAATTCTGTAACAACAATCTCTTGAAAACAAGCGATAGAAAATTTTTGTTCTTCAGCTGCAATATTACACCCGGAAATGTTCCTGAAAAAATTGGAGGGTTACAATACACCGGGATCTTTCAAAAAACACCAATAATTAACAAAACGGCAACAATGCCCTAAGGCATTGCCGGTAAAACCACTTTGAATTCTGCCCCTTTATCAGGAACACCATTTGCATAAATATATCCCTTATGGTTAATGGCAATTTTACTGCACAAAGCCAGTCCTATACCGGTTCCTTCAAATGCAGTACGCTCGTTTAACCGCTGAAAAATCTGGAATATTTTATCGGCATACATCTGATCAAAACCTATCCCGTTATCTTTTACAATAATGACAACATAAGCTTTCTCCTGGTCCAGATCCGGCAATGTTGCCAATTCGTCTGCGGATAACGGTTCCGCATATATTTTTATCTGCGGCTTCCTGTTGGGTGATAAAAATTTAAGCGCATTTCCCAGGAGGTTGTGAAACAACTGGTTCATCTGCAACGGGCTCACAAACAGGCGCGGCAATTCCGCCGTGTCCACTTGCACATCATGCTGACTGATAGCTACCTCAAAATCTATCAGTACATTTTTCAGTATTTCGTTAAGATCTGTTTCCACAAAAGGATCCTTCACATGTACGAGCCGGGAATAATCCAATAATTCATTGATCAGTTGCGACATCCGTTTGGCGCTGAACATCACTTTGTCAATGTACATCCGGGAAGTATCGGAAAGGATATCTTTGTTTACGTTATATAACATGCCTGCAAAAGTGTGAATCTTGCGCAGCGGCTCCTGCAGATCATGACTGGTTACATAGGCAAACTGTTCCAGTTCACGGTTTGATTTTTCGAGATAGAAGTTAGCATCCTGCAGTTCACGCGTGCGTTGTTCTACCAGGACTTCCAGCTTATAGGCCAGCTGCATGTACTTGGCTTCGCTTTCCTTCAGTGCGGAAAACAGTTGCCGCTGCTGGCTGATATCCCGGGCTATTTTGGAGGCACCAACCACCTTACCCTGCATATCTTTTACCGGGGAGATGGTTAACGAGATGTCCAGTAATTTCCCATCTTTCGTAAGACGTTTCGTTTGGAAATGGTCTACCCGTTGCCCTGCCTTCAGCTGCTCTATTATTTTAGGTTCTTCATTCAACTTATCAGGTGGGATAATCCTGGTAATGGTTTCTCCGATCATTTCTTCGGCAGTAAATCCGAATAACTTTTCGGCGCCAGGGTTCCAGCTGGTAATAACGCCATCCAGGTTTTTGCTGATAATGGCGTCATCTGAATTTTCCACAATGGCCGCCAGTTTAGATACATATTCTTCTGCGAACTTCTGATCAGTAATGTCTACCAGCATATTCACGGCACCAGTCAATATACCGTCCGCATCAAAAAGCGGATCAGGATAAGGTTGTATAAGTCTGCGGCTACCATCTGGTCGTTCTACCACGATTATTTTACCTCTGACAGGAACTGCGCCTTTGATCGCTTCTGCCATTGGGCAACTATCGAGTGCGATGGGGGTAATACCGTCCGGTTCATAAATTTTCCAGGAGCCGCACCACATATCTACACCGGCCCGGGGCTCCCTGCCCCAGAGGGCTACGGCCGCCTCATTATACATGAGTACACGTCCATATTTATCACAGGTATATATTGCCGCAGGTAAACATTCTATTAACTGCCGGTAGGCTTCCGCTCCGGTATCCTGCCGTAGTCTTTCTTTGGATATCCGGATGTTGGATTCCATCGCAGATAAAAAGTCCTTGTATTGCTTATATATTACCGGGCTATTTCCGTTGCTCAATTTGTCTGCCGGCAAATGTTCTTTTCCTGCCGGAATGGTCACGTAAAAAGTGCTGCCTTCTCCCGGCGAGCTGCTGATCTGCAATTCACCTGCATGTCTTGCTACCAGCTCATTTACCAGGGCTAGACCATTATTACAATCTTCCTGCCGGAGCAGGCTTTGCCTGATCTCCGCGAGCAACAAAGGGCTCATGCCTATGCCCGTATCGGCTACCGACAATTGAACCTGTCCTTGTTGCTGGGCAAGTCTTACCGCAATGGCGCCGTTCAACGTATATTTCAGTGCGTTAGCCAATAGCGTCAGGAGGATCTTCTCCCACATTTCCCGGTCTATGTATACTTCATCAATGATTGGTTCAATACTAATGACGAGGGTTAATTTCGCCTGTCGGATAACAGGATCGAAATGCGCCAGCAATCCTTTGGTAAAGCTGCTGATATCTGTTTTAACAAAAGAAGAAGGCGTTGGATGCGGTAATACTGCGCCAATGGAAAGAATACCGGCGATGTGGCCCTTTTCGTCTGCAATGGGACTGCCACTGAAATTATAGTATAGCCCATCCCGTTGTACCATCTGTAGTAAAGGGGTATCAGAGGTCTCGGTGCCAGGCACCAGGAGGTCTTTAAATCGTGGTTGCAGCTGATCCCAGAGTCCGGCCCAAACTGCAGATGCCGGCAGGCCCAAAGCGCCGGGATGCTGATCTCCCAGCAATAGCCGGCAGGCATCATTATATATATGGATGGCTTCACTACCCCACCACAAAAACATCGGTTGAGGGGAAGTAAGCAAAATACGCATGCAGGTCTGTAAACTTTGCGGCCATTGGTCCACTGGCCCCAGTGGGGTATTGGTCCAGTTATAGGAACGTATCAGTTCACCTGTTTCTCCGCCACCAGCGAGAAATCCAAATGAAGGTGCAGACAGTTCACTCAAAGTTGCCTTCAATGGGGCATTTATCATCGTACAAAAAATAAAATCGTAAAGGTTTATGATGGTTGATCCACGCGCTACATTGATGCTATTAAAATCCACAGTCAGCTTAAAACTGGGTAAAAAAATGCACAAAACACCCAATTTGTGTAGGATACTGTTTTCCCGTAGAGCTGATCCGTTCTTTTGTTCCCCGTAAGCCTTTCCTATCGCAACGGCTGCAATACCAGCAAACGGGGATACCGCTATGATCGTCCGTGCTTCTCCTATCCTCCTTACAATTGCAATAATCGTGACGAAAGCTGCTCTGCCAGCTTTATTTATCCGGAAACTTTATCTGTTCGTATGCAGGGGCGGCTTCTATATAGCCCAATGGGGTAAACTGTTTTCCCTCCTGTTCATTATAGGAAACAAAAAAATGCTCTATCTCTTTGATGGTTTGCGCAGACACCGCGTCCACTCCTTTGAAGATTTTAGACACTACAGGAACCGCAATATAGCGGTCATTTCGCAGGATGGTGCCATCTCTCTCCCGCTGTTCCGCCTTAATGGCGCCCAACAAACGACATTTAATCAGACAGCCAGGGAAACTTTTAAATTCAGAAATCACCATGACATCCAGCGGATCACCGTCTGCCCCTTTGGTACCCAGAATAAAACCAAAATCATAAGGGAAAACCATTCCGGCGGGCAATATTTTGCTGAGAACAAAAAACCGGGATAACGGATCAAAATCATATTTTTCGCTACTCCCTTTCGGGGTTTCAATGACAACAGGTAACTCTTTAATGATCATACGCACATTTTGTTGGTCTAATAAATAGGATAAAGAGGACTCAGCTGCGAAGAAACAAAAAAAGGACCAACCAGTTGATATATAATACACAGGAGGGCATAATGATTGTACGAATGACATAAACATATTGCCATGAGTACCTTCCATATACAACTGCATGACCATGAAATCGGCGTTTCCCGCCAAGATGAAAATGTCTTTATTGTCCGCCTGCCGGAAAAAACAATTCACCTGCTCAGAAGACAGGACAATGAAGGCGCGAACCACTGGTTTGAAGAAGGAAAAGACAATGAAACATCCCTGACTGCCGAGTTGGGCGCCGCCATTGAAACCTGGCTCGCACAGGAGCATCCGGACGCATAATGCAAAAATCATGTCTCTGATATTTACAACATCCTTATCTTGCGGACTCCTTTATAGAGACCATAGATAAAGGACCCCCTAGTAATGAAGAAGTTAATACTCACAGCAATTGTTTGTAGCCTGGCAACCAGTGCCAGTGCTCAGATCTTCGACCGTATCAAAAACAAAGTACAACAGAAGGTCAATGAAAAAATAGATAAAACCATTGACCAGGCTACGGAAGGCAAGAAAAAAGAGACGCCTCCCCCTGCTGATCAGCCACCGGAAGCAACTACGCCAGCTCCTGCCGGAACCCCGGAAAATACAGTTGATAACGGTAAAGCAGGTACGAATATAAAGACAGACATTACTGCCTACTCTCATTTCGATTTTGTACCGGGAGAAAAAATAATTGTGGAAGAATCGTTCGCCCAGGACGCCATAGGTGAATTTCCCGGACAATGGAATACCCACTCCGGCGCGGAACTGGTAACAGTAGACAACCGCCCCGGCAAATGGCTCAGCATGAAGCAGGATGGTATCTTTTTTCCTGAATACCTGACGGGCAACCTGCCGGAAAATTTCACCCTGCAGGCCGATGTGATGGCCAACAACAACATTTCCAGCATTGGCGGATTCACCATCAGCCTGATTAAGGCGGCCAATACGGAAGAAAAATTTAGTTATGGCGATGAACATGATGTTAGTTCCATCCCCTCCTTTAAAGTAACACTCACGCCAAAATCTTCCGGTAGCGGGATGTTGCACTATTCCTCCAACGTAATAGGCAGCAATACCATATCTGCAATGCCCGCTTTTAATGTGCCCAAAAAGAACGCGGTAAGAATAGCTATCTGGCGGCAAAAACAAAGAGTAAGAGTATACCTGGACAGCACCAAAGTACTGGACCTGCCCCGCGCACTGGATGCAGGCGCCGTAATGAATGCGCTGGTTTTTGCGACTTATGCACCGGATTATGGTCAGAGTGGTGGCACTTTCTTTCTCAGCAATATACGCCTCGCAGTAGGTGCCCCCGATACCCGGAACAAACTGGTTACCGAAGGTAAATTCGTTACCCATGGTATTCTCTTTAATTCCAACAGTGATGTGATACTGCCGGAATCCTACGGCGCCTTACAGGATATTGCCGCGGTGCTGAAAGAAAACCCCGCCTTACGGGTGAGCATCACCGGCCATACCGATGCCGATGGCAACGAACAATTGAACCTGGAATTATCCAAACGCAGAGCCGAAGCCGTGAAGACCGCCCTCACCAAAAATTTCAGTATTGATGCCGGCAGAATGGTCACTAACGGTAAAGGCAAAACGCAGCCGATAGACAGCAATACCACCGAGGTAGGAAAAGCCAATAACAGAAGAGTGGAATTTGTTAAACTATAGTATTACTTATTCCCTTTATTATAAAAGATAAACAACCCATCCTTACCGGCTACGATGATATCCTTTTTACCGGAGCCGGTAAGGTCATATATCCCAAAGTAAAGCCCCGCCCCTTTTGAGCCATAGCTGATCACCTGCTTGGTAAAAGATTCACCATTCCATTTAAAATAATAAATACCACAGGGATCATCAGAGCCTGGATCATGATCGTTGTGGGCACGATAACGCTTACCCGTTACCAGTTCTTCCGCGCCATCCCCGTCAATATCTGCCCATGCCATGGTGTGGTATTGGGAATTATAGGGATCAATGACATGTTTGATCCAGGTGCGCTTATTTGTTTTGACATCCTTTTTTTGTTCGTGCCAGTCCAGCCCATAATCATGGCCCTGCCCTGCAATTAAATCTGTCAACCCATCCTTGTTCACGTCTGTAACGATCACGGGTACACTGGCGGTGCCCAGGTTAAACTCCGGATGAAAAGTCCAGGGCGCCGTAAATGGTGCCGCGGGCGCTTCTACCCAGCCTTCCGGTATTATAATGTCTACACGGCCATCTCCGTTCACATCTCCAAAACCAAGACCATGACCGGATTTTCTGTCCAGGATCTTATGGGCAGTAAACTCCCCGGTAGCTTTATTATGATGGAAAATAATCAGTGGGTCATTGGGGGTATTGGGGATGATCTCCGGCACGCCGTCTCCGTCTATATCCCAGGAACGGGTAGTTTCTATATTGCCAGGCGTAGCGATGATATGTTCTTTCCACTCATTATCATTGCCGGGATTTTCTTTCCATACCAGCGTTTTTCCAAACCAGCCACCTGTAATATAATCCATGCGGCCATCTCCATTTACATCAAAAGGGATGGTGGAAAAATCATCCCAGTATTCTCCGTATTGCTTAACCGGACCAATATAATGACGTTTAAAATACGCCGGTCCTTCATACCAGAAAGCACCGGATACCAGGTCAGGGATCTTATCATTATTTACATCAAACACAGCCACCGACTCATAGCTTTCTGCGGCGATGGTCTGCTTTTCAAACTTCAGTGATGGTGTTACTTTGGATACGTGCTGCTGCGCATGCGCAGTAGTAACAAATAATAGTCCGGCGAGCGCTGGTATCAATCGTTTTTTCATATCAACGTGGAATCAGTTATACCTGACAATATACTGAACCTTCCGAATAAACTATCCTGTAGTGTCCTGACCGGCGGACACCAGGTGGTATCCGCCGGCAGTTTTAAATATTATGGTCTTTCGGCAAAATCATCAGCCGTGGAATTCTTACATGTGCGGGCTGCTGCATGATAAATTTCACGGTGGCCACAATGTCGCCGG
This sequence comes from Chitinophaga sp. RAB17, assembly GCF_052114225.1. NCBI lineage: Bacteria > Pseudomonadati > Bacteroidota > Chitinophagia > Chitinophagales > Chitinophagaceae > Chitinophaga > Chitinophaga sp. RAB17. The sequence goes on along the minus strand of NZ_JBFREI010000017.1, from coordinate 64,165 downwards.
TGCTGAGAGGTTCATGAATGCCCATCCCATCTTTCGGATGCACTTCCCAATCTTTATGCAGCTCTGTCATCACCAGTCCGGGTTCAATACAGGACACCTGTATATTACTGCCGGTAAGCTCCATCCGTAGTGCCTCCGACAAGGCTTCCATCGCAAACTTAGTAGCGGCATAAGCGCCTGCGGTAGGTCTTACTTTGGTACCAAGGATACTGGATATATTAATGACATGACCGGATCCCTGCTGGCGAAAGCGTTTCAATAATTTATACGTCAACCGGAAGGTGGCAGTCACATTCAGTTGTATCATATCGGTTACCTTGTCGATATCTATGGCTTCGATAGTACCGGTGGCAATAGTACCGGCGCAGTTAAAAAGATAATCGCACCTGCCGAATTGTTCATATACAAACGTTTCTATCTTATCCTGAAAAATAGCATCGCTCAGGTCGCCGGTTAAAATCGCTACGTTAGGTGCCTGTAGCTGCAGGAGCCGGTCTTCCCGGCGGGCGGTAGCTACTACCTGGAAACCGTCTGCCCTTAATGCATCGGCGATGGCATAACCGATACCGCTGCTCGCTCCGGTAACTAAACATACTTTATCTCCGTTACTCATTCCTGTTGGGTTTATGCCAAGATAATAATTTTACAATTATTGTATATCCCAGGTACCGGCGGCACGTTCCAGTGCAACCAGCGCTGCGGCATAGCTGTATAAGGTCTGGTAATAATCCTGCTGTACTTCATTCCAGGTACGCTGCGCATTCAGTACTTCCAGCAGGGAGGTTTCACCACGTTTGTAGCTGTATACTTTCCCCTGCAATACTTTTTGCGCATCTGCCAGCAATCCGTTTTCAAATTGTTTTACCTGTTGCCCTGCTGCGTTGTAATTAAACCAGGCCTGTATCACATCGGTGTGGATTTGCAGCAGTACCTGTTCATACTCCAGTGCTGCCTGTTTCACTGCATATTGTGCAGCATGCAGGTCTCCCTTATAGTGATTGGAAAACTTCAGTGGTACCGAAATGCCGGCGCTGCTGGCAACGTAACGGGGTGTAGGCGCAATTTCGCTGGTAGCTTCTGCATTATACCCTACGCCTGCATTGATGCCCAGATCTATTTTCCGGTTTGCTTTCACCAGTGTCAGGGTTTTATCCGCCACTACCCTGCCGGCGTTGGCTGCTACGGCATCTGCACGGGTATTTTGTGCGTTGGTCACCAGGTCTTGTAAGATGAATATCCGCTGCAGGTGTTCAAAGTTGCCCGATGGCCATAACAGGGTATCCGCATGTGCATGTCCGGTATTGATATTCAGTTGTAACAGCGCGGCTTTCCAGTCGGCTTCCTGCTGATACACGCTGTTCAGCAGGTTGTCTGCCTCCAGTTTCGATTGGCGTGCATCCGTTTCCGTTATCACGCCTTTTTGAAAACGGATGGCATCTGCATCTGCCAGCTGCCGCATCAGGAGATAAGACTGTTGCCGTACTTCGTACAGGTGTTGCTGTTGCATGGCATTAAACCAGGCCAGGGTAGCATCTGCGCGGAGGTTGCGGAAATAGTCGAGCAACAGGGCCTGGCTTTGTTCCAGGTTGCTGCGGGCCAGTCCTATGCGGGCTTTTCTTTTACCTCCCAGTTCAATGGTGGTGCTTAGTCCTGCATTATAGCCATAAGAAAGATGGAGTGCCCGGTGCTGATTATCGAAACCTCCCAGCGATAGTTCCGGATCCGGGAAAACTTTAGCGCTTTCTATGCCGGCAGCGGCGATGCTCACATTATATTGCTGCGCCGCATAGCCCAGGTGCTGCGTGCTTACCAGGTGCAGGTATTGCGGCAGGGAGAGCGGCGTTTTATTAAAACTGCTGTCCCGTTGTGCAAGGGCGGTGCTGTGAATGAGCCACAGCGCCCCCGCCAGTATAAGATATCTTTTAAAAAACTGCATACAATGACTTTACGCTTCAGGTGAAGAATTCCATTTCTTTTCGATGAGATAATACAGCGCCGGCAATACGAACAGGGTGATAGCTGTAGCCACCAGCAGTCCATATACAATTACGGTAGCCAGCGGACGTTGCACATCCGAACCGATGCCTGTGGCAAAGGAAGCCGGCAACAAGCCCAGGGCGGCTACGGAGGCCGTCATCAGCACCGGCCGGAAGCGGTTACGCGCCCCTTCTATAACAGCCTGCAGCAACAGGTAGCCCTGCTGTCTCAAATCATTGATCTGTGAAATCAAAATCACTCCGTTCTGAATGGCCACGCCAAACAAGGCAATGAAACCCACTGCGGAAGATACATTCAGCGTCATGCCACGAATGTTCAGTGCCAGCATCCCACCGAATAATGCAAGCGGCACAATGCTGATGATCAGGCCCGCCTGCCGGAATTTCCCGAAGGCGCCGTAGAGCAGTAAAAACATGATAGCTAACGCCAACGGCACTACGACAATCAACTTGGCATAGGCCCGGTGCTGGTTTTCAAACTGTCCGCCCCATTTAATACTATACAGCTCATGATTGTAGTGCACCTTCTTTTCAATCTGCTGCTGTGCCAACTGCAGAAATGTGGTGAGGTCGCTGCCCCGCAGGTTGAGCTTCACGGTCAGGTGCCGCTTGTTTAACTCGCGGGTAATGGTGCTTTCCCCGGTGGCTGTTTTTACAGTGGCCACCTGCGACAACGGGATCTTTGCGCCTGTGGCAGAAGTGAGCATCAGACCTGCAATTTTCTCTGGCGTGTTACGGCTTTCATCGGTATAACGACAAATGACATCGTATACTTTATTGCCGGCAAAGACCTGTGAGATGGCTTTCCCGCCGATGGCCACTTCTATCAGCTCCGCCACATCGCTCACGTTGAGGCCGTAGCGTGCAATGGCATCACGGTTGATGGCAATCTGCAACTGCGGCAGTGGCGGCTCCTGGTCGATGGCCACATCTGCTGCTCCCGGAATCTGTTTTAACGTAGCGGATATTTCTTCTGCCATGCGCCGCGTTTCTTTAAAATCATCGCCATATACTTTTACTACCAGCTCACTATGTGCCCCGGATATTTTATCCATAACGCCGTCAATCATCGGCTGACTGAAACCCACGTTATATCCCGGCATCGCGGCATAAGCGGCAGACAGATCGTTGATAAGATCTCCCTTGGTACGACCGTTCTTCCATTCATGATAGGGCTTGAGGCCAATAGAACATTCAAAATGCGAGGCGGTCCAGGGATCTGTGCCGTCATCATTGCGGCCGGCCTGCACCATCATGTAGGTTACCTCACCAAATTGCATGGTGCGCTGCCGCAAACTATCGCTCATTTCCTTGGAGCGCTGCAGCGATATCCCGGGAGGCAGTTGCACCTGCAGCCAGATAGAACCTTCGTCCAGCGGTGGCAGGAAGTCCTTCCCTACCGTAAAGGAAAGGATCACCGCCCCCGTCAGCACCAACGCCAATGGAACAAATACCCGTCTGGGTTTTTCCATGATCTTTTCCAACCGCCGCCGGTAGGCGTTTGTTAACCGCTCCAGCCATTTATTATGATACAGCTTACGGGGCTTGCGATATATCGCAAACGCGAGACCGGGTATGAGCAACAATGCTACGACCAATGCGCCCAGCAAGGCATAGCCTACGGTAAAAGCCATCGGTGTAAACAGCTTACGTTCTACTCTTTCAAAAGAAAACAAAGGCAGGTAGGCAGTGATAATAATGACAGTAGCAAAAAGGACAGGTTTAGCCACTGCCGCCGCTTTCTGCGCAATGCCAGTCTCGGACAATTCCATTTCCGGATTATCTTCCCGCTTTTTCAGGATGGCTTCCATCATCACAATGGCCCCATCTACAATGATCCCAAAATCAATGGCGCCCAGGGAAAGCAGGTTAGCAGGAACGTTGGTGAAGTGCATCAATATAAATGCAATCAGCAGCGCAAGCGGAATGGTGATGGCCACAATCAGTGCCCCACGCCAGTTACCGAGGAAAATGATCAACACAATAATCACCAACCCTATACCTTCCAGCAATGTATGCGATACCGTATCCAGGGTATTGTTGATCAGCTGCGTACGATCCAGGTAGGGACGGATGGTGACACCCGCCGGCAAAATATGTTGATTAAGATCAGCAACTGCAGCGTGTATGCCTTCCAGTACCACAGAAGGATTCTGGCCTTTCAGCAACAATACAATGCCTTCATCACCTTCACTGTAATTCACCTTTCTATCGGTGTAACCCAGGATGCCCTTGCGTTCCAGGTTACCCAGTTTGAGACGTCCCAGGTCTTTTAAAAATACGGGCACACCGTTTACCGATTTTACCACCACATCACCAAGGCTCTCCAATGTTTTCACCAGCCCTATACCACGCACTACATAACCAAGATCACCAATGGTGAGTACACTCCCCCCGGCATTGGCATTGTTGTTACTGATGGCCGCCTGCACATCTGCCAGTGATACATGGTACTGCTCCAGCAGCTGCGGATCAATCTCCACCTGGTACTGGGCGGTGATACCACCAAAATTGGTCACATCTGCTACGCCCGGCACCTGTTTGATGCGGGGAATAATGGTCCAGTTCTGTAAGTCGGTGATGGCTTTCAGGTCATGGTTGTTGCTTTCAATAATGTACCGGTATATTTCACCGATGGGCGAAGTCAATGGGTCCAGTCCGGGTTTGGCACTGTAAGGCAGGTCTACATCGCTGAGTCGTTCGGTGATGCGTTGCCTGGCCCAGTAATCTTCCATACCATCTTCAAATACAATGGTGATAACGGACAGGCCGAAAGTACTTTTGCTACGCATCACGTGCATGCCCGGCATGCCATTCAGCGCACGTTCTACCGGAACGGTAATCTGCTGTTCTACTTCTTCTGCAGCCAGACCAGGTACCTGGGTAACTACCTGGGAAGTTACATCCGCGATATCCGGATAAGCTTCCACAGATAGTTGTTTCCAGGAGTAATAACCAAACAGGGCCAGGAGTAAAAAGAGCACAGCAAAAAGCCAGCGCTTTTCAATAGCGGTAAATATTAATTTCTTCATAAAAAGTCGTTGATAAACAGGAGTACTTATTTAGCGTCCAGCAGGTAAAATCCACCTTCGGTTACAATCCGGTCGCCAGCCTGAAGACCGGCAGTAACTACCACCTGGTTGTTGCTGGTACCATTGGTAGTAATAGTACGTTTTACAAACTGCGCTTCCCCGGTGGCTACAAATACATAGGGCGCATCGTTGGCCTGCAACAATGCAGTGGCGGGGATCAGCAGCGAAGGCACAGGATGATCCTTAAAGTTTACAGTTACATACATGCCGGGTTTCAGGGCATGATCGGTATTGGTGACGGCAATTAATACCTGGACGCTGCGGGTATCTTCATCTACCACGGCATTTACGTGATATACTTTTCCTTTAAGCAGTACACCCGGTAAGGCCACTACTTCAATCGTACATTCGTCACCGGTATGAATAAAGCGGATATCTTTTTCTTTTACCTGTCCGGCAATCCATACACCGGATAAGTCGGCGATGGTAGCCACACTGGCAGCATCATCTTTTATAAATTGTCCCAGCACTACTTTATTTTCTATTACTTCTCCCGCCACCGGCGCACGTATCACCAGTGGTTGTCCGAGAGATAATTGTGCAGGGTTGACTTTAAAAATGCGAATGCCCATGACGGCGTTTTCATACTCTTTCTTTTCTACTTCATAGGCAGTCAGCGCTTCTTCCAGGTCTTTCTGTGTCCCCACTCCGTTGGCCATCAGGTCCTGCTGCCGTTGCCAGGTTCTTTCGGCCTGCTGCAACTGTGTTTTTTCCTGGAAGAAAACTTTTTGTGCCGCAATAAAATCCGGCGAACTGATTTCAAACAAAGGTGCTTCCAGTTGTGTTTTCATGCCCAGGTGCAAATAGGATTTCGTGACCCGGCCCTGGAAAGGCGGGGCTATTTCTGCATACTGAGTGGGAATAGCTTTCACAGTTCCGGCGGTGCTCACCTCCCGGCTATAAGGGGTACTTACTACGGCATTGATTTTAATCCGGTTCTTTACGATTGATCCGGCCGGGAGGGTAATCGTATCTCCCTGCGGAACGGCAGTCGTGATAGGGGCGTCCTTTACAGAATGACAGGCAGCAGCGGTCAGCATGCCTGCGGCAATTAGTCTTGTTCTCATGATGTTTGCGGATTGAAAAATGATATAGTACCCGAAGTGGTCCTGTTGACTACCTTCCTGCGCAATGGCTGCTAATCCAGCAGTCTATCGCAATCAGCAACAGGACCACTATAATAGTGGTGATCCACCACCGTTTTGAATGACTCATAACCATTGGTTAAATCTCCTGATATACCAGTTTTTGATGACTTGTGTCAGCATACAGTAACCAAATAAAATAGCTGCGAGCCAGGGAAAATAGGACAATGGAAGTGGCTCCATTTTTAGTGTAGCGGCAAACGGTGTAAACGGAATCGCGATACCGATGAGCATAATCACACTGGTCAATGCCACCACGGGTGCAGTTGCCCAGCTTTGAATAAAGGGTATTTTACGGGTGCGGATCATATGTACGATCAGCGTTTGTGATAATAATCCCTCTACAAACCAGCCGGTCTGAAACAGGCCCTGGTGTTCGGGACTGGCCGCTTTAAACACATAAAACATGAGCGCAAAAGTGGCGTAGTCAAAAATGGAACTCACCGGGCCAATGAACAACATGAACCTGGAGATATCTGATGCATCCCATTTCTTCGGCTGGTCTATAAAGTCCTGGTCCATTTCATCCCAGGGAATAGATACCTGTGAAATATCATACAGCAGGTTTTGTACTAAGATCTGAACAGGCAGCATAGGCAGGAAAGGCAATAATGCGCTCGCGCCTATCATGCTGAACATATTACCAAAGTTGCTGCTGGCCGTCATCTTGATGTACTTAATGATATTGCCGAAAGTTCTTCTGCCATAAATAACACCTTTGCGTAATACCATTAAATCTTTTTCCAACAGGATAATATCCGCGCTTTCTTTGGCGATATCTACCGCCGTATCTACACTGATGCCTACGTCTGCATCACGGAGGGCGGCGGCATCATTAATACCATCTCCCATAAAGCCCACCGTATGGCCTCTCGACTGCAACAGCTTTACCACTCTTGATTTCTGCACCGGGCTGAGTTTTGCGAGAATAGCTACTTCATCTATTTTTTCACCCAGGGCTTCATCACTCATCTGCTCTATGTCATTACCCAATAATATTTCGTTGAAAGAAATTCCTACTTCCCTGCATATTTTCCTGGTCACGATTTCATTGTCGCCGGTGAGTACTTTCACCCGTACTCCTAACTTTTGTAATGCGTCTATCGCTAAACGGGCAGAGGGTTTTGCCGGATCGAGAAAGCCGATAAAGCCGGTAAGTACCATGTCTTTTTCATCTTCCACCGTGTACGTCAATGCACGGTCATCAAACTCGCGGATAGCTACCAGCAATACTCTCAGTCCTTCTTCGTTGAGTTTACCGGAGATACGTAGAATATTTTCTCTTACGCTTTCATCGATAGCAATCACTTTGTCAGTCTCGATATGCAGCTCCTTGTCTTCGCCCGGATCAAAGGCATGCGTGCATAATAGCAGCATTTCTTCTACAGCTCCTTTACAGATCAACAGTTGTTTGCCGTTGCGCTGTTTCAGGATAACAGACATGCGGCGGCGTTGAAAGTCGAAAGGAATTTCATCTGCTTTAAGGTAGTGTTCTTCTACTTTCAGGTAATCGTGCAGTTCCACATGTTCCAGCACGGCCACATCCAGCAGGTTTTTAAGGCCGGTTTGATGAAAGCTGTTGAGATACGCCCATTTCAGGACTTCTTCATCTTCTTCTCCAAAAATGTTCAGGTGTCTTTCCAGTACAATTTTGTCCATGGTCAGCGTACCTGTTTTATCGGTGCACAATACATCCATCGCACCAATATTCTGGATGGCGTTCAGGCGTTTGATGATCACTTTACGTTTACTCATGTTCACCGCTCCTTTCGCCAGGTTGGCAGTAACGATCATGGGCAGCATTTCAGGGGTAAGGCCTACTGCCACTGCAATGGCGAAGAGCAGGGCATCCCACCAACTGCCTTTCACCAATCCGTTGATGAGGAAAATCAGTGGTACCATCACCAGCATAAAACGGATGAGCAGATAGCTTACTTTATTTACGCCTTTATCAAAACTGGTTTCGGCACGTTTGCCTGTAATAGATTTGCTGAGGGAGCCAAAGTAGGTTTGGTTACCGGTATTGACAATAATAGCTGTAGCGGCGCCGCTTACTACGTTAGTACCCATGAAGCAGATATTATCCAACTCCAGCACCGTTTTATGATAAGCGTTCGCCAGCGGGAGACTATGCTTTTCTACAGGTAATGATTCACCAGTCAACATGGCCTGACTTACGAACAGGTCTTTCGACTGTACCAGGCGGCAATCGGCGGGGATCATATCTCCGGCAGATAAAAAAATAATATCACCTGGTACCAGTTGTTTGATATCTGTTTCTATTTTCTCTTTGGATTTACGTAGTACCGTGGCCGTAGTCTTCACCATACTTTTCAGTTGCTCCGCGGCGCGGTTGCTGCGGTATTCCTGGAAAAAACGAAGCAGGGAGCTTACCATCACCATGATGCCTACCATGATCACGGTTTTGTATTCTCCTTCGCCGGGAGCCGCCATCCATACATCGGTGATAAATGAAATCAACGCAATGGCCAGCAGGATAGCGATAAAAGGATTAACGAATGCCGTAAACAGTTGTTTGTACCAGGAAGGCGCTTTTTCGTGGTGTACTTCATTCGGCCCTGTTAACGTTAAACGTTTCCTCGCCTGTGCAACAGATAATCCATCAAGGTGGCTATCCAGCAGGGACAGATATTCCGGCTGATCCGCAGCCGCTACCTGTTGCAGTTTGGTGGTGGCGCTTTCTTCATTGCCTCCTGGCATTATTCTCCTGATTTCAGGCATGCCGGACTTCCTTCTGAAGGCGTAGTTGCGCACAAAATGTGGGTGCTTATTTACAGCATTTGATAAGTATAACACAGCGCTATGTTTTCCCTGCTGATAGGCACAGCAGGGCTATGTTATCAGGCAGGAGATGAAGAAATAAAGTAACGTTCGGGACCAGCGTCCATGATCTTTTTTGTTTTTTAATGCGTTGCAAATGTACGCCGGCACTGCGGTATAGGCCGTTAGAGGTGGAACAGAATTTTATTAGAAATTTATTAGAGCGCTATGCCTGGGGAGACGAAGGTTTATAAGTGCGGTATTTCTACAGTAAAGGTACTGCCTTCCTGTATCCTGGAAGTCACGCTGATAGTGCCCTGGTGCATGCCGATGATCTTCTGAGTTAAAGAAAGGCCAATACCATTGCCCCGGGTAAAATCCATATTGGCGCCTCTGTAAAAGGCGGAAAAGATATTGGGCAGATCGGTATCACTGATGCCAATGCCTTTATCCATAAATCGCAGCACCAGGTCGCTTTCAAAATAATTGATAGAAACAGTACACTGATGGTCCGGAGAAAACTTACAGGCATTTTCCATGAGGTTAATAAAGGCTACTTTCAGCAGGTATTCGTTGCCGTTAACAGAAATGAAATCATCATCTTCAATTTCCTGTTCAAACAGAATATCTACTTTATAATCCTCGGCTGATTTGATCACGGTATTGCGGGCATCCATAAGTAGCTCATCTACCCGTAACTCCTTACGACCTATTTCTGTATGGTCATAATTAGCTTTGGCCATATCCAGTAATCCGTTGGAAAGTCTTACCAGTCGCCTGGCATCGGTGAGTGCAAGGCTGATCACTTCTTTATATTCGGTGGTAGTCCTGTCTTTTGTCAGCACAATCTGCAGCTCTCCTACAATGGTGGCCAACGGCGTGCGCAGCTCATGGGAAATATTGCTGACAAAATGTTTCTGTGCATCAAACGAATGTTCAAGGCGGTCGAGCATTTTATTAAAGGTGGTGGCCAGCTCTCCTATCTCATCTTTTTCATTTTGCACGGGTACCCGCAAATCCAGGTTGGTAGCAGTAATCTCTTCTACCTTATCAATCATTTCCTCTACCGGTTTGAGGGCTTTACCAACAAAAAAATAGCCGGCAATAATCGTAAGACCAATAATACCAATAAATGAAAAAATGAGGCTGTATTGCAGCCGCTGCAGGCGTTGCAGGCCGTATTTATCGGTAGCGGCGGCGGTAATGACGTAACGGCTACCGTTATGTTCATAGAGGAGTCCTACCACCTGTAAGGATCCCTGCTCAAACATGATGACCTGTTCTGCCAGGATCTGGTTGATCATGGCCCGGGTTTCTTTTACTTTGTCGATCTGCACCGCATCATGATACAATAAGTTAAAAGCGGTGTCATAGATCGCCACTTCTTCCCCGAACAAAGCATTATCCGCATTTTTATACATCAGCTGTAATACATTGGGGGGCACTTTGGCATCCAGCAGCATATTGGCCTTGGTGATGGCTTCCCTTTTGAGGTGTTCGTAGTAATCTTCTTTCCGGGTACTTGCAGAAGAGAGATAAACGAATACCGCAAAAGCGAGTAAGAGCACTCCGAAAAGCACCAGGAACAATAATATGAGCCGGATTCTTATTTTCACTCTGCTTTAAATATAAAACCCATTCCTGATCGGGTATGGATTAATTTTGTAGGAAAATTTTTATCTATTTTCTTTCTCAGGTAATTAATATATACATCGATAAAGTTAGTACCGGAATCGAAGGTATCCCATACTTTCTCTGCTATTTCGGTGCGTGACAATACCCTTTCCGGGTTTTTCATCATGTATTCGAGGAGCCGGAATTCTTTTGGTGTCAGGTCAATGACCACCTCATCACGTTTTACAATTTTTGTTTGCAGGTTCATTTCCATGTCTGCGAAACGCAGCAGGAAACCCTGGCTGTACGTATTGGTACCTGCCTGGTTTCTTTTGATCAGTGCGCGGATGCGGGCATGCAGTTCCCGGAAATCGAAAGGCTTAACGAGATAGTCATTGGCGCCGGCATCAAAACCTTCTACTTTATCATCGGTGGTGCCAAGGGCGGTAAGCATAATGATGGGACAATCGGGCAGCACGCTGCGTATTTGTTTACACAGATCCAGTCCATTGATCTTAGGCAGAATGAGGTCCATGATGATGAGATCGAAAGTCTGGGACAGGGCCAGTTTCTTTCCCATCTCCCCATCATAGGCAAGCGATATCCGGAAGCCCTGTTCTTCCAGTCCCTTTTTGATCATTTCTGCTACCCGTTGTTCATCTTCAATTACCAGGATCTGCATAAAGCCTTGTTTAAAAGGCAAATGTAAAACAAAATCACATTCAGGCAGGATTACGCAGGACTTTGATCAACGCCGCAACTTCTTCATCTTCGTAACCAGCTGCCACTGCCTTTTTAAACAATGCTGCTGCAAAAGCCGGGAAAGCGCTGTTGATACCTGACTCCACAGCCGTTTGTTCCAGGCGGGCAGTCGCTTCTACAGAAATCCTCATCGGGCTTTGTGTTACACTATAATTACCCGCATAAATCATATTGCCTTCATGCTTCAGGAATTCTCCGTAGGAAGGCGTAATGCCGCCTACAATCGCTGCATATGTATCTGCCCCGAAGCCTTCTGCTTCACTGATCCTCACGCCATGAAAGAAACCTATTGCCGAGCCATAGATGTAGGATAAAGTCGCCAGATCCATCGTAGGGGCTGCCGCCACGGCATCGCCGAGATAAGTGATATTTCCCCCGAATACCTGCAAAAATGGTGTAACCGTGTTGTATACTGCTTGCGGACCGGATACCAGGATAGGCGTATCAGCGTTACCCATTTGTGCCGGCGCGGCCTGTATGGCGCCATTCATATAGGCGGCACCGTTACCGGCTGCCCAGGTGGCAGATAAGCGGGATTCTACAGGACTGATAGTGGTGAGCTGCAATAAAGTACGTCCCTGTAATACGTTTCTCACAGCGGCGGTATCCAGGATATGGAAAGTCGCTTCGTGATTGTACACGCAGATAATCGTTACCGGACTGGCCGCCACTGCTGCGGCGGCATCGGCGGCGAGTATGGCGCCTGCTGCTACCAGGGCAGCAGCTTTTTCCGGACTGCGGTTCCAGACAGTTACTTTATATCCATCCTTTAACAGGAGTTCAGCTAATGTGATGCCCATGGCACCCAGACCAATGACCGTTACGGCCCCTTTGTTTGCTGTCATATTATTCGTTTTCATGACACAAACTTCCGCCGGATCACGCAGCTAAAAAATAAGGGAAGAAAGATTCCGGCACGGAATAATTATTCCCTATGCCACATTATTTAATTAAAATTGTGCTTTAATTACCTGTATATGTACGAAAGAAAAATTCCTGAAGACCTGGAATGTGGCATCAATATTAGCATGAAAGTCCTGAGCGGCAAGTGGAAACCCTGTATACTGGACGGTATTAACAAAGGTATCAGAAGGCCCAGCGAGCTGCATGCGGCCATTAATACGGCTGCTCCCCGGGTGATTAATATGCAGCTGCGGGAGCTGGAAGAATATGGGATGGTCTGGAAAAAGGTGTATGCAGAAGTACCGCTGCGGGTAGAATATTATCTTACAGAGGTGGGAGAAAGTATCTTACCCGTGATTGACGCTATTGACAAATGGGGCAATGCCAACAGAGACCATGTCATGCGGGCACAGGAAGCATTGCAGTAAATAAAGGCTCCCGATTACTGGAAGCCTTTCCACTCTTTAAATCGTTGGTCGATTAATGGTTTGATGAGATCATAATTTTCCCAGGTATTAGCCACCCTGTATAAGTCGAATGCAGTGCCACTACTGAATACTTTCTCATAGTCCTCGAAATAACTGGCGTATTTGGCGGAAGCCGTTTTTTCCTTGCGGGCATAGTAGGCTTTGGCAAAGTCATTCCCTAGCTGGCCCAGGTCGTCTGTTGTAAATTTCTCATCACAAACGCTGATCAGGAACTCTGCACCTGTAAGGGTTCTGTTCTTTACTTTCTCAATATCTTCTTCGAAATCATCGGTTTGTTCTTCCGACAACAGATCGTTATCAATACACCAGTTTAAAAACATGCCGATATGCGTGGCTGCATTTGCATTGGGTAAGTCTTTCGGATAGTCGCCTCCGTAATGCCAGGAAGCGTCATCATATTTGGCCATAGGTAGTAGCTTTAGTTTATGTACTCAGTTGGTGATACGTATATGCGGCAACGTTACTTTTATATTTTACCAAATGTGCCTACCATTTCTCCGTTCGTTACTTCCTTCATGGCACCCGTGTTCACATTATACAGTTTGCATTTAAACTGCATTTTTGTTTTGAGATAAAGTCCGTTAAATGCCTTTGCATCAGCCGTGCTGATGATGGTAAAGGTGCTGCCGGTCTGATCAGCGGTACCCGCCTGGGTACTCCATTCTTCTCCCTGGGGATCTAACCAGTAAATGCTCACTCCTTTGGCAGTATTAAAATCTTTAACATAGGAATAATTACCCAGGGCAAAGAAATCAGTAAACGCTTTATCGGAAGCGCTCATGTAGTTATGCATCATCCCTATTTTAACCCCAAAGCCGGTGGTTCCTGCCGGTGGTACTCCACCAGATATGTCTGAATAATTGATGCCGGCGGAGAAGTTCACATCATCCACCCCATCGAGTCCGGAGCCGGGTATGTAATGATTGTCTTCCGTGGCGTGCTGTTCGTACACTTGTCCACTCACAGTGATTTTATAATAGTAGTCATTTTCGCCGGTAGTGTCATCTCCGCTAACAGTAATGGCTACACCGCAGCCCACTGTGCCGGTGCCCAGCAAAATATTGCTGACGCCCGCAGTTTGCGGCAGCCCGGTTACCCGGAGTGTAATCACCTGAGGTCCGGTTTGGGTGAAAGTACCTGTTCCCATGACCAGCATACCGTTCACTACATTGCTGGTTAATACCCAGTTACCTTTTCGTGTAACGTTCACCGTTACCGTCACGTTAGCATCTGCATCCAGTATTTTTCCTGTCAGAAAAATGCCGGCAGCTTTGGCATCAGAGCAGTTGCCAGCCGCGGCTACAAAGGCAAATGCAGCATCGCCACCGCCGGGCACCGGTATCCCTGTACCTGGATCTGTTGGCAGCTCATACGACTTCTCCTTGGCACAACCCGCAAATAAAAGAGACAGCAAAAGGGAAAGAGAAAGTATGGGATGACGGAACATGATACGTTGCATGAATAAAGAATAGGGATCTGACATAGTCCCTGCAAATATAGAATAAATATGTAATTCTTCAGCGTTAATCGGGGTGGCTGAAAAGTTTTTCTTATTGCACAAGGTTTTTTTTCCAACCAGAAAAACGAGGGCGCGCAGGATATGTATTACGCTGAAGACGGATAATTTAACCGTTGAAGTGTACCGGGGGAGTTATATCAGCCGGATGATGCCGAGAAGATTTAGTGCCAGCTTGGCGTTGAAGTTCCAATAGTTAATTAGAAACAGCTGGTTCATTGACGGGGACATCTCCCTTGCTGAGCAATACAATAAAGGTGGTGCCGCCTTCCGGAGCGCTTTCCACATCAATGAACCCGTTGTTCTGTTCTGCAAATTCCCGGCAAAGCATCAGGCCAATGCCGGTACCTCTTTCGCCGCCGGTGCCATATGCCGGCTGCTGCTGCGAGGTGAAAAGCGTATTCAGCTGCTGCGGCCCCATCCCAACACCATAGTCGGTAATGCTGATAGCCACCTGTTGATCCGTTTGCCCGGCAATTACCGTGATCCTTCCTCCGGCATAACTAAATTTAAGCGCATTGCTGAACAGGTTACGGAGAATAACAGACACCTGATCCCTATCGGCATACAAGGTAGTATTGACGGGCACCTGTACATCTACTATCATATTTTTCTGCTGTATAATCAGTTCAAAAAAAAGCAGGACTTCACTCATCACCGGCGCCAATAAAAAATGACGGGGCCTGGTCTGAATTCCCTTCATACTCCGGGTACTCCAGCGCAACACATTATCCAGTGTGCCTCCCAGCTGCGCCACTTTCTTATGAAGTACGGCGGCCGCCTCCTCCATGTCATCCCGGGGATATTCTCCTTTCTGGAACATGTCCAGTAAACTCTCCAGCGTGGCCAGCGGACTACGGATATCATGCGCAACAATAGAGAAGAGCTTCTCTTTATCTTTGTTCATGGCCAATAGTGCCTGTCGCTGTTTTTCGATTTCCTCCTGGTAGCCGGACTGGATATATTTAAAAAAACTAAGTGCTGCAATCAGGAATACCAGCGATATAGCGACATTACTCCATACCCGCTGCGCAGGCACTGGTGGCGCGAGGTACCAGGACTGTGGCATAAATATGATCAGGAGAAACGCGGTCGTAATTAATATACTCAGGCATCCAACAATCCATTTGTTATCATATACCAATATCGTTACTACCAGGATATTCAATAAAAAATATTCGGCGCCATTATGAAAGTACAAGCCGGTAAAAGTATATAGCACTGAGCTGAAGAATATCAGGACCACCCGCGCAGAGAGATACATGCGGTATTTATGTAGCAGCAATACAATGACGGCGGCTAACGTGGTAGTTGCATTTAATGCCGATAACAGGTACCTGCCCTGAAAGGCATTTAAAATACAATAGAAAAACATGAAAGGAATACAGGGCAGCGCCATTAAGTTGAGCAACATCGTACGCCTCGATTCAATGTAGGGCATGGCAGGATGCACACCTAAATTAACGATGTGATTCCAGTAGTGTGTAGCGGATTGATATATTAGTTGCTTCAGTCCCTGCCGCATAGATACCCCAAAGATAGTCTGAAAATCCACAGTTTGCAGCGCGTCTTTTTTTTACTACATTGCAGCTTCTTCTCACCCACTCCCCTCCCTTATATTTATTTTTTTTCAAATATTTCATCATGAAAAAAGACAATTTTTTTATTATCACCGGCGGACCCGGCATGGGTAAAACCGCCGTTATTACGGCATTGAGCGAGCTGGGATATACCTGTGTACCGGAAACGGGAAGGGATATTATCCGGCAACAGGTGGCGACTGGTGGTAATGCGCTCCCCTGGGCCAACCGGAGTGCTTTTGCCCGGCTGATGTTTAAACGCTCGCTGCTCGATTTTAAGGCCCTCGCCGACCAACAGTCACCGGTATTTTTTGATCGTGGTATTGCAGACACCATCGGCTACCTGGAACTTTGTGCCTTACCGGTACCGGCTGCCATGCGCGAGGTGGCTATCTTATACCGTTTTAACACAAGCGTATTTATTACCCCCCCATGGCCGGCTATCTATGAGCAGGATAACGAGCGGAAACAATCCTTTGAAGAGGCAGTACGTACTTATGATCAGATGGTAAAGACTTATCAGCAGCTGAATTATGATCTGATCATTTTACCGGAAGCAACTGTTGCAGAAAGAGTACAATTGATGCTGGGGGCTATAAAACAGATCGGGGCATAATGCTCCTCATTCCCCGGCCGGTAATCTTCTCTACCAACTACTTTCCTTGTTCACATTTGAACACCGGAGTACTATAATGAACAATCCGGTTTCTCTTAAAAGTATTAACTTCCTGATTGTCATATGCGGTAAAACGTGGCATCTTTTCTGACGCAGGGTCCCCGCTAAAGCACCGAAAACTATGTTCATCAACTATTTCAAAATAGCCTTCCGTCATCACAGGCAGCACAAACTTTATATGCTGATCAATGTCTGCGGGCTGGCACTGGGTATTACGGCTATATTGCTGGCGGTATTATATATGAAAGATGAACACAGCTTCGATGCTTTCCATGAAAACAACCCTCGTCTTTATCGTGTAACCACTACCGTTACACCCGCAGATAATATCCCGCAACTAACAGGCAACACGGGGCAGTTACAGGGCCCGGCTTTCAAAACACAGGTACCTGAAATTGTTGATTACAGCCGGGTAATGGGAGGAGATATTTACGGTGATATCATTGGTGATAATAAAGTACTGAAACAACAGCTGCTCTTTGCAGATGAAAGTTTTTTCAAAGTGTTTACCTTTCCGCTGATAAAAGGCGATCCGGCTACAGCCCTGCATGATATAGGTTCGGCAGTGATTACAGAAAGTACCGCATTGAAATATTTTAATCGCACAGATGTAGTTGGACAATTGCTCCGTATGGATGCAGATCCTTCTGCACGTATGCTGGGAAAGCCACTGGTCATTAGCGGCGTAGTTAAAGACCCACCCCTGCATTCCTCTGTGCAGTTTGATGTATTGCTGCCTTTCCGTTTTCTGCAACTATCATTTAATGATACCGACTGGTTCAATACTTATCTCAGCACTTTTGTGGTGCTGCGCCCCGATGCCACATTATCTGCCGTGACCAGCAAACTGAATCGTGTTCAAAGCACCTATGCAGTTGTCGGTAAACCCGCCATGGCATTTGGGCTACAGCCGATTACGGATATACACCTCCACCCATTATATAACGCGGAGGGCAGCCGGGAAGGCGGCGTTATCAATGGCAGCAACCCGGTATTCTCTTATATCTTCCTGGGTATCGCGGTATTTATACTCCTGATGGCCGGTATCAACTTTATCAATATTACATTGGCTGGCTCATTAAAGCGTATCAAAGAAGTAGGCGTGCGGAAAATTAACGGTAGCAGCAGCCGGCAAATCATTGTCCAATTCCTGGTAGAATCAGGACTGCTCTGCGGACTGGCATTCACCCTGGCATTCCTGCTGGCAGCAGCAGTATTGCCACTATTCAATACCCTGGCTGGTAAAGCCATTACCTTGTCTGCTATTTTTAATGGCGAACTACTCTTGTATTGTGCGGCGTTACTGTCCGTTATCGTGTTATTAACAGGTGCCTATCCTGCCTATGTATTAGCCGATTTCAGTGCCCTGCAGGCATTTTCAGGCAAGCGGCACCTGTTTGGCCGTCAGTTGCTTGGCAGGATACTGATTGTTACACAGTTTTCACTGGCGGTATTCTTTATGATCATCACCCTGCTATTTTACAGGCAAATGGATTATGTGCGGACCAAGGACCTGGGCTACCGGCCGCAGCAGGTAGTGGTTACCCATATCAGCGGCGACAGGGACCTGCATCCTGTACAGGAATTGCTGAAAAGTGAGTTATCGAAAGAACCGGGCATCAGCGTGGTATCCTTTGGCGGCGAACGGGGTGGCACATCTGCCGTGCAGCTGCCGGGTAAACAGATCGCCGCGGTACACCGGGTGATTGACAACAACTACCTTGCAGCCATGGGGATTTCCCTGAAAGAAGGCGAAAATTTTACCGCTGCGCTTTCTAACGGCGCCATCGTAAATGAAGCTTTTTTAAAAGCTGCGGGCATCAAACATCCGATAGGTACCCGCATACATACTGATGAATATTTTGATAAAGAAACCCGGATGATCACCGGGGTGGTAAAAGATTTTCATACCGGATCCCTGCGGGAACGCATTACACCGCTGGTGATGATACAGCATCCCACCTATGGTGGCGCGGTTTGGCTAAAACTGGATAAGCAGCGTCAACCCGCTGCCCTCGCAGCGCTTGCGGCAGCCTATAAAAAAGCATTACCCGAAACAGCATTTACCTTTCAGTTCCTGGATGAATTAAATGCCCGCGAATATGTACAGGAACAACGTTGGAAAAAAATCATTTATATCGCGGCGCTGTTGTCTATCGCTATATGCTGCTCCGGATTGTTTGGCCTGGCGCATATTGCTACACAGCAACGGATACGGGAAATTGGTATTCGCAAAATATTAGGCGCGGGTATGTCTGATATAGTTGTATTGTTTTCCGGAGATTTTATGAAGCTGGTGCTGATAGCATTCCTGCTGGCTTCGCCGGTGGCCTGGGCAGTGATGCATAACTGGCTGCAGGGGTTTGCCTACCGGGTAAACATCAGCAGCTGGATATTTATAGCCGCCGGCAGCTTTGCCGTCTTACTTACACTCACCACGGTGGCCTTGCAGGTAATGCGGGCGGTAGCTGCTAATCCCACAAAAAACATCAGCGCGGGTTAACAAAAAAGGGCCGCAGCTAGTGATAACTGCGGCCCGCGTATATTTTAACGAAAGCGGAGTGACATATCTTCCACCCATCTACCATTGGGTCCTGCTTTCACGGGTACAAAAGCACATTGCCAGTTTTGTTCTTTATAACTACGTGGTACCCGGATCAGTATTTTGTTCCAGCCTTTTTGCAAAGGAATGGTGGCCGGTGGCCGGGACCAGAAAAATTCTTCATCCGTAAAAGGTATTTCATTACCGGGTCTTTCCCAGGTATGCGTCAGGTAACGATTGGCGCCGGGTTGCAGCCATTGCGGCGCCGGTAGTGGCTGATGATTCACCCATACATTCCCACCATTGGCGTCCCATTTACCTGCAGCCGGAATACCTGCACTCAAACGCGTGGAGCGGGCGGCTGTTTCAAATCCAATCCAGGCGTGTATTTCTTTCGCCGACTCACTGTATAGTTCTGTGCTGATATAAAATGTTTCGTCCGTGCTGTCCGGTAGGTGATAGCGGGTAATCAGTTCATCCATCATTTGGACACCTCCGGTCAGTGGAATTGTTTTCGCAGGCACATTACCGGTATGTGCCGGTATTTTCGTTGACCCGTTACCGGTATACTCCGGCGCAAAAGCTGCATCCGGCGCCTGATCCGGCGTTCTGATAAACGGCCCGATCAACGACATCGTGACGTTGCTGAAAGCGGCAAAAGGGAAAGGCGTTGTTTTAAAGAAACGATCCCTATGCACAGCCAGTCTTTTTTCAAACTCATTAAAATGCTGCCAGGCCAGGGTGTTTTTTTCCGGCAACACCGACATATACGCTTTTACAAAACCCGGGCGACCACACCATACCGCTTCGCTGTAGGTCAAGGCCCCCGGCCACACAGGGTTGTGTAAGGAGATCTTTTCTTTATCCACTACCCGGGTATCCGGCCAGCAGCAAAGTATACCTCCCAAAGCAACAGCGTCACCCTGTGGACGGTTACATACCTGCTGAAAAAAATACCGTTGCAGGAGATTCAGCGCATTACCTGAATTGAGGTAGCCCGCATAGGAATCTACATATGGATGCCCGTTGGATGCATGTAACGTGGAAGGATCTATGTCGTACCACAGCTGCTCAATAGTACCCGCTTCCCCGGTCAGCCCTGGGTTCCAGACCATTATGCTACGGCCGTTTGCTTTTACACGGGCAGACATACGTTGCATAAATACTTTCGGATCCGGGATATGTACTTCATCAGAGCCGAGATGGATAATGGGGCAATCTGATGCCGGTATTTCTGCACAAAATTCATCTATCAGCTTCTCCAATACCTCCATCCCTTGCGGTGTTCCCATCTTAAAACCGAAAGTAGGTTCAAAATAAGCGCTGTGTCCGGGCATATCCAGTTCAGGGATGATCGTTATACAACGTTCACGCGCATACGAAATAAGCGAACGGATCTCGTCAAAGCTATAGCTGCTGTCCGGGTCTCTGCCCGACCGTTTGTTTTTAGGATCGTTCAGCTGTGGAAAAATCCTGCTCTGCGGCCGCCAGGCGGGATTATCCGTAAGATGCCAGTGGAAGGTGTTGAATTTATACGCCGCCAGCAGGTCGAGTTGTTTTTTCAGTGATGCTATTTCCCGGAAATTACGACCAGTATCATGCATAAAGCCGCGTAATGCAAAGGCAGGTGCATCAGTGATGGTACAACCGAATGCGCTCAACTGCCCTGCGTGTGAAATGAGTAGCTGCCGGAAAGTTTGCACCGCATAAAAGGCCCCTGCTGCATCTTTGCCGCTAATCGTCACACCTTTACTATTCACCGTCAACTGATAACCTTCGGCTTTTATCGGCAGTGCGGGCGCTATTTTTATACTGATGGCATGGGCCGGCAAAGGGCTACCATCCGGCATTTCACGGGTAGTAATTTTTAAGCCTTCGGCAGATAGCAATGCCTGTAAAGACTGCACTGCATTTTTAACCATCGCGGCGTCTTTGGCGTAATACACCAGCTGTGACGATGCTGCCGGCCGCCAGTTATCATGTTGCCAGGTGACCTGTTGCGGAAACGGGATCAATGCCACCGGCGCCGCTTTCAGCGCCTGTAAAGTATGCGGAGGTATCCAAACATCCGTTTTTCTTTGTGCTTTGCCGGACAATAATGTCAGGCAAAACAGACCGCTTAAAAATGATGATTTCATATGACCAGCCTTCATTTTAGTTCACTGTTTATTTGTTTGTATTTCCCTGGCAGGAATAGTAGTGGCTTCGTGATATATCGTGTAAATCAACAACGGTGGAATCCTGCTATTTAATCGTAAATGTAATCAAAAGCGGCAGGAGTCAAAATAAGCTTTTACATTTTATTCAGAGCTGGTTTATAAAAACAGACTGGCTCCGTGCAATGCACGGAGCCAGTCTGAATATTCCGGCAGCAAGACCTCTTCTATTAATTCTTCTTCACGGACTGCTCTATGGCACTCACTCTTTTGAGCACCTCTTCTAATTTTTCGGTCAATATCTTATTCTCCGCTTTCATAGCATCATTCTCTTTTTTAAGGAGTTGGTTGAGTTCCTGTACAGCTTTCATAGTGATGGCCAGGGAGCTGTTGGTATCAAACCGGTCATGCGCTGCAGTAGAGAAATGCCAGTCGGTGCTATCTGCGATGATGCCTACACGTACATTTTCCTGTTTATCATCTTTATATATAAACTGTTTCACCTGTACCTGCATGAGTAAAGCGAGTGCATCTTCATTAAAACTGCGGATATTCTTTTTCAGGCTGGCACGGGAACTTTGAAAAAATCCGGTGGCGTTAAGATTCCCGCTGGCATCTCGTAAGGCTAATGTATTGGCGGTGGCAGCAGTGGAAGTAGTCAGTGTTTTTGTAAGGTACCCGTTTGCATCAGTACTTAAAACCGCGGCATTAGGAAGTTGTTGAAATCTATAGCCAGTGGCATCTATGTCAAAAACTTTAAAATCAGTCAAAGTAGATCCTCCCATTAATCTCAAAGGGGTATACGCATTGGTGCTCCTATTGCAGCCTATGAGTGTCGCACATCCATTTGTAAACCCTATTTCAGCGGCAGGACTGTTTGCCGGGTCCGCACCACTGGTATACCACCCTTTAAATCGCCCCTGTCCATTCCATTCCTGCCCACCCTGACCAGTAAGTCTGCTGACCAGGGTAGTGCCCGCATAGTATTTCCAGCTGTAGTCGAGCGAAGACCGGGGCACGGAAAACCAGGTGGCGCCGGATTCAACGCCTATGGCAAAATTCGTACTGGTATCAGTAGCACGGGAATACAATAACAACTTGGTACCTGCACTGGCGGCCCTGAGTGTAGGCAACGCCACTCCTGCGGTACCGTAATTGATCATATTGGAAATTGTATCCGTCAGGAGTATATTACCCGTTGACACCATTAAAAATGCTCGTGACAACGTAAACTGTCCGCCACCAAAAGCACCCAGCGAAATATTCCCATTGTCACTTAATAAGCTCACATCTCCGTTTACAGACGATACTTTCCCTACATATCCTGCTCTTACGGTATCATTTTTTTCCATAAATGCGAGGTAAGAAGTATTGGCATTTCCTGTGGCTAATCCGCGTATCCTGGAAGAACTGGCGGCAATAAACCCGTTGGCCATTTCTACGATACCTCTGCTGCGCGTTATTCTCAGGGGAGTGTCTATCAATATTCCATTGGAGTCGTGCCGGTTGATGCCTAAATCGCTGCCGGTTTGTAAACCCGATTCTGCGTTATTACGGGTGAAAGACCATCTCCTGTTTTTTATATCATTCGGATCGAGTGTACCTCCGTATATTTCCAACTGACCTGCGCCAGTAACACCATAGGTCTTCAATTTGGAAATCGCACCGGTGCCAGCTACATAGAAATTAGCTGTTTGTGGCGCTGCCTGTTGCGTTTGTATGTACCAGGCGGACCCACTTTGAGGCGCGGCACCAATATTGGCTGGTGTAAGTGCGCGAACGGTAGCACTGGTAACATGACCAGCCCCATTGGTGGTTAAGCCTGCCAATACATTAGCACCGGTTAATACCGGCGCTAATGCTGTACCTGCAGGATGATTCCCTCTGTGCCATACCGTATCTCCTTTATAAAGAAACCGGTCCCGGCCCAGTGATGCCACATCTACAATTCCATTACTACTGCCATTACCAATATTTCTGAAGATCCAGCCTTCATTATCGTTATCAGCTGATTCAAATACCATATTACCAGGTGGTGTATCCTGTAGTGATTCGACAAAAATCTTCCAACTATCCGTATTATATACCCATACTAGCCCATTGGACGGATTCGCAGGAGATTTATTAAACTGGATATTATTGTTGGTAACAAACCCTCTGGCAGTGACACTTTGCAATGTTTCGGAAGACAAAGGCGCGCTTACATTATACGCAGTACTATTTTTTAAATAGGTAATGTAATCTCCATTGCGATAAATGGTGTCTACGCCCATACCAGACATGGTTGTCAGGTCCAGGGTATCCTGTCCGGGGATAGCAATACGCGTATTATCTATCTTTTTTAAATTAATTTTTCTAAACTCCGTACGACCGTTCCCTTTATTAAACAAAAATCCCGGCACCGCTTTAGTCCGGTTTTCAATAATCAGTTCCGCCGTATCACAATTGCTGTAAATACGCACACTGTCGGCGCGGATCTGGTATACTTGCTGGGCTTGGGAAACATAACTTACGCCAATCAGCATAAGCAGGATGGGTAAAAATTTCATCAGGTATGACATAGGTTATTAAATGAAAATAAGGGCATCTCTTTCACGGAGAGGTATCACTTTTCAATACATTTCATAAAAAAGGACTTCAGTTCCCGGTGCAAATGTCCTACCGGGTATGCTGGCGTGCCAAAATTAGATAATATCCACAGAAAAATATTTATCAAGAAAAAACTATTTTTACTGCATCTTTGTGATTGTCACTCCCTGACAGGAGTAAAAGTGAACAAACAACTAACACCAACAAACCCCCACCAGGTTTATGTTAATACAGAAAAGCCGGACATCAGTCCACCGGCAGTAAGAACTATTAATATTTGACAGTGGAAAATTCAGCTACGCGTGATGAAAAAATGCTCATCTCCAGAATAGCTTCCGGAGATGAGCGGGCTTTTAAGCAACTGTTTGAGCAATGGCATCCTTTGCTGGCTACACATATCTTCCGGGTCACACAATCACAAACACTCACGGAAGAAATCGTGCAGGATGTATTCCTTAAGATCTGGAACAACCGCGAAACACTGGGTGACATCCGCAATTTCTGGACCTACCTGCTGGTCATTTCCCGCAACCATGCACTCAATGCCCTGCAACAAAAAGCAAGGGAATTTAAACATTGGGAACAATGGGTAAAAGACAATGCCACCGAAGCGGAAAGCACCGATCCCACTAGCACTTTTTATACGCTGATTGATGAGGCCATCGACAAATTATCTCCGCGGCAGAAAGAAATTTACCTGCTGCACCGTCATCAACGAATGACCTATCAGCAAATTGCAACGCACCTGAACATCGGCAGAGAAACCGTTAAAACACACCTGGAGTCGGCTACCAGCGCTATTTCCAGGCATGTAAAGCTGCAACTGGCAGTTACGATGACGGCTATTCATTTACTGCTCTGAAATTTTTTTTCAGATACCCTCCCCCTTTTTGTCCCGGTAATTTGTCCATAGTATGGAGAAAGACATTTTACCATGGACCAGCAGCAGCTGCAGGAACTTTTTGAACGATACTATAACCAAACGGCCACGCCGGAGGAAACCGCCGCCCTCATGGCATTGATCGATCAGACCCCGGAGGAAAAACTTGCGGAACTCATCCGGGAACAGGGAGCAAAATTATCCGTGGCAGACCCGGTGATTCCTCCCAATGTAGCCCGGAATATCCTGCAAAATATATTGCAGCAAGACCGCCGTCCGCTGCGCAGGTTCTCCGCATGGCATTACGCCGGCGCCGCCGCTGCCGCCATTTTGCTGCTCGTGGGTATCTCCTGGCTCATGTCCGGCAAACATCCTGCACCGGTGGTAAAAACACCCGTTGCAGACATTGCGCCTGGTAAAGAAAACGCCACATTGACCCTCGGCGATGCCACGGTGATAGGATTGGATACTGCCTCCAACGGATTGCTCTCTCAACAGGGCAATACCGCTGTTCAACTCGTCAATGGAAAACTGATTTACTCCGGCAACACTGCTAACACCGCTGTTACCTATAATACCATTACCACCGGCAGAGGAAATCACTATAGCATGGTGCTGTCGGATGGCACTAAAGTATGGCTCAACTCCGCATCCTCCCTGCGTTTCCCGGTAGCTTTTTCGGGCAGTGAACGACTGGTAGCAGTTACGGGAGAAGTATACTTTGAAGTGGCCCCCGATGCCCACCATCCATTCCAGGTACAAATGCCCCATAAAGGAACCATCACGGTATTGGGCACTCACTTTAATGTGCACGCATATGAAGATGAAGCAGACATCACCACCACCCTGCTGGAAGGCGCCGTCAGCATCCGGAAAGGCAGTCAGCAACAATTGCTGAGCCCCGGACAACAGGCAGTAATCAGTGAGCTGGCCGGCATCAGTGTTCGTAAACAGGTAGACCTCGCCCAGATAATGGCCTGGAAAGAAGGCTACTTCTGGTTCAATGATACCAATATCTATGCGTTGATGAAACAAATTGCCCGGTGGTATGATGTGGAAGTACGCTTTGAAGGAAACATCACAGAAGACGGCTTCTCCGGAAAAATATCCAGAGACGTACCACTATCAAGGGTACTACAGATTTTAGAATTGAATGGAGTACATTTTAAAATAACAGGAAGACAAATTACCGTTATGCCATAAACAACCATCCGCCAAAAAGAAAGCCGGCAGTGTTCCCGCACTACCGGCCGTATTCAGGTAAGTTCAAACTAGTCGCTTAACTACTTATTATCTCACCTAAACCAAACAAATTTATGCTTTTAGGAGCTAAGTTCACTCCCCCCTTCCTGAAAAGGCCGGGAATCACCAAAATCATACTGGCCATGAGGCTTGCAGTCGTTTTACAACTGGCACTCTGTTTACAAATCAGCGCCAAAACGTATTCACAGAAAATTTCTATCTCCACCTCCCATGCCCCCTTAAAAACGGTGCTGCATGAAATTGAGGTACAGAGCGGATACCAGTTTTTCTTTAAAGAGAAAGTATTAAAACTGGCCGGAACAGTAGACGCACATTTTACCAATGCCGATATCAGGGATGTATTGAACCAGTGCCTGAAACCTAAAGGACTCACGTATGATATCGTGGACAAAATAGTGGTAATCCGGGAAGCCCCGGTAGCCGCTCCGGCAGCAGGTACAGCATTATCAGCACCCTTATCAGAACTAAAAGGTATCATCAAAGATGAGCAGGGCGTTCCACTGCCCGGCGCCAGCATCCGGCTGAAAGGAACTGCCAGGGGTACTTCTACCAATGCAGAAGGACAATTCACCCTGAGCCTTCCGGACAATAACGCTACGCTGGAAGTATCGTTTGTAGGATACGAAACGCAGGAGGTACCCGTGAATGGCCAATCTTCCATTACCATTATCCTGAAGCGCAGGGAAATTAAGGGAGATGAAATTGTGGTGGTGGGCTACGGGACACAAAAGAAATCACAACTGATCGGATCTGTGTCGCAGATCAGCAGCAAGGAAATAAATAACAGACCTGTAACACAACTTTCCCAGGCACTCACCGGACAAATGCCAGGTGTGACAGTCATACAACGCTCCGGGCAACCTGGCACCGGCAATAACATACAAATCAGGGGAGTGGGCTCCTTCGGCGCCTCTTCGGATGCCCTCATACTGGTAGATGGTATTCCCACCGCATCGTATAATGACATTGATCCCAACGATGTGGAAAGTATCTCTGTACTGAAAGATGCATCTTCCGCCGCTATCTATGGCGCCAGAGCAGCCAATGGCGTAATCCTGATCACCACCAAAACAGGCAACGCCAAAAAGCTCCGCATCAGTTTGAATAGTTACGTAGGTCAGCAAAAAATTACATCTACTCCTAAATTTGTCAATTCCTGGGAATATGCAACCCTCATGAATGAAGCCCAGCCCGGATCTTATACGGGGGAACAAATTCAGAAATTCAAAGACGGCAGCGATCCGGATAATTATCCCAACGTAAACTATTTTGACGCTTCATTAAAAAAGAATTTCCTGCAAACAGGTCATAACCTTTCTCTCTCTAACGGGAACGACAAAACGCAGTACCTCATTTCTGCCGGTTTCCTCGACCAGGATGGTGTGGTAAAAGGCAATAATTATAAAAGATACAATGCGCGGCTGAATCTGGAAACTAAAATCAACGACCGGCTCAAACTCAATACCCGTTTTTCGATGATACAGTCCAACCGGCAGGAACCAAATACCCCGGCTACACTGGACGCCACCGGCATGCAGGATATCATTTCCAATGTAATCAGATATACTCCCAATTACCCTATCCGTATGAGTAATGGCGACTGGGGAGTGGGTAATGTAAACAAAGGCAACCCGGTTGCCTGGCTGAACAGTGGTGCTTTTTATAATAACCGCAGTACTGATTTAAATGGTAATCTCCGGCTGGACTGGTTTGTGATAACTGATCTGAAGTTGTCGCTCATCGGCGGATACACCCAGTCACAGACACAGGATAAAACATTCCTGGCTACACAACGTATCAATGACAATATTTTCCTGGGCCCTTCCAACCTTTCACAGGGCTCCGGTTTTTCCAGTTATAAAACTATTCAGGCAACGGCCGACTACCATAAACAAATCGCCAGACATGAAATCGCGGTGTTAGGAGGCTATTCTTTTGAAAGCACGCACTACGAAGACCTGACTGCCGCAAGAAATAATCTGCCCAGCAATGACCTGACAGTACTGGGCCTGGGAGATCCCGGCACCCAGACCAACAATAGCTCCGCCACCGAATATGCACTCAAATCCTTCTTTGGCAGGTTCCAGTATAACTATAACCGGAAATACCTCTTTGAAGCAAATATGCGTTATGATGGCTCTTCCCGTTTTCCGAAAAATGATAAATATGCCTTTTTCCCATCGATGGCTGCCGGCTGGCGTATATCCGAAGAGAATTTCATCAAAGACCGTTTTCATTGGTTAAATGAACTGAAGTTGAAAGCCTCTTATGGTACACTCGGTAACCAAAACCTGGGAAGCAACTATCCCTATCAGAATATATTGGTAACCGGTTTTAACTACCCTATCGGTAATGTGGTCGCTCCCGGCGCAGTTAGAACCACCATCAATGATTCTACCATCCACTGGGAATCTACCCGTACCAAAGATCTCGGGTTGGAAGCTGCTTTCTTCCAGCAAAAACTGGCCATCAGCATTTCTTATTTCGACCGGTATACCTATGATATCCTGGTCAGTCCTACTACCAGCGTTTCAGGGGTATTAGGCGCTTCTGTAGGACAACAAAATTCCGGTAAACTAAAAAATACCGGATGGGAATTTACCGCTACCCATCGCAACAGCATTGGAAAATTCAATTATAATGTAGGCGCCAACTTCAGCATAATTAATAATAAAGTGCTGGACCTGGGCGTAGGTAATATCCATCAGGCCAATGGGCTGACTGGCAACGGCAGCACGCTGTTTGTGGGTTACCCGATGAGCCTCTACTACGGCTACGAAACAGATGGTCTGTTTACAGATGCCGCCGATGTTGCCGCCTGGAAAGCCAACAACGATATGACGGCTATCAGTCCTAATCCCAAACCTGGCGATATCCGCTACAAAGATATCAGCGGACCCGATGGAAAACCAGACGGCAAAGTGACCGCCGACTACGACCGCAAAGTACTGGGCTCCACTATTCCTAAATATACCTACGGCATTACTTTAGGTGGCAGCTATAAAGGCTTCGATCTGAATGTACTGTTGCAGGGTGTTTCCGGTGTAAACGGCTACCTGAATAATTATGCCGGATGGGCCTTTTATCAGAATGGTAATGTGCAGCGCTGGCAGATGGACGAAAGATGGACGGCAGATAATCCTAATCCACAGGCCAAATATCCCCGCCTGGAACTCATCTCCAACCAGGGTACCGCTAATACCCTCACCTCTTCTTACTGGGTACTGAATGGTTCCTATCTCCGGTTAAAAAACATACAGATAGGTTATAGTTTTCCAAAGGACCTGTTGCGCAGGGCTAATATAGAAGGCTTGCGTTTAAGTCTCGGTGCAGAAAACATCTACACATGGAGCAACTACCGCGCTGGCTGGGATCCCGAAGTAAATACCGGTGGCGCCTACTACCCTATCCTGGCGAATTACACCCTGGGACTGAATCTTAATTTTTAATGCTTGCAACATCTGAAAAAATGACGAAACAATCTTCTGCTCTATATAAATATCTTTTCCTGGTATTGCTATCCGGCGTCGGCAGCATATCCTGTAAAAAAGAACTGAATAAATCACCACTGAATAATTATTCCAATGATGCCTTCTGGACCAGCGAACAAAATGCGACGCTGGCGCTGACAGGCGTGTATCGTGGTAATATACAGATGCAAAAAGCCGCTGAATTCAGTGCCACCGACTGGTGGTCGTACTATGGCTTGCTGTTTATAGAATTAGCTACCGACAATGCATATGACCGGCGTGGCGACAACTCAGTGATCAATCGCCTTGGAAATGGCACCATGACAGCGGATCTGGTCATACTAGGCGAATACTGGAATGCCAGCTATATTCGTATTGGCCGCTGTAATTATTTCATGGAAAATGTAGGCAAAACACCTGTGAGCCAGGACAAATTAAAACGGATGACAGCAGAAGCCAGGTTCCTGCGCGCGTGTACTTATTTTTATATGTCGCAATACTGGAAAGATGTGCCCCTGGTGACCAAAACCCTTTCATTACAGGAAGCCAATACGGTCAGCAAAGCCACCAAAGCACAGGTAGTGGAATTCGTAATCAATGAACTCAACGCTGCCATCACTGATTTGCCACAGTACAAAGATATACCGGCATCAGAACGGGGCCGTGCCAGCAAACAGGCGGCCCTGGCTTTTCTTGGCAGACTCCAGTTATCTGAAAAGAAATATGCAGCTGCTGCCGCTACCTATAAAAAAATCATCGACTTCAACGATAACAGCATCGATGCTAATTTTCAGAGTCTCTTTAACGGCACCAACGAAAACAGCAAAGAAATTATTTTCGCTACGCAGTACCTGCAGGATCTTTCACCTAATGCGATGCTGCAACATATTTACCCGGCTACTGCCGGTGGATGGCATCTGTATTGCCCACTCGGCAGCCTCGTGGAATCGTATGAGTTTAAAGATGGTACGCCTTTTTCTTTTACCGATCCGAAATACAATCCGGCAGATGTAACCGCCAACCGCGACCCGAGACTGAAGTTTACCGTGTTGTATAATAACCAGCCTTTCAAAAATATCCGTTATGTGACTCATCCGGATAGTACCAGGTCACCGGATCAGCTGTCTACCACCAAACAGGCCACCCGCACAGGTTTTGGCATGGGTAAATTTAGCTACGAAGGTTTCGCCGGCGGCGATCTTCAAAATTCCGGCATCGACCTGCCCATTATCCGCTATGCAGAAGTATTGCTCAGTTACCTTGAAGCCAAACTGGAAGCCGGCGATGGTATTGATCAGGGTTTGCTGGATGCTACCATTAATAAAATAAGAACCCGGCCTGGTGTAAACATGCCGGCCATCACCGTTACCGATATCACTACCCTGCGTACCATATTGCGCCGCGAAAGAAGAAATGAGCTGGCACTGGAAGGCATCCGCTACTGGGATCTGCTCAGATGGGGCGTGGCGGCACAGGTATTAAAAGGCGACTTTTATGGCGCACCATTTCCTGGTGCGGTGAACCTGCGCAAAAATGGCACTACTGTTGATCCTTACAGTCGCTGGTATGTAACCACTAAAGCTTTCAGGGCAGTCACCGATGAAAAATGGCCGATCCCACAAAGAGAAACCAATATCAATCCAAATCTGAAGTAACTTGTGACGTTCAAATAATTCCGTAAACATTAACTGATGATATATTCTTCCTTCATTAAAAAAATCAGCAGTGGCCTTTTATGCGGGCTATTGACATTAACTGCTGCCGCACAGCAAAAGCCCAATATTATTATCATCTACGCAGATGATCTGGGCTATGGTGATGTAAGCTGTTATGGGATGAAAAAAATTAAGACTCCTAACATCGACAAACTGGCCAAACAGGGTGTACGTTTCAGCAATGCATATGCTACTTCGGCTACGTGTACGCCTTCCCGTTTTGGTATCCTGACCGGTAAATATCCATGGCGGCAAAAAAATACCGGTATAGCACCGGGAGATGCTTCTCTCATCATTCCTACCGATCACCGGACATTGCCAGGCATGCTGAAAGATGCCGGCTACCAGACCGCTGCCATAGGTAAATGGCACCTGGGACTGGGCACCCGGGAAGGGATCGACTGGAACAAATCCATTCAGCCGGGTCCACTGGAAGTAGGCTTTACCTATTCTTTTATTATGCCGGCCACCCTGGATCGGGTGCCCTGTGTATTTGTAGAAAATCACAATGTAGTGAATGCTGATCCGAACGATCCTATTACCGTTAACTATCAGCATAAAATAGGTACAGATCCTACCGGTCTGGAAAATCCGGAAAAGCTGCGCATGCATCCGGATCCTCATCAGGGACATAACCAAACAATCGTCGACAGCATCAGCCGCATCGGCTGGATGAGTGGCGGCAACAGCGCCCGCTGGAAAGATGCCGACATTGCCGGCACCATTACGCAGAAAGCCATTGGCTTCATCAGCAAGAATAAACAAACACCTTTCTTCCTGTATTTCGCCAGCGGCGATATCCATGTGCCCCGTTATCCGCATAGCCAGTTCCGTGGTAAAAGCGGTATGGGCCTCCGCGGCGATGCTATTCTGCAGCTGGATTGGACGGTAGGACAAATCGTAAAAGCACTGGACAGCCTGGGGCTCACCAAAAACACCATGATCATCTTTTCCAGTGATAATGGCCCCGTACTCAACGATGGCTATATAGATCAGGCAGTGGAACTGGTGGGTACACATCAACCTGCAGGCCCTTTGCGTGGTGGTAAATACAGCGCTTTTGAAGCGGGTGCCAGGGTACCCTTTATTGTAAAATGGCCCGAAGGTGTGAAAGGAAACAACACTTCCAATACGCTCATCAGTCAACTGGACCTGTTTGCCTCTTTTGCCCGCTTAACCGGACAATCACTGCAACCTGATGAGGCACCCGATAGTTTTGATATGCTGGATCAACTGCTGGGTAAGTCACGCAACAACCGCCCTTACCTGGTAACACATGCCGGCACCTTATCACTTATTTCCGGAGACTGGAAATACATGGCCCCTTCTAAAGGAGCAAAGTTAGACCGCGCCGTAAATATTGAATTAGGTAATGATCCCGCACCACAACTCTATCACTTGAGTGCAGATGTTCATGAACAAAAAAACGTGGCGGAGCAGTATCCCGACAAAGTAAAAGCACTGGCGGCTCAACTGGAAGAAATAAAAAGTAAACCACAGCGTCGCTGATAAATCGAAGCGGAAAGCAAAAAGCTATTGTCGCGAATAATCACTCGCCACAATAGCTTTTTGCTTTCCGCTTTCCGCCTTCTGCCTCACTCATGCGCCGCTTTATAATGTTCCAGCAACAGATCGCCTCCAAAATCATTTTTAAGATCCCGTACCACTGTATGAATATGATTGGCATTATTCTGTGTGTTATCATATTCAATAATCAGTGTAGGTCCCTGAATCCGGTAGTAGTAAGGTTTGCCCAACGCATGTTCCTGGCTGCCCGCCCACGTAAAATATAAACTGTCCAGGCCGGCCTGCTGAATATCTTTCAGCATATTATCTGCAAACAACTTCGTGAACCGGTGTACGTAAAGGCTGATCAAACCCAGCAACAACTGCTGATGGGCCGGGCTTAACTCCCCATAGCGGATACCGTTAGGATGTGCAATCATAGCTTGTCTGCTGGCGCCAGTAATAATTTCCGCCGGTGCGGTAGTGGCTATCACCGTTTTTTGTATTTCTTCGGGAGATAAGGACCGCAGCAAGGCAAACCCCTGCTCCGTTTCTGCTTTCAATACCTGCTTATCTTTCTGAGGTCCTTCCAGCACAATGGCGGGATTGGCGCCAAGAAAACCGGGTGTTCCGGCTACCAGTTCATTTTTATCTGCAGAAAAATTAAAAGCAACATGATGGCCTTCAAATCGCCAACCCCACACAGTATGGGCAGCCGGCACACCAAAAATGGTAAGGAAATATTTGCCCGGATCCCGGTAATGATCACTTTCCTGCCGGTGCTCCAGCTCTTTCAGCACCAGGTCCAGCTGCATAATATCGTTTACTTTTTTCACCGTTTCCCCGCTCAGCGTAGTGCTCAATAACGCAAAGAGGGCCTTACGCTGGGCCGCATTCAATTCATTTACAGAAATACCTTTACGATCGTCCCGTGGTACATAGCTGAAATGATATCGTTCTCCTGTATCAAAAGGATAAAGCGTTTGTGCCTGTTGCTCCTTGCTGAGCAGATGAATGAACGCATTGGCTTTACTAACCATCTCCTGCGCGTGAATGGGCGTCAGGAAAAGCAGGCCAATGGCAACTAACAGGAAAGACCGGTACATATGCGGACGGTTTGGATAACGTGGAAATACGGAATATCCCTCAATATACTCGTTAAACCGGGAATATGCAACCACCACCCTACCCGGGAATTAAAAAAATGACTAATTTAGAAGTCTACCCCTTAACATCATCTTATGTCCCCTAAAAATGCCGGCGCCAAAGCCAAACTTACTACTGATGATTTTATCAATGACAACAGGGTAAAAGCGGACCTGGAAAATTTAAAGAAAAGCTTTGACCCCGCCAGTGGCGGCAGGCCCTTTGTGGTATCGGATGTAGTAGATGCAGCCGGGAATCAGTATGTAAACCTGGTACAAAAAGGTGGTGGTGTATTCGGGATTGCCCTCGTAGGATACACTTACATACTGGAAGAAATGGGGATCCGTTTTCTGCGGCTGGCCGGTACCAGTGCAGGCGCTATCAACACAGCTCTGCTTACTGTCATTAAAAACAAGCAGGATAAAAAGTCAAAAGAAGTGCTGCAGGCCATCTGTGAACTCGATTTCTTTTCGCTGGTAGACGGGCACCCTGCTGCCCGCTGGCTGATCCGAAAATTTATTACCAAAAAAGATTTTGTTGGTAAAGCCAAAAACTGGCTGCTATTCGTACTGGGATTTTTCGGATTGCTGATAATAGCAGATGTGGTGCTGATAGGGCTACGCAGCAAATTCCCGGTTCTCTCTGCCTGGGCGGGTGCCATCTTTATCCTGAGCGGCTTCTGGTCGCTGCTGATCGCTATTGGTGGATCCTATATCATCAACCTGTTCAAGCGACTGAAGAATTCCGGATTTGGGGTTAATCCCGGCGATGTTTTTTACGACTGGATCAAAAAACTGCTATTCCAGAACGGTGTGGTTACGGTCAGCGATCTGAATCAAAAAGCGGCTATCTGCCCCAAGCTATCTCTGAGAGTATATAACGAGAGTGGCGTTGATGATTTAAAAGGCGACGTGACCTTCATCACCTCTGAACTCGTGACGCAGAACAAGATCCAGTTCCCTGCCATGTGCAGCCTTTTTGCTACAGATATAGATACGATGCAGCCAGCAGGATTTATCCGCGCATCAATGTCCATCCCTGTCTTTTTTGAGTCATACATGATCAATAACATCCCGTACAACGATGACCGGATCAAAGCGGCCTGGCAAAGCTTTTTTCATAATAGCTGCCCTCCTGCCAATGCAAGATTTGTAGACGGCGGTATTCTGTCCAATTTCCCGATCAGCATTTTTTATAATGCCAATATCCCCGTTCCCCGCCTCCCTTCTTTCGGTATAGACCTGGACGACAGTAAGCCGGGAGATAAAGGAGAAAACGCCTTCAACTGGTCGCTTACCGGCTACCTCGGGCGCATGTTCAATACCATCCGCAATTATTACGATAAAGACTTCCTCTTGAAAAATGAGGTATATCAGAAAGGGGTCGGTAAAGTGGATCTCTCGGATGATAAATACAACTGGCTCAACTTTTTCCTGTCTGACCAGGATAAAATAGACATGTTTGCCATGGGCGCTCATGCCGCCTGCGACTTCCTCCAAAAATTTGACTGGAGTACTTACAAAGACAAACGGGAAGCATTACAAAAGCAACTCACCAAATAACAACCAAACATGGAAACACTCATCAACGATGCCTGGTGCTGGTTATGCATTTCAATGGGACTGTTGCTGCTCACTACTTTTGTCATGATGCAGCAGAGCCGGGAGTTTTATACCATGGATGTGGTGATCCGCAGATTTAGTATCCTCGACCTGGAGTTCCCCGGTTCGCGATATGAAATACCGGCGCTTGTCAAAGGCGTATACGCGTTGCCGGTAGAGCAACGATCTAAAACCTTATCAGCTTTACGCGGGCAATTATGGACAGATTTCCTGTTTATGCCCGCCGCATATGGCAGTATATTCCTGGTATGTATAAAAGTAGCAGAGAAAATGAATCCTGCCGGGACCACCCTGTTCGAATGGCTGGCATGGCTGCAGTTGTTGCCCTGGCTATGCGACATCATAGAAAATATTTACCTGCTCCGCAAAACGGGCCCTAACGTTCCCGCCTCAACGGAAATAGTACATAAAGCTTATCAGTGGCTGGAAATAACAAAGTGGGGAATTTCATCGATTGGCATGGTATGCGGATTATCCGCCTTGTTGTTTTTCTGGGTAACCGGAGATTTTGACCCCGCCTCTCTACATTACCTGCTGATAATGGCTGCCGAAGCTGGCGTGTTCATTGGATTACTGTTTGTGGCCAAACCGGTTAAGGCGCCCTCCCCTATTTCAGGATGATGACCGGCACTTTCGCGGCGCGGCAAATGGCGTCAGAAATACTTTTATGTGTGAGGGAATACAGAAAACTGCGTTTACCCGGTAAGGCGATAATGAGCTGCACATCATTGGTAGCGGTGAAATTGATGATGCTGCTGAGAATATCCTTATCGTTCCGGTAGTACAATTCGTGTTTAAAATTTTTCAGGTATTCGTGCAGGTGAAGCTCATCTTCCCTGAACTGGTCATCCGGACGAATATAATGTTCCTCCGGGTCTACATTCAGCACCATTAAACGGGTAGCTGCCCACACCGGGGAAGCCTTTAATTCATTCAGTTTGTCAAGGGTATGCAGGGCATTGAAATCTGCAGGCACCAACGCATTTTTTACCGGTTGATAGGTAAATCCTGCAGGGACCACCATCACCCTGATGGGACTGGCTTTAGCGATCGGGATAATATTGCGGGAAATAAGGCTGTCTGCATTGCCACGATCACTGCCCAGCATCACCATATCCGGTGTTTCTTCATGGATGATTTCTATTACCGCCCTTAATAAAGGCAGTTCACTGATCGCTATTTCTACCCTAACATCTGCTGCATCCTTTATTTTTCGCGACAGCGCTCCCAGGTGATCCATGGCTTCTTCCCGATGACTTTCCATAAAATCATGGCTCACCGCACCATATTCCGCCGCCATCACAATATCACTGAAAACATTTTGGTAGAAAGTTTTGAGCAGAATCACCCGCTTATACTCATAGCGCTGACTCCAGGCCGCAGCGAAGTGGATGGTTTCCTCTGAAGTAGTGCTAAAATCAACCGGTACGAGTAATGTTTTCATAACTGTTTTTTTTAGTCGTGATCCTACAAACAAATATATCATTTTCAGGAGGATTACACATCAAAAGAGACCGTTTTACAACGGTCTCTTTTATAACAGGATATCAATTGGAGGATATATTGCTACTTCAACAAATCGGTCAGTAACTGGTCCAGTTCATCACCTGCCGCAACACCTACCCTGATCACTTTACC
This sequence comes from Chitinophaga sp. RAB17, assembly GCF_052114225.1. NCBI lineage: Bacteria > Pseudomonadati > Bacteroidota > Chitinophagia > Chitinophagales > Chitinophagaceae > Chitinophaga > Chitinophaga sp. RAB17. The sequence continues at coordinate 27,084 of NZ_JBFREI010000017.1, read as the reverse complement.
ACTGGGATCAATCAACACAGCAGCGGGGATGGCCTTCACACCATAGGCTTTTGTCACCGGGCTATCTTCTGCCTGTAAGTCGCTGATCTGTGGCCACACCATTTTATCTTCTGCAACAGCCTGCAACCATTTCGTTTTGTCTTTGTCCAGGGATACGGAAACAACTGTAAAATTTTTGTTCTTATATTTTTCGTAGACAGCAGCTAATCCTGGTGTAGCCGCTCTGCATGGTTTGCACCAGCTGGCCCAGAAATCGAGCAATACATATTTACCTTTAAAATCAGCCAGCGATACGGCTTTGCCACCGGCATCCGGCATCGTAAAAGCAGGTGCATCTTTGCCTTTTAAATTTATAATTCCGCCGGTAAAGTCGGCCATCATTTTCCTGATCGTAAACGTATTTTTAGCATCCGGCCCTAATTTATCAATGATATTCATTACATCTCTCTTTGGAAGAGCAGACAGGTAAGAGTTTACCAGGTAGGAACATACACCGGAGTTAGGATGACTGTTGATCCATTTCAGGCTGGCATCTACTTCTCTTTGGTTCAAGGCCATCAGCGCTACATTTGCTTCCTGTGCGGCTTCAGCATCTCCAATCTGGCTCGCAGCGGCCATTTTATTAGCAAGGGCATCCTTCTGTGCACCCAACGTATCGCCATCGAGGATATTTTTAGAGATATCTACCCAATCTGCTACAAAGGGGCTGCCGGTCAATACTGCATCCTTAAAATAAGGCCCTTTACCTGTGATGTTCATTTTACCTGCTTCCAGGTAAAGTACAGTACCATGTTGGTCATTCCCATCATTACCTACCTGCATAATGTAGGTAGAGCCACCATCTTTCATATCTACGTCAAAATGGAAAGCTCCGTTGGCGACTACTGCTTTATCCACCGTATTGGTCAACGGACCCCATAAAACTACCGTATCGCCATTTGGCAATCCCGGAATTTTTACGTTAAGATCCAGGCGCTTTTGGGCATTGGCCCCAAAAGCTACACACAGGCTAAGCCCTAACATTATTTTTTTCATATAGCTTGTTTTAAATGATTTATGGTTAATGACGTAATTCCAATTTATTCAGCACCAGGCTTTCTTCTGCTTCTTCATAAAATTTGATGATCAGCTGACGGGGTAAAGTCATCCCCTCCTGTGGCTGATAACCGGAAAACTCCAGCTTTGTGCAGAAAGGAGTTTCCGCTGGCTTATTGCCACATTCTTCCTGTATTTTATAACCAGTCACCACATCGTAATAGTAGTTCCACTTTGCCCCTGCAGGTGCAGTAACGCTCACTACATAGGCGTTCATGCCATTGATGTGAATGGTCGAGTCGCTTAATACCGTATGATATCTTTTTTCAAAAAAATGCAGCTCAGGAATAACAGCAACGGACATACGTAACTCCTCTTCCTGCTGTGCATTCAGTCCTGCAGCGGCTCCCAGCCGCTCGCTGCTAATGCTGCTGTCCGTCACCACCACGCCGCGTAGCTGCAGGTTCAGATTACTCAGGGTAATCGTCATAAGATTCTGACCAGCGGCAGTATTATTCTTTGCAAATACATACTGACCACCAACCGGTGATGCGTACGTCAACGCGGCAATATTCATCTGCCGCAGGCGCTCTTCACCACCAATAGCCAGCAAATAACGGGCAATGACATTTGAAGCATTTATGTCCTTTCCGATAGATAATTTTGCACCACTACCTTTCCATTCATTATTACTGCGGTCAGTATCCGGAATCACTTTTAGCGGATCAATGATCACCGCAGTGACAGGAGAAACCGATGCATAATGAAAAGTATGTGTACGACCCAATTGCCAGATCTGTGCAGGAAAGTGCAGCGTATGTGCGGTACCGTTAAACTCGCGAATCAGTACGTTTACCGGCATCACCATATCTCCTTTATTCTCTACTGTAATATCCACGCCCTTTGACGGATCATTGTTTACATATATCACTTGCTTTACCGCCTGATCTGATTTCCAGTCCGTCAGGAACCAGCTGCGCCAGAACCAGCTGAGATCCTCTCCTGTGCCGTTTTCTATGGCACGGAAAAAATCATCAGGAGTAGGATGTTTAAAAGACCAGTCCTTTATGAATGCGCGGAAAGCAGGATCAAAACGTGCGGGACCTATTACGTCATTACGTAACAGCGACAGCGCTACTGAAGGCTTCACATACATGACCATGGCCATACTCTGCGTTGTTACAGATGCCGCAGGCGTATTCAACGGTTGTATACTTTTTTTGGCCGACAGCCATTCAATAGCACTCTCCATTTGAAAGGCTGCCTCTCCTTTCAGAGAATCACAGTTAATGAGATTGATGAAAGTGTTCAACCCTTCACACATCCAGCCATGCCGGCTATCAGCAGCAATCAACATGTTAAACCAGGTGTGGCCGAGCTCATGATTGGATTTAGTCCACACATTGTTACCGAAGCCAGTGTTTTTGTAATGTAATATGGATACTGCCGGGGAGGCAATACCTGTAACGGAACCGCCAATATTAACCCAGGTGTTGTAAGGATAAGGCGCCCATAAGCCGGAATACGTTTCCACCATGCGTTTCATTTGACCCACGATGGGCTTCCATTCGGGATTGCTTTCCGGTGGGTATAGTGCCATCGCCAGCATTTGTTTTCCTGCAGGCAGGTTTACTTTCACTGCATCCCATGCAAAGGCCGCAGATGCTGCCCACATACCGTCTCCGGCATTGTCGATATGAAAACGCCATGTTTTTTGTCCGGGCAATGCTGTCACTTTCTTCGCTTCTGCTTCAGTGATGATATGTACTACCGTATCACTTTTCCATGCCTGCTGATACCGCTTTAATACCGTTGGCGGCAGTACCGCTTCCGGATTCATCAGTTGACCGGTGCCTTGTACCGTTAATCCCGCTGGCAGGGTGATGTTTATATCCAGGGTACCCGGTTCTACATAATAGCCGCCAACAAATACATTCCAGCCTTGTATATCATCATACACCGCCACTCTTGGAAACAACCCTGCAAACTGAAATACTTTTCCGTGTGCAGCATCCAGGATACCGAAGTAATCCGATCCGTTGAAAGGCAATGTAAAATCATAGGCTACTTCCACTACGGCTTTATCACCGGGCTTTAATGGCGCCGGCAGCACTACTTTTACATAAGTGTCTGTAATATCATAGACTGCTTTTTTCAATGGCTGTCCTGCTACTCCTGCCTGTAGCTGATGGATACGGCATCCGTCTGTATATTCCTGCACGCCGAAACGACTGCCGGCAGGAGGCGTTAAAAGCGCGGTACGCGAATCTTTACGGAAGCGGTTTTGTGTCACCGTCAGCCATACGTAGGTTAGCGTAACCGGGCTGTTGTTCGTATAAGTAATCGTGGCTTTTCCTTCTATTTTCCGTGTAAGGGTATCGAAAGAAGCCGTTACGTTGTAGTCAGCGCGATTCTGCCAGTATTGCGTACCTGGTTTCCCATCCGCCGTGCGGCTGTTATTGCCGGACGGACGGACCAATGGCGCAAAGACTTCGTCTATGTTTACCCCTTCATTTTTCGTTTGTGCAATACCGTTATAAAAGCAACAGCATCCCACTATCAACAGCGTTGAAATTTTACTGAACAAGCGTATTAATTTATTAGAATAGAAAAAGAAGAAACCTTAGTTTTTCATTTTATAACAATTCGCAATCCTTTGTGGAAATGCGGGATCTGTTGGATACCCGAGGTTACCGTTTCTTATTTTTCCATTTTCATCAATGGCAATCCAGCGGGTAACTCCTGTGAGGCAGTAGCGTTCTACAAATTGTTTGCATTGTTCCTCTGTTCTGTCGCTGGAAAGGAATAAGTTATGTTCTCCCGCGATTTGTTTCGTTACGGAGAACTCCTTCCAATAGTCCACTGCATCGGGGCTTTCCCAGCCAATGGTTAAGAACACGATGTCGTTTTTATCTTTATAGGAATCTTTGATCTTATTGTAGGTAGGCAGTGAAGCTACACAGCCGCTGCACCAGGTAGCCCAGATGTCGATGATCACTACTTTACCTTTAAAATCAGACAGGCGTACAATATCTCCCTGATCATTTTTCAATGCAAAGTTAAAAGCGGGTTCACCCACTTCCAGCTGGTGATAAGCTTTGTACAGCGAATCTATGGTGTGTTTGGCGGGCGCATCTTTACTCAGTCCACTGGCTGCGTTGAATAAACTTTTCAACTTTTGCGTGAAGCAATTTGTTCTGGCTTCTCCGAGGATCAATATGGTGGCCAATGATCCTTTTACCAGTTCACTTTTTGCCCGCATCATCACTTCCGGTAGTTTAAAGTCGTCCGTGAGTGTGGAGTCCTGCATTTTCCTGGCAAACCACCAGAGGTTTACCGCCTGTTGTGCAAGTCCGTTATCACCAAATCCGGAAAATGCCGGTGTGGCAATATCAAAACCCTGCAAGCACCAGTCACCATAAGCTTTTAGTGGCAATAAATTTTTATGGGAATACTGGAAGGTAAACTTCAGGAGTAATAACTTCGTTTGCTCGTATGCGTTAATAAGTGCAATGTTTTCATTATCGGCTATTTTAGCACGGGAGATTCCTTCTTTTACCTGTTGTGAGCGGGCTGTAATAAAAGCATCTACCTGTTCTACGGTATTGATGTCAGCACCTATAGTATACAAACTATCTATCAGGTACGGCAGTCCTTGTCTGGCAGCATCTTTTCCGGTCCAGGAAGCGGAAAACTGATTTGGCAGGGCTTTACCATCTTTATATTTAGGCGATAAAGCCATTTGTACATTGTCACCGGTATTTACCAGTATAGGGTAATTACCGACATAAACAATTTGCTTGCCTGCTTCTACCGACCGGGTAAAAGCTGCTACCGGTTTATCTTTCGCTACAAAAAAAGTTTCTGTCTTATATGCTGTCAGTCCCTTATTTCCTAAACGGTTGAATTGCATCAGGCCCAGATACTCCGGGGTAATCCCCACCTTTACATTCAGGGAAGTAGTGGCAACCGGGTTGCCGGCAAATACGCCGATGCTGCCGAACAGCATCGCTGTTAAAAGTGGGAATGATCTCATGGTCAAGTATGATAGTTTAAATAAAGGCAACTGGAAAGACAGAAAGGGTGAAGCCCTGTGTTATTTTTTTATGACTTATTTGTTTGCAGCAGAGTGGCTATTTTATTTTTGATAACCTCCAGTTCGGCAGCATCCAATGTCTGGCTTAGATGGACAATACGGCCGTTGCGGTCTATCAGCATCACTTTCGTTAAACTGCCATTCTCTTTTACAAAACGTTTAAATATTTTTCCACCAGGGTCCAATACCAGTGGGTAGGTAATATTCATGTCTTTTGCAAACTTACGCACCGTAGCTGCCGGCTCATCGAAATCGATACCAAATACCTGCATACCTTGTGGCTGATATACTTTCCAGATATCATTTTCCAGGTGCGGCATGAGTTTGCGACAATAGGAACACCAGGTGGCAGTGAATTCCAGCAGGGTTACTTTTCCCCGAAGCTCACCGGTAGTCACTTTCTTTCCATCTATTACAGACAGCGTCACATCAGCAGGCAGCAAGTCACCTTCCCTTACTTTATAATCCCAGTATGGTTCGTGGCTGGCTACGTCTATGCGTTCCCTGTTGCAGTCGCCACATGTTAAAAAAGCTGGCAAAAGCGGTGTCAGGAATAGAGGAAGATAAAACATCTCCCTTTCTGCCTATGATCACTGTACGGGGAAGACTGGTAATTTTATAGTCTTTCAGAAAGGCTGCACCTGCGGCATCTGTTGTGTTGGAGGGCAATGTTATTTCCACGCAGTTTGGCATTGAAGGTTGTTTTACTTTCGGCTCTCTGCTGCCGGAGATCACTAAAAAAACGATACTGGCATCCTGTTGGTTGTCACCTGCGGCTTTGTATAACTCATGAAGCTGGGCTACACTTTTCTCATTGCCGCCATTCCAGCAGTGTATTACCACCATTTTCCCTTTGAAATCTTCCAGTGTTACTTTCTTTCCATTTACATCATGGAGCGTAAAAGTGGGTGCAGTGCTGCCGAACGCCAGCTCATCCGGTTCTTCTGCCAACTGCAACAGCGGTGAGCTGGGAATAAAATCAGCCTTCGATGTTTGCGCTACAGCCGATTCCGCAGCTATCAGCGTACACCCTAAAAATGTGATGACGGTGAGGAGTTGTTTATTGAAATAATTCATACATCTGATTTTTAAGGATGATTACCGATTGCCTGTAAGTCTACGCCATAGGTATTTTGGAAGAAACGGATGACCACATCATATTTAAGCTTTATCAACCCCTTCACATCGTATGCGGGACTTAAAATAGTAGCATCAAGTTCGGCTTTGGTATGGCCGGTAATCGCACAAACATAACAGGTAAAATCCCACTTTACATTCCTTCTTGACGGAGCCAGGTCGCCTACACTTTCTATAATGCCATTTGCACGTTCCCTGCCAACGACCTCATTATATGTCGGCGGCATATATTTCATAAATGCTGCGGGAACATCCATAGCACCACTTTGTATGGCCTGCTCCATATAAGACCTATGCATAAACCCACGGAGCTCCTTCAGTCGCGCGGGAGATTGCTGCAGCAATGTACTGTCTGCCCATCCAATGGCCAGCATGTTCCCGGAGGCACAAAAGCCTGTTAAAGATCTGATAAGAGGGGTAGGCCTTGTATCATCCACCAGGCTGAAAGTATCAATGGCAGCCGCCAGTATAACCTTAAACGGAATTGTCTTCTTTAGAAAACTTTCCGGGTAAAAATCCAGGCATTGGGACTTAAAATAGTCGAGCGTATTTTTGATGTAAGCAGGATTCGCTTCCGTTCCTCTTACTGTCAGGTAGCGGGAATAATCATAGGTTAGATCTTTTTCGGTAAACCGGTACAATATATAGGAACCATATTTTTGATAGAACGCCACAATGGAATCGTCGTAGGGTTGATTCCCCTGAGGCAACTTATAAAAATCGGTGGGTTCACCGGCCACCAGTGGCGCTTCTTTATGACAGGATATAAATATGCATAATAGCAGCGGCAGACAGGCGACAATGACATTACGCGAAAAGGCAGTATACATAAAATATAATTTATGATTTGGCAGAAAAAAATCAGCGCGGCAACCGGTGGCTACCTAATTGCGGATTTTGTTTGAGCGACATATTTTTCAATAGTGTTTCATTGGGAATGGGAAGCACATATTGTGGATCCCGTCTACCCAACTCGTATTCGGCAGTAGTGTAAATACCGGGCGTAAAAATGTGTTTTATAGCCGGCATCCCGTATCTTCTCAGGTCAAACCAACGATGACCACATTCCCTGAATAATTCACGTCTGCGCTCTGTACGGCACTTTGTCAATAGCACATCCGCCGGTTGCTGGGTCCAGTTGGTAAAACTGTTTTTATCGATCCTTTTTGCCCGGAGTGTATTCAGACTTTTCAGCGCTTCTGCGGCGGCAGCAGCGTCTCCTTTGGTTTTATAGACCTGGATATAGGCCTCTGCGCGATTCAGATAAGCTTCTGAGCTGCGCCACGAAGAACCCAGATTTGCATACACTACCGGGCTTGGATAGCTCTTGAAATATATAAATGAAGACGCCACATAATCCTTTAAAAAGTCTGACGTAGGTACGTAATAGATACTACCTCTGAGGTCATTGGCCTCAAAGCAACTGGCCAGATCAGTGGAAATATCATATGCTGTTTCCGTTCCGTCCGGAAATGTTTCCCGCTGCTGTCCATAGCACCAGATGCTTTCCGGACTCTGTAGCCCCAACACCGGTTTTTCGTTTGGATCGATCACGGCTCCCCAATTATTCAGGTCTACTAACTGCGGATGATACGCCAGTACATAATCCGCATGAGCAATCGCCTTCTCCCAATTCTCCATGTATAAATACACACGGCTTGCCAGCAGGTGTGCCGCCACGTGATTGATACGATATAATGGCTGATCTACCCTTCCCTGTTCCAGCAAATTAATGGCACTGTCCAGGTCTGCTGTCACCTGCGCATATACCTCTTTTACAGAGCTCCTGGCAGGTAAATCTTCCGACAGATTTGCTGATAATCGCAATGGAATACCGGGGCTTTTGTCCGGAGTAGTGGTAGAGTCGTTATATGGTTTCGCATACAGGTTCACCAGCATAAAATGATAGAAAGCCCTGAGTGCAAAAGCTTCTCCTTTATACATGGCTTTTTCTGTAGCATTGCCAACGGAATTATCCATGTATTGCAATGCCACATTAACTCCCAAAAGCAGCTGATAATATGATTTCCATGAATTGAAAATTTTAGCATCCGGACTTCCGGCGGCCGTACATACATCAATAAAGTCCGGCTGCCATTGAAAAGCGCCTGCATTCCCAATAATGGTCCCCTGTGCATCGGCCAGCATAGGTCCGTTATAGCACTGGATATCATCATCCATCAGGTTTATATAGGGCTGCAGGTAAGTGGATGTGGTAGGATAACCATTTGTATATAAGATCTCTCCGAAATTTTTCGTTGTTTTTGGAATCACATCCGTTTGTGAGCGCTCTTCCAGAAACTTCTTGCATGAAATGGTGCTCAGTGCCAATAAAGTGATCACTATAATTTTCTTCATACTTCTTTTTTTAAATGTCAGTACTAAAAATTCAGGTTCATGTTAAACCCGTATTGCCTCGTAACGGGCAACGCAGTGGATCCCACACCATCAATTTCGGGGTCCTGTCCATTCAGCTTTTTGCTGGCGATGGTAAACAGATTACTGACAAAAAGCCCCGTAGTAAGCCCTTTTATGCCCGCCCGTTTGTAAAAAGCGGCTGGCACCATATAGTTAAACTGAATACCCCGGCAACGGAGAAAACTATTATTCACTACGCGTAAGTCTGAACGGTTATATGCCTGATATACATTCATTCCAAGTCCACTGGTAGTTAAACCAGCAGAAACATCCCTGATGGCCGGTACATTTGTATATTTCTCATCCCCTGGTTTGCGCCAGCGTTGAGAAAGTTCTTCCTTTACATTCGTAAAAGGAGTTGGTACACCATCTCCTGTCCGGTCTTCCATAAACAAAGGGTCCAGCCTTTTTTTACTCCCCAGGGCATAATAGAAATCGGCATTTACAGAAAAACTTTTATACCTGAACGCTGTCGAAAAACTTCCACTAAATACGGGGTGTAACTGACCGGAATAAACCAGGTAAGAAGCTAACGAATCTACCCGGTCTTTAAGATCCTGTTGATTAAATAATGGTAACCCGGTTGTTGGACTCAATCCTTTATAAGCATAGGAATAAAAGGCACTCACCGGCCTGCCGGGGACAAAAGCAGTTCCATCCAGGTAAGCGACATAGCTATTGGTGAAATCATGCTCCTGTATGGTATTAATGTTCCGGCTGTTCACAAAATTGAAGGAGAGGTTGGTAAATTTCCGGCGGATCACCTCCACCCGTACCTGCATCTCGATCCCCTGGTTTAAGAGCGTGCCTCCGTTTTTGTACATACTTTCCATCCCATACTCCTCAGCAATGTCCTTTTTCACGAGGAGGTCTTTACTTTTCTTGGCATAATAATCCACTGTAAGATTTACGCGGCTATTAAACAAAGAAAGATCTGCTCCGAAATTCCATTGATATGTTTTTTCCCAGCGCAAATCGGGGTAGGGTAAACTTTTGATGCCCAGAAAAGGGATGCCGGTAAGCGGATCAACCTGTCCGGTCGTAGGATACATAGCGATTAACTCCGGTCCCACTGAACTTACCACATTGCCCTGTGTACCGAAAGATGCCCGCAGATCCAGGCCACTGATCAATCTGCTGGTTTGAAGCCAATGCTCATTTGTTACATTCCATCTGGCGGAGAGCCCGAAGTTGGGTAAAAATTTGGCGTTGGAGTATTGACCAAATCTGTTAGACCCATCTGTTCTGAGGATGCCGCTTACTACATATTTGTTGTTAATACTGTAAACTGCTGTACTAAACATAGACAGCGTATTGGTGACGCCATTGGTAATACTATACCTGCTCAATTGCCGCCTGCTTAAATCAGTAGCAAAAAAGCTCTGACCCCGATCCGGAAAATATCCGGGTTCTGTGGAAGCCACGCCTTTCGCTTGCGTAGAAGTAATCTCATTTCCCAGTGTGACAATAAACTGATCACGTTCTTTAAAAAAGGATCGGTTATACTCCAGTATATTGCGTACAGACACCGTCATTGAATTTTGATTGGCCAGGCTGGCGAGGCCACCGTAAGGCAGATAGGAACCAGCCAACTGTAAATCCGTAGGTTTGAAATCCCAATCCCAGCCACGTTTTGCGCCTACATAGCTGCTCCCTTCATAAGCAGCCGTCATGGATTCTGATGCATCCAATGTAGCGCTGGTCGTATTTCTGAGAAACAACCCATCCGCAATTTTATAGCCCAATCCCAGATTGGCTATCAAAGACCGGGTACTGGCGTTATTTTCCGTCTGGGAGATTTCCCTCAGCATATTAAAAGTAATGGGCCCGGGAAACGGCTGTGTTGTGTAGGTACCAGCGAGTAACGGATACACATCATTTTCACTGGTAGCGCGATTAGTTTGCAACGCATAGGTTAATGGATTGATGCCATTAAAATAGCCTCCGGATTTATTGTAACCGCCGGTTAACCTGAAGTCCACCGCCAGCCGTTTACCCATTTCAGTATGAAGTGCTATGTTCGCTGTATACATCTTCCGGGTATCCAGTTGAGCCGCACCTTTACTATCCGTATAATTTAACGAAGCATAATAGGTTGTTTTTCCATTTCCACCACTCATATTAATGGCGTGTGTCATGTTGAATGAATTCCGGAATAATACTTTGAACCAGTCTGTATTCCTGGTTTCCAGGTTGTTCACCGCCTTTTTAAATTCCGCATTCGTAAGTTTATGGGCAAAGAAGGCCTGCAACAATCCTTCATAACTAACATCTTCCCTGAATCCGTTTGCAGCACTATTAAACAAAATTCCGTCGTCCAGCAATTGCTGTGAAAGCGCTACTCTTTGTTTGGAATTCATCAGCTGTAAATTGTTGTAAGAAGGACGTTGCTGAAAAGAAAAACTATTATTATAGCTCACCTGCATAGGTCCTGCCTTACCTCTTTTTGTGGTAACCACAATCACGCCATTAGCAGCACGGACCCCATAAATAGCAGTTGCGGCAGCATCTTTCAGAAAGGTGATGCTTTCCACATCGTAAGGATTTAATCCGCTGATAGCATTTCCTATCAGTGAAAAGTTGCCTCCCTGCGCATCTGAGACCACGTTATTTAACTGGGTTGCTGATATATCTACCGGATCAGGTCTTATCACATCATCTATTACCCATAAAGGGCTGGCGTTACCCACAAAGGTGGAGGTACCCCGCACACGGATAGTGGGCCGGGCGTTTACGCCACCTGAATTGTTGATGAGCATTAGTCCGGGCACTTTGCCCTGCAACATTTTATCGATGCTGGGCTGTCCCGGCTGTATCAATTCCGCCGCTGTCAGCTTAAATACCGAGGCGGTAGACATGCGGGCATCTATTTTCTGATAACCATTTACCACCACTTCCTGGATTGCCTGAGCGGCGGTATCCAGGACAATTTTCACAAACCCGGCATTTGCCTTAGACGTATATACGACTGGCTTCATACCCAGTAAGGACACACGTAATTGCTCCTTGTCCGTCACCATCATAGAAAAAACGCCGTCGCGGGTGGTCACCGTTCCGTCCTTTGAACCCAGCGCCTGTACGGTGGCGCCTTGCAAGGGTTCATTGTTCGAATTGGTGACCTGCCCGGTGACCAGGAAAGAAACGCTTATACTCACAGATTCTATAGGATTCTGCGGATAAATAACGATTCCTCCCAGATCCTCTGCAAAGTCCAGTCCTGTATTCAGGAGGATCTGTTTCAATAGCTGTTCCAGCGTACCTGTTTTCTGGTCCACTGTTACCAGCCCTTGCTTTCGGATCGCATCATTGTTGTAGGTGAAACGTACATTCGTGAGTGTACGTATTTCCTTTAATACCTTCGACAACGGTTGTTTACTGGCATGATACACGACCGGTTTGTTCAGGATGCCGGAATTCTGTCCTTTTGCTATATTCGAAATAACCAGCAAAAAGGACAGCAGCAATAAGCACATGGCATGGCCCTGCATACCCTTCCTGAATGAAGGTAAGCCCAACATTTTTTTCATTTTGGTTTGATATTAAAGATTTAAACTGCCTGCCCGCAGCTACGCATAAGTGTGGCGTAATGCAGTGTTTCTACATACTTCTTTCATGTTCCTGTTTCGCTATACTCAGGGCCGGCTCACAAATACCGTTCTACCCTGTACGCGAAATTTTATATTCCCAATAGTTAGCCTGATATGATCCAGTACCGGTTGTAATGTTGCTGGTTTATGCATATCCAAAGTAATATTCAACTTTTCCAAGGTAGTATCCTCGAACTTAAAATCGTAGTCAAAGCTACGGCCAAGGCCGTTCAGTATGTCTGATAAATTGGTTTCTTCGAAATAAATATCTCCGTCTTTCCAGGCGGTGAAGACCCTGGTTTCAACAGATTGCAGTTGTAATTTGCCGGTAGCTACATTGTAAGAAGACTGCTGTCCCGGCGACAGTACAGCTTTCCCCGTACCTGCGCTGACACTCACTTTGCCACTGGTCAGCGTAGTTTGTATTGTCACATAAGTGCTGATATTAAACGATGTACCAAGCACCTGTACGCTTGTACTTCCGGCATGCACCACAAAAGGTTGCTGTGCATTGGGGGCCACGTCAAAGTAAGCTTCTCCCTGTACCCATACCTCCCGCGTATCCCCGTTAAAAGTAGCCGGATAAACCAGTTTGGAATCTGCATTTACCCACACCCCGGTTTCATCAGACAGCTCTATGCGGATCTGGTTTCCCCTCGGTACATGCAAGGTATCCATCACGTTCACCGCATGCTTATTGCGGCCTGCCTGATATACGATACCCGTACTATCTACCTGTACCTGTGTACCATTATTATCCTGCGTAACGGGCACGTTATTCCCCAGTGTAATGGTTTTACCGTTAGACATGACTAATTGTACCTGAGTTACAGCCGGCTGATCAGCTTTGCTGATAGCAGCTATCTGCGGCTTTGGTGTACGTTGCTGCCAGCTCCACACGCCGGCGGTGATCAGCAGTGCAGCAGCAGCTGCTGCTACAGCTATTCTCCTGCGCCAGATCATTTTCATCTTCCGCGCATCCTTTGCTATTACAAAATGCTGCCATCCTTCTTCTGCCGGGAATTTAGCAGCTACCTTTACCCTGTCCTTCATTTCTTTGGCAGCACGCAACATAGCCGCCTCTTCTTCATTCAAAGGCGTTGTATTGCCATCCTCCAATGCCGATAGCAGTTTATCCCAATTGATGTCCTTATCTGGTGTATCCATAACGATCTGTATTAAAGGCAACCGTATTTAAAAAAAGGGTGAAGGCAAATCATTATTTGTTTTAAAAAAAATAAAACTGCCATATAAATGACCATCCATTCACACTCTTTCCGGAGATATTGATAAGCTAATTTGATTTGTGTTTTAACGGTATTTACCGAGATATCCAACTGCTCCCCTATTTCCTTGTACTTCAGTCCATCACGGTTGCTGAGTAAAAAAATGCGCTGCCGCTGTATTGGTAAACGACCGATAGCCGCCCATAGGGCGGCATTTCGAATCTCTTCCTGTTCTTTATCGTCTTCCGGCAATTGAGGTGTTTCTTCCGCTAATGTAAGCGGATCACCAAAAACAATTTTACCGTTCTTTTTCAGATAGTTTAAACATGCATTGCGTACGGCGCGGGTGGCATAACTTTTAAAATTTTGCGTAATCTGAATCATAAACCGCTTATCCCAACAATAAAGGAAAAAGTCCTGCACAATGTCCTTCGCAGCATCTTCATCCTCTACTACATAATAAGCTGTTGCGCATAAAAAAGAATAATGTAGTCGGAATAACTCTTCAAATGAAGCCGGCTCTATTGAATTTGGTTGATACATAGCCCGTTGGCGCCCCCCATAATTAATCAACGCACAAAATAGACTAAAATCTGCATTTATTCATTTCATCCCGCTATTTACCTGAAAAATCAGTCAGGATATCTACTGTTCTACTGAGATATACATCTGTACTGCAGGTATTGAGCCACTCCTGGTTGCGGGCAATTTTATCCGGTGATGGCTTATCTATTGGCGTGGCACTCATTTTTAATTGTTTGCCGGCGGTTAATTTCAAAGCCGAATCGATCGCATTATTATGTGCCTGGATATCGCTCAGTTGTTTTTTAAAGGCATTTTTCTGCAAACTGAATACCGGCGCTTCATTTATTTTGAGCCACTCCACTTCCCGCTTTACTTCATTTAACGTGCTATCGTGGCTGATCTGCAGATTGGCCTTTTCAATTACACCCGGCAAAACAGCTGCTACAGGCGATTTTATAAACCAGGCACTTTCAATGGTATCACATACCAATGCGCTGGCATTATCCCTTTCCCGGATCTTCTGATAGATTCTTCTGCTGGGGAAAATCACATCAGGTATAACACCGTTCAGCTGCGTGGTGGTACCATTGATACGATAAAATTTTTTGATGGTCAGGGCCAGCGTACCGTAGCTGATGTCAGGAATGCCTTTAGCGGCATCTCCCAGTTTACCCATCGGCAAACTTTCCTGCATCGTGCCTTTACCATAGGAAGAAGGACTTCCCACTACGATGCCGCGTTTGTAATCCTGGATAGCGGCCGCAAATATTTCAGATGCAGATGCGCTGCTTTCATCTACCATCACTGCGAGAGGGCCATCATAAAGCGTTTGATCTCCATTTTCGATAGCATAGCTTTGTATATGGTCTTTATCCCTGCCTAATACCACTGGGCCTGTTTTTACAAAAAAACCGGTGATTTTTACTACTTCATCCAGCGACCCGCCAGGGTTGCCGCGGAGATCCACCACAATGCCATCGACTTTTTCCGCTTTTAATTTCATGATTTCTTTGGCCATATCCACCGCACATTGCGCACCATCCGCCCTTTTGAAATCCCGGTAAAACTCACGCAGCAACAGGTAGCCGATCTTTTGACCATTCTTTTCTATCACCGCACTTTTAGCGGCGTTTTCTGTTTCTACAATTTCGCCACGGGTGAGGGTCATTTCTTTTTCACTGCCGGAAGACTTGCGCACCAACAGTTTCAGGGTAGTACCCTTTTCACCACGGATCATCCTGGATACATCGAGGACGCTCATGCCGCTGATGTCTACCATTTTGCCGGCAGCATCGCTCAACCGAAGAATACAATCTTCCGCTTGCAATAGACCACTGGCATCCGCCGTTCCACCAGACAACACTCTTTTTATCAGGATAGTACCGTCTTTGGAGATGAGCTCCAGGCCAAGGCCATAGTAGCGGTGCGCCATCTGTGCATCGCGGATCCCTGCATCCACAGGGGCTAAATAAGAGGTATGCGGATCCATTTCCAGCGTGACCGTATTCATATAGGCGCTGAAACGGTCGTCAGGTGCACTGCTGCCGAGGAGGTTTTTAAATAACCCATCCGTTGATAACAGCACTGCGGCCCTGGCTTCTTTTTCCGCCACCACATCGCTTTTCGTTTTATCAGCCTGCTGTAGCTCCAGCATTTTTTTCAGCACGGAATATTTCAGGCTCTTACGCCATACTTCCCGGCGAGCCGCTTCATCAGCGGGAAAGTCCGCCTTGCTGCGATCAGGTTGTATGGTTTCCTTTTTGCTGAAATCCATCGGCTTTGAAAGCAGGTCCCTGTATATCACCGTCAATTCATTCAAACGTTGCATAGACACGGTATAGATCGCATTGAAATACTCCAGGGAAGGGGTTTCCAGTTCATCATCAATCAGCGTTTCATATTTACGCAGACTTTCCACATCACTCTTCAAGAGCGTATTTTTGTTTCCATCCAATGCTTTGAGGTAGTTCTGCCAGATCGTCCTTGAAAAATTATCATCTACCGGCTTCGGTGCATAGTGTTGGTTTTTGATACGCTTCATCACCAGGCGTATTACGTTCTTCCGGTTAACCTCCACATCGCCGTCTGTTCGGGAGGTGGCAAAAGAAGTGAAGCCCACTGCGGGCAGCAGCAGGAAAAGCCCATATTTGGCAATGCTCATATCAGAATAATTATGGTTTGTAAAATATTACCCAGCTGGTAACGTTCCCTTATTAAGGCAATGCAGGTGTAAAAAAGGGTGAAGAGGAATAAAAAATTATACTATACTGGCATAGACCAGCAAGATAACAGGAAGATCTTGACTGCAATAATTATTTAGTCCGGTGCTTGTCCGGCGGTGACGCCTTTTTAGAGGTGTCTGCTGCCAGTACCTTATCATATAATTCTTTCGCAAGACTTAAAGCGCGGGCTTCTTTCTCGGTATACATGTTATCTCTGGCAGAAAAGACTTTCTTTCCGGCATCTATCCAACGGATCATTTTACCTTTATAGAAATAGGATCTGTCTTCCGTTACTTTAGTAAGTTTACTATTAAACGTAGCGACATAAAATGGAACATTATAGGTGCTTTCCTTTAGAAAGATAAAAACAGGTGCTCCGTTATTATAATAAATAGACCTCTGAGACTTCCCGCTCTCCCAATACATACGCTCCTCTATCAGCACGATACCATCCTTATAAAAATAGCCTGTTGCCTCTCCCCCTTCCGAAGTTTCTCCTGACGGGTCGACTCCTACTTTCCTGTAAGTGTGTTTGCCGGCATTGATCTCCCGGCATTTATTCCGGATATCTCTCAGGATCAGCGCAGTAGTATCCTGTGAAAACAAGGAAGGAGGAAGTGAAAAAAAAGCGGCCAGCAGGCAACCTATTTTTATAAGGTACATGATCTTGTTTTTTATTGACAGATAATGGTGCCAGACATACGTAGCGAAGGTGATTGCTACAGATTCATCTTAAAAGTACGGTATTTCTGCTGCAATATAGTACTAGCGACCGGCTGTTCCGGCAACAGCTCCCATCAATATCCTGTCCTTCTCCCGTTAATCCCGACGGATTACTTTTCCTTCTTTCATCACAAAACTGGTATGCTTTATTGCATCAATAGTGTCGAGGGGATTTGTTTTCACAGCAATTATATCGGCAAAAAATGTGGGTGCTATGATGCCTCTTTCTTTTTCTATGCCCAACAATGTTGCTGCATGAATGGTCATACACTGCAGGATATAGTCATTTGGAATTTGTGCATCTTTCCACGTCTGCAGCACTTCCAGTATCGTCTGTGCCCTGTCTTTTCCCGGAATATCAATAATAATATCGGATCCAAATGCCATCGGAGTGCCGATTTTATAGGCACGTTTCAGCCGGTCGATATTTAGCTGATAATATTTCAGCGCTGTAACCGTATCTATGCCATAGGTTAAACTATTATTGACGGAAAGATCTGTTCCGACTAAAAAGGTGCCTTTGGATTTCATTAAACGCAGCAACTCATCATCCAGTTCCACACCATGTTCAATTGCTGCTGCTCCACCAAGAATCACATTTTTAGCGGCTTCTCCTCCCTGCACATGAACGGTTACCTTCATGCCTGCACTTTTTGCTTCGCTGACTGCGGCCTCAATTTCTGCCTGGCTATAATGATAAGCGTAGGAATCTGTCACCAGCTTAATCACATTTGCCCCGTAGTAGATATTTTTCCTGACGGCTTTCCGGATTTCGTCCGGGCTGTTGGCATCTAAATATTCATACTCCCATAAATGTTCATGTTCAATATCAGTAGCAGTTTGTCCACCATAAGGACTAATGATTTTTCCTGCGTAAAAAATGGTAGGACCCTGTATCCATCCTTTCTTAATCGCCTTGATGACATCTGCGGAAGCGTAGTTGCCATCATTACCAATTTCTTTTATAGTAGTAAATCCGTTCGACAGCAGTATCTCCGCATTATGTGCACCACGCAGTGCACGTAAGGCAGTGCTCTCAGTTACATACATATGTTCAATAGCTACTTTCTTATAAGGAAATGCTACCGTCATATGAACATGGCAGTCCATCAACCCCGGAAGCACCCATGAATCTGACAGGTCTATTATCTTATCTGTTGCAGTATAAGGTATATGGGCACCCATTTGTTGAATTTTACCATCCTTCACCACGATGATCTGTGGGGGCAGCATTTTACCGGTTCGGGCATCAAAAACATGTCCTGCTTTGATGATGGCGGTTTGGGCATTTACTATGCCGGCAAGTAGCAGGCAGGTAAGAAAGGTTAACCGGTGAATGAGCCGTGTGTTAAATTTCATATTTTTCTCCTTGTTCAATTTTAAATATATGTATAAAAAACATTTTATAAAAAACAGATAGTGTTACTATTGCAACCTTAAGGATTTATCTTTCCGCACAATGGCTATCCTACTGAAATAGGACCGCAGTACAGGAATCCTAACCACGGGAGAATTCCCGGTATATTATTAAATGGAATGTCCTATCTTTATCAAGTACACACTTTAGTCCAATTAATAATTAATAAAAATTTATCCTTAGTCATTGAAATCCTCAAGAGAGCCAGACTATTTCCTCCCAGGGAAATAATGTGATAGTTAGCTTCAAAATAATTCCTCTGTCATTATTCTCTAACCTTTATACTATTCGTTATGGAACCGTACCTCGCAATGGTCATTTTATTCGGCAGTAACTTTGCCATCAGAGGCTGGGCCCTCTGCTGGGGACAACTATTATCTATCGCACAAAACAGTGCACTATTTTCCCTGCTCGGCACCACTTACGGTGGTGATGGTGTGACGACTTTTGCTTTACCGGACCTGAGAGGCAGAGCCCCTATTGGTTGGGGACAAGGCCCTGGTCTTTCTTCTTATGTTATCGGTCAAACAGGGGGTAACGAAAATACCAGTATTCTCCTGAACAACATGCCGGCACACAATCACCAGGCCACCTTCAGCCTGACGGCAGCCCCATCGGCCAGTACAGCTGTCGGTACGACCACCACACCTGGCGCAACGCTGGTACCAGCTACGCTGCCTTCTATTGGAAGTGGTCCATCCGCCACCCAGATTAAAGGTTATGCAGTTCAGGACAACACCACCACACTTGCACCCGGTGCAGTTGCGGGCACTATCACCATTGGAATTAGCGGTGGCAGTCAGCCCATTTCCATTTTGAATCCTTATCTGGCAATGACTTATCTGATTGCACTCGAAGGTATTTTCCCTTCAAGAAGTTAAGGGTCACTATTAAATATTTACGAGCAATAACATGTCTCAAAACCCGCCCCTCACTGTAGGGTTCCTGACTCCCTATTCGGGTATATACCCTTTTTTCTCCCATCATCTGATTACCGGATGGTTAATCGGTATGGGCCTGGACCCCGTGCGGCAACGTACCGTTCAGTTCATACCGGAATTTACACACATGGGAGGAATAAAAGCCAGTGAAGAAGCTGCCCGTAAGCTGCTTTTTTTCAACAGAGTAGATATCCTTTCCGGTCTTATCAGTTATAAATCAATACCAGACCTGGTTCCCCTGATAGAGATGGAAAAAAAGCCCGCCTTCTTTTTTGATATGGGAGAATATGTTCCTCACTTCCCCTATCTGAGCCCCGATATATTTTACGCCTCCCACCAACTCTGGCAATCACAATATGCATTGGGCCATTGGGCGCAGAGCACCTTTGGTGACGGAGGGCATATGATCATGCCCGTGTATGAAGCCGGCTATCATCTGAACAGTACTTTTCAGCAGGGCACTGCAGCTGCAGGAGGCACTTCCCTCCAGTTAAATATACTTCCATTTGACCCACAGCATCCTCATAAACTGGATACCACCGCTATTTTTAATAAATGGAAAAAAGAAAGACCCGCCTATGTACATGCTATTTTCTGCGGAAGCCTGGGCCTGAAATTCCTTGAACAATGGATACAGAGTGGCTTGCACAAAGAAATACCATTACTTGTGCACGAAGCCATGGTGTATGACGATATTCTCGAAGATATAAAACATGCAGACCTTGAACTGTATACCTCCCGCTCCTGGATGCGGGAAGATGAAAACAGGACCAATCAATTGTTTGTAAAACAATTTGAAAACCTGGCAAAGCAACCAGCCAATATCTACGCCCTGATGGGCTATGAAGCAGGATTGATATGGAAAGAATTGTTACCACATGCCCGAAAAAAAGATTGGGAAAAAGTAAAGCAGCAACTACGTACAGAAGTGATACAAGGCCCCCGTGGAGAAAAGAACTTCTATCCTTTATCTGGCTTTGCACTGCCTTCCTCCAACATTATAAAAATTAACACTTCCAATAATCAGATTCATAAAATTATTCTTGATCAGGGAAAAGGGATGCGCTTTGATGCGAAAGAATTTGAGGTGATCCATGAAGGCACCGTGTCGGGATGGCAAAATCCTTTCCTCTGCATTTAACAGATGCTATGAAAAAATTTTACATCAGGTTTCTACAGATACTCTTATGGGTATTGGGTAGCATAATTGTGTCCGATAAAGCGACCGCACAGTATACCAGCAGTGTGCTGGAAACAGGTAAGTTTTATACTGCCATCGCGAAAGACAATCTGGATAATATTTACATAGCCGCCTATAATTCGGCGACCGACAAATACCAGGTGCTCAAGTATACCAATGGTACCGGCACTCCTACCGCTATTTACCAGGGATTGTCCTACGCCTCTGAGTACCCCTGGAGCATTGCGGTAAACAGTGCCGGCGATGTATTTGTTATGGACCCCGATGCAGGCAGTAACTGGCGGATCATTAAACTGGCAGCAGGTACTTACACCTCCTCTGTCATACAAACAGGACGTTTCTTCACCGGGTTGACCGTTGATAACAGCAATAACCTGCTGACGCTGGAATATGATGCGGCTACGACTAACTATCGCGTGGTAAAATATGCTGCAGCCAACTTAACCGGTGCAGGAACCACCATCTACAACGGACTGCCACTGGCCGTAGGCTCTGGCACCTATCCCTGGGGCATTGTCACCGACCATTCGAATAATATTTACATCACTGACTTTCCCAACAATAGCTTTAATGGCCGGCTCATTAAATTAACATACCCCGGCTATGCCGCCACCACTTTGGGCAGCGGAAAAGGCTATTCCTCTCTTGCCATAGATGATCAGGATAATCTTTATACAACAGAAAGTACCAGTGGTACTGCAGCTCATGTTATGAAGTATACGGCTCCTGTTGCCACCGGAGCCGCAGGTACTGAAATTTTTAATGGGTTGACGATCGGCAGTCTCTCTTTTTATCCCTGGGGAATAGCGGTCAACAGTCATGGCGATGTTTTTGTAGACGATGGGGCTTCTACCGGAAGTGGCCGGGTAATAAAACTAACTCCTCCTTCTATTTCCGTAAGCAGCGTCACTAAAGTAGGTAGTAGTCCTACCAACTCAACCAGTGTACAGTACACGGTGACCTTCAGCGGAACGGCTACCGGCGTCACCACTACCGCTTTTTCATTAACCACCAGCGGTAGTGTTACCGGCGCATCTATTTCAGGGGTTACCGGCAGTGGTACTACCTATACCGTTACTGTCAATACAGGCACCGGAGACGGTACGCTGCGTCTGAATGTAACCGGCACCGACATGGGGAATACCGTAAGTAATGTTCCTTTTACTACCGGAGAGGTTTATACCATTGACAAAACCGCCCCTACAGGAACGCTTACGATCAATAGTGGCGCCACCCTTACCAATGCAACCGCAGTCACCTTAGGTATTACAACGACTGGTGCTACACAGATGCGCTTTTCGACGGACAATGTAAGTTTTTCCGCCTATGAAGCAGTGGCCGCTACAAAAGCATTTACACTTCCTGCAGGAGATGGACTCAAAACAGTATTCATGCAGCTGACCGATGCGGCAGGAAATACGCAAACTGTCCAGGCACAAATTACCCTGGACCAAACCGCACCTACAATTACATCCATAGATGTACCGGCCAACGGCATTTATCATCTTGGTGAAGGGCTCCGCTTCAAAGCACATTTCAGTGGGTCTATCATTGTAACAGGTACACCTACACTCGATATCACCATTGGCGGTACTACCCGCCAGGCCACCTACCAGGGCGGTACTGGTACAGATACATTGGGCTTCCTATACATAGTGCAGGCCGGAGATGTTGACATGGACGGCATTACGCTGGCCGCTGCGCTCACCGGTACTGTTAAAGATGCCGCCGGTAACAATGCGGTACTCACGCTGCCTGCGGTGAACACCACCGGTGTGCTCGTGAATACAAACATACCTGGTGTGGCCGTGACTACCGGTGCAACCTCTCCACTGAATCAGCCATTCACAGCTACCATTACTTTCACCGAAGCAGTGACCGGATTTGTAGTCGGAGATATTACCGCTGCCAACGCTACGTTAAGTGCATTCCAGACGGCAGACAACATTACGTACACCGTACTCGTCACACCTACGGCTAATGGTACTGTGACCATCCAGGTACCAGCCAGTGTAGCCGTGAACGTAGGTAACAACAACAATACGGCCTCTAATATTTTAAGCCGCGTTTATGATGGCACGGCACCTACAATTACATCCATAGATGTACCTGCCAATGGCATTTATCACCTCGGTGAAGGACTCCGTTTCAAAGCACATTTCAGCGAATCAATAGCCATAACGGGATCGCCTACACTCGATATCACCATTGGCGGCACTACCCGTCAGGCCACCTACCAGGGTGGTACTGGTACAGATACATTAGGCTTTCTGTATATAGTGCAGGCCGGAGATCTGGATATGGATGGCATTACGTTGGCCGCTGCACTCACAGGGACCGTTAAAGATGCCGCGGGTAACAATGCGGTACTTACGCTGCCTGCGGTGAACACCACCGGTGTGCTCGTAAATACAAACATACCTGGTGTGGCCGTGACTACCGGCGCTACCTCTCCACTGAATCAGCCATTCACAGCTACCATTACTTTCACCGAAGCTGTGACCGGATTTGTAGTCGGAGATATTACCGTTACGAATGCTACATTAAGTGCATTCCAGACAGCAGACAACATTACGTATACCGTACTCGTCACACCTACGGCGGATGGTACTGTGACTATCCAGGTACCAGCCAGTGTAGCCGTGAACGTGGGTAATAATAACAATACGGCCTCCAATATTTTAAGCCGCGTTTATGATGGCACGGCGCCTACTATTACATCCATAGATGTACCGGCCAATGGCATTTATCACCTCAGTGAAGGACTCCGCTTCAAAGCACATTTCAGCGAGTCAATAGCCCTAACGGGATCGCCTACACTCGATATCACCATTGGCGGTACTACCCGCCAGGCCACCTACCAGGGCGGTTCCGGTACAGATACATTGGGCTTCCTCTATGTAGTGCAGGCCGGAGATGTTGACATGGACGGCATTACGTTGGCCGCTGCACTCACGGGGACCGTTAAAGATGCCGCCGGTAACAATGCAGTACTCACGCTGCCTGCGGTGAACACTACCGGTGTGCTCGTGAATACAAACATACCAGGTGTGGCCGTGACTACCGGCGCCACCTCTCCATTGAATCAACCTTTCACAGCTACGATTACTTTCACCGAAGCAGTGACCGGATTTGTAGTCGGAGATATTACCACTACCAACGCTACGTTAAGTGCATTCCAGACAGCAGACAACATTACGTATACTGTACTCGTCACACCAACAGCTGATGGTACTGTGACTATCCAGGTACCAGCCAGTGTAGCTGTGAACGTGGGTAATAATAACAATACTGCCTCCAATATTTTAAGCCGCGTTTATGATGGCACGGCACCTACTATTACATCCATAGATGTACCTGCCAATGGCATTTATCACCTCGGTGAAGGACTCCGTTTCAAAGCACATTTCAGCGAGTCAATAGCCATAACGGGATCGCCTACACTCGATATCACCATTGGCGGCACTACCCGCCAGGCCACCTACCAGGGCGGCACAGGCACAGATACATTGGGCTTCCTCTATATAGTACAGGCCGGAGATGTTGACATGGACGGCATTACCCTGGCCGCCGCACTCACCGGTACTGTTAAAGATGCAGCCGGTAACACCGCAGTACTTACGCTCCCTGCAGTGAACACCACTGGCGTGCTTGTGAATACAAACATACCTGGTGTGGCGGTGACTACCGGCGCCACCTCTCCATTGAATCAACCATTCACAGCTACGATTACTTTCACCGAAGCTGTGACCGGATTTGTAGTCGGAGATATTACCGCTACCAACGCTATGTTAAGTGCATTCCAGACGGCAGACAACATTACGTACACCGTACTCGTCACACCTACGGCGGATGGTACTGTGACTATACAGGTACCAGCCAGTGTAGCTGTGAACGTGGGTAATAATAACAATACTGCCTCCAATATTTTAAGCCGCGTTTATGATGGCACGGCACCTACTATTACATCCATAGATGTACCGGCCAATGGCATTTATCACCTCGGTGAAGGACTCCGTTTCAAAGCACATTTCAGTGAGTCCATTACAGTAACAGGTACGCCTACACTCGATATCACCATTGGCGGCACTACCCACCAAGCCACCTACCAGGGTGGTACTGGCACAGATACATTGGGCTTCCTCTATATAGTGCAGGCCGGAGATCTGGATATGGACGGCATTACGTTGGCCGCTGCACTCACGGGGACCGTTAAAGATGCCGCCGGGAACAATGCGGTACTTACGCTGCCTGCGGTGAACACCACCGGTGTGCTCGTCAATACAAACATACCTGGTGTGGCCGTGACTACCGGCGCTACCTCTCCACTGAATCAGCCATTCACCGCTACCATTACTTTCACCGAAGCTGTGACCGGATTTGTAGTAGGAGATATTACCACTACCAACGCTACGTTAAGTGCATTCCAGACAGCAGACAACATGACGTATACCGTACTCGTCACACCAACGACTGATGGTACTGTGACTATACAGGTACCAGCCAGTGTAGCTGTGAACGTGGGTAATAATAACAATACTGCCTCCAATATTTTAAGCCGCGTTTATGATGGCACGGCACCTACTATTACATCCATAGATGTACCAGCCAATGGCATTTATTACCTCGGTGAAGGACTCCGCTTCAAAGCACATTTCAGTGAGTCCATTACAGTAACAGGTACGCCTACACTCGATATCACCATTGGCGGCACTACCCGCCAGGCCACCTACCAGGGTGGTACTGGTACAGATACATTGGGCTTCCTCTATATAGTACAGGCCGGAGATGTAGATATGGACGGCATTACCCTGGGCGCTGCGCTCACCGGTATTGTTAAGGATGCTGCAGGTAACAACGCCGTACTCACACTTCCTGCGGTAAACACCACCGGTGTGCTCGTAAATACAAACATACCTGGTGTGGCGGTGACTACCGGCGCCACCTCTCCATTGAATCAACCATTCACAGCTACGATTACTTTCACCGAAGCAGTGACCGGATTTGTAGTAGGAGATATTACCACTACCAACGCTACGTTAAGTGCATTCCAGACAGCAGACAACATGACGTATACCGTACTCGTCACACCAACGACTGATGGTACTGTGACTATACAGGTACCATCCAGTGTAGCCGTGAACGTGGGTAATAACAACAATACTGCCTCCAATATTTTAAGCCGTGTTTATGATGGCACAGCGCCTACTATTACATCCATAGATGTACCTGCCAATGGCATTTATCACCTCGGTGAAGGACTCCGTTTCAAAGCACATTTCAGTGAGTCCATTACAGTAACAGGTACGCCTACACTTGATATCACTATTGGCGGCACTACCCGCCAAGCCACCTACCAGGGTGGTAACGGTACAGATACATTGGGCTTCCTATACATAGTGCAGGCCGGAGATGTTGACATGGATGGCATTACCCTGGCCGCTGCACTTACCGGTACTGTTAAGGATGCTGCGGGTAACAATGCAGTACTCACACTTCCTGCGGTGAACACCACCGGCGTACTTGTAAATACAAACATACCGGGTGTGGCGGTGACTACCGGCGCCACCTCTCCATTGAATCAACCATTCACAGCTACGATTACTTTCACCGAAGCAGTGGCCGGATTTGTAGTAGGAGATATTACCACTACCAACGCTACGTTAAGTGCATTCCAGACAGCAGACAACATGACGTATACCGTACTCGTCACACCTACGGCTAATGGTACTGTGACCATCCAGGTACCAGCCAGTGTAGCCGTGAACGTAGGTAACAATAATAATACTGCCTCTAATATTTTAAGCCGCGTTTATGATGGCACGGCACCTACTATTACATCCATAGATGTACCGGCCAATGGCATTTATCACCTCGGTGAAGGACTCCGTTTCAAAGCACATTTCAGCGAGTCAATAGCCATAACGGGAACGCCTACACTCGATATCACTATTGGAGGCACTACCCGTCAGGCCACCTACCAGGGTGGTACCGGTACAGATACATTGGGCTTCCTATACGTAGTGCAGGCCGGAGATCTGGATATGGACGGCATTACGCTGGCCGCTGCACTCACGGGAACCGTTAAAGATGCCGCCGGTAACAATGCGGTACTTACGCTTCCTGCGGTAAACACCACCGGTGTGCTCGTAAATACAAACATACCTGGTGTAGCGGTGACAGCCAGCGCTACCTCTCCCTTGAATCAACCATTCACAGCTACGATTACTTTCACAGAAGCAGTGACCGGATTTGTAGTCGGAGATATTACCGCTGCCAACGCTACGCTAAGTGCATTCCAGACAGCAGACAACATTACGTATACCGTACTCGTCACACCAACGGCGGATGGCACCGTAACAATTCAGGTACCCGCCAGTGTAGCCGTAAACGTGGGCAATAACCCAAATACCGCTTCTAATATTTTAAGCCTTGTTTTCGATGGTACCGCACCTGTAGTGACAGCAGTAGATGTACCAGCCAATGCCGTGTATAACGAAGGGCAGGTACTCTCCTTCACTGTTCATTTTAGCGAGATAGTTAACGTAACCGGCAC
>NZ_JBFREI010000016.1:0-145339 GCF_052114225.1 Chitinophaga sp. RAB17 | reverse complement strand
GCACTGGTGTTTGAAGGAACGGCGCTTACCTATAAAGCATTGAATGAAAGAGCCAATCAACTGGGGGATTACCTGCGGCAGCAATATCATATACAAGCCGGCGACCTGGCAGGCATACAACTGGGTCGTAGCGAACAGATGGTGATCGCTATCCTGGGAATCTTAAAATCGGGCGGCGCCTATGTGCCTGTTGATCCGGAATATCCAGCCGATCGTATCGATTATATGATAGCCGACAGCCAGTGTAAAGTAGTCATCGATGAAGAAGAGCTGCTGGCTTTCAGTAAAAACGCTGACGGATATACGAAGCAGAACCTGGCAATTGTCAGCAGGTCCGATGATCCGGCTTATGTGATTTATACTTCGGGTACCACCGGGCGTCCAAAGGGTACGCTTATCACCCACAGCAATGTGGTGCGCTTATTTAAAAACGATCAGCCCCTATTTGATTTTAATGCGTCTGATGTATGGACGCTGTTCCATTCCTATTGTTTCGATTTCTCCGTATGGGAAATGTATGGCGCTTTATTATTCGGAGGTAAACTGATCGTTGTTCCTTCCCTCACTGCCCGGGACCCACAAGCCTTTATCACCTTGCTGAACAGGGAAGGTGTAACCGTGCTGAATCAAACCCCTTCCGCTTTTTATAATATTATAAAAGAAGCAGTGGCAACCGGTGGCGCAGATTTGCAATTACGCTACGTGATATTCGGAGGGGAAGCATTAAGTCCGGGTAAATTAAAAAGCTGGAAAGCGCGGTATCCGGATACTAAACTGATAAACATGTATGGTATTACAGAAACAACAGTACATGTTACTTATAAAGAAATTACGGAAGAAGAGATCTCAAAAAATATCAGCAATATCGGCATACCTATTCCCACGCTCAGCTGTTATGTGCTGGATCAGCATCAGCAACTATTGCCGCCGGGAATACCGGGAGAACTCTATGTAGGTGGCGCCGGTGTTGCCAAAGGATACCTGAACCGGGATGACCTGAACAGACAGCGTTTTATCGAAAATCCCTTTAAGGCAGGCGAACGATTATATCGTTCCGGTGACACGGTTAAGATTTCGGCAGGATGGGAGCTGGAATACCTTGGCCGGATAGATGCACAGGTAAAAATCCGTGGCTACCGCATCGAATTGGGTGAGATAGAAAATGCCATACAGGAGCATACAGCGGTAACGGCTGCTGTGGTTATTGCCAGATCCAATGCGGAGGGAGACAAAGAACTGGTGGCCTATATAGCCGGCAGCGAAGCGTTGAACACCCCGGACATGAGGGCCTGGTTAGGCCGGCGGCTGCCGGATTATATGATACCCGGTTATTTCGTACAGCTGGATGCCCTGCCTTTAACTTCCAATGGTAAAGTGGATAAGAAGCGCCTGCCTGCCCCGGAAAGCCTGGGTATGGAAACAGGTATCGCTTACGTAATGCCACGCAATGAAACAGAAGAAAAACTGACGCTGATATGGCAGGAACTATTAGGGAAAGAGAAGATAGGGGTGAATGATAACTTCTATGAATTGGGTGGACATTCCTTTCTGATGATCCGATTGCTCAACAAAGTAAATACCACGTTTGAAAAGGCAGGTATCCGGCTCATTGACCTGATGCAACAGTCTACCATTGCGTTACTGGGAGCCCTGATAGATGCGGCAGACAGTGAGGCAGGACAACCCCGTCCTCATATCATCACATTGCGTGATGGAAATGAAACTGTCCCCACATTTATAATACCGGGTATGCCGGGAATCAGTGATGGTTACCTGGAACTGGCGCAGCAACTACCGGTGCCGGGAGCTGTTTACGGACTGCAGATGAAAGGGCTGATAGCTGCAGAAGCACCGCTGGAAAGTATTGAAGCAATGGCTGCGCATAACATTGACCTCATACGTACCATCAGGCCTTCCGGCACGATCAGGCTCTTTGCACATAGCTATGGTGGTACTGTGGTATATGAAATGTTGAAACAATTGAAAAATACCGGCATAACAGTAACGGATGTAGTATTGATAGAAAGTGTGCCGGCAGGGCAGCCTACGGGTGCCGATAAACAGGCAATAGGCCGGTTCCTGGACAATTTCTTCGACGAAAACGGACTGGCAACCGAGAAGCAGCGTTTCAGCCATTTATGGACCTTATGTGAAAAATCACTGTCTATAAAATATGATTATACGGAAAAGCTGCCCTACACAATAACTCTGATCGTAGCAGACGACCAGCGTCCCCGCATGGCTGTCCCCACTGGCTGGGAAGATCATTTCCAACAGGTAAATATAGTACATACTGCAGGCGATCATTTTTCCGTGGTAAAGGAACCTTATTGTTCCGGATGGCTGGCTAACCTCATCTATTAACTAATAAAAAAGCAACTATGAGATCACTAATTCGCTCGGCGGTGGTATGCCCTGATTATTCCAAAAACTATCCTGCTATTTCATATGGGAAAGGCATTTATTTATATGACGAATCAGGGAAGGAATATTTAGATGCTTCAAGTGGCTCCTGTGCGGTATCCAATCTGGGTTATGGCATTACGGAAATTGCAGATATTATCAGGGAGCAATCCCTGAAAGTAAGCGTGCTTCCTACACATGCTTTTAGCTCCAGGGTAGTAGCAGATTATTTTGATACCCTGGTGGATTTTGCGCCTCCTGGTTTTGAAAAAGTATGGACGGTGACAAGTGGAACAGAAGCAGTAGAAAGCGCGATCAAACTGGCGTTGCAGTATCACCGGATAAAAGGTGATGAGAAAAGGTATAAAGTAATTTCCAGGAATACTTCCTATCACGGAAACTCTGTGTTTATGCTGGATATTGGTGGTATGCCCATCAGGAAAAGGATCTATAGCCAATGGATGAATCATTTTCCTCACATTTCAGCCGCCAATATTTACCGGAAGCCGGCAGACCTGAGCGAAGCCGGATATGTTGACATGCTGGCCAGTGAATTTGAACAAACGATCCTGGAAGGAAACCCGGATACGTTTGCCGCGTTGGTGCTGGAACCCGTGGTAGGAGCCGCGATGGGTTCAGTGCCCGCACCTGCGGGATACCTGGAACGGATGTACGAAATATGCAAAAGGTATGGGTTGCTATTTATTTCAGACGAAGTGATGACCGGATTTGGGAGAATAGGCACTCGGTTCGGTATAGAGAAGTTTAATGTAATCCCTGATATTATTGCCGCAGGAAAAGGGATCAGCGGAGGCTATTTTCCACTGTCGGCCGTAATGGCATCTAAAGCAGTAATGGAGCCCTTTGTTCAGCAGAATAATTTCTTCCTGGGTGGGCATACCTACGCCTGTAACCCACTGGGGGCAGCTGTTGGCCAGTTTGTTATCTCCTACATTAAAAAAAATAACCTGGTTCAAAATGCCAATATCCAGGGAGACTACCTGAAAGAAAGAATGAAGCGCCTGTATAAATATGATATCGTGGGAGATATACGGGGAGAAGGATTGCTGCTGGGCATTGAACTGGTGGAAGATAAAGCTACCAAAAAACCATTTCCCCCTGAAATGAATATAGCCAAACGGGTCGGGGAGCTGGCGCTGGCGGAAGGCGTAGTATTATACCCGGGAAAAGGCTCCTGCGATGGCTTTACCGGGGATCATATATTATTAAGCCCTCCCTTAATTATTAATGAAGAGCAATGCAACATGATTGTGGATGTATTGGACCTCTGCATCGAAAAAGTAGTAGGCGTGGCCGTATAATACTTTTATCAACTCATACTTTAACAAAGGAATATGCAGCGTGTATTTAAATTAATATTGCCCCTGGTAGGGAAATGGAAACTATGGCTGAACGTGTTCCTGGGTATCTTTTCCGGCCTGTGCAATTTTCTGTTCATCAACCTGGTAACGAGGGTATTGGCGCAGATAGCAACCGGGCAATATACGATCATCAGCAGAGAGCTACTTATTGTTTTTTCGTTGGTCATCCTGCTTTTTATCTGGACAAGGAGAACACTTTCTCTCACCATCATACAGCTATCGCAACTACTATTCTGGAGCCTCCGCAAGCAGGTGTTGTCTTTAGTACTGAATGCAGATTATCAGCAGTTAAACAGCAGGCGAAATAAGATTTATGCAGCGATCGTGCATGATGTGAGCATATTAACACAAACTTCCCTGAGCATCATAGATTTTTTTACTGCCCTTATTTTAGTGCTTTCCTGCCTGGTGTATATGGCTTTTATTTCATGGGTGCTGTTCCTGGTTACCCTGGGAGTGGCGATAGCCGGTGTGGCCATTTATCATTTCAGCACAGGCAAAAACCTGCAGCAGTTTGCGCACGCACGCAACCTGGAGAATAAATTTCTGCAACATTTTGACACGATACTGAATGGCTTTAAGGAAATATATATGGAGCCGGGAAAAGGGAAAGCTATTTATGAAGGAAAGATCCTGGATATTGCCGATGATACTTATCAGAATAACACCATTGCATTTACAGGATTCCTCAACAACCAGATAGTAGGACGCGTATTGTTTTATATACTCGTAGCGGCTATCCTTCTTATTTTTAGCGTTTCGCTGCATATTAAGACGGACAGTATCGTGAGCTTCGTTTTTACGTTGCTTTATTTATTGGGATCCCTCGAAATGATGATGTCATTATTGCCTATCCTGGCAAGGGCTAAAGTGGCGGCCAATCACCTCATAGATTTAAAAGATGAGCTGGAAAATGCCCATTTAAATAATTCCCTGCCTGAAAAATATATCTCCAGGGCAATATTTGATCAGATAACTATCACAGACTTAAAATTCCATTACGGGGAAGAAGAGAGCGCCTTTGGCATTGGGCCGGTAAATTTCTATATCAGGAAAGGCGAGGTCGTTTTCATCTATGGCGGTAATGGCAGCGGTAAAACCACCTTTGTACATACGGTGCTGGGGTTGCATATGCCAACAGCAGGAGAAATCAGGTTAAATGATACCCTGATTAATAATGATAACTACCCGGATTACAGAACAGCATTTTCCGTTGTATTCAGTGACTTTTATTTATTTAATGAATTATATGGGGTAGAAGCCGTAGACATAGAAAAATGGGATTACTACCTCCGCTTGTTTGAACTGGATGGGAAAGTAACCCTGGAAGGAAAGCAGTTCTCCACCACCAATTTGTCGACAGGACAGCGGAAGCGGCTGGCGCTGATTGCTGTTCTTATGGAAGAAAAACCGGTGCTGATCCTGGATGAGTGGGCCGCGGATCAGGACCCTTATTTCAGAAAGAAATTTTATACAGAAATCATTCCTGCACTAAAGAAAGAGGATATCACCATTATAGCCATTACGCATGATGATAAATATTATTCCTGTGCCGATAAGCTATACAAAATGGATGGTGGCAAGCTGATAGCAGAGAATGTAAATATTCACGAATCAAGTTTTATTGCCTGATGAAAAAGCCACAATTATTCTTACTGCATTTTGCCGGAGGAAATTGTTATTCCTTCCAGGAGTTGGCATCCCTGTTAAAGGATTTTGAAGTCATTTCCCTGGAACTACCTGGCAGAGGGCGGAGAATTGGAGAAAGCCTGTTAAGGGATTTTGACCTGGCCGCACTGGACTTTTATAACCAGATCATTAAACGGGTAACAAGTCCTCATTTCCTGATTTACGGACATAGTATGGGCGCCTTCCTGGGACTTACGGTGTCGGGGATGTTGGAAAAAGCCGGCCGGCCGCCGGCTTACCTGTTTGTAAGTGGTAATGCAGGTCCGGGTGTTCAGATCAGGAAAAAAAGGTACGAGCTGGCCTCCGAAGCATTTGTACAGGAGCTGCTGGATATGGGCGGCGCTCCGGAAGAATTCATTAAGGACAAAGAGCTGTTCGATTTCTTTGAGCCTATATTAAGAGCCGATTTTGAGATAGTAGAAAAGAATGAAATAAAAATAGAACCTGCCATCAGCGCCCCGCTCTATGCTATTATGGGCAGCGAAGAAGAGTATGTAGAGCAGATCGCCAACTGGCGCCACTTTACACGGTCAAAATTCAACTGTGAAATAATGGAGGGCGGACATTTTTTTATTCATAAACATCCGGAAAAAATTGCCGGTATCATCCGGGATAGTTATCGCAACATTGCTTTGCTGCGACATTCATAGCACTCGGGCACTGTAAAAACAAGCACGCCTAAAACTGATTTTAATGAAGAAATTTAGAACAGGTTCCTTATTTCCGCTGCTGACATTAATTATTTTAATCTATGCATTGTCTGCTTCCCTATTCAATCTCCCACCATTGGGAAAACTGCTGCATCCTTTTATGGGAGCGGTGCAAAACGGGAATGACCGCCGTTTGACAGATATCCGTTTTGCGCTCGATAAAACGGGACTTTCCCATACAGTGAATATATTTTTTGATGACAGGAAAGTACCGCATATCTATGCAGACAATGCCGAAGATCTTTATTTTGCGCAGGGATATGTAACTGCTTATCTGCGTTTATGGCAGATGGATTTTATTACTTATGCAGCAGCAGGGCGTTTGTCAGAACTTTTTGCAAAAGAAGAATTCCTGGAATATGATCGTAATCAGCGGCGTATAGGGATATTGGATGCAGCCAGGAAAACGTTGGAACTGGTAGAGCAGGACCCCGAAACGGAGCATGCGCTCACGGCTTATTCCAGGGGTGTAAATGCTTATATAAAGGAGCTGAGCTACCGCCAGCTGCCGTTGGAATACAAATTGATGGATTATAGGCCGGAAGCCTGGTCTAACCTCAAAAGTGTGCTGATCTTAAAAAGCATGGCCAATTCCATGACAGGCTATGGGGAAGATCTTTTCCAATCTAAAATGATGCTGGCATTGGGAGAGGAAGACTTTAATAAATTGTTCCCGGATTTTAATACGCATAGCACGCCGGTAATGAACCTGGAAGCATCCGCCCCGCGTGCTTCCCTTCCCCGGACCCAAAAACCGGCTTACCTGGATTATTCCTTCCTGGCTTCCAATGCAGTGCTGACAGAAGATGGCTATAATCCCCGCCTGGGCAGTAACAGCTGGGCCGTTTCCGGAATGAAAACAAAATCAGGTCGGCCTATTCTCGCCAATGATCCGCATTTGGGTTTGTCATTCCCCAGCGTGTGGATGGAACTGCAGCTTTCTGCGCCAGGCATGAATGTGTATGGCGTTGCCATTCCCGGCGCACCTGCGGTCGTTATCGGGTTTAATGAAAACATTGCCTGGGGCATTACAAACGGTGCAGATGATGTAAAGGATTGGTACAAACTAAAGATATCCAGCGATTATAAAAAATATGAACTGGATGGAAAATGGTTACCGTTGACATACCGGATAGAAGAGATAAAAAGAAAAGACCAGGCGCCTTTCTATGATACCGTATACAGCTCTATTCATGGTCCTATTGTAACAAACAAAAGTTTTCCCGGGCGAAATCCTGATCTGCTGGATAATGCATTAAAATGGGAGTTGCATCATCCTTCCAATGAATTCCTCACATTTATTCAGTTAAATAAGGCCCGGAATTATGATGACTATAAAGCGGCGATCCGGCATTATGCCTGCCCGTTACAGAATTTTACCTTTGCCTGTAAAGACAATACCATCGCCATTAATCACCAGGGTAATATGGCCGTTAAATGGCCGGGGCAGGGTAAATTTATAATGGATGGTACTAAAAGCGATTTCCTCTATACCCGGTATATACCGGCAGATAGCCTGCCGCAGCTTTATAACCCTGTCAGCAATTTTGTGCTTTCCGCCAATCAGCATCCTACCAATGCCGACTATCCATATTATTATGATGGTTATTATGCGGAAACAAGAGCCAACAGGATACAGCAGTTGCTCGAAAAAAGAAATGACCTGGATATACCCGCCATGGAAGCTATACAACTGGATAATACCAACGACTTTGCCGTACAGTCGTTGCCGGTATTGATAAAAAATACCGATACAACCAGGTTAAATGCAGCACAACAAAAAATATGGCAGATGCTGATCGCCTGGAAAGGAGCTTATAATTTCAACGATGAAAATGCAAAGTTGTACGAGTTGTGGTGGAAAAATATTACGGCCTATACCTGGGATGAATTAAACGCTTATCCTTTCTATACCAGGCCGCCAGACGAATATGTATTACTGAACCTGGTTGAACAGCAGCCGGACAGTCATTTCTTTGATAAACAAGGTACCGTAAAGAAAGAGAACGCCAGTGATATTATTACCGAAGCGTTCATTGCTGCGGCCGGCGAGTACGGGCAACTGAAAGCGCAAGGCAGCATCAGGTGGGGAGACTGCAATAAAGTAAATATCATGCACCTCGCCAATCTGCCGGCACTTAGCAAAATGGGCCTGCCATCCGCCGGTCATCCCGAAGCGATCAACGCTATCTCGTCCAACTGGGGCCCATCCTGGAGAATGATTGTTCAATTGGGCGACAGGCCACAAGCCTATGGCATTTATCCGGGTGGACAAT
This sequence comes from Chitinophaga sp. RAB17, assembly GCF_052114225.1. Taxonomy (NCBI): domain Bacteria; kingdom Pseudomonadati; phylum Bacteroidota; class Chitinophagia; order Chitinophagales; family Chitinophagaceae; genus Chitinophaga; species Chitinophaga sp. RAB17. The sequence goes on along the minus strand of NZ_JBFREI010000016.1, from coordinate 136,879 downwards.
CTGGCAATGCAGGCAGCAGTAGCTACGATAATTTTACAGATGATTGGAGCAAGGGTAAATATTATCCGCTACAGTTTTTTATGTCTGTAGCAGAAGCAAAAGCGCAAACAAACACCTGTTGGACCTTAAAATAACCCGACCACCATGAAAAAAAATACCGCCGATAATATTAAGGCATGCGTTATTACCAGTGCCCTGGTGTTCCTTACCTGCATGGCAGAAAGTTTACCCTGGTGGAGCTTTGTAGTCCCGGTACTGCTGTTCGGAATAGTGACCACTTTCCTGGGATGGAAGGTGACCGGTTTCGCGGTTGGATGCATATCAGGCTTTGTGATCTGGCTGGCAGCGAATATATATTTTGATATGATCTACAACAGCGTCTTTTACAAGCTTGGCCTTTTATTATCGATGCCGAAGATAATTGTACTGCTGATAGCTGGCGTAATAGGCGGTTTGTTGACCGGACTGGCATTACACACCGGGAAAAGCATGTTTTCAGGGAACGGTACAAATTAAACTTATCACTGTTATTAATATATCATTATGAAAAAGGAATTGTTCTATCTCAAACCCAACGTGATCATCGGGCCATTAGTTGACAGATGGTATGCCTGGACACATCTTATTTCTCCTGCTACGGCAGCTATGAATGTAGTGAACCGACACCTGAAGATCATGAACTCTTATATACAGGCTCCTCAGATTCATGCAGCAGCTGTGCGTAACCCCAGGATGCTGGGAGGTCCATTTATGGATTATAACGGACAGCGGGTGGAGGAAGTGAAGCAATTGCGGGATGAAATCACGGCAAAACAAGCTAATGCCATTGCATTTGTTGCGGCCATAAAAGAATTGGATAAGCTGTTGAAAGCCCATCCTAAAGGGTTTTCGCTGGAACCTTTGTATAATAGCGTACCGGATATTTTAAAAGGCTACGTAGAACTGGTATACGATATTAATAATAATCCTTCTTTCCGCTTTTTTGAATCCCTGTTGTACAGGAGTGAATTTTATGCAAAGGCTTCACAAAGTATTGCGCTGTGGATCACCAATAATGATGAGCGTCCTTTTTGTTTAAGTACCCCACAATTAGATGAGCCGCATATTTTACACCTGGATATACCCTTTGATCATGCAGGAATAGATGCATTGAGCCGGATGAAAAGAGAAGCCGGATCCATTGATGAAATAGCCGCCATGCTGGGTGTGCAGGAAGAACACCGGCCCCTGTTTGACACCTTCTTCACCGCACAGGAACATCCCAAATACAGGAAATATGAAGGCGATAAAGCCAGGATGCGTTACTTTGGCCATGCATGTATTTTAATTGAAACAAAGGAGGTAAGCATCCTGGTAGATCCGCTGATCAGCTATTATGGCTATGAATCCAGCGTAACACATTTTTCTGATATCGATCTGCCGGACGTAATAGATTATGTGTTAATTACCCATAACCACCAGGATCATATTGTGTTTGAAACGTTACTCCCGTTAAGACATAAAATCAAAAATATTATTGTGCCGGCCACTAACAGTGGTTCGCTGCAGGACCCGAGCCTGAAGCTGACATTTGAGCATATAGGCTTTAGTAATGTGATAGAGATTGATGAACTGGAATCCATAAAGTTTGAAAACTGTACCATCACAGGTTTACCCTTCACCGGTGAGCATAGTGATCTTAATATCAGAACCAAGTCATGTTTTCATATTGCAATAGACAAATTCACTTTTCTTTTTGTGGCAGACTCGAGGGTAATGGAGGCCAGACTCTATCAGCATGTACAGCGCATGATGGGAGATGTAGATGTATTGTTCCTGGGCATGGAATGTGAAGGTGCGCCACTATCCTGGTTGTATGGCCCGCTGTTGACGGAAGACCTTGCGCGGGACAATGATCAGTCCAGGAGGCTGGCCGGCAGCGATTTTGAAAAAGGAATGCATCTTGTTGATGTCTTTCATCCCAGAGAAGTGTACGTTTATGCCATGGGGCAGGAGCCCTGGCTGGAATTTATAAGTAGTATCAAGTACACTCCGGAATCAAAACCCATTGTGCAATCAAATATGCTGGTAGCAGCCTGCATTGAACGTGGTTTGATAGCCGAAAGATTGTTTGGGGAAAAAGAACTGTTATATGAGTATGAATATCAGTCGATACCGGCAGCTAGCGGAGCTGATTACTAAAGAAGCGGGAAAATAATAGACCTGATAATTGGAACGTACGTTTTGTTTACGTACCTTCAGTACATGTTAAAAGAGAAGAAAGACAATGAAATGATTCCCACCAAAACGGAAATGGACGTGTTGCAGATCTTATGGCAGCATGGTCCTGCTACGGTGCGGTTTGTACATGATAAATTAAATGAGCAGAAGGAAGCTGTTATTTATACCTCCACCTTAAAACTGATGCAGGTAATGAAGGAAAAAGGAATGCTGGACAGAGATGAAACCAATATGAAGCATGTATACAGTGCAAAGCTGGAAGAGGCTAAAATAAAAGGTAGTTTCCTGCGCAGGTTTGTAGATAAGATGTATAACGGATCTCCCAGTAGTTTAATGATGGCGCTGCTGGGAAATGGCCATACTTCATCAACGGAATTAGAGAAGATGAAAGCGCTGCTGGATAAAATGGACAAAAAAAAATAACCGGATATGCAAACACTATGGTTAACCGCATGGACCAGCAGGGTAATACCTGCGCTTAGCTGGACTCTCATCCACTCATTATGGCAGGGATTATTGCTGGCTATTGTCAGCGGCCTGTTACTGATAATGACACGGAAGGCCAGTGCTGCGGTTAGATATACCTGGGTGTTTGTACAATTCCTGTTGTTCCTGCTCACAGTAGCAGGCACTTTTGTTTATGAATATAATCATGACGTTACTGCAGATACCCTGTTACCATTACTCCATGTCCCTGTTGGCTATGATACCGGCGGGCAGCTGATTCATACTTTCAGTAATTATTTTACAGCCAATGCACCATTGATAGTAATGATATGGCTTATTATTTTTATAGCCAGGTTGGTAAGGGTGATTGCAGCACAGGTGTATGCACGGCGTATAAGAAACTACAAGGTGTATACCCCTGCCGGGTATTGGCAGCAGCGGGTAAACGCACTTGCCAAAACGCTAAAGCTGGAGCGGGCAGTGGTATTGCTCGAATCAGGTTATGTGAAAGTACCGGTGATAGCGGGCAGTTTTAGACCTGTTATATTAATACCATTGGGATTGTTAACAGGTTTGCCCGCAGCACAGGTGGAGGCAGTGTTACTGCACGAGTTGGCACACATCCGCCGCGGAGATTATTTCGTTAATTACCTCCAGCATATAGCAGAAGCCATCTTCTTCTTCAATCCAGGCCTGTTATGGGTATCGGCTTTACTAAGGGAAGAGCGGGAAAATTGCTGTGATGATATTGCCATTGGACAAACGGGTAATAAAGAAGATTTCGTACAGGCGCTGATTAGTTTTAAAGAGCATGCCCTGTATGGATCCGCCTATGCCACAGCATTTCCAGGCAAAAAGAATCAGCTGTTGCAAAGAGTAGTCCGTATCGTTAGCAATAGAAATAAGACCCTTAGTATAACAGAAAGTATATTTTTTGCCGCAAGCATCCTGGTGCTTTCAGTAATGCTGGTAGCAGCCGTTGCCCAAACCCGGGGAACCAGACAAACAGATACTATTACGCTCATTGCGCCTGTTACAACGGATACGCTGATTGCCCCGCCGGGCACCAAACCCGTGCGTTTGGCCTCCCTTTCGCGGACGGAACAGTTTAAAAAGGAACAGGAGCAGTACCGGCAACAGCAGCGCATATACGAAGAAGAGGCAAAAAAGCAGGAGGTGCAGCGCAGCATATATGAGCAACAGGCCGGTAAGTATGCAGCACAACAACGCATCTATGAGGCGCAGGCCAGAGAATATGAAGCCAGGGCACAGGTCATAAATTATCCGCGCCCGTAATAAATACTGAACATAACAACCCTATGGATTTGATAACCAACAATGCATATTATGTATCGTAACGCCATTGTAGTAGCCCTTTTTAGCCTGGTATTTGTTTTCTTTACCCTTCCGCTTACCTCGCATGCCCAGGAGATCAGTATCAGAGGGGAGATCAGGGATGCAGGAAATAGTGCACAACACATCATAGGCGCCTCTTTAAGCCTTACCCGAAAAAGCGATTCTTCTTTGGTTAAAACAGCGGTATCCGATAACGACGGAAAATTTGAATTGATACTGGTGCCTCCTGGAAGTTACCGCCTTTCCGCTTATTTGATAGGTTTTAATACCTATGTAATAAATGACCTGGAAGTACATGCCGGAACTGGCGATGTCACCTTAGCCGAAATCAGGCTGGTGGCGGCTACCAGGGGTCTAAAAGAAGTGTCTGTAATAGGGAAGAAAGCATTGATTGAGCTGCAATCAGATAAGGTGGTGGTAAATGTAGAAGCATCTGTTACCAATGTAGGCAGTAATGCGCTGGAAGTGTTGCAAAAATCTCCGGGCGTAGCTGTTGATAAAGATGGTAATATAAGCCTGAGAGGCAAACCCGGTGTTACTGTAATGATCGATGGAAAGCCCAGCTACCTGTCCAATGCAGACCTGGCAAAGCTGTTGAGCAACATGAATGCCAGCCAGTTAAACCAGGTGGAAATCATGGCCAGCCCCGGTGCTAAATTCGATGCGGCAGGCAATGCCGGCATTATCAATATTAAAACGAAAAAGAACACCGCATATGGCTTTAATGGTGCTGTTACAGTGGGCTACGGACAAGGTAATTATTGGCGTACGGATAACTCGCTGAATCTTAATTACAGGAATAAGAAGATCAATGCCTTTCTGAATTATGGATACGGTATCAGAAATAACTTTACAGAACTGAATATCAAAAGAAAATTCTTTGAAAAGGACGGGAAGGTAAACAGCCTGTATGATCAGCCCTCTTTAATCACCTATCGCAGTACAACGAACAATCTTAAAGCCGGAATGGATTACTTTGTTTCTCCTAATACTACCATAGGCTTTGTAGCCACGGGCCGCCTGCAGCCAATGACTTCCAATAATAGCAGCAACGGACATTTTATCGCATTAAACGGTGTGGAAGATTCCACGGTTCAATCCCGGGCCACCACAAAAAATGACCTTAAAAATGGCGGCATCAACCTAAACCTGTCGCACCAGTTTGATTCTTCCAAAACATTGACAGCTGATCTCGATTATCTCCATTACCATTCTATCAGCGATCAGTTCTTCTCTAATACTACCTTTGTTGATAGAATCCCGACCGCAAAAGATGCCTTAAAAGGGAATTTGCCGGTGAATATCGATGTGTATTCAGGCAAAGCCGATTATACCCAGACTTTTCGCAATCAGCTGAAAATGGAGACCGGACTAAAGGTGAGCCAGGTGAAAACAAATAACCTGGCGGAATATCTGCACCAGTATGCAGATGGGCCGTTCTTACCCGATTACGGGATTTCCAATAATTTTTTATATGAAGAAAATATTAATGCCCTGTACCTGAATTTCAGCAAACAGGAAAAAAAGTGGAACCTGCAAGCCGGATTGCGTTTTGAAAATACAAACTATAAAGGGCATCAGTTAGGTAACCCGGTACAGGCAGATACCACCTTTACCCGTCATTACAACAATTTATTTCCCACCGTTTTTGTAGGATATAAAATTGACAACGATAATGAAGTGAGCTTTTCCTTCGGAAGACGCATAGATCGCCCTGCATATAGAACGCTGAATCCATTCCTGTACTATGTAAACAAGTATACCTATGAAGTAGGCAATCCGCTATTGCTGCCGCAGTACACCAATACCGTAAGCATAGGTTATCTGTATAAAGGGATATTCAGCGCAACACTCAGCTATGCGGAAACCAGTGACTATTCTTCGCTGATTTTCAGAACTGAGCATCAGGTGACCATATACACCCAGGATAATGTGGGACGCTTAAAGACCGTTGGTCTTTCGCTCAACGGATCATTAGCTGTAGGGGAATGGTGGAAGATTAATCTCAACGCGGACCTTGTGTATAATAAAGTAAGTGGTTTCGCAAACGGGACCAGCCTGTCAACAGATGCCTATACCGTTCAGGCGGGAGCCAACAACCAGTTTACTATAGCGAAGGGTCTGACAGCAGAACTTTCCGGCTTTTACAACAGCAAAGACGTCTCCGGACAGTTTATCACCAATGGATTTGGACAAGTTTCCCTGGGTATCGCCAAACAGGTGATGAATAATCAGGGGGCGCTTAAATTAAATGTAAGCGACCTTTTTTATTCTCAGGTAATACATGGTAGCATCCTTTATAATAATGTAGAAGAAAGTTATGTGCAAAGCTCAGACACCAGGGTGGTGAATATTTCATTCACTTATCGCTTCGGCAGAAAAGTAAACGGCGCCGCCAGAAATAAGGGAAATAGCATAGACCAGGAGCAGAAAAGAATCAATTAATAACTGCGCTATCAAAAATTGAATAACATCATCCTCCGGGAAGTCATTTCAAAAGATGTAATACCCCAAAAAAGTGTCTGACTTTTTTGGGGTATTTTTTTTGTGAATAAAGAATCAGGTAAGCTAAACCCAATCACCCGGTTTGCTGCGGCAGCCTTCAAGTTACATGATCTGAAGGCGCTTTCTGCATTTGGAGCTACCAGCAGCAGCACCCTTTTCCATTTCCCCGGAACTGATGACTGGAAAGCAGCATGGCGCAGACTGAAATATGATGTGGCAACACTTGATTATGAGCTCAATGGAGGAGCCGCAGGGCGAGTCCTTGATAAATTAAAGGAGTAGCTTCTTCATGGCTGATATGGGTGTACCGTTAAAAATCCTGTGAGCTCTTATGTCCGCTAATTTGCATGATTAATTCAACAGGTGTTCCCACCAGAAATTCAGTTGTACAAAACAAGCGGCGCCAGATATAAGAGGTTATCCATCCATATTTAAGCTTTATTTTACCAGTTGCATACCTCTTAACGATTAATTTTCACAATAGTAGCTACCTGATTTAGCTGGCCTTAATATTAGGGAATAGGTTTGCTGATAGAAATTTTTAATGGCTTAAGAAGAAATATTGGAGACTGGGGGTAGTTTTCGAACGACAGCCCATCATTGACAATATTCGCAAATTCATCAGATCGAATTTTCTCCATGCAGTCAAAATCTAAATAATATATAATAGGTACAAGAACAGCATAAGCATTGTTACCTTTTACACCAGAAAAGAGTTTTTCCCATTTTATTGACTCAAAAACCCAGAGGTTACTTAATATTTTATCTTTGAACTCCGCCGGGAAATTTTTGGAAAATATTATTTCGTTTTTCACTGCTACATTTTTATTCATTTTTCTATCAAACTTGATGATAAATGAGACAGCCGAAGATTTACATTGTGCCGAAATTTCCCTTGGAATGGTTATATTCTTAATAAATTTTTTTGTTAAAGTATCGAATTCTGCTTGAGATAAATTCTTGTTCCCCTGAGCATGTCCTTTAACAAAGGAAATTAACAATAAAAAAATAAAAACTGGTTTCATAAATGATGTTGATTGTTGTTATTTGCATTTAGTACCTGATGTCCCATTTTTAAACTTTTTGTTGGTATCAATTATTCCGTTAGCTGCAGCTGTACTATTTTTCACTAATTGAGACCAACCATATGATTCCTGCACCCCTCCCCAGGCTAGAGCTCTGGCATCATCTGTATTGATGGTAGGATACATTTCGCGTATCGCGTCTGCCATGTAGCTGATGTAATATGATCCCATCTCATTATGATCGTCTATCAATGGGTTTTTCTCCTTTATTAGAAAAATACCATGAATAATTTCGTGCAAAATTGTTGCCGCAATATACTCTTTCGATGCATTTTGAAGTTCACTTGTATTCAAGGTTACTTCAACAGTACGATAACCTCCGGAGCTGCCACCACTTCTTGTATCTGCATCTACCCCCTTGTCTAATTTTCCCTCAAGAATATCTAAATTTATAACATCCGTACTTCCGAAAAGCTTATTAAGCATTTTACTTATTGTATTTTGCAATGTTTTGGATTTCACCTCTGAAAATACAGTGTTAAAACAAGGAGTTATTAGTTTACTGGTGATATCCGAAACACTTGTAGCATTACCTGTCCCGGTTCCACCACCTGTGCCATCAGGTGGTGTTGGTGGAACATCATCCCGGATATCCACACAGTTTGTAGTATTGGAAGATTGTAATTCCCAACCACCACCAGTTCCTATGCTGCCACCACAATCCATTGCATCCGGCCCCCAGTCAGGAGAGGAGCAGGATTCCCCCATTCTTCCATAAGTAACGGCAATCCACGGACCTCGCTCGCACCAGGTAGTCCAGTAACACTCCATATCACAGACAATTCTTCCGTTTTGTAATCCACTAGCTTTGATGGGCTGTCCTTTAAAGTAGTTTATCGCGGAGATTTTTCCAGAAAGATCATCTAACAGTAGTTTTCCTGTAAAGTCAACATAATTTATCGGGTCAGATCGCTTGCTCGTTACTCGCTTATTCTGCCCCCATCCTGGATCAAAAACGTATTGGGCTTTGGCAAAAATCAGTTCATCTACCGATTTTTGTTTTACTATTATGAATTGCTCAAATCCAACAGTAGTAATTTCATATTTTCGGCTTTGATCGGCTGTACTGTTGATCCTGGGCACGAGTGGAACATAGTAGAAAATGATACTATCATTAACTTTTTTAGTTTTTATACGTTCCCAGTCCGGCTTCCAATTAATATTCAGAGAATCATTAAAACGAGTTGACAGTTTTTTGCCAAAATCGTGTTTGTCAAATTCCCCCCGGATCGCTGAAACACTTTCCGCTATCATAGGGCTTTGTGTAGATGTTTTATCTCTTTTACAAGAATAGAAAACAACAATACTTAGAAGCAATAAAAATGAGGAAACACCAATGAATTTTTTCATAATCATGATAGGGGGTTAAAAAACTTTTTCAAGTTAAAAAATATTTATGCATTAGGATTTATTAAAGAAGGATTTAATTTTTTTTTAACAATAACATATTAATGACGGGAAATAATAAAAAAGTGATCCGAAGTAGCGATATTTTTGACAGGCAGAAGCAAGTATTTTACAAAAGGGTTTAATGAATTCTCAGGAAATTCTTCATAGTCTCAGCGTTGGGCATCTTGCTTCCTACATTGGAATAACAATACAAACCCTAGCCAGGAGCGCATTGAAGACATAGATATCAGGTAAAAATACTATGCCATGAAAATTTAAGGATGGTACTATTATTACTTCTCGCATACTTCTCCGGTACTTAGGATTCGTCTATCCATTACATTCCCACTATACTTCTATTACATTCCCACTACACTCTTACTACTGTTACACTACACTCTTACTACTCTTTCACTACTCTTTCACTGCACTATGGGCCCTCCAGGTATTCCCTGACTTCTTCCCCGCTTAATCCCGAATATTTGCAAAATTCAGCTATTGAAATATACTGCCATTGAGACTTACCGAACATTTGTCTCAGTTTCTGCAGGTATATTGAGCGGAGCGTTCACTCTTGCCAAACATATTTTGAATGTCTTTGGTGTATATCACTATTCTTTTAGGTACGTTTTTCCGCATAATTCCGCAAAAAGTGGCAAAAGCAGAAGTTACATTTTCTCACACTTTCACCTGTGAATAATTTCGCATTGTACTTCGAAGTGCAGCCTATCTGATCAGATGGAAACGCTTAAAAGGCTTGGCGTTATAAATTGCCTCTCTTTAATCGAAAAAATTATAAGCTATGAGTAGACAAGATGGTTTGCTCCAGTTTAACGGAGCCATAGAAAACTTATCGTTTTACAAAACGAAAAAAGGGTACTCCGTTAGAAAAAGAAGCGGCGTATCAGGAGAACGGATCTTCAAAGATCCTGCATTGCAGCGGACCCGGGAAAATGGGCAGGAGTTTGGCCGTGGCGGTAAGGCAGGTAAATTGCCCAGGGTTGCTTTTCGCAGTATGATGAGTAGTGTAGCAGATAGCGGAGTCGCTATCCGGTTTATGAAAGCGTTTGTGAAAGTAGTAAAGGCGGATGCCACCAGCAACAGGAGGGGTGCGTAATGTCATAGATGGAGAAATTGGATTCATTGAAAAATTTGATTTCAATATGAATAGCGTGATGAATACGTCCCTCTTTGCACCCTTTACAGCCACCATTGATCGGGTAGCTGGCATAAGATAGGCGTTATACTTTTTAAGAAGTTATCAGCAAAGACGGAATCAATTGGATTTATCTTAAAATTCCTGTTCTTGTATAAAATTTCTGATTAGCGTTAATACATTCCTGGTCTATTATTGAACCTATTAACTGTATCAAGTGGATTTCAAATCTTGCGAAATAAAAAGTTAATGAAGTATTATTTTGATTATTATTAGGTAGTATGACTGTGTAAACGTTTGACGGTAGCTATTTTCCAGCTTTTTCGGAAATCTGGTGAGAAGCCTGAAGCCTGGAAATAGTATAAATCATTGAACTATGATCCGCCTGAAAAATTAAAAATGCCGCTGGTCAATTACATTTTTATAACTTGATTTTTTAATTATTTTTACGGTTCAACTAAAATCGGGGTGCAAATTTGTCGCGGAAATCTTCTAATAATGAGTATGAGCTTTTGCAGGGATTGACTACGGGCGATACGTTGCATTATTCTTATATCTTTAAAGAGTATTATAGTGCGCTTTGCCACTATGCCGAAACGATCATCGGCGAGCCTGGGCATGCAGAAGATATTGTGCAGGATGTTTTTGAAAGATTATGGCAGAAGCGATATGCCTTCGAGGACCTCCGGCATCTGAAGGATTTCCTGTATAAGGCTACACGTAATGCGGCCATCAATTTTTTGAAAGGGGCGCAGCATAGTAAGGAACGGCAGGCTAAATTTCTCCATGAGCAGGAAGATACGGCCACCGGGGAAGACCTGGACATCATCCGTATGGAGGTTTTCAGGGTGATTTACCGCGAGATCAGCAACCTGCCCGAGCAATGCGGGAAGATCGTCCGCATGAGTTACATTGAAGGATTGAAAAATGAACAGATCGCCGAAGTCCTTTCCATTTCCCTCCAAACGGTTAAAAATCAAAAAACCAGGGGCATGAAGCTGCTGAGAATGCGCCTGTCGCCGGTTGTAATTACTTTATTCCTATTGTTTTCTCCCCACTCATAATTTTTTTTCGATTCCTTTAGTACGATCGTAATACCGTGTTGTAATAACATAAACACATTAGACATGGCGTCTTCTTCAAACGATCCATTTATCATTGCATCGCTTATTTCCCGGTCGCAACAGGGGCTGCTTACGGCCGACGAGCGGGATAAGCTGGATGCGTGGATCGCTGCCAGTGACGAAAACCGGCAGTTATGGATGGAATTAAACAATCAGGATGTACAACAGCACAACGTGCGCGCTATGGCCAGGTTTGATGAAACCGCTGCACTGGAACGCTTTCTTTCCAACAAGCCTGCATCATCAAACGTACGCCGCATGTGGCACGTTCAAACATGGAAATGGGCAGCCGCGGTGCTTGTACTGGGGTTAGGCGTATCCACCTATTTCCTGCTGACACATCGTGCGCAAAATGGGGACCGGTTTGGTGGACAATCCGCCCAGCGCGACATTCCACCGGGTAAAAACGGCGCCATCCTGACATTGGCAGACGGTACGCAACTGGTGTTGGACAGTTTGGGCGAAGGCAAAATCGCTACGCAGAACGGAACGCAGATTTCGCTGAACAATAATGAGCTTAAATACGATGCCAGCGCCGCAACAGATGGAGCGGCCCTTAATACCATCACCACACCTAAAGGTCGCCAGTACCATGTCATTCTTCCTGATGGAACAGAAGTATGGCTGAATGCGGCGTCTTCTATAAAATACCCGGTTGCTTTCAAGGGACGGGATCGAAGGGTGAAGATCAGCGGGGAGGTTTATTTTGAAGTAGCTAGTAAGAGCTGGCAGCCCTTTGTGGTGGAAACCGATCAGATGAAACTGGAAGTACTGGGTACTTCATTTAATGTGAACACGTACAATGATGAAAAAACAATCCGCACAACACTGTTGACCGGTGCTGTGAAAGTAACGCCTGCACATACCACGCAGCCCAAAGTGCTGGTGCCCGGCCAAACGGCGGTTTTAAGCAAACCGGATGCAACGGAGTCGGCTACACTGAGCGTAATAGAAACGCCTGATGCGGATAATATTATTGCATGGAAAAACGGCCTGTTTAATTTTGACGGCATGGATTTATACAGTGTCATGCGCCAGCTGGAAAGATGGTACAATATAGACGTACAATACGTTGGAAAGCCAGAGAATGTAATCTTTAAAGGGAAAATGCACCGCAATACCAATTTGTCTGATGTGTTAAAAGTATTGGAAACGATGGACGTTAATTTCGAATTGAAGGGGAATATTTTGTATGTAAGATAGCGGGTAGTAATAGATGTTACTTAAATGAAACCGGAAGTGCTTGCGACACTCCCGGTAGATGTTCAAGTAATGTAATCATCACAATCAGGTTAAGACCGTTTATTTATTCACTTAAACATTCCGTCCCTTATGGGAAGGGGCGGCTTATGCGAAGTTATGCCAATTATTTTTTATTGCATACGGATTCCTGACAGATGGAAACGTAGCTCAACCAAATCGCTGTTAGTCATGAAGCTAACATTATTTCTTCTTACCGCTGCCCTGTTGCAGGTATCTGCCAGAGGCCTTTCACAGAACATCAACTTTAACGGTAAAAACGTTGCACTGGAAAAAGTTTTTGCAGCGGTAGAATCACAAACCGATTATGTTTTCCTGTACAAGGCTACCGCTTTATCGGCGGCAAAACCGGTCACTATCAATGCCCGGGGAACTGAGCTGGGAGCCTTTCTCAGCAAGGTATTCGAGCAGCAGCCATTGACCTACAAGATCATCGACAAGAACATCCTGGTATCCCAGAAGGAGTTCAGGTTGGCTACGGCAGCCAGTCCACCCGTTGATACGGCACCAGCGAAACCGGAATTGATAAATGTCTTTGTCTACTCTTCCGGCTATACGCCATTGGTCAGTGCTACTATTAGCAATCTTACCGACAAACGGAACTATCTGACTGCAGGAAACGGGTCAGTACAGGTGCCGGCAAGGTTGGGCGATCAGATGCGGATCAGCTATATCGGGTATGTGGACCATGTATTTAAAATAACAGAACAGATTGCTACTTTCAAATCGTACAACACGGAGATGGTGCTCTCCCTGAACAAACTGGACGAAGTGCAGATCACTGTTTTAGGCACTACCAATAAAAGAATGGGTACCGCCAATATCGCCACGGTGAAAGCCAGTGATATTGAAAGGCAGCCTGTCGTAAATGTACTGGATGCTCTCGCAGGCCGTATCCCCGGCCTCCGGATCAGTCAATCGACTAATACGGCAGGGGCCAGGAAAGTAGAGTTGCGAGGACGGAATGTGCTGAACGAAAACATGTTTACAGACCCGCTGTATGTGGTGGACGGTTTACCGATTGCTACTTTATCTGTTAATCCATTTGGGGCAGGTGTACCTGTCAGCGGCGGTTATTCGAATTCAGAAAGCCCTTTGTACATGATTAATCCCCTGGACATCGAGAGCGTGGACGTGCTGAAAGATGCGGATGCCACTGCATTGTACGGCTCCAGAGGTGCAAATGGTGTGATCCTCATCACTACCAAAAAAGGAAAGCCAGGCCCTACGAGGTTTAATGTAAGCTACTCCAAAGTGTTTTCGGGTGTGCAGCGTTACATGGATATGATGAACACCGAAAAGTACCTGGCGGTGAGAAAAGAAGCACTGCTGAATGATGCAGCTTTACCTACCCGGGATAATGCCCCGGACCTCACTATCTGGGATCAGAAAGCCTATACCGACTGGCAACGCACTTTCTTCAAAAATGAACAATCGGATGATGTGCAGCTGACGGTAGAAGGTGGAATGCTGCAGAATACCTACCGTGTCAGTGTGGGATATACCTCCACCGCGGAAATGTACAACCAGGGCAAGGGGAACGATCGTTTAACTATGGGATTGTCTTTCAACCACCGCAGCCCGAACGGTAAGCTGATGGTGGAACTTTCTTCCAACAATACCTATTCCAATAATGAAACTGCCACTACGGTAGATTTTTTCTCGCTGCCGCCTAATGCGCCATGGATGTATGATGAGAAAGGGCAGTACAATTTTGCCCCTTACAGGACCCTGTCCGCCAGCATTTATCCATTCAGGGATATTAAGAACTGGGGAGAGAATCAAACGCTGAAAAGTCAGACCAATGTTGGGTTTACTTACGAAATATTTAAAGACCTGACGGCGGGCGTTCGTGTTAGCGGAGAGTTTTTCTCCAATAAATCCGGCTACTATATTCCTAAAGCGGGGAAAGATCCTTTGTTCTCTCCCATAAGCATAGCCATGTACGGCATTGGTGCCGGAAAGAGCCTGCTGATAAGGCCCAATATCAACTATGTTAAACTGTTCGGGGGCGCCAGGGTATCTGTTTCCATGGCAGCAGATTACAGTTACGCCGATCAGGATGCGGTATCGGTGATGGGGATGATGTTCTCTAATGATAACCTTCTCAAAAGCTACTCGAATGCCCAGGTGGTGCAAACCATGAATAATTATGTCCAGCTGAAAGTTGCTTCCCTGCTGGCAACGGTGTCGTTCGACTGGGAAAATAAGTACATCGTTAATTTAAATGGCAGGAGAGACGGCTCATCGCGGTTCGGTGATGGGGCTCGTTTCGGGAACTTTGGATCTGCAGGGATTTCGTGGGTTTTATCTAATGAAGAATGGTTTAAGCATGCTAACATGGATTGGCTGTCGTTTGCCAAAATCAGATCTACCTATGGTGTTATGGGGAATGCCAATGTGGGCGATTACCAATATCTCTCGCGCTGGTCGAACATTCCGCCGAATTCCATGGATAAATTGCCTGACTACGATGATCAGACTATTTATACGCTCATACAACCTGTTAACCAGAAATACAGCTGGTCCAGCGCCAGTAAGTTTGAAGTGGGCACCCGGCTTGGATTTTTTAACAGCAGGTTTAACATTGAAGGCAACTTCTACATCAACAGCGATGGAAAGCAGTTGACAAGTATTACTACGCCGGCATTCACAGGATTTGCTGCTGTAGTGGGTAACTGGCCCGCTGTTATCCGGAACCAGGGGGTGGAGCTGATGTTGGATGGAACGATCCTGAACACGAATACCTGGGGCCTGACGGCACGTTTCCAGGTAAGTAAGAACAAGAATACGCTGGTGGCTTTTGAAGGATTGGAAGATTCTCCCTATAAGGATATGTACCGGATTGGTACCTCCGTAACCGCTAAGTCTTACTCACACTATATCGGTATCAACCCGATGAAAGGAACACCCGTATTTGAGGATTATAACGGGGACGGGCTCCCACCTGCCGGGATATCGGGCCCGAATTACCCGGACCTGGCGGTGGATGATCATTACCGGGTGATAGACCTGAACCCTAAATATTTTGGTGGGGCGGGCTTTCGGGTAGACTTCAAAAGGGTATTGTCGCTGGATGCACAATTCAGCTTCGAGAATTCCCTGGTCACAGATCAGTTGAATAATCTCGGGTATGGAGGAATGGCCAACTCTGTGTTATACGCGGAAATAGAAAACAGGCACTGGAAACAACCAGGCGACAAAGCGCTTTACTCAAAGTATACCGCTGCTAACAGCGGTCTGTTTTCCGGATCTGATGCCACCTATGCCAAAGGCGCTTTTATGAGCCTGGACAATCTTAGTTTGTCATACATACTGCCTGCAGCATGGTTGAAGAAGGTGGGTATGAAGCAGGGGACGGTATCCGTGAATTCATCAAAGATTTTCAAATTCTCGCAATACAGAATGACGGATGTTGAATTGGGCACTACGCCGCAGATCAGAAGGATTGCCGCTAACCTGAGATTAAGTTTCTAAAATCAATTGTATGAAAAGAATTGCGTTCAATATAACTGCAGCCAGTGTTTTGTTGTCAGGCCTGCTGGTAACAGGTTGCAATAAAATGCTGGATATAAAAGATCCGGTAAATTCCATCACTACCAACCAGGTTTTCCAGAGCGATGATCAGGCATCTATTGCGCTCAATGGTTTGTATTCTTACCTGATCAGCGGAGGAGAACCCGATGTGAATCATCCCGAACAGTTGGGCAACAACTTATACAGTGCCGGAGGAATTACACTGGCGGCCGGGCATTCGGCGGATGAATTATATCACCCCGCACTCGGCGGGGACGATGCATACTATGCGGAAATGACCGCCAGGATGACATTGCAGAAGCTGGGCTATTCCACGAAATTATGGCAATCGGCCTATAAAGGGATTTTCAATGCCAACGCGCTGATAGAAGGGGTGAAAGCCGCTACTTCAAAAGAGTTTACGGAGGCCTACAGAAAACGGGTGTTGGGTGAAGCGCTGGCAGTAAGGGCAATGGGGTATTTCTACCTGGTAAACCTGTTCGAAAAAATTCCCCTCGCCTTATCCATCGATTATAATGATACGCGACAACTTCCTTCCGCCAGCCCTGGCGCTGTATATCAGCAAATCATCAACGACCTGGAAGAAGCGTCAGGGTATCTTTCTGAAAATTATGATGGCAATAACGTTGAGCGCATCCGAATCAATAAATGGTATGTGAAGGCAATGCTGGCAAGGGTTTACCTGTTTACCAAAAATTATGAAAAAGCCTGGGAGTATGCAAATGATGTGATTAGCAAAACAGATTTGTTTCAACTGGAAAGTCTGAACAATGTGTTCGGCATATCCAGCCGGGAAGTTATTTTCCAGTTGAAGCAGACCAACATTACGCCGATACGGGGCAATGCCACACCTGAAGGGTATGCGCTGAGAAGCCGGTACCTCACGCCAATGCTAATGAATGCTTTCGAAGCGGGTGATAACAGAAAGACTGCATGGACGGCGGCCATCGCAAGTGGTCCGTTTGTACCTGCTGGTTTTTTTCCGGCCAAGTATAAGATCAATTCCTTTAACGCTGTAGTGGGAGGAGTCAGGTCCGAATATTATGTAGTGATGCGGCTCGCGGAAATGTACCTGATAAGGGCGGAAGCGAATATGTTGCGGAATGCAGGTGATAAAAATGCCGTGATCGATGATCTCAATACCATCAGGGTACGTGCCGGATTGAAGGGGCTGCCTTATACTTTAACCGATCAGCAGGTAACGGATGCCATCGCGCAGGAAAGGCGCATAGAGTTGTTTGCTGAATGGGGACACCGCTGGCTGGACCTGAAAAGAACAGGTAAGGCTACAGCCGTGCTGTCGGAGATTGCTTACAAACTGCCTTGGAGTCAGTACCAGTTGCTATACGCCATTCCTCCGGAAGAAATCCTTTGGGACAACCAGCTATCCCAGAATATTGGCTACAACTAAAAGTGATCACCGTTAAATCAATAAAGATGTTTCAATTCAGCTATAAAAAATGTTTCAAAGCGGGCCTGTTGGCCGGAGGTATGCTGATGCTCGGTACTGCCTGTAAGAAGGAAGTACCGGAAGAATTATTTCCGGCGTCTTTGACAATTGTGAATGGCGTTAACGACAATACGTCTTTCGTGACTGTTTATTTTGGAAATTCACAACCCAAATTCTACGGCAGACTGACTTATATCGGTAGTGGTAACTCTTATGATTATGCGACCGATAAAATGGACCAACCGGTTACGTTATTCAGAAACCACGATACGCTCCAGCCTAATAAACCCTTCCTGAAAACCAGCCTGAAACTGGAGCCCGGAGGCATTTTTACGCATTTTGTATATGGTAGTCCAACGCAGGTGAAACAAAAAACGGTGAAGGAAACGCTTCCTTCCCGTAGCCTGAACGACAGTGTGGCCAATCTTCGGATCATCAATCTCTTTGAAAACAGGCCGATCGATGTGGTGCAGCTGGAGCCGGTACCTGGAACCATGGTCACCAATCTCGCATATGAGCAGCTATCCGATTTTATAAAGGTCCCTGTCAACTCATCGGTGAATAACTTCCGCTTCGAAGTAAAAGATCATGCAACAGGCGTCACACTGACCACTTTGTCCGAAATAAATATTTATCCAGGTTCAACTACGCCGAGTACCCAATGGCTGTTTAAAGCACGTACGATGTTGGTAACCGGAACATGGACTACTGAGGGTGTTTTTTCGGCAAGGGCAAAAAGTATCGGTCATTTTTAATCCAAGTTTTAAATCATAAGTCACATCATATGCAGCCTATATTAAAGGTGGAGAACCTGTCGCATAAGTATGCCAGTTCCTGGGCCATACGCGAAATAAATTTTGAGATCAATGATACCGGTGTTGTCGGATTGCTGGGTTCGAACGGAGCCGGCAAGTCGACCACGATGAATATCATTTGTGGCACCCTGTTGCAAACAGAAGGTAATGTTTCCATCAATGGATTGAACATCAAAGATGATCCTATTGCATATAAAAAGCAGATCGGCTTTTTACCTCAGCAGGCGCCCCTGTATATGGACTTTACCGTGCAGGAGTACCTGGAGTACGCCGCGCAATTAAGGTTGATGGAAAAGCGGCAAATTAAAAGTGCCGTGGAAGAAGTACTGGAGAAAACATCCATTACACAGATGAGGTCACGCCTGATAAAAAATCTGTCGGGTGGATATCGTCAGCGGGTAGGTATTGCGCAATCCATCATCAATAAACCGAAAGTGGTGATTCTCGACGAGCCCACCAATGGCCTCGATCCCAACCAGATCATAGAAGCAAGAAAACTGATCAAAGAAATTGCACAGGACCGTGCGGTATTGTTGTCATCGCATGTATTGTCAGAAATTAACCTGCTTGCCAAAGAGATCATCATGATCGAATCCGGGCAGGTGGTGTTTTCTGATACCCTCGATGCTTTCAATAACATTCTCCAGCCTAATACCATGATGGCAAGAATGCTCCATATGCCGGCGCCCGAAGAACTGATGGCGATGGAAGATGTACAGAAAGTAGAGTTGCTGCCGGATAATAAATGCCGGATCTGGTTCCAGCCCAACGATGATCTGGCGGAAAGAATTGTGAAGAAGAGTGCAGAGAAAAACTGGCGACTCACTTCCATTCACACAGAATCTTCCGGTATGGACGATGTATTCAAACAATTATCATCAAATTCTTCTTCAATCTTACACTAATGAAAGTAGTTTTTAATATTGCGCGGGCGGAATTACGGTATTTTTTCTTTTCGCCGATCGCATGGTTTGTATTGATTTTATTCCTGATGTCCAGTGCGGGCATCATCATGGGAAACCTGGCGGATACTGCGCTGCAGCAGGATGCCCTGCTTGATTTGCAGGGGGCTGGTTTTGGAGGATTTCTCAATATGCCGCTGACCAGAACGGTGATCGGCAAGGGGCTCGATACGGTGCTGATGATCTTCTTTTTATACATTCCACTGTTGACCATGGGCGTGATCAACCGGGAGTATGCTGCAGGGACCATTAAGTTGCTTCATTCGTCGCCGCTGAAAACACGCCAGATCATCCTGGGGAAATTTCTGGGTGTGTACAGTTTTGTATGCCTGATGATTTTGATTTTCCTGGCGGAGGTGATCGTGTTGACCTTTTCTATTAAGAATGTAGAATTCCTGCATATCCTGTCGATGGTGCTGGGCTTCTTTTTACTGGCGGCCATGTATGTGGCAGTAGGTATGTATATCTCCAGTTTAACCTCGTACCCGATTGTTGCCGGCATCGGAACATTTGTGGTGCTAACCTTGTTCACATCATTACGCTTGCTGTTCCAGGGAACGGATTACGTGCGGGATGTCACCTATTTCCTTTCCAGCTCGGGAAGGGTAGAGAGCATGCTTGGTGGTTTGATTACAACAAAGGACCTCGTTTACTTCTTCAGTATTACTTCCCTTTTTATCATCTTCACCATCATCAAAATGAAATCCGTTACAGAGTCGAAGTCATGGCGTGTATCGGCAGGCAGATATCTGTTGGTGTTCGCGGTAACGGTGGTGATGCTCGTTGTTACTGCCCGGCACGGATTTATTGGCTATTGGGATGTGACGAGGGGCAAAATAAATACGCTGCATGAAAATACCCAGGGAGTATTCAGGCAGCTGGACGGATCGCCACTGAAAGTAACACTATATACTAACCTGTTAGGCTATAATCTGGGTAGTGGAGTGCCAACAGCGCGCAATAACTATTTATGGAACTTCTGGGCCAGGTACCGCCGCTTTTATAATAACATGGAGTTTGAGTATGTGTATTATTATGATGTGAACGATGGCGACAGCTCGATATTTCAGTCATACCCGGGCAAATCGCTGGATGAAATAGCGGAGAAGTATGCAGAAATGTATAAAACCGATATCTCTATCTATAAAAAACCAGCAGAAATCAGGAGCCTCATCGACCTGGAGTCGGAAGCGAAAGGCTTATTGATGCAGGTGGAGTATAAAGGGAAAAAGACGTTCCTGAGAACATACCAGGACCCGGAGCTTTTTCCAAGTGAAAGGAATGTTTCCGGCAGCCTGTTGCGTTTAATCAATGATACAACGCCCACGTTTAAATTTCTGACAGGGCACTACGAGCGTTCGCCCCTTAAGTTAGGTGAACGGGAATATGGAAACCATGCCGTCAATAAATCATCCAGGGACGCGCTGATTAATATGGGACTGAACTTCGACACCATCCCGGCAGTGGGGGCGGGCAGGTTTAACTACGATGATGTACTGGTGGTATCGGACCCGAAATCAATATTGGATAAGGCCATTGTCGATAGCGTTAAACAGTATATCGACAGAGGGGGAAATGCCATGTTCTATTCCGAACCCGGCAAGCAGTTTATCATGAACCCAATTCTGAATCACGTAGGGGTAAATGCGGATGAAGGCACCATTGTACAGGTGAACCCGCAGGATATGCCGCATAAGTTTGTCGGATTGATTGCTAAGAAAGGCACTGACATGGCAGATGAGCAGCCGTTTTTCTACTTCAGGAACGGTATCAACAAAGCCTGCTATACCTATATTGCCGGAGCCAGCGTATTAAGCTATTCTGATACCACAGGATTTAAGGTAGAACAGATTACCACTTTACATAACAATGCAAATACCTGGGTAGAGAGAGGTGTGTTGGTGGTGGATTCAGCAGCACCTGTATTCAATACCGCAGAAGGGGATTACCGGAAGGAAGGGCCTTATCCTGTGGGCCTGCAGCTGACCCGCAAAATCGGAGACAAATTGCAGAAGATCATTATTTCCAGCGATGCGGATATGATGTCCTCAGCTAAAGCGAATGGAAAGGATTATGGCAATGCGTTCTACAGCTACACCGTAGATAACAGGTACCCTGTTTACCATAATTTCCCGGTGCCCACGGATATATGGCTGACCATCAAAAAGGCCCCGGCACAAACATTGAAGATGGTGCTGCAATATATTATACCAGCCTTGATCCTGGTTGCCGGTATCGTGATACTGATAAGAAGAAAACGCAAATAGCGGGTACTTTCATTGTTTCATAAAAAGTATAATTATGTATTTGCAGACAGATATGCAGACGATGGATGATCTGCGCTTGTTTTCCAAAGCAGACACACAGGGTATTTACGATATTTATAATCATTCATTTACCCGTGGCGGGCAAACCATTATGGAAGCCATGTTCAGGAAACCACTGAACAACAGGGAAGCGATCATCAAACGGATCAATACCATTTCTGCTTTCGTGAAAATGAGGGCCACCTTTCCTTTCGATGGTGCCTTGCTGGACCAGGCAGAGAAATACATTTCTTTTGACGATAACCCGGATGGCGGCACAAAAGTGTCGCTCAGTGAGAAGGAAGTACAGAACGGGGTTATGTCGGTCATCGATCTTTTCCATATACTCAAACGATATCTGGAGTCGGCGGAAATGGCAGGTGTGAAAGAGTTGGCGGAAGAACGATTGGCGGCTATCGCGGTGTTGAATGATCCGGCTTTTATACCGGTGTTTAATGAAAAACCGAATGCCAGAATTTCATTCGCTGCTGTTACCGCTTTTGATGTGTTGATCCGTAATAAGGAGAAAAGGAAAGTGCTGCAACTACTGCATTTCATTTATCATATCGATGTGTATGTTTCAGTGGCGCAGGTTACCAGGAAACATAACATGGTATTCCCCGTGGTGCACCCGAAAGGGACCAGTATTTTAAAAGTGGATGGTGTATACCATCCACTTTTAAAAAATGCGGTGGCTAACAGTCTCCATATGACGCCTTCCCGTAACCTGATTTTTCTTACGGGGGCCAACATGGCCGGGAAGTCCACCTTTCTGCGTTCGTTTAGTACCGCTGTTTACATTGCGCATATGGGCTTTCCGGTAGCTGCTGCTTCTATGGAGTTTTCTGTGATGGACGGCGTATATACCACCATCAACCTGCCTGATAACCTGGGCATTGGTGCCAGCCATTTCTACGCAGAAGTGCTGCGTGTGAAGAAAATAGGGCAGGAACTCAGTGAAGGAAAATCACTGTTTGTATTGTTCGACGAATTGTTCAGGGGTACGAATGTGAAGGATGCGCTGGAAGGAACACTGGCTGTTTGCAATGCATTTACCAACCGGCAAGACAGTAAGTTCATCATCTCCTCCCATATTATCGAGGCCGCGGAGGGGTTGAGCAAAAAGGAAAGCGCCGCGTTTTACTTTCTTCCTACCGTGATGAGAGGGGCTGTACCTGAATACACGTATACCCTGCAGGAAGGCGTTACCAACGATAAGCATGGAATGATCATTATTAATAACGAAGGTATACTGGACATTCTTAAGCAGGGAAACAAAGGTGGAAAAAGGTTAAATAAGCAATTATGAGTTTTAAAATAGATCGTCAATCGGTAGGAGAGCTGAACCTCATGGGGAAATTCCGGCAGGGATCAGTATACTTTTTATTCAATAAAGTGAGAACACGGATCGGGGAGAAACTGATGGATGAGATGTTTTCTCATCCGCTCAATGATGCTGCCGCTATCAACCGGCGGGTAGCGATTTTTGAGTTTTTCGAAGAGAAGGGTGTCGCATTTCCTTTTGAGGCCGACCAGGTTTCCCTGATGCGGGAATATATTGATAATACGGCAGGAAAGTCGCAATGGGCGGTGACGGTAGACATGCAACTGCAAAAGTTACTGGCGGGTCTCACGAAAGACGGCCGTTTCAAAAACACGCTCTTACAGTTGCAGGCAACGATCGTAACGCTGAAGAAGTGTTTTGGACTATTGGAGTTGCTGAAACTCGAAAACAGTCCTTTGCAGAACCGTGTAGAAGCGTTACTGGCGATCATGCAGCAAAAGGACATCCGCAGCATCCTGGACAGCGACATCTACAAGCCGATGTCCACCGGCACGGTATCCGAGTATGATTTCCTGCTCCGCAACAGGCACAACGAAGCGATGAAGGATGTGCTGCTGTTCATCGCGGAAACAGATGTATACATTGCGGTCAGCAATGTTGCGCGCGAGCGGCATTTTTGTTACGCAACGGCAGTGGAGAAAGAAGAAAATGTGTTCCATGCCCGGGGATTGAAGCATCCCTGTATTTCAAAAGCGGTGGGTAACGACCTCCAAATGAAAGAGGGCAGTAATGTGCTGTTCCTCACCGGGGCCAATATGGCAGGTAAGTCTACCTGGATGAAATCTATCGGTATCGGTATGTACATGGCGCATATCGGTTTCCCGGTCGCCGCTTCCGAAATGGTGTTTTCGGTACGCGAAGGCATCTTCTCCAGCATCAATGTGGCCGACAACATCGCAATGGGGTACAGCCATTTCTATGCTGAAGTAGTAAGGGTGAAGGATGCTGCGCTGGCAGCAGCTACCGGCGAACACCTGCTGCTGATGTTCGATGAATTGTTTAAGGGCACCAATGTGAAAGACGCCTTCGACGGCACCCTG
This sequence comes from Chitinophaga sp. RAB17, assembly GCF_052114225.1. NCBI lineage: Bacteria > Pseudomonadati > Bacteroidota > Chitinophagia > Chitinophagales > Chitinophagaceae > Chitinophaga > Chitinophaga sp. RAB17. Next base: position 112,882 of record NZ_JBFREI010000016.1, on the reverse strand, counting down.
GCGGTTACGGAAGGTTTCTCCGAATACAACAATTGCCTGTTTATCGTATCTACTCATATCATCGAAGTGGGGGAAGCGCTGAAAGGCCTGCCGAATGTGCAGTTTCGATTTATGCCTACTGTACTGGAAGGAAATGTACCGAGGTACACCTACACTTTACAGGAAGGTATTACCGAAGACCGGCAAGGTATGATGATCATCGAAAACGAGGGAATCATTGCGCTCATCAATAAAATGTAGCCTGGGAGAAACGCTCACCCGATCATATCACGATATGTCGTGTTGATTACTATTTTTTAAAATTACTAATAGCATGAAGCAAATTTTTGCATCAGGGATACTTATGTCCCTACTTTCCACATCTGCCCTGGCCCAGGTTCAACCTTTTACCGGATTTACCAGGCAGGATCTGAAAGATGATTTTAAATACGCCGTTGAGCTGTTGAAGCAGCAGCATCCGAATCCTTATAAGTTCACGGACACTGTTACATTTAACCGTAAAATGGATTCCCTGATGAACCGGCTGGATAAAGATCCATCGCTGTTAAGCGCTTTACGGTATTCTCCCGTACAGCTATTCAATGATGTGCATCTGAAACTGGATTATGATGAGGAGCGGGTGGTAGAAGCATTTTATGGTATTCATCACTTTCCGCTGGCCACTACTACTTTTAAAGACAGGATCATTGTGAATGCCAAAGGAGAAATCATTCCTTTTGGAGCAGAGATACTGAGCATTAATAAAATGTCTGCTGCAAAGCTGCTCAGTGAAATCGGGTACGCCACTTATAGCGATGGCTTCATCAAAACGGGCGCCGATCGTACCGCAACAAGCCTTAGTTTGTTCATCAGCCTCGTTTTTCCGGAAGCCAGCAGTTATGAAGTAGTATATAAAGAGCAGGGCGCTAAAAACCCCGCTACCGTACAGCTGAAAGCAGTAGACGCCAAAACCGGTTACCATAACCGGAGCCTGGGAGAGCTGCCCTTTAATACTTTCCTGAAGCGTGGCTATGTAACGAAAGAATACCAGGATAAGGAATCTACCGCCATCCTGACCGTTCTTACATTTATGCTGGATGAAAATGCCATGTATAAGGAACTGAGCGATTTTTTCGCACAAGTAAAGAAGCGCAATATCAGCAACGTCATCATAGATATCCGGTCGAACGGCGGAGGCAACCCGAATATGTCTGCGTTGCTGTATTCCTTTGTGGCGTTGCGTCCGTTCGACAACGTTTTCAATTACCGGACAAAGAACATACAGATGCATGATCCCGAAAACCTGTTAAATGGTTACGGCACCAAAATGGGAGAAGCGGAAGTAAAGCAGACCGAGAACTTCCTGAAACAACGGTTCGACTACGACAGCGCGGCAGGGTTTTACTATGGCAATGCACGCCTGACGGAAGGCTCCATTTCCAACTATCCACCTGATAAGAATAACTTTAAAGGTGACGTGTATGTGCTGATCAGCGGCGGCACAGTAAGCGCGGCTACCTACTTTGCTGCGCTGGTGAAGAACAACAAGCGTGGAGTGCTGGTAGGCACCGAAACCGGTAGCGGCGAAGCATCCACTACAGCGGCATGGTTCAACACCTATATACTTCCTAAAACGAAAAGTAAGTTGACCGTTCCGATGAGCGAAGTGTATTTTATGAAAGCTAAGCAGGATAACGGGCGTGGGTGTCAGCCCGACAAGGCGCTGACTTTTGAAGCGTTTGAGCAATATATCCGTGCCGGCAAAGATCCGGAGATCCAATATACATTGGATATTATTCGGGCAGGTAAGTAATAGTATCCGGAAATCCTTGTATGCGGATTTGGGAGAGACACACTTTTGCAGTAGCATTAGAGGGCGCTTTTAGAAACGAATAACGTCCGAAGCCGTGATGTTGGCCGGTTATGACGTTAATCATGCATTAGGATCTGCAGGTATATTCGAGTACCATAGAGCTGATTTCTTAGTTGTTCGCTCTTAGAGTTCCTCTGTCTGATGTTTTTTGGGGTTTCTTACCAATTATTTGTTAATACAATAAAATTATCAAGCAATAAAGCATGTAGTTTATGCAAACGACTAGTTTTGCTCCACGAAAAATCTATTCTTAATAGAAATATTATTTATGTCTAAAAGTATCAAGCAAGCTTCAGTTCCAGACGAAATAATAATGGATAAAATCTATTTTATCAGAGGACAGAAAATTATGTTAGACCGCGACCTCGCTGAACTTTATGGTGTTGAAACTAAAAGGTTGAAAGAAGCAGTAAGAAGAAATATAAGCCGATTTCCAGCCGACTTTATGTTTGAAATGGACAAAGAAGAGTTTGAGAATTGGAGGACGCAATTTGCGTCCTCTAAGCAGGAGTTTAAGGGACTTCGCTATGCACCTTTTTGCTTTAGTGAGCAAGGCGTGACTATGCTTTCCTGCGTTCTCAACAGTGAGAGGGCTATAGCTGTAAATATCCAGATAATACGGATATTTCATCGGATGAGGGAGATGATTTCAACACATAAGGACATTTTACTGAAGCTGGAGCAGCTTGAGAATAAAGTTAGTAACCACAGTGAAGACATAAGACTGATCTTCGATTATCTTAAACAGCTACTTAGCCCTGTGTCCGGACACCGTGATATGATAGGATTTAACGCGCACAAGGGTAGTGATTGTTGAAATATTGACTTGGAAAATATATAAATATTTGAAGCCATTGAGAAGAAAGTTCGATTTCTGTATCATTGGGAAAACGCAAATAAATTATACGTTTTCTACAAATATTTAAAAAACCGCTACGGATATTATTTATTTTTCTTTTATAGAGATGATCAACATAATCTTGTACCAGGAGCCACTTCTTTACCAAATCAGGAGTGGAAAAATAATATGCGAAACGAGAATGTTAAAACACTGGAAAGGTTTTCTGTGTTCAATGAGCAATTGAGCCAGGAGGAAATGACTGTCGCCCAGGGTGGCCAGGGGTACACGATGATCAAGTTTAGCTCGGAAGTTACCGCCAATGGCACCTGGATCACGGAGGATTACTATATTGATGGTAAATACTCCTATTCCTCTACAACGCCCGATGGCTGCACGATGTAAGTGATCCGGCGTTTGTTATTTCAATTAATTTCTTCCAGGTAAGGGAAATAGATATTTACGATCGTTCCCTTACCTCCATTTATGGATGCCTTGTCCGTTATTTCCAGCCTGAAACGCTTACCTGTTTGCCGGCTGAGCATTTCAAGACGTTTCCTGTTAATGTGGGTGGATAGCGATGGCTTGCTGCCTGGGGTGAACGGTTTGTTTTGCTGTACGCCTTTTCCGTTGTCTTCAATGATGCAATGGAGCATACCGGCTTCTCTCCTGATTTCAACGGATATTTTCCCTTGGTAGTTCAGTTCCTGTACGCCGTGTTGGATGGCATTTTCCACAAAAGGTTGTAACAGCATGGGAGGAATGAAGATGTCGTCCATATCGTCGGGGTGTGCCAGGGAGTAGTCAAAGCTGTTTTTAAAACGGAGTGCCTGTAGGTCCAGGTAATTGGTAAGTGCCTCCACTTCATGTTCCAGTGCTACAAAGGCTGCCTGTGAATGTTCCAGGCTGGCCCTGAGGAGGTTGGCAAAGGAAGAGAGGTAGCTGAGTGACCTTTCTGTTTCTTTATTGCGTATCATGGACTGTAATACGGCCAGGGTATTGAAGATAAAGTGGGGCTCCATTTGGCTGCGAAGCAGCTTTTGTTCCATTTCTGCCTGCCTGAGCTTCTCCCTGAGTTGCCGGCGCTTATAGAACAGGACCAGTAGAATGACCGACAACAGGGCAAATGCAATGAATCCGGCGATGATAATGCTTTGTAGACGGTTGATCTTTTTTGTGCTCATATTGATGGCCGCCAGGTTTGATATTTTGGCATCCCTCGCCTTTAAGCCATATTGATCTTCGAGTTCTCTTACCCGTTCGGCGTAAGCAGAATCGTTATAGGATTTCAGAAAGCCCAGCGATTCGTAATATGCTTCGCTGGCCTTTTTATATTGCCTCAGCATGTAATGGATGCCGGCTTTTTGTTCCCAGGCAGATGTTGCTATATCGTTAGAAGTAGACAATGTAGTATCCTGCTTCTTTGCGTTCAGGATATCTATACAGCTATCGATATATACCAGCGCTTTGGGATAATTCTTCATCTCTATATAGATGTTCGCTACATTATAATAAGTTACAGGAGGGAATCTTTTCGCCTGCCGCTGAATGTCCATAGCGGTGAAGATATTTTTGAGGGCCTCTTCATATTTGCCTTGTTGCCGCAGGAGGGTACTCCTCATTTCATATTTGCCGGCGGTATACATAGGATGATAGAGGCTTGTATCCGGCATGATGTATTTATCAACGTAGTATAGCGCAGAGTCATTGTTACCTCTGTACGTGTAGTAATTTTTCAGATTATTGGCCAGTACCCGTTTTAATCTGGGGTCATGTGTTTGTTCGAATGCTTCCAGGAGATATTTTTTTTGCAGTTCCCCTTCTCCCATATCGCCGTACAGTTCTGCCAGGCGATAAGTTGTATAACCGAGGTTGATAGTATCATGTTCGCGACGGAACTCATAAGCGGCCCTGATCCGGCTGAGGGCTTCTGCATAGTTTTTCCGTCTCTGGTAAACTTCCCCTATGCCAAAAGTTGCGGATATAATCAGTTTTCTGCTGGTATCTTTCTTTGACGCCAGTTCCAGCGCTTTGTTGTAAAAATACATGGCACTGTCGAGGTTACCGGAAGCTTTGTAGAAGGAGCCCTTTGTTGTCAATGCCTGTACCTGCATGCGAAGGGTCCCGAAGCTTTCCATCACTGGTGTGATGCTGTCCATAAACAGCCTGGCCTTTTCCATGTCCTGGTTGGCGAGGAATATATTGAAGCGGTTGTTGGAATAAGTGTTAAAGCTGTCTTCTTTTGCTTTGAGCTGCTTATCTGAAGGCCCGGCAGGAGTTTGGTGGCAGGCCGCATGTAACAGTAAGCACAGACCGCATAATATCGTTCCCGGCAGATGTTTCATGAATGGGGTTGGGTGATGTGACATGGACGAAGTTTTTATCTGTTAAAATGGCTCATCACCTGCTCTCTTTTTCTTACGGATACAGGGACCTGATCACCACTGTGTAAGAGCAGATAGCCATCGCGATGATAGCCTTTTATGAAAGAACGGTTCACCAGGTAGGACTGATGTGGTTTCAGGAAGCTACCTTCCGGTAGTAGCTCTTCATATATTTTCATAGGCTTGCTTACCACAATCAGTTTCCTGTTCTGTAAGTGGAAGGTGGTATAGCACCCGCTGCTACTACAAAACAGGATGTCTTTGAATGGAACGATATCAATGGTTTGCTGGGTCCGTAAAACAATTTCTGTTGGGGCATGATCCATTTTAAGAGATGCCTGGGCCACCTGTAAAGACTTCCGGATCTCTTTTGATGAAGGCTGGACAGTAGCTTTGGTGATTGCTGCTATTAATTCCTGCTCGTTTACCGGCTTTAAAAGATAATCCAGCGCCCCGTATTTGATGGCTTTAATAGCATATTGATCGTAGCCCGTAATAAAAATAAGATGAGGGAAAGGATGTTCCAGCTCATTTAACAGGTCAAATGCGGTTTGCCCACCGAGCTGAATATCCAACAGCAGGACATCGGGCATCTTTTTTTGCACCATACCCAATGCCCTCTGCACCGTATCTGCAGCCCCGGCTATCTCAATATCTTTGTATTGCCGGAGCAATAAAAGAAGGTCGTTCCTGATATTAGCTTCATCTTCAACAATCACTATTGTTTTCATAACGCGGGGTACATTATATTTTCTTTTGTATAAAACAAATATATAAAATAGTGCAACGAATGTTTATAATCTTCCTTTATAGTTATCCTAACTATTTATTTTACGTGAGATCATGATACCACCGTGCAGCATTTCTATAGAAAAGGCACATAGACAAATGTAAAAAAAAATTGTTAACCAGGCACCTTGCCTACGCAGAGGGCGCCCTATTATTTAATCACTCAAATCCAAACACATGAAAACACTGGAAAAATTCTCAACTTTTAATCAGGGGTTGGAAGACCATGAATTAGCACAAGTATCAGGAGGAGATTATCGTTACACTGTGCGTAACTACTATGGTACTATCACCTATTTTCGTATTACTGCACTCGAAGGGCGAACACTGGAAGGATCGCAGGGGGTGGATTCCGGAGGCAATGACGTAAACTTTATGTCTACGGATCATAATTAACGCATTACACGCCTGCCGGAGGGATTCCAATCCCTTCGGCAGGTATTTAACCCACGTTCCTTTTTTTATTGCAGGTTATGATATTAATACTTTCCGGAGAAGGCGATGCCACCACTTTATCAGTTATCCGCTGGATAGAGGAAATGGGGCATACCGTGATGCTGGTCAGCGATAAAGATGTTATCGAAAATATCTTTATTGAGAACGATAAAATCGTTCTTTATTTTAAAGGAAACAAGACACTGCACTTCAGCGATATAAAGGCATACTGGTACCGCAGGGGAGCCTTCGCTTTTTCCGAAACGTGGCAGCACAGCGATGTGCCGGATGCTATTTCCACACAGCTGGGGGCCGAGCTCCGATTTATCGTGGAGCTGCTCAATACCCGGTTGGGGAAAATACCCAATCTGAGCGGCAATGGCAATAGAAGGATGAATCGCCTGCTGGTGATGGATGCCGCCAGGGACATAGGTTTGCTGGTGCCTGAATTTGGCATTTTTACCCAGCGGAACGCGGTGAGGACATTTGCCATTAAACATGGAAAAATATTGACAAAGCCCGTCAGTGATGTTAGTTTTTTTAATGAAGGAAACATATCGTACAGACAGTATAATGCACTCTTTACAGTCGATGATATTGAACAATTGCCCGAACGGTTTATGCCCGGCCTGTTTGTGGCATACGTAGAAAAAAAGTATGAACTGCGTATTTTTTATATCAATGGCAGGTGCTATACAATGGCCATTCTAAGTCAGCAAGACCCGCTGACACGTATAGATATGCGGCATTACAATTATCAGAAACCCAACCGGAATGTTCCTTATCAGCTCCCATCAGCTATCGGGGATATGATCGGTGTATTAATGAAACAGCTGGATTTAAATACAGGCTCCATCGATATACTGGTGACTCCTGACGACAGCTTTGTATTTCTTGAAGTAAATCCGGTGGGGCAATTTGGAAATATGAGCGCCAGCTGCAGCTATCAACTGGAGCGGGAGGTCGCTACTTACTTAACAACAATTTCTGCCACATATGAGCACGTTGAAAGAGATCTTTGATGGCCATTTCCGGGAGCAGTATCCTCCTTTTTATGGTAAAACTATTTCCTTGCTTGTCGGGAAAGATGGTAATAATACCAATTTCTTCAAGTATGCGCCCTATCATCAATATCACCTGGAGTTGCTGAAGGTAGCCCCGCTATATAAATCCGTTTCAAGAATTATAAACACCGCCTATGAACGATCCTGAAAGCACTGCCCGTAAGTACATGATACGGCTGGCATCGTGCAGCATTACTGCCGGGGCAAAAAGGGCCCTTCTCTGTGATCTGCAACGCGGGGCCTACTACCTGGTGCCCCGTAGTTTCTCTGACCTGATAGATAACTATCATGGCTGGCAGATCCAGGCTATATATGATGAATACGGACCCGAAAATAAACAGGCATTGGACGAGTTCTTTGCATTTATGATAGCAGGAGAATTTATTTTTTTAAGTGATCATGCAGCAGATGCAGAACGTTTTATAAGATGCTCTCCTGATATCGATTCCCCCGGGATCATACAAAATGCAATCATTGACATAGATAAAGCATCCCCGGTTCCGGCAACTTCCATTATTCCCCAGCTCATTGACCTGGGATGTTTGTCCGTACAGATCAGGGCATTCAGCCGTATGAATGCCGATGAGTTGATCTCGCTGGCGATGACCACGGAGGAAACCGCCTGCCGGAACATTGAGTTTATCGTTCCTTTTGACCATAGCTACGAAAATAACCAAACACTTACGGACTACTTCTTCTATAATCAGCGTATTGGTGGAATTGTTTGTTATAACGCCCCCCGGAGAAAGATGGACCTGTTCGTTGGTGATCAGATTTATATCAGCCAGACAGAAGAAGAGATCAGCAGTGAAAAGCATTGTGGAATTATCGGGCCTGCTTACTTCGCAGCTAATCAGAAACATTTTCTTGAATCGCAGCAACATAATACCTGCCTGTGGAAGAAGATCGCGATAGACAAACGGGGGTTCATTAAAAATTGTCCTTCTATGCAACAGCACTACGGCAACATCGCAGATACCCCATTAAAGCAGGTGGTCAATGATGAGGGGTTCCGGCACCTATGGGGCATTCACAAGGAAATGGTGAAACAATGCCGGGACTGCGAGTTCCGGCATGTATGTACTGATTGCAGGGCCTATCTGGAAGAGCCGGCAGATATATACAGCAAGCCGCTGAAATGTGGTTATAATCCTTACTCCGCTACCTGGAGTAATTGGGCAACAAATCCGCTGAAACAAAAAGCTATTGATCATTACGAACTAAGAGAAGCTATCCGGCCATGAGCAGATTTCCACATGAACGACAGCGCCATTCAATGGACTGTGGCGCCACCTGTTTAAGGATCATTGCCCGTTACTACGGACGACGGCTGCCGTTAAAGCAATTGAGGGAAAGCAGTGACACAAGCCGGGACGGAGCTTCACTGAAAGGGTTGACCAGGGCTGCTGAAGAGAATGGGTTCCGTACCATGGCAGCACGCATCAATTTTGAGAAATTAAAAGATGAAGCGCCGCTTCCGCTGATCCTGCATTGGCAGCAGCATCACTTCGTAGTGGTTTATAAAGTTACCTCAAAGAAAGTGTATATATCGGACCCCGCAAAGGGCCTGATTACGTATTCCACTACGGAGTTTGTAAAGTATTGGCTGGGCGGTGATACCAGGCAGGAAGCAGCACAAGGTATTGTAATGGTGCTGGAGCCTACGCCTGTGTTCTATAACACAGCATCTGCTGAGGAAGAGAGCGGGAAGATCGGTGTAAGGCCCTTTTTGTTGCATTATCTCAGGCCCTATCATAAGCTGATGCTGCAGGTGCTGGCAAGCTTGCTGTTGGGCACCCTGCTGCAACTGGTGGTGCCTTTTTTAACGCAGAACATTGTAGATACAGGCGTGTACAAGAAGGACCTGAACTTTATCTGGCTGGTATTGATCGCCCAGTTGATGCTCACACTTGGCCAGCTATTCCTGGAGCTGATGCGCAGCTGGATGCTACTATTCATGAGTGGCCGTATCAATATATCGCTGGTGTCAGATTTCTTCAGCAAGTTGATGCGCCTGCCTATCCGTTATTTCGACAGCAGAATTAAGGGCGACCTGCTCCAACGGATCAACGATCATGAGCGTATACAGAATTTCCTTACCAGGTCGTCAATGAGTGCCGTATTTTCTATTTTTACCCTGTTGGCCTATAGTCTGGTGCTGTCCTACTATAACGCCTGGCTTTTGCTGATCTTTCTTGCCAGCAGTGTGCTGTATGTTACCTGGATACTATTCTTTCTAAAGCAACGGTCCAGGTTGGACTATAAACGTTTTCACTACGCCAGCGAGAACAACAGCAAGATATATGAGCTGGTAAGTGGTATGCAGGAGATAAAGTTATACAACGCAGAGTTGCCGAAGCGCTGGAGCTGGGAACGCATACAAATCAAATTATACCATGTAAGCATCAGTGCACTGCGGCTGGAGCAGGCGCAGAGTATTGGCGCGCGGATCATTAATGAAACCAAGAACATATTGATCAGTTTCTATGCCGCCAAACTGGTGATAGACGGGCAGGTTACGCTGGGTACCATGCTGGCAGTGTCATATATCATCGGCCAGTTGAATAGCCCTGTATTGCAGCTGGTTTCAATAATCAAGGAGTGGCAGGATGCGCGCATCAGTCTGGACAGGCTAATGGAGACCTATACAGAAGAAGATGAAGTACCTATGGAAGCAGCAGGAATGCCTCTGCCTTTGGCTGTTCCCGAAGATCATACGATCGATCTCAGGAATGTGAGCTTTTCCTACAATGGAATGATGGCCCCTGTACTGCGCGATATTACGCTGACCATCCCCGCGGGAAAAGTAACGGCCATTGTGGGAGCCAGCGGTAGTGGGAAAACTACGTTGTTAAAGCTCCTGATGCGGTTTTATGATCCTCAGAAAGGAAGCATCCGGGTAGGTCAGGAGATGTTGCATAAAACAGATTTGCATGAATGGAGAAAACTTTGCGGCGTGGTAATGCAGGAGGGATTTATTTTTAACGATACGATTACCGGCAATATCGCAGTGGGCGATGATCTTCCGGACTATACCCGTTTGAAGAAAGCCTGCGATACTGCCAATATCAGTTATTTTATAGATGCCCTCCCATTGAAATACGACACCAAAATAGGACAGGAGGGCATGGGTATCAGTACCGGGCAGAAACAGCGTATTTTAATTGCCAGGGCCGTTTATAAGAACCCGGAAATACTATTCTTTGATGAGGCTACGTCAGCATTGGACGCAAACAACGAACGGGAGATCATGGAAAAACTGGACGCCTTCTGCAGAAATAAAACGGTGGTCGTTATAGCACACAGATTAAGTACGGTAATGAACGCAGACAATATTATTGTGCTGGACAATGGATGCCTTGTTGAGCAGGGCGGACACTACGAGCTTAGCCTGAGTAAAGGGTATTATTACCATCTTGTAAAAAATCAATTGGAGTTGGGAGGATAATAGCATGCAGGAACCAATAAATACTACAAATGATGCGGGGCAAATCACAAAGCCGGAAAGGATAATGCCCACCGAAATAACGCGTCATATCAGATCCGGCGACACTTCACCCGAATTTGAAGATATCCTGGCGCGTACACCTTCCTGGATCATGCGTTGGGGCATACTGTCCTTTCTGCTGATCCTGATATTGTTGTTCGCCATTGCTGCTTTTATAAAGTACCCGGATACGCTGGAAGGAAAAGCATTGATCACGACAGCACCACTGCCGGTAAAAATTAAGGCTTTGGCGGGCGGGCGTATTTTGCAGGTAACCGGAAAAGAGGGGGACCTTGTAAGCGATGGACAGATATTAGCGGAAATGGAAAATAATACAGGTTTAAGTAACATCCGCCAGCTGGACAGCCTTTGTAACAGAATACGTCTTGCACTGAATCAAAAAGATTTTCACGCATTGGCAGATTTCAGAGCACATGAACTGGTATCATTAGGAGATGCCCAGGATCATTATAATAAACTTATTGAAAGCACCAGTGCTTTGCTTTTACTGAAAGATCAGGCCATCTATTCAAAGCGCATCGGTGTATTGCAATCACAAAAGAGTAACTACAGGGATCTGGCATCTATTGCAGACCAGAGCAAATCTTTGACAAATGAAGAGCTGAAGAGAGGAGAAGATATGCTTGCCGCCTATAAGTCTTTATTTGATGATAAAGTGATCTCAAAAAAGGAATACCTGGAAGCATTGGATCAATATACACTAAAAAAGAAGGAATGGCAGAATCAGCGGTCAGCAAAACTGCAATCTGCTATCTCTGAAAATGAAAACAGGAAACTTTTAGCGGAGGTGACATATGAACGTGCAGAAAAGGAACAGGCGCTGTTGCTGGACATCGAAGAGCAGACCCGAAACCTGCAGAACTTTATCCAGGGCTGGAAGCTGAAATACCTGCTTGTTGCTCCTTATAAGGGGCTCGTACACGAGCTGAGGTCTGTGCAGGCCAATGATGTGCTGGCATCAGGCGAGAATGTGTATATGATCACACCCGAAAAGTTTTCCTTCATCGCATCCGCTTTGTTTCCTTCCGCTAATTTTGGCAAGATCAATAAAGGGCAGCAGGCGCATATCCTGTTGGACCAATTCCCGTATAACGAATATGGATACCTGGAAGGAAAAGTGGTTTTTATTTCATCGACAGCACAGACCAACAGCCGCCCGGAATCAGATCAACCGCCTCAATACAGGGTGTATGTGCAGCTTGGCGATAGCCTGGTTACCAGCTATCAACGGCGAATAGCATTTACGCCGGAAATGAATGGAACTATACGCATTATTACAAAAGACAAAAACCTGCTGCAGCGCCTGATGGAGAGCGCATCAAAAATAAATAAATGAAAAAAGATACTTGTGGCTTTTAAATGATAAGCAAAGGCGGTTTCGTGTAAACATTTTGCATAATGAATTGATTGTGTCACAAATGTACCCAGCACTTTTCGAAGTTACCTGCGGTGAAAACATCAATCTAAGGGGGAGATTGCATCCTAAACTAATTCGAGGGTCATATACTACTCAGGAAAAATTTCCCGTCCAATTGTCTCAAATACCCACACATCTTGTCGTAAACACACTGCTTGTCCTATTCCATATCCGACTATCTTTGATGATATATCCATAAATAGATAGTAGGAGAGAACTTATTCAACAATGGAATGGATAATAAATGATAATTTAGAACTATGACAAAAAGTAAATTGCTCAGAATGGACAACGTCCTTATCGTTGTCGATGACCTCGAAGCGGTAAAAGCCTTCTTTCTTGACCTTGGATTTGAATTAGAAGGCGAAACGATTGTGGAGGGCCCTTCCGTGGATCGCCTCGTTGGTCTTCAGAACGTTCGTGCTACGCTGTCCTTTATGCGCACTCCTGATGGTCACGGAAGAATCGAGTTGGACAAGTACCACACGCCGGACGCCATCAGAACCGGCCCGGAGAAGGCTCAGGTGAACGAACTCGGAATTCGCCGTATCATGTTAGCCGTTGATGATATTGATGAAGTGGTGTCGCGCCTGCTTGCTCACGGCGCTGAACTGGTGGGTGAAGTGGTGCAATATGAGGATAGCTATCGACTCGCCTATGTCCGCGGCCCCGAAGGCATTATGGTTGGGTTAAGCGAGCAGCTCGGGTAATATCTTATTGTATTTTATAAGCCGTAACCTTTACAGGATGTTTTATACATTTCCTGCTATAAAAGGAGCAATAGCGGCTACTTCAGCAAGTATCATTCTCTACAAAGATGGAGATGCCAGTTCCTGTACATCTTTAATCATATCATTTATTGCGCCATGATAAGAGTGGTCCACACCTGAGATGATCCTCCAGTTGGCCTGTGGAAGTAGTTTCTGGTAGGATTCCAGATGTGTGTAAGGAATTACTTCATCATCAAGAGAGTAGTAAAAATAGATATTCTTCAGTTTGCTGAGGTTAGCTGCGAAATTATCCGCTATCACATATTCTGACACATCCCAATGCTGATCTTTCCAATAGGGCGCGCCGAATAAAATCATTCCTATTACTTTATCAGGAACGGGCGCACTGGAAAAATGCTTTAATATAATAGAAGCTCCCAGGGAATGACCGAGGAGAATAACTTTACCCGATAATTTTTTGAGATTAGTTGTTAGGACTTCATTCCAGGACACATAAGTAGGGTAGTCAGCATCCGGCATGGGTGGGTATATAATTGTAAACTCATTGCCCAGGTTAGCCCTTAGTGCGTCTACAATTACCTGTTCCTCTTCTGTTGTTACGTTCCCTGCACCCTGGATAAATAATATTTCGTAGCCCATCGTCTTTTAATTTTAATTAATTAAAACTTTCACGTTGATTACAAAGATTTATTTATTTCAATTTTCGTTCTTTTAAAAGATTATCTAATTCTTTATTTTTATGCCTTGAATTATTAATCAATTTATATACAAAAAATAAAGGGATTAATGTAAGAAAACCTAAGCTGTTTTTCATAACACTGAAAAATACAATTCCTATTAAAAAGCCAATTAATACAGCATTAATTATAGCGGTTGATTTCACTTTTTTTGCTTCCTGTAACAATTCCTGGTCTGTTAATTCTGTTAGTTTTTTTTGTTTCATTGGTATTATTTTGGTTGTTATGTTATTTTATTGATGTGGGTTTTCATAATAGCAGTCAACGTATATACGCTATGAAGAGGCGCATATACGGCAATATTTAACAATACACGCCATTATGAATAGACTACTTTCCAAACAAAATAAGAATATTTTATATCTTCACCGTGCGTAATAAAGAAAATATTACAGGGGATGTTGTATTGTTGTGATGCTGTATTGTCATGTTGTTACTGCTTTTATTCTCAAGATGAACCTTATTTTTTGTCTCCACCTATCTTTATTGCATCTTATGCCAGCAGTGCCCGTTGTTTCAATGGACACAACAGCGCATTATTTTATAAAACGTTTTACTGATGAAGATGGTCTGCCACAAAACAGTATCAAAGGTATCGTGCCCGATAAGAACGGTTTTTTGTGGCTGGCCACGGAAAACGGGTTAACAAGGTTCGATGGCAATTATTTTCTCAATTTCAACAGTGATAACCTGCCAGGTTTGAAAAGCAGCCGGATGGCCAGGGTTTATCCAAATGACACCGCCATCGCTGTAGAAACGGATATCGGGCAGATATTAACGGTGACGGAAAGTACAGTAAAACATATAGGAAACGAGCTGTTGGGATATAAGTATCAGCAATACAAGGATAACAGGAATGAGTTTTATCCCATCCGGGGGTGGCCCGATGATTATGCAGCACATTTTGCCAAAGAACGACCTGTTGTAATGCCGGGGGAAACGGACAGTTATTTTGAAGTAGCGCATGATACCATCTCTTTTGTAAAGCAGGAAAAGGTAGCATACCGCATCATACAGCCTCAGCTCGACCTGTTACATTTGTTTGTTTTCAGTAATCATCTTTTTTATTTAAAAAAAGATGGAAGCATAATAGGGTGGGAGAAAGACCGGCAGGTAAAAGTATCGCTTACCGGGGATCTGTTATCTGATCCCTCCTTTGGCAAATGTGAGATGGAATTGTACTGGAACCTGGCAACGCACCAGGTTTTTGTTTATACAGATAACAACTGTTATCAATTACAACCGGGGCCGGGTGGAGGTATGCACAGTTCGATGGTGCTGAGGGGTTTTGATTTTCACCAAAACTATATTACTTCGATCTATTATAATCAGCTTAACAACAAGGTTTTCCTGGGAAGTTCCACGAAGGGGCTCTATATCTGTACCCGGCAACAATTCGCGGTGCGCAAAACGAATACTTCCGGTGCGGAAGTTTTTTACGCACAGGCTCCTTTCCCCGGAAATGCGGTAGTAACAACTTCCGGGCTCGTCTTTTCCCGGAACGGAAAATACAGTTGGCTGCCATTGTCCTTCAATAAGGAAGGTGTGCTGGAGAAATATTCCCTTACCCGGGATAAACAGGGAAAGTATTGGGGGAGATTAGGACTGACATTGGTTTGTGTATCACCGGACTTTAGCCAGGTATTGCGCAAAATTGAATTACCATTCCTTATCGGGCAGGCATATACCGACCGGGATGGAATTTTATGGGTAGGCGGGAAATGGCCCGGACTATACTATATGAAAACAGATGAGCCGGAACAGGGATTAAAGTTTCTCCCGGCCGCTGTTGGAGATGTGACCTATATAAAAGAAGGGAAACCAGGGCTTTTGTGGATAGGTACCGGTAATGGACTATACCGGGTACATTTGCCATCAGGGCGTACAGATACCATCAAAGGCCTGGAACGGGGAGCTGTAAGAAGTATTTATATCCCTAAGGAAGGAGAAGTTTGGATCACTACTTATAACCTGGGCGTTTTTCTTTACCGGAATGAAAAACTGGTGGCCCTGCCACAGGACCGGCAGCGGTATATGTCTACCACCCATTGTATCACGGAAGATGAGGATGGTTATTTCTGGCTAACTACCAATAAAGGATTATTCAGGATCCGGCGGCAGGATGCCCTCGATTTCGCTGAAGGAAAGCAGCGTGATTTATTTTATTATTATTTCGGGAAGGACCAGGGGTTTAATACAAACGAGTTTAATGGCGGTTGTGAGCCCTGTGCTTTTCAATTTGATAATGGTGACATTTCGTTACCATCGATCGATGGCCTGGTGCAGTTTGACCCATCTTCCATCCACATGGAGATACCGGATAAAGGAATTTATTTAGACTGGGCGGAGCATAACCTGAAATTGACGGCGCCAGGAGAGCGTTTCGATCTGCCGAATAATTTTCAAACCTTCCGGGTACATGTCAGTTCACCCTATTTCGGTGATTCCCGGAACCTGCAGTTTTATTATTCCCTGGAAAAAGAAGACCAGGGGGAAGAACAACTGATATGGCTGCCGATGAGTAGTGACAGAACAATTACTTTTACCTCGTTACCATCAGGGGAATATCGCATCCATATCCGCAAGCTGAAAGGATTTGGGAGAGATCAATATATTGAAAAGGTAATCGCCATTCATATACAGCAGGCTTTTTATGAAAGAGGGTGGTTCAGGCTGGCGATATTCATCCTGTTAATCTGCCTGGTGGTGCTATTCTACAAAATACGCATCAGGCATATCCGGGAGAAGAACAGGCAATTGGAATTAAAGGTAACGAGCCGTACCCGGGAGCTGGAAGAAACAATGACTATACTCAGTGAGTCAGACAAGCAATTGCGTAAACAAAGTTTTATGCACGAACGTTTGCTGGCAGCCATCACCCATGATATTAAAACGCCGCTGAGGTTTTTGCTCAGGGTGAATAAAGATGAACCATTGTCCGGTGTGCTACAGGAGAAGGAAATAAAAACAGTGACATATGATAGTCTTTACCGTATGCATCACCTGGTAGATAACCTGATACATTACATGCGGACCTCTTTCCTGACGGGTGAATTTTCGGAAGAGACCGTGGATATTTACCAGTTAATGGAAGAGAAAATGGAAATCTTCAGGCCGGTATCCACGTCAAAGAACATACAGATCATCAATAATATTTCGCCAGGAATGACGGTAATGGTAAACAAGCTGTTACTGGCAGTGGTGTTGCATAACCTGTTAGACAATGCCGTAAAATATACTGCCAGGGGATATGTGAAATTAACCGCTGAAAGAGATGACCGCGTATTGACCGTACATTTGGTGGATACCGRCACAGGCATGCCACCGGCAGTAAGAGACTGGATCAATCACATGAGCAATGAAGATCCCGGGCATTCCGGGAGTGGCGGGATTGGGCTGATCCTTGTAATGGAATTGCTGACAGTGATAAACGGTAAGCTGTTAACTTATCCGGGCATTGATGGAGGTACCAGGGTATCTCTGCAACTCCATCTTAATGGTGGCTAGTTACCTGGTACATCTGCGCTTTTTCCATTAAGGCGATCATATTTTTTACGCCTACTTTTTCGAAGATCCGCGTTTTGTAGGTGCTGACGGTTGTTAACTGCAAATGAAGTGTTTCCGCAATTTTTATCAGGGAATGCCCTTTTGTAAGCAGGTTCATGACTTCAATTTCCCGGGGAGAAAGTACCGCGAAAGGGTTGCTGTGTTGCTCCCGTTGCCCGGTAAATTTGCCTATCAACTGGTCCCGGACAGCCTTACTGATATACTTTTCACCCATCAATACGGCATTGATGGCCGTTCTGAATTCCTCATCCGGGGAATTTTTTTCGATATAGCCATCTGCACCTGCCTTGAGGTAGTTAAGAGCATATAGTATTTCATCGTACGCAGAGAAAACCAGGATCCTGATATCGGGTTGCCGTAGTTTTACCGCATAAATCATTTGAAGGTTGTTTCCACCAGGCATATTAATGTCCAATATCAACAGGTCGAAGGTGTTGGCTTCAATAAGAGAAATGGCGTCATCAAATGTTTTAGCTTCAGCAACAGACATGGCTCCGGGCAGCGAGCAGATAATTTGTTTCATACCAAGTCTTACTATGGCGTGATCATCTGCTATTAGTACATTCTTCATTTCTATTCCAAGTTAGGGATCGGGCAGGCATAGTTATTTGTCGACGCTAAATTAACATTTTTTTCTTCGTATATATATGACAGTGGGTGTAGTTTTTTTTTACCAAACCGTTCCGGCCCATCGCTTCCTCAGATAAGTATCGGATAAGTATATGAGTAGAGAAAATTGCAAAACTTCCGGTATAGGATGCCCTGCAACTCTTTTCATGTAGTGTAAATACTACACGGATATTGAATAAACAGTGACAACCACGCAAGAATAGTTTATCTACTTTCGGTAAGTAGATTTGTTCTATTGAGTCATGTGAACATTTCGAGGTTTTTTAGGATCAACTGATGATACCCGTATCCTTTTTTGTAATCTTAACATTTTCCTATGGAAAACTTTACCCAATCACCGCAGCACGCGGACTTTAGAAATTTATGCCGGTACCAATTATTTCAACGATGAAACCTGTGATTTTACCTGTGCCTGACCGATACCGGCTGAAAGGAGTTGTCTATAGCTTTTAACAAACAACCATATCCTGTATACGAGCATGCAAAGGTTCCTTAAAGAATCTTTCCGATCCGTTTGTGCAACGAAGCGGACCGGCCCCTCATTACCCAAAGTTTATTGCATTATGTCCCTCTTTAATGTTACGAATCGCGATTCGAGATTTTTCAGTAAAGGCTGTAAGCGTCTTTTGCTGGCACTGTTTGGTATGATGGTGACTATCGCCGCAACAGCGAACAGCTTCCCTGTCACTAATACCAATGATGCGGGGCCTGGTTCATTAAGACAGGCAATCCTGGATGCAAACGCAGCGGGAGCGGGGCCGCACCAGATCGTGTTCAGTGTGCACGGACAGATTACACTGGCCACCACCATGCCCACCATTACGGCAAAGAAGCTGACCATCGATGGGCAAAACAAGATCACACTATATTCCACCGGCACCAATTCCATTATCAATCCATTCGTGATTGATGCGGACAGCGTGACCGTCCGGAATTTTACGATACAGAATAACGGGGACATAGATGTAGATATTTTCCCAAACAGGACAGGTATCACGGTTGAGAATATACGGTCTTTCAGCACAGTAGGTAACTACCTGAATGCATTTATGAGGGTACAGGGGGCATCCACTGGTCTGACTGTGAGAAATATTTATTCTACGGACGTGGAGACTGCCAGCAACATTTATTACGGGCGCGCTTTTTATTTTACAGGCGGCATGCAGACTAACCTGGTAATGGATAATATCCAGCTCAGCACAGCGGGTAATGTGCGTGGCGGTGAAGGTATCGTGTTCAGGGATGCAGCAGTGAACGGGTTTACGCTGACCAACAGTAATATCAGCGGCTTCCAGAATGCTATTATGTTCGATAATACTGCCGGCGCCGTGGAAACGGCGAATAATGTGTTGTTCAGGAATGTGAACATAGATAGTTTGTGGAGCGGGGTGGCACTGGGTATCTATTGCGATTATGTTGCCACCAACTTTGATATTAACAGGACCACAGTAGATATGAATGTGATAGGTACGGATGACGATGGTGACTATGCTATTCGCTTCGACAATACGGCAAACGGTATCACCCTGGACTCTATCAATATAAATGAAAATGATATCTATGATGTATGGTTCAATGGGGCAGCCAGCAATATTACGATCAGTAATGCCCTGATGGAGACTCGTGTGCCCGGACTTTACCCTACCAGTTCTTTTATAAGATTTGAAAATACGGTAAATGGAGTTACTATCAGTAATTCAGTATTGAATGGAGACAAGCCCGGTAACACAGATGACTCGGACTATGGGATCTATTTCCTGAATACAGCAACAGGGGTGACTATCAATAATGTTACTTTTGACGAATTTGACATTGGAGGGGTGGTCTCAAGCGGAGCGGCGACTAACTTCCAGGTAACCAATTCTACATTTACCAAAAATAATGACGGTATTGGATTCGGTGGCAACTTTGCACGCAGTAATGTAGATATTGTCAACTCCTCCTTCCGCAATAGTGTGCGCTCAGGTATTGTGCTCAACGGCGCCAATGCCGTTTCAGATTATGACCTGACAGGCGATACGGTAGTTAATAGTACCAGCCACGGCATTTGGTTTTATGGAGGCGCAGGTGTAACGGATGCGGCAGTAACAGGTTGCGTTGTACATGATAACGGCGGAGCAGGTGTTTATAATGAATCACCCAACAAGGTTGTCATCACTAACAACTCCATTTATAATAATACCGGTTTGGGCATTGCGTTGCCCGCCGGTAATTGTACTTATACAGCGGCTGCCGGCCGCACACCGGTGCTGGTTTCATCTACCGCGCAGGGAGGGGGGCAGTACCAGTTGCAGCTCACGATCCCAAATATAACAGCCGGTGCACAATACACGGTAGATATTTATGCCAACGATCCCGCTACGAATAAAACGAGTGGGCAATATTATGTTACGACCTTAACAGGACTAGCCACCGGCACTTCCACACAAACTATCACTTATAATGCAGGACCCGGCGCTACCGGCCTCGGTTTCTGGACAGCCACACTTCGAATAGCCGCCAACAATTGCGGTACCTCGGAGTTTGGTAACAGCATACCTATGACCTTGCAGGGGCCCGCCTGTGTGAATAGCGGCATCCTGGCATGGTACCGGGCAGACCAGGCCGTGAATGGCGTGAATTGGGGAGATATTTCCGGCAATGCTAATCACATGACCGTAATAGGTGATCCGGATAATACCACCGGCATGGTAAACTTTAACCCCGCTATTTACTATGACGGAAACGATGCGCACATTGTGCCTGCCTCAGCAGGGGTAACCGGCGCCTATTCCATTATGGGCATGAGCCAGTTGGAAGGCTCACAAACCGGTCGTGTATTCACCAGCTCCACCGGCAATAAATTATTCGGCTGGCATGCGGGGGTGGAAAACCGGCTGTATGTGGAAGGTTGGCTAAACACAGGTAACGCAATAACCACAAAAGGTAAGCTCTATTCCTTTGAAAGGGGGGCAACCGGTGCGTATGAATTTAAAAGTAATGGTGCCCTTGTGAAAAACGGCGCTGCATCTGATGCCGGCGTGTGGACGCTGGATGTGGGCGGAGCCACGTTCGGAGAGTATTCAAAAGTATTCATTCCCGAAGTGTTCATCTACAACCGCGATCTTACTCCTATAGAAATTCAGCGCATTGAATCATACATGGCACTGAAATATGGCGTCACACTCAATGCCGGTACAACAGATTATGTTACCAGCGATGGCGCCGTGCAAATATGGACGGCCGCTTCCAATACCGGTTATGGTACGCGTATCACCGGCATTGGTCGCGATGATTGCAGTATGTTGAACCAGAAGCAATCGCTGAGTCAGGACACCGGTATCGTAACCATTGCATTGGGAAATGCAATCGCTGTTTCCAATGCTGCCAATACAAACGCTTTTACACAGGACAAATCATTCCTGGTGTTCAGCGACAACAATGGTAACACCAGTTACTTCACCGCTGTAACCAGCTCTAATGCCACACAACGCATGGGGCGCGTTTGGCGGGTGCAGAAAACTGCCGGCTGGAATAACAGTCAGCAGGTAACACTGAAACTCGACGGCGGCACTGAAAATAATTACCTGCTCATCAGCACAGATGCAGCTTTCGGCACCATTACGCGCGAACTTAAACTCAGCAGCACAGGAACGGTCACCGTTTCCAGCGCAGATCTTGCCAATAGTTCCTTTTTTACTTTTGGTCAGCAACAGCGATTCCCCGGTGGAGTAGCCACTAATCTGCAGACATGGGTGAAAGCAGATGCAGGTGCAACCGTGGTGGATGGTAATATTACCAAATGGGAAGATCAGACCGGGCAGAGAGAATGGCCATTAGCCATTGCCAATACACCTCTTAGCTGGCAACAGAACAGTATTAACTATAACCCTGCAATCAACTTCCTGGGGACTAATTATTTCAGCGTACCAAAGTTTACCGAAAGTTATACAGCGGGAGAAATATTCTCTGTGCAGCTTTCTAATCTTGCGTCTACGTCTACCACACTGAGCTTCCCGTTTGAGTTTGGTGGTGACCCCACAGCAGCCGGTGGCCAGCCAGCTTATGTGTATAGCGGTTCCCACTATACGCATTTCGGTATTACCACAAGGCCCAGTTACGCTTTGACAGGTATTAATATACAACAGGCGCATATCCTGAATAACTGGAGTGCTCCAGGCAATTGGGCATTGAACTTCGATGGCAAAACAATCGGCAGCAGCACTACCTTCCCGGTTAGTTTTTCCAGGGGAACTGCGGTGAATGTTGCTATCGGCGCAGGGCATTTCGCCAGTTTCAATGGGCGTATGTCAGAGTTGATCTTCTACAACCGGCAGTTAAACGCTACCGAGCGCGCCCAGGTGAACAGCTACCTGTCCCTGAAATACGGACTCACTTTAAAAACCGGCGCCGGCGCCCTGACCGATTACATCGCCAGCAACGGTACCACCCGTATGTGGAGCGCTTCCAAAAATACCGGTTACGGTGAACGTATCACCGGCTTAGGCAGAGATGATAACGGTACCCTGCTTCAGAAGCAAAGCCGCTCACAACTCGATGGTGCTAACGTATCCATTGGCGCAGGCAGCAGCCTGGCGGCATCTAATGTGGACAACAGCAGTAATATCGCCAACGATCTTTCCTTCTTTACCTTCAGTGATAATGGTCAGGCTGCTACGTATAGCCAGGCCGTTACAGGGCTGGGTAATATTACGCTGCGCATGGCGCGGATCTATAAAACAGATCGTACCAACTGGGCGAAAAGTCCCATCAGTTTATCGCTGACGAATGGTAACAACACCAACTACCTGCTGGTAAGTAGTGATGAAACTTTTGGAGCAGGAGATAAAGTGTATGTGCTGGATGCCAATGGAGGTATTACGCTCGATAGTGATCAGCTGCCGGATGGTGCTTATTTCACTTTCGGTAATACACAGGCAGCACCAGCGGGTGTGGCCGCCGGCCTGGAAGTATGGGCCAGGGCGGATAGTGGGGTAGCAGGTGGCAGCAGTGCCACACAATGGACGGAGCTGAGTGCATCACGCCGCGTATGGAGTCCATCAAGTGGAACCGTGATGCCCTGGAAGGAAGGATCTTTCAACTTTAATCCGGGGATAGGTTTCGGAGCCGCCAATTATTTTGTGACAGCTGAATTTGCGAACGCATTTACCGCAGGTGAAATATTCTCTGTACAAACGTCAAATGTTGATAACACGGCTTCGGTGATGAGCTATCCGTTTGAATTTGGCGGTACTTATGCCAGCAATCAGGCGCTATATACCTGGAGTAACAATAGTCACAATACTTATTTTGGTTCTGCCACCGCACGCAGGGGCTTTTTTTACCCCGCATCGGTAAATGTGCGCAATGCGCATATGGTGAATCTCTGGAGCGCCACCAACGATTGGGCGGGAGGAATTGACGGTAAGGTATTGGTGACCGCCAATGCGAATGCAGTAAGCTTCCTTTCACCCGCGGGTGGTAAGGATTATATAGGAGCCGGGCATAACGCGGTGTTCAATGGCGACATCTCCGAAGTGATCTTATACTCCCGTAAGCTGAGCGCTGTAGAACGCCAGCAGGTACAATCTTATATGGCGCTGCGCTACGGTCTTACGCTGGGAATAGATGCGCCGGTGGATTACCTCGCCAGCGATGGCAGCACCACCATGTGGAAAGCAGCTGTTGGCGGCAGCTACGCCAAACATATCACGGGTATAGGTCGCGACGACAGGGGCATGCTGTATCAGAAACAATCTGTCAGCGCCGATACCGGCATGGTTACTATTGCCGCCGGCGCAGCCATTACTGCTTCCAACAAAGCCAATGCAACTGTTATTACCAATGACCTTTCTTTCTTCACCTTCGGTGATGATGGTGGCGCTACCACTTTCCTGACACCGGTTACCGGCGTAACGAATGTGAATACCCGCATGGCCCGCATTTTCAAAGCACAGAAAAATAACTGGGCAGATCAGAATATTACGTTCAGATTATCCGGCGGTAATGCGCGCACTTACCTGCTCGTAAGCACCGACAATACTTTTGGCGCAGGTGATGCAGCCTATGCATTAAATGCCGACAGCAGCGTTACCGTTAATAGTAACCTGCTACCCGATGGCGCCTACTTTACTTTCGCGAGGATGATCACCGGTCCGAATGGTGTGAAAAATGGTATCAGTTTCTGGCTGCGTGCAGATGATGGTATATCCGGTGGCAGCCAATGGAACGACTACGCCAACTATGGCAATAACGCTTTACAAAGTGTAGTGGGCAGCCAGCCTATTACAGATGCGAAGGCGCTCAACTTTAATTACGGTCTTGTATTCGATGGTACGGACGACTTCCTGGATATCACTACTACACGTATAGATCCTGCTACCGCCACCGTTTTTGCGGTTGGCAGTGGTTCGGGATTTGGCACAGGAAGAGATCTTATCAGTAGCGGAGGCGTAGGCGCAGGACATGGTATGGAGTTCCGTCTCATCAACACCGGACAATTGCAGTACCTGGAAAATGCCGCATCAGTGGTTGCTGTAGGTGGTTTTTACACATACCAGCCCAATAAACCCTATATTTTTAGTGGTACCCAATCCAATAACACGCCTAATGGAGTTCGTATTTTTGCAAACCACTCTTTTGACAACCAGGGCACTATTAATTTAACGCCGCTCACAGAAAACCTTATTGCTATTGGCTCCCGTACCATTGCCGCCCGCGGACTTTACTGGATGGGTAATATGGGAGAAGTGATCGCCTACAACCGCGTTTTGTCAGATGCTGAAAGACAGTCAGTAGAATCTTACCTCGGTCTCAAATATGGTATTACAATAGACAACGGTGCCACGGATTACCTGGCCACAGATGGCTCGAAATACTGGACAGCCGATCCTGTTTATAAGTCACGCATCACCGGTATCGGAAGAGATAACGGTACTGCGCTGAATACTAAACAATCGCTCAGTGTAGATACAGGTTTTGTAACCATCTCCCTGGGTAACAGTATTGCTATTACCAACGAACAGAATAGCAACACCATTACCAACGATAAATCATTCTTTGTTTTTGGAGACAACGGGCAGTCCGCTGCTTCTTATGCAAATATTATAAGCGGTACAAACGCTACCCGCCGCCTGCCACGCATCTGGAAGGTAGATAAAACCAACTGGGCAGATCAATCGATCACCCTGAAAGCAGATGCACCAGGCACGAAAGTATACCTGCTGATCAGCACTGATCCTACTTTTGCGACGATCAACCAGGAACTGCCGCTGAATGCAGATAAAACAATTACGCTTAACTCCACCCTGATGCCTGATGGTGTGTATTTCACCTTCGGCGCAGCGGTAAAATACCCGGGTGGTGTAAACAGTGGTAAGCTGGTGTGGTTACGCGCGGATCAGGGCACTTCTGCTAACACAGATAGCACGGGGATCAGCAGCTGGAATGACTATAGCCCTAACGGCAATAATATGTCACAGGCTACGCCGGCCAGTCAACCATTGTATTTCAACAACGCCACCAACAACATGAACTTTAACCCGGTGGTGAGGTTTAATGGTGCGCCTCATTCAATGACAGGTAACTCGTTCCTGAAGACAGGCAATTACACCGCTGCTAACGCGTTCTTTGCAGCCAGTCAAACAACTCCTGTTAACACTGTTATTTTTACAGAACAAGCCGGCACAGGTACCCAGTTTACGCTGCATGCTACCTGGGGTGATAATATTGTTTACTGGGATGCTCCTTATATCAGTAACCGTCTTACCTATAACGCAGGAGATATCAGCAACCAGGTTATTCTCTGGACTGCCACTGACGATATTAGTCTTGCTGCCAACAAGCAGGCTATTTACAGGAATGGCTTAAATGTAGCCAACGGTAATAACACCAGTACATTTACCGGTAACAACAGCATTTTCCAGTTGGGCGCTAATACCAGCTCCTACAATGGCCGCATGGGCGACCTGATCGTTTATGCCAATGCGCTCACGGCAAATGAACAACAGCGTGTGAATACCTACATGGGTATCAAATATGGTATTTCCCTGAATAATGGCTCCAGCAATTACCTCGCTACCGATGGCAGCACAGTATGGGATGCCACAACAAACAATGCTTATAAAAACTATATCACCGGTATTGGCCGTGATGATGCAGAAGATCTTAACCAGAAACAATCCCGCAATACAGCAGATGGTATGCAACTGGCTATTGGCCTGAACAGCCTGGCTGAAACAAATACAGGAAATGCCAATGCATTTGCATCGGACAAATCCTACATGGTATGGGGCGACAATGCCGGCAGCAGCCTCTTTAAAACTCCGCTCACAGGTCACCCTGTAGCGAACTATCGCATGGCAAGGGTATGGAGAGTACAGGAAACCGGTACCATCGGCAGCGTACAGGTGGCTGTGCCATACAATGCACTGCCCAATGCTGCGCAAACTTACCTCATCATCAGTAACGACGCCACCTTCGATGGAGCGGATCAGTTTATCCCTGTAACAGCAACAATGCTGAACGGTGTGAAACAGTATGCCGCCAACGTAGATTTAACAAATGGTCAATACTTCACCTATGGTGCGTCTATCAAAACGCCCGGTGGTGTGGTGGGTACTTCATTGTGGCTGCGCCCGGATGCAGGTACTTCCAGCATTACAGACAACACCGCTATTAATGGTTGGACTGATTACGCATCAGAGCTGAACAACGCCACACAAACAACAGTGCCTGCCAGTCAACCGCTGTATCTGAACAACCTTACCAATAATGCAAACTTTAACCCGGTAGTGAAATTTGATGGTGCAGATTATCTGAACCTGGATATCACGAAGCTGCCTTTAGGTATCAGTGCCAGAACATACTTTGGTACCGGTAGTTTAGCAACCATCACCGGCAACGGATATATTCTCGGATACGGCGCCGCGGCTACCAGCACAGGTACCGGTATTGCCACCATAGGTGGAAACGGCACCGCTGATTTTGTGGGATATGCTAATGACGTGATAAGCCCTGCCGGCAACTGGCAATCAGGAACATTTAACGAAATGGTGGGCGTATGGGCTGGCAACGGCGGCAATGCAACACTGTACAGCAAGATGAAAGTTTTAGGCGGACCATTGGCTAAGGCATGGAACACCGGCAACGGCGGCGCGCAGATAGGTACCGCTCCGTGGGATCATGGCCAGTCGTGGAACGGTACCATGGGAGATGTTATCGTATATCCGGTAGCGTTATCCACCACCGAACAGCAACGGGTGTCTACTTACCTGGCTATCAAGTACGGCTATACGATAGATCAGACTACCGCTACTGATTACCTGGCTACCGATGGCACTACCAAAGTATGGGATGCCACCGTTAACGCCACTTATAAAAATAATATTACCGGTATAGGCCGTGATGATGTGGAAGGGCTTACGCAGAAGCAGAGTCGCAACATCAACACGGGCTTCCAGCCCATAGTGGGCCTGGGTGGTATTGCGGCAAACAATATTGCCAATACCAATACATTTACAAGCGATAAATCATATATGGTTTGGGGTGATGATGGCGCCAGCACTTTATTCACGACTGCTGTTACCGGCAACCCCGCTGTAACTACCCGTATGGCGAGAGTATGGAAAGTGCAGGAAACAGGCGCTGTTGGTACAGTGGCTATTTCCATCCCGAAGGATCAGCTACCATTAAGCGCTACCACGCCTTACCTGGTCATCAGCAGCGACGCCACTTTTGATGGTGGTGATCAGTTTATTCAATTGTCTCAGGCTGATGTGAACGGTGTGGCCAGCTATTCAACCAATATTGATCTTACTAACAACCAATACTTCACTTTCGCCAGCTTCGTCACCTCACCGGGCGGCGTACAGGGTGAAAAACTGTGGGTGAAAGCAGATGCAGATGTACAGGTGAACGGCAGCAACCAGGTAGAACAATGGCTGAACCAAAGCGGTTCCATGGTAACTGAATTACGCGCCGCTCAACCAGGACATACAAATCCAATCACTCCTTCAGCAGATATTGTTCGTGATCCTAATGGTATTAACTTCAACCCGGCAATAGACTTCACAGGTGCAGTCGGCAAATCACTGAAAGGAAGCGACGCCACTAACTGGAACACATCAGCCGACCTGTCTATATTCTCTGTGAATAAGCCTGAAGGTCCTGGAAGTGCGTTACAGGGTATTTTTGCCACTAACGGTAACTGGACAGCAACAGGTGCTACAGGCAGGGGACTTCTCCTAAACGCCGGTAAATATGGTTTGGACGGCGCGGGATGCGTGGTAGGTTTATCCACACCTTCTTACGCAGGGCCAATCATTGCCAGGGGCGTTTATGTAAGTGCCAACAATTCGTTGAACGGAAGCACCTGGCTGAACGGCCTGCGAGGCCCTCTTGGTACCAACTGTGCACCGCAGGCGGACGGCGCTTTCTTTGAACTGGGTGGCCGCACAGGAGATGACAATACATATGACGGTCGTATCTTCAACGGTAAGATCCCCGAAGTGATCGTATATAAATCTGCGCTTACACCCACACAGGCGCGGCAGGTAGAATCATACCTCGGCATCAAATATGGTATTACACTCGACCAGACTACCGCACAGGATTACCTGGCCACCAATGGTTCGGTGATCTGGAATGCTACTACCAACAACATCTATAAAAACAACATCTTTGGTATTGGTCGTGATGACGCAGAAGGACTTGTACAAAAACAATCCCGCAGCGTGCATACCGGCTCCATCCTCACAGCCGGCCTTCGTTCCATTGCTGCCACCAATGCAGATAACACCAATACTTTTGGCGCGGATAAAAGTTACCTCCTGCTCGGCAGCAACAGCGCAGCACTCACCGTAACAGGTACAGATCTGCCTGTGGGTAGCTGTATCCCTGAACGCCTCACCCAGGAGTGGAAAACGCAGTTCAGCAATTACGATATCAGTACGCAGCCCCTCAGTTTGCAGTTTGACCTGAACGGTATTACTGTAAAAGGAACCGCAGCTAAGGATTTCACCATTATGATTGATGAAGATGGCGATGGTGACTTCGCAACCGGTACGGTTACCGAAATACCTGCCACCGGTTTTAACGGCGGTATTGTAAGCTTTGAAAACCTCGGTGCGCTGAAAGATGGCGTTGTGTTTACACTCGTTACCAGTCATCTTCAGCGTACAGCTAACCTGGTACCTGATGCTACCGTGAGAACAATAGCCTCTACCTGTATCGATAACGGTACGCTTTATTTCATTGATCCTTCTGATCCAAATAAATTCATAGCCTCCATTGCCCTGAACGGCAACACCATGGATGTTACCAAACTGTCTGCTGTTGTGGACGTGAACAGGGATATGAATACAGCACTGGGTAAAAACAGCGGCACCGATTATGGTACGCAGTTGATGCGCAGGCTGGTACATATCGCCTACACAGGCGCCAACCTGACCCAGAACGGCGGCGTTACGCTTCGCCTCTTCTGGAATCCTGCTGAAAGAACGAATGCGGAGAATATGCTCTCCGGTACCCGCGGCATAACCGGCGCACAACGGTGGGCATGGTTCAAACATACAGGTGATGTTACCGCCACACTGGCTGACCTGACTCCCGGAGGATTGACTAATATTACGGAGATTTCTCCATCAGCTACCGGTCAGCAGGATGGCGTGGAATACGTTGAGTTCAGCGGTATTCAGAACTTCTCCACTTTCGGTGGAGTAACAACCGCCAACCAGGTACTGACTATCACCAAAGTACAGGATGGTACAGAAGGTACACAGAATGGTTCCTTTAATATCAGCTTGCCTGCAGGCGTAATGGCCACAGAAGATATCACCGTAAACTACACCGTAACAGGTACGGCTGCTAACGGTACCGATTATACGGCGTTGAACGGCACGGTTACTTTCCCCGCAGGCAACAATAGTGTAGCCCTCCCCGTAGTAGTGGCTGATGATAACATCCTCGAAACTACAGAGGGTGTCACCGTTACCCTGAATGCGGCTACCGGTGTTACTAGCAGCAGCGCTTATAATATCAGCAGCACACAGGCAGCAGCCTCCCTGAATATTATTGATAACGACAGCAATAATCCTGTTAAAACCACTGTAGGTGTCACCGCGGTTAATGATGCAAGAGAACCTGCTACCAATGGCGCATTCAACATAGGCCTGCCAGCAGGTGTTACTGCATCGGAAGACATCACCGTGAACTATAGTATTGGTGGTACCGCTACACCAGGAGCGGATTATGGTGTGCTGAGCGGCTCAGTAGTGATTCCCGCAGGCCAGAATGGAGTGGTGTTGCCAGTAGTTGTAAGCGATGATCAGTTGATCGAAGTTGCAGAGACGGTGATGGTCACCGTAACCGGCGGGACGTCCGCCAACTTTACCCTTACTCAGAATACTTCTGCCGCTAATGCTATTGTGAATGTGATAGACGATGACAATACGCCCGCTAATCTTGTGGTGAGAGTAGTGAAAGATCGTGATGGTGCTGAAGGTGGTTCTACCGCCAGGTTTAATTTCCTTCTCCCTCCAGGCATTACTTCTTCAGAGACAGTAGTAGTCAAATATGCCATAAGCGGTACAGCTGTAAAAGGCACGGACTATAATGGCGCTACCCCGGCGCATCTCACCGGTACAATCAGTATTACTGCGGGCGGCAATGCAAGTGCAAACATAGCATCTATAGTAGACGACCAGGTCATAGAAGGTACGGAGACCATTATACTTACCATTACCAGCGCTTCATCCGGCAACTTTACCTTTACTGCTGATCCTGTTGAAGGCAGCGCTACAGCGAACATAGCCGACAATGACGACATACCGGCTAACCGTGTACTTGCTATTACGAAAAACACTGACGCCGCAGAACCGGCTACCAACGGCAAGTTTACTATCAGTTTACCTGCTGGTGTCACAGCATCTGAGGACATAACCATCTCCTATACATCCGCAGGTACTGCCGGTAGTGGCATAGATTACACTGCTCTGGGAACATCTGTGCTGCTGCCTGCAGGACAGAACAGCGTACCCTTACCGATCACTGTTGCCGATGACAAGATCATAGAGAACACAGAAACGGTGATAGCAACGGTGACCGGCGGTACCAGCACCAGCTTTAGCTTCACTGCCAGCAGCACCAATGGCAGCGCTACGGCCAACATCGCCGATGATGATAACACCGCCGCTAACCGCGTTTTAGGTGTCCGCAATGCCGGCGATGCGTCCGAGCCAGCCACCAACGGGGCGTTTAAGATAGGTCTGCCTGCAGGTGTCACTTCTTCAGAACCTATTACCGTAACTTATACAACCAGCGGAACCGCTACTAACGGTACCGACTATACTACGCTGACAGGCTCGGTGATAATACCCGCCGGCCAGGATAGCGTAGTGGTACCTGTGACTGTTGTTGATGATCAGCTGATGGAAAATGCCGAAACGGTTATTATGACAATAACCGGTGGTACCAGCACCAGCTTTGCTTTCACTGCCAGCACCACCAATGGCAATGCTACAGTGAATATTGCGGATGATGATAACACTGCAGCCAATCGTGTGTTGAGTATCACTAAAACTATTGATGGAGCAGAACCAGCCACCAATGCTGCGTTCAAGATCAGTTTACCTTCGGGTGTTTTACCTTCAGAAGATATCACTGTGAATTACAGCATAGCCGGTACTGCTACCAACGGTACCGACTATACGTCAATAAGTGGTACTGCCATCATTCCGGCCGGGCAGAATAGCATAGCATTGCCGGTAACAGTGATAAACGACAAGGTGATTGAGAATACTGAAACAATAGTATTAACACTCACAGGTGGTACTTCTGCCAACTTTACTTATACTGCCAGCACCACAAACGGTAATGCGTCTGCAAATATTACGGATGACGACAACACTACAGCTAACCGCATACTCACTGTAGGTAATATGGCCAATGCGGCGGAACCGGCTACCAATGGCAGCTTCAGTGTGAGCCTGCCTGCCGGTGTCACTTCTTCCGAGCCGATTACGGTGAGTTATACAGTGGCTGGTACAGCTGGTAGCACCGACTATACGCCGATCTCCGGTACGATCATCATTCCTGCAGGTGAGGATAGCGTATTGGTACCTGTAAACGTCACAGATGACCAGGTGATTGAGAAAACAGAGACGGTAATATTGAATGTTACATCCGGAACCAGTACCAGTTTCAACTTTACAGCTTCGTCCACAGCGGCATCTGCTACAGTAGATATTGCAGATGACGATAATACACCGGCTAACCGTACCGTGATCCTGGAATTGGCGCGGGATGGGGCCGAAGGTGGTGCTTCCATCAGATTTAATTTCCATCTCCCTACGGGAATCACTTCTTCAGAAGCAATAACCATTAATTATACAGTTGGTGGTACTGCCACTAAAGGAACGGACTATATTGGCCTCACACCGGCGCATTTTGGTGGTACTGCCACCATTCCCGCTGGAGGCACAGGTGCAACCTCCATGGTCGCCAATATTG
This sequence comes from Chitinophaga sp. RAB17, assembly GCF_052114225.1. Taxonomy (NCBI): domain Bacteria; kingdom Pseudomonadati; phylum Bacteroidota; class Chitinophagia; order Chitinophagales; family Chitinophagaceae; genus Chitinophaga; species Chitinophaga sp. RAB17. Next base: position 80,443 of record NZ_JBFREI010000016.1, on the reverse strand, counting down.
TTGATGACCAGATCATAGAAGGTACGGAAACAGTAGTGATCACCGTCACTGGTGCATCCTCATCCAGCTTTACCTTTACCCCTGATCCAGTCAGTGTTACGGGCAATATTATTGATAATGACGACCAGCCCGCTAACCGCGTGCTGTCGGTTACCAAAACGGCTGATGCTGCGGAACCAGCTACCAACGGTGCCTTCCGCATTAGTTTGCCTGCCGGTGTTACAATAGCTCAACCTATTACAGTGAGTTATACCGTGGCAGGTACGGGCACAACTGGCGTAGATTACGCCAATCTGAGCGGTACTATCACCATTCCGGCGGGAGCCAACAACGTGGCATTACCGGTGAATGTGATAGATGATAAATTCATTGAAAATGTAGAAACAGTAGCCGTGACGCTTACCGGCGGTACAGCCGGGGCGCTGGTCTTTACCCCAAGCACCACAGATGGTGATGAAACGATCAATATCGCAGATGATGACAATACAGCGGCAAACCGTGTACTCAGCATAGTGAAACTGTCTGATCTCGAAGAGCCTTCCACTAATGGTGGCTTCAGGATTAGTTTACCTGCAACGATAAGATCATCAGAACCGGTAACAGTTAACTACACCATTACAGGTACGGGTACCAACGGTACCGACTATGCTGGCTTAAGCGGCAGCGTAATCCTGCCTGCAGGTCAGAACAGCGTGGATATTTCAGCAGTCGTATCAGATGATCAGATTATTGAAGGCACAGAAACATTAATTGCAACGCTGACAGGTGGCACCAGCACCAGCTTTAGCTTTACTGCCAGCACTACCAACGGCAGTGCTACCGCTGATATCCTGGACAACGATAACATTGCTGCGAACCAGGTACTGAGTGTGGTGAACGATGGCGATGCCGCAGAACCAGGTACCAATGGCTCCTTTAAGATAAGTCTGCCTACCGGTTACACTGCAGCTTTACCAATTACGGTAAACTATACCGCAGCAGGTACGGCAGGTAGTGGCATAGACTACACGGCGCTGACAGGTACCGTAATCCTGCCCGCAGGACAAAACAGTGTATCCGTGCCAGTGAGTGTGATCAACGACCAGATCGTGGAAAACACAGAGACTGTGATCATGACGCTTACAGGTGGCACCAGCACTGGCTTTACCTATACCGCCAGCACTACCAACAGTAATGCTACCGTAAATATTACAGATGATGAAAACTCAGCGGCGAATCGCGTACTGAGTGCTACCAATAATGGCAACGCGGCGGAACCAGCTACCAATGGCGGGTTTACAATCAGTCTGCCTGCCGGTATACTGCCATCAGAAGATATCAATGTCACATATACTATCAGCGGTACAGCCACAGGTGGCGCTGATTATACCGCCCTTACCGGCACTGTTACTATCCCTGCCGGTCAGAATAGTATAGCCGTTCCTGTTAATGTTATCAATGACCAGATCATAGAAGGTACGGAATCCGTGAATCTTGCGATCAGCAGTGGTACCAGCAGCAGTTTCGCATATACTGCCAGCACTACCAATGGCAATGCTGTTGTGAATATAACAGACGATGATAATACAGCTGCTAACCAGGTACTTGCTGTTACCAAAACAGCTGATGCCGCAGAACCAGCTACCAATGGTAGTTTCCGTATAAGTCTCCCGACAGGAATTACAGCTGCCAGGGATATTCAGGTGGCTTATACTGTGGCCGGTGGCACTGCCACTCCTGGCACAGATTACCAGGCCATTACCGGCATCATCACCATCCCTGCCGGCCAAAATAGTGTATCCGTTCCAGTGAATGTGATAGACAATACCGTGATAGAGCCTGATGAAACAGTGATCCTGAATATCACGGGTGGCAACGATGCGCAGTTCACTTACACCGCTGCAAGTGGGGGAGGTACTGCTACCGTTACTATTACTGATAATGATCATGCAGGAAACAGCAATGTTGTATTGCTCACCAAAGTATCTGACGCCATAGAAGGCGGTGCTAAAGGGCAGTACAGAATAGCCCTGGCGCCTGGTATTACCAGCTCTGAAGATGTAGTGATTAGCTTTACCCTTGGGGGAACAGCCACTGATATAACTGACTATAATTTGCTGGGACTGTCTGCTGGTAAGATCGTTATACCGGCGGGAGCCAATGAAGTATTCATTGATGTAGACGCCGGTAACGATGGCATCATCGAGGGGCCTGAAACGGTGGTACTGACCCTTACCAGCGCAGCCTCCAGCAGTTATCCGTTCACGATAGACCCTTCAGGTAATGGAGCGGTAGTGAACATCATTGACGCCAACGCTGCCAGCAGCACACCATTACAGGTAATTGCCGGCACCAATGCCGCAGAACCGGCTACCAAAGGCACCTTCACGGTGAAGCTCGCAGGTGTTGCCACTTCCGCATGGCCTGTTACGGTAGGGTATAAGATATCCGGTACCGCCATATCCGGTGTGGACTACCAGGCCCTGGGCGCTATCGTGATCCCGGCAAATACCAACAGCGTAACGGTAGATCTCAATGTATTGGACGACCAGATCATTGAACCTACTGAAACAATGATATTTACGCTTTTGTCTGGCAGTGCTATAGACGGTGGCGGTAACGCATTTATCTTCCCACCGGATCCGGCTAATGATGATGTGACGGTGAACATAGCGGATAATGACGCGATTGCTGCCAACCAGGTACTGAAAGTAGTGAAGACCACCGATGCGGCAGAGCCATCTACCGGTGGCGCGTATACGATAAGTTTGCCTGCGGGTTATACTTCCGCCGCCAGTATCACACTGAATTATAACATGAGTGGTACCGCTGTCCGTAATACCGACTACGCTATCAGCACTATCACGCTGCCCGCAAATACCAACAGCGTTACTATACCACTGTCTGTTATAGATGACAAGATCATTGAGAATACCGAAACAGCAATATTGACACTCACCGGTGGTACAGACGGTAACTCATTTACCTATACTGCAGATGCAGCGGGCAATAACGCAACGGTGAATATCACTGACGATGATAATAACAACACGAACAATGTATTGCTGGTAACCAATAGCGCTGATGGCGCAGAGCCGTCTACCGATGGCGAGTTTACCATCAGTCTGCCTGCAGGTTATACTGCATCAGAAGACATTACCGTGAATTATACCGTAGGCGGTACAGCTACTGCCGGTACCGACTACGCCAGCCTGTCCGGTACAGTACAGATACCAGCCGGTCAGACCAGTGTTAAGGTGCCTGTAGATGTAACCGATGACCAGGTAATAGAAGGTACAGAAACAGTAACGGTTACGCTTACCGGTGGTACCAGCACAAGCTTTAACTTTACACCCGCAAGCGGTAACAGCACTGCATCGGTGAACATTACCGATAACGACAATACCGCGGCTAACCAGGTAATCAGCATCTCCAAAACAACAGATGCTGCAGAACCGGGTACTAATGGAACATTCACCATCAGTCTGCCGGCAGGTGTTACCTCCGCCCAGCCGGTGACCGTAAATTATACCATCACAGGTACGGCCGTTAACGGAACAGATTACACTACACTCTCCGGCTCCATTGTATTACCTGCCGGTCAGAATAGTGTGCCCGTACCGTTGATCGTTTCAGATGACAAGATTATAGAAGGAACCGAAACAGTGACGCTCACTGTCACCGGCGGCACTTCTCCATCCTTTGTGTTTACTGCCAGCACCACTAATGGTAATGCTACCGCAAATATTACAGATGATGATGGCATCGCTGCTAATCTTGTGCTCAGTGTGACCAAAACAGCGGATGCAGCCGAACCAGGCACCAACGGCTCGTTCCGTATCAGTTTGCCTGCAGGTTATACCGCATCGGCACCTGTTACTGTGAACTATAACGTTACCGGTACCGCCACTGCCGGCGCAGACTATACTGCCCTCAGCGGTACGGTGATCATACCGGCCGGCCAAAATAGTATAGCCGTACCAGTGAATGTAGCAGATGATCAGGTTATTGAGAATACAGAAACCGTGATCATGAACATTACCGGTGGCACTTCCGGCAGCTTCACTTATACTGCCAGCACTACCAATGGTAATGCTGCCCTGAATATTACCGATGAAGACAATATACCGGGCAACCTCGTGTTAAGCGTGATCAGGACCGCTGATGCGGCAGAACCATCTACTAACGGTGAATTCAGGATCAGTTTGCCCACAGGCATTACAGTGGCGGAAAATGTAACTGTAAACTATACTATCACAGGTACTGCTATTAACGGCACTGACTATACGAACCTCACCGGCACAGTAGTGATTCCTGCCAACCAGAACAGCGTGGTAGTACCGGTAACTGTTATCAATGACCAGATCATTGAAGGCACGGAAACCGTGATCATGACCCTGAACAGTGGCACCAGTACCAACTTTAGCTTCACCAGCAGCGCCACAAATGGCAATGCTTTCCTGGATATTGAAGACGATGACAAATCGCCTGCTGCGCTTGTGTTGAATATCACCAAAACCACCGACGGTGCAGAACCATCTACTAATGCGGCATTCAGTATTAGTTTACCTGCAGGATACACCGCATCTCAGGATATTACCGTGAACTATACTGTAGCTGGTACAGCCACCAGTGGCACGGATTACGGTGCTATAGGCAATTCCATTGTGCTGCCAGCCGGCCAGAACAGCGTAACCCTGCCGGTAGTAGTAAAAGACGATAAGATCATTGAAAATACGGAAACGGTGATCGTGACATTGACAGGTGGAACCAGTACAAACTTTAACCTGGTGGCCAGCAGTACCAATGGCAGCGCAACCGCAGATATTACAGATGATGAGGCCAGCAATCCGGTTAACCTGGTGTTGAATATTAACCAAACTGCAGATGGGGCAGAACCTTCCACTGATGGTTCTTTCAGCGTAAGTCTGCCAGCAGGCATCACAGCAGCCGAAAACATTACCGTGAACTATACGGTAGCGGGTACCGCTGCTGCGGGCACCGACTACGTTGCCTTAAGCGGTACGGTAGTGATTCCGGCGGGCCAGAATAGTGTAGCCGTGCCAGTTATAGTAACTGACGACCAGATTATAGAGAATACAGAAACCGTGATCGCAACTCTCGCCGGCGGATCCTCTGCCAGCTTTACCTTCACTGGTACCGGCAACGCTACCGTGAATATCACGGACAATGATAACGTGGCGGCTAACCGCGTGCTGAGTGTTGCCAAAACGGGAGACGCCGCAGAACCAGCTACCAACGGTTCCTTCAATATCAGTTTGCCGGCAGGATATACCGCGGCAGAAGATATCACCGTTACCTATACTACCACAGGCACCGCCACCAGCGGCACAGACTATACTGCTCTTGCCGGTACAGTAGTGATCCCTGCTGGTCAGAATAGTGTAGCCGTGCCCGTAGCTGTGCTGGACGATCAGCTGATCGAAGGCACTGAAACTGTGATCATGACCCTTGCCGGCGGTAGCTCCACCAGCTTCACATTTACCGGTACAGGCAACGCCACTGTGAATATCACGGACAATGACGACGTGGCGGCTAACCGTGTGCTGAGTGTCGTGAAAACCACTGATGCCGCGGAACCAGGTACAGATGGTGTCTTCACTATCAGTTTGCCTGCAGGTATCACGGCAGCTGAAAACATCACCGTGAATTACACTACCGGTGGTACTTCTACCAGTGCAACAGATTATACCGCGCTGAGTGGTACGGTAGTAATTCCTGCCGGTCAGAATAGTGTAGCCGTAACAGTGCCAGTGATCAACGACCAGGTAATTGAAACTACCGAAACGGTGATCCTCCAGCTCACAAGTGGCGCAAGTACCAGCTTTACCTTCACTGCCAGCACAACCAGTGGTAATGCTACCGTGAATATTACAGATGATGATAACATCCCGGCTAACCTGGTGATCAATGTCACGAATCCTGTAAACGGTGCAGAACCAGCTACCAATGGCAACTTTACGGTTGGTTTGCCCGCCGGATACACCGCTGCGGAAGACCTCACCGTTCATTACACCATAGGTGGTACTGCTACCGGTGGTATTGATTACACAGCTCTTAGCGGAACTGTGGTGATCCCTGCCGGTCAGAATAATGTACCGGTAACCGTAAACGTGATCAACGATCAGATTATAGAAAATACAGAAACAGTAATATTAACGGCCACGGGGGCTACATCCACCAGCTTTACGCTCGTGGCAAGCAGTACCAGCGGAAATGCTACGGTGAATATCGCAGATGACGATAACACCCCGGCTAACCGTGTACTGAGTGTAAACAATGCAGGCGATGCGGCAGAACCATCTACCAACGGCAGCTTTACTATCAGCCTGCCTGGCGGAGTAACCTCGGCCGAAGATATTACCGTGAATTATACCGTAGCTGGTACTGCCACAAGCGGAACCGACTATAATACCCTCAGTGGCACCGTAGTGATCCCTGCCGGACAAAATAGTGTAGGCGTGCCAGTGAGTGTGATCAATGACCAGGTCATTGAAAGCAAAGAGACCGTGATCCTGACACTTACCGGTGGCACTTCTGCCAATTTCAACTTCACTGCCAGCACTACCAACGGTAATGCTACCGTGAATATTAATGATGACGATGATATTGCCGCAAACCGGGTATTGCTGGTAAGCAGAACCGCAGATGGCGCAGAGCCAGCCACCAATGGCAACTTCAATGTAAGTCTGCCTGCCGGTATAACCGCTGCAGAAAATATCACTGTGAATTATACCATCGCCGGCACCGCCGTGAATGGTACCGATTATGCAAACCTCTCCGGCTCCGTAGTAATACCTGCTGGTCAGAACAGCGTTGCTGTACCGGTAACTGTAACAGATGACCAGATCATCGAAGGCACGGAAACCGTGATTATGACGCTGACAGGCGGAACGTCTACCAGCTTTGTATTCGCCGCCAGCAGTACCAGCGGTAATGCCACCGTAAATATTGCAGATAACGATAACACGGCTGCTAACCGCGTATTATCAGTAACCCATATCAGTGATGGCGCAGAACCAGCTACTAATGGCAGCTTTAATATTGGTTTGCCTGCAGGATTTACGTCTTCTGAAGATATTACTGTTAACTACACCATAACAGGTACGGCCACTGCCGGCACAGACTATACGGCGCTCACCGGGGTGATTACCATACCGGCCGGTCAGAATAGTGTAGCCGTTCCAGTTATCGTAACTGACGATAAGGTGATTGAGAATACAGAAACCGTGATCCTGACGCTGAACGGTGGTACGTCCAACAGCTTCACTTTCACCGGCATAGGTAATGCTACCGTAAATATTGTTGATAATGATAACGTAGTGGCGAACCGGATACTCAGCGTGGCAAAAACTGCCGATGCAGCAGAACCGTCTACCGCCGGTAGATTTACCATTAGTTTGCCTGCGGGTATTACCGCTGCTGAAAATGTAACTGTAAACTATACCATCGGTGGCACCGCCACTGCAGGTACTGATTACACCACCCTCAGCACTTCAGCAGTGATACCTGCCGGTCAGAACAGCGTTACTATCCAGGTACCGGTGATCGATGACAAGCTGATAGAAAATACGGAAACCGTAGTGATGACACTGAGCGGCGGATCCTCTGCCAGCTTTAGTTTCACCGGCAACGGCAGCGCCACCGTCAACATACTGGATGACGACGACATTGCAGCTAACCGCATACTCGCTGTAACCGCCACAAAAAATGCCGCAGAACCAGGTACAAATGGAGAGTTTTCCATCAGCCTGCCTGCAGGTGTTGCTTCATCAGAAGCTATTACGGTGACCTATACCATTGGCGGTACTGCCACCAGCGGATCAGACTATACAGCCCTGAGCGGCACCGCAGTCATCCCTGCTGGTCAGCACAGTGTTACTGTACCCGTACCTGTGATCAATGACCAGATCCTGGAGAATACCGAAACAGTAGGCATGACCATTACAGGTGGTACATCGACCAGTTTCACATTCACCGGCGGCGCCACCGCTACCGTGAATATTGTGGATGATGAAAATACCGCAGCTAACCGAAGACTCAGCATTGTGAAAACAACAGATGCTGCAGAACCAGCTACTAATGGTAGCTTCACTATCAGTCTTCCGGCCGGCATTGTTTCATCAGAAAATATTACCGTTAACTATACTATGGGTGGCACCGCTACAAGCGGCACAGACTATACTGCCATTACAGGAACGATTACCATCCCTGCAGGTCAGAATAGCGTGAGCATACCGGTAACGGTAAAAGACGATCAACTGATAGAGAACACAGAAACGGTTATCATGACGTTGAACGGTGGAACATCCACCAGCTTTACTTTCATCGGTACTGGTAATGCCACTGTGAATATTACAGATGATGAGAACACAGCGGCTAATCGTGTGCTTACGGTGAGTAAAGTAACAGATGCATCAGAACCGGCTACCAACGGCAGCTTTAAGATCAGTCTGCCGGCAGGTATCGCTTCTTCTGAAGCTATCACCGTAAACTATACCATCGCCGGTACGGCCACCAGTGGCACAGACTATACCGCCATCACAGGTACTATCACTATCCCTGCGGGTCAGAATAGTGTGAACATACCGGTAACCGTAATCGATGACCAGTTGATTGAGAATACAGAAACGGTGATCATGACGTTGAATGGAGGCTCCTCCACCAGCTTTACATTCACCGGCACCGGTAACGCTACTGTGAATATTACAGATGACGAAAACACAGCGACTAACCGTGTGCTGACAGTAACTAAAACAACAGATGCATCAGAACCTGCTACCAACGGTGGATTTAAGATCAGTCTGCCAACGGGTATCGCTTCCTCTGAAGATGTTACGGTTAGCTATACCATGAGTGGTACTGCTACCAGCGGTGCAGACTATACCGCAATTACAGGAACAATTATCATTCCTGCTGGTCAGAACAGCGTGAGTGTACCGGTAACTGTAATAAATGATCAGTTAATTGAGAACACGGAAACAGTGATCATGACATTGAACGGGGGAACGTCTACCAGCTTCACTTTCACAGGTACCAGCAGTGCTACCGTGAACATCACCGACGATGAGGGCGATCCTGCCAATAGGGTATTGACGGTCACTAAAACAACAGATGCCGCAGAGCCAGGCACCAATGGTGAATTTAAAGTTAGTCTGCCTGCTGGTATTGTTTCTTCCGAAGATATCACCGTTAATTATACGATTGGCGGCACCGCCACCGCTGGTACAGACTATACCGCCATCACCGGAACGATTACTATCCCGGCAGGCCAGAACAGTGTGAACATACCAGTAACTGTAATGGACGATCAGCTGATTGAGCATACAGAAACCGTGATGATGACACTGAACGGCGGAACTTCCACCAGCTTCACCTTTACCGGTACAGGTAATGCTACGGTGAATATTACGGATGATGAGGATACACCTGCAAACCGGACACTGACTGTGGCGAAAACAACAGATGCCGCTGAGCCGGGCACTAACGGTGCGTTCAAAATCAGCTTGCCTTCAGGCATAGCTTCTTCCGAAGACATCGCCGTAAACTATGCTATAGCTGGTACTGCTACCAGTGGTACTGATTATAATGCCATTACAGGAACGATCACCATCCCAGCGGGACAAAACAGTGTATCCGTTCCCGTAACCGTAAAAGATGACCAGGTAATTGAAGTCACAGAAACCGTGATCATGACACTCAACGGTGGGACTTCCACGGGCTTCACTTTCACCGGCAACGGTAATGCTACGGTAAATATCGCCGATGATGAAAGTATCACACCGGCGAGTATGGCACTGACCATCACTAAAGATACAGACGGCGCAGAACCTGCTACCAACGGTAACTTTAAGATAAGCCTGCCCGCGGGAATTACCTCATCTGAAGCGATCACGGTGAACTATACCGTAACGGGTACCGCCACCGCCGGGGCTGATTATACTACCCTCACAGGTACTGTAGTAATACCTGCCGGACAAAATAGTGTATCCGTTCCCGTAGTAGTATCAGATGATCGGATTATAGAAGTAACAGAAACAGTAGTCGCCACTCTCAACGGCGGTACTTCTGCCAACTTCACCTTCACCGGCAATAGTAATGCTACCGTAAATATTACGGATGATGAAAGCGTTACACCTGCTAAACTGGTACTGGCTGCCACCAAAGACATTGATGGCGCAGAACCGGCTACCAATGGTGGATTTAAAATAAGCCTTCCTGCGGGTATCACTTCGTCTGAAGCTATCACAGTGAACTATACCATAGCAGGTACTGCAACGGCGAATGCAGATTATACTGCCCTCACCGGTACCGTCACTATCCCGGCGGGACAGAACAGCGTCACCATACCAGTAACAGTTATAGACGACAAGGTGATAGAAGGTACGGAAACGGTGATCCTGACACTGACCAGCGCCAGCTCCACCAACTTCACGCTCACCGCCAACAATACGGCTACCGTGAATATCACCGATGATGAAAGCAACCTGGTACTGAACGTTACCAAAAATGCCGATGGTGCAGAACCGGCTACCAATGGCAGCTTCACTATCAGTCTGCCAACCGGTGTTACTGCGGCTGTGGACATCACTGCTAAATATACCGTAGCAGGTACGGCGATCGCCGGTACTGACTATACTGCCCTCACCGGCACAGTAGTGATTCCTGCGGGCCAGAATAGTATAACCGTTCCCGTAGTTGTAACCGATGATCAGCTGATCGAAGGAAACGAAACCGTGATCATCACGGGAGCTGGTGGTACGGCAACCGGCCTCGTGTTTACACCAGGTACCAGCAATACTGCTACAGTGACCATAGCAGATGATGACGACAAAAACCTGGATCTGGTGGTCAACGCTACCAAACCCAATGCGGCAGAACCATCCACTCCAGGGGAATTCACGATTAGTCTTGCCAGCGGCAAAATACCAGCTGCAGACGTCACGGTCACTTATACCGTAGCAGGTACTGCTACTGCAGGCGCCGACTATACAACACTTACCGGCACCGCGGTGATCCCTGCAGGCCAGCGTAGTATAACGATACCAGTAAACGTAACAGACGATGATCTGATAGAACCGGCAGAAACAGTGGTGCTCACGGTGACAGGAGGTAAGTCTGCCGCAATAAATTACACAGTAGGTACCAGCAACACCGCGACTGTAAACATTGCAGACGACGATAATACTAACCTGAACCTGCTCGTTACCGCCAGCAAACCGGATGCTACTGAACCGGGTATCAATGGTGCGTTCACGATCAGTCTGGCCAGTGGTAAACGTACCGCAGAACCGATCACCATACAATACATGATAGGTGGCACGGCCACACCGGATGCAGATTACAGGGCCATTACCGGCAGTATCACCATCCCGGCAGGCGCCAGCAGTGTAACCGTTCCCGTGAGTGTGCTGGACGACAACGAAGTAGAATCTCCGGAAACAGTGGTGTTCCTGCTTACCGGTGGAAAATCTGCCAGCTACACCTTTACAACAGGCGCTGTCAGCGACGCCACGGTAACTATAACGGATACGGATAAACTGGCCGGTGACCTGATCGTTACCAAAGAGATCGTTGCACCGGTAACAGGTCCTTACCGCATGGGCCAGAGCCTTACCTACCGCATCACTGTAAAGAATGCGGGTAACATACCAGTGACCAGCGTAAAAGCAGAAGACCGCCTGCCGGTACAACTGGATGTGCCTACCCATACGTCCGCAGAAAAAGGAGAGGTAGTGGTAACAGCAGCTACCAAACTGGTAGAATGGAACATCGGTGACCTGGCAGTTGGTGCCACGGTACAGATGACACTGACAGCCCGTGTGATAGAAGGCGGACAGCTGATCAACGAAGCGAGTGCCTACAGCACAAACATGCCGGACGCGGACAGTACCAATAACGTAGGGGTTTCTACGGCAGGAATTGAAGGATCGGACTTGTCTTTCCCGAATGTGATCACGCCGAATGGTGATGGTAAGAACGAAAGGTTCATCATCGGCGGACTGGAGAAATACCCGGGTTCAGCGATATACATCTTCAATCGCTGGGGCGGACAGGTGTACCAGTCTAAGGATTACCGCAACAACTGGGACGGTTCTAACCTGAATGAAAGCACCTACTACTATATACTGGAAGTGAAGAAGCCGGATGGTATCAGGAAGTATAAAGGTTGGGTAACAATAATACGGTAAAAGACAACAATATTATCTGCTACAAAAAACGTGTAAAAGATGCAAACAGTACTCAAAGCAGGAATAATGGTCTTGCTGCTGGCAACAGGTATGCGCGGAATGGCGCAACAAAACATACAGTTCAGCCAGTACGTGTTCAACGGGTTAAGTATTAACCCTGCCTATGCGGGCTATAAGGAAGACTTGTACGTGAATACCGTTTACCGCCATCAGTGGGCCGGATTTCCAGGTGCGCCCCGTACAGGGGGAGTGTCAATAGATGGAGTAACTCCTGCCAGTGAAAATAAGGTGGGATTGGGGCTGCAAATGTTGTTTGATAAACTGGGTCCGCAGGATGCTTTGTCGCTCTATGGCTCTTACTCGTACCGGATTCCGCTGGATGATGAAGGCACGCGCCGGCTATGCTTCGGTATAGGAGGAGGGGTTACCCAGTACTCCATTGATGGCTCGGCGCTGCAATACACGGATAATGACGATTCCGCGATACCTCTGGGTAAAAAGAGTGTGTGGGTACCGGATGCCCGCTTCGGGATTTACTACTATACTTCCCGTTTTTATGCAGGCGCTTCTGTTATGGACCTCTTTTCCCTTTATACTGACGCTTCGCGTTACAGCTGGAAAGGAAACAACTATTCTACTATTCGCAAAACACAGCACCTGTATATTACTACGGGTGCTATGTTTCCGCTGGGAGAGCACTTACAGCTGAAGCCTTCTATCCTTATCAAGGAAGACTTTAAGGGACCTACTAACGTAGACATAAATGCCTTTCTGCTGATCGGTGAAAAGCTGTGGGCAGGCGCTTCCTATCGTACAGGTGTGGGGGTATGGAACAAAACCAACCTGCAGAAGGATCTGAGTGAACTGGATGCAGCCAGTGTGATGGTGGAATTTTACGCGACAGAAAATTTGCGTATCGGGTATTCCTATGACCTGAGCATTAATAAAATGGCGGGTTACCAGGGAGGATCACATGAAATATCACTAGGCTTTTTAATTCCTTCGAAAAATTTCGCAGTAAAGAACCCCAGGTATTTTTAACCATTAGTTTCTACCCGTATGATACGTTGCATTATAATTATTATTCCGCTGATGTTTTTGAGGGCTTTCAGCCTGTTTAGCCAGGAGCAGAAAAGCCTGTCGCAATTAGCTAACGCAGCTTATGCAAGGCAGCAGTATGCGGAGGCAGGAGCGCTCTATAACAGGATTGCCCGCAATAAAGGGAATAAGATGCCTGTGGATCAGCTGATGAAAATGGCTCATAGCTACCACGAGATCGGTTACTATAAGGAAGCCTCGGATATATACCAGGAGATCACCAGCCGTACTGACCGTCCTGCATCCGCTTATTTTGCTTATGGAGAAGTGCTTCGGCAGCTGGAGCAGTATGACGCGGCAAAGCAACAATATATTTTGTTTGCTACGTCTGATGCAGACAGTCTTACATTAAAAGAGATTGCCCTGCAAAGTTGCGACAGTGCCGTTGTATGGGGTAAACAGGCGGCCCCTGTACAATTAAAACCCGTTAAGGAGCTGAATACGCCCAACTCGGACCTGGTAAGTGGAGTAGTAAAGAAAGGTTTGCTGCTGATGTCAAACGGATACCGCTCGATGGCACTTAATGGTGGCTCACAGTCAAAGCCACCTACGGACAAACGTACGGAACTGCCTTATTATAAAGCATATGTTTATCAGCAATACTCCGGCGACAATTCCAACACCTACCTGGAAGAGCTGGTGCCGGCATTGCTGGGCAAATATGATTATCATATCGGCCCGGTGTGTCTTAGCAGCGCAGAGGATACCCTCTACGCCACTATCAACATACAGGGCCGGGATGTACCAGTCACCGGGAAAGGTATCGTGAATGGTGTCCGCCAGTTGCAGATCTACCAGTCTGTAAAAAAGAATGGGAAATGGGAAACCCCCGTATTGATGCCGGGTATTAATGTACCAGGATACTCGTCCAGTCATGCAGTACTCAGTTTTGGCGGCGACGTACTGTATTTTGTATCTGACCGCCCGGGCGGGCAAGGTCAGACAGATCTCTGGTACTCGGAAAAACAGGCAGATGGTACCTGGGGAACGCCCATCAACTGTGGCAACCAGGTAAACACGGTGGCTTCTGAAACCTTCCCCACTGTTAATGAAGAAGGCATTCTTTACTTCTCCAGCAGAGGTTATGCAGGGATGGGTGGATATGACATCTATCGTGTAAAAGGGGCGAAATCCAGCTGGGAAATACCGCAGAATATGAAGGTGCCGTTTAACTCCGCGGGCGATGATTTAGGGCTCATACTGAAACGTAACGGCTATGAAGGGTATATAGCATCCAACAGGCAGGGCGGCATGGGCAAGGATGATATCTATTACTTCTCTGATCCCGATTACTTTAACAGGGTTGACCGCAACAGGAATCCGGTGGTGGAAACGGAGCATAGTGTACCATCTGTGCCAATCGGACAACCAGGTTTGGTGGAGAAAAAACATACCGCAGAAGAAGAAACAGATAAACAACAACTGGAGGAACTGAAGTTCTTATATGATTATAACAGTGCGTCACTGCTTACAGCATCCCGCAGGATCCTGGACCAGGTGGCAGCAGTGCTGAAGCGTCACCCCAACTGGAAGATCGTGATTGCTTCCTTTGCAGACAACCGTGGTTCTGATCAATATAACACCGATTTGTCGGCATTACGTTGTTATGCGGTAATAGATTACCTCGTTAATAAGGGCATCGATCCGAAACGCCTCTATTATAGCAATAAAGGGGAGGGGAATCCAGTGAACGGTTGTAAGGACGGGGTGCCGTGCAAGGAAGATGAATATAAGCAGAACAGGCGTTCCGAACTGAAAATAAAATGGTAAACGCCGGATGGAAGATTACAAATCTCACACGATGACGGTGCACGATTAATGCTGGATGGGGATTCAGTTATAAAACAAGAGGCTGACCAAAGTAAAATCTGGTCAGCCTCTTAACAATTATGAAAGTAACAACAGATCGTTAATTATACTTCAACTGAATCGTTACTTTCCAGATACCTTCTTTAAGAATAGACATGTCAAACCAGTAGTTGAAATAGCCACCGTTGATATCTCCGTTATTATACATATCGATCCTCAGCACCTGTCCGGAAACGAAGGGGAGTGGGAACCCGGCTATCTCCAGCTCCAGGTGATCGGGGAATTCAGTGTACTTAGTAGGATTATTCAAACCGAGGTTATGCCAATCCTTTAAGTCTGTTACATCCGGGTTACTGGAATAATCGTATCCGAGTAACGTTTTCGGATCCACCGCGGTGCCGTCTTTTTTCAGTACGTATACCAGTATTTTATTGCCGGTGTTTACCTGCCTGTCAAAGGTTACATCAAGGCCTGTTATTTTGCCGTCAAGACCAGCGAGCCGGTAAGTATAAGGCAATGCGTAACTAACGTCTATGGTTAAGGCAGATTTAATAAGACGTTCTCCGCCACTGTTTTTCACTCTTACGTCAATGATATACTTGCCTTTGGTAAATATGGTGGTATCACTAGACTCCGGGTAGATGACGATATTTCCATTCGCAGGGTTGATATCAACGGCAGGGCGATTCACCTTGGTGCGCTTCTTGTCTAACTCCTGTACCGTTTTCTCCTTTCCTGTATACTCTGCTTGCCAGAAGTAGGTATCTACTTTATAGGCCATCAACTTATCGGCAATTTTTCCATCTTCATAGTGAATGGCATCAATGGTGAACTCCAGCGGTTTGGTAGATTCATCTGCTACCATAGCACCGGATTGTATCAGGGAGGCGCCTACTGCTATCTTTATGGAAGGATTGGTATACTTGAGTGCCGGGCTTAGAAAGCCATCGCTACTGTCCTTCTTACAGGAAATCGTTAACAACGTGATAGCCAGCCAGAACAGGCATTGTATGTTTAATGATTTTTTCATGATAAAATGATTAAGACTATCTGAAATATTTTTGTTTCAGCCCTGCTGCGAAACTCGACCCATTGCTTAATACGTGTACAATGGCGTTGGCAGTGATCAGGTTATGCGTTTGTATACTGGCGCTGAATTTTACCGTATCCACTCCTGGTATTTTTAAATGCTCAAACATTATTCTGTACGCTGACGTTTGTAGTGAGCTGGTGGCACTTGTTCCGCCGTCTACAGCGCTAACAATCAGGGAGTCGCCATTAAGCGCCTTGTAATATCGTGTCCGGTCTTTTACAGCTTGCTCCAGGCTCACTTTGGCATTGGGTATAATAAACCTGCCAAGTAAGGTGATCAATGTATCCTTTCCTATGTTGGCGAGGGGTTGGGGAGTCTGCCGGTCATCCGGTGTATAGTTCATCTGTAACCGCAGCACTGCTTTATTGGGTGCCGCAAAAAAAGTAATGTTGGCCTGATTCACCAGGGCCTTGCTATTGGTGAGGTCAATGATCTTCACCAGCGAATCAAATATATGATTAGGTCTGCTGGCCAGGAATTCATATACCGTCATCCTTTTTTCTTCCTCGGATTGCTGAGACAAGCCTCCATCGACATAATAGTTATCTTTCCTGCATGCTGAAAACATCAGTATAGCAAGGGTTGCCAGGAGTGCCGCTTTTTTTAGTGAAATATTTTTCTTCATATAAAAAGTTATTTCCAGTATTCGTTCTGAGTGATCATAAAATTGCTTTTCGCGATAATGCTCTGGTCTATCGGGAGTAGCCATGCACCTTTCTGATACCAATCGGCTGCTGTTATTTTAGAGTCTTTATCCAGCTTTCTTGTTCTCACGAGGTCAAAGAAATATTGGCCTTCCCCGATCAGTTCCTTTCTGCGCTCGAGCAGGATAGTGTCCTGGATACTGCCTCCACCTGTGTAGAGAGTGGTAAATGCACGTTGTCTTACTTTATTCAGCAGTACTGCAGCTTCCCCGGCTCTGCCTACAGCCGGACTGGCCAGCGCTTCTGCTCTCAGCAACATGATATCCGCCAAACGGGTAATGATAATGTTTGATTCATTAATATTCTGTGAAGAGGTGTCGCCTTTCAGTTGCAGCGTTTTGTACTTGCCCAGGAAGATACGGTCATCATAAACGCCCTGCAGGTAGGTGGCACGATCAAACCAGGTAAACAACCGGGCATCGCGCGCACTTGGAGGGAACATGTTATTCAATTGTTGCCTGGTGGGAGAAAGTATAAACTTTTCGGTACCGCCTCCGCCATCTGATTGGTCTTTATACCAGGGCCTGCCCAATGTTCTGTTATAAACACGGTTTTTCTGTACCTCTCTTGCATTGGCATCAAAATTAAGCTCAAAGATGCCTTCATTGGATTTTCCAACAAAGATGCTGATGAGGTTCAGTGTATCCGTAACAAGACTGTACGGCCCTTTTGTAATTACGCTGTCGCATAGCTTTTCACAACCGGCATAATCCTGTAACCATCCCAGTACATGCGCTTTAATAGCCCATGCTGCTCCTTTGGTGGCTCTTACGGCTTTGTCGCCACCACCGTAATCCAATGCCAGGTCAGCAATGGCGATGTCCAGATCACTGGTGATCTGCTTAAATACATCTGCCTGTGGCGCCCTTGACAGGTTATCTATATTCACGCTCTTTAAGTTGATGGGTACATCTCCCCAGAAACGAACCAGGTAAAAGTAGGTGAGTGCCCGGATAAAGCTGGCTTCCCCGATATGTCTGTTTCTGAGCGACTCATCGTAGTTAGCAATCGTAGGGATTTTTTCAAGGAGCAGGTTGCATTGCGCAATCACGGTATAAAATTGGTTCCAGTTGCCACCTCCGTTATTCAGTAACGCACTGGCGGTATTGGTCGCAATAGGCGTCTCAACCCGAACGTTTGAACTCTGGGAATAACTGGAGAACACATCTGCACGTACATCTCCCATGAGAAATACTTTATCAGGTACCACCGCCCGCAGGTAGGAGTAAGCAGCGGCTACTCCTTTTTCCACATCTGCCGAGGTCATAATAGCGTTAGCGGCAGTAGGGAGTTCAATAATTTCAGGATCCAGTATTTTTTTGCAGGAAAATAATAAGGCGCTACCTGCGAGGAGGAAGCACATTTTGTTTTTCCATGTTATTTTTATCTTCATAATCTTAAAATTCAAAGTTAAAGCCACAGTTAAATTTGTAAGGAATGGGATATCCATTACCCAGATCGTAACCATAAGAATCCACGTTTTCAGGATCCACGCCGGAATACTTTGTCAGGATAAACACGTTACTCATCCCTCCATACACTCTCAGTCTACGGATGTTAAAACGGTTTAGCGCAGCCGGTGCAAAATCATAGCTCAGGTTGATATTATTTAACCGTATAAAGCTTCCGCTTTCCAGGAAAAGATCGGTGTTGGTTTCGTAGTTGCCGATAAAATCATAACTGGATGTGCCGTAGTATCTCCACGGATTAAGCACCGGGTATTTTGCATTGGTATGGGTAGGCGTCCAGAAATCCAGGTCTGATACATCCAGCAGGTTTCTTTGTCCGCCCGGATAGTTCACATTTTCACTGGCGGTCCAGCTTACACCCTTGATACGATCTGCCTTTACTTTGTTAAATACTTTGTTGCCAACAGAGTAGTTGAAAAACAGGTCCAGCTGGAGTGTGGCATTGCTTTTAAACTTATAGCTGAAAGAGTGAGAAACACTTCCGGTAAATTTAGGATTAGGATCACCGGAATAAACGCGGTCGGAATTATCCATTACACCAATCCTGCCATCTCCGTTTACATCCAGTAACATGATATCTCCGGCTTTATACGGGTCCTGTGAGGCAAATCCGCTGGTATTAGGGTAAAGTCGCTTACCGGTATACTTATTTACCGGAACGGATTCATCTGTTGGATATACGCCCAGGTACTTCATCAGGTAAAAGCCATTCAGTGGGCGGCCAATCTCCAGATAAGGTTGTCCTACTGCATAATCGCTCCTGGAAACACTTCTGCCGAAATCAGGCAGCTTGGTCAGTTCATTATGGTTGATGGCGCCAATAAAGGTGACGGAATACTGAAAGTTCTTTCCCGGCCTTGTAAGATAGGCGGTGATGGCTGCTTCATACCCGGTATTGCGAACAGCCCCGCTGTTGATATAACGGGAGGTATATCCGCTGGTACCATTTAAAGCATCAGGAAAGAGGAACCCGTCTGTGTTTTTATTATAGTAGTCGAGCGTCATAGTCAGACGGCTATTGAAAAACTCAAGATCCAATCCTACGCCCTTGTCTTTAGTAGTTTGCCAGGTAAGATTTGGTAAGGCGGTACCGTTACCTGCACCGTAGCTGGGAGCCAGTAAGGGAATGCCGTTATACGTGGCATTGTCTCCACTCTTGGTTTGATAGGCACCTACTGCCAGGTAGTTGTCCTCATACTGGGTACCGGATTTTCCTGTACTGGCCCTGATCTTTCCAAAATTCAGCCAGCGGCCAATGTGCTTACGAACAAATTTTTCTTCTGTAAATACCCATCCTGCAGACAGAGAAGGGAAGTATCCCCACTGGTTATCTTTACCAAATTTGGAAGAACCATCGGCGCGCACAACACCCTGAAACAGGTATTTTTTGTCGTAGTTATAAGAAAGTCTGGAATAGTAAGACAGCAAGCCATACCTGATATTATGCGTTTCCAGTTTGAGATTGGATTGCGGATATCCCTGTATCACCTGTTGTGCATCACTGGGACCTCCATATGCAGAGCCGAATATGTTGTTGTTTTCGCTGGTGTTGATGGTATTACCCAACACTACATCGAACGAGTGTTTTGAAGGAAATGTGTGGTATAAACGAAGAAAGGTTTCGCTCAGCAGATTTACTTTTTCCTGCGAATAATAAGAGGCCGCCGCTTTCTGGTCATTTCTTGTTGCAGATGGTTCGAATGAGCGGGTGCGATAAAATTCATAGTTGCCAGATGCCCTGGAGGTAAGGTTCAGGTAGTTGGTAAGATCGTAACTGACTTCCAGCTGTGCCAGTACTCTCCTGGTAAGGTCAATGCTGACGCCTTTCTTGTAAGACTCCAGGAAGGAATCAAAAAAGCCGCTGTTGGGGCCTGGGCGGAAAGAAGAAGAGAAGTTATTTCCTACTACTGCTGCACTGTAAGTGTCGCCTCTTTTTTGGCTGGCATCGGTCTGGCTTAAATTTGCCCGGCCGGTAATCGTTAACTTCGAAGTAGGTTTGAAAACACCGTTATAGGTCAGTGAAAACCTGGTAAATCCTGAACCCAGTACAATGCCTTTTTCGTTATAGTAATCCACCCCTAACCGGTAGCTGGCATTCTCCGTAGCGCCGCTGATACCCAGGTTAATATTCTTCAGATCAGCATCCCGGAAGTACAGCTTTTGCCAGTCGGTAGAATTGTTATAAAAGCTATTCAGACTATCGCTCAGCTCAATAGGCATGTCTGAATCTCCACCGCCTACTTTGGCAGATTTATACTGGTTAAAGAGAGCAATTTTAAAATCGCGTTCCGCTTTACCTCCAAGCGTTTTACGTAGTGATGGGTAATAACTCAATCCATATTGTGTATTTAAGGTGACAATTGGTTTCCCGATTTTGCCACGTTTGGTGTTAATAATGATAACGCCGTTGGCGCCTCTTGAACCATAGATAGCAGTAGCGGAAGCATCTTTCAGTACATCCACGGATTCCAGGTCAAAGGGGCTGAAACCAGCCAGCACACTTGTGATGGCCTGGCGTGGATCTGAAGGGTTGAATACATCCTGTTCCAGTGGTACACCATCAATAATAAACAAAGGCGTGCTTACTACGTTGGAGTTGGCCGAATTGGAAAACGAAGCAAGACCTCTGATTTGAATCATGCTTCTTCCACCCGGCATACCGGAATTGTTTTGCACTACTAACCCTGGTGCAAGTCCCTGCAGCAATCCTTCTATAGAACCGCTGGGCTTATTTTGCAACTGTGATCCTTTAATGCTTGAAATGGCAGCAGTAGTTTCTCTTTTTTTCTGCGTACCATATCCTACTGTTACGTTTACTTCCTGCAATTGCGATGCAGAAGGCTGGAGCATGATCAGCAGATTTTGCAACGTATTTCTGACCAGCTGATGATTAAACTGTTTGCTGGCCGGTGTTAGCACGCCATTGCTCAGGTGAAGCGTTAACGAGTTAAAACCGATAGAAGTGATGACGATGGTGGCATCTTCCGCAGCAATTGAAAGGGAGAACTTTCCGTTTTCATCTGCCGTGGCTCCCTGTTTAGAGCCCTGAACGATCACGGTGGCGCCAATAATTGGCTGGTTATCCGGACTAACAATCCTGCCGGACAATGTAGTCACTGCCGTCGCCTTACGCGATGCAAGTACCGTTACAATTCTTTCATTTACTTCATAGGTGAATGGCTGCCCCTTAAATACCTGGGCAAGGGCGGTTTCCAGTGACTCTTCTTTAAGGTTTACCGTGACTGGCAGCGCATTTTTTGCATACCGGGCATCAAAAATAAAGGAGTAACCTGTTTGTGTTCTGATCGACTCGAGCACCTGCTCCAGTCTTGCTCCGCTTACACTTAATGTTACCTGCTGGGAGAAGCCAATTGCAGATGTTGCCAGATAATGGAAGACAGTAAACATTATGCACCAGGCATAGCGCTTCCAATGGCCCATACGATGGCCACGTTGAATTCTCATAAATGTAATTTTACTGGTGTGAAATGATGATGGTTGATAAATAAAATCCGGATACTATTTCTCTACAAACAGCCGGCCGTTGCTTAATTTAAATTTTATATTACTTGTTTTCTCAATTGCGCTTAACAGTTCCGGTAGTGGTGTACTACGGGGTAATTGTCCATATAATCTTTTTGCCGGAAGGGATGAAAAATCCACTTCAATATCATACCAGCGTTGCAGCTGATACGCCATCTCCCGCAGATCGGTATCGGAAAAATAAAAGAGATCGGACCGCCAGGAAACATCTTCTTTGGTATCTATTGTTTTTACCTGCAAATCATTATTTGCCACTATAGCCTGTTCTCCTGGTTTTAATACCCTTGACTTGCTTCCATTTAGCGGATCAATTTTTACACTACCTGCTATGAGTGTAGTTTTAATATACGGTTCATCTGTATAGGCTTTAACGTTAAAAGAAGTACCCAGCACGGAAATAGTTTGCTGAGCAGTTACTACTAAAAATGGTTTACGATCATCCTTAACGATATCGAAATAAGCTTCGCCTGATAGTTCAACTTTTCTTTCCTGGTCGGGAAACTGTGTCGGGTAATGGAGGGAGGAGGCAGCATTTAACCAAACCTGGCTGCCATCCGGCAGTACTACTTTATATTGTTTTCCCCTCGGTATAGTGAGGGTATTATACACCACTTCGGGCTTTGCGGCTGTTGTAACATCTCCGGCATAGGTAAGGGTTCCGTTATCGTTGTTAACGGCGCGGGCTCCTTTTTGCTCAAATACCCGTCCGGCTACTGTACTGTCCAGGGACACCTGTGTGCCATCGGAGAGTGTCAGCATTACATCAGATTTGGGCCTGGGAGCAGGTGTTAGCTGCGCCATTTTTTTCTGATCAGCTACCCGGTGCATGTTGACAAAAAAGCGGTAGGAGAGTAACGACAATAACATTGTTATGCAGGCGGCAGCCCAGAAGAGTACTGGCTTTAAGCGATGTATCCGGGTACTGACATCCGGGCCTGAACCTGACTCCCTGTTTTTTTCATTGATCTGTTCAAATAAATGGGTGGTCTCTTCAGCAGAGAAAAAATCTTCTTCTTCAGCGTACTGTGTTGACAGCTGCTCAAATAAATCATTATATAATTGCCTTGTATCCGGATCAGTCAATAATACAAACAGCTCCTGTCGCTCTTCTTCAGCGATAGTGCCGGTAGTGGTCTTTTCCAGCAAATATTGTAAACGGTCCTGCTGCTGCATAGTATGACTGTTTGAACATTGTTCCTATACATAAGACAGTGGAGGGGGTATAAAAGGAGATATGGGGAGGAAAAATATTTTATTTTAAATACCGGACAGCTACCAATGTGAACAAAACAGTTACCCTCACCTTAATAAACTGGTGAATAAACTTAAGGGCCAGCTGGTTATACTTTTTTACAGAGTCGGTAGATAAATTCATGCGGGACGCAATTTCAGGGTTTCTATAGCCCTGCGCCCGCAGGAGGAATACGGTTTTTTGCTGGGTGGGCAGCGCTTCAATAGCTTTGTCAACTATTTCGAGACGAACATCAGCATGGTCATCTTTTTTGTCCTGTTGCTGTATTACAAACCTGGCATACTCCTGTTGTCCTTTTCTTTCCGCGGCCAGCCGCGTCAGGTAATTAAGGGTATGGTTGCGCAGCAGAATAAAAAAATAGGCATTGAATTCTTTGATACTGGTGAGTTTTTCCCTGTTTTTCCAAAGTTTTACAAACAGGTCCTGCAGGATCTCTTCTGTTTGCTCACGGGAACCGATGATGGTATAAACAATACGGCCTGCCTGATGTACATAACCATGAAAAAGCTTTGAGAAGGCATGTTGGGAGCCGCCGGCCACTTGCTCCAGTATTTCACGTTCATTGTCAATACACTTTAACCCCATAAAGCATTGGAAATTTGGTTGACGGTTTGCTCACTTGGTTGACACTACAGCGGAATCATGACAATATTAGCGATAGTTAGTAATATTTCCGCATGGAATTTTAACTAAAATGTATAGTAAATTATCAAAAAAATGGTTATTATGACGCGTTTATGGGCTGCTAAAGTGTCTCCTAAACCAGGAGACACCCCTCGATTTTTTATCATACAGGCAGGTCATAACTGCGCAACTGACCATCACCGGTCGTCAGCAACAGCTTGTCATGCACAATCATTACATTGATAATATTACTGCTGTAATCAAAGATATAATCCGGGTTGGTGGTAGGATTACCATCCAGGTTATATGCCGTAAATTCAATACCCTCCGGTCTTACTTCTGCTTTACAACGTAAATCTTTTCTGTCCAGTAATAACAATCTTCCAAATTGGGAAACTACCAGGATGTTATTATCATCTACAAAGAATACATTATAGTTGATATTATCCGGTTCAGTGGCAGGAAAATCTTTACTGCCATCGAAAATAGCTTCCTGCTCCTGCTCTGCTATCCTGGCTATTCCAGGGAAGGAGTAGATTTCTAATGGTCCATCGTAATGCGGAGCCATAACAAACTCTTTTCCGGATGGCGCAAAGTTGCCCATGATCACATCATCACATTGAGTAAGTGCTGTCAGGGAGATGACGCTATCGTTCAGCTGTAACTGCATCAGGATGGTTTTCTCCTGGCCGGCGGCCGCTTCCAGCAGGATCATGTCATTGTCTGGCGTAGCATGAAATACATAGGTGTATTGCTGGCTTTCCAGCAGGGGGGAAGAAGCAATTACTTCAAAAGTAGCAGCATCCATCACCTGCAGCTGATCTGTTTCATTTTTATCACCTGGCAATACATACCAGATCGTTTTATTATCCCTGGCAAAATAACAGGCAGCACCCAGGAACCAGCCCCAGGATTCATGTTCCACCGTATGTAATACCATCGTCCCTTCTGCATCGAGAATACGCATATCGGTCATTCCTGCAATAGCAATCAGGCGGCCATCAGAAGAGGCAGACAGCTTGCTGCTTACATAATTCGCATGCTGTCCCTGGATGATTTTTTCCCAAACAATTTCAAGGTTGGCATTGAGCTTTGTAATCAATGGCTGACTCGCAAAGTTCATCAGGATCTCTCCATTCGGCAATGGCACTACGTTTACCGGGTTAGCAGTGAATGTCAGTTTGTTCTTTAACGGCAGGTTTATATGTGAAAATTGACTCATGTCTTTTGTTTATACAGCCGCAAAGGTAATACACAAACCACTTTTCTGACAACCTGCGTCTTTTTTTTAGTAGATAAAAGTATGATGACAGTGGTCCTAAACGGGAAAAGGCTTCAAAATATTAATTTTGAGGCCTTTTCCCGTTGGAGATAAACTTAACACATCACGGCGTAGCATCTTTCCCCTCCACCAACAACTTGCGGAGGTTGTCCAGCAACACATCAGATGTATTGGAATTAGTGAAAATAACATATCCCATTTTCAGGTCTTTATATACTTCAAACCTGCATTTGAAATCGCCATTATTGCCACCATGACCAAATGTTTTGCCAAAAGGAGTTTCTCTAATCTCAAGGCTCATACCCATATAGGTAGGAACTTTCGGCTTATGCGCCTCGTCATCAAAAGTATATGCTGAATGCTTCGACAGGATAGTGTCATAAGTTGCTGGTTTCAGGCCTTTCTGCTCCAACAAATACAGCATAAACTTCGTGAAGATTTTTGCTTCGGTATACATAGAATAAGCCATGCCAGGGCTTTCCGGGAGATCATTTTTAGTTGGCAGTTTATCATAATGACCATATGCGGCCATCCGCTGCAAAGAATCATTTTTTGAGAAAAAAGTATGGTATAGTCCAACCGGCTCAATAACCTCCTCCTGCAATACCTGCTCCACCTTCTTACCAGTAATTTTTTCTATCACCAGCTTCAGGTATTCGAAGCCCTCACCTGAATAGCTATATGCTGTGCCGGGTGTAAATTTCAGATCCAGTTTTCCATCTTTATTCATCCACCGCCAGTTCGGGAAACCTGTCCTGTGCGTTAATACATGTCTTGCGGTCATCAACTTATATCGATCGTCGTATTCGATATCCTTATAAGGAAGATACTCATATAATGGTTTGTCAAGGTTAATCACTCCACGGTCTGCCAGTCGTTCAACAGCAAAGGCAAATACAGGCTTTGTAACGGAAGCAGCTTCAAACAATGTATTGTCATTTACTTTTTCCCCGGTCATCGTGTTGCTAACACCATATGTTTTATGATACAGCAATTTCCCATCTTTAATTACTGCAAGCGAAACACCTGGTATTCCATAATAATCGCGGTAGGTTTCGATAAAATGATCTATCTGACTGGTGCCGGATGCGGTAAAATTTAACAGTACGCCTTTATCAGGAATCAAGTCGGGTAGAGGGGTAGATGATATACGAAACTCACTTGCAACTATTTTTTGTCCTGATTTTGCCACAACGGTGAGAGGTGCTTTTTGATCAGCAGCATAAAGTTTACCGTCAGATTGAAAGTAAGGATCAGGCAGTGCGAGGGTATATTTTCCAGGAGGTACCATCGCCTCATAATTCCCCAGGCTGTCTACTTCCGCTGTCATCCAAAGTTTTGGATTATCCGAAGCAACGAGCCGCAACAGACCTGGTAGCTTTGCCGCCTGTTGTTTGCTCCAGCTTAACTTTCCCGAAACAGTGGACAGTTCTTTGCCGGCAGGCAGGAAGACGATATCGCCAAGGCTGTTTGGGTTCTTAAATTTAGATTCTCCCTTTCCCCAGGCAGACCAGGAGAAGCTTCCATCCTGATCTTTGTCAAATACATGAAAATCGAAACCGATCGATTTTCCAACCGCCAACTCGTTTCCTAGCTGTATACGCCATTCGTAAATGCGGGTGTTACCATGGCGTGTAAGAGCCACCTCCGTAATATCCCAGGTGGCTTTACTGGCAAAAGGATCAAAGAAGGCATTATTGATGGTATGAAGGCGCTTGCTATACATAAATGACGCCACCCCAGAACCGGAGAGCAGATGACGCGCATCAATGCTTACTTCCAACCCATCCTGGGTATTCCAGCTTACATTTTGAGAAGTATCTTCGACGAAATCATCATCCGTAATTGTAAATGCCACATATAATGATTGATTGCCGAGGTTATAGCCTAGCTGGAAATAGCCGGAAAAATCGGATTCATTCTGCGGTTTGGTGTCCGACGGATTTATTCCGATTTTATACCTGACAGCATCTTTGGGCCAGTCGGAAAGATCGCCATCCACCGTGATCCTGCCAAGCGGATATGCATAGGCAACACTTCCATTATGGGCAAACAGATACCCACTGAAAAGAAGGCCTAATACAGATATGCAAATTGATTTAACCGGTGATATTGACATGTTAATAGGTTCTTCAGGTGGGTTAATGAATAGTATTCCTATATAAGACGCCTCTGCTATAAAAAGGTTGCATGAATATTAAGCTTTTTTGATGGAGCAACATATCAACTCCATTCGTATAACGATTGAAATCAATTAGCTCATAAGCCGGGAATTGAAATTTTAACTTCTTCCACTTTAAAGCCGGTTAGCTAACATATGCCTCCTCCTGCAAGCCCCCTAAAGGCTCTATATTATTTCTGAACTCATAGGAAAACCTGATATGAATTTTTATGGTGTCAAGCTGAAATGTAATTCTTCCGTCTTGTAGCGCACTGGAGTCCGATAACCTTGTTACACCAAATTGTGAGGTTTTTTCTCCATAGTTGGCACGGGCGTAGTCGTTAACGGATTGGTTAATTATATCATCCAGCCACCTGTTAAATCCTGAGGTTTCAAAACTATAGCTGCCGGGAATAGGTACGCACTCTCCGTAACACTGCATGTCCTTTCCCCGGATGCATAGGGCGACATGCTGAACGGGGCATTTAGCGCCACCTCCGTCCGGGTGTGTACATTTGCATTCGTTGCTCATAGCATTTTATTTTTTGAAGGTGTAGTTTGTTGTTCCTCGTTCTCTCTCAACTGTATATTTAGGGAATGTATTGATGGATAAATTCCCGGTTTGCAAAAAGAAATCTTCAACAGATGAACTATTAATTTTGCCGCCCCTGAGTTTTGCGCTTAGTTCTGTTTGAGAGAAGCAGGTGATGTCGATTTGAACCCCGAACTTTGAAGCCATTGCTTCAACAAAAAATTGGAAAGGAGTGTCCTGAGGGACATCAGCTTCAACAGATCTAAAGGGCTGTAGGACACCATTTAATTCCCTGATTACTGTCCTGAAAACAGCGTTGTTTTTACTGTTTTTGATGAGTAGGATTGAAAAATGATCATCCGACGTGCTTTCGATGTAATCACTATGAACGTTCGGTGGTACGGCCGATGGTCTGGGTACGATAGTATCCTGGTTACCGGTTTGATAAATAACCTTGGGCAGGTATTTTAAACTGGCATACCTTTCGTTAAGCGCAGTTGTAAAATTTCCCATTGCTGTGAGGTCCCGTAATTGAGGGTTATTGCCAATAAGATCAGATCCGATATTTGCAAGTCTGGCGCCCATATGCGGCACTGATAGCGAGATAAATAACTCGATTTTCTTAAGAACATCATCGTTTAACCAGTTCAATGCGCTCTTTGTAACCAAGCCTCCCATGCTATGTGCTATAAACGTGATTGTCTTGTATTTTTCATGCATCCCTCTCAATTCAGCTTCTAAAACACGGGAAATGGGTTCAATCCCTACATTGAAGCCATTAATATCTTCTTTTGGACGATTCCTGGTAAAACCGATAATGGTATTTTTGAGCTTAACAAGCCAGCCAATACTAAATATTTTCGTACCGTAAGTAAACGAAGCGAGATCAAAATATTCTTTGACAAGTTGTTCCTCCGATAACCTTTCTACAAACCTTTCTTCGCTTCCATGCCAGGTAGTGGGGTCGCCATTCAGTCCATGGACTAAAACGATCAAATGTTTATTGTCATTTTGAATGATATAGTCCATTGCAGAAGGGGTTTAATGGTATATTTGAGTTGATTGGTAAGTTTTCCTGAATATACAATTTATTGGAAAAAGTCAGCGCAGAAACAAATCGACCTATATGGACTTATTAATTTATAATCAAGTAAGTATCGCACAATGGAATAATATGAGAGACAGTAGTATGCATAGATTTCTTATCTTCAATAAGATTGCTCGTCTTTTTCTTATTGTTATATTCAACTTGTTTTTTATCCGAGATGTTAAATCACAAGCGATGACAGATCGTACCATAATAAAAGCAATGAACACCTATTGCCTGGGCGATAGCATTGATCACTATAAAGGATTTATTCCAATAAAAGCGGTAGAAAAAAAGTTGAATGTCAGTCTCTCTTTTTTTCCTTTTAGAATTGATTATTTGTTGGCCCAGGAATTTCTACCAGCAGAAGTTCAACACCTGGGAGTATCGGTACTTAATGGAAATATTGCCGGTGTATATTTACTTTTGCCTGATACCAGTAATCTATTATCAATATTGGAGACCGAGTATGGCCGATATGACATGCAATTCAATGGCATAGGCGACGGATATTCATATGAATGGAGAAAAAAACCTTGTATTAAATATACAAATACCACAACCCCCGTTACAAGTCATGATAAAAAAACAGTTATATCATTATACCTTTGTGATAAATTGAAACAAATTACCCTTGAATCTTTTTCGAAATATATTAAGGATTAGATGTAAACTTCAATAGTAGGTAATTGCTCACCCAGTTCCTGTACATGTATTACCAGATACTTGAACGTTATTGCCAAAGCTATCCATATTATACTTTAAATTACATATGGCACCTGATGGTATACTTATAACAAAATATAACTTCAACTATAATGCCTTCTGCCAGCCGTTACTATTTTCCATGTTTACCTTTTGCCAGTTCCTTCCTTATTCTGCTTAACGACTGTGGTGTGATCTTCAGATAAGAGGCAATATGCTGTTGCTGGTTGCAGACCAGACGAAATTCGAAAAGGAAAACATCAGCTTTGCACATCACTGTCATTTACTAACAGGCAGGAGGGTAGTTTCTTTATGATCCTGCAGGTTTTTAAGATTTACCTCAAATATTTTTCCTATACCAGAAAACACTATTCCTACACCATATATATTTCCTGCAGAAATGTGATAAGATGTTTTAAACACTTCTTTTTCGTTTATATAAATGACCACTCTCTTATCAATGATTGTTAAACGGATACGTCCTCCTTTGGTCAGATCGGCAGAAAGTGCGCTCAGGTCAGTATAAATCCCATTTCCCAGCCAATCAGAAAAAAAAGCATCCATGAAGGCTTCGCATCCGGGTTTCATTATCACAAATGAATGTTTGGTTTTTTCGCCATAAACAGTAACATCTATTTCGGAGCATCTGACACCGGGTCTGCTCTCTGATGTCTGACCAACAATGGTTAGCTCAAAATTATCTGCACTGATGGGCAGTGGCCTGGCATTTATAAAATTGACATAGAAGGTGTGGCTGGTATCAATTCCCGAATGATACAAATTAACGGCGTTTGCTGATAGGCCTTCTTTACCGGCAATATCCGGACTTTCTATAGGATACACGCGCATGGTATCGGTAGGCATGGAAGCGGTAGCCAGCCAGCCGGATGTTTTCAGGTATACAGGGAATGTATCTACAGGTTGCTCTTCATATTTAAGTTTGGCATAGTATCTTCCGGGAATTTCATAAAAGTGAGTCACTAATTCACCGGGCCTGATCTTTTTTACTGGTCTGTTATCACCAAAATCAATTGTAAACTGTCCCTTGGGAAAATGGAATCCCTCGGGAATCTGCAAACGGAAAACAACAGAGTGGGGGGCAGCATTGCCTTCCGGGTTTTGGCAAATTAAATGGACTTTCCCGAGAGGGTTTAGTATTTCTTTCTTATTCAAATTATATCTAATCAACAAGGCTGTCATTATAATAATTAACAAGCCTGTGATGATGAGTCCATACTTCCGGAGGGCATGCTTCCTGGCTTCTGTTGGCTCATCTGCAATCGAAAGCATTTCGGCTGCTGTTGCCGGAGGCAATGGGTTCCCTGCAGAGCTACTCACCGGGGAGGTGGGTTGTTCCATCGCAGATTGCCCGGCGACAAAACTTTCCCAGTCTGTATAGCCAATATAAATTGCCAGCGCATCACGTGTCGCTTTCTGAGGATAATAGCGTGAGGAAGTTTTAAGTTTTCCGAAGATCCTTTTTAACGTATTGGGACTAATGGCTACATCGGTCTGTTGTAACAACACATTTTTTAAACGGAGATAGTCAGTATTTGTCCATTCCTCGATAGGCCTGGTTGTAAATTTTAATTCTATCTGATGACAACAAATGTCCAGATAATAAAATGAATACGTTATTGCGCCTTGTCCATTTCCCAACGTCATAGTCTCTTAGGTGCTGATTTTTAGTTAGTTATGGTTGTCCAAATATATGGGAAGCTTTTGGTCAAGCGAAATTTTGGAATCAGCTTTTGTTCAAAGTTAAATTTACCCAATCGCTTAACCAAATTTCACATCGGCTTCCACCCGAGAAAAACTAACTACAACCAAAATGAAACTTAACTTTCTTTTTCTACTGATGTTTGTCAGTTCCGCGTTGTTTGGACAAAATAAAACCGTCACCGGAAAAGTACGGGATGCATCGGGAAATATCACCATTCCCGGAGCGACAATTATTGTCCGCGGAACCAAGTCCGGCACAACAACTGATAATGCCGGTCAGTTTAAACTACAGGTGCCTTCAACCGCCACCGAAATAGAAGTATCTTTTTTAAATTATAAAACTCAGGTGGTCACTATTGGCCCTTCGCCACTGGAAATTAGCCTGGTTCGCGACGTAAAAGGATTGGATGAAGTAATAGTGGTGGGATATGGCACGCAGAAAAAGCGGGACATCACGGGGGCTATCTCCACAATCGGCGCTAAAGATGTTGGTGGTCGTCAGACAGTACAAATCTCGGAAGCCCTCCAGGGCAGCATGCCGGGAATCTCGGTAACACGGAACAACGGTGCTCCTGGCGCCAGCTCCAATATCCTGATCAGGGGAATTACTACCCTGAATAATAACAGCCCTCTGATCATTGTCGACGGGGTGCCGGTGAGCAACATCGACAATGTTAACCCCAACGATGTAGAAAATATCAGTGTGCTGAAAGACGGCGCCTCTGCTGCTATCTACGGCTCCAGGGCAGCTGCAGGTGTTATACTGGTAACAACAAAGCGGGGCAAAAAAGGTCAGAGCACATTGGACTATACCTATGAATATGGCACTCAGAAAGCAACTGCATTGCCGGGCTATGCAGGCATCCAGGACTATATGCGCTATTTTAATGAACAACTGGCCAACGATGGTACCGCTCCACTTTACGCGCCATCCTTCATAAACTCCTATCTCGACAGCAACCGGATAAATCCCGATAAATTTCCGAACACCGACTGGCAACGATCCGTTATGAAAGAAAATGCGCCCCGTTATCGCCATGATCTTGTGTTTACTGCAGGAACAGATAAACTCAAAACCAAGGCTTCTTTTGGATACCAGAAAGCTGATGCGCTTTATGATAACTACGA
This sequence comes from Chitinophaga sp. RAB17, assembly GCF_052114225.1. NCBI lineage: Bacteria > Pseudomonadati > Bacteroidota > Chitinophagia > Chitinophagales > Chitinophagaceae > Chitinophaga > Chitinophaga sp. RAB17. The sequence goes on along the minus strand of NZ_JBFREI010000016.1, from coordinate 48,043 downwards.
TTACACCAGGTATCAGTTCCGCGTGAACAATGACCTGGAGATCAGCAGCAAACTAAGTGGCAGCCTGGATGTTTCCTATAGACGCACAGACCAGAACACACCTACTTATAATCCGATTTCCGATATCCGTATTTATCCCGCCTATTACGATGATCGTTATGATGACGGTCGTTATGCTCCGGGAAAAGATGGGTTTAATCCACTGGCACAAGTACGTGAAGGAGGCTTTAATCAAACAAGGCTCAACCAGTTTATGGGCAGGGTATCACTTGCATTTAAGCCGGTAGAGGGGCTGTCACTCATGGCTGTGGTAGCACCCACGTTTGATATGAACAAAACAAAGATCTTTTCAAAACAGATTAAGTACACTGCTAAGGATGATCCATCCAGGGTGATTAATCAAAACCAGGCCAGTACCACACTGGAAGAACAACGCGCCGAAACATTCCAGATTAACGGGCAGCTGCTGGCCAACTATACCAAATCATTTCATGATGTACATCATATAGATATACTCGCCGGGTATGAAGAAAACTATGGCTCATACGAGTACCTGATGGCCTCCCGTGATGGGTTTGCCTTAACCGATTTTCCTTATTTGTCGGCCGGCTCCCTGCTTCTGAGAAATAATGGCAGCGATGCTTATCAATATGCCCTGCATTCTACATTTGGCYGGTTACGTTATAGCTATAAGAACAAGTACAGCATACAAGGTACCCTGCGTTACGACCAGTCGTCGAGGTTTGCCAAAGACTACAGGGGGGCCATTTTCCCAACTGTGTCTGCTGCATGGACAGCTTCCGAAGAAAAATTCCTGCTGGGAATTTCCTGGCTGAACTTCCTGAAAATACGTGGATCCTGGGCAAAGGCCGGCAATGAAAGATTGCAGGACATCAGCGGAAATCCGTCATATTATCCTTACCAGGCAAGCATCCCTTTTACTACCGCACTTTTTTATCAAAATGGAAATGTACTGCCACTCAACGGCGGCAACCAACAGGTGTATGCGGTAAACGATATTACATGGGAAACAACCCGCTCCATTGATGCAGGATTCGATGCTATGTTTCTTGATAACCGGCTTTCGCTTTCTGCCGATTATTTCGATAAAAAAACATATAATATCCTGTTGCAACTGGATATTCCCAATTACCTGGGATTCGACAACCCATTTCAGAATGCAGGTGTCCTGAATGCGAAAGGATGGGAACTAGAAGTCGGCTGGAAAGATCATATCGGCAAACTGCAATACGCCATATCGGCCAATCTCTCTGATACACGCACCAGGATAGTGGATTTAAAAGGTACGCAGTTTCTCGGTGACCAGGCAAATATAGAAGGCGGAGAATTTAATGAGTGGTTTGGCTATAAAACTGCCGGCCTTTTTCAAACACCCGATGAACTGGCAAACTACCCAAAGATCAGCACAAATACCAAAGTTGGTGATGTAAAATATGTGGATGTAAATGGAGATAAACAAATTACCCCTCTCGGAGATAAAGTGCTGCTCGGTGGTTCGCTGCCCCGCTACCTGTATGGCGGTAATATCCGGCTCGACTATAATAATTTCGATTTCGGAATCGTGATACAGGGCGTTGCGAAAAAATTAAGCCGCATGCCCAATGATATTATTCAACCATTTGCTGCCGCATTCGGCAATTTTCCTAAAGAATTGGTGGGGAATTTCTGGAGCGTGAATAACAGCATTGAACAAAACCTGGCGGTTAAATATCCCAGGCTTTCCCGCAGTTCCGTAAGCAACAATTATCTGCTATCAGATCTTTACCTGGTAAATGGCGCCTACTTCAGGGTGAAAGATATCACGCTGGGTTATACACTGAAATGGCCACAGATTCAGAAAATAGGGATGAAATCCTGCCGCTTCTACGTAGCTGCCAATGATCTCTTTTCTATTCATCATTTTCCGAAATACTGGGATCCTGAAGTAGGCAGCAATGCTTATCCTATTGTACAAACCTTTATGATTGGCGTTACCGCCCGGTTTTGATTATTTACCTGATAAATCACGTTAACAATGAAGAAAATATATTCCTGCGTACTATCTGCTGTCTTACTGGCAGCATGCAGCAAACTTGATCTTAATCCACTTGCACAGGCATCTACCCAAACCTATTACGATAATCAAACTGAACTGGAGCTGGCGGTAAACGATCTTTATCGCCTGGATTTCTGGGGAAATGATGATGAAAATTCTTCAGACAACCTTTGGTATCGCACTACTGGTGGTAACTCGGTAACCTTCGGTACCATGACTTCAGATGATGGCGCCCCACTTTCTCTTTGGACAAATGCCTATAAAGCCATTGCCCGCGTAAATGCTTTTATTGCCAATAAAGATAAAGCTGCTTCCAACACCTCGGCGGCGGTGATAACCAAACTGGAAGCAGAAATGAGATTGATACGCGCTTACGAATATTCACGTCTGATCACGCATTTTGGCGATGTACCTTTTCTTACAGCACCAATGGAACTTGCCGAGGCAAAAGGTATTGAACGTACCGACCAAAAAAAAATCCGTGATTTTATTTTTTCTGAACTGGATTTTGCTGCTGCCAACCTGCCTGCATCATACACTACGGCAGAAGTACGCCGCCTTACAAAAGGTGCGGCGCTGGCAATTAAGGCCAGAACAGCATTATATACGGAACAATGGAGTATTGCCAGGGATGCTGCTAAACAACTGATACAACTGAATGTGTACAAACTTCATCCGGACTATGCGCAACTATTCCAGAAACCAGGTGAAACCAGTCCGGAGATTATCATTAGCGTTCCACGCGATCAGGCGCAGCAGGTATATAACGGATCGGGATATGTATTGGACTTTATAAGCCGCAACGCTGGCGGTTTTGGTGCTTATGTGCCTACCCGTGAAGTCTTTGACGCGTACGAGTGTAGAGATGGACTGCCAATAGATGAATCACCGCTTTATAATCCCAATGACCCGTTTAAGAACCGTGATCCACGTCTTACCGCTACCTTAGTTGAATTTAATACGCAATGGCTTGGATTTTCCTATCAGCCGCATCCGGATACCCTTACCGTTTTCAGTTCTAAAACAAACCTCCGGGTGCCTAACAGGGATACGCGGGCGGTAGCCAACTTTGCGAGTCCAACGGGCTTTCTCTGGAAAAAAGGTATTGACCAGAGCTGGGCCGACAGGCAGGTCGAAGACAATGATGCCATCTTATACCGCTATGCTGAAATATTACTCATTTATGCAGAAGCGAAAATACAACTTGGCGAAATAGATAATACAGTGCCGGACGCCATCAACCAGGTAAGGGCAAGGGCATATGGCGTCACGCCCACGCAGGTAACACTTTATCCAGCGGTAACCACCACAGATGTAGCACAGCTACGCAAAATAGTAAGAAGGGAAAGAAGAGTGGAATTTGTAAGAGAGGGGCTTCGTTATATGGATCTTATCAGGTGGCGACTGGCGGAAAAAGCATTGACTAAACCAGTAATAGGCCTCCCTGATCCTGCCAGGCAAAATCGCTCAAAGTGGCCGTTCCCCGGAGTAACACCATTAGACGATGATGGAATTGCAGATTACACCGGCTTTGCAGGCGATGTAAAAATCATTGCACAACGTGCCTTTGATAAAAACAAACAATACCTCTGGCCTGTCCCTTCTATTGAAATCAGGGTAAATCCAAAGCTTACACAAAATCCTAATTATTAGTGCGGGGTCACAGAAAACATTTCTGCTAAAAGATGCTTTCAAAAAAATAAACGATATGAAAATTTTAACGCTGGGAATTTGCCTCGTCTTAGGGGTAGGAATAACGGGAAAAATATTGGCGCAATCATCGGGTAATGCAGCCGGAGAAAAACCGGGAGGTTCAAAACATTTAAAGGTAAGCGGTGTGTATCCACACCTGGCATTGTTTAATGAAGGCGGTTCAAACGCATGCGGAACAAGCCGTTTCGGCGATGGTGGCGAAGGCGGTATCGGAGCCGTAACCCCCTGGGCCGGTCAGTTGTGGATGATTACCTATTCTCCGCATTGTCCTAACGGAAGCTCTGATAAACTGTATAGTCTTAATAAAGAACTCAACATCACCGTTCATCCTGAAAGTATTGGCGGCACGCCGGCCAACAGAATGATCCACCGGGAATCCAATCAGTTGATCACCGGATCCTACTTTATTGACTCAACAGGGAAAGTAAGAGTAGTTCCCCTTACCATTATGCCGGGAAGAATGACCGCTACAACGCGCCACCTGACTGATCCTGCAAACCTGGTATACTTCTACGATATGGAAGGGAAAGTATATGAAGTAAATGTCCACACCCTCGCAGTTAAAAAGCTGTTCGAAAAACCAGTTCCGGGATGGCATGGTAAAGGCGCCTATACCGGGCAAAACAGGTTCATCGTAGCTAACAATGGAGAAGACGCCGTATTTAAAATAACAAAAGCAGACCTGGAAGCCGGTGATCTGCCGCATAACAGTGAGGAAAAAGGTGTACTGGCCAGCTGGGATGGGAAAAAATGGTCTATAATAGAAAGAAAACAATTTACAGACGTGACCGGTCCGGGTGGTATCTACGGAGCTCCCAATGATGCAGCGCCCGTATGGAGCATCGGTTGGGACAAACGTTCTGTTATCTTAAAATTACTGGATGGAGGTAAATGGTATACTTATCGTCTGCCCAAAGCGGCACATACCTATGATGGCAAAGGGGGATGGTATACCGAATGGCCCCGCATCAGGGAAGTGGGCAACAACAGGATGCTGATGGATATGCATGGCATGTTTTACAACTTTCCTACAACCTTTTCCAGAAGCAACAGTGCCGGTATTACTCCTGTGAGTAATCACCTGAGATATGTCCCGGATTTCTGTAACTGGAATGGTCAACTGGTATTGGCTACCGATGAAACCACCATTCTCGAAAACCCTATGGCCGGTCGCTCACAGTCCAACCTCTGGTTTGGTACCTGGAACGACCTTAAAACATGGGGAGCTACAAATGGTTGGGGCGGTCCATGGATCAATGATACCGTGAAAGCAGGAGAGCCCTCAGATGCTTTTTTGTTGAATGGTTTTGATAAAAAAGTTCTCCATCTGAGCCATGACGCAAACGAAGCAGTAACCTTTACCCTGGAAATAGATAAAGCGGGGAATAATAAATGGCAGTCGTACAAAACCCTCACCGTGTCTGCCGGAGAATATCAGTATTTTATCTTTCCTAAAGCGTTCTCGCCGGCCTGGATAAGAGTAACAGCGGATAAACCCTGTATTGCATCTGCATTTTTCCATCTCAGTGGTGTACCTCACGATAAACAGGACGGTATGTTTAATTCCCTGGCGGGTATTGACGACCAGGGTGCTGTAGCCGAAAACCTGATTCGTCCTGCGGGGCATAACAAAAACCTGCAAGTGTTAGATATCAGCAGTGGAAAAAAGCAATATGCTGAAGTAAACGAAAGACTGGAATTTATCAATGCGGCCGCTGATAGTACTACCGAATTGGAAAAATTACTGGCATTTAAAAAAGGTTATGAAACAGATGCTGCTTCCGTAATAGTGAAAGACCGTACCGGTACTTTCAGACTCCCTAAAACCTCTTCGCATTATGAAGAATTTTCATCACGGGGAGCGAGAGAATTAGAATCTGAAAGATATATGCTGAATGCACAAGGTACTTTTTATGAAATAGGCCGGGAATCAGGGTTTGAAGCCATGCGCCCCATCACCACTCATAAAAAGAAGATAATCGATTTCTGCACCTGGAGAGGACTATTGGTGATAAGCGGTACAAAAACCACTGCGAAGCCCGATGGTCATTACTTCCGTAACGCTGGTAACTCAACAGGTCTTTGGTTTGGCGCCATCGATGATCTGTGGAAACTAGGTAAACCAACAGGGGAAGGCGGTGTTTGGAGGAATGCTTCGGTGAAAGCCGGTGAAGTATCCTTACCATACCTCATGACCGGCTATGATCAGAAAAAAGTTTCGCTGACTGCAGATAAGGATGTTACGATCACCCTGGAGGTAAATACAGACCTGAATGGATGGCATACCTACAAAAAAATAAAGGTTCCGGCAGGTAAAACCATTACACACATCTTCCCCGATGGATATAGTGCACACTGGATAAGAGCGGTAGCAGATACCGACTGTAAGGCTACGGTTTGGTTTGTTTATTATTAATCTAAATACTATCAACTTGAAATATTTCATGTTCTTTTTATTTTTTGTTGTGAAAGACCTGGAGGCTCTTTCACAACAAAAAGAAGAGATTCCGTATTTTCTGACAGCTTATAAAGCGCTTTACAAAAAAGACCCGCGTGCTGCAGCACTGAAATGGTTTGAAGACGCAAGGTTCGGATTGTTTGTTCATTGGGGGCCGTCTGCTGCCTACAAATCCGGAGACTGGGTATTGTACGACAAAAAAATACCGTTGCAACAGTATATGGATTCCGCCATGACGTTCACCGGTGAAAAGTGGAATGCCGATTCCATTGCGGACCTGGCGGTGAGCGCACAAATGAAATATATCACCTACGTGGTAAAACATCATGATGGCTTCGCCCAGTTTGACTCAAAAGCGGGGCCCTTTAATAGCATGAATGCTGCTGCTCACCGTGATTTTCTAAAAGAGATAGCTGCCGCATGTAAAAAACGTCGGTTGGGTTTATTTGTGTATTATTCAATAGGCATTGACTGGACGCATCCTTTTTATCTTACTACGCAATTCTATAATGCGGCAAGGCCACATTACGACAGTCTCCCCCCGCAGGTACGCTTTAAAGCAAAGGAAGATTTTGTGCATTACTGGAATTATGTAAAAACACAGATCTATGAAATCTGTAGCAACTATGGACCGCTTGCGGGTGTATGGTTTGATCCTATTGGAGGCGCTTACACAAATCCCGATCTGTTTGATGTGCAAAGTGTTTATGACATCATCAGAAGACTGCAGCCGCAGGCATTGATCTCTTATAAAACGGGATTTAATGGCAACGAAGACTATATTTCCTGTGAGCATGAAATAAAGTCTATAACAGACCTGATGCGCAATGTGCAGGGAGAGAAAACAGCGCAGGCGGCAGAAGCAGCCTGGCAAAAGAACCGGACAAAGATCGCTGAATTGAACACTACCATGCAAAAAATTAACTGGGGCTATTATGAGAGTCCGAAACAGCAGCATAAAACGGCAGCGCAGGTAATGGAGCTATTGAAAACAGCTGCTGTCAATAACGGTAATCTGCTGATAAATATCGGCCCATACCCGGATGGAAGGATCGTTCCGGAGGATAGGGCAGCCCTGATAGAAGTAGGTAAGATACTTCGTGAAAACGGCTTTCCAAAACAAGATAAAATAAACTTTATGAAGTTACGGAGCGATACAAAGAAAATCACGGAACGCGATCTTGAAACCCAGAAGTAAATTACGAATACACACTCTCCCTGTTATTGAACGTAAATATTTAAAACTATAGATTATCCATGCAGTTAAGCCATATCTCAGACACAAAGCAAAAAACAACGCTGCAACACCTGTTTAGCCCGGTTATCCTGATCGCATCATTAGGATATTTTGTTGACATTTACGATTTACTGTTGTTTGGAATCGTCCGGATACCCAGTTTAACAGATCTGGGCCTAGATAAAACAGCTATTTCACAGGAAGGCGCCGGCATCTTAAATTGGCAAATGAGTGGCTTACTGCTGGGAGGTATATTGTGGGGTATCTTAGGAGATAAAAAAGGAAGACTATCCGTACTTTTCGGATCTATTCTTACTTATTCGCTTGCCAATTTTGGCTGTGGTTTTGTACAATCTGTAGCCCTCTACAAGTTGCTTAGATTTATAGCAGGTATAGGACTGGCAGGAGAGCTGGGAGCCGGTATCACGCTGGTATCAGAAACATTGCCCCGGCAACTGAGGGCTATTGGTTCATCACTGGTAGCCGGCGTTGGGCTGCTTGGAGCAGTGGCTGCCTATTTTACCGTGGAGTTGTTCAGCTGGCGCAACGCTTATTTTACCGGAGGAATACTTGGTGTTTGCTTACTTTTCATGAGGATAGGTGTGTTTGAATCGGCCACTTTCCAGAATTTGCGTAATAAAAAAATTGCCAGGGGAGAATTCAGTTCTTTTTTTACCAACTTCGACCGGTTGAAATTATACCTGAAATGTGTAGGGATCGGCTTGCCTACCTGGTACGTAATCGGTATTCTGTCGACCTTTAGCAACGAGTTTGGCAAGTCTGTGAAGGCCGGTGAAGAGATAAAGCCGGGGCTCAGCGTAATGTGGTGCTATGTAGGTTTGGCGGCAGGAGATTTTTTAAGTGGCTTTATCAGTAACCGCATGCAATCACGGCGCAAAGCAGTTTTGCTTTTAATGGGGCTTTCTTTTATTGGTTGCGTTGTATACCTCTATGCTGGTATAAATACTGCTGAGGGAATTTATTTTCTAAATGCATTTATGGGTTTTGGAATAGGCTATTGGGCAATGTTCGTCACTATTGGAGCAGAGCAATTCGGAACCAATCTAAGGGCCACCGCCGCTACCACCATACCGAATGTAGTTCGTGGTACTGTTGTAATAATGACCATTTCCTATGGAGCTCTCAAACCATTGGTCACAGTAAGCCACGCAGCGGGCATAGTTGGCGCCGTTTGTTTTGCAATTGGATGCTATTGTATTTTTAGTGTGCCTGAAACGCATGGCAGGGACCTTGATTTTATAGAAGAACGCTAAATTTTTGTTTGTTTCAATACCAAGCCATCAGGAATGCCGTTATTATCAGGCCAGGAGGTAAGGGGCTACTGCCGTATCAAAAGCTACTCAAAAATGCGAAACAAAAAGAAAATGCATATGAAAATAAATTGGATCAGGACGTTGGTATTGGCAAAGGGATGGACGTTCCTTTTCATACTTACCTTATTACCAGGTACCCTATTATTTGCCCGGCAAAAAAAACTGACCTGGGAGGAAGAGCGCAATAGCTACCAGTTTCCTAAATGGTATACAGCAGCACGCTTTGGAATATGGGTACACTGGGGAGCCCAAACTCAACCTGCATCAGGCGGCGGTTGGTACGCCAGGCACATGTACATGCAGGATGTAGGTACAGAAAAATGGGGTGCGAAAGCTTATTCCTACCAGGTCCGAACTTATGGTCATCCATCAGAAAAAGGCTTTAAAGATGTGATCCATGAATGGAAGGCCGATCATCTGGAAACAGATTCGCTGCTGGCATATTTTAAAAGCATTGGTGCAAAATATTTTGTGGCGTTGGCTAATCATCATGATCACTTTGATAATTTTAATTCTACCTATCACCAATGGAACTCTGTGAATGTTGGTCCCAAAAAGGATATCATCGGGTTGTTTAAAAAATCGGCGGTTAAATACGGGATACCATTTGGGGTAAGCTCACATGACGACAGGTTCCTTTCCTGGTGGCTGCCTGCATTTGGAGCTGATACTTCCGGTCCATACAAAGGAGTGCCTTATGATGGCCGTATGACAAAGGCAGACGGCAAAGGTAAATGGTGGGACGGGTTAGATCCTGCAGATCTGTACGGCCTGCCGCCTGAAAAAAGAACACCGGAATACCTTGACAGCGTGAAACGGAATTATGTTAAGCGCATTGAAGAATTGGTGACAAAGTATGATGTTGATATGCTGTGGTTTGATGGTTATGGATTTCCTTACGGGAATTATGGAAAAGAAGTATGTACCTACTTTCTAAACTATAATCTCCAAAAACACGGAAAGTATACTGCGGTAATAGCAGGGAAATTCAATAATGAGCCTTCTACTGTAAAAGATATTGAAAGGGGCGGTGCTACTGAGATCCTGCCTTATCCCTGGCAGGGGACACTTACCTTCGGTAGCTGGTTTTACAAGGAAGATGAAGTTCCCCGGCAAAATGCAAGGGTAATTATAGAAACACTTACAGATATTATCAGCAAAAACGGTAACCTCCTGCTAAACGTGGAACTGCGTCCGGACGGAACTATTCCGGCTGATCATAAACGTATATTAGACAGCGTTGGTGCATGGATAAATACCGATAGCATAGCTATCTACGCAAGCAAGCCATGGAAAATTTATGGTGATAACCTGGGAGGGGGCGCCACAAAGAAAAACATTACCAATGCTGATCTCGAAGCCGTAAAGAAAAATAAGTCGGAAGATTTTAACGAGCGAACCATTGCCAGTCCGCCCTATTCGCATAACGAGGTGAGATTTACCACCAGGGGGAACGCGCTGTATGTTTTCGTGCTAAATCCAATATCAGGTGAAATCGAGGTGCCGTCGCTGGGTACAAATTCTCCGTATAATAAAAATAAAATTAAGTCGATCCGCCTTTTGGGAAGTAAGAGAAATATCTCATTCCGGCAGGACGCAGATAAGTTGAGCTTTACGGTGCCTGATCTCAATGGTAATAGCCTGACAAAAGTATTTGAAGTGAAAGGTGTTTTATAGTACGTGGTTCCGCAAAAATACTATTATACGCTCAATATGGAGCGGTAGACCAGAGAAGCTGCAGGCTGTTACACGGCCTGCAGCTTCTCTGCTTAATGAATAGAAATATTTTAACACAGTTTCCACAGGCTTATACCCTGAATTTGCTGTGCTCTTTTTGTTTCAGTTTTTATCATTGTTATTTTAAGATGCCCTGTTTGGGATAACTGGTATCAAAATCCGTTTTGTAGATCCAATCCCATTTCAATGTTGTATCCCCCTTTTGATATCTTTCGTAGAAGTGAATACCTGTTTTATCTGCATAGGGATATTGATCAAAAACATCACCTTTTCCAAACATACGCGGGTCTTTTTGTTGTTTCAGGTGGAAGAATAATTTTTCCTCCATTTTCTTCAAAACATTTGTATAAAGAGGGTTATTAGCTAGGTTGTTCAGGCATTCCCTGTCTGATTGTAACTGGTACAATTCATCACTGCTTCTTTTTCCAAAGCTCCATTGCCAGTAACGCGCAGTCTGGGGGGACCTTCCAGCTTCAATACATATCTTTTTTGTAGGGCTGCCATCTACATTCAGATAGCCGGTTTCCGGGTTGCCTGCAGGCCAAAGCTCCGTTTTGAAATTATGGATGTACAAGTAATCTTTGGTAACAATACCACGTATAGGGTAGCCCTGATCGTTCGGCCGGCCTACGTCATGCCGCTCTTTGCCGATCAGCACATAGCTTCGTTGGGAATTTACCGTTCCCGCTTTATCCGAGTAAAAAATATCTGTAAGGCTTTTCCCTTCTATGGGCTGCATTCCCGAGGTAGTGGCTTTTATACCGGCCAATTCTAAAAAGGTAGGGGCAAAGTCGATAAAGCTTACAAAATCACTGACAATTCTTCCTGGATTTTTAATTCCGTTTTTCCACATAACGGCGAGTGGTTCATGGTTGGAGTATTCATATTCCTGGCCTTTCACCCGTGGAAAGGGCATCCCATTGTCTGCAGTCACCACAATAATTGTATTATCCAGTTCTCCGCTTGCTTTTAAGATCTCCAATATTTTCATCAGTTGCTGATCGAAATATTGTAATTCAAAAGCATAATCCAGCATATCGGTTCTAACGGAATCATTGTCCGGCCAGAACGGAGGCACTGTCGTGATGTCGTCCAGATGCATTCCTCCTTTGCGAATGCCCGAACCATATTCATAATCCCGGTGGGGCTCTCTTCCGCCGTACCAGAAACAAAAGGGTTGCCCTTTTGGCTTCGCATTCAAAAAATCGGCAAAGTTGGTGGCATAATCTTCTGCAGATATTTGGCTGGTAGGAGGAGTCGTTTTATGCTTACTATATTTTTGACCAGTAAGTTCCCTTTCTTGACCATTTAATTTCTCGGTTATAACTGGTGCACAACCTTTGCCCGTAAAGCCGGTAAAATAGCCGTGCTCCTTTAATATCTCCGGATAGCTTTTGAATTTTCCGGGCCAGTACGACCAGTGATTTGCGGCTGCTTCCAGTTGCCAGGAATTTCTTCCGGTGATAATACAGGAACGGGAAGGCGCACATTTGGCATTGGGGGTGTAAGCGTTGGTAAATAAAATACCTTGCCTGGCTACCTGGTCAAAGGCGGGCGATTTAACCCAATTGCAGCCATAAGCACTCAGGAAAGGATATGAAGCATCGTCCGCTATACAAAAAAGGATATTTGGGCGCTTGCTTTGTGCAATAATATTTCGCGTAAAAAAAGGGTTCCCCAAATAAAGGAATAGCCATCCAATTACGAAAATGTTTTGACGCATGTATGATTGTATTTGGTCAGTAGTAATAATTATTTTGAAGCGCCTTTTTTATCACTAATTATAGCCTGGGTTTTGCGGAAGACTTACTTTGTCCAACTCATACTTGGGAATCGGGAAGAGGTAATGCTGAGGGGCAAAAAACTTTCTCGGCTCTACAGTATAGTTATAATCATACGTAAAACTACCGTCCGTATTTTTAGTGACTTTAACGCCCCTGGCCGGCAGGTTGTCGGTAGTTTCAGCAATCTTCCACCTTCTTACATCAAAAAAGCGGTTACCTTCCAGGCAAAGTTCCACTTCCCGTTCGTGGCGGATTTTATCACGCAGCTGTAAGCCTGTTATTGATGCATCGAGGGCTGGCATATTTACACCGGTTCTGGTACGAACCATGTTTACATAGGTGCGTGCACTATCGTCTTTACCCAACGCGTTAAGCGCCTCCGCGAAGTTTAAGTATATTTCAGAAAGCCTGAATATAATAAAGGGTGTTTTGCTCCCTACGGCCTGCGTATTTAGATCATATGCTTCATTATTGTATTTCCTCCAATTATATCCCGTTTTGCTGGCGTTCCAGTTTTCTACAGGGCTTTGGGGGCTGTCCATACCACCTCTGAAATATTCTGCCGGCCTGGTTTTGAATTTAGCACCGTTGTAAATTATATCTGCGTAAAGTCTTGGGTCCCTGTTCTCATAAGGTTTTTGAGCGTCATAGCCGGAGCCTGTCTCATTAATCATTTTACCATTGGCCATTTCAAACTGGTCTACAATGTGTTGGGTGGGTGTATATGCGGACCAGCCATGATATCCATTGGGAGATAAATGGATATCAATATATAGCTGATACTTTATATCATTTTGATGTGCAGATAGAATAATTTCTGAGTGGTCGGGGGTGATAAATAAATCATGATAGTTAGCGTTTTGCCAAAGGCTGTATTGATTTAAATCGATTACTGCCTTTGCTGCGTTTGCCGCGGCCTGCCATTTTGAAGCATCGTTATTGGTATTCCAAAGGGGGCTGGCTGCGTACAACAGCATTCTGGACTTTAGCGCCAGGCTGGCACCTTTGGTTATTCTGCCGGCCATCGCATCTTCATAATTTAATGGTAATAATGTAGCAGCTTTGTCCAATTCGGTTGTTACAAATTTTACTGCTTCTTCATAAGTTGAGCGCGTTTCGTTAAATCCTTTGTCGGCAGCTGTATATACTTTGGTGATCAGTGGAATACCACCATACTTGGTCGCGAGATCAAAGTAGCAATAGGCCCTGATAAAGGTGGCTTCACCCTTTAAGCGGTTCTTAAGCGCTTCATCACCGGGAACAACATCGATTTTACTAAAGAACAGATTAATATCTCTTATATAGTTATAATCTACTGTCCAGCTGTCCAGTGCCATATTATCCGGGGTCAATGCTCCACTATTGAGGCGGTTGACACTTTCGTAGTTGAACATCGAATAGCATTCGTCTGATGCAGCTGAGTAGCCCATGTGACTGGGCAGGCTGGTATAAAGATAAAAGTGAGGAAGTATTTTATATTTCTCATTAATAAAATTCTGAACGAGGTTGATGTCATTCCAAACGGTAGCGTCGCTCACCGCGGTCAGGGGTGGTGAGTTTAAGATGTCTTTTTTGCAGGAGCCAAGCGTTAAGAATGGAATCAGCAGTATAAAGAAATATTTTTGTTTCATCCGTATAGTTTTTATTCTTTGAGATGATGCAGATTAAAAAGTAAGATTGAAACCTGCATTTATAATTCTTGTTTGCGGGTAGTATGCTGCATTTACGTAGTAACCATTATTATCAGATGGGACGTAATTCAGTTCAGGATCATACTCTTTTATTTTGCTCCAGGTGAAAAGATTAGACCCATTTATAAATACTCTTGCACGCTTTAATTTTATGGTGGAAATGAAATCGGCAGGTAGATCATAAGACAATTCCAATGTTTTCAATTTCAGAAAACGCATATCATTCAGCCAGAAATCGGAATTGAGATTATTAATTGTGCTGGTTCGATCAAAAGCTGCCGGCTTGTTGTTATCCGGTGTTTCAGGTGTCCACCTTCCTTCATATTCCCAAAGGGGAGGAGTGAATGCTGCGTTGGTACCCTGCGGCCTGATGATCTGGTAAGCATTGCTTTGACCATATAACAATGCACTCAAGCCAAACCCTTTGTACTTCATTCCAAGGGTGATGCCGAAAACATCCCGTGGAACGGGATTCTGATAATACCGTACCTGATCAAGACTGGTAATTTTCCCATCATTGTTCACATCAACATATTTAATATCGCCAGGCTTGGTGCCGGTAAGTGGGATTACTTTCTGCCCTTTTGTGTTGGTGTAGGCATCTATTTCCTGTTGGTTATTGTATATGCCATCGGTTTTATACATTAACAGTGACTGTATTGGAAAACCTGTCTGCTTTTGATAAGCCGGCACATTAGGCGATTCGTCCATGAAGATGATCTTATTGTCGGTATGGGTGTAATTGCCGCCGATATTATAAGTAAAATATTTTCCTATGTTACCGTTATAGTTTAGTTCCAGTTCAAAACCGTAACTATTGGCTTTACCGATATTCTCAGGAGGAAGTTTACCCGAGAGGCCAGTATAATTGGGTACTGAAGCATTTCTTGCAGTTAAAATATCGTAACGTTTCCGGTAAAAGTAATCTGCATTAATGGTAAGGCGACTATTGAAAAGTGCGGTTTCTATACCGATGTCAGTTGATTTTACTTTTTCCCAGGTAAAGCTTTGCAATGGAGAAACGCCTGTTGTTAATCCGGGAACAGGTGTGCCTTCAGGACCAAAGAAAGATCCGGGATCAACTAAGTTATATAAGCCCAGGAACAGGTAGGGGTTGATTTCATCATAACCCAGAATTCCCCAGGAGCCTTTTATTTTGGCGAAGTTAACAATGGATGAAATTTTGCTCCAAAATTTTTCCTGGGACAATACCCAACCTGCGGAAATGCCTGGAAAGAAGCCCCATTGACGGCCCGGAGCAAAATTGTAGGAGCCGTTATATCGTCCGCTAAATTCTACCAGGTACTTATTGGCATATCCATAATTGATTCTGCCATACACACTTTTACGCCCATTTTGATCCCCGGTACCACTATTCCCTAAATTGGCAGGATCAGATCCGCCCATACCTATAAATGGTAATTGATCGCTAAGCAGGTTGCGCCTGGTGACACCTATGTTTTCTGTAAAGTAGTCGCTTTGCTCATAGCCTATTAGTGCATTTATGGCGTGTATATTTTCAAAATTCCGGTCATAGGATAATTTGAAATTATAGGTGTTCCTTCTCCAGCGTCCCCAGGTTTCATTTAATGTAACACCATTGCCTGCTGTTTGATCCCGGAAGTTCACATATTCCTTCGTGTCTTTATTGTATTGATACACATCATAGGGCCTGGTCAGGTTTTTATATTGCCAGTAGGTGTTGTCTAAAGCGGCATAGGCATTAAAAGAGAGGCCTGGCGTAATCCAGGGCATTTTAAGATCAATTGTTCCAACAGGCTGTATAAAGTAGGAAAGGTTCCTGCTGTTACCCGGTATGTCAGTAGCGTTAATAAGTGGGTTGGAGCCAACAGTATTTCCAATTCCATAATAGCCGTTAGCATATTGGGCAGCAAGCGTAGGATACTGACCGAGTATATACATAAATATGCCACCGTTCTGGCTCGCATTACTTAAAGGGCCATATTTTTCTTCATTTCTGCCAGCCAGGTCAAGTGATACTTTTAAGTCTTTGGTAACATTGATATCCAGGTTGGCGCGGATATTTTTTTGATTGAAATTAAAGCCTGAACCACCTTTGTATAGATAGTCAACGCGCTGGTATTGGCCAGAGACAAAGTATTTCACATTATCAGATCCGCCGGAGATAGAAAGATCGTGTTGTGTTTGAGGTGCAGTTTTCCTGATAACTGCATCCCACCAGTCGGTACTGGGATGTCCCAGGGGATCGGAACCGTCAGCATACAATTTGACATCCTCGTCAGTGTATGTTTTAGGCTGCCCCAACCTGGTATTCATCTCGTTAATATAGGTGGCATATTGGGAAGCATTCACCAGATTTAATTTCCGTGTTACCGACTGCAAGCCAAAGCTGCCATTATAATTTACAGTAGGCTTGCCACTTTTACCACGCTTGGTAGTAATCAATACCACACCGTTTGCTGCGCGCATACCATAAATAGCTGCCGATGCATCTTTGAGTACGGAAACAGATTCAATATCGTCCGGGTTTAGACGGCTGAAACTTCTGTCAGGGATCCCATCTACTATAATCAGGGGACCCGCATTGGGATTAGAAAAGGAACCTGCTCCACGGATACTCAGGGAAGAGCCATCATTACCTGGTTCTCCTGTACGATTAACCGCAATAAGGCCCGGCATTCTGCCGGTTAAATTGTTGGATAAATTTCCATTGGGACTTAGTTTTATAACATCCCCTTTTATTTGTGATACAGCACCGGTTAAAGTGGCTTTTTTTTGTGTGCCATAACCCACCACCACTACTTCTCCAAGATTGTCCTGTGTTTGCAGAAGTCGGACTGTTACTTTTTTTTGATGGTTAACAGATATTTGCTGTGGAGTATATCCAATACAACTTATCTCCAGAACTTCCGTATCGGTAGGTATTGTTAAGGAAAAGCTGCCGCTGGAATCTGTTGTTGTAGCATATCGTGTACCTTTCAGCCTAACCGTGGCGCCAGCAATAGGACTGCCCTTATCATCCGTTACTTTGCCGGTAATCGTTATGTCTGCAAACACCGTATGAACAGGAGCTGCCATCGCTCCAACAAATCCGCCGTTGACAATTGCGATGACAAACAACAGGAAAATTATGCGCAATGGATAGAAAGAAGCCCATTGCCTTTTAGTTAGTTGTGGCGGGATGGATATTAACTGAGTTCTTGTTAAAAACGGACATCTGTATTTTGGAAATTTGATATCAGGAGAAGATTTTTTTATTTCCATATGGGAATTATTTTTTCTTGTGACGAAAGTATGCAATGGGAATAGTACATACAATGCCGGGTTAAAAATTGTATACAATTGGTGAAAATGTAAGAATTCGGTGCCTGAAGAGATGGAAGGAGGAAGTGATTATCATCTCCTTCTTTTTGATCTCACCGGAGCCGGGATTTTGAATGATGGGGGATGACGCTAATCAACAAGCTATTACGAAGAAACGTGTTGCTCTCAAGAGGATCTCTGGAGATTTGAAGACCTGCGCTGTGCGTGGGTCTTCTTTTTTTCTATATAAAAATTAAGTAGAACGCAAGCAGCTGAAGCAGTCGGGGAGGCGGTTTCGCGCACTCATACTGTAGCTGCTGCAGGTGTAAAAAAAATTTCGGCATCATAGGTCCTAAATAAACACTTGCGCGTCTGTTGAAAAAATACGCATTCTACGAAAACTGTATTTCACGTTTGAATAACATCATAGCATCGTCAGATTTAGAACGATCAAAACGATTTCAAATTGACAACCCGAGATCGCCGGTGCAGATGTGCCGGTGAATCCTGATTTATGACCTATAGACGAACAAAGCTCCTATTCTTTTTCTTTCGTTAAATCACCTGATACCAAACATGCAACCAGTGCAGCAATCGGTTGCACTGGCCAATTCCACCCAAATAAAATGTTATGAAAGCAAGCAAACCAAAATCAACTGTTCGCGAAGGACTTTCTTTGCAAGGTGCCGTCCGGCGGCTACCTATCAGGTGTCACCTGATGAAAAAATTCCTGCTATTATTGTTGCCGCTATGCCTGTTGCTGAGCAGCAAGCTCCATGCGCAATTCCTGCTGCTGGACGACATGGAAGGCCATGGCCCATGCTCCGGTAAATGGACCTATTATGCGGGCAATACCACCACCGGTAAAGTGGAATTTGGTGTGCCCAATCCCAATCCCTCCGGCCTGAACATTAGTCCGCTGGTGGCCAAATTTACGAAAGACACCAGCTGCTTTGAATACATGAGCGCTACCTGTCAGCTGAGAGATTCCTTTAACCTTTCCGTGAGCAGTACTTTCAAAATGCTCGTATACAGCAGCACACTGGATGAGATCATGTTTAAACTGCAGCCAGGCACCAATTACAGCAAGGCCGTTTTCTTCACCTTCAAGCCCTCCCGCGTGAACCACTGGGAAGAAGCTACTTACAACTTTGCGAGCGTTAAGAACAGAACAGATTTCAACACGATTTCCATACAGTTCATTGATGGAAAGAAAGCCAACGGCATCCTGTATTTTGATCTGCTACAGGCGCCCAATCCCACTGCCCTTGTTTTAAAGGATACGAGCATCCTGATGGGCCATGAAAACGGTGCAGTACTCACTGCACAAGTGAAGGGGGGCGTATTTAGTCCCACATTGACAGCCTCCAACTGGGTGGCGTCCAACCTGCCCGCCGGCGTTGCTATCAGCCAGGTGCAGCGGATAAATGACAGTACCGCCACCATTACGCTCAGCGGTAATTCACCAGCCAACTATTCCAGGACCGCCCTGAAACTTACGGTGGCCGGCCAGGAGGTGGCCACTGCTAACGTTACCGCCTATACGGTAAAAGGGAATGTATTATTTGAAGGCAATCCCAGCTGGACACTGATGTTTGCGGACGAGTTTAACACAGACGGACAACCTGATCGCAGCAAGTGGACAGTAGACCCGCATCCCAAAGGTTGGATCAACGGTGAGCAACAGGTATACACGGATACCACCCATGATAATGCCCGCGTGAGAAACGGTCGTTTGGTGATTACCGGAAAGAAAGATTTTCCCACAGGGAACAGCGCAGAGCCCTGGTCATCTGGCCGGCTCATTACGCAGGGCAAATTTGATTTCCTTTACGGCAAAGTAGAGGTGAGGGCAAAGCTACCCCGTGCACATGGCTCCTGGCCTGCCATCTGGCTCATGCCTACCAGCAGCGTATATGGTGGATGGCCCAAAAGCGGAGAGCTGGATGTTATGGAACATGTGGGCAACAACTTTGGTACAGTGTTATCGACTATTCATACACAGAACCACAACTGGACCAATGGCGGAGGTGTATCCAACAGTAAAAAACTGATGGATGCTGATACCGTGTATCACGTGTATGCTATGGAATGGGCGCCGGATACTATCCGGTTCATATACGACAGCACGCAGATCCTGTCTTACGCGAATCCACATACGGACTGGAAGGACTGGCCCTTTGATCAGAAGTTCCACCTCATCCTGAACCTGGCCATTGGCGGGGGAATGGGTGGTTCCATTGTGGATGCGGACTGGCCCGATAGTATGTCGGTAGACTACGCGCGTATTTATCAGAAAGGCGTGGGCACTCCTGTGCTGGATACCATCATGGTGACTCCGGCTGATTTGTCTTTCCTGCCCGGAAAACAACAACAATATACCGCCAAAGCCTTTGATCAGAATGGATACGCCATGGCCATTACACCGGTGTGGAATATCACAGGCGCCGGTAACAGCATTACCGCCGGCGGTTTGGCCACCCTGAATAATTCCGGGAAAGTAACCGCCACGGCTACTGTAGATACCACCACCAGAACAGGCGTTGCCTTTGTAACCTATCGAACAGGCAATTACAAGGACATACCGGCAAAAATACAGGCAGAGGCCTTTGATAACGGCAACGCATGCTGCACAGAACCCACTTCAGATGCAGGTGGTGGGGTAGATGTGAGCTATATAGGCGCCAGCACCTGGTTTGAATACGACATCAATGTACCCCGTTGCGATACCTACCGGATACAGTTCCGCGTGGCAGTAAGCGGCGCTTCCAGCCTGAAAATACAGCGGGACAGCGTTACCCTGCAGACAGTCAACCTGCCTGCAAGCGGTGGATGGCAGAAATGGATCACTGTCACGTCAGCGCCTATACGATTAGAACAAGGTCAGCAAACCATCCGGATTGCTGCCAACAAGGATGGCTGGAATTTCAACTGGCTGAGCTTTATTCGGGCAGACTCTGTACAGCTGTCGCGCATGATCATAAAACCTGATAGCGCGACCATCACCATAGGGCAGGTGCAGCAGTTTTCTGCAACGGGTTATGCCCAGGACAGCAGCCTGTTACCTGTATCACCGGTCTGGTCTGCATCCAATGGTGGCAGCATCAACGCCAGCGGCCTGTTTACGGGCAATGTTGCAGGTGATTACCTGGTGACAGCAACACTAGGAACTAAGGCAGATACATCTATCGTGCATGTAGTTACCCCGCCTGTGCTGACCCGCATTGCGATTACGCCGGATTCCGCAACGGTACCTTTGAATGCATCGCAACAATTCACTGCTAAAGGCTATGACCAGCGCAACACTCCCTTTACCTTTAAACCCACCTGGAGTGTTACCGGCGCAGGAAATGCCATCGACACCAACGGTATCTTCACGGCAGGTGGAACGCCCGGCACATTTACCCTCACGGCAAGTGGAAACGCTATATCTGGTAGTACTCCTGTAAAAGTGGATTTTACCTGTAGCGTTAATAACAAGTACGAAGCAGAAAGCGCTTCCACTCAGGCCCCCGGCCTGGTGCTGGAAGCCTGTACCGATACCGGCGGCGGACAGGACTTCACTAACCTGAAAGCCAGCAACTGGTTTACTTACAACAACCTGAATGTTCCCATTGCAGGCAGGTATAATATCAGCTTCAGGGTGCTGACCAATGCTCCAGCTAAAATATGGATAGGCCATAGCACCTTTAAATTCGATACCATCAGCATTCCATCCACCGGAGGTGTATGGATGACGATTACCGATACGATCAGGCTGCCCGCCCTCAACTATACCGGCGTGCATATACTGTCGGGCACATTGAAGTTTAACTGGTTCAGTATTGATAACTGTGCAGTAAACCCATCGCCCGCCCGTATGGCGTACAGTAAACCGGAGGATCCAGTGGCAACAACGGATGCCAAAGCACCCGTTATTTATCCCAATCCCACCAGTGGGCAGTTGACCATAGACCTGCGCGGCAGGACCTACAAACGACTCACCTTATTGGATATACGCGGCAACGTACTGCGACAATGGAATATCCAGAAAGGAGATAGGCAGATCAGCAAGGACATCAGCGCACTAGCAGCGGGTACCTATTGGTTGAAGCTGGAAGGAGAAAGTCAGACAAAGACATTCCAGGTTATTAAAATCTAAAGAGAGAGAAGCCGTCTCATAATTCATTGGGGCGGCTTCTTCATTGTTAAACAAATAGAACAAATGAAACATTTCGGATTATTGATCATTAGCCTGTTGCTATGTCATCTAACTTTAGCGCAACGCGTAAAAATTATTTTCGATACGGATATGGATTCCGATGTGGATGACGTAGGTGCCCTGGCAATGCTCCACGGTTTCGCCCATCTCGGAGAAGCGGAAATACTGGCGGTTACGGTATCCAGTCTCAATCCATGGTCGCCGGGAGTAGTGGATGTAATCAACACCTATTTCGGCAGGCCGGATATTCCCATCGGCGCCGTGCAGCGATTTGGCGTGTACAATAAATCCAAATATGCACGCAGGATTTGCGAAGAATTTAAACCCGATGCCAAACTGGGAGAGGACATGCCCGAAGCAACGATGCTGTACCGGAAGATATTATCATCGCAACCGGATAGCAGCGTGGTAGTGGTGACGGTGGGCGACCTGACGAATCTTTCTAAATTGCTGGATACGCAAGCAGATCAGTTCAGCGAATTGAAAGGTATTGACCTGGTGAAAAAGAAAGTAAAGCACCTGGTATGTATGGGAGGCAGATACCCTGCAGACCTGGATCCAACACCCTGGGGGAATTTCAAAACTGATCCGGCCTCCACCCAACATGTGGCTGCAGCATGGCCCACCCGCATTTATTTCACCGGAGGCGGCCCATTCGCGGACAGCGTGCCGACAGGAAAGGTTTTCTTCAATGAAAAATATAAGCACACCCCGATGGCGTATGCGTACAAATTGTACCTTGAAGGCTGGCATAGGAACTGGCATCACAGCGCCGACATCATTGCTGTTTATGTGGCTATAAGAGGGTGGGAACCTTATTTCAAGCTGCAGGAACACGGATATAACCATATTTTCGAAAACGGGACGAATTTGTGGCGTTTAGCACCGGATGATAAGCGGCATTATTTGGTGAGTGAGTTTGCGGAAGGGATTGATCCGGGAGTGATTGCTGAGAAGTTTGATTCGATTATGRTGGGGGCGGTGCGGGCGAAGTAAGGAGCGGATGTTGTGTGCTCGATTGGCAGTTGACTAAAATGGGCACGACTTAATCCCTGGTGTGAGATTAAGTCGTTGCTATTTGAAGCTTATACTTCCTTATCTTTATGGAATCATTTGTCTTTGTATACCACAGATGTAATAAGTCAACAATGCGGTTAGTAAAAAGCGTTACCACTGTCAAACACTGACACTATATGGCATTAGGAAGATACGCGGTTCTCCCAAGAGGGGCCAGAAAGATTGGAAGACCTGCACTTGGTGCTGGTGATGCTCTATGACAAGGACCGGGGATTGTTTATTATATTATAGTGAAATAACTTTTGCTTTATATGCGGTATCTAATCTGGCTGCTGAAAGTAATTTTGATCATTCTGTGTGGCATTTGCTTACTGAAAATGCCCTATCAGTATTACGTCTTTTTCAGATATGTATCATTTACACTCTTCCTGATATTCTGTGTAGAGGCGTTTAAAAGAAAGCACATCTACCTGGGTATTGTATGGGGCGTATCAGCCTTGATGAACAGCCCGTTTGTAAAGCCGGTGCTGGGAAGAACACTGTGGAATACGATTGATGTTATCTGGATCATTATCATACTGGGTTCAATGGTGGCCGATTTCAGGAATATAAAAAGGGGGGAGTGGCGATAAGAGAAGGTAGACTTTACCGCCTCTCAATAAGTTATTCTCCAATGCCTTCTATTGTGCTATCTTAATTTTACGTGTATTAATCCGCAATTTGTCACCCTCCATTTTGAAATTGGCAATATACCGCGCTGTCAGTAATTTTTCAGCCAGCAACTGGTTGTCGGAACTTGGTTCAAAACTTGGTCTTTTTTGAGATTCTGTTAATTGTATATACGGTGCACCGAGTAATGTTAAGCTTTCCGTGATTTGGTTATGAACCATAAATGGAATTTGTGTTATAAATAACTTCAGAAGAATGATTTGAGAGATTTTGCTGTGCAATAATTCCGTAAATACCCCATAGTTTATTTTTCGAGAATCTCCTAGAATAAACTTGGTGATATCTTCCGACAGGCTACTATCGGTATCGAAGGTGCCAGGTTTAAATTTTTCAAGAATGCTGTATTTTTGATCGCGGCTAATCGCCGGTGAATTAATTAGGTGTTTCCATTCTGTTGTTTCAAGCTGATAGTTATCAATATTTTTAATGAAACCGGATATGTGTTTTTCTATTAACGAAAGATGCAGATCTGGTTGAAGCTGTTTTAGCGCTGTTAAGTTTTCCATAGACAAGGGGAATACGCCGTATTTTATTAATATCCTGATTTTAGATATTGACAGCCCTTTGTCCGGTGGGTAATCAAAGCTAAAAGGTTCAAATTCAATTAAACTTTCATAGTTAGAATCTCCAATCTGGTTGCAAAAAACAATATCGAAGAAGAGAATCTTATATTTGTCACGGGGGAAAGTAGATTCTATATCATTTTTTCCAGAGGTTAATAGAGCCACATTACTGTTGTTATTGAGAAAAGAAATAAGGTGTTCGTCTAAAGTATTGCCGGAATTGTGATAATTAAGTATGTTCTCCCACGTGGGGGCTAATTTATTTTCCTCCATCAGCATCGGCCATATTTCAGTGCCTACATCAGTAATTACTGACAGCTTATTATTTTGTTTTGCAATAATGGTAATTTTTTCTTCTTGAGAAAGATACTCATTGTTGAGCAGTTTCAAAATGGTCCCTTCTGATTCGAATTTGTTTTCAGGGAGGACAAGCAACACTTGCCTTACATAGCGAGATATCCGTTGTTCTATGTACTCTTTTAAAAAATGGCAATCAGATTGGAGAATTGTAGTATAGTTGCTGGTTTCTAGAGCGTAACTAAGATTTGTTGTACCTCCCAATTTCATAATTACCGAAATCATTTTCGGATTTAGCTGATACCAATTATTACGATAGATAAATTTCCATAGGCGGTTTTCACTGTCTTGAATATCAAGGATTTCAAACCTTATTTTAAGCTCCGCAATTAGATTTTCTACTTTTGGTAAATCTTGTATATTATCGACTAGGACGAGAAAGTCTTCTTTATTCTCAATATAGGTGCTAAGAATTGAGCCTTTGTCCTGAACTAGTATGTCATTAAGTTTTCCATATTGCAGGATTAACAATAGGTGTTCGCTTATGGTTTCATTGCTATAGTTTGATCTTGATACAAATGCCCAGTACCCTGGCCAACTGTTGCACAGCTGGCGAATAAATACCAGTATGCTTTTCCCGTTTTTTATATATTGCTCGATAAAATCGATAGATGTAGAGCTCTCATTGGAAAGCTGCGTGAAAAGTGCTCGAAGAATTACCGACGAGTCATTATGATGAGTACATAGCCAATCTATCAGTTGTAAATTCAATACTTCTTTATAGGCAAACTCGCTGGGACGTAACCTTTCCAGTATTTTCTTAACGTTGGACAAAGGATGAAGATGTTGTAATGCTGATCTGTTTTTAATACTCTGTACAAACTGCATATCCTCAAAGGAGAGACTACCGGGATAAAAGTAGGAAATGTAGGAATGATACATTTCATCAATGTAACCATAGCGTAAGAGGTAGGTAATTAACTTATTGCCTCCTATTGTAGTTTTAATTATATCACTTTCATACTGCTGTAAAATTTCGGAAATGCTGGAATGCTCAATATCTACAATCTGGGTTCTAATCTCTTCGGCTTTTATTTTCAGAAGGTTTAAATGTTCACTGCTCCGGTTTGTGATGTTTGCCAGCCTTTCCTCGTAAGTATGGCTTGGATCTACCTGTTTTTGAATTTCCTGGAAATCTATACGGATGTTACGGGTTCCCTCTCTGCTATAAGTTAACACCTCTTTTTGTTTTATTAGGCTATCGAAGTCACCAGACCTTGAATAATGACCAACATCATAAAACATATCTTGCTGATTGATAGTAGATCCAATAGGTAACGATTCAAAGAGCTGGCTTAAATATACCACCTGCAATTCATGAACATCTTTTAGGTTTTCTTTTTCAATATTGGTAATATCCGTGTTTATTTTGTTTAGTTCGCCCCTTAAAGCTTCCGAGCAGAAGCGGATAATCTCGTCTTTTTTATTAAAAACGGTATAGACAGTTCCCTTATTAGCATTTAGTAATGCGGCATCATCCGGGTAAAGGTTTTTATAAACAATGAATCCAAATAAGTTTTCTTTATTAAGCCAGCTGCCGATAACTTCCTTATATAATCCATATTCATTAACGATGTTTTTTAATACCCTCATGTCATCTATATACAAAGTGATATCATATATAAAATCATCACTGATGCCTTGTTTGAGGCCGAACTTATTGAGTTTTTCAGCGAGTTTGTCGCCTGAGTTGGAGGTGTTAATGACGGGGATAATCGGTATAATATAATCAAAAAATTTAGTCCTACTACCTGTTTTCGGAAACAAGTCATCTTTGACTGCATAAACAAAAGTGACCCTGCGGTTTATTTGGGTGGAGTTGTTTATCAGCGTGTTAATTTCACGTAATTTCGTAAAGATACCCGTGTCTTTGAACCTATCTAGATCTTCGATGATTAATACATCGTAGGATGTAACCTGGAAGAAGTAGATTAGTTCGTCCATATATTTATTTAGTATGGACGAATCTGATTCTTTAGGTATCAGTTCAAATTCACCGGAGCTTAGATTTAGTTTATTAAATTTCGATCTCTTAAAGATTCTTAATGTAAAGAGGACGGCAAAGTAAATGCCCGCTGCAATTACTAGTAGCGCAATCCTGCCTAGTATTTCCTCATTGGTTGCGTAATATGTTTTCCAAAGATCAAATTTGTTGAAGAAATCGGGAAATAGCAATTGGACGAAAGCCCAAAGGACAAATAGTATGGCGGCAGGGAACGCACATCGTTCAAAGCGGGAGAGCTTTTTTATCCTGTTGAACCGTGAATCGGGTAGGTCTTTTCCTTTAACATGGTAAAAAATCTGTTGCAGGATACTAAATTCCACTTTTTCTGGTTCTTCATCTACATCATTTTTCGTGAAAGAAGCCAGGGAAATGGTCAGGTAGCTAAATTCCGGGTGCGCTGCTATGAACATTCTGATGATGCTGCTTTTTCCAGACCCATATGATCCAGTGAGCGCTATATTTTTAACATCTCGGTTGCGTAATGCCCATAGCAGCCTTTCGATATATGGGGCGGCCATTTCAGGGCTTCTGGTAGGGGTAAGGTCATCGAAATGTTTAGGATTAGGATTAAACGCTTCTCCTTTCAGTGCAGCATCCCATTTGTAAAGTACTTTGATGAGATAACTTACTATTCCAATTTTTATTGATTTTATCTTTTCTTTCATATGTATTGGATGGAGAGCAACTTACGTAGCTGCTATTTTATTTTTTTAGTGTTATCATAATAGAAGTAAGGTTCCTTTACTACACTACTTTTCTCAATTTTTTCACCTGTGAAATTTGCCATGTATTCTTATTTGGTTATAGGCTAAGTTTTGGGACTTTCAATGACAGACATGGTAGTGTAAGGGTATTGGCTTAATGACTATAGATTAAGATAAGATTTTATCAGAAAATTGACAAGACATTGGGTCAATCTCATCTTGATAAGGACCCTGGATACTTACGGTGGGGATTTTAAATTTACACCGCTTCGTTACGTCTATTATCTTGCAGTAGCTGACAATACGCGATTTACTTCTGCATTCAATTCGGCCATGAGATCAGCCTGATCGAATTCGCGTAGGACAACCTCATGTTCATGGACATAATAGACAAGATTTATAGTGCCTTCCATCCCTGATAGGATTTCCTGATTAGCCTCTAATATCTGAACCCACGCCTGTGCAGCAGGATGTAGCAACTTAAAAGAATTTGCATCAATGCTTCTTTCCCCTGTGAAGTACTCTTCATACCGGGTATTGATAAAATATTTGATAATCATAAACCTTTGTTGTTATTATTTTTACTGGGAAACGATTAGGAAATTTTGTCTCATAATACGACCATATCTGACACCCTAACTAAATAATACACTTGTCAGCTAAAATGGTACTATTGAGATCCTTGATTTGTGCTTTATACAGGACATGCTATTTCTATCGCCGGCTTCCGGTTTAGATGGAAAGGCCGTATGTCTCATATTATCACTATTTTAAGTACATTACGGCCCGTTTGATCAATCTAATTTTGCGATAAAATAATGGGAATAAAGAAATCAGAATTATACAGTTCCCTGTGGGCCAGTTGTGATGCGCTCAGAGGTGGGATGGATGCCAGTCAGTATAAGGATTATGTACTCGCATTGTTATTTATAAAATATGTCTCTGACAAATATGCTGGTGGTCCGGACGCAAGCGCCCAGAGTATACAAGGCCCGGGAAAGCCACTATTACCAAGGCAAAAGATATTTGCTGACAGTGACTGAACACACCAGCCCACAGAAAGTAGTGCTGAAGACCAAAACTTATCTTGACTTGTATGTGAAGCCAGGAGCAACCACTGGGCAAAGGCATGCCGTTATCACGGAATGGTACCGCCAGGAGCTGAAGAAAAGTGCCGGACCGCTTATGGACAAATGGGAAAAGGTAATTGGTAGGCGGGCAGAAGACTGGCAGATAAAACAAATGAAAACCAAGTGGGGTAGTTGCAATACGGATAAAAAACGTATCCTGCTGAACCTCGAACTGGCCAAAAAACCGCTTATCTGCCTTGAATATATTATAGTTCATGAACTGGTACACCTGCTGGAGCGATATCATAATGACCGCTTTCTGGCGTTAATGAATGAATTTATGCCCCAATGGAAATTTTACCGGGAAGAACTAAATCGGATGCCGGTAAGTCGCGGGGAGTGGGAGTATTAGGGACCTGGAAACAGGCATCTTTTACCTGCATATAATTGTTAAACTTGCTTATATTCGTAGTTGCAATATCTTCAACAATAAAATTAATAATATTTAGAGATGTCCTTTTTCCCTCCGTTGTCTGTATCAGACGCAATTGACAAAATTGAATATAACCAATACCTGTTACCAGCCTTCCAAAGAGATTTTGTTTGGCCACATACCAAGATTGAAATGCTCTTTGATTCCCTTATGCAAGGATACCCTATCGGCTCCATGTTATTATGGCGAGTTGACGGGCATAATACTACCTCTCAGCGTTTTTATGGCATTTTGAAGAAATACAGGGAAAGATATTTGAATCGTTCGGAAGAGATCTCTACTATTGGAATGCCGAGTTTTGAAGTAGTTTTGGATGGGCAGCAGCGCTTAACCGCATTATATTTAGGTCTCAAAGGTTCATATGCTTATCATGGATACAATCTTGCCTGGAAGGATAACGAGTATTCGGTACCGACTCGCTATTTATATTTGAATTTAAAATATAAAACAGGCCAGAAGGATAATCTTAATGATAGTGATGATGATAGAAAATACGAATTCTCATTTTTAACGCCTGATGAAGTCGTGGCCGGTGATAACATTGATAAATGGTTTAAGGTAGGGGATATCTTAGCCATCAAGGGAATGTCCCAGTTGAACAGTTACTGTCGTAAGCATCAGATTGAGGATGAAAACGCGCAGGAAATACTCAGCCGCTTGCACGATATGGTACACCTAGAGAAATTAGTTCATTATTATTTGGAACAGAGTGCCGACTTCACCCGCGCATTAAACATTTTTATTAGAATTAATTCAGGAGGGTTATCACTTAGTTACTCAGATCTTGTAATGTCCACGACGATATCTGGATGGATGGAGAGGGATGCAAAGAAAGAGATTAATGGGTTGGTGGACGAACTTATAAAAGAGTATGGCTTCCAGGTCAATAAGGACTTTATTTTGAGAACGTATCTTGTGCTGTATAACGATGATATTAAATTTAGGGTAGAAAATTTCAAAATCAGTAATGCTAAAGAATTTGAGTCGCATTGGCCGGAGATTAGAGTTGCGATAAAAGAAGTATTTCAGTTGGTGACAGATTTTGGCTACTCCGTTAACACCTTAACTTCATTAAATGCACTTTTGCCCATCGTGTACTATTTATATAAAACTGATAGAGTAAAGGACTTTTGCCAAAAAGTAAAATACAAAGAAGACAGATCACTCATAAAACGTTGGCTGCATGTAGTATTGTTACATCGGATTTTTGGGGGCCAAGCAGAAGGTGTGCTCAAAGCAATCAGAGATACCGTAAGAAAGGAAATAGCCAGATCCTGTGAAATTTTCCCAGCTAAAGCAATTGCCGCCAGATTAGCTAAGACGAATAAAAGCATTTCTGTTGACGAGGAATTTGTTCAGGGATTACTTTATACTAGCAAGGACAATCGCTATGCTTTCCCTGTTTTGGCATTATTATTTCCTCATCTGGACTATAAGAATAGGGATTTTCATTTGGATCATTGTCACCCTATTTCCTCCTTTAATGAGAAAAGACTTAAGGCTCGTGGGATAATATTGGCAGATGATAATACTGAATATTTTACAGAAGGAGACTATTTTAATTCGATTATTAACCTGCAAATGTTAGATGGGAATGAAAATAAATCAAAAAGCTCAAAAGACTTAAAGGCATGGGTAGAAGAATATTCACCATCTTTAAAAAAGCATTATTTGCCCCAAGAACTTGATTTAGTCGATTTTCCTGTTTTTGTTGAAAAGAGAACAGAGCTTTTAACTGCAGCACTAATGGATACCTTGGTTTTTTAAATATATTATTTCCGGAAACGCGACGATATCTCAAAACTTCATAGCATATCGCTTTCCTGGGAATTCACTACCCTAATTGTTAGTTCCTTGATAATTGGGGTAGTAAGATTTCTTGAGTAAAGTGAAAATTCTATTTTTACTATAAGGTCTTTCACCTCATCAGAAATAATTAGCCTTAAATCATCGAAGAAAGCAGTTCGTGGAATCTGRTGTTTGATTACTCCTATATTTTGCGAAATTATATACTCGGTATTCGATTTCTTAACGCTAGGATAATTATCTCTACTAATTAAGGGTAAACTCATTAACGAATCAGGGTCAGATTGTTTTTGTTGTAGTACAATGATTCCCTTATTAATTGGAATTTTTACTATAGCAGATACGTCTTCTAAATAAGAACTTCCATTGTTATTGATAGTGAAATTTAGTTTTATTGCATTAACCTCATTCTTATAGTAATTATCTTGTCGTTTAAGTTTATGATCAATAAGGAGGGCTTCTATTCGTAAATCTGCAAGACTCATATCATTATACTTATTATTCCAAGTATCCGCCATAATATCACGTAATGAGCCTGTGTTTCTTATATTAGAAGCTTTTTCTGCTTCTTTCCAACGAATTGCCTCTTCAATACTTTGTTTTGCCCTTTCAGAAGGCAGTGGTAGATTCTTGGATTTAATATTGCAGGTTAGTTCATTACTATCTCTAAAAAATATGTCAATTAGATTTTCGAAGTTTACCACTTCAAATTTATTTGTATAAATCCTATTTAAGTCACTTCTTTGAAGTTCAATTTTATGTGAACCTTTTCTTATCCAACTATTCCCTTTAAATAAATTTCTCTTGCCGTCACCATAATCTGCTTTCATCATGTATGGCTGATCCGCGCAGTTTTTGATTTCAATAATTCCAAGTTTTTTTTCTCCAAAATTGTAAGGGTAATAGCTAAGATCAATGTCCGGCTCTACTTTATCATGAAGTAATTTTTGAAATATAGCAGAATCTGTTAGTTGTCCTTCTATACCGATAATTTTCCTTTCTCCTTCTGAAAAATCTACACCAATAATTATATATCGACTGCCATTATAATCAGCATTTGCAAAAGCAAGAACGTCTTTTAGGAATTCTACATATTGACCCGGACGATATTCTTGTTTTTTAAAGTCAACATAAGTAGTTTCATTTTCATATTTTATGATTTCATCAAGAGTTAAGCCCATATCAGAATTATCTGGTTTATTTTTTATTAATATCGACGCCCTATTCGGGATCATCTGCAATATTATATCAATTTTGATCGATAAAATTGATTTTGATATTTGCAAAGCGGATATTCTGATGGCAATCGTTCAGCATAGAACGTTTGACCATAATGCAGGTGCCAGCTGAGTAGTATGCCGCATCCCTGCGGCGTTTTGGATTATTTATAAAATATGGTTTGGGATCAACATTATACCTGGTATCCTGTGGGCGGTAGTTTTATGATACTCCGCCCTCAGGCTGCCAGTGCTCATCTTGGGGTTATAACTTTAATCTTCCCAAAAGGCTTTTACTTTTGGGGCTTTACTAGCTACTCTTATTGTCAATGCTCCTTCATTTACAGAAATCGTAATACTATCTCCAATATCAAAACCAGCCTTTTCTAGCCAAAGACCAGAAAGATTTATCCAGGGCACTTTTTTATATTCATATACCCGTGGCGCACTCTTATAATGAAGTTTTGCTTTTCTATCATTTAATTGGTTATTCATGATGTGATTTATTTATCACAATATAAACAAAATGTGCCTAAAAAGATACATTAAATGTACTATTTAAATCTCTTTTGTGTCATATTTGCGTCATTTAATGTGCTGTATATGACACTTTTATCAAACTTCGAATGCGAACAAACAGGAGATGTTTAATTCACATTTAACTTTAAATCGGTAGTTTTAATAAATAATTTATCTACTATGACATTCGGTCAAAAAATCACATTAGCGAGGAAGTCTAAGGAATGGACTCAGACGGAATTGGGAAATGCAATTGGCACTTCGCGGGATATAATTGGAAAGTATGAAAGAGACGAAATAAAACCTTCTATTGAAGTAGCCGCAAAAATGGCTGATGTTTTAGATAGTTCCCTCGATTACTTAGTACGGGATATTAGTCCGGAGCTGGAAAAAGGCACAATACCGGCTAATTTAATTCAACAATTTTCCAGATTGGAAAAACTTTCTCCTGCTCATAAAGATCATATAATCGCTGTGATCGATGCCTTTGAAGCAAAGGAAAAACTTCATTCAAAAAAATAAGAGGACCCTGCGAATAGCAAGAGCCTCTTACAATAAACAATCTATAAGGTAACCACACCTATGGTCGGAGACTATTTAACAGCAGCCTAACCGCTTTATTGACCCCAAATTTTTGCTCCGGAATCATCGGTAACTATTCGCTAACAGAGGGCACTGTACGGCCAGGGGCAACACCGGGACTGGCATTGTGATCATTACCGTCCTGTGTCCTTTGCCATAAAATTAAAGGATGGATTATTTAATTAGGATAACTTATCTTCTGTAAATAGCAATTCAAGGATGGTATTGTTACTACTTGTCGCATACTTCTCTACTACTTAGGACTCGTCTATCTATTACATTCCCGCTATACTTCTATTACTGTTCCACTACACTCTTACTACTGTTAGATTACTCTTTTACTACTCTTCTACTACTCTCTTACTACTCTTTCACCGCACTATGAGCCCTCCAGGTATTGCCTGACTTCTTCCTCGCTTAATCCCGAATATTTGCAAAATTCAGCTATTGAAATATGCTGCCACTGGGACTTTCCGAACATTTGCCTCAATTTTTGCATGGTGTATTGAGCTGAGCGTTCGCTCTTGCCAAACATGTTTTGAATGTCTTTGGTGTATATCACTATTCTTTGAGGTACGTTTTTCCGCATAATTCCGCAAAAAGTGGCAAAAGCGGAAGTTACGTTTTCTCACACTTTCACCGGTGAATAATTTCGCATTGTACTTCGAAGTGCAGCCTATCTGATCAGATGGAAACGCTTAAAAGGCATGGCGTTATAAATTGCCTCTCTTTAATCGAAAAAATTATAAGCTATGAGTAAACAAGATGGACTGCTCCAGTTTAACGGAGCCATTGAAAACTTATCGTTTTACAAAACGAAAAAAGGATACTCCGTTAGAAAAAGAAGCGGCGTATCAGGTGAACGGATCTTCAAAGATCCTGCATTCCAGCGTACACGGGAAAATGGGCAGGAATTTGGCCGTGCCGGTAAGGCCAGTAAATTGCTCCGGGTTGCTTTTCGCACTATGATGAGTAGTGTAGCAGATAGCGGAGTTGCTATCCGGCTTACACAAGCGTTTGTGAAAGTAGTAAAGGCGGATGCCACCAGCGACAGGGGGTTGCGTAATGTCATAGATGGAGAAATTGGATTCATTGAAAAATTTGAGTTCAATATGAACAGCGTGATGAATACCTCCCTCTTTGCACCTTTTACAGCTACCATTGATCGGGTGGCTGGCACTGGCAGCGTAGTGGTACCGCCATTTAATGCGAAAAAAGGCTTGGCTGCACCAGCAGGAGCTACACACTTCATCATCACGTGTGGGGTAAGTGCTATCGATTTTACTGGAGAGAAGTATGAAAGTGCCGAGGCGGCAAGTGAGATATTAATACTTGATAGTACTAATACTGCACCGTTGAACCTTACGGCTACTATTTCTCCTAACAGCACTTTCCCGATGTTCCTGGCACTCAGTATTGAGTTTGTGCAGCTGATAAATGGAAAGCCTTATCAGCTGTCGAATGGTACATACAATTCCATGAAGATGGTGGCGGTATCCGCTGCTGTTTAAGGAAGCGTAATTTTTTCATCTTTAAAACAAGTTTTATATGGAATTAATTCAGCGATTAGTAGCCCCAACACCACCATTCTTTAAGAAGGTGCGTAATATCGGTCTAATACTCACTGCTCTTGCAGCGGCAGTGATAGGGCTACTCATACAGCTCCCTGAAATAGTGGGAAATGCAGCGGGTGTACTCGCAGTAGCAGGCAGCATCATGACGGGTGTAAGCCAGGCGGCTGTGCAAAAAGAGTAGCCCCGCTTTGCTGCCTATGCTGGGTACAGTTGCAACAACTCAGTATAGCTACCAGGCCCCCGCTGGATGCGGGGGCTTTTTTTACAGCTTAGTTTTAATCATGGAAGTAATTAGCCTTCGTGGGGTAAATGCCAGGCGGATTTTTCGGAGAGATTTTTTAATAACCATTGTCGTTTTATTTAGGGTTAATAAATGGTAGACATTTCTAAAGCGTACATGGAATGTAGCGAGGTTATTTTTTCATTTTCAAAATTAGAATGCTATTTTGAGAAGTTTGTTAATATATGTGACAATTTTTAATCAGCCTGGGGGAAGGATTTAAGGCAATTTTTTCCTCGGTTGCTTTTTTATTTTGCTTAAATATTGGCGGGAAATGCCCAGATAGGAGGAGAGCTCTGTGTCCGTGATCCTGTTAGCCAATTTGGGGTATTCCTGAAACAGCAGGTTGTAACGTTCCTCTGCTGTATTATTTAGCCATATGGCTCTTTCTTCTGCCAGCTCGTAATAATACTCTGTTAGTTTTCTGCCTACTTTATTGAACTCCGGATGTGTAGCATATATGTCTTCCAGTTTTTCCCATGGAATGGCCAGGCAAATGGTAGGCTCTTTGGCAATTAATTTATCTGCACTGGCTGTTTGCCGGAAAAAGCTTTTTACAGAGGTGATAACATCATTTTCCGTGAAAAACCATTTAGCCTTTTCTGTACCATCTTTAAGATATTTAGCCGTAACCATGCCGCCAATACAGAAGTAGCAGTGTCGGCAAATTTCTCCGTAGTCTAGTATAATGTCATTGCGTTTAAAGGAGAATATCTCGCAACTGTTAATGATGTTGTTGGTTAATGCTTCGGAAAAAAAGGGGAGATATTTTTTTATGTTGTTAAACAAAATGCCAAAGTAATCCTGAATTTCGGGGGGCATGGCATTGGCAGTATACATGACTTTACTTCCGCGTCCCGGTTTTTTCATAACGGTATTTATTTGGGGGAATGAAGGGGTGGGGAGCTAACTAAAGGCTGGTCAGCGCATATGCCGACCAGCCGGATTTCAAGCAAATTAAGCTGTAGCTTCTTCTACTGTCGCTTTAGGGGCATTACTTTTGACAGAAGCAATGCCATTATCACGACCAGCAGCACTTTCGTACATTTCGCTGGTACCAATAACTTGTCCATTGGTAGCTTTCAGGTTAAAATAGTGTTTCCCATTGCTGGAGGTTTTTTTCTCGAACCGTTCATCAACCTGGGAATTGGTTCTTACGGACTCAATGCCGTTGTCGCAGCCTGATCTGGAGGTGTAGCCCTCGCTAACAAGGATTACTTCCCCATTACCTGCTTTTAATTTAAAACGGAATTCGCCGTTGCTGCTTTTGGAGACAACAAATTTACCCATAGGATATTGTTTTAGTGTAAGGAAAGTTACTTAATAAATCTCAAACTCATTAAATGTATAAAACGTTGGGATTATTTTACGCTATCATGCTGCTGTAAGGCTTTACGGAAACAGATAGTACTTGCCTTTAAATTTCTAAGGATAAACTGTTCCCCAATAGGGATACTTACACATTTCTTTCTATATTAGCCCTACGGAATAGCGATTGCTCAGGCTATCCGGGTATTACAATAACTTTTGGTAACTACCATATTGCTAATATAATGTACAAGGGAGAAGATAATATTTATTGGACATTTAGTTCCTCTGCACAGGCCATTGCGGCGCTAATAGGCTTTCTTGCAGCAGGGTTTTTCTTTATCCACGAAAGAATGGATAGAGAAGTAGAAAAGGATGAAACCCTTATTGAAATTTATGCTGATATTAAAAAGCAATATTTTTCGAGATTAAAATTTTTACTATGGCTTACCGGCCTTTCTATAACTTTTAGTTTGTTAGTCGTTTATCTTAATGGATTTGATTTAGGCTCATTCTTAATATTCCTTGTAGCAGTTGTGGGCGTCCTTAATATTTTCACCATTTTCCAGGCTATGCTATTTGTCATATTTATTGTAAATCCGTCAAAGATTGAAAACACAGCAGATAAATTGATTGAAAACGATAAAGCATCATTTGATGTCAGCAACTCCCGTACGGTATCAAGAGACGAGTTCCTGGAGAAATTTGCTGTATTGGAGAAAACAGCACGAAACATTTTGGCTAAAACTCCAGGTCGGGGTGCCGACGCTGGTTGGCCCCAGCAATTTATGCATTTTCAACAGGTCATGAGAGAGCTTTTTCAAAGAGGAATGTTAACCCGGGATCAAATCAATAAACTCAATCGTGTAACCAGGATAAGAAATCTCGTTTCTCACGGAGAGATAGGGGTTGTTGATTCAAGGGCCGGAATCATGGTCGATGAATTAAATAATCAGCTACGAAATAACGCTTCAGCAAGCCGCTGATCAACGATGTGAAAATGTATTCTTACATGAAGAACTGCTCTGAAATAATTTTACCATCTTTTACATGATATACGCAGAGCTCACTCATTTTCATACGGTCTTTGCCAATCATTTTGATGTCCATAGTGAGTACAAAAGCGATAACGTTGCCCGTGATCAATGGTGTTGAAACAGTAGTACCGTACCTGGCTTCCACCATAGAACTGAATTTTTTGTCTTTCTCCCTTAAAGCGCTCAATCCTTTTGTTTCTTTTTCAAAATCAGGCGTAGCGTAAGGTTCTATGCTGATCGCATCGTCTGCATAAAGTTCCTTTTGTGCAATATCAAATTTTTCTTCCCGGCAAAGTGCTGTCAGGCGTGAGGCAATTTGTTCTACTGTCATAATAAAAGGGTTTTATTAGTGAATAGTATATTATCGACACTAAGAAGGATTTTTTCCATCACATGATAGGCTGTTTTTCAGTAGCAAGATAATCAAAATATTAATTCTTTGCCGGGGTGGACTTCGCTTGAAATTCCAACCGGCGGGAATATCTGTGCTATGTAAGGTCGCTAAAGCAATACATCATTGTATTGGTCTCAGATTTTTTTTTCCTTAAGTTATGCTTTATCATACTGCGGCCCTATCGCATTATCACATTGTAGTTTTAACGCCGTAAAGAAAATATGAAAACCGTGTGTATCTGATATCTTTTTTGTAACACCCACCTCTGCCTGATAACACATTATACTGTTGTTATAATTGGTAATCTGGATTTATTAAGGAAACGTAAGGAATAAGAAATGAAACAAGCATTCGTAATTTTATCGGTTGGCATCAGGAAGCATTTTTTAATTAATAAGCAGTATTCTCCTCCTTCCTAATATTGTCTCTTCTTTTTTATTGGTTATTCATTTAACTGTACAGATTCCTTGGCTTTGCCTGGAGAAGCTGTGAGCTTTCGTGGCTGAGTAACCTGCATACAAACCTTTCTTAAAACTAATTCGTGACAGGTTCATCAACCTGTGGCGAAATCCATCGTGTATATCATTTTATAACCGTGGCATTAGTATGCCATTAATCGAACACCTTAATTTAAACACTATCTATGAGTTATTTGCAATTTCCCCGGCTTCATTTTTCAGGAAAATTTGAGTCCGATATCCCGACAGTCAATAATCCGAGGGGTTATTATGATAATGATAATTTCCAGACCAGTTATCAGCTACCTGCTTATCCGATAGGGAATGGAGGTCCCAGTCCTAATGGAACCGGCAGCTGGCGATTATATAATTGTACGGTTCAGCGGGTTACTTACCTTGACGGCACTACCTGCGATGATGCTGCTTTGGATGCTATTATCGGCATGCCATTGAGCGGAGTGGACAGCCGAGTGGATGGTAAAATGGCGGATCTGGATACCGATGAAAAAACAACTGAACTATGGGGCTTCCAGGTAGTAGTTGGCGATGGCGATGATGCTGCTTTTCAGGGCGACTATGAAGTGGCGGCTTTCAGTGATTACTGGTTGCGTGCACAGGATGCAATTTTCGGCGATGTTGGCAGTGGTGCTGTTTATCAAAGCGTTTTAAATATTGGAAGATGGAATCATAACATAAGATCCCGCTTCCTGGAGGAACTGGCTGCAGGCGAGCCGTCAGGAGAGGCGCCGGACAAGCTGAGCATCAAGTTTAACCTGGATGCGTTTGATTTTAATCCTGCGTCTCCTACTTTTCTTTTTGGCAGGATTACAGGAGCTATTGGCAAATATTATCCGGATGAACCGCTGCATTTTGTAAATGGCCGGGCGCTGTTGCCCAATCCGGCTGCGCGTATTAGTCTTAACACTGCTTACTGTAAAGTGGGCGATGGCGTGGTACATGTTGACCTGGGAAATAGTTTGCCTACTGAGAAGGGAGTCCTTGCCGATGTGGACCAGATTTATCTGGCGGTATTGCCGGCTTCCGGTGCACCGGTATTATTGGGAGAAATACATTATGCTGATACCAATTGGTATGCTGCTACCGCCGGTATTGTATCCATCCCTTTTACACCTGCAACAGCTGCATTAATTGAGCAAAATCCACTTGCTATCTTTCATTCTGCATCCGGCAGAACGTTGCTGCAGGAAGATACAACCGGGACATTCCTGCGTGCTGATGCATTTACGTTCCGGTTTAATCCCGGAGAAAAACAAACTGCCAGGATATATGCAACTGCTTTCGGCAAACCGTTCAGCAACCAGTCCATCCGGCTGTTTAATGTGCAGGGACGGAGAGCTAAACCGGGTGCACCATCTCACCTGGCTTTCCCTGCCAATGTTATGACTAATGTAGATGGTGTGGCAGAAATACCTGTTACCGCCAGTGATCCCGGAACACCGAGAGATTTTATTGATGGGCAGGTGTATTATATTGGTTATGCGGCAGGGGATGTACGGAGTAATGACACGATTATGGCAAAAGTATATTCCGGGTACCAGGTGCCAGATCAACCAACCTGGATGGAGCATGTACAACCTATTTTTCAGCAGTATGCCAATCTGTACCCGGTGATGAAGCCTATTGTTGACTTGTCTAATTATGCCAGTGTTATTCAGCGTTTGCATGTCATGAAGAATGTTTTCAGGCTGCCGGTCACCAGTCCTAATTATATGCCCGTAACGCGCGACCTTTCTGCTGCAAAGCTGGAGATGATCCGTAAGTGGCTGGACAATCCGGTGTATATGAAACTGGATAGTATTGATAGTCTGAAGCTGGCATTGCAAACGGCGCTGGAACTGGAGCACGCCACTATTCCCCCTTACCTGTGCGCTTTATATAGTATCAAACAGGGATATAATATAGAAGTAGCTGAATTGATCAGAGGTATTGTAATGGAAGAAATGTTGCATATGGCATTGGTATCAAACCTGTTGATTGCTATCGGTGGTAGTCCAGATATGGTGCATCCCGGATTTGTACCACGCTATCCCGCTTCATTGCCGGGAGGTTTGAGAGCAGGTCTCACTGTGCATTTACGACGTTGCTCTATAGAACATATCCGTGATACTTTTATGACCATTGAAGAACCGGAGGAAATGATTCAAACCAGGATGAAAGCGCAGAATCAGCAATGGCCGGAAGGAGCCAATCCCTATACCATTGGTTGGTTTTATGATGAGATCAAACGAGGGTTGATTGATTTGAATAAGGCAGGGAAAATTACTTTTGGTAATATTGATAAACAGGTGAAGGAATGGAATGGACAGGGAAAGTTGTTCGCTATAAAGAATCTACAGGATGCGCTGAATGCGTTGGAACAGATAAAAGATCAGGGAGAAGGGATGTCTTCCTCCAATCCGGAGGATGGTGATGGTGAGCTGGCGCATTACTATAAGTTTGCGGAAATAGTGAACGGATATCACCTGGTTCGAAAAAAAGGTGGTGGCTTTTCTTATACAGGAGCTAAAATATCATTTGATGCGAATGGTGTATGGCCAATAGAAGATGATCCGCAACTGGTTAACTATCCGGAAAACTCCCGTGCACGGATATTGTCTGTACAATTTGCGCAGGCGTATCAGGCCATGTTAAAAGCATTGCATCGTACATTCAATGGAGAGCCCGGATTTTTACAGGAAGCAGTAGGTACTATGTTTGCGCTGTCGCTGATGGCGCGTAAACTGGTGGAAACGCCTACGGGTGCAGCTGATGGCACTACTATGACACCTGCTTTCCAATTGCCGTGAAATTGAATAATTGATATGTTATGCTGTTTGAAATACAGCTATTTTAAACAGCATAACATCCATATTATAATGCGCTGTTTATATCAGTCATAAGTTTTAAAAAAAAAAATTTCATTCTTGTTTTTTTATTCCTAATTTTAGTCATACTTTTCTTCGACTACTAAAAAAATAACAACAACACCAACACCAACTCAAATAGCCGGAAACCCATATAAAAACACAACATCCAGGGAAACACTTTTTATTGTCAATGAGACTTAACATTTTAATACCCGTATTTTATGAGGCCTAATCAGCTTAGTTCCTTTGAACCATATCCGCAGTGCTCTGTTTAAAATAACCCAGCCGTTAACGTGGAAGCTATGTCTGTCCCCCAACCATGACCCGGAGGTTGAAACATACATAGGGTAAAATGATTACTCTTTTTTATTTATCAGCATACCTTCTTTCAGATCTGCACAATAATCTGGAAAGATCCGCTGATGCTTATGATTTGAACTTACTTTTCTTACTGACCAGATATGATCTGGTTTTTTCTATGCAAGCTGGAGTATATGTTACAAAACATTACCCGTTAGCTTTTACATAATTAATTATCGTAGGGAAGCCTAATAGTGTGAAACAAATATGTACTCACACATGCGACAGCTATGTCCTTTACTTTGAGTGTCGTAAAGTGTGTTAACAACCGGTGTAATCATGCAGATTACCGGAAGCTTTTTGTTACTATCCATTTGCTACTATCTCCGAATAGTTCCCCCCGGTATTTAGTTACATAGCCGGTAAATACACGGCGTACTACTGATCTGCTGCCTGAAAGGGCGCAGGGCGGGCTTTACATGCCTGTTCCTATTACTGCTTAATAATTTACAATACTCAAAATATAAAATAATATGTTCCAACAGATGATTTCGCTCCATCCCGCACAGCATGATATTTTCATGGATCAATTGATATATCCTGATAGTTCTCATTACAACACAGGTGGTTACCTGAAAATAGTGGGTACACTTGACAAAGAAAAATTTGCCGCCGCCGTTTATTCATTGCCTGCGGTATTCGATGCACTCAGAATGAGATTCAGTATCACAGATGATACACCACATCTGTATTTTGATAACAACTCCCTGTCATATCACATGCAGGAAGTGGATGCCACTGACATGCCTGATAATAATGCTGCAATGGAGCTATGGATAAAAGATCGGCTGAACATCCCTTTTAAATTAGGTGAGGAGGCATTGCTGTATGAGTTTTATCTCATCAGGATCAGTGATCAGGAACATTGGTGGTATTTTAAATATCATCATCTTGTAACAGATGGTGTAGGGGTGGCTGCGGTTTTTCAATATCTCGCAAAAAAATATAATGCACTGGCAACTGGTGTGGAAACAAATTTCAGTTTCCCTTCTTATAAAGAAGAAGCCATCAGGGCGCACACTTATTGGGATTCTGAGGACTATGTCAGGGAAGGTGTATACTGGAAGGCCAGAATTGGTGAAAAACCGGATAGCGTGTTGAAGAAAAGACAGGGCGCTGCACATCAGAAGCAGGGAGGAACCTACCTGCTTGATATTGCAGCGGACGACAAAGCCTGGATGGATGAATTGGAAAAACGATCGGGTGTGAATTTGCAACAATTAACCATTGCTGCCTTAATGATTTACTTTGCTAAATCAACATCGCAAACATCCTTCGTTTTTGGCGTTCCTTTACATAAAAGGAGAACGAAACAATTACGTACCATAGCCGGTATGTTTATGGGAGTTATACCCTTTAAAGGCGTGTATCAACCGGATATTCCTTTGCTCGAACTGCTGAAGCAGATTGCTTCTACCCAAAGGGAAGATTATCGTTATCAGAATTATCTGGTCAGCGATCTGAAAAAAATGATGCAGATCGGCCATATCAACGATTACCTGATTGAGGTGATTGTGAACTATGCATTGCTGGATATGGAACTGGAGATGGAAGGAAATATAAA
Source organism: Chitinophaga sp. RAB17 (assembly GCF_052114225.1). NCBI lineage: Bacteria > Pseudomonadati > Bacteroidota > Chitinophagia > Chitinophagales > Chitinophagaceae > Chitinophaga > Chitinophaga sp. RAB17. Next base: position 5,643 of record NZ_JBFREI010000016.1, on the reverse strand, counting down.
AGCCACTACCACCACTCTGTCTAACCCTGATCTCTCATTTCCACTGGAACTGATGTGGAAGGATTATGGCAAACAACAGCCCATACAGTTAAGAATGGATTACCAGGAACAGTTCTTTTCTGCGGAAGAGATGCCGTTACTGGCACGCCGTCTTATGCATATTTTACGGCAGTTTAAGAATGGTTTGCAGGATCCTGTCGGACAAATCAGTATCCTGCCGGAGGAAGAACATCGGTTGTTGGCAACATACAATGATACTGCGGTAGCTTATCCTAACGACAAAACCTGGCTGGATCTGTTCGCCGCCCAGGTAGCGCGTACTCCTGATGCCGTTGCGGTGGTTTTTAAGGAGGCTGCCATCAGCTACCGGCAACTGGATGAGCGCTCCAATCAACTGGCGCATTACCTGCAAAGCCAGGGAGTAAAAGAAGAAACACTGGTACCTGTTTGCCTGGAACGTTCTGAAGAAATGATAACAGGCATTTTGGGCATATTAAAGGCCGGAGGTGCTTATGTACCTATCGATCCGGATTATCCGGCGGAAAGGATACGTTATATGCTCACAGATACCGGCGCCAGCATTGTACTCACCACGATGGCGTCTGCTCTGCGTTTGCAGCTGGCAGACAATATCCGGGTGATCACATTGGATGGCGATAACAGCAGTATAGCGACCTATCCCCGCACCGCGCCACCCAATTCACTTACCCCAGCCAGCCTGGCGTATGTAATTTATACTTCCGGTACTACTGGTCAGCCCAAGGGCGTAATGAATGAGCACGGAGGGTTGTTGAACCGTTTGCTATGGACACAGGATTACTTTAATCTTGATAGTACCGATGCCGTATTGCAAAAAAATACTTTTTGTTTCGATGTATCTGTATGGGAATTATTATGGCCTCTGATCACGGGAGCGAGGCTGGTATTTGCGTTGCCCGAAGAACATAGGAATGCTGATTATCTGAAGGGAATTATTGTCCGGGAGGGGATTACTACTATCCATTTTGTGCCTTCCATGTTGCATGTTTTCCTGGAAAATATTGCTACAGGAGATTGCTCCTGTTTACGTCGTGTACTTTGCAGTGGTGAACCCTTGTTGCCGCAGCAGGTACAGGCTTTCAAACAAACGAAGATCCCTGCAGGTTTGTATAATCTGTATGGCCCTACAGAAGCGGCAATAGATGTAACCTGCTGGCCGGCGCCGGAAGACAGCAGTAACCCTGAAATAGTACCTATCGGCAAACCTGTTGCCAACACAACCCTGTACATTCTGGACACCTCCGGCAACATAACACCTATAGGGGTGCCGGGAGAGTTGCACATCGGAGGGATACAGGTGGCACGTGGATATCTGAATCGTCCGGAATTAACGGCTCAGCGATTTTTTAATAATCCATTTCTAGCAACAGGGCATACAAGAATGTATCGTACCGGTGACCAGGCAAGATGGTTGCCGGATGGGAATATCGAATACCTTGGCCGGAAAGATGATCAGGTAAAGATCCGCGGTTATCGTATCGAACTGGGTGAAATAGAGAGTTTATTGCTGCAATGTGAGCTGGTAAGCCAGGCGGTAGTAGTGCCAAGGAAAGATAATCAGGGGTTGATAGGTTATGTGGTACCCCGGGGTGATTTTGATAAAAGCGCTATCCTGGTCTATTTGCAATCAAAATTGCCAGGTTATATGGTGCCATCTTTTTTGATCCCACTGGACGAATTACCGCTTGGCACAAACGGAAAAATAGATAAAAAAGCTTTGCCGCCAGTGGATATGAATGTGTTGCTGGAAGAGGATTATGTAGCGCCCCGCAATGAACGGGAACAAACATTGGCAGCTATCTGGGAAGAATTGCTGGGTGTATCACGTGTAGGTATATACGATAACTTTTTCGAATTAGGTGGCGATTCCATCATTACGATCCAGCTGGTAAGCCGCGCAAGGCGAGCGGGTTATGCGTTGCAACCCCGTGATTTATTTGCCTGTCAAACCATTGCTGCACTTTCTTCCTTCCTGTTGTTGCAGGAGCATAACACACTTGCAGGTGAGCAGGGACTACTTACCGGTACCAGCGGACTGTTACCCATACAGCAATTTTATTTTGAAACAACAGGCAATACCAGTACCCATTTTAATCAAAGCGTGCTGCTGAAAGTAACCAAAGCAACCGATGCGGATAAACTTTCAATGGCTATTGCACAACTGGTACGCCATCACGATGCGCTGCGTTTCGGGTATACATATTCCGATGGAATCTGGAAACAGTCCTACGGTAATTATGAAGCTCCGTTGGAAATATTTGACCTGCATGATGTTGCCCCGGCGGCACTACCGTCAGCTATTGCAGCGAAAGAGGAACAATACCAGCGTAGTCTGCATATTGAAAAAGGTATCCTCTTCCGCGCAGTATTATTGCTCACGCCGGAGGAAGAAGAAGATCATCGTTTACTGCTGATCGTTCACCACCTTGCTGTAGATGGCGTATCCTGGAGGATTTTATTGGAAGATGTAGTGTTGCTGCTGAATGCAGAAGCACCTGAAATGAACAGCATACTTGGCCACAAAGGTAGTTCTTACCGTCAGTGGTATAATGTATTGGAAAACTATAGCAGGTTGCCCCACTTATTAAACCAACAATCCTATTGGGAAAAAATCGCTGGAAAATATAGCCCGTTAAGGGTAGAACATACTTATGATGGTAATATTGCCACGGCTGATGTTGACCGGCTGGAAGTGCGACTGGATGCAGTCCGGACACAACGTCTGCTGCAGGACGTACCTAAGGCCTATCATACGGAGATCAATGATATTTTATTGAGTGCGCTTGCGCTAACCCTCAATGTATGGAATAATAGCCGCAGTGTAGTAGTGGGAGTGGAAGGGCACGGCAGGGAAGACATTGCCGCCGGCATAGACAACAGCCGTACAGTAGGCTGGTTTACCAGCATGTACCCCGTAGTGCTGGAGGTGCAAACAGACGACAAATCAGCACTGATAAAAGAGGTGAAAGAACAATTGCGTAAAGTAACGGATAAGGGCATCGGATATGGGGTATTGAAGTATATCAACAAAGTACCTTCCCTGCAGGGGAATAATCCCTGGGATGTCCTGTTTAATTACCTCGGGCAGCTGGATAGCCTGCTGAGGCCTAATGATTATCTGAGTGCCTCCATGGAATCGCTGCACGCTTTTGCCAGTGAGGCACATCCTGTTCAGGAGAAAATAATTATAGACAGTTATATTCAGGACGGAGTGCTTGTATTGAACTGGCGTTATAGTACGCGGCACTATAGCATGACTGATATAGAAAAACTGGCTTCAGATTATTTATCAAACCTGCAAATGCTGATAGCGCATTGTGCCTCACAACAGGTAGTTTCATTTACACCTGCTGATTATGGATTGGGAGCGTATATCAATCATGAAGCATTGGATAAATTCCTGGATGTTCCTTACAAAGGTGTCCCCAGGCGTCAGCAAATAACCGGCTTATATCGACTGAGCGGTTTACAGGAGGGTATCCTGTTTCATTCATTGTATAATCAGCAATCGGATGTCTATCTGGAACAATTAACCTGTGACCTGGGTGCATTAAACGAAACAATACTCTTACAGGGCCTGCAACATCTGGTGCAACAGCATACTATTTTACGCAGTGTTTTCTATTACGATGAATTCAGTGTTCCTGTTCAGTGTGTGCTCCGGGAGGTGAAACTACCGGTAACCGTGCTGGATTACCGGCAGCTGAAGGAAAATGAACAACTGGACGCCATATCGCAATATGAAGCAACAGATCGCCGTCAGGGCTTCGATTTCAGCGAAGCTCCACTAACGCGCTTCTGTCTGATACGCCTGAAAGATGACCATTACCGGTTATTATGGACATTCCATCATATCCTGTTGGATGGTTGGTCATTGCCGGTGTTGCTGGCAGAACTGCTGCAGTATTATGAGACTGTCACTATGGGCAGTAGGCCGGTCATCACAACGGAAGACAGATTTGAAGATTTTATACGTTTCGTGGACCGTCAGGATAAAGCACAGTCATTGCAATATTGGGGTAATTATCTGAACAGGATCAGTGAGGGAAGCTTGTTGCCTTTCATTGGTACTGTGGCTGGCCGGACAAAAGGATTGGGCGTTTACAGGGAACATCTGCTACAGTTGGATACCATCGTGTCCGACAGGCTTACTTCGTATGCCCGCCGTCATCGTATCACACAAAATACGTTGATGCAGGGAGTGTGGAGCTATCTGTTGTCCCGTTATACCGGCCGCAGGGATATTATTTTTGGTATTACGGTTGCCGGCCGCCCGGAAGAATTACCGGGAATGGAACAACGGGTAGGTATGTTTATCAATACACTGCCATTGCATACTACCGTGGAACCGGAGAATGATATTGTTGCATGGTTGCAGCAACTTCAGGTAAACCAGCAGGAATGCGGTAAATATCAATACACAGGGTTAAAGGATATTCAGCAAAGTACCGGTATAACAGGTGATTTGTTCGATACTTCCATCACGTTTCAGAACTACCCGTTGAACAGTGTACTGGCATTAAAAGACTGGCAGCTGAAAATGACCAACCTGGAGGCCCATCCGCATACCAACTATCCATTAACCATCATCATTCATACGGGAGAAACTACCAGGCTATTATTCAGTTATAACAGTGATCTGCTGGATACGTTTTATGTGCAGCAGATAGCCGCGCAGTTCCATCATGTGCTTTTGCAGGTAATTGAAAATGAAGTAAAGCAGCTCAACGATATTGAGCTGTTAACAACGGCTGAACGCGAATTGCTGCTATCTGCCAATAATCATGTGGCGTTAGCCGGAACGGATCAAACGATCGTGGATATGTTTGCGGCTGTGGTAGCCCGTACACCACAGGCCACTGCACTGGTATTTGAGGGGCAGTCTATGAGTTACGAGGAACTGGATGCACGTGCTACCCGGTTGGCGGTTTGTCTCCGCCAAAACGGCGTAGAGGCTAATACGTTAGTACCGCTGTTCATAGAACGTTCTGCTGATATGGTAGTGGGTATCCTGGGGATATTGAAGGCAGGCGGTGCTTATGTGCCTGTTGAGCAGGATTATCCTATAGAACGGATCAGTTATATTTTAAAAGATGCCGCGGCAACGGTGATCGTGAGCAGTAGTAGTTGCCGGGGCTTGTTGCCATCCACAGCGGCGCAGGTGATTTCACTGGATGAAGATTTATTAAACGATGCCGGACCTGTCCTACCTCATCCATCTGCTTCACAGTTGTTATATGTGATTTATACTTCTGGTAGCACAGGTGCGCCCAAAGGCGTTATGATCACTCATCGCAACCTGTCTGATTACCTGGCAGGTTTGCAGGCGGCCATACCAATTGCAGATTGCCATTCGTTTGCTTTGCTGACCGGTATCGCCACGGATCTGGGCAATACGGTATTGTATGGTTGCCTGGCTACAGGAGGGGAATTGCACCTGTTTCCGAAAGCCTTTATCAACGATAGTGACAAACTGCATGATTACTTTAACTCTCATCGGATAGACTGTATCAAAGTAGTGCCTTCTTACTGGAAAGCAGTATCGGCGCCCGATAAATTATTGTTGCCGGAGCAACTACTGATATTTGGAGGAGAAGCGCTGGA
>NZ_JBFREI010000015.1:0-205815 GCF_052114225.1 Chitinophaga sp. RAB17 | reverse complement strand
CGTTTCTTTTATTTCAGTACCTGGTTTTTCCAGGGTTCATCATACCTGATTCCAAGAGCTTATGGCGTTATGCACCGCATGCACCATGAATTCAGCGATACCGAGCACGATCCGCATTCTCCACACTTCTTTAAAGACGTTTGGGGCATGATGGTACAGACCCGCAACATCTACAATGGTTTTGTAACCCGTACCAGCACTATCGATCCTAAATTTATGGCCGAACCATTACCTGAATGGGATGCGCTGGACAAATTCGGTGACAGCAGAATTACCCGTCTTGCCTGGATAGCCGTATATATTGCTTTCTACGCAGTATTTGTTCCTGCCGGTATGTGGTATCTCTATTTGTTATTACCTGTCCATTTCCTGATGGGACCAGTACAGGGTGCTATCGTTAACTGGTGCGGTCACAAATACGGTTACCAGAACTTTAAAAATGGCGACCATTCCAGGAATACTTCTCCATGGGGTATTATACTGATGGGAGAACTGTTTCAGAACAACCACCACAAATTTAAAGACAGTCCTAACTTCGCCAAGAAATGGTATGAGTTTGATCCGAGTTACCAGGTAATGAAACTGCTGAACTTTGTAGGTATCATTAAGCTGAAGCCAGCGGTGATTACTTCCGCACAGCTAAAAAATGCAAAGGCGGCATAACCGGTTATACATCTTTTAAAAAAAATAAGAACAAGCGTTTCACTATTACAGTGAAACGCTTGTCATTTAAACACTACCTCTGTTAAAATTAATGATAAAGTGCAACGGCTGCCTGTTTGTCTTTTGTAGACAATACAGTAGCACCGCTTCCGCACTGGCCACCGTTCATGATAGATGACGCATCTGTGCCACCTACACCTGGAACAGGAGTAGCGCTTGATTCGCCGATAGCAGACCAGTTAGTGTGTCTGAATGATACGTTGTGGCCCATCTCATGGCAGATGGTGCGTGCACGCTGCGCGAAGCTGTTACCCGCAATGTAAGCTTTGTTGATGCGGATAAGATTACCTGCTACTCCGCCGGATGGGAAAGTACCCTGACCACAAATGCCGCTGCCAAGGTTAAAATCGGTGATCAGCACATCGGAAGTACCGGTAGTTACGGTCCAGTGAATAGTACAGCCGGAAACACTGTTCCACTGGGCGATGGCAGAATTGATTTCTGATGTCATAGAAGTCATCGAAGGATCAATCTTCAGGCGAATGTTGGTGACATTGGTGGCGGAAACAAGACTGCCGGTATAATACTGTTCAGTGCTAACCTTGCCATCAGGTACCTTCATGTTTTTTGGGAAGATAATATCTTCCTCTACAATAAATTCGTTAGGATGCTCAACGATCGTGTGCGCAAAAAATCCCAGGCCGATAATGTAAGAGTAAACTTTCTGGGCTTGTTCTGTACGTGCTGTTTGTGGTTCTGCGGGGGCATCAGCAGATTTTTTACAGGCAACAAAGGCGATGGCAATCAGCATGGCCATGGCAACTAACATGTTCTTTTTCATGTGCGGGTTTTGTTTAGGTTAGAAAAAATGGTATGAGAATTAATACATGTCATTTCCTGCGCGGAACTACAGACAGCCCACGACAACAACTGTTGTCATTCAGTTAACAGCAATAAAAGGTTAATTGCCAGCTACGGCATTGCTCATAGTGCTCTCATATGTGCGCTCAACACTTCCGCTAAATTTTTGTGATTAGGTTACTAAACGTTGTACAGATTTTGGTTATCACAATAATACAAATATAATTTGACCAGAAAAATATTTTTTCCGGACCGGTGATGTGATATAACAGTAGGGGAATGTAAAGTGATGGATGATATACTTTGAAAACACACTATAGTTATTCAATATTCTCCACTGCTTTTTTTCCTAAACGCTCCTGCAATTGCTGCAGGTACAAACTATGTGGTTTAACGGGCGTACTGTGTGAAACATAAATTCCTTCCGGCAATACAACTGTTCTTTCAAAAGGCCGGCCTTCCTGGCGGCGATCACCGGTGCAACCTATCATCCAGTTCATAGCGCCCGGAGGTTGCTGATTAAGAAAAGATTTCGCCATACAATTCCAGGCAACTGCCCAGCCAATAGACCAGCCATGACCTGATCCCATTTCACCACGGTTCATAAATTCGATACCACCACCAGGTACTTCACAATTGTCTACCAACATACCTGTTGCCCAGCGTTGATGGGGTTGAATCCAGCCCCCACCTTCAAACCGGCAATCCATTATCACAATAGGTCCGGTCGCTTTTGCGCCGGTAGCGATATAAAAAACATTGCTACCGATAATATGACAACGCCTCACCAACAACTGCGGACCGCTGGCATTAATGTCTGCCGGCTTCGCAGCACCTACCGTCACCGTGTCATGATAGATATTGATGCGATCCAGCGTTACCCGTTTACCAGTCACACTTACACTGTTCACCGTATTGTAGATATCGATATCAGTTGCCCATGCATCTGTAATACCACTGATAAAAAATGCCTGGTGATGCCGGTCATTAATAGTACCTGCTTGTGTGGGAGAAATCATCCTGAAATTGGATATCCCGCAATCCCTGATTTCTCCGCTACTACTAATCTTATTTATCGTAGTACCTTGCGGCGATGTATACGTGGCATCGTAACTATCTGTCAGTGGTACATCCAGTAACAGGGTATTTCCTTTTACCTGCTGCACGATCCGGTCTGTGGTGATCTCACCATTGATCCAGGTCTGACTTTTACCATCACGAACCAGGTCATCCATGCCCATAAACTTCACCCATTGTGGTGTAACGGGTTTGGATATACGAATAGTATCACCGGCATGGAAAACAGCAGGGTTACTAACATGCAGTTGCATAGCTCCTGCTGGTACATACGCGTCTGAAACAGTAGCTACAGGACCGGAGGAAACATATACCGGCTTACCTTTAATGACCACACCTACATGCGGCGCACCTGTTAACTGCAGCAGCGTTCCATTTTCTTTATGGCCGCTGCCTGTCAATACCACACCGCTGGTTTGTATCGTAATCGTTTTATCACAATTGTAGGTGCCTGGTGCCAGTAATACGGCGCCTCTCCAGCCATTGACCAGTGGCAGCGCTGCTACCTGATCTATCGCCGTTTGAATGGCGGTGGAATTATCTCCGGCAACAGGTTGCAGGGAAATTTTCACCGGCACTTCCGGAATCTTCACCCCTCCTCCTTTGTAGCCGGCGTACGAGAAATCCATTATTTTATCTCCATGAGCAGTTGTATCGTATACCAGTTTACCTTTTGCAGATAACGATATCCATTGTTGTTGTTGTGCCTGCAGTGAGGTGGTAGTGGTAAGCAGTAAAGCAGTAACGATGGCAGGCAACATGCCTTGGCGGGTACGCTGGCAGATGGTGTTTTTCATAAGGGAACAAAATGTTGTACGCGAATTTCTTAAAGCTACTATTTCAAATGAATATTTTCCAATTCCATACAAAATAAAAAACGTGATATCTTCCGGAGAAGCATATCACGTTTTTTATTTTTTTATAGTAAGATGACGGCTTGTAAGTTCCGTTTATTTAGCGGGGGTAATGGTGATGTTTCTGAACTCAATAGGTCCATGGTCGCCCTGGAAATAAACAGGTCCTGGTTCGTCTTCGTTGCTATCCAGTGCACCGCCGGTGATGCCGGGAATTTCCTGGTTGCAGATGATATTTTTACCGTTGGCAATTACTGTTACCAGGCGGCCTACCAGGGTAATATCGAAAGTCTGCCATTCACCGGGAGCACCAACTGCCATTTCATTAGGCACAAGGAAACCATATACACCACCAAACAGATGGCTGTTGGGACGATCTGTCTTAGGATTATCGATGATCTGTGTTTCGTAACGGCCTCTCAGGTAAACACCGCTATTGCTGCCTTTCTGATACCGGAATTCTACATGCAGTTTAAAATCTTTAAACTTTTGTTCAGAGATCAGGTTGGCACCTGAATGCGGGCTGCTCAGGATGCCATCTTTTACGATCCACTGGTTCTCTCCTGCTGCCTTCCAGCCACTCAGGTCTTTCCCATTGAATAATTTCACTGACTTGCCCCATACTGGTGCACCAGTGCGTTTCATATCAGGCGCTTTTACGCCGGTAAATGAGTAAGACTGTCCACCGCTGGTATGTATAGTACCACTGATGCCGCTGGCCGTTACGTTTCCTTCCAATGTCAGGTCGTGGTCTTCTCTTTCCCATTGTGGCGGAATTGCGAAGCTGAACTTGCCATTATCGAAGTTTACTTTGGAAATAGGTCGGGCGCTTCCACCGGTGCTTACAAAACGACCTACCAGCGTACTGAAGCCGGAAAGCTCCACTTCCAGCCAGGAAGGCTTGTCTGCGCCATTTTCATTGACTTTGATATCCCAGCGTCCAATCAGCGATCCACCATTCACCGTTTCCGTCTTGATAGCTGACACCTGTCCCATCACCCGGGTAGTATTCACCAACCCCAGGCCCATACAGCATACCAGACCAGCGATAATACATTTCTTATTCATGTCCATGTTCGTATTTGATGAAGAAAGCTATAAAGATAAATATTTGATGTTGCTTTTATAGTCCTTTATTGGGTTTATTTAAGTTTCACCCTGCCAGACCAATAGCAGGCAATCTAACACAAACGTGTTAATCAATTGCTGGAATAAGTTGATATATTTGTGTAATTATTACACTAATTATAGTTTCCCTGTCTAACAGGCCACCATTGCTATTTTTTGTCAATTACGTATAGTCGTGTGGTCTATAACCAGGGAATTTCAGTACACAAATCATGAAGCGATATTTATCAGCTACCGTTGTATCCCTGTTGTTTAGTTTGTTGGCCCATGCGCAGGATTCATTCACACAGAAAAAAGATAGCAGCCAGCATCTGGAAGAAGTAGTCATCAATTACCGGGCTAATAAAACCACGCCTGTCACCTATCAGAACATAGACATGAAAGTTTTGCGCGGGAAAAATACCGGGCAGGAACCTTCTTTCCTTTTATCTGAAACACCGGCTATTACCGTGTATTCAGATGCCGGGAATCAGCAGGGATATTCGTACTACCGTTTACGTGGAATGGACCAAACCAGGGTCAATACCACCCTGGATGGCATGCCGCTGAATGAACCGGAAGACCAGGGCGCCTATTTTTCCAATTATCCTGACATATTGAATTCTGTCAGCAGACTGCAGATCCAGCGTGGCGTGGGCACCTCTAAAAACGGCGCCGCCAGTTATGCAGGCAGTATGCAGTTGTTTTCATCGGACTTAAGCGATGCTGCCGGCGCCACACTGGGCGTTGGCTACGGCTCCTACAATAGCTTCCGGGTTTTCGGAGAATATAAAAGCGGTGTCAAAAACAGAAACGCATTATATGTAAGAGCATCACAGGTATATACAGACGGCTATAAAAATCATGCTTTCAATAATTCCCAGTCCGTTTTTATCAGCGGTGGATTGTTCTACCATAAAAGTACGTGGAAGATGAATGTAATGGCCGGGCATCAGCAAAATGGCATGGCCTGGCTCCCGGTAGCAGATTCCCTGATTACAAAAGACCGGAAAACAAACGCCAACACCAAAGCGGAAAAAGATGAGTTTTTCCAGGGGCTGGTGCAACTGCAAAATGTATGGCAAGCATCTGCCCACGGTACCCTTACTTCCAGTCTTTATTATACCTTCCTGAAAGGTGGCTATGATTTCGATGTAAATAATTTTATCGGGGTGCCTTCAGATAATAATTTATTCCATTACGGATTCCGCTCTCATTTTTCCGGCTTCTTCAGTAACTACACCCTGGCATACGACCACTTCAAATGGACGACAGGCATACATGGTAATATTTACACCAGGCAACATGTGGGTACAGATCAGGTGTCAGGTGAATTGTATAGAAATGATGGCTATAAAAACGAAGTAAGCACCTTCAGTAAAATAGAATATTACCTGCATCGCTTCTCTTTGTATGCAGATCTGCAATACCGGTTTTCTTCTTTTAATTACAAAGGCAGTGTACCTTTTGAACAAATGACCTGGCATTTTTTAAACCCTAAGGCAGGGTTGGGTTTTGCTGTAAACGATCAAACAAATATCTACTACAGCATTGGAAAAACCGGGCGGGAACCTACGCGAAATGATATCTTCGGCGGCAATGATGACCTGCCGGCAGACAGCAGCAACAAAGCACTTATTGTGAACCGCGACCCGGAATCTGTAATAGATCATGAGCTGGGTATCCGTATCAATACCTCCCGGCTGGCGCTTCAGTTCAACGGTTATTACATGAATTTCAAAGACGAAATCGTTTTAAACGGACAACTGGGACCGAATGGTTTATTGCTAACGAATAAGGTACAGCGCAGCTTCAGAACAGGACTGGAATTATATGCCACCTACCAACTGAATAGTGCATTCAGCTTTACCAACAATTCTTCTTTTAACTACAGTCGGATAAAAGAAGAAACGACTACTTTCCGCCCCATTTTAACGCCGGCACTGATCATTAACCAGGAGGTGGCCTACCTACATAAACGTTTGCTGTTCGCCTTAGCCGGCCGGTATCAAAGTCAGTCCTACATTAACTTTTCCAATAACGCTACCATCAAAGAATACGTGTTGTTAAATGCAAGAATTCAGTATACCCTTCAGCGTTATATGGTATCTTTCTTTGTTAATAACATCACCAACGCAAAGTACTACAACAATGGATCTGTTGCAGCAGATGGTACCCGGCAATACTTTGTGCAGGCACCACGGAACGTATATGTAGCTTTTAAATATAGTTTCTGATAAAATTTTTTAGATTAAAATTGTGTATGAATAAAGCATTTGTGTTTGGAAAGTTTATGCCTTTTCATAAGGGGCATGAGGCGATGATTAACTTTGCTTTGTCTGCCTGTGACTTCTTAACGGTCCTGGTTTGCTGCAGCGACCGGGAGCCGATACCCGCCGCCCTCCGGCAATCATGGTTGGAAGATACTTTCCGGCATATCCCGCAAATAGAGATCCGGACCTACACCTACGATGAACGGTTGCTTCCCAACACCTCCGAAACATCTGCTACCGTATCGGAGATATGGGCAGCGCAGTTTAAAACGCTTTTCCCGGATTATAACATCGTAGTCACCTCTGAGCCCTATGGCGATTTAGTAGCCGCGTTCATGGGTATCCGCCATATTCCCTTTAACATAGAAAAAAATCTTTATCCCATATCTGCCTCTAACGTGAGAGCTGACTTATTAAATACATGGGCCTATTTACCTGATGCGGTAAAAGCATCGCTGGTGACTAAAGTAGTATTGCTGGGTACAGAATCGACCGGCAAAACTACTTTAACCCGCAAGCTGGCCGCCCATTTTAATGCTGGAGCTGTAATGGAAGCCGCCCGGGATATTGTAGCCGACTCCAATGATTTCAACACCGATGATCTATACCTGATTGCTGCAACACACGCCGCCGGCATCAGGCAGATGGCTCCAGGAGAAAGTCCTTTGCTGTTCATTGATACGGATATTCATATTACTTTATCCTATGCCGAATATACCTTTGGAGAAACCCTGCAGATAGACCAGGGTATCTGGCAGGCCAATAAAGCAGATCTATATCTTTATCTCAATAACGATGTAGACTATGTGCAGGATGGTACCCGTTTGAGTGAGGCGGAAAGAGATCTGCTCGACTTATCACACCGCCATACACTGGATAAATACAACATCTCGTACGAAGAAATTACCGGTAACTGGGAGGAACGGTTTAAAAAATCGGTCATATTGGTAGAACAACTCCTGCAACATAAAGTGGAAAGCTGGTATAATAAAGTAAAAAGCTGCTAGCATACCCGTTATATCTGTTATTGCCATGATTTTTAATCATCCCGATAAAATAAAAAAGCATTTGGTTCGTCTACCTTACTAACTAATTAACAGATGCTCTATGTCAAAAGTGCTTTTTTTAGGTATTCCTTCCCATGGACATATTAACCCTACCCTGGGATTAATCAGTGAGCTGGTTAACCAGGGCGAAGAGGTGGTCTATTTCGCGGCCGATGAATTCAAAGATAAGATAGTGGCCACTGGCGCCGAATTCCGCGCCTACTCAGCAGATATGAATATATTTAAAATGGGCAGTGAAGACCATGATAATGCAGATGATCCACTGATAGGAATACTCACGCAGGCAGATAAAATTATAGCAGACATCCTGGATCAGATCAAAGGGATATCATTTGATTACCTCATCCATTCTGCCGCCTTTCCTTTTACAAAAGTGATAGCACCACTGCTGAAAATCCCTACGGTATCTTCTTTGGCTATATTTAGCGGCTTAAGGGATTTTCTGGAAGAAATGAATCAATCGCATGAAGCCTTCCCGGGCATGGAAGGGATGCTGAAAACTTATGCAGCGGCCTCTCAAAAGCTCCATGATATTTATTCGGTGGGGTTACCGGAGAATTTTATGCAGATGATTTACAATACCGGAGATATCAACCTTGTGTATACTTCCAAATATTTTACACCTGACCTTGAGTTCTTTGACGACAGTTTCAAATTCGTAGGACCACCCATTTATGCGAGAAAAGAAAACATGGATTTTCCTTTTGAACGCTTACAAAATAAGAAAGTGATTTACATTTCACTGGGTACGATATTTAGCAATTACAACCCTGCCCTCTACCCCATTTTCTTCAACAGCTTTGCAGATCAGGACGTAGTGGTAGTAATGGCCGCCTACCAGGTAGATCTTTCCGGCTATGATATTCCTGAAAATTTTATCGTAAGGAATTATGTACCACAATCAGCGGTCTTAGCCTATGCCGATGTGGCCATCACGCATGCCGGCATGAATAGTATCAGCGATTTAATATACAGTAATACACCGTTTGTGGCGATCCCACTGGGAGCAGATCAGCCCGCACTTGCTGAAAAAGCGGTGGCGTTAGGCGCTGCCATTTCACTCGATGCCAACCAGCTTACCCCGAAAATATTAAGTGCTTCGGTAGAAAAAGTCGTAAGTGATCCTGGCTACCTTGAAGGTATCCGAAAGATCAGCGACTCCTTTAAAGCAGCAGGTGGTTACCCAAAAGCGGTGGAAGAAATTTTTGCACTGAAAAGAGAGAAGGGAATAGTTAACTAACAGCCAGGTATATACGTAATATCCCGGAGGCTTGTTATATGTCTCCGGGATATTTACTTTTGAGGCCGGCGGCATCAGGATTTCGCCAGTTCCACAATGTCTTTCACATTCACAATCCGTTGGTGATATCCTGTACTGGCCACCTTGATCATGGCCAGTCCTACTTCTTTCAGGGTGCAGAAGCCGGCAGGATAAAGCGCGCGGCCAATGGGATACACCCAGGCAAAGTACTTATAGTACGATTTTAAATTCTTCTGTCCTGCGGATGCTTTCATAAACGCCGGGCGAAACATATACGACCGTTTGAATAACAGCATCAACGCATTTTCGGTAGCACCCTTCACCCGTGCCCATGCCACACTTCCTTTTTCGCTACTGTCAGTACCCGCACCGGTTACATAGCAAAAGGTCATCTCCGGATTAACTTTTGCCAGCACCTTTCCTACGCTCAGCGTAAGGTCATAGGTTATGTGCTGGTACACTTCTTTGCTGATACCCACAGAGGATATACCCAGGCAAAAAAAGCAGGCATTATATCCCGCCAGTTGTGGCTCAATAGACCCAAGGTTAAAAAAATCCGAGTGAATAATTTCGCGCAGCTTCGGATGTGATATCCCGCCCGGCTTCCGGTTGATGACCAGGACTGCTTCCACATCGGGATGTTGCAGGCATTCCAGTAATACCCCTTCTCCTACCATGCCCGTTGAGCCGGTGATGATTGCTTTAATTTTCATGGGTTGTATTTTGACAGATAGCTATTCAGCAATAAAAGACCTACTTTCCTTTCTATCACTTAAAAATAACATTTTAAACGCAGAACGACACATAGTGCCATCGTAACATCATTTTAAAAATCAGCTTTTATACGCTTCAATCATCTTCCTGAAAGCAGATGGATTGGTATGGGTATGCTTTGAAAAAAACTTACTAAAGTAAGATACGTCACTAAAATTCATTCCGAAAGCTATTTCGCTCACCGATAAATCGGTTTGCAGCAAGAGTACTTTTATCTCTAAAATAATCATCTGGTTAATTAATGAGATAGCAGGCATCCCTGTGTTTTTCTTGATTAATTTATTCAGGTGATTCGGTGTAATATGTAATAAAGACGCATAATAGGTCACACTTCTATGTTCATATAAATTTTTGGATACTAAAGTTTTAAACTTCTCCACGGTGATATCAGGTTTGTTTTTTAGCACCGTGCTGTTTTGCAGACTATACATTTCAATCTCCTTGAAAAGTGTCAGCAGGTACAATCTAATTAAATCATCCTGCTTCTTTTTCTGATACAAATACGCTATGCGCTGCAGCATCCGATAGATGATTTTTGCATGGGCGTTATCTAAACTCAACAACGCCGGCCAGGTAGATTTTAACCGGACCAGGTCTTTTACCCCCAAACCACTACTCATGATAAATTTATCAGAGAAATGAAGATAATAGCCTTCTGCCTGTTCATCCATACTTAATGTTTCAGTAATGGTGAGTGCAGGGACGATTGTCAGCATATTGGCTTCCGAAACAAGGAGGTCCGTATTCGACTTCCGCACGGTAGCCCCCTTGTGAATATAAATAAGATCGTTGACGATTTTCCGGTGTGGAGGCAGCGGATATTTTAACTGCAATTCTTTGGAACTGAGGTCATGAATAAAAAAATCATCCCATCCCATGCTTTTACTCAAATCAACTGTCTCCGAAATAATATGCAATTTCTTAAAGACTTCGGGAGCCAGTGTTTTGATTTCACGTTGCAGTTTTTTATGTTTCATGTGGTCGTTCAATTTAAGCTACCGGGCTTTAAATTACTAAATATTATTGCCAACCTCCTCCCAGGGCATGGTAAAGACTGATCACGGCCATCCACTGTTCTACCTGGTCATTGACATGGTCAAGCTGAGCGGACAACAGGTTTTGTTCAGTAGTCAGTACATCGGTGTAATTGGTAGTGGTGCTGTATTTCAATAAGGTTTTAGTAAAATCAACCGCTGTTTCCAATGCCCGGATTTGTCGTTGCCGGTTGGCTTTCCGGTCTTCCACTACCTGGTAAGCGTACAACGCATCAGATACTTCACGCCCTGCCACCAGCAGGGATTGCTGAAAATTATACAGCGCTATCCGTTGCTGTGCCTCCGCTGTTTTTAGCCGGGCTTTGTTAATACCTTTGTTATATACCGGTTGCAAAATGCCGGCGGCAATATTACCAAACAGGTTGATGTTCGTAAAGAAGCCGGCCAGGTCAAAGCTGGAAAAGCCTCCGGCGGCAGTCAGACTCAATGCAGGATAAAAATAAGTCCGTGCTACATTGGTATTTTCAAAAGCTGCCCTGAAAGCCAGTTCCGCCTGCGCTACATCAGGACGGTTGGCCAGCAGTTGCGCCGGTATACCCGTACTCATACCCGTCGGCAACTGCAGCGAGGCCAGGGTACTGCGGACGATGGCGGCGGGGTTCCTCCCCAGCAACACACTGAGCGCATTCTCCGTTTCGCGGATCCTTTTTTTCACTCCCGGAATAGCTACTTCCGCTCCATAATAGTTAGCCTGGCTCTGCACAACAGCCGCCCCATTAACGATATTCGACGCCTGCAATGCTTTCATCGTAGCAACATCATCGCTGCGGTTAATGGCCGTTTTTTGAAGGATGTCCAATTGATCATCCAACGCCAGCAGCTGGTAGTAGTTACCCGCTATGTCGGCTATCAGCTGGGCCTGCACGGCCCTTTTAGCCGCTTCGCTTTGCAATAACCCGGCAACAGCCATCCGTTTGGCACTGCGTAGTTTACCCCAGATATCCGCCTCCCAGGAGGCATTCAGGCCCAGATCATACTGCGTAGCATTGGTAACAAATCCAAAGCCCTGGGTATAAGCTATTTTAGATGGACGTACACCGGCAGTAGCATTGACGGCAGGCAAAAAGGCGGCCTTACCTTTTTGCAGTTCCGCACGGGCTATCATCATTCGTTCCATCGCCACTTTAAGATCCAGGTTATTTTTCAATCCGGCTGCAATCAAGGCCCGCAGCGTGGTATCATTAAAATAAGTTTGCCAGGGTATCCGGGCCATACTATTGCTGTCGGCATCCGCCTTGTCACGGAACAGGTCTTTGGGATCATTAGCGGCCGCCGGCTGTTGATATGGCTTCGTTACCTGGCAGGATAGTACGGTGAATACAATGATCACGATACCGGTATATGTTGCTTTCCTGTTACTCATGCTTGAATAAATTTATGGTGTGCGTCACGCGGGGAAGCAGGAGGCCTTGGAGTGACGCCGCTTATGCGCTCCTGCAATGTTTGAAATAAAATAAAGAGCACCGGCACTACGAAGATGCCGAAGATCGTTCCCGTCAGCATGCCTCCAATGGCAGCCGTGCCGATGGAACGATTACTCACGGCCCCTGCACCGGTGGCCAACATCAGTGGCATCAGCCCAAAAATAAAAGCAAAGGAGGTCATCAGGATAGGTCTTAATCTTGCTCCCGCACCAGCCACTGCTGCCTGGATCATCTCTTCTCCGCTGCGGCGATGCAACAGCGCAAATTCAACAATCAGAATCGCATTCTTGGCCAGCAACCCAATCAGCATCACCAGACTAATCTGCAAAAAGATGTTATTATCTACACCGAACAACCAGGCAAATAAGAAAGCACCGGCAAGCCCAATAGGCAGCGACAGTAATACCGCAAAGGGAAGTACATAACTCTCATACTGTGCGCTCAGCAGGAAATACACAAACACCAGGCATAGCAAAAAGATCAATACCGTTTGATTACCGCTCGCGATTTCTTCTTTACTCAAACCGGAAAATTCGTACGTATATTGTTTAGGCAGTGTTTGTGCCGCCACCTCCTGTATGGCTTTGATGGCATCTCCGGAACTATAACCCGGCTTAGGTACACCAGTGATACCGGCAGCAGTAAACAGGTTGAAGCGGTTAATAAACTCCGAACCATACACCCGCTTAAGCGTAACAAATTCAGCTATAGGCGCCATTTTACCAGCCACGTTCCGTACCATGATCTGATGAATACTTTCTGGCGTAGCCCTGTACAACGCTTCCGCCTGCACCATCACCCGGTATTGTTTACCAAAACGGTTAAAGTCCGAAGCATAAATACCGCCGTAATACCCCTGCATTGTTGTTAATACCGTACTGACATCCACGCCGGCCTCTTCGCATTTGGCCACATTCACTTCCAGCTCATACTGAGGAAAACTGTTATTAAAAGAGGTGGTGGCATATAAAATTTCCGGCCGCTGATTCAACGCACCCAGGAACCGGTATACCGCGCCTCCAAACTGATTAAGGTCACCTGCAGAGCGATCCTGCAGGGATAACTCAAAACCATTCGTATTGCCAAAACCCATTAATGTAGGGGATGCAAAGAAGATAATTCTCGCACCCTTGATATGTGCCGTTCTGCCAAAAAGCTGGCCTACAATACTGTTCACATCCTGTCCTTTATGACTGCGTGCCGCCCAGGGTTTCAAACGAATGAAAAGCGCCGCATAAGAACCTCCGGGGCCACTGATCAAATCCTGCCCTGCCAGTCGTACAGAAGATGCTACTTCAGGAATACTGCGGGCAATGCTGTCTACCTGGTCAGCTAAAGCGGTAGTACGTTCCAGCGAGGCGGATGGCGGCAGTATAATATCCGCGAAAATAGCGCCTCCGTCTTCATTGGGCACAAAGCCTGTGGGAGTCGTCTTCACGAGCAACCAGCAAGTCCCTGCAAAGATCCCTATAATAGGAATCACTAACCATTTACGCCTGATCAGCCAATAAACCGACTGTTTGTACTTTCCCGTCATAGTAGTAAAGGCAGTATTAAAACCAGCGTAAAAACGCCGTAACACCCCTTTCTGCAGCAGTTCACCGGATGCATGTGGCTGAAGAAAAATAGCACACAAAGCAGGGCTGAGCGTCAACGCATTGATGGCGGAAATAATGATAGCAATCGCCAGTGTTAATCCAAATTGCCTATAGAATACCCCAGCAGCGCCATTGATGAAAGAAACCGGTACAAACACGGCCGCCATCACGAGTGTTATGGATACAATAGCCCCACTGATTTCCCGCATGGCATGCATCGTTGCTTTCTTAGCCGATGTAGCTCCCTGATCCAACTTGGCATGCACCGCTTCCACCACCACAATGGCATCGTCTACCACAATACCAATACCCAGTACCAAGGCAAATAAGGTTAACAGGTTGATCGTAAAACCAAAAAGATGAAGGAAAAAGAAGGTGCCGATAATGGCCACCGGAACAGATATGGCCGGAATCAATGTGGAGCGGAAATCCTGCAGGAAAATAAATACAACGATAAAAACGAGGATGAATGCTTCCACCAATGTACGAATCACCTTTTCGATAGATGCGTCTAAAAATTCGTTGGCATTCAGGAACGGTGCATAATATATTCCTTCCGGAAAATCTTTCGCGCTTTCTTTTAGTATCTTCTCACATTGCTGAATCAGATCATGTGCATTGGAACCGGCAGATTGCGTGATGGCAATCGCTGTACAATCGTATCCATCCACCTTTGAGGTGCTGGCATAACTTAAAGCGCCCATTTCTACGCGGGCAATGTCTTTCAGCCGTATCAGGCCGCCCTTGTCGGACGCGAGGAGGATGATATTATCAAATTCTGCAGCGGTTTTCAATCGCCCTTTATACTTGATCACATATTGAAATGCCTGGAGACCATTTTCTCCGAATTTACCCGGCGCTGCTTCAATATTCTGTTGCGCCAACTTGGCAATAACATCCTGCGGCATCAGGCCATGAGCCGCCATAGCATCCGGTTTGAGCCAGATCCGCATTGCATAATCCTGCGCCCCATATATGAATGCGTCACCAATACCATTCACCCTTTTGAGTTGTGGCATCAGGTTAATACTGACATAGTTCTGCAAAAAATTCTGATCGTATGCCTTGTTCTTACTATAAATCTCAAAAATATACACAAGGCTGCTTTGTTTTTTGCTGGTGGTTACTCCCGAACGGATCACATCTGCCGGCAACAAGCTGGTGGCTTTGGTTACACGATTCTGCACATTGATGGCCGCCAGGTCAGGATCAGTCCCCAGTTTGAAATAAACAGTGATCACCGCACTGCCATCATTCCCTGCCGTGGAAGTCATGTAGGCCATATTTTCCACGCCGTTGATCTGTTCCTCCAACGGAACAATTACACTGTTCATGACCACATCTGCATTGGCGCCCTGAAAAGCCGTTTTGACTTCTACAGTAGGTGGTGCTATTTCCGGATATTGTGAAATAGGAAGCGCATATAATCCCAGCAATCCCAGGATGACGATGATGACCGAGATCACCGTAGAGAGTACCGGTTTTTCAATAAATTTCTTTAACATGCCGCTTATTTAATAGTAGAAGATCCTGGTTTAATGAGCATACTGTCCCTGAGCTGGTCCATTCCATCCGTTACCACGCGGTCACCGGCATGGACGCCGCTTTGTACAATGTAATTGTTACCTGCAGCCAGGTCCATCACCTTTACTTCCTCACATCTCACCCTGTTTTTTTCATCAACAACAAACACCAGTTTCTTACCCTGCATTTCGAAAGTGGCTTTTTGAGGTAACAGTAATGCCGCCGGTAGCTGAAATGGGATTTGCAGGGTGGCACTGCCGCCACTCCGGAGCATGCCGGAAGGATTAGCAAAGGTGGCCCTGAAACTAACCGATCCTGTTTTTTTATCGATCATGCCATTGACCGTTTCCACATGCCCTTTCTCCCCATACGTGGTACCATCTGTAAGTACCAGTGTTACCGGAGGAAGATGATTCAATTTTTCTTCCACCGTAGCACCAGGATATTTTGCAAAAAATTCGAGAAATTGTTTTTCATCAAAAGAAAAGTAAGCGTACATGTTCCTGGTATCAGAAACCGTTGTCAATGGAACCGGTGATAAGGAGCTTACCAGGCTGCCGGTTTTATTGGGAATAGCGCCCATAATTCCTGTCACCGGACTAAGAATAGTAGTATAGCCAATATTGGTTTGCGCATTCACCAAACCTGCTCTGGCCTGCGCCAGCACGGCTTCTTTTGCCTGCAGGTTATAGGTTGCCGCTTCGAGCGCAGTATTCGTCACAATTTCTTTTTTAACGAGCGGTAACAGATTGCTTACCTGCAGGCGCGCAGCACTTACTTCTGCTGTAGCACTTTTGATAGCCGCTGTAGCCGCAAGCATTTCCTGCTCATATTGCGGGGCGTGGATTTTAAACAGTAGCTGCCCTTTTTTTACCGGCGAGCCTTCGTCTACAAAAATCTGTTGTATATAGCCATCCACCTTGGGTCGTATTTCAATGTTTTGTTGTCCTTCCAGCGATGCAGGATATACTGATCTGATAATGGCAGTACCTGTTTGAAGAGTATATACCGGATATTCTCCGGGAGATGGATCGTAAGCCGCACCAGCCTGCTGCCCCTGCGAACAGGAGGCCAGCAGGCCGATAGCCAGCATACCCGGAATTGATAATGCAATTGTCTTCTTCATTTTTTATTTGTTGATTGAATGTTGATGGTGGGCCTCATGATTGATTTTCTACAGCAAAACTAAATTGCCGGCGAAGAAACCATTGGTAGTTTGAATGCCATGTTTTGTACATTTCAATCATTTCAAAAAAATGAAAAAAAGACGATTAACGGAGGACGCGTCCTACAACCGCCGCTGCCGGGAAACAATGAAATTATCAAGCCATCGACCGGTGGGCAAATGCTGTAACTTTTGTTCTGCAGTTTCCGTTTAAAGGAAAAACCCCCTCCCCTTATGCATATTTCTACTTTGTTCAAGTTCTCCCTCATGGCGGTTACGGTATGGGCCCTGAGTGGATGTGTAAAGGATAAGTGCAGCAAAACCGTATTTACAAAAGTATACACGCCGGTCCTGATGTCGATCAAAGACTATTGGGCATCCGCCACATCCGGCGGCCCCAGAGAGATTAACAGGACGGGCAAGATCTATGTTAAAGATCAATATATTTTTGTGAGTGAGCCTTATGAAGGCATCCACATTATAGACAATAGCAAACCAGCCTCTCCGCAGAATATTGCTTTTGTGAAAGTGATGGGGAATGTAGATATAGCCATAAAGGGCAACGTTCTTTATGCCGATAGTTATTCGGACCTCACCGTATTCGATATCAGCGATCCCCGTCATGTTTCGTTTATAAAGCGGTTGCCTGGCGTAATGATTTACCCCGTAGATGCCAGTGGCATGCTACTCGGCTGGAAGCAATATTCAGACAGTATGGTAGTAGGTTATACAGCCAGGGATACCACCTATACTTATGACTGCACCAAAGAATTTGCCGGGGATAAGCTCCTCTTTTCCAGTCCCGCTGCTTCCCAGGCATATAGCAGTCAGGCCACAGGCACAGGTAAAGGCGGGTCTATGGCCCGTTTCACCATTCTCAAAGACTACCTTTATACCGTTAACTGGACAGAGTTAAGAGCATTTAGTCTTGCGGAAACAGCCAACCCTGTACTCAAGCACTCACAGACAATCAACTCCGGCATTGAAACCATTTTCCCCTATGGCCAATACCTGTTCATTGGCAGCCGCAATGCCATGTATATTTACGATATCACCAATCCGGCCATACCCCAAAAACGTTCTGCCGTGACGCATTTCAGGGCCTGTGACCCGGTAGTAGTGGAAGGAAATAAAGCATATGTTACCATCAGAAGTGGTACCAACTGCGGAGGTAATATTAACCAGTTACAGGTATTTGATATCAGCAATGTGGATAGCCCGGTAAAACTGAGTAGTGTTGACATGAAAAATCCATTCGGTTTAGGTATCGATCACGGGAAACTTTTCATATGTGAAGGGACTTATGGTCTTCGCTTCCTGGATGCTGCGGATGTTAATCATATTGTTACTACCAAACTGGTGGAAGGAGTGGAAACTTTTGATGTAATCCCTTTTGAAAACCAGCACCGCCTGCTGGTTAGCGCTAAAGACGGGATTTATCAGTACGACTACAGTGTCATGAACACACCACAATTGTTAAGCAAAATAGCTGTTAAACTTCCCTGATATCTATTATTAATGGCCTTAATAAAAAACGCCTTGTAATGGTAGTTCCATTACAAGGCGTTTTTATTATAGCTGCTTATTCTTTTACCAGTTTAGTAGTCGTTACCTTTCCGTTGTGTACCAATCTTAATATATACACACCGCCCGGAATACCTCCACCATTGAAAGTAGTCTTCTGTGTACCTGCTGGTATTTGCTCGTTGATGAGCTGTGCTACCCGTTTACCTGATGCATCATACACGCCCAGGTTGGCGAATCCGGCTTCTTTCACATTGAAAGTAATGGTAGCCGTATGTACAACAGGGTTAGGATAAACTTTTATCTGCAGTGGTCTCAATTCAGGCGTACCTTCTTTGTCATTCGCTGCTGCTGCCATCCTGGCGCCGGATGTAGCTGTTTTCACTTTTACTTCTGTGTAACTGTTCCAGGCATTCACGTTGTTGCCATGACCAAGAATTCGTACATACTTAGCCGTAGCTGCCGTGATGTTAAATGTTTCCAGCGCAGTAGAGCTGCCACTGCTTTCCAGGTTACTTGCTGCGGTAGTCCAGCTGCTGCCATTGCTGCTCAGCTGTATATCAAACTTTGCTTTCCGGGTATTGCCATTATAAAAAGCAATTTCCACTCCGGTTACGCTGACGCTGTTGGCCAAACATAGTTGAATCCATTGCCCGTCACCACTGGCCGACCAGCGGGTGCTGAGGTTATTATCCAATACATTGGCGGCCACATTGCCATCATCACTGCTGGCGGTAGCTGGCACACAGGCAGGAGCTGACCCTACAGAAACATTCACCGCTTGTGAGGTAGTCACGGCGTTAGCGTTATCAGTTGCTTTGGCAGTAATGGTATAAGTACCTGTAGTAACGCCATTCCAGGCAAAGCTATAAGGGGAAGTCAGACTTTCTCCCAGCTTACTGCTGCCATTAAAGAATTCCACCTTGCTCACCGTTCCATCATTATCTGAGGCAGTAGCGGTGATGGTGATATTAGCCGGACTGGTAAAGGTGGCGTTGTTAGCCGGACTGGTAATGGATACCGCAGGTGCCTGGTTGCCCGGCGTTCCTGCTTCCGGTTTCCACCAGTTGCCGGAAATAAACAGCTGACACAAGAGACTGTAAGAGTCGCTGTAATAGCCCGACTTAGCGGTTTTCATCCAGTTCCAGCCACTATTCAGGAAAGCCTGGTTGTTGCTGCTGGTAACAGATGCGGCCACAAAAGGAGCAACAAATACTGCTTCTGCATTTGATCCGGTATTGCCTCCGTTCAACTTATAGCCGTCTATAATACTGGCAGGATTGCCACCAGTTTTCGACTTAATCCAGGTTACCATTTTATTGGAAATTGCCAATGCATCTGTGGAGCCATATAATGCATAGTCCATCACAATACGCAGCGGCACGCGACAGGCATTATAGTTATACTCATTTGTTTCGGGGAATTCGTCCAGGTAGTTTCTTGGAGCGGGTTCCGGCGGATTCTTCACTACAAAGTCTGAAATCAGGCCAGTGGTGGGAGAATAAGCGTTACTGAATTGGGTGAATACAGTATACAGATTATTGATTACATTCAACCAGGTAGCGTCATTTGTTTCCTGGTAAAAAGCACGCATATGGCTCATCATCCAGTCTGATGGCCGTGTGTTCAGCGCGCTCTTGGTATCCCAGTCACCGAGATTGAGGCGGTTGTTGGTAGTAACGTTACTTACTTTAAGACCATTGTTAATCATTTTCTTCGCTTCATTCAGGTAGTTGATAGTACCACCGGACCCCCATTGATAGTGGGCCAGGATGAGCGAATAGGCGATATCTACGTCGCCGTCTGTAGCAGAATCAAAATGTCCCTGTGCGGTGGCGTTATCGGCTACCACCCAACCCATGAGGTTATTGTTTTCGGAACTGCGATAAGCCCGTGCTGTTTTAAATAGCCCGTCATAAATAGCGTGGGCATTGGGGTCGTAGCCTGCCATTAATACGGTGATGACCATGCCATATCCCTGTCCTTCTGAAGAACCAAGTGGCGTATAGCCATCAGCGCCACCCGTAATGTCGCCTTTTACATAATAACCACCTGGCAGGGAACTCAGGTTGTTTTTCAGATACTTGGATTTCCAATAGTCATAATAACTGCTTACACTGGCGTTCATGGCTGCCTGTGTAACATTATTAGGTTTAATACAATTGGGGTAATTGATAGCCTGTGGGTAAGGCTTGTTTTGAGCTTGTACGAGGTTACCGCCGAGACATAGCAATCCCGCCGCCAGTACAGTGTAGCGCTTAATCATAGCATTTGTTTTGAAGGGTTTTAATTCAAATTACAGTTCAGAAATTTTGGTCTACGGGCTAATTTAGAAATAGGAATTTCAATCGATTGTATAAGTTAACGTAATTTCGATATTAAGATAATATTTTTTTATCTAAAACAATAAAATAATATTAATTGCAGGGACAATTAGTACTGCTCTCATTCAGCAGTCAAGCGTATATTCGTTACTGTTTAATCTGCCAAACAACTATGGAAAAACCTGGTTTAAAGGGAATTGTATTAAGGACTGTCTTATCCACGATGATCAGCTGCAGTGTTGTTTCATTATTGTGGCTGGAAATAGTGGAAATCGCGGACAGGAAGATGGAGCTGTATGGTCTGGGGCATATCATAATTGTGTTTTGCGCAGTCTGCATGGCGCTTTCAACGTTCACTATTTTCTTCAATAAACTTACAGTAGTGAGAACAAATACATTCCTGTCTCTGCTCTCATTTTTCCTGCTGCCCATGATAGTAGGCATCCTTATAGGAGTATCTATTTTTGAACAGCAGGAAATGAGGTTATTTGCGGTGATGCTATTATCGTTTCTGACACCGCTGGTATATTATTTCATTCAATACAGAAGGCAGCTGCAAAGGCTATGAAACAGTTTATCCTCTTGTCCATTTGTTGGGTGTAAGATCATAATGTTTCATTTCTTCTATGTTATTATAGAAAGGTTTTACCAGGTTAAAAAAAGCGAAGAAGCCCTTTTCTTTTCTGAATAACTGCAAATGGTCCTGCTGAGAAGTCCAGTGAATGATCACGATATAATGATTGGGTTCTTCATTGCCATGAATAACCTGGTAGCCCAGGCAATAGGGAGATGCCTGCAGATATTGCCCGGCGTCCTGGTATGCTTTTTCAAAATTACTCCGTTCTGTTGCCGGCACATTGTACCGGATAATTTCTGTTGAATAATTTTTGTCGGAGACTTTTGATGGACTGGTTTGTGCAAAAGCATTCGTACATGATAACTGGATAAAGAAAATGGTAATCGTCAGTAATGTTTTCATATGATGATAAATATTTTATGGAGATGAAGGTAGACCGGATCACTCCCTTAATCAATAACTTACCAAAAAGTAGGCTGGTTATCGATCTGATATGCTCCATGAAATAGTCGTCATTCAGCACGTACTGATGACGTCATGCAGGTCTTTGTTGACCTGATCCACATGTGTAACTATCAGTCCATGCGGCGCACCATGATAAGGCTTAAAAATGCTGCCCGTAATCAATTCATGAAACATCTGCCCACAATGAAAAGGAATAGAAGCATCCTGATCGCCGTGGATGATCAGAGTAGGAATTGTAACGTCGCGGGCTTGGGGACGGAAGTCCGTGCTGATGCGATGGACCGGGATGACACCCGGTCTGCCTATCAAAACATTTCTAAAGGCCAATATTGTTTTCCATATAAATCATACCGATTGGTATAATTTATTTAATTTTGTTCGGCTAACATAAAAAGTAAACATTTATGGAGAATCAATATGATGTAATAGTAATCGGATCCGGACCGGGAGGCTATGTATCTGCCATCCGCGCTGCACAATTAGGCTATAAAACAGCTATTGTCGAAAAATACAGTACCCTTGGCGGCACCTGCACCAACGTGGGTTGCATACCAGCCAAAGCATTACTGGACAGTTCGGAACATTATCACCAGGCAAAGGATCAGTTTAAGACACATGGGATCAACCTCGGTGATATTCATCTTGACTTCAGCCAGTTTATACTGCGCAAAAGTGATGTGGTAAAGCAAAATACAGCAGGCTTAGTGTACCTGATGAAGAAAAATAAAATCGATGTACATCAGGGTGTAGGTAGCTTTATGGATGCCACCCATCTGAAAGTAACGGGAGACAATAAAGAAACTATACTCACCGGTCAATACTTTGTCATTGCAACCGGTTCAAAACCTTCTTCTATACCTGGGGTAACTATCGACAAACAAAGAATTATTACCTCTACAGAGGGCTTATCCCTGCCTGCCCGGCCAGCATCTATGGTGATTATCGGCGGCGGCGTGATCGGGGTAGAAATGGCTTCCGTATATGCGCGTATCGGGACAGAAGTAACCATTATAGAATATACAGATTCGTTGATTCCTACCATGGACAAAGAACTGGGGAAAGCGCTGTTTAAAACTTTATCAAAACTGAACATCAAAATATTGCTGAGCAGTAAAGTGCAAGCTGCCTCCAATACAGGGGCATCTGCCACTGTTAATTTTTTGGATCCGGACGGTAAGGAGCAGGCTATCACAGCCGATTACTGCCTGGTAGCCGTGGGCAGAAGGGCGTATACCGATGGTTTAAATTTACAGGCGATAGGTATTACACCGGAAAAGAATGGCAAAATAGCCGTCAACAAACAACTGCAAACCATTGTGCCTAACATATACGCGATAGGTGATGTAATTGATGGTCCTATGCTGGCGCACAAGGCGGAAGATGAAGGCACTTTTGTAGCGGAAATCATTCATGGCTTAAAGCCGCATATAAAGTACGACCTGATCCCCTCAGTCGTGTATACCTGGCCGGAAGTAGCTGCCGCAGGCGCTACTGAAGAGCAATTAAAAGCGCAGGGCGTGGTATATAAAGTCGGCAGGTTCCCTTATATGGCCAGCGCCCGTGCCAGAGCATCGATGGATACGGACGGCTTCGTAAAAGTACTGGTATCCCCTCAGTATGGAGAAGTACTGGGCGTACATATCATCGGCCCCCGTGCAGCAGACGTCATTGCCCAAACAGTGGTTGGCATGGAATATGAAATTACCGCAGCAGACATGGCACGCCTCTGTTACGCACACCCTACTTATTCAGAAGCGTTAAAAGATGCTTTTCTTATTGCTACCGGACAGGGTGCTATCAATATATAAATCAGTATAGATGCGCAGATTGAAGGAAGGGAATTTTTTAGGCGAGGCACATGCCGCGTTTCACCGGGAAGGCCTTATTGTGAGCCAAACGGTATATCATGAGCCCGTATACCAGGGCTGGCATTGCCATGAACATCATCACCTGTCGCTGCTGATAAAAGGCGGCAACAGGGAGCAACGCTCCAACAGAGAACAGGAAGTGAGCGCAGGCAGCCTGCTTCTTTATAACAGCGGGGAGCGACATAAAAACAACCATACCCGGCACCCCTCTAAAAATATCAATATTGAGATTCCGGAAACTTTCCTGGCGCAGCACGGATTACAATTCAGCGTGCTGGAGAAGTTTCCGGAACAACAAACCGAGATGAAATATGCGTTGTTGAAAATTTACAGGGAATGCCTTGTTGCAGATACATTGACAGACACCGCTATTCAGTCACTGTTACTGCCTGTTTTTACGGCAACGCCTGCACGAAAAAAAACAATGCCACCCTGGTTGCAGCAATTAAAAATGCTGTTGCATGACCGTTGGAATGAAACCCTTTCCTTACCGGAAATGTCTCTCATCCTGGGCGTTCATCCAGTCACTATTTCCAAATACTTCCGGGTATACTTTAATTGTTCGCTGGGGGAATATATACGGGAGATAAAAATAGGCAAGGCCATGCAAATGATGCAGACTTCCTCCCTGTCACTGACAGCCATTGCTTACTCCTGCGGATTTTTTGATCAGAGCCATTTTATTCGCACCTTCAAACTGGTGACCGGCTTTCTGCCCAAACAATTTCAGCAATTATAACACGCGCTAATTTTATACTATTTTATAATTGCAGCAGCATCGATCTTTAGCGCCTAAATACGTTTTATGTTTATTGAGAGATTAGTTTGTCTTGGATGTTGCTGCATCGCTTTATCGGTGAACGCTCAGCAGGGATTACCTACCCGGGAAGTAGCCAAAGCAGTAGATAGTGCAGCCGCCCTGCTTCGGCGTCATTATGTTTTTGCAGATAAAGGAGAAAAAATTGCCCGTCATCTTGAGGAAAAATATAAAGCCGGGGCTTTCCGGCAGGTGGCTGACTGGAAAACATTTGATTCACTGGGCACCGCTATCCTCCGAAATTTCAGTCAGGATGGACATCTGTATTTGCGGTACAACCCCGACAAAGTAACAAAGATCCGCTCCCAGCAACAGCCACAGGGTATAGATGATTTCTTTCACAGCCAAAAAACCAGGGAGCAAAATTATGGCTTCCGGGAAGTGAAGATATTAAATGGAAATACCGGCTATATTAAGATGGATCAAATCAATATTTCTGATGAGAGCTTGCCCGTATTACAGGCCGCGATGACATTGGTATCCCGCACCAATGCACTGATCATTGATCTGCGTGATAATGGCGGTGGCGGCAGCGAAATAAAGCCGGTACTGGAAAGCTATTTTTTGCCGGCGGCGTTGCCACTACTGGAATTTTATTCACGGACAGGTAATAAGGAAATTGACAGCAGCATTGTACTTCCGGCAGGCCAACCCTACCAGGGTGCATTGTATATATTGCTGAATAAAGGAACCGCTTCCGCAGCAGAAGCATTTGCCTATGTGCTGCAGGCGCAGCACCGGGCAAAAATTGTAGGGCAGCCTTCCGCAGGCGCTGCCAATCACAACGAATATTTCGTTGTGAATAATGAGGTGTTTATTTCTATTTCTGAATCTGCACCGGCATTGCCAGGTACGCAACAAAACTGGGAAAGAACAGGTGTACAACCGGATATCGTAACTGCGCCGGGTGAAGAGTTAAATGAGGTGTTGAAAATAGTAGAGAAGAAGAAATAAAAGTCGGGACACTACATAAAGGATCTAAAAAGGTATTCACCGATAGATAATCTATCAGTGAATACCTTTTTTATGATTTTAAAAAAGACTTACAGATCATTTACATGATTAGGGTATCCCATATCAGTGGTGGAAATAAATCGGGTGGAACTCTTTCCCGGCAGGCGGCAGCGCAATATGAATACAGACGGCTGTTTATTTCAGATAGGCATTGGGAATATTTACAGGCAAATAGTCAAGTCCATATGCCTGCTTAATAAGCCTGGACACAATGGCTGCGATGCGTTGCTCGTTCCGATGCATTTGGGGAAGTAATCCCATCATGGCATAGCTGATCGGATTAACAGCAGGACAGAAGGTTTCCCACTGATATCCCCTACCCCAGATAATGCCGGGGAGGGTAATTTTCAGGTCAGCAGATTTTGAAAGAAGATATTCCATCATATCTGCTGAGTTATCGGAGTTTTGATTCACTGTATGAAATATGGGTGTTTGTCCACCGAAGCCATATTCGTCCATTCCGGCGCGGGCATTTATATCTGCACCATGGCGCACCAGTACTTCCGCACAGGCCAGGTGATTAAATTCAGCACATACATGCAATAAGGTAGTCTCCTGCAGCGGTGTATAGGCAGAACGCAGGGTATATCTCTTTTTAAGGGTGGCAGGATTCGCTTCCAGCTGCTTATCGAGTGTCTCCGCGTCATCTGAAAGAACGGCCAGTAGCTCCTTTTCATCAAAATTTAATCCCGCCCTGATAAATTCGCGCACGCAATCTTTAAACCGGGGTGTTCTCGCATACTCGCTGGTTAATTCGTCAATAAGCGGACTATTATTAAAATAATCATTTGGACTAATGCCATTGGAGAAGCATTCGCTGATGCCTTCCACCGAGTGACATTCAATGTCGCCGATTAATTTCTTCATGTAATCCATCAGTGTAGTTGAGCATGAATAGTGAACAATCTTGCTGGAATACCTCCTATGGCGGGGGAAAATCTATCAGTTACAAAAGTAAATGAAAAAATGGCGGTGCCCGATGTAAAAAAATTCGGGCGACCGGATATACCCCTGACATAGGGCTGTCACGCCTCCATTTTATCTTTGTTAAAACAAACCCTTTAAAACAAATCATTATGGCAAAAACAGCGTCACATCCAGGAAACACCACAACTACGGCACCTGAAAAAGCCTATAGCCGCCGTCTTATGACAGAGATGAAAGACGGGAAACTGGCTGTTTATGCCAAAACGAGAGCGGACTGGCGGAAATGGCTGCAACAAAACACGCCGGTGGAGAAGTCAATCTGGTTAATCCAGTTTCATAAGAAAAGTAAAGTACCAGGAGTGAGTTACAATGATGCCATGGAAGAAGCGCTTTGCTTTGGCTGGATAGACAGTAAGGCTAAAAAACGTGACGGAGAGAGCTTCTACCTGACTATGACGCCCCGCAAGCCTAAAAGCAACTGGAGTAAGCCTAACCGGGACCGGGCGGAAAGGATGATAGAAAAAGGGTTGATGACGCCAGCCGGACAACAGCTGATTGATTTGGCTAAAAGTAAAGGCACCTGGGAAGTGATCGAGCCGGTTTCCTGACTACGCCAATAGACTGCGTAATCATTTATTATCTTGGTTTAGAAAGTTATTTAACTCAAAATGGTCATTGTGTATTAGCCTGGAACCCCTGCTCTGTAAACAGTTTTATCTGACAACTGATTACTGCAGCAATTGATTGTATTTAACCATTGATCCTTAACTCCTAAACAAAAGCAAAAATGAAAACCGTTTGTTTGTTGTCCCGTGCCATGGGGCTGTTTTTTATTGTTAGTCTGCTGGCATGTAAAAAGAATGAGACGCCGGTCCAAAACACCTTCCCAGCATTAAATGAAATACTCGTAAAATCACTGTCAGCCGGAGGAGATGCGGCGGTTCCGGTTTCCTGGTATCAGTTAGAGCTAAAACTGATAAAAGAAAGTCCGGGGTTTAGTCCGCCAGTGGCAGCCAGGGCAATTGCCTATACCGGTATCACCCTGCATGAATCGGTGCTGGGTGGAATGAATGGCGCACCTTCCCTGGGAGGCCAGCTAAATGGATTAGGGCGTCTTCCCGCACCGGAAAGAGGGAAAAGGTACAACTGGGCTATTGCCGCCAACAGCGCCATGGCCCAGATCATCAAAAATCTGTTTCCCAATGCCAGCACTACCAATGTTGCCCTGATCACACAGCTGGAAAGCAATAACCTGCAGGCGCATTCTGATAACTGCGCGCCGGAGGTAATTACCCGCTCCATCAATTATGGCAAACTGATAGCCGCCGCTGTCTACCAGTGGTCAGCCAGTGACGGAGGGAAAGATGGCTATTTAAACAACTTCCCCACTGACTATATTCCGCCTGTAGGTCCGGGTTACTGGGTGCCCACACCCCCACTCTTCCAGTCTGCCATGTTACCTTACTGGGGCAACAACCGCTCCCTGGTGAAAGCAGGTAAACCGGATATTGCGCCCCCTGCATTTTCTACAGACACCAATTCCACCTTTTACAAGGCTGCTCATCTTGTTTATCAAAAAGTGAAGACCCTTACCCCGGAAGAAACCATCATCGCTCAATACTGGGCAGACGGTGGCGGAACCTTCACCCCTCCCGGTCATATGATTGCAATCACCACTCAGCTGGTCAACGATCAGCAGCTGGATCTCGGGGAAGCAGCCACCATCCTGGCACAGGTAGGAATAGGATTAAATGACGCCGCTATCCTTTGCTGGAAATATAAGTACCGGTATAACCTGATTCGTCCTATCACCTATATCCGGCGACATATAGACAGCACCTGGTCTGCATTGATTGGCACACCACCTTTCCCTTCCTACACCTCAGGGCATGCTACTTTTACCGGTGCTGCCGGCAATATTTTAGCCGCCTACTTTGGCAATGGTTACGCCTTTACTGATAACCAGAAAACAGCAGATGGCTTTTCGCCCCGCTCCTTTAACAGCTTCACTGATATGATCAATGAGGCCTCCATTTCAAGAGTATATGGTGGTATTCATTATGAGTTTGACAGCGAAATCGGGAAGTTGACAGGAAAGAAAGTGGCACAAGACGTATTGTCGCTAAATTATTGATGCAATAACGGTGACGTATATAGTGTGAAACAACGAAGCCCGCACTAAGTGCAGGCTTCGTTGATCATCTTTTGGAGATATCACTGTACAGCAAACAATCAGATTATTTAGCCACAATCAGTCGTTTGGCAGGTACATCAATTGTTATCTTATTTCCCAGCCAGTTAATGCTGGTGATGCCTTCATATATCAATCCTTCAATAAAAGTGGCGCTGAAATCCTTCTTTTCCGCAATCCCTTGGTAGGCGCTGATAACAGGCAGATTGGCAACATAGTAATTATTACCTGCGGAAGGATTGAACTCGCTTTTAATGTATTTATGGATTGTTTTCGCGGAGTCTATTCCTAGCTTGTCCATATACCTGGAGTTAAAACGGAATACATCAGCGCCTGCACCACTGTCCAATGTTATCTGAAGCGTGAGTGCATCAGCAAGCCTGATGTAAGTGCTGATGCCCAGTGTAATGCCACGTTCGTCAGAAATTTGCAGGGGAATGGATTTCCCTTCTTTCAGTAACTGTTTAATTGATGCAGCAGATTCAATGATCAATAATTTATGGGGATAGTCGATCGTAACAGGATTACTTTTAAATGGCATCAGGGAAATTAAGCCGTCAAAAGGAAAATCAATATCGATAATAGAGATCACCTCATTGGTGAAGCTCAACGACCCAATTCCAATACTATCTGCCCTCCACACATCTGTTGTGATGGGTTCACCGGTTGCGCGATGTCCGGTATAAAAACCATCAGTCTTTTTAAGCCCGGATACTTTATCTGCAAACTTTTTAGTAAGCATATTCAGCCCGGCGCCGGTATCAAAAATAAAGTTGCCCGTTACGCCGTTAATGCTGGCTTTAATCAGGATATGTCCCTGTGACGTTAATGTAAAAGGAATACTTACCGGCGTACTCAGCCTCATTTGGCCATGTACAATCGTTGAAATTAAAATGAAGCAAATAGCAAGCAGGCGTTTGATCATGTTGTTGTTTTTATCTACAGAGAAATTCATCCAAACTGGTCCGAAGCACTTAACATATCCCGTTAAGAAATTCCATTAAGCCAGATTTTGGTCGGCAGCAAGATAATACTGAAACAGGAGAAATGCTAATACGGCAACAGCTATACTTCGCTCCTACAGGGAACAACCAGGTTCGCTGCAGGAATAACGCAGCCACCTGGATACCATCTCTGTTCATTTTTAGATAATAAAATGGTAATATTGAAAAGAACATAAAGAATAGGAACTTCAGGAGTAAGAATAAAAGATATCAAATGGAATTAAAAGAATTTCAGCAAAACTTTGGTACCCAGTACCCCCCAAAAGAGTTTGTTTACCTGCATGCCTTTCAAAAAGAAATGCCGGAATATGCACAAGGTTTTTATCTGCTGGCAGATGATAAATCCGGCCTGAAATCATGGTCTGAAGATCCTGCATTTTTAGATCAGTTGATGCCATTTGCACAGGCAAATGCATCAGGTTCTTTTTATGCCTTATGGGATGAAGGCACCGACAAGGAATTGAATGAAATGCCGGTCATTGTTTTTGGCGATGAAGGAGGAATACATGTGGTAGCTGAGAATATATTGCAGTTAATGCGTTTGCTGACCTATGATACCGAGATATATGTAGATCATACCCGCACCTACTTTTACAGGGATGGAGAGGAAGAAGCAAGCGAATATGGCGATAGCTACCGGGAATGGCTGAAAGAGCATTTTATGCAGGACCCTGTGGAAGATCCGGCGAGGATCATTGAAACAGCGCAGCAAAAATATAAATCGTCCTTTGACAATTGGATAAAACCTTTCTTTAATGAGGATTTGTCGGATGATGAGCCCTTAAACGGACATCCGGTTGCTTCCGCCACCGGTGGTCAGCACTTTGATATTATCAGTTTCACGGCAGACAGCAAACAATATTATCCGGCTTCCATGAAAAGACAAAACTGGATGGATGACAGCCATGTGAAGCATACCGACATCACCATTGCACCAGGCCAATCCAGGTATGGCGGGCCGGTGATTGACCTCCCTCCGGGAATAACCATGCCGGAAAATATGCGGTTTGCCGCGCAACTGGACCTCTCCAGGTTTTCTCCTTTTGACAAAACCGGACTGCTTCCTAAAACAGGTCAACTCCTTTTCTTCTCAGACATTGTTTCAGATACCGGGAAAGTTATTTATGCGGATGTTCCCAACGACCAGCTGGTGAGAGTGATTAAAGAACACGATGATAACTTCTTCACGGGCGTATTGATAGACCGGATCTTTGCGGATACTGAAACAATGGAAGAACGCTTCCGCGACCCGGAAGATGAAAGCGAGGAAGAGGAGGCCAATGACGAAGGGAAGATATGGGACTACTTTGCAGGCACCGACAAATCTAAAATATTTGGCATTTTTACCCATTGCCAGGCCAGCGAAGAAGAAATAGCCGCTATCACCTTCTCCGATAAATTATTACTGTTGCAAGTGGGTGAAAATGGTTTTAATGATGAAGGCGTTTTCAGCGTTTTGATTGCAAAGACCGACCTTGAAAACAGGAATTTTGATCATTGCGTGTTTGCCTGGGGCCAGTCCTGATTACTGTGCATGGAATACTTCTTCCATGCCAGACCAGGTTTCTCCTTTTGCCGCGGCATCTGGCAGTGGTAACTGACAGGGAGCCGTTACTTTCCACCAGCGCTGAGTAGTACTGTCATTTTTCATTTGCTGCATATCCGCGTTAAAGTCGCTGCCGGTATATTCAAAATAGCTGAACAAATACCAGTGATCTTCTATATTTTTCAGATAGATGGAGTAATTGCTGATGTGACATTTCCTGATCATCTTTAATACATCCGGCCATACGGCTGCGTGTAATCGCTTGTATTCTTCCATTTTCTCCGGGCGGAGACCGGTTACTGACGCATAACGACTCACCGGTCGGGGAGCATTATTACAGGCCGATATGCATACCAACAGTAACAGCCATGCGTATAAGGTAACTTTCATGATCAACTTTTTTCATTTGGTGGAACCTCCTCATAAAGGAATATACCTGCGAAGGTAACTGGTAAAGGCATTCATATTATGGCATCCTTGACTTATTTCAGCACGATTTTGACTAATTAGTGTGCTTTCCTCCGTTCTATAAAGTAGGCAGCTTTACCTGGTCATTAGCAGGATAACAATGATGTTCTAAAAAATAGCAATACTTTCTCAGATCCATTTCTGCGGCCGGTGATTTCAGATAATCTATATACATCTTTTCTCTGCCGCCATTCATTTCTTGTAGTCTGTTATCATATAATCCAACGATTATATCGGATCTGTTACTCCACCAGTTTTTACATGCTGTGTAGGTCCAATGATCGTTTCCATTACAGGAGTAGCCTCCATATACTTCCAGGTACGCAGCATCAACTACACATACCAGTTCAGCATAATTTTGAGGCTGCTTAAATATATATTCACAGCAGTGTTCATCATACAACACATTAAAAGGGGCTTCCCCATCCCCTGTACCACAGGTATCGGTTTCTCCGGTATAAAATGTTCCCGGAAAATTAAACGGATGCTTATCGCTCCAATGATCCTTATCCAGAAAGTTACGGTATTGTATTGCTACATCCAGTGTTTCCAGGAATGCCGTACGTATCGTCTTCTCTATTCCGGTTGCATAAAAAAAGGAGGCAAAGTCTTGCCCATAAATTCCTTCCAGTTGTGGAACTTTATTTTCTGCGTCTTTTAAATGGTGCTGTATAGCAGCTAATTGCTCCCGGGAATACCAGTGATAAGCAACAACGCTTTCATTTTCACTTCCGTTATTCTTTCTGAAAATACCTTTTATTGCCTCTAAAATATCCATGATCATTTTTAGTTGACGCCTTTTCATACAAAAACCCCATGCTGACTGCATGGGGTCTTTGTATGAAAAGGTAATAATATATTATTGCTGTATAATTATTTGGAGAGAAGATCCTGATTACAATGTCCTAGCTTTTTGCATACCTTTTGCGCACAGCCTTCACTTTAAGTACTATAGCAATCATGTACAAAATGGTTTCAAAAAGTGCTATCATAAATCTTCAATTTATCAAGATTAATACTGAATGGTAAAAGCGGTCTTATACTACAAAACTAAGATACTATTATTTTCCGGTACTCACATCTCCTGTTTTATGTTGTTCCATCCAACTAAAATATCTTATCTATCACACTATAAAATACATATCCAGTGCACTTTTTTCCATTCCCTACCTTTTTTTTAACTTATATTGTCTTTCAACAGGAACAACCCGTCATTGATTATGGATAATTTTTCCCCGGTGAACAAATTAATACTGACTTTCTTTTGCATCGCCATTTCTAACATTGCAGTGTCCCAGCAACCATTCAAATATACCCAACAGGGATGGCGATCAAATGCACAGGGAGGAGTACAATACCAGTTAAAAACGAATACCAAAGATCCAGCTGTAATTGACTTCGCCAGCATCGAAAAACAAAAAAAAACAGATAGTACGGCTTCTTTCGATAATACATTTCATTTCGATTCCATCATTACACAGGGCGCAATTATCCTGGACGCTGAATTCCAGACAGACCTGCTGACAAATGTGGATGATGCAGGTATAGCCGTGCTGGGAAGCCTGGATGGTAATGCGGTTTCCATTTACAGGAATCTATCCGAATACAGGCTAAAAAACCATGACACCATTAATAAAATCCACCTGGTTATTCCTTTTGAAACACCGATGAATAAAGTCCAGGCTTTTGTATTCATCAAGGGCAAAGGAAAAATCCAGTTGAAACATCTTACTGTTACTGTCACTAAAGGTGAGTTCGATGGAGCCTGGCAATCGAAATATGTTACCCCGCTCACACAGGGAAAGTCAACACTCGACAAGTTAGCATTATACACTAAAGTTTGGGGATTCCTGAAATATTATGCGCCGTCCATCAGTGAAAAACATATCGACTGGGATGCCGTATTTGTTAAACACGTGACCACTATTTTTGAATCAGACAAGGCTGCTGATTTTCAACAGGTACTCCGGCAACTTATTCAGGCGTCAGAGGTAGTCGTTGCCACTAAAGCCACTGCTGATACTGCCTACTCAAAAGAACAACTCATCAACTACGACGATAAGTGGCTGCAGGCACTGCCAGATACTAAAACCAGTACCCAGTTACGCCTTATTAAAAAAGGATTTAAGCCGTTTAAGAATTACTACATTCAGATAGATACGCTCGCTACACCTAATCCTACATTCCAGTACGAAGACGCATACAACATGCGTGGACCAGTTGATATAAGATACCGCCTGTTAATGCTTGCCAGATACTGGAACATTATTCAATATTATTATCCATATAAATACGCTATCGGAGAGGACTGGAATGCCATTCTTGAAAAATATCTCCCTGTTTTTACGGCAGCGACCACACGCAACACCTACCTCAGTGCGATGTTGCGATTGAATACTGAAATTAATGATGGCCATGCCACTACCCCCTCCAACGTGAGTAACAGTACTCTATGGGAGGCTGCATATGGTACCAGAAAAATAGCCATAATGCCCATGCTGTTCAGAATTATTGACAGTAACCAGGTGGTAGTGGTCAACGTTGATACCACCTTTTCCCGCAACACCGGCATTGTGGCTGGCGATAAAATACTTTCTGTTAACCGCGCAGCTATATCGACATGGGTTTCAAAAATTTTGGGCTATGTTGGAGCCTCCAACCTAACCATGAAATATTATAATATTTCCAAAAAACACCTGCTTTCCGGTATACCACTGGTAAATGATTCCCTGCAACTCGTCTACAAGACCCGGGAGGGAAAAATCAATTATGCTGTGATACCTTTTGATATCAATGCCTATAAGACTTATGGTCCTTTCCTGATGAAATATATCTTCGGAGCGGCGCCACCAGAAGAGAAGGAAGTATCCACTAAAATATTGCCTGAGGCTACTTTGTATATAGACATCTCAAAATATACTAAAGGAGAATCGGCGAAGATCCGTGAACAACTTCCTTCTATCCGCAAAGCCATCATTGATTTAAGGAAGTACCCCTCTCCCGGTGCTCACGAAATATTATCCCTGTTTGCTCAGGGAGAAACACCCTTTGTTAACTTTATGTGGCAAAGCCGTTATCCTGCTGTAATGGAAAAAACAAAACAGGAAAAAACTCCGGCGTCCCAATATCCCATCTTCAATGGAAAGGTGGTCCTGTTAATTGATGAAGGGACAATGAGTAAGGGAGAGCTATTCACCATGATATTGCAGACAGGAAACAGCGTGACACTAATAGGCCGCGCAACAGCAGGTGCTGATGGCAACATAAGCAGTATACCAGGGATAGGCGTCCAGTCCTTCTTTTTTTCCGGTTTACGCGTTACTTATCCGGATCAGAGAGAAACACAACGGATAGGTATCCAGCCAACTATCCCCGTAACACTGTCTGAAGAAGAAGCCATCGGTGAAACTGACCCGATACTACAACGGGCATTAAAGTACTGAAGCAATCAGTGATCTGATCTTACTTTCAGAGAAGAGGTGGCCATTTCCTTCTTCCAGGAACCAAAGATGATAAAACTGATACCCGCTAATATCCAGATACTGATGCCTCCATATAGCATGACCGAATCGAAGCCATGTACTAGTGCTTTGTGAATCACCACATCTGAGGAATCCAGTTGGGATAGTTGTGGAAAATCCCGATGAAGCGCTGCGATATTTCCGGCGGCAATTTTCTCCGCTAAAGCACGCAGTGGCAGGGCATTTCCGGCAGTAGAAAAAGCTATTTTCAAAGCAGATAAAGTCCCTTCTACCAATATAAATCCCATCAACGCAATGTTAACTGCCAGCGAAATCATTCTGGCACTCATATCAATACCCGAAGCCATGCCAGCACGTGTAGTAGCAACGGCCCCTGTAGTAGTATTGGTTACAGGAGTATTGGTGATACCCAGACCTGCACCGGCCAGCAACGCTCCCGGGAGCATGGTTAACCAGCTGGCATGATCCACACTACTGCCATACCTCATCCCGAAAAAGCCGGCGCCAATCGTGAATAAGCCTAACGGAATAACAACGCCGGGCTGATAACGGATGGAAAGCCGCTCTCCCAGCGGTGGAAACACCAGGGTAGGAAGCGTATAGGCCAGCAAAGATAAACCAGCGGTAATGCTGTCGTACCCCAAACAACTTTGAAAATATATGGGCAGGTAAATCATGAATGGCCAAAAACTAAAATTCATACCCATAGAGCCCAGCAGTGCGCCTGAAAAATTCCGTATCCTGAAGATCGAAAAATCAAACATCGGATGCGCATTGACTTTCTCCGCAAAAAGGAAAATGATAAAACTTACAAACGACACCAGCAGTATGCTGATAGCGATAGTACTGGTAAAGCCGAGTTCGGAACCTTGCGTGATAAAGTAGGTGAGTCCTAATACCGTAAGGGAAAGTGTAATGATGCCGGCAATGTCTATTTTTTTTGCCTGGGGATCACTGGATTCTTCAATACTGCTCATCACCAGTATCAGTGTAAGTACAGATAACAATACATGTATCAGGAATACCCACTGCCAGTTTGATACTGCTACTATCATACCGCCAATAATAGGTCCGAAACCCAATCCTATACCAAAGATGATTCCCCATATACCAAAAGCTTTCGCTCTCTCTTTTCCTTCCCGGAATTGATGCGAGAGGGTGGCCACCTGGCAGATTAACATAGCGCCGCCGGCCATGCCCTGAAGAAAGCGGCTCACAATGAGTACCGACATACTTTGTGCGATTCCGCAAATCAAAGAAGTGATGCCAAATAAAGCGATACTGATCATGAAGATCCGTTTGCGTCCATACCGGTCGGCCAGCGTGCCTGTTGCCATCAATACCGTTGTACAGGCGATCGTGTAAGCGTTCATGATCCATTGGATATCCCTGAAGCTGCCATGCAATGCTTTTTCCAATGTTGGAAGTATAACCGGCACACTGGAAATTTCGAGACCAAACATTAAAGCGGCCAGGCTAATTGCCACCAATGCGATTGTATTCCTGCTGATACGAGTGTTTATGTCCATTTTCTTTCTGCTTGTTTTAGCAAAATTAAACTGAACAACGCCGGCATTCCGGTACATTTCAATGATAAAAAGGTAACTTTACCACATGGGAAAAGAGAATTTACATCAATCGGTAGAGGTGATATATAAAAAGGTGGATGAATGCCCGTTAACAGATTGGCAGCTGACTTTTTTCCAATTGGTATATATCATTTCCGGAACAGGCGCACTGCGAATCAATGGAAACCGGCGCCCCTACGAACCAGAGAACCTGCTTTTATTAACCCCCAATGATTATTACTCATTTGATATTTCCAGCACAACGGAGTTTCTGCTGATTCGTTTCAGTAGCAGCTATGTAAAAGAATATAAATGGCAAAGCATTGACCATATTGAGTGTCTGCTGCATTATGCC
Source organism: Chitinophaga sp. RAB17 (assembly GCF_052114225.1). Classification (NCBI taxonomy): domain Bacteria; kingdom Pseudomonadati; phylum Bacteroidota; class Chitinophagia; order Chitinophagales; family Chitinophagaceae; genus Chitinophaga; species Chitinophaga sp. RAB17. The sequence continues at coordinate 168,982 of NZ_JBFREI010000015.1, read as the reverse complement.
ACCCATTTGTCCGGCTGTATTTTAAGATGTCAGTGCGATGCTGTACTGGTAAAGGCTATCGTGGAGTCCCTTCGATCCGGTATTGACCACAAGGATATTTATGATGAGGACTTAACAAGGCATTTTGTGAACGCATTGATTGTTATTGCTGCAAGAAATATTTCGAAAATAAGGCCTGCCAACCTGCGGGAGAATGTAGATAAACGAATATTAGACATCATTGATTATATCCAGTTCCATATTTTTGAGCCGCAAAAATTAAAAGCATCGGCTATTGCGGAGGTATTTGGTTTGTCGGATACTTACCTGGGCAGCTACTTCAAGAACCAATGTGGAGAGACCATCCAGGAATTCATTTCGAATTATAAATTAAGACTGATTGAGCATCGGTTAAAATTCAGCGACAGGAGGATTAATGAAATTGCCAGCGAATTTGGTTTTGCTGACGAAAGCCATCTCAATAAGTTTTTTAAGAAACGTAGAAATATAAGTCTTACCGCATATAGAAAAAGTCAGCCTTCAAACCTGGTGATTTGAAAGCTGTCTTTTTGCAATATCCATATCAGAACGAGTAGTGACTCATGCCACCATCTACAGCAACAACGGAGCCTGTGATGTAACGTGCACGGGGTGATACCAGGAAAGTAGCCATGTTAGCCATATCTTCAGGCGTTCCGAAATCGCCGAGTGGAATTTCGCGCGCTGCAAATTTCAGGCGTTCTTCTCCCGGAAAGTAAGGGCGGATGTTCTCGGTATCTATGAGTCCCGGCTGCAGACTGTTGACCCGGATACCATGTTGCCCCAGTTGTCCGGCGAGTTGTTTGGACCATACCACTACTGCTGCTTTGGCCACCGCCGAGGCATTGATCATACGCAACTCATAGGTGCTGATGGTATTCAGGATAGCACCTTGTTTACGTTCGATAAAATGAGGTAACAGCTGTTGTGTCAACTGCCGGTGACGGGTGAAGTCCAGGGTCAGCGAGTCATTCCATCCGTTTTCAGAGCCAATGATATCCTGGGGATTGCTGCGGCCGGCATTATTAATGAGTATATCGATATGTCCCAGACCAGCAAATGCGGCCGCTGCTATTTTTTGTGGAGCATCTGCTGCCATGAAATCCTGGGCAAACGTGACAGGTTCCACGCCGCCAGCTGCAATCACCTCTTCTTTCAGGCTGTTTAATAAATCCTGATTTCTGCCGGTGGCCAATACTTTCACGCCCTCAAGTGCCAGTTCTTTTACAATCGCACGACCAATTCCCYGGCTCGCGCCACTTACGACTGCTGTTTTTCCTTTTAAATACAGATCCATACTTTTTATCTTAATTGATGATGACTGAAATAATCACTTTTCGGCCGACTTCATTTTCCGTGCTAAAAAATGATTTCAAAAATTTCTTTGTAAAAGTAATGGGTAGCATCTAATTTTATGAGCAGTACAATCAATTGTAGGGTACTTACAAATATGTAACTAATGGCTGCCAGAAAGAAAAACTCGACTTATTCCCGCAACGAAGAATTTATCGTTGAATGTGACCTTACCTATGCGGTAAACAAGATTGGGGGGAGATGGAAAATACTGATCATCAGCAAGCTGGAGACCCGCAAATTCCGGTTTAATGAGCTGAAGAAGGAATTTCCGCTTATTACTGAGCGCATGTTAACCCTACAATTGCGGGCCCTGGAACAGGATGGGCTTGTAAAGAGAACCGTGTATGCAGAGGTGCCTCCAAGAGTGGAATATGAACTCACGGAAATGGCCGCCGCGTTCGGTCCCATCTTCAAACAGTTGAGCGATTGGGGCGGCAAACACCGTCATTTAATCCCGAAGGAAACAGAATAGGGAAACAGGACGGGAAGCCGGACTACTTCGGGATATTTTTATCGAAGGTAAGCGTGTCAAAGAATATCGTTAATGAGTCCAGTTGGCCATCCTTTGCAGTCCAGATCTCCGCTACGTTCCCATTGACCCTGTTACCATTGGGAAAGATAAAGTCGTAATTGCCGACAACACAGGCATTTTCGCCAGCTACAATCATATCTCTAATCTGCATGGTTTGAAATGCCCGGGAAAATCTTTTAATCACTTCTATATACGCTGCTTTCCCTACTGTAGGAGCTGTTTTGGTCATGTCCCCGCCAACAAATTTAAAGTCGTCTGAAATGACCGATTCCCATCCTTCCTTTTGGGCAAACCCTGCGTAATAAGTTTCAAGTAATTGTTTGGTTGAAGTGGAGGTGCTCATTTTTTCGTTTTTTTAAGAATGAGTAATAACTATCTTTGTTGTTGCATTTTGCAAGTAAAGATAAAGAGTTATTTCAAATTGCAAGTACTTTTTAAATAAATGGTATGGAAAAGGTCAGATCAGATTGTCCCATTAGCTGTTCCCTCGATGTTTTTGGGGATAAATGGTCACTGCTTATTATCAGGGATATTATGCTGAGAGGTAAACTGTCTTACAGTGAGTTCCTGGAATCAGAGGAAAAGATTGCCACCAATATTCTTGTCAGCCGGTTGAAGGCGCTGGAAGCGGCAAATATCCTGGCAAAACGGGTATCTCCCACCAACAAATCCAAGTTTATTTACAGTCTTACCCCTAAGGGAGTTGACCTGTTACCTATCATCATTGAAATGATGGATTGGGGAGCAAAATATAATGATAACTGTCCCCGCAGGGAACTCGGCAAAAAAATAAAAAAAGACAAGGCGCAGGTGATTAAAGAGTATTATGAAAAACTCAAAAATCAGGTTACCTAAGGGGTTGCTTTGCTGTAAAACAAATTACCTGCGATACGGAAAAGAAACCCCGCAGCGGGTTAGGCGACGGGGTAATAATATACTTTATGCCAGATATATTTAGTCGGCCAGTAATGGAACGATGTGCTCCCATCCCAGCTGCTTTGCGTAGTCCAACGCTGTTTTGCCGTTACTGGTTTTAATATTTTTATCGGCATTAAACTGCAATAAAGTTTCAACAGAGCTGCGATTACCTGCTATTGCCTCCCGGTGTAAAAGCGTATATCCTCCTTCATCCTGGTTGGTGATTTCCAGCGGATGTGCTTTCAGAAATTCGACCAGGCTATCTTTCATATTAATACTCATAGGGTGTTCTATGAGATTTTCCGGATGTTTCTTTTGTTCATACACCAGCAGAATATCATTATAGTCTCCAAAATTCAATCCCCACGCTTCATCATGTTCTTCGCGCTCCTGTGGCCCCATGGCGGCCCTTAACTGTTGAATGGTAAATCCGCCATAGGCATTTCCCTGGGAACTAAACAACCAGTCGCTGATCTGGCTCAACGGTATTTCTACAAAGTCGCCGTTCCTGACGTTTGTCAGTTCATTCGGATCATTTATGAGGACGCCACTAATCGTATCCCCATCGAATGCTACCTGGTTGATCCACATATGCTCTACCATGGGTTTTGCCTGATGTGCAACCTGTTCCATGAAAGCTACTTTTACGCAAGCCAGGTCCAGTCCGGGAATTATTCTGCGGTACTCCCAGGAAAGCTCCCGCCAGAAATACCTGAATGTTTCCTGTGCTTTATGAAAAGCTTTTATCATTTCCGGGTTGTCTGCCTCGGAATAAAAAATTATTTTTTCTTCCATCATTGAATAATTATACGAACAAATATCTATACCTATTTTAATGACAATGCTATGCAAATTAAACGTAAATTCCGTATTACATTAATTACCACGTTTTCCAACAACCCATCTTTTTAAATTAGCCCAAATGAATAAAGAAGTATATAAAATTGCCGGCACGGATGCTGCCAATTATGAGGAGTATCTTGGCCCGCTGATATTTGAACCGGCAGCAAAAGCACTACTACCGCATATTACAGATTTGCCGGTGCATTCAATATTGGAATTGGCCTGTGGAACAGGCAGACTTACAAAACATCTGGAGGAAAATTTTCCCGCCGGCACTTTACTGACTGCTACAGATATTAATCCCGACATGCTGGAGCTGGCACAGCAACAACTAAATAGTACCACTATCCGTTTCCAGATAGCGGATGCACAACAATTACCATTCACCCATCCATCTTTTGATCTGGTCGTAAATCAATTTGGATTAATGTTTTTGCCGGATAAACAAGTGGGCGTTAATGAAGCGTTCCGTGTATTAAATCCCGGTGGACATTTTGCTTTCACCACCTGGGATCATGCGTCAAACATGCCATTGTTTAAATTGCTCATCGATGAAATCATCGTACCACTTTTTAAAGAGGAAGATACCAGCCGATTCTATACACCATTTGCATTGCACGATTCCAAACAGTTGCATCACTACCTGGAGCAGGCAGGTTTTTCCAATAACAAAGTCGAGCTTATACCATTCAAAGGACATGCGGATTCTCCTGGACATATTGTGACCAGTTATTTCCTGCATCATCCGCTTGGCAGACAGGTAAAAGAAAAAATGCCTTCCTCATTTAATGATGTCGCAAAAGAACTGGAGCAGCGACTTATTCAACAATTTGGTGCAGGACCTTTTGAATTTGAATTAAGGGCCTGGGTAGCCATTGGGCAAAAATAGGACAAAGCGCCTGGTTTTAGCCTATCATACCTGGTTCATCACAGTTAATAAATAGTAATGGTAAATGAATGTTTCCGGAAGTAGATCAAAGGTGTGATTTTTTATCATGGTGGGAATACATATCTTTATGCTTCCACATCGACCAGAATTTGCTTTTAAGGGGACCATTTTAAATCTATTTTGTATACCGTGCAATTAAATAGTGAACCAGATTTACTATTCAGGGTGTCACAAGGCGACGAGGCTGCCTTCGCACAGCTGTTTAATACCTATCAGAACAGGTTAGGAGCTTTTGTGATGCAACTAACCGGCTCCCGGCCGATGGCTGAAGAAATTGTACAGGAAATCTTCATCCGGATATGGGAAAAAAGGGAGAAGCTAAGCCAGGTGGAGCATTTTCACTCCTATCTGTACGCTGTGGCGCGGAACTACAGCTTATCATTTCTCAAAAAACTGGGTCGGGAACTGGCCCGGAAACAGGCCTGGGAACTCAGTGTAGTGGAAACCCAGGATCAGGAAGAAGACACGACCATTAAAAACTACCGTCGTATTATAGACGAAGCAATATCAGAGCTGCCCTCTCAGCGTCAGAAAGTATATCTTTTAAGCAGGGATGAAGGTCTGCGGCAGGCAGAAATAGCCGAACGCATGGCAATTTCCCTGGAAACGGTTAAAAAGCACATGGTGCTGGCTCTTCGTTCTATCCGGAACTACGCGGTCGCTCATCCGGAAATCAATATATTACTACTGCTGACAAGCCATTCTTTCCGGTTTTAAAATTTTTTTCTCCTCCATTACCTCTTTTTCATACTTCCTGCTGTCTTATTATATAGAATCAATCTATACTAATGGATAATACCAGGTTGCGCTACCTACTCAGTCAATATGCCAATAAAAAGCTTACAGCAGGAGAACAGTCCGAGTTAAGTGACTTTTTGAATGGAGCAGATAATCAGACGCAGCTGGAGTTACTGATAGAAGAAGCCTGGATACAGTCGGGTGATAATGAGGAAATTCCCTTTTCCTTACCCCAACTGACGCAGGAACCGGTGCAGACATCTATACAACCGGTATACTGGCAGCGTTGGGCAGCAGCGGTATTATTATTGATTGTTGCCGCGGGAGCCTGGATGCTGGCTACCCGGGACCGCAAGGGAGATAAATCTTCCCGCGCATTGACAGAAGACACGAAGAAGGACGTGGCACCGGGTGGTAATAAAGCGATGCTCACCCTGGCCAATGGCCATGAGATTGCGCTGGACAGCAGTATGAAAGGCACGTTGGCCCAACAGGGGAATGTGCATCTACAAGCGAGTCCGGGTTTATTGAAATATGATCCGGGAAATTCTTCCACGAATAGCGGGGTGGCCTACAATGTACTCAGAACACCCAAAGGTGGGCAGTACCGGCTGGAGTTACCCGATGGGTCCCGGGTGTGGCTGAACGCAGCCTCTTCATTGAAATTCCCTACTGCCTTTGTTGGAAAGGAACGCCGGGTAGAACTAAGTGGAGAAGCTTATTTTGAAGTGGCGAAAAATGCTGGTCAACCTTTTTTTGTATCGGTAAACAAAGCTAATATAGCCGTACTAGGCACCAGTTTTAATGTAATGGCCTATGCCGATGAAGCTGAGATCAAGACCACCTTGCTGGATGGTGCCGTGAAAGTTTCCCGGGATGATGCTTCCAGCTTATTAAAGCCGGGAGAACAATCGTTACTTGAACCAAACGGCAAAATGCACGTTATAGAAAAGGCAGACATTGATCTCGCCATTGCCTGGAAAAATGGCGTTACTTCTTTTAAGAGCGCCGACATCAAAACAATCATGCGCCAGGTGGAAAGATGGTACGATGTAGAAGTAGTATATAGTGACGCGATACCAGTAAGGAGCTTTACAGGAGATATTCCCAGAGACGCGAACCTCTCAGAACTATTAAGACTGCTCGAAATCAGCAAGATCCATTTTAAAATGGAGAATCGGAAGCTGATTGTGATGCCGTAGCTTGTTATTTCAATTATATCAACCAAATACCTAATAATGAACAAAGGTCCCTAAGGAAAGTGAGGAACCGGCATAAAAAACCAGGAGCGATCTCACCCGCCCCTGGCAAATAAGCCTGGGTCAGCCACTGACATCAATATTACCAGAAATCAGATTATCTAAACCCAAACACCACAAATGTATGCAATCTCATTGTCATGCAAAGCCCGTCTATGTACCCGGGCTATTATCAACCATCAAAGATCGCGTCCTGGCACTCCGTCAATCGGGCGTCCATCTGAAGTTAAAAAAACAACTGATTATGCAAATAAAGTTGACAACTATCCTCTTGACGGTAGTTTGTTTGCAGATCAGCGCCAAAACTCTGTCGCAACAGATAACCTTGTCGCAAAAAAATGCACCGATTCAGAAGGTGTTTGAAGAAATCAAAAAGCAATCGGGTTATAAATTCTGGTATGAAGATGCTATGCTGAAGAAAAGTAAGCCGGTAGATATCTCCATTAAGAATGGTTCGCTGGAAGATGTATTGGCGCTGCTTTTCAAAAATCAGCCATTCAGCTATGAGGTAATCGGTAAAATCATTGCTGTAAAAGAAAAGGATTATAAACTCGAGAATGCTACTCCCTTCATACCTATACCAGAAGTAGTTATACGAAAAATAAGCGGTGTAGTGAGGGATGCTACCGGGGCTCCGGTACCTGGTGTCACCATTCTCATCAAGGGTACCAAAACCGGCACCACTACCAATGTACAAGGGCAATACAGCATTGATGTACCTGAAGGGAATGTGGTATTGGTATTTAGCTCTGTTGGATTTGAAACACAGTCTGTTACCGTAGGTACCAGTACTTCCCTGAATATTACACTGGCAGTTGCTTCCAGCGGGTTAAATGAAATGGTGGTAACGGCGTTGGGTATCAAGCGTCCAAAAGGAACCGTGGGATATGCCATCAGCACAATTAAGGCCGATGAACTGACCAAAGCTGGTACCACTATGAACCCCTTCCTGGCGTTGTATGGTAAAGCTGCCGGTGTAGGTGTAAACACAGGTGCTGCCGGCCCACAGGGTGGTGTCAGGATTAATATCCGTGGTGCAGCCAGTATGAACCCTAACCAGAATGTAAGACCTTTATTTGTGGTAGATGGTGTGATCCTCAGTGATCGCAAAACCCAGATAGGCGGCGATATTGGACAAGGATTCGACTATGGCGCAGGTATTAATGATATCAACCCTGATGATATTGAATCTATCGATATCCTCAAAGGAGCAAAAGCAACCGTGCTGTATGGCAGCGATGCTGCTAATGGTGTAATGCTTATTACCACCAAAAATGGCCGTAATGTAAAAGGATTTGGCATGACCGGCAACCTGCAGTATACCGTGGAACAGCCTATATCTTACCTGAAATTACAGGACAAATACGGCCTGGGAGATAACCTCTACGATACAACCTATGCTACGATCAATGGTATAAAAACCAGGCTGCTGCCGAATAAGCGCTTTAGCTTCGGACCGGCTTTTGATGGAGCAGATGTAATGTTTTATGATAGTTCTATGGTGAAGAACTCTCCGCATAAAGGAAATTTCCTCTCCCTATTCCAGACTGGTCATTCCACTTCTGCGAATGTGGCTATTGCAGGTAGCAATGAAAAAGGAAGTATCAGGGCTTCTTACACCAACTATAACTACCAGGATATCGCTTCTGACAATGGCTGGCAGAGAAGAAACTCTTTTAGTTTTAATGGTAACTACAAAGCGTCCGACCTGGCTTCCTTTGAAGTGGTTTCCAATATCTACAATATCACCACGCAGAACCGCCGTTCCCAGAACGATGGCCCTGTAGCATGGGGATATCCGGTAGACTATGATTACAGCAAAATCTACCCTTACTATACAGATGCCACTGGTTATAAACGCGATCTCTCCAATGCAAGAGTATCTGATGCGTTTAACAAATTGGGCGATTACCTGTGGAATCAGAAACAGAACCGTTACAAGGATGATAAAGTGCATATGATCACTTCTGCCAAAGTAACCCTGAACTTTACCAAAAATATTTTCCTGGTAGGACAGGCAGGTCTGGACTATGATAACACCAATTATACCACGGAGCAAGGTGTAACAAGAGTGCTTCCAACGGTACAGGGCGGCCTTTTCGGAGTGGCAAAACAAAATGCTACTACCCAAACTTATCAGGCGTTACTGAACTATAATAAGACGTTCCATAATAACGATTTACGATTGTTCGCATTCGGTGGAGGTATATACAGACTCCGTACAGTAGACTATCTTGGTACCAATACGGTGGGTGGATTGACCTTCCCTGATTGGTATTCGTTTTCCAATCAACTTGGAACACCCAGTGCCGACAATATGGATAAGCTGAGGAACTACAGTCGTGGTTCTGATGTGCTGTATAGTTTACTGGCTTCTGCTGCGTTGTCCTGGAAAAATGAATTGACATTGGAAGTACAGGGAAGACAAGACTGGAATTCTACGCTGCCTCCGGAAAATAATAAATATTTCTATCCTGGTGCAGCAGTTACCTGGAATTATACCGAGCGTTTTGCGCTGCCTGCTGTTAACAGTGGACAGTTGAGATTATCCTGGGCTGATGTGGGTAATGGTACGACACGTTATTTTGCCAACAACCTCTATGGATATAACCGCCTTCCCAGCACCAACGCCAATTCAGTAGCTCCTCCCGGAGATCTTTTGCCCGGAGCGCTGAAACCGGAACGTAAACGGGAATTTGAAATAGGTATCAACAATACCTTCCTCCCGCAGGATAGGATTACACTCGACTTCTCTTTCTATAGCAATCACCGCTATAACCAGATTATCAGTCTGCCAATTTCTTCTGCCTCCAGTTCTACCGGTTTAATCGTGAATGCGGGTGATGTAAAAGCCTGGGGCTTTGAACTGGCGCTGACAGGAACACCATTGATCGGTAAAAATTATCGGTGGAATCTGACCCTGAATGCGGCCAAACAGGGATCTAAAGTAATAGATCTGTATCCTGGAGTTATTTACAATCCCTTCAGTAACCTGATCAATGGCAGTGCTGTTTCTATAAATGCAGATCAGGGCCGGCCATATGGAGAAATCATGACGTATGACTATAAGCGCGATGAAGCTGGCAACAAAATAGTAAATGGCGATGGTAGCTATGTGCTGGATGACCAGAAAAAGATATCCGCTGGTAATGTGATGCCTAAATTATATGGTGGATTCATCTCTGATTTCCAGTATAAGAATTTCAACTTCCGTATCGGACTGGATTATAAATACGGTGGTACCATCTTCTCTTACACTAATAACCGCTTAACGGGTGTAGGACAGCTGGAAAATACGATGCAATACCGCGATGAAGAAAATGGCGGTCTTGCCTATTACTACAATGCCGGCGGCCAGCAGATTCCGTGGCAGCATTCGCAACCAGCACCTGCACAGTCCAGGGATGGAAAAGTATATCATGATGGTCTGATTCTTCCAGGTGTTAAACTCGATGCAAATGGCAAATATGTTCCAAATGACATCATGACCAATTCATATAACTACTACTCCAGTTATGCCAATGACCTGGCAACGTCTTTCCCGCCAGACCGTATGTTTGAGAACAACTACATCAAAGTAAGAGAAGTAGCACTCTCCTATACATTACCGGCAACCATGGCAAAAAAGATTAAAATGCAAAGGCTCACCATTACAGCGGCCGCCCGTAACCTTTTCTACCTGTACAAATCTATTCCCAACATCGATCCGGAAGGAGCATTGGGTGCAGATGTATTCGTAGAAAATACCATCTACCCAACACAAAGGACTTATTCCCTGGGATTAAATGTGGCTTTCTAATGTATAAAATGAAAAAAATGAAAAAAGCTTATTTATATATTATTCTACTGTCCGCCTCTGTCCTTGGCGCCTGTAAAAAAGACCTGGAAGACCGGTTCTATGACAAGGACAAGCTTACTACCGGCCAGGGTATTGATGTAGTCCCAGGGCTATTTACGGCTCTGCTGACCAACAATAAAATTTTCGCACAGGATTATGGAGAATGGTATTATCTCCTTAATGGCGGCACCAGCATCACCGGTTATGAACAGGTTGCACAGCGGTATGTATCTTATCGTTACGCCTGGTTCTCCGGTTATAACGATCTCACCACGGGCAATGGTTTTGATGATTCTCCCATTACCGGGCAGAATTTCTTTCAGAATAGTTTTACCAGGCTGAAAAACTATGAAGTACTCGTAGACTCCGTGGCACTGCGTACCGGCCAAATGAAAATAGATGGTGACCTGTATGTGAAACTGGCCGGCTTTATTAAATGCTATCAGAGTGCCAAGCTGGTGGATGTTTTTAATTCCATTCCCTATTCAGATGCCTTTCAGGGAATGAAAGGAGGGGCACAATACCTGTTTCCTAAATACGACGATCCTAAAGCGGTTTATCAGTCTATAATTGCTGAACTGGGAACATTGGTAGATGCTTTACCAGCCGCCTATGCACAGACCTCTGATGCGGGTAAAACTATTTTTACCAACCAGGATATTGCCTTCAAAGGTGATATCAACAAGTGGGTAGCTTTTATCAACTTCACACGTCTGAAATTACTGGTAAGAATTGCCGGTGTTGAAGAGGCGTATGCCAAACCACTGATTCAGGCGGCATTGGCAAAACCATTACCACAAACAGACTATTACTGGTTCTATTGGTTTGATATCGTGCCAACCGGTGGTGGTACCTGGATCCGCGGGGTGTATGAAAATTGCTTCGCTTCCTTTATTCCAAACATTATCATGAAAAGGCTGAACTACGGTACGCCTGCTTATGAGGAAGGAATTGACGATCCCCGTTTACCAGTACTGGCCATGCCTACTAAATACATGGACTACCGCGGTGTTTCTGCCAATATAGAAGCACAGGATGCCTTATATAGCAGCGGAGAGAAATATTATCCTTTTGCGGATAATGTAGCTTCTACTTTCTCTACAAATGCTAAATCCATGTATAACCATGCTACCTTCCACCAGAATGCGAAGATGCCGGTTTACATGAGTTCACTGGGCGAGTTGGATCTGCTCCTGGCGGAAATTGCGCTGAAAGGATTGGCTAATACCGGTAAATCTGCTGAAGAGCATATTAAAGATGAAGTAACACACTCCATCGCTTTCTGGTATACCATCAATCAATTGAGCAGTTATGCTAAATCAAATCTGACGCCTGCACAAACGGCACTGGTATATCCTACCAGACCAACTGCCGCAGTAGTGAGCGCGTGGGGCGATGTTGTTAAAAACAAGTTCACTGCCGCCGCTTCTCTGGACGATAAAATGGAAATCCTGATGCAGCAGAAATACCTGCACCTGAATCTCTATCAACCCTACGAGTTATGGGCTGAACTGAGAAGGACCCATCACCCGAAACTGGAGCCATTCACCTGGCATAGTTCCGTTTGGAAACCAATGCCGGAGAGAGCACGCTACCCTGCGATTGAAGTGACCAATAATCCGGACAACTTCGCTAAAGTAGCAGCGCAGAATAATAATACCTCTCCTATTTTCTGGGTACCTGCTAATATAAAAGCACAAAGCCCTTACTGGGATAATTATAATTACCAATAGCAGCGAACATTGTAACGTTGAAAGAAGGTGTCTCTTTTGAGACACCTTCTTTCGTTATGTCAGGACCCGCGGCCTGCACAACCCAACGGAACCTATGCAAAAACGTAAACCACGACAAATTGAATTTTTGACCTATAAAAAAAATGATCCTGGGCATAGCCGCCCTTACGATTTTTACTGCCAGCTGTAAAAGCGATACATCTCAAAGTGACGTTTTAAACAAAACAATTTGACGTTTTAAACAAAGTGGCTTGAGGGCGCTATCACTAGCTTTGTGTTCTAAAAATCAGCAATATGTACTTAAAAGACAATTATAACGGCGCCCTTCAGCAACCTGTTCATTCGGGGTTTGACGCAACATCTACTGTGCATGATGTAATAAAAGGGATTGACCTTACCGGCAAAACAGCGGTCGTTACCGGCGGCTATGCCGGCATAGGACTTGAAACAGTAAAAACATTTGTTGCCGCCGGCGCAACAGTAATCGTTCCTGCACGTGATACCCAAAAAGCAGCCGATAATCTGAAAGGGGTAAATAACGTAACCATCGAAAGAATGGATCTGATGGATCCTGTATCTATCGATGCTTTTGCGGAAAAATTCCTGGGCACTCATGAAGCCCTCGATATACTGGTCAATAACGCCGGTATTATGTGGGTGCCCTTGCAGCGTGATCAACGTGGTTATGAATCGCAGCTTGCTACCAATCACTTCGGACATTTTCATTTAACGGCAAAGCTCTGGCCCGCCCTGAAGAAGGCTCCTGGTGCCCGTGTAATAAATGTATCGTCCTATGGCCACCAGATGGCGCCTTTCAATTTTGAAGATCCTAACTTTATGAACAGGCCCTATGAAACCCTGCAAGGCTACGGACAATCCAAAACTGCCAATAACCTCTTTACAGTAGAACTTGACCATCGCGGTAAAGCTTTTGGTGTACGTGCTTTTTCGCTGCATCCCGGATCAGTAAATGGAACGGACCTCGGTCGCGTGGCCCCTATGGCGCTATTCCAGCAAATGGGTACGCATGACGAAAACGGAAATATAAAACCAGCCGTGGCTGCTAAATTGAAGCATGTGGAACAGGGAGCTGCTACATCCGTATGGTGCGCCACCAGTGCGCAGTTAAATGGTATCGGTGGTGTATACTGTGAAAATGCCGACATAGCAGAGCTGGATGAAGGAAATATTGCACACAATTATGACGAGCCCCTCTCCTTACGGGGCGTACAACCCTACGCTGTTAATGCGGAAAATGCCCGAAGATTATGGGCACTGACGGAAGAAATGACCGGTATTTTATTTCCCGTAAATTGATCCTCATCAACAATTAAACTATTTTATCACAAGCCGAATGTATATATTCGGCTTACTTTATTTTGTCAATCAACCGCTCGAAAAAATGGAGTTTGAAACGAAATATATTGCGCCCGATATTAAGCTATCGGAGTTCAATGGCAAAGGCTTCAAAACAGAGGTCATATTTGAGCATCATATCCTGGTTTGGTTTATCTCCGGTGAAACAAAAATAATACAGGCCGATGCAACCTATACGTTCAATGCCGGCGACATTTTCCTGATTCCGCGTAATCAGCTGGCCACTGTTATCAATTATCCGAAAGATGGATTGCCGCATAAATCGGTGGCCATGCATTTAACCAAAGAGCGGCTGAAAGATTACTATTCCAGGCATAAGGCGGTTGGTAAAATAAACCCCGATGCCAAAATATATCGTTTCTCCAAACACCCGTTGCTGGCCGGCTGTCTGGCTTCACTGATTCATTATTTTGATCTCGGTGGTAGTTTGTCGCCGGATATAGCCGCTATCAAAATTGAGGAGGCCATTAGTATACTGAGGTCGATTGACATCAGTGTAGATGGACTGTTGAGTGACTTTGAAGAACCCGGCAAAATAAATCTCTCTGACTTTATGGAACGGCATTTTATGTTTAACATGCCGATGGATAGGTTTGGTTATCTTACCGGCCGTAGCCTGGCCACTTTCAGAAGAGACTTTAAAAAAACATATCAAACTACGCCACAAAAATGGCTGACCGAAAAGCGCCTGCAACTGGCGCATTACCAGATGGCAGAAAAACAGCGGAAACCTATTGACGTTTATTTTGAAGTAGGGTTTGAGAACCTCTCCCATTTTTCGCATGCGTTTAAAAATTACTATGGATATCCACCCAATGCCTTGATTCATAAATAGTCTCCCTCCCATATCGTATCATAAAAAAAGTCCTAACTTTAATATTCATCCTGCCATTTTTTAACTATTTAAGAAAAGGCATGCATGCTACCGGAAACATATTTTATGACCGATTTTGAATTACTCAGGAAGAATATAGAACAGTACATCCCAATTACTGATACGGAATTTGAACAGTTCGCTGCTAATTTTCATCTCCGAAAAATAACGAAAAAGGGCTTTCTTTTGCGGGAAGGCGACATCTGCAAATATGAAGCCTTTGTGACTAAAGGTTGTTTCCGCATTTATTATCCCGATGAAAAAGGGGATGCCCAGATTTTATACTTCGCAGTAGAAAGCTGGTGGGCCACAGATATCGACAGCTTTACCAACCAGCGGCCGTCTACCCTGAACATTGAAGCATTGGAAGACAGTGAAGTGCTCCTCATCGACAAGCCGCATAAAGACATCTTATACGAAACGCTACCTAAAGTGGAAAAGATGTTTCGCATCATGAACCAGAAGTCGTTGGTTACCTTTCAGCGCAGGGTCATTTCTTCATTAGGCAAAACTGCGGATAAGCGTTACCTGGAATTCATTGAAAAATATCCCGAACTGGAACAACGTCTCAACCAGCAGCAACTGGCCGCCTATCTTGGTATCTCACATGAATTTTTAAGCAAAATAAGGAAGAAGCTATCCGGTAAATAAATTTCTTTTTTTGAACTAGTTCAAATTTCAGGGAATAGCGATCGCCTACTTTCGTGATCTAAAAAAGACACGAAATGAAGAAAGCATTGCTGATTATTGATGTACAGAATGATTATTTTGACGGCGGCGCGCATACCCTGGTAAACGCTCCTCAAGCAGGCCAACAGGCGAAACAGGTATTGCAGACCGCCAGGCAACAACAGCTCTCCGTTGTACATATACAACACTTTGCCGTTAACGATGGCGCAGACTTCTTCCTCCCCAATACCCGGGGTGCAGCCATACATGCTGATGTGAGCCCTCGTGCGGAGGAAAAAGTAATCATTAAAAATTACCCGAATAGTTTCAGGGAAACAACATTACTGGAACACCTGCAGGCAAACGGCATTACCGACCTAGTTATTTGTGGCATGATGACAGACGTATGCGTGGATGCCACCGTAAGAGCAGCAATGGACCTGGGCTTCAGCACTACCGTAATCGGTGATGCCTGCGCCACCAGGGATCGGGAGCTATATGGGAAAACGATAAAAGCCGGAGAAATCAACGATGCTTACCTGGCCGGAATGACAGCGCTCAACGGACTTTATGCCCGTGTGATCACTACTTCAGAATTGATGGCGAATTAGTATTCCTGTAAAAAGTGGTTCATTGTTCCGATTTGTACAATTATGCCGGCAGCTGCCGGCATAATTTTGTGTCAGTAAATCGAAATAACATGAAAACAATACACACTTTCTCTACCCAACTTCTCTTGCCGGTGCTCATAATGATGGCTAGCTTATCTGCAACAGCGCAAAACAATACGGCACTGCAGGAGGCGAAAAAAGCAATTGCGGCCAGCAATGCCATCTATTTTACGTCCTTTGCCAACAACGACTCTTCCATCTTTGTGGAACGATACGCTGTTGACTGCCAGATTATGGCCCCAGGCATGCCTGCCGTATCAGGCCGGGAAGGGGCACTTCAATTTTTCCGTACCGCCTATGACAAAATCGGACTGAGAGGGGGCAAATTTATCACTACCGCCGTTTTCGGGGATGGCATTGAATATGTAACCGAAGTAGGCTTATGGCAGTCGTTTGATGCCAACAACCAACTGTTTGACGATGGTAAGTTCCTGGTGTTGTGGAAGAAAACAGCCGAGGGATGGAAGATGTTCAGGGATTCCTTTAGCAGTAACCATTCCCCTGCGAAGTAGCGAATGGCTCTGTGCCGGCATTTTGATATGTTAGGACCGGTAACTTTGGTTTGGAAGAATCTCGTTTAATTCCTAAGTTTGAAATATTAAAAACAGACCTATATGAACCTCCGGACACTCACAATATGTGCTGCTACTGCCAGCTTACTCTTCGCCTGCAATTCTCAAAAAAAACAAACACCTACAGAAGATAGTACTGCTTCCACACAAACCGGTAATGCTACACCTGAAGCTGCAACGCCACCTGCCGCAAAAACATTTGATATCAATGCGATCGCGATATCAGATAAGCCGCTGGGCGCCTTCCCCTACTTTAACCTGCCGGAAGGTTACCAGAACTTTTCAAAAAATAAGATAATGGATTATGACCTCATCTACTACTGGGTGAAAGATCATTTTGAAAGACCTGAAGGGAAAATCTTCTATAGCAGGGTCACCGCCAAAGAAGGCAAGTCCTACAGTGACCGCGAACTAATCAAGAACCTGGATGAAGTGATTACCGGTGCCGGTGGTGTGAAGGTATCCGAAGGTAAAATACCCAACGATTCTTTCTATGTTATTCCGAGCGATAACCAGGTGAAATATAAGGACGGTTATGGATTTTTTTCAAGTGCTGTTACCACCACTTATCTGATCCGTCGTGCGGATAGAAATATCTGGATACAAACCACCCCCGGAGATGACGGCGTTTCCGCAGGCTGGATGATCTTAGAAACAAAACCTTTTAAAGCCACGGCGTCTCTCATTAAAGCAGATGAAATGAAAAAAGAGCTGGACAGCAAAGGCCATGTTGCGTTGTATATCAACTTCGATACGGACAAAGCCAGCATTAAATCTGAATCACAGCCTATTATCGATGAAATACAAAAGCTGCTGGCAGATAATGCCGGTTTGAAAGTAAGCATTGAAGGGCATACTGACAACAGCGGAGCTCCTGCCCACAATAAAAAACTATCTGAAGACAGGGCCAATTCCGTTAAAAGCGCACTGACCAGCAAAGGCATTGATGCCGGCAGGATTCAGGCAAAAGGTTTGGGAGCAGACAAGCCAATTGCTGACAATAACAGCGAAGACGGTAAAGCCAAAAACCGCCGGGTGGAAATCGTAAAAATATAGTATCCATCTACGATATTAAAAGGAGCTGCCTTCCATTCTTACAAATGGAAGGCGGCTCCTTTTAAAGTATACGTTTATTCCGGCTCCGCGATTCCAAGAAAAATCACCACACCATCCCCACCCGGATTATCGGTAACATCTACTACTGCCGAAGGCTTCCAATTATTCATACACCACAAATTTCCTGCTCCGTCTATGTTGGTAGAGGTGAGTCGCATAATCGGCTGATAACACTTCACAGGAACCTTATGCCCACTTGGCTTTCCATCCACAATTACCGGCTTCGTTAGTGTTCCGTACAGCGGCCATCCGTTTGCCAGCATTACTTCTGCACCACCTGTAGGTACTGTCAGCAGCCGGGCGGTTTCAGGATGTGCCGGATCCCGCAGCATCGTTACGCCGAATGGCCCTTGCATATCCAGGGTTTTATCACTGGCATAATCTGTTTCGTGCCCGAAATTAGCCAGGAAAACTGTTTGCTTTTTATCGATTTTCACGCCCCAGGGCGCGTAAGTATTTACATCATAATATCCTTTTACGCCCGAAAGATCATTGTGGAGTATCGTTGCCCTGCTACTGGCCACGCCCACCACAACTACATCTCCCGCTGCATTTATTGCCAGCTGCCGAAGCGATTCATAGCCGCTGTGCTTATTCACCGGACTGTAATAATCACTGAACCAGGCGCCTTTAACCACCAGTTTATTATGTTCAATCGCTACTTTATAAACCGCTGACACCGCGCATTTGTCCTCATGATCTTTATCATAATTGCCAATACAGGAAACATATACATTTCCATGATTATCGGGAACTACATCAAATACCTTAAGATAAGGCGTTTTTAATGGTGTAGCCTCTGATGACGCCTTCCTTTTAACAGGAAACTCATCACAAATCAGCATATTTTCCTTCGTGGCTTCCCCTTTCAGGTAGACGACGACCGCACTGGGTTCACTTTTAAACGGGTAATGACCAATTGGTGCCGGCGCAAAAGGATCCTGGCATCCAACAGAGGCCATCCAGAGATTTCCGGATTTATCATAGTTCATTCCCTGTACCCGCGAGAGACTCAACGTATAGCCATTGGAGGGACTTAGCGGTTTGCCGTCTTTATAATAAAAACGGGAAATACTTCCTTCCTGTGGATTGTTCAATTCAGGTCCCCATCCGAAATTGCCAAAGGAAATGTGCTTTTTTTCCGGGTCTATCGCCACGCCAAATCCTACGCCCAGCAACCCTCCTCCCTGTACAGGAGAAAAACTCGCCGGCGTGGCATCATATTTATACACCAGGCAATGTGTTCCGGAAAGGTTAGACCCAGCTCTGAAATTATTCGCTACCCACGCATTGTCATCTGCATCAAATACCACAAAAGCCGCTCCACTTGGAATAAAATTCTTTGCGCCTGACGAATTACTCTTAAGCGTAAGTGTCCACTGGTCCGGCGATTTCTTATCATCTGCAACGTTCATAGAAGTAAGCGAGTCTTTATATATTTCTTCTCTGCCCACCAGCATCTGATAAATATTGCCGGCATTCGTAAACGGATCATACAACATATTCCTGATGGCTTCCAGGAAGCTGTTGTTCGGTTTACCTTTTTCATGCCAGGCATAGTCAAGAAACTGGTCATAGAATGATTTTCCAGAAACGACAACAGTATCCGTTAAGCAATAGTAAAACAGGTTACACAGCGAGTTAAACATCGGGTAGCTGTTTGTTTCAAATCCGTTAGGCGAATGTTTGATCATATCAGCCACTACTCCTTCTGTCCGGTAAATATTCTGTTTCATTCCATAGGCAATCTTCATATTACGTTCGGTGCCGCTCATCTTTACTAAACCGTCATTTCCAACAGTTGTCATTTGAGCAAATGTGTAGATAGATGCAATGGAGGATTCAGGGCTAACTTTTACCACATGGTCAACGGCCGGTAAATAAAAAGTAGCCAGGAGAGCCAACGGCTTATCCCGCATGATATGGGGAACACCATCTATGGTATAACTTTGTATAAAAACGGTTACAGAAAAATAAGCAGATTCGCTTTCCCCCTTCATCTCCACACTAAAATCATTTCCCTGAAATGATTTTTTGTGACTGGCGGCACCAACATATCCATTAACAATACTCAGGATTTCATAAGTTCCCGAAGTGATCACAACATTCCTCACTTCCACATTGAATTGAACTGTTTTGGTAGTCATAGTAAATGGTTATAGGATTGTAAAGTAGTGCGGGCACGACATTGACATCAGAATAAAAAAGGATTGCGAACTAAAATCCGCCGGTTTTCATAGTCAGTTATTTGAGTCCACCGGTAGTTAAATATAAAGATTATATTCCAGATTATTGTTGAAGTAACCGTTCCCTCCAATCCCCGGCCACCTCATCTTCCTAACCTTACATTTTATAATACGCCTAAAAGCGCATTCTTATAATCATTTATCACCTGAAATCCCTTCCTCCATCCGCCGAAATACTTAAATTACGTGGAAATCTATGTGAATGATATATCATTCTATTGAGCTATATCCTATAAAAAAAGCGCCGCATGCCAGAAATCACCACACAAAATATAAAAGACATTTTTGATCAGTTCTACAAAGCGGATGCAAAAACCTGGGAGGGTTTTACATCTAAGCTACAGGAAAGACGCTTCCGGAAGAATGAAGTTATTAAGGACTACGGTACTACAGAAAAATACTTAAACATCCTGATAAGTGGCACCGCCGCACTTTTTATCTGGAATGGCAAACACGATATCTGCATCAACCTCTTTTATGAAAATGATTTCTTCGGAGATTATCTTTCCTTTTTGAAACAGGAACAAAAACCGTTAAAAACGGTAGCGTTGGAAGATATTGTTATCTGGTCAATATCTCATACCGACCTGAAGGCCTTATATGATTCCACCATGCTGGGGAGTACAATGGCCAGAATTATGGCCGAAACCCTTTATGCGAAAAAGCAGGAGGAACAAATAAATTTACTGACACTCACCGCTGAGGAGCGTTATATTAAGCTCATTAAGGTAAGGCCTCAAATAGTTCAGCGGACCTCGCTAAAGTTCATTGCTTCGTACCTGGGAGTAACTTCCGAAAGCCTGAGCCGCATCAGAAAAAGGGTCACTTTAAAACAAATAACCTGATTTCTTACCCAAAGTCAATTTTTGCCAGCCTATTTTGGAATAGCTTTGTAAAAAAGAAATAATATGACACCGCAAAAGGATAAAATAAGAGTGGGCGCTATTGTGACCTTTTACGTTATTGCCATTGCCCTCAGGTATGCTACCAACAAGACATCCCTTCTTCAGTATATACCAACAGGTTTTCTTAAAATTATCATCCAGGGCATAGGCCCTGCTATTGCGGCACTCATTGTTTTTCTTGCTTTCCGGATTAAACCTACTCAAACACTCTGGGGCAATTACTCCAATAAAATTGTCCCTGTGCTCCTGTTCTGGGGACTGCCTTTCCTGGCTGTTGGCATCATTACATGGATATACAAGGGAACATTTAACACCGTAACTTTTTCTATACTTATTTATGGTTTGCTCGAAGAGATGGGCTGGCGCGGGTTTCTACAACCTGCATTATCCTCCCTGCCTAAGTTTGCCAATATTTTCATTGTTGCCGTCTTATGGTTTATCTGGCACCTTAACTTCGAATTAAGCAGTGCAAACCTCAGTTTTTTCCTCATATTGTTGTTTAGTAGCTGGGGACTATATGCCGTAGCTGATAAAACACATTCTCTCATTGCCCTTTCTGCATTTCATGCCATTTATGATATTTATTCTGCTGCAGATAACAAATCTCCTGTACTAAGTGTCACCTTGATAGCCATATTTTGTATCTGGATTGGCTACCTGGTTTATACGAAAAAAGTTATCACCCCTGTTGCTTCCAAACTGTATCCTCATTAGCTCTATCATTTTTAACCCTTACTATTAAATCACCTGAAGATATTTGTCTGATAAAAAATTATTTATTCGCCTAAAATAAAAAAGCCACCATATAGGTGGTTTTTCTGTTTTATTTAAACCCCAGGCGTCAGGTGGGGGTGTGCTTTTCCTGTGATCCCTGTGGGAACACTACGCATGTTCGTAGTTACTTGTAGTATCAATGTTTGATGGATAAACATTGGTTTACCCGAACATATCCCAAAATCATTGATGGGATGCCGGCTTAATTTTTCTTACAACAAACGCCAATATCATTAAGCCCAGCCCTACTCCCATGGAAAATCCTCTAATTGCATCGGGCATTGCTATTTTTCTTGAAAGAATAAATGTCAATGCAATAAAAAATAGTCCAATAGGAATCAACACGAACGATCTTCCAAATTTCTGCTTCATGTTATTTATATTAGTATTCTAATTTAAGAAGAAATTCTTTACTCCGGGCCCTGGGGCTAAAATAAAACAGGCCGCCGGCAAATAAGATTGCTTTCCCGGCGATGCTTTACTACTTTAGTAAAGGAAAAACCAGTTAACACCGTCATGTAATTATTGAATAATAAACCTACATAATTTCTAAAAATCCGGTATATGGAAAAGATCACCCCTGGCGATATACGGTATTCGGATCTCGCGGATAAAAGATTCAATAAACGCTTTACTGCGAAGCCTGAATATATTTACCTGCCTACCTCTACGAAAGAGGTGGTGGCGGCTGTACAAGAGGCCGTGGATAGCAAACGGCGGCTGGTAGTACGCAGTGGCGGCCATTGCCTGGAAGGGTTCGTAACAGATCCTTCCGTGCAGGTACTCATAGATATGTCTCTGATGGCGGATATCCGCTATGATGAGAAACAATCCTCCTTTCTAGTGGAGGCCGGCGCTACCGTTGGGGAGATGTATCGTCGACTATTTCTGGGCTGGGGTGTAGTTCTTCCCGCAGGGGAGCTTCCCGCCATCGGTATCGGCGGACATATACCAGGTGGTGCTTTCGGCTTTCTTTGCCGGGAATACGGATTGGCGGCAGACTATCTCTACGCTGTAGAGTTGGTGACTGTTGAAGCATCCGGTACGGCAGGCAGCGTTATTGCTACCCGTGAATCCACTGATCCCAATCGTGAGCTCTGGTGGGCGCATACGGGCGGAGGTGGCGGTAACTTCGGGATCGTTACCCGCTATTGGCTGAGGTCTGCGGACGCTATCGGATCGGATCCTGCTGTTGCATTGCCCAAAGCACCGGCCTCTATTACCACCTTCCGCATTGCATGGGACTGGAAGGATTTCGATGAGCAATTGTTTTTCCGGCTGGCGAAAAATTTTGGAGAATGGAGTAAACAGCACAGCGGGGCAGACTCACCTTACAGACAGCTATTCAGCCTGCTTTTTCTTAACCACCGGAACCTGGGCAAGCTGGAAATGAAAGGCGTATGCACCGCCGGAACTAAAGCCATTCAGCTCATAGATGAGCATTTAGCCGCCATCGCAATCCCCCTCGGAGTTCCTTATACACGCCAGATCGAGGAAACACCCTGGCTTCGCTTTGCACTCAACCCATTTCCGGAACTATTCCAGCCCGGTTTCGATAACGCACAGGCAAAAGTAAAGGATGCCTTCTTCCGGCAACCCTTTACTGACAAACAGATTGCAACCGCCTTCAAATACCTTACTGCGAAAGCAAATGTAGGAGGAGGATTAGGCATGGCCACCTATGGAGGTAAAGTGAATACGATTGCGCCAGACGCCACCGCATCGGCGCAGCGGGATGTCATTCTTGATGTTGCGTGCAATGCAGGCTGGGGCGACCCGACAGGCGAAGCACCTACCCTTGCCTGGATCCGTGCTTTCTATATGGAACTTTTTGAGGAGTCTGGCGGCGTACCTGTTCCCAATGAACAAACAGACGGCTGCATGATCAATCATCCAGATACAGATCTCGCCGATCCGGAATGGAACAAATCAGGCGTTCCATGGCATACCCTGTATTATAAAGATAATTATCCACGACTGCAGGAAGTGAAACGCAAATGGGATCCGTTGAACATATTTTATCATGCCTTGTCTATACGGGCGGGCGACGAGCAGCAACGATGACTGTTTCTTATTAAAAGACAAATGCTGTACGTTTGCAGCAAGAGAAACTACCGTTAAATCACCGTCATGTCTTCAATACATATAAGAGCAGCGCAACCTTCAGATGCAAAACAACTAAGTGATTTGATCTGTGAGAATGCAGAAAAACTCCTGAAGCCTCATTACAATAACGAGCAATGGAATATATTCATCAAGTACTATTCAGTGCAGGTATTGAGTGAAAAGATAGCCAGCCAGACGGTATTTTGCGCCGAAAGAGATGGCCAGATAATAGGCACTGCCGCACTTGATGGCGATTTTGTTGTTGGTTTTTATACAAGACTACAATATGTCAATCAGGGAATAGGCAAACAATTGATGACCTATCTGGAAACTTATGCCCAAAGTAAAGGTTTAACAACACTGCAATTGGCGGCATCACCGGAAGGTCTGGCCTTTTATTATAAAAATGGCTGGCAAAAGGTAAAAGACTTCACGATTGAACACTATGGTGTAGGTTTTGAAGAAACCTTAATGAGCAAACAAATATTGTAAAGCGGGCATAGATAGTCACATGCTGACTATCTGTTTTTGAAGTTCCTAAAAACATTAACTTCCGGACCAGAGAGGGAACCTTCTTTAAATTATCAAAAAGCTATTTTTAATATGAGTAAAGCTATACAGCCTGAATCGCAAAACATCACCGACATCACAAACAACAACACCATATTTGTAGTTTGGAAGTTTAAGGAAGATATGCCCGTCAAACCAGCTTTCGAAAAGCTCTGTGGCCTGGTGGCCAATCTCAATCATTCCTTTACCATAAGAGTACCGGACGCACGTGCGAGCTGTATAATGGCCATTGGGTATGAGGCCTGGATAAAGTTATCCTTACCACTCCCCGTCCCGAAAGAACTGAAAAATTTTGAACCATTGGCAGGATCAAAACATACGGCTGTGGCGACTCCGGGAGACCTGCACTTTCACTTGCGGTCAACAGATATGTCCGTTTGCTTTGATATGCTCACCGCTATCACTGAGGTGTTATACCCGGTTGCCGATTGTTTGGAAGAAATACATGGATTCAGGTATTGGGATGGCCGTTCCATTCTTGGCTTTGTGGATGGCACAGAAAACCCTATTGGTGAAGACCGGCAGCTCTTTGCCCTGGTTGGTGACGAAGATCCGCTTTATAAGGGAGGAAGTTATCTTTTTGTCCAGAAATACCTGCACAATATGAGAGGCTGGACAAAGCTGTCTACCGAAGAACAGGAGAAAGTAATCGGTCGTTATAAATTGAGTGATATAGAGATGCCTGATGATATAAAGCCCAATAACTCGCATAGTGCCCTGGCCAGTCTGGATGATGATCAAGGCAATGAGCTGAAGATACTGAGAGATAACATGCCCTTTGGCAATCCCGCTAAAAATGAGGTGGGCACCTATTTTATTGCTTATGCCAATACATTTAGCACTACCTACAAAATGTTGGAACGCATGTTTATTGGCGTGCCGGCAGGTAATTACGACAGGATACTGGATTTCAGTACCGCACATACCGGCAGCCTCTTCTTTGCTCCGTCAATGGATATGCTGGATCAATATACAGCAGATGTGACTTCGTGATTTTACAGCGCAACGAATGCAAAGGGACCTTTGGTCTGAAAAATTGGACTTTGGGGAATGTTTTGTAAGCACAAAAAAACGGACCGATTTAATAGATATTACCAGGTAAGCCGGTTTGCAAAATGCTAAAACGGCAGCACCATTATTCTCCTACCATAAAAATATTGTAGCTTCGTTCTGTCTTTATGTAGCTGTTTATGAGGAAGTCTATAATACCTGCTGACCTTCGCTCCGCCGATTCACAAAACGCGATGGACCATATTGCCATCATGCGGTATGACTCGGACGTAGTGAGTATTAACGCCAGGATCAAACTACGGCAAAATTTATTCAGCTTTTTGCTGGAAGGTCAAAAAAGTGTTCAATACATTGGAGCACCGGTAACAATTAACCCCCATCAGTTTTTGCTGATGTCCGCCGGTAATTGCCTGATGAGCGAGAAGATAGCAGCAGCCGGTGGGCGTTACAGGAGTGTTTTATTTTTTTTCGACAATAAGATACTGATAGATTTCTTCTTCCGTCATCCACAGGCGCTTAAGACTTCTACCCACAAAAACAATGAAGCACCTTTTCTGGTGTTTGAGAAAGATGCATTTCTGATAAACTTCATTGATTCGCTTGGTTTTATGTTAGCGCTTGATCAACCTTGCTCGGCAGAAATGCGAAGAGTGAAACTGGAAGAATTGCTGCTTTACTTAAGTGAGCACTATCCTGATAAAATTCAGCAACTTCGCAGCTTCAGTGAAGAAGCTGATGACGATCTGCTGATCCGTCAGGCCGTCACAGACAACATCTATAATACCGTCACTGTTGAGGAGCTGGCCTTTCTGTGTAATATGAGCCTGTCCACTTTTAAGCGGCGCTTTGCAAGGATTTATGGTACCTCACCAAATAAATGGCTACTTGAAAAGAAGATGCAGAAAGCGGCCCAATTACTTAAACAAGGTGAGTGCAAAGCAAGCGAAATATATTTCGAACTAGGCTATGAAAATCTGTCAAGCTTCATTCAGTCATTTAAGCAAGTCCATGGAATAACACCCAAGCAATACCAGCTGTCAAATTGAACGTTTAGCAACACTTTTTGAACGTCAGGCCATCTGTTGCCGCCCTTTATCGGGGCTACCTTTGATTAATAATTAAATATTAATCACGAAGATGATGGCTACATTAACAACAACAACTGGACTCAACAAGAGTCCTCTCGCAGCAGCATTCACCTTGAAGAGCAAAGAGCTTGGAGGTCAGTTTACAAACAAACAATATCTCAATGGTATGGGGTTTTCCGGTGAAAACCAATCGCCGCAGCTTTACTGGGAAAACGCCCCGGAAAACACACAAAGCTTTGCAGTAACCGTGTATGACCTGGATGCCCCAACTGGCAGTGGCTTCTGGCATTGGGTGGTTTTCAATATCCCCGCTGATGTGCACGAACTCAAACCTGATGCGGGAGATCCTTCAAAACATTTACTTCCTGACGGTGCTGTACAAAGCAATAGTGATCTGGGGGTTCCCGGCTACGTGGGTGCAGCTCCCCCTGATGGCCCGGCACATCGTTATCTGATTACCGTATATGCGCTCAGCAAAAAACTGGACCTGGATAAAAACGTCACTCCCGCTTTCGTAAGCTTCACTATGCATTTCGATACACTGGCCAAAGCCTCGTTGCTGGTTTACGGACAAAAAAACTAAGCAGGTAATTCGGCTAAACATTAAAAAATGAACAAAAAATATTTCACCGCATTAGCGGGTTACAATAACTGGGCAGATAATATTGCTATTGGATGGTTGCATGAAATCAATGATGAGCAATGGAATCAGTTTATCAGCAGTAGTTTCAGCAGCATCAGGCAAACCGCTATTCATATTGCCAGCGCCGAAAAAATATGGGTGGACTTCTGGAAAAATATGCCTGATCCTGTTTTTTTATCCGCAGAATTTAATGGCACAAAAAATGACTTAATAAAAATCTGGCAGCAATCATCCTCCGATTTAAAAAGTTTCATTGAAAATTATCCCGAGGAAAATTATCTGCAGGAAGTCACTTTTAAAAAAAGAAGCGGTGAGGAAGGCCGAATGGAATATCCGCAAACATTTTCGCACATCATTAACCACTCTACCTTTCATCGTGGACAATTAGTAACCCTGCTGCGTCAGGCGGGCTTCACAAAATTTTCTTCCACTGATCTAAGTACTTACTATTATATAACTCAAAAATAGGTTTGGGAGTTTTATGCGGGCATAGTGTGTTTGTTGGGTATTCCGGTACCTCTTCAGCAAACAGCTATGTCCCTTTCTCTTTAATCATTTGCTACTACTATCTCAAAGAATAATCCATCCGGTCTTACTTTCAAAAAACCGATCGCTTTTTCATAGCAATCTCCTGTAAAAATTGAAGAGAAAAATCAACACTGTCTTCCATGCTGGGCTGAATACTATTAGCAGTAAGCCAAAAGCCATCTATACCTAACAAACGTATTTTCTCTTCTCTACACGCCAGCACAAATGCAATTGCATTTTCCTTTGAATAGAGATGTATCCCTCCTCTTTCCAATGTACTTTCTATAAATATTCGTTCTGCTTTATTCATGAAACAGATGGGATTACTGATGATTACATAAGATATTCAATTTATCTCTGTCACACTGCTATTGTATTTCTAAATTATTATTATTACTTTCAAATTACGAAAATAAAAAAGCGTTATTCCACGTGTAAAAAAGACGTTATATATAATTATAACCAAAATTTATAACCTTTAATCCATTCATTTTCAATTAAGTTTAGCTAGACTATACTATTCTATACTACGTAGTCTTAAAAATGACAATTATTACATTTAATTAAACTAAACATAACCTGGAGTTAACAGACAAATCCAGATTACGCCCTATCATTGCACTCGATTTCATAAACAGTTGTCTATGTCGATTTGCAGATGCTTCAAACCATAATCGTTTTTTTTCTTTGATTTAACAAGGATAGGTGCATTGCACAAAATAGAATTCAGAAAACAACCAACCAGCCCTTCTATGTATAATAACTGGGATGATCGCTGTCATAAGTAATGATATCCGGCTGGCTATACCTTTATTCATTTTCATTTTTCATATTAAGCATCACAAAGTTTTGCCAATGAACATTCGGTTTCTCTTCATGGTAGTTGTATGGCTTTCATGCGTTAGCCTTTCCCGTGCTAATGCGCCATACCATCGTATTTATGACAAGGTTGTCCTTCAGGAACCTGTCAAGGGAGTGGTTATAGGCCAGGATGGCACACCGATACCCGGCGCCACAGTCAGATCGCTTTCCACGAAAAAAGTAACCACTACGAATGCACGTGGTGAGTTTACGCTACCCGCATCTCAGGGCGAAAAAATTGTCATCTCCTTCATCGGTTACAACCAACAGGAAGTAACGGTCAATGGCACATCGCTGCGCATTACGCTGGCTACCAGCAACAGCCAGCTGGGTGAGGTAGTCGTAGTAGGTTACGGCAGTCAAACCAAAGCCGATGTAACAGGTGCTTTGACCCAGTTAAAAGCAGATAATATTAAACAGGGTGCCAACATCTCCGTAGACAACCTGCTGCAAGGCCGCGTATCAGGTGTACGCATTGCGCAGTCGAGCGGTGAGCCCGGCGCAGGTGTTGACGTATTTATCCGCGGTGCCGGCTCCATCAGGAGTGGTAGTACACCACTTTTCGTTGTAGATGGTGTACCATTAAGCAATGACGTGGTAAGCGCAGGTGGCCCTGATTTCGGTTTGGGTAGCTCTGAGCCTAAGAACCCGCTGAACTTTCTGAATACCAGCGATATTGAAACTGTTACGGTTTTAAAAGATGCCTCCGCAGCATCCATCTATGGTGCCAGAGGCTCCAACGGTGTAGTATTGATCACCACCAAACGTGGTAAAAAAGGAGAAGCCGGTAGTTTGACTTACGACATGTATGTAGGCACCTCTTCTGTGATCAAAAAACTCGATGTACTGAATGCTGACGAATACCGCAAAGCACTGGTGAATCCAGCCTATGATCATGGTGGCAATACTGACTGGCAGGATGTGATCTTCCGCAACGGCTTTGTGCAAAACCACAACCTTTCATTTGCCAAATCTACTGCTAACGGCAGCTTCCTGGCGTCTTTATCCCGCATGGACCAGAATGGTATCGTAGAAAACAGCAGCTTTAAAAGAACCACTGCAAGGGTAAATGCCGAAGAATCCTTCTTCGACGACAAACGCCTCACCGTTAAAATGAACCTGACCGCCAGCAACATTGACGAAACAGGTATACCTAATGGTAACACCGCAGGTTCAGACGGACAGCTGATTATACATGCACTGATGGCCAATCCGACAAGATCGCTCCGCGACTCCACCGGCAATTTCACCAACTTCAACATGAATGCTCACTACAACCCGGCTTACCTGTTGAGCATCTATGATGATAAAACCAACACCTTCCGGGTACTGGGTAATATGGAGGCCAGCCTGCGACTGTTCAAGGGACTGAATTACCGCTTCAACGTTGGTATCGACAAGTCCACTTCAGAGCGCAACACCACCATCTATCCGAACGTCACGGATCGTACACCCAATGGCGCCTACGTGCAGAATAACCTGAAATCACTAAGCACATTACTGGAACATTACCTGACCTATAACCTGGCTGTTGACAAACACCAGATAGAAGTACTGGGTGGTTTCTCTTACCAGAAATTCAAATTCGCAGGTACCGCTTTCGGTATGCAGAACATCGCCAAACAAGGACAAGGTGTTCCTCCTGAGTTCAATCCAGGTTACTCAGGAATCCCTATCAACCCTAGCGGATTCGCCCAGGAAAATGAACTGCAATCCTACTTTGGTCGTGTGAACTATAATTACGATAACAAATATCTCCTTACCGCCTCTCTTCGTGCTGATGGTTCTACCAGGTTTGGTGGTGACAACAAGTACGGTTACTTCCCATCATTTGCATTAGGCTGGACCTTGTCGAAGGAAAATTTCCTGAAAAACATTCAGGCTATCCGGGACCTGAAACTACGCGCCAGCTGGGGACAGACAGGTAACCAGGAAGTACCTAACAAGATTACACAGGCCAGCTACTCCTTATCATCTGGTGCCGGTTACTACCTGTATGACAATTATGCACTGGTAAATGGTGTTACCGTAAACCGTACCGCCAATCCTAAACTCAAATGGGAACTGGTAGAACAACTCAACTTCGGCCTGGACTTTGACCTTTTCGGTGGTAAACTGTACGGATCACTGGATTACTATAATAAGACCACCAGGGATCCTATCCTGAACATTCCTTCTGAGCCACTCAGTCCTACCACCACGGTGTGGAAGAACGTTGACGCACGCATCATCAACAAAGGCTTCGAATTCATGTTAGGTACGCAGCTGATCAGCACCAGAAATTTATCATGGTCTGCTGACGTGAACGGCGCCACACTGTCAAACACGATCAAAGATCTTCCGGTGTCCGAGCTATACTCTGGCAGCATCTCTGGTCCTGGTCTCTCTGGTGTAAATGCCAACATTTACAAGAATGGTTATGCGGCAGGTTCTTTCTTTATGCTGAAGCACCTGGGCTATGACAAAGATGGTAAGGATATTTTTGAAGATAAAACCGGCGATGGCGTTATCAACTCAAACGACAGACAGATCTTCCAGGGTGCTATACCAAAATTTAATTTCGGTCTTAACAGCCAGTTGCGTTATATGAAGTTTGACCTCGCAGTTTCCTTCATCGGCCAAACCGGTGGTTACCTGGTGAATAATACAGCGCTGGATCTGAACATCAACAGTCTGGCCTCCGACCGCAACGTGCTGAAAAAGTACTTTGACGCTAAGGCAAATACTTCTAACGCAGTACAGCTGTCTTCCCTGTACCTGGAAAAATCGGACTTCATCCGTCTGAATAATCTCCGCCTGGGATACACCCTTACTGTGAAACAATTGCCATGGCTGCAATCATTAAACATATATGCAAGTGCCCAGAACCTGTTTACCATCACTGGCTATTCAGGATTTGATCCACTGGTGAATACCACCAAGAACGTGGGAGGAAACCAGTCCCTGGGTGTTGATTATGCCACCTATCCAGCTGCTAAAACATACCTGTTAGGTGCAACGGTTAAATTTTAATACATCGAAATATGAGAATCAATTCATCAAGACTATATAAACTAACCTGCGCATCTCTCCTTGTGGGCCTGATGGGCTGTACCAACCTGCACGAACAGGTGATCGATGAGGTGCTCGGTTCCAACAATTCAAATCCTGAAAATGCAATAGCCGCAGCATATGGTCAATTGGGCGATGCAACGTTTGTAGATCATGGTAACGTGTTTGCATTACAGGAGTATTCAACAGATGAAGCGCTGCTCCCCACCCGTGGTAGTGACTGGGGTGATGGTGGTGTTTGGCGTGCCATCCATGAGTTTACCTGGG
Source organism: Chitinophaga sp. RAB17 (assembly GCF_052114225.1). Taxonomy (NCBI): domain Bacteria; kingdom Pseudomonadati; phylum Bacteroidota; class Chitinophagia; order Chitinophagales; family Chitinophagaceae; genus Chitinophaga; species Chitinophaga sp. RAB17. Next base: position 137,469 of record NZ_JBFREI010000015.1, on the reverse strand, counting down.
GGCCCGACAATTCCGTGGTTACCAACACATGGAATAACCTGAACAACGGTATCACCAAGTCACTGACAGCTATCAGCACCATCAACAGCAAACAGGATTTTACCAATAAAGCCCTGTTCCTGGCAGAAGCAAGGGGATTGCTGGCCTTCTACACCTATCATACACTGGACCTTTTCGGTCAGGCACCCTACCGCGATCCTAACGTGGTAAATGCACCTTTACAGGTAAGAAAAGCAGCAACTACCATCGATGACCTTATCAAAGAAGTAGAATCACTCATTCCTAACCTGGCCGAATTACGCCAACAGAATACACACAACGGCAGATTCACCAAACAAGCTGCATATGCATTGCTTGCGGATATGTACCTGAACCGTGCAGTGTTCAAGAACCGTACTGCTGCTACCTTTGATTTCAAAGAGAAAGCAGTGGACAACGATGGTTCAGATATGGACAAGGTGATCAAGTATACTTCCCTGCTGATTTCAAACAGCCAATTCCAGCTGGAAAGCAACTTCTTCAAGAATTTTGATATTGATAACAGCGGCAGACCGGAATTGATTTTTGTGGTAACGCAAGTACTCAATACACTGCGCAACAGCGACAACGATTTCGCCTACATGTGCATGGAAAGGAACCAGAAACCTTCTCCTGTTAACCGTGGCACCAACGCATCATGTATCACTCCTGAGTTTTACGCTACCTGGGATGGCAACCATAATGATCCCCGTTTTCAGCGGCACTACCAGTATGCCGATGGTACCTGGTTCATGAACGATGGTACAGACGTGAGCGTACCCGGCACTACCTTCGTGTTAAGCGCCAGAACACTGTCATGGTTCCATTTCAACCGTGGACTCCAGGTAGGCCAGCAATATGGTCCTAACCTGTTGCCTTCCGGTGATTTTGAACGCACTCCTGATGGACGTATCAAAGTGATAAAACTCAACTGTGAAAAAAACACTACGCTGCCAATGGACTTTACACCAGCGCTTAACTTCTCCAACCCGGCGCAGGCTGTTTTCACACAGGCAGAAATCAATCGTGGTGTACGTCCCTTCAAATTTGAATTCGATCCGGAAAAAGATAATGGTTCCAGCAACGTAGATATCCCGCTTTATCGTTTGGGAGGTATGTATTGCATGCGCGCTGAAGCTTATTTCCGTAACGGTCAGACAGGTCTTGCGCTGGCAGATGTCAACAAGTTACGTACAAGCAGAACACGTGAGGCACTCTATAACAATGCCCCCGGTGTTGCTCTTACTGCCCTGACGGAGCAAACGCTTTACAATGAAACAGGGTACGAGATGTATTGGGAAATGTACAGAAGAAAGGCTGCCATCCGGTTTGGCAAATTCGATGCCGCTGGTACAGCTAAGGCTGCCTCACAACCTTTCCGCCGGATCTTCCCGATTCCACAGTCTACGTTGGACGCTTCAAAGGCATTTACTCAAAACCCTAACTATTAAGCGTATCTGAAATAAACAGCACATTAATAAAAAATACGCCGTCTCCGAAATGAGACGGCGTATTTTCGTTTCAGAAAGATGTGCCTTTTATACTATTAATTTATAATAGTTTGATTGAAATTTTTGATCTAACGCATCTATATAATATGCGCTGAACACTGAGAAAGATTCGGCTATCAATATAGCTTCTTCATATTCAGGTTCACGACCATAGTAAATCTTACCTGCATTCTCTTCGCCTATTCCAATAGCAACATACTGATATCCGTTTTTTACAGACATTAAGAAAGGAAGATGCGATTCCCAAAATTTCTTAATAGCATCCATGCTATCCCTCTCTGCACTTTGCAGGCTTTGTTCCTCAAATTCATTCCAGGGAAATGCCGAATCAGTTTTGTTGTCATAATCTCTGTAAGATAAAAACCAGGTATTATCTTCTTTATTTGCGCAGATATCAAAGCTGGTAATGAAGTTTTTAAAGTCTTCCGATGTATTATTTACCCTTTCGTTTATCACACGCTTAAGATCTTCAGTATTTAGTTGAATATCCCACCCCTGCTTGCTCAATGATTCAATAAAAGTCAGGTTTTCCATAATAATCAGCTTTTATCTTCTTTATGATTATGAATATTGTAAAGTAACTAATCCTTTATTGTCCGATGGATGGTAGAAAACGTAGAACATTCCACCCATAAATATATGTTTGTGGGTGGGAATAATTTTTCCAAAATATAATCCGGAAATCTGCAGTACAAAATCGTAGCCTGTGTAATCGAATCTATCCTGGAGCCAGTTGGGATTACCTCCAATTTTATCATCCAGATCTTCAGAAAATTCATCTTCATCCGTTTCAACATCCTCATTTAAGACCAGCTTTTTTACTTCAGCAATAGGATCATTAAACTCCTGTCTCGGTTCCTTTGCGAAATGAGCAATCACACATCCGGTTTCCCGTCCTCTGGCCATGTCAATGGCACATTCTATATTATCTCTTTCATAAGGACAAAATATGGACAGCACCTGGTCTTCAGGAATTACAATATCACATTGTGCTTTCAATAATTGGGAAGACAGGGACGCTAAAAAAAGCATCTTCCTGCCGTGACGATCTATCGGCCATTTTATAGCTTCCGGTAATAAAGCACTACCGCCAATTTTACTATGCTCCTGGTCCTCCGCATCGCCCTCATATTCGATATAACTTGCCATCTGCTTCAATTTAGGTTAACGCCTTTTTTATTTACACTAAAACGAATATAATTAATAAACCATGACCACCGGGCAACTCAATTCTATAATTTCTCTGCTACATATTTTACCAGTTGAAGTGTTGCATCCCAACCTTCATTCGCTTCTTTTAACTGGTAATCTGTCATTTCATAATTGACTTCCTCTATTGCTGAAATGATTGTTCCCGAACCATTTTTCAAAAATTCATACGTTATGACTGAAAGTAATTTATTCTTATCCTTGAGGTCAACCAGACTATGCTTCAATAATTTTTCCGGTTCCAACGCAAGAATTGTTCCGTTCGTATAAAGCGTGCTGCCTTTTCCTTTCCATCCAAATAAGCTACCAACTTTCCATTCAGAAACATATTCACCGCCCATTTGTCTTGTTACTGCAGGTTCTGTAAAAACACGCCAGACATTTTTTGTTGACGCGTTGATGTTAATCTCCTTTTTAATAACTGGCTTGTCCATAACTGTTACCTGTTTTTTTTGTTTTAAACTGATCTGGAGCAAAATCATTTAAAGTTAGGAGATAAATAAGAACGGCCGCTATTACAGCAGCCGTTTTTATTTATTTTGTATTCCCGATTTCTCACTGATCGACATCAAACTTCTCCGAGCTTCCTGCTGTTGTGTGGTTACAGGTCATTGCGGCTGTCCCTCCTTCACTGGAAATGAACTTACCGTTACTCCCTTTGAAAGAAACTGTTCCATCCGCATTACTGATCCATTCAAACTGTTCCCATGGACCAATAGCAGCACGGTTACAGTTAATTGGCTGTGTACCGTTCTCGCTGCTCACATATTTACCCTGGTATTGCAGGGCTATTTTTCCACCTCCGGCATCGGCCACTATGAACTTCTCCCAGGGTCCTGCAGCATCCCGGTTACAGTTCATCGGTTGCGTGCCGTTCTCGCTGCATACAAATTTTTTGTTGGAGCCTCTGATCGTGATCGTCAGACCAATGGGGACACCGCCGGGATTGCCTGGATTATTATTTACGGGCGTCTGGATCACTTTCCGGATAGTGCCATCGCCGTTATAGAACAGCTTATCCGCGCAGATGGACCGTAACCAGTCGTTATGGGAAAGGGCACTGTTGAGATAAAAAGCATACCACTGGCCTTTGTATTCCACAATAGAGCCGTGGTTGGTATAGCTATCGGTGGGATCCATGTAAATACCTTTATAGGTCCAGGGCCCCAGGGGGGTGCTGCTGGTGGCGTATCTCAGCCGGTTATGTTTACCGTTCAGGTCATGGTTATCGGCATAGGATAAATAATAAATGCCGTTTCTTTTGTGTACCCAGCTGGCTTCATGGAAATCTTCCAGCCCGGCCATAGGCTGCATGGAGCCATCTATTTCCATCATATTACTTTTGAGCTTTCCTCCTTTACAGGTGCCGCCGCCGCCGTAATACAGGTAGGCCTGCCCGTTGTCGTCCACAAACACGCAGGGGTCTATGAACGATTCAAGATTGGGGATATACCCCTGTACCGTAAAGCCGCCGGCCGGGCTGGTACTGGTAGCCACCCCTATTTTCCAGGTATTGTTCCAGTCCGTTCCGCTGGGGTGGGGAAAATAAAAATAATAGGTTCCGTTCTTATAGGCGCAGTCGGGCGCCCACATAAAGCCTCCTTCCGATCTTCCCCATGGCACCTGGTTGGCCCTCAGGATTTCCCCATGATCTGTCCAGTGGATCATATCATCTGTGGAATACACATGATACTGGTCCATCAGGTCAGCTCCCCGGGGTGGAGCAATGTCATGCGATGGATATACGTATAAGCGGCCATCCGCCCATACATGGGCCGACGGATCTGCTGTGTATATCGAAGTGATAAACGGATTTCTCATGCTATCCGCAGCGGCTGCAACAGCCATCTCGTTAGCATTGATTTTGTCATACCTGGAAGGAGTGTGTTTTTTAGTGCAGCTGCCTGCAAAAATGAGCAGGAGTGCAAACACGGGTTTGCATAGGATTCTCATGTGGAAGTGAGTTTAATGACGTGGAAATTTTAGCTTTTTATCAAAGAAAAATTAATCATTCTGACTGCATTATTGCTGCACTTTCACCTGCAGGCATTTGTCAGATAAACATCCTTTAAAACTACCGTTGCCCGGCTGGAACGGCACGGGGAAATGCCCTCACACATGTTAAGAGTACCTATTAGCACACCGGGGTGCAGCGGATGACATATTTTGAACAGCCGTGAGTCGGTCGAACGTTTTACCAGATGAAAGGTATCAGTTTGCGGGTTTGTTGCTGATATATCTCATAGGTCCCAGGGAAAACATCCCTTAGTAATACTTCCTCATCATTTATTTTCAGGCACAACGCCAACGTATATATGCAAGTAACTATTATAGCTGCCAGCCCCCCTGTTACCAGGCACGTGCCCGCCAACGCCGTAAGAAAGCCCGAATAAATAGGATGTCTGACCAGGCGATATGGCCCCTCTACAATTAACTCATGCCCTTGTTTGGCCGTAACACCCCCACTCCAGTTCCGGCCCAGTATAGTGCGTGACCAGATGCACACGCCAACACCAGCCATACATATCAGGGCACCTATTCCCTGCAACAGGTAATGGGCGGGAATAATACGGCCCGCAAAACCACCATGTACAAATAAGGGGAGATAGAGTAAGGTAAAGATGAGCACATACCCAAGTGTGCCCAGGTAACGCTGCCGTGCGGTTCGTCCCTGGATATTTTTTAAGGTTTTATTACGGAGCAGCAACCAGTAGCTACAAAACAATACCCAGCAACATACAGTTACCCAGGTGAATATGGTTATATTTTCAGTCATAACAGGGGATCATAAATGGTCATATGAAAATACGGGATATTCCTATAAATGATCTGTTCATTTCATTCAATCCTGAAATAGTACCGGTTCATCCGGCAATAGAAAACCGTATATTAGGCCAATATAAATATGCTATGCTATCTCCTAAAATCAAAAGAAACATATCCCGGCTCATTCCTTTCGGCGTGATATGGCTGATCTTTGGTATAGTCTATTCTCAGCTCGAAAGGGGTTTGCTGGGCGGGTTACAATATTATCCCGGGTATAAGAAGGAATTCGGGTTATTACCTGTGTTCAAAGCAGGATTTCACCTGGGGAAAGTGACTACAGGAGGAATAGGGGTTATAAAAAAGGAAATTATCTTTACAGGCGATGTACTCAATACCACTGCCCGGATACAGGGACTTTGCAATACTTACGAGGTGGATATACTTATTTCGGATAAGCTGATAAAAAAACTCAACCTCCCTACTGAATTTCAGATTAAATCATTAGGTAAAAATGAGTTAAGAGGAAGAGATGAAAAGGTCGAACTATTTACAATCGGCGGGGCTAACTAAATATAATTTCAAACGTTATAATGATACTAATGGCATCCTTTCTTATCGATACCCTTCAACAATTGGTACCCATCAGTAAAGAAGATAAAGTCATTTATAAAGACCTCTTCCAGGTAAAGCATTACAAAAAAGGTGACTTCTTTCTACAGGAAGGACAGGTATGTAAATATATGGGCTTAATTGAATCCGGCTTAATGCGCCATTATATCAACCAGGATGGCAAGGAAAGGACTTTTTCGTTTGTGAACGAAAAAAGATTTCTGTGTAACTATGAAAGCTTTAAAACGCAGGCTCCTTCCTCGAGAATAATACAGGCATTGGAAGACACCGTTATACACGTTGCCACCTTTGAAAACTTTGAATACTTCTATGAGCACACAAAATCCGGCGACAAAATCGGACGATTGGTACTGGGAATGGTGCTTATAAAGCTTGAAAAAGAACTGACTTCTTTCTATACAGATACGCCCGAGCAACGATACCAAAAATTTATCGAGGAATACCCCGACCTGCAGCAACGCATCTCTCAATACCATATTGCCTCATTTGTAGGTGTAAAACCTCCTTCTCTTAGCCGCATCCGCAAAAGAATTATTGAAAGCAGATAATTTCTTCACCGAGGTGAATGGAATTTTATTTTTCTCTTCTGAACTTTGCATTCATAAAATGACGCTATAGCGGATACGCTACATGACCTTCCCATGGGGGCGAAATAGATATTATTAAAGCAATCAGGTATGACAGTAGAGCAGGCACTTCAGAATTTTTACAAACAACACAACTATGGCGCAGAAGGCGGAATAAATGAGAAATATGCCTGGATAAAATTTGGCTTTTTCTCAATCCCGGTACTCAATATTGAAAGCAGGCGTAAAAATGTTTATTTACACGATATAAACCATATCATTACCGGTTACGATACCACCTGGAAAGGCGAAAGTGCCATCTCTGCCTGGGAAATTGCTTCTGGTGGCTGGAAGAATATCTATGTTATCTGGATCATGGCATTATGGGCCATAGGCCTGGGCGTACTATTTTATCCAGGGAGTACCTTAAAGGCCTTTAAACAGGGACTAACGATGAAAAACGCAGTGACCTGTGGTTTAACAAAAACTGAAATGTACCAGCTACCTGTCGCCGATTTACGGAATATATGGAGCAACAGGGCTGGTAACAATAACAATCCATTCGTTTGGATGGCAATTAGTCTTTGTGTGTTTGCGCTACCTTTCGTCATTGGGACATTATCTATCTGGATAATTATAACATTATTCTGAATCAAAACAGGAAAGGCGCTATTGGTTAGGAGATCCGCGCAGGCGATGATCGTGAAAGTGCTTGAAGCGGTATCAAACAATATGACCCAAAGTTATTCAGGAGTTGCCTGGGCTGATTTCCGGATCAGAAAATAAGCCACGGCCAAATTAGGTATCCAGCACCACCAGGCGACAACCATATAAGCAAAGTTACCGAACATGACATGCAGAAAAGGCATCCAGGCTCGTAATGTAACCGCTGCAAAGCAGCAGGCATAACTATAGATCATCATATTTCTATGCTGTACCACTTGCCTGTTCCTAATGCGGATGTATGCCATCAAAGTGGTATAAAACCAAATAACGCTTAAACTCATAAAACCCAAAGCTACCGGCAGACCTCCCGTTGCATAAAAAGCAATATTAAACCCCGCAAGTGAGCTTAATAAAACGGCTATTACATATAACTTACCGATTCCCCTGTGGAGCGTTATATTTTTGCTTCTGATTCCAGGGCTAAATTGTATCCAGCCGATCAGTATAGCAAACCCGCCGAAGATGATGTGAACGTATAGGCTCAGGTACCAAAAGGGATTAAGAAAAAGCTCATCGGGTTTGACTTTCAATATACCCTGCTTCTCGCCAGCCGAAAAGAACAGAATTGGATAAAGACCCATAATTACCGACAATGCGGCCAATAGTATCCATAATAACTTTTTTACCATCTTGTTTTTTGGTAGCAAAGGAAGCGGCTATTCTTCTTTGGGACGCTCCAAAAGGTAAGATGGTCTCTCTGTATTCCACTTTTGGACGTTCCAAATGGTAGGTTGGTCCTTTTCATTTACATCTGATGGCCCAATTGTATTTTCTCCTGTTGGCAGAATTCTTTGGGGGACAGGCCCGTCGCCTTTTTGAAATTCCGGTTGAAAGAGGTCTTTGAATTAAACCCCACCTCGAAAGCAAGGGAAAGGAGTGTAAATTTGCTGTTTTCGGGCAATACAGCTATTCTCTGAAATGCTTTTACGCGGAAATCATTGATATAATCGTAAAAATTCCTTTGCTCCATGGAGTTAATTACCTGGGACAGGGCATTACTATGAACACCCAACCTTTCTGCCAGTCCATCCAGATTTAGTTCGGGGTCTTTAAAGAGTTCTTCTGTCTGCATTAACAGCGTTAATTCCTTATGAACTTTTGACATCAATTCAGGTCCGACCCCTGTTTTCATGTATTTGGTTTTTTCACTACCAATGGCTACGCTGCCAAGATCAGGATCATTATCTTCCTTTTCCGAATCACTGAGCTTTATACTATCAGTACCTGCCAATTGACTATTCACCATTCGATTGGTAAATATGCCCACTTGTTTTATTCCAAAATATCCAATAAACAGAATGAAAAAATCAACCAGCATGAAAGTAGAAATATCATTCCCGAATATAACGGATAACCATATAGCCCCCATTCCAATGGTGAGGTAAACCAGCCAGTTCAGATTGATTTTCTCTGTATAAGAAAATTGCTTTGAGATATTTATGCTGTGTTTTTTTAATAAAATCAGCGATAAGGCTACGTAAATAATACCAGAAGGTATGATGGGAAGGCGTATAATTGAAATAAGTTTTTCGTATCCAATCCCATGATGTTGATAAATATTGATTTTATGGGCAAAAGTCTGGAGAAAAAATCCTGACAATAAGAGGTAGGCTATCGTTGCAGGAATAAAATGGATAAACCAATGGAGCCTTTTATTTCCTTGATTGACTAAAGTAGCAATATACAAATACAGAAAAGGACCATGAATAAGTGGTAATGGAATTTCAAGGCCCAGAAAATACGGGAGTTCAACATACATTCCGGAAATCAGCAAATGATAGCATAATAAATGGAGACCAATCACGGCTAACCAGATTGCTAAAATAAAATCAGCGGTTGATTTACCCTTTTTTGTAAAAAGTAGCAAAGCAAGAAATATAGAGATGATTATTCCGGTTATATGAAACATCTTTTTTTGAATTTATGCAAACCCGCTTTCTATGCCATCGATTAAAAATAGCGCTTTTTGATTAAAGCCAGTTGGAAGCTACTCCAACGACCGAAGAAAAAGATCATCCAATACTTCCCGAAAAACTATTTTTTGACGAAGCCATTTGAGCCAAAAAGAAAAAGGGACAAATCTTTCTGAAAAGATTTGTCCCTTATGGTGATCTATTTTAAATTTGTAAATTACATATCCATCATCCACGGATATATAGAAATATTAACCTCATGGCTTCAAACAGAGATAACTTCATCCATCGCGCTTCTAATAACCTGGCAAAAAGGGCTGGCTATCACTGTTCCTGGCAAAGAGCCATTTCCACTGAACAAAAACTACAATGAAAACAAGCAAAGCACAGCTATTCCTATTGCATTTCGCTGGTGGAAACGTATATTCCTTCCGCTATCTGACGCCACTCCTGAAAGGGTTTGATGTTATTCCTGTAGAACTTCCGGGCAGAGGAAAAAGAATGGCATCCCCCCTATTGCACGATTTTGGATTAGCGGTGGAAGACACATACCAGCAGATCAGCACCATGAGGAATGGTGCCCCCTTTATCATATTTGGACATAGCCTGGGTGCTTACCTCGCACTGGCTGTTACGCAGCGCCTGGAAAAACAGCATCAACCTCCTGCGTTTCTTTTCACCAGCGGCAATGCAGGACCTGGTATCCGGGAAACGGACGACTGGCATCTGTTGGAAAATGATGATTTTATTGAAAAACTGACAGCGCTGGGTGGCATACCGGAGGAATTTCTCGCTGATAAAGACCTCATGAGTTATTATTTACCTATTCTCAGAGCGGATTTTGAACTGGCAGAAAAAAATACCATCGACCCTTTTGTTACAAATGTACCTATCTACGCCATGATGGGAAATCAGGAAGAAAATGCCGGCAAGATCACCAATTGGCAAAGGTTCACCAATGCGCCCTTTTACCACAGCCTCTTTGAAGGCGGGCATTTCTTCATTCACGATCACCCGGAAAAAATTGCCGGTATTATCAGTGCTTATTGCAATGACTTAACTTCTGCTGCCACATAAATGTTATCCTGAAGAATTTGTGTGGAGCACAGGAAAGCATTCGCATTAAATGCGCCTCAATATCTTTGTCCGGCAACAGGTGATATTAGTAACTGTTGTCCGTCATTTTTCCATTAATTGAATTAATAGATATTATTTTTTTGCCGATGGCATATTTCAGCAATCCTACCGTTGATTTGATGTCCAGTTTCTCCTTCATATCCTGCCTGATTTTTTCTATTGATCGAATGCTGAGGAAAACCTCATTGGCAATTTCCCTGTTACTTTTTTCCTCCCACAACAACTGGAGTACTCTTTTTTCTCTTTCAGTGAGGGAGATTAAATCTGCGGCAGTATAAACCCGTTCATTGTTTTGCTTATTCCAATACAAAGCCTCCGTAAACAATCTGTTACGGTGAATCTTTCCTTCCGACAACGCCGTGATGGCCTGAAGTAATTCCGAAGGATCATCCATCTTTGAAACATAGCCATGAATGCCGATTTCCAGCAATTCGCTGATATGGGCCACATCCATAGATTTTGATAACACAAGTATCTTGACATTGGGATACTCAGTCCGGATGGCTTCCAGCAACTCAAGTGCATTGGGCTGATAAATGAATATATCTATCAACAAAATGTTAATATCAAAATCATTCAGCTTCTTAAAAAGGTCGACCGGTTCTGAAACGTGGAAAACAACATTGATCGTTTCATGCTCACCGAGATAGTTTTTTAAAATTTTACTCAACAACGTGCGTTCATCAACCAGGGCTAAATTGATGGCTTTTAGTGACATAGGACCTAGAATTATGCGGTTCAAACAAATCCGGTTAACACTTGTATAATCAATATACAAATTAAGATTTAAACTGCAAATATTTTTTACAGTTTTTGAAACCAACACATTCCTGATAACCTGCCTGCCGCATCTCCATTTGAATCACCGGTCTTTGATCGACTCTGCACGAGGGGTTTCTTCCATATTTATATTAGTGGGTATTTCATTTTTACTTTTATTTTGATTCACTGCTTTTTTCCCTAGCTTTCTGATGTTGCTGATAAACAGTATAAAAGCCCGGTTCCATGCAAAATAATCAATGTAAAATTTAATTACCGGATACAGCAGGACAGAAATTAATTTCTTTGCCCTGAACTCATGCGACTCCTCGGGCGCTTTCCATAATAAATTCAGGCACCAGCCAAGCTGTACTACATAAATGGAAACCAGCAACAACAGCAGGTAAATACCGCCGGCAATTCCGCAGACCAAAGCAATAACAGGAAACAGCAGCAGAAATACCAGCGAAAAGAAATCCACGATGGTGATCATACCGATGCGGCTGAATTTCCAGATCTCACCGAGATAATAGTTCCCTTCTTTATAGAATGTTTCCAGGTACCCTATGTTCCATCTGATTCTTTGCGTGATCAGCGCCCGGTCGGACAATGGAGGCCTTGTTAATGCCAGCACGGTATTGAGGTAAAAGGTTTTATAGCCCATCTTCAACCCAATCAAAGTGGCCTCTCTGTCTTCCCCACTACGGAGCCCGCTGTGTTGCCGGTAAATAGCCACCAGTGCATCGCGGCGATAACAACTGCCTGCTCCGGGCATCACCCGTATGCTTTGCTCTTTCTCATGATAACGGTAAATACTGCGATGCAACGAATATTCAAGCTGCTGGTAGAGAAAGATATTTCCCGATCCTTCAAAAGGAAGCATCCTGAAATAACATCCCATCAGCCCATCATCACTTCTGAAGTTGTCCAATACAGCAGGCAGTTTCTCCAGACCGTTAATATCAGTATCAAAGTCCGACAATACCACAAACTCATGAGAAATAGACAAGGTGGTCAGAAAAAGCGCACCTACCTTATTGGCATTCGGATATACAGATGCCAGATAGAAAGCACCAGGATTTACAGCCAGGAAAAGGTTCATTTTTTCAAGACTATCATTCGTTGATCCGTCATCAATCAGGATGATATCCAATTGTTCCCGGTGTTTGTCTGCAACCATTTTAAAATATTCCAGACGCTGCTCAAAATCTTTATCAGCACCCTCATTGTACTGAGGAATAAGCATGGCGATCCTTCGATCGGTAGCGGGTTCACTCGTCATCCATTCTAATTTGACGGCGCTATTATTTAAAGACTTCATAGAATAAATTATATAATGAATCTTAAGGTTTAGCCAATTGCGGGAAAGACGCCTGCTGCCATAACAGGGGCTTCCAGCCCCTGACGGTGATCAGATCCCGGAAAACCCCTTCCCTGATCGTAAAAAAACCGGGCTTCAGCCAGGACGAATGCTGATCCCTTCCATATTCTTTCTTCCTGTTGCCGGTACTTTCAGCACAATTTTGAGCAGGAACAATGGTGGGTATGTTCTGACGGATTTTCAGTGAGGCGCTTAAATGGATGTCTTCTCCAGAGTTGAATGTACTTGGCCACATCGCCCAGAAATCGCTTATCCAGCGGGAACGGATAAAGTAGCTGTTACAGGCGAAGTCAACAATGGTATCTTCCTCGCAGCAGTTCATTTCTTCTGCCCCATTCCCATCTCCTACAAAATATTTCTCCGGATCGGGATATTCTCCCTTCTCAGGCACAAAAATACCATTGGGGATAATCCTTCCACTGCAACCAATAACAGCATTCAACGCCGAACACTTCTGGTGGCTCAGTTCAAGCCATCGTTTACCAGGCACAATATCATCATCGATCAGCCACGTATATTCACTGGTTACATGGCTGGCAATACTGAAACGTCCGAAGTACTTTAAATTCTTATCAGACCTGATAAGAAATATGGCAGGAAACCTCTCCCTGAAGCGATTTACCAACTGAATGATATCAATATGATCTTCATAATGAATGATCCATATTTCAGATGGAAGTGCCGTCTGCAATAATATTGCATCCAGTTGTTCCTCCAGGTAAAGCCTTTTCCAAACAGTGATGATAACAGTTACCGGTAAGCTCTTCATAAGATTATTTAAAAAATAATTCAGGAGGCAGCAGGGGATTCTTCCAACAGCCCAATCGCGAGCAGCCATTGCATGGCTTCAAGAAACCGTTCTTTCAGTACTTCTTTGACCGCATCCAGGTTTTCCACCTCCAATCCGGCAATAAGCATGTTGATATTTTCCTCGTCCTGCTGCTCTACAAAAGATATGATCATTGCAGCCACGTCATTTACTGTGGCAGGCGTAATGAATTGATCAACATAGAGTCTTCGTATATCCAATCGTTGAATCTGCACCTGGTTAAAGTTGTCGATACGCATGAAGTACGACAATGAGCCGTATTCGGTCAGCAGCTCCTGCAACACGGCAGCCGACACCTTTTCTGTCAGATCAATCACCGGCTCCCTTTTGAGGATAAAAAACCTGTCAGACACCACCAGTCTAAGCGACAGCAATTTGCTGCGGGAAATCTGAAATACTTTATCCACCCGCTGCCCATACAGGATATCATCGTCTACAGGACGCCCCTGCAATTCTTTAAGTCTGTTACCTGCCCTTTCCCGCTCCAGCATTTCCTGCAAAAGCTCCCAGTTATCAGTATCCGGGCGGGCCTTTTTCAAGGTTGCTACAAAGTCCTGTAACTGCGATGGATAAAGTGGTGGCTCCTGTAGTAAAAAAGTATCCGTTTCCGGTTGAAAATGTTTTTTCAGCAAATTCAACGTTTCTTTATAATTCTTCTGTACCAGCATCCGGTTTACGGTTGGCTGATCAATCTGAACATTGGCATGCATCAGAGAGCCACCGGATAATGGCGAATCTTCCCGGATATGAACACGCGGCAGCATCAGTGATGGAGACGCACTTTTGTCTGCCATCTTTAGCAAAGCATAGCCAATGCCGGCAATCCCGGTAAAAAAGCGCTTGTCGGTTACACCGCTTACCATCTGTGTTAACTTCTCTTCCAGCGTGGCAGCTATTCTTTTTGCAGCTTGCAGCCAATCGGGATTACCGGAGATGTTATATGCCTCCCGGAATCCCAACGCATGGCCGGCCAGTCCATAATACAAATTGCCGGGAATATCTTCTGATAATAGCAATTCCGGCAATGCCGCGACCTTATGTTCTTCCGCTGCCACCGGTACGATATTCAATGCAGCGGCATGCATGTCAACGAGCATATCACCAATACTTCCGCGATTAGCCGATGCCACTATACCGGCTTTCCTGTTACGTTCCCTGCTTAAAACACCTTTCGCCAACGCCAGTAAAACATTATTGCCGCTATACCAGCCCAATTCGAGGCAACACAGGGCAATCGCCGAACGATCACTCATCCAGACCGTCTCCTGGTCATCTTCAAAAAAATCATATGGCCAGTACACCTCCGACTCGCCCATATTAGCTTTATTGATCAGATCCATTGTGCACTGCGTGATATGTGTCATCAGCCATTCCTCCCTTATTTCCGTATACAGATCGAGGTAAAACAATATCAGGCCCGACAATCCATTCACGATTCCCTTATTATCAAATATTTTCAGGTTGCCGGCATCTTTGTCCCAGTGTTTCTTCACTATTCCTGTACATTTATCCAGCCAGCTCTGCTCTTTTGTTATCCGGTACAGCTGAAGATATAAATAAGGCAGTCCTGAACGGCCATTTAACAGACTGTAGTTATTTGATTTATTGTGAAGCGTGTATAGTTCCAGCGCATGCAGATCACGGCTTACATCTGCCAGGATCTGCTGCTCGCCGGTATACCGGTATAGTTCGAGCGCAAAAAGATGCCATCCCAGGCTACCATAGCCTATGCTGTCGGGTTTTGTGGTATGTCCGGGCAAATCCGGATATATAATTTCTTTATCATCGGCAGAAAAGCGATTGTAGACATACAACAGTTTTTCTGCTATATCAGTATAAACAGATTCCATTTTACTTTTTTTTAGATTTCTGCATCAGCGATTAGCTTATTTATCTTATTATAATACGCAGGATAATTTTCCCATAACCTCCATTTCAGTGTGGCATAAGACAGCAAGTCTCTTTTATAAAAACTCACACAGTGAACGAGGCCTCTGTTTTGTTCCGCCATATGAAAGTATCCTATGTCGGGTGGCAGGCTAGGTGTTGCCGGAAGCAGATATCCAATATCCACCCCGCAGTGTTTGGCATAGGAATAGAAAATCACCTGTTCACAAACGACGCTGAAATTTCCGGCATTCTGTCTGATCATACTATCCAGGTCCTTTTTATTATTATCCAGAAAAGAAAATACTTCCCGGACATAATTCTGCATAAACGGGATATTATTACCCCCCAGAATACCAGCGTTGGCGGACGGTGAAAACCCCTGATCATACAAGGGCTGGAAATATTCAGGAACATGCGAAAAAGTATCACATACTGTCAGGAAAGATTCAGAATAGCCCTGCCCTTTTTCTTCAAGATTCTGCGCTACGAGGGCAGCGTTTACGATATCATCTTCAAACGGTTTCCAGATAAACACATCACTGTCCACATGTATAAATGGCTCCTGCTGCAAACCGTAGGCATATACTTTTCCCATTGTCCACATGCCGGCATCGAATCTGTTCAGTTCATCAAGGGCTACTGTTACCTTTGTATAGGGAAGATTCAGTTTGTCGATCAGTATTTCTTTACCCCATTCATCGGTTACCAGCTCCACACTATCATAATATTTCCGCAGTTGCAGGCAGCTAAGCGCCCAGCTGTAGTAATTCAGGCTGCGATGGAGCCAACCGCCATTAAACCGTGCATCTACCAACTGGGAGTTGGATTGCCGGGAAGGTTTAGACCAGAAACTTTGAACTATTTTCATTGAGATTAGATGTTGATTCAGGTATTTTATTTGCTGTTTTCTCCGCCGTTGCTTCCCGGATGAGCGCCAGGGCCAGGGATTTCGAGGAATCAATAACCGGTATATTCTCCAGCTCCTCTTCCTGCAGGATCAGGGAAAGCTCTGTACATCCAAGGACGATTGCATCAACTGCCTCCCTCCTGAAGAATTGCAACGCCTTTTTAAGTAATGCATTTACTTTCGGGCTGATCTTCACCGAATGGGCTTTAATGCCGAAATCGGGGTCATATATCATTCGGTGAATAACCGTATGCTGAAAGGCAGGATCAGGCATTATAGCTTCAAGGCCACATTTCTGCAGCAACTCCTGGTATACGCCTGACTTGTAGGTACCGTCTGTTGCCATCACCCCAATCCTTCGTGCACGCGGATAATGTTCTTCAATCCGCCTGCATACTTCGGAGATCATGTTTACAAGCTTGATGGGGCTGTTTGTTTTGTGCAATTCGTCAAGTATAACATCATAAATTCTTGAGCAGTGCGCGGTATTGCAGGCTATTCCTATTACGCCGGCGCCAGCCATTTCCAGCCGGTTGATGACCTTTGCTATATTGAAGGCGGGATTTACCGGTTCATGTCCTTCCAGGAAAGATGTTCTATCTACAATATGGGAAGGAAACGACATCAATATAGTTGACAGATGTTGCTGATCACTCAGCGCATTGGTATGATAAAGAACACGCTCAAATAAAGCCACACCGGCCTGGGGCCCCATCCCTCCTACTATTCCGATTACATTATTTTCTTTCATGTTTCCCATGGCAGATTTTTATAGAATTTCCCTGAGCAGATTACGAAGGCAGCCCTCTTGTTCCCACATGAATTTTTCCACGATGCCTGCAGGGATAATAGAATTGTCATACATCATTTTGAGCCGGCAGGCATCTGTATAAACATCAAGGAATACTGCCATCTCCTCGTAAACGGCCGATCCTTCTGTATCGTGGCTCACGATACCGGATCCTCCCCCGGGGCCAATTGCACGGAATGTTTCAGAAACGGTGAAGAAAACCGGTACTGCCCCGCCAAGAGGAATCGCGGATTCGTAGTCCAATATCTCGAAAGGGTATACACAATGTTTGGCCAGATGCGACAACTGCCTGTCTATATATTGCAACCAGGCAGCAGGGCTTTTATTCTCCTGTATATCAAAATAACAAACCCCACCGGCTGCCAGCCAGCCAATCACACTTTTAAATACGCCATCCGTTCGCCTGTAGGCAGGGATATCAAAAACAAATTTTTCCTGGCCACATAGCTTATGGAAGGCGAGAATAAAGCCTGCCAGGAAAACAGAATGAAGATTGCTGTTCCGATTGTTTTTGTATTCAAACACCTGTTTTATCGTTTCCCTGGAATAATCAAAACAGATAACACCTGCCTGATTAAAACTATATCTTCTGACCACGCTACCCAGAAAACGCCGATCGTAAAAAGGCAAGCTGAAGATCCTGCGTTTCACCTCCTGTACCTTTCTCAACTGCCGATCCTGATATGCTTTCCACGCATGCGCATCAATAAAACGGAACCGGGGAAATGCTTCCTTCAACTGCAGCGACCAATAATGCCGGTGAGCATCACCCAGGGAAGAGTTCAGCAGCTTCTGTTCAAATGCAACATAGGTTCTGTATTGGGGCTGTTCAGTATCCGGAAGTCCGCTTTCTCCGTACATCAGTTGCCCCCATATACGTACAGCATCCGCCTTGAATATCTGAACAGAAATGTTATCAAAAATCAGGTGATGAAATATAAAAACGATGTCAAATTTCTCCTCCGCTGTTTTGAATACGGCGATCCGTAACAACGGTCCGAATTCGAAATTGAAAGGCATATAAGACAGCAACAGCATCTTATTACCTGTAAACAATTCCCTTTCTGCAGGGCTGCTACCGGACAGATCGTAGTAGTTGAAGCCCACATGAAATTTTTCCGGATCATGTATTACCTGTTTCAGGCTACCACCGATCACCTGGAGAGTAGTCCTGAAAATTTCGTGGCGCAGTACCAACAGGTCTACGGTCTTCTGAAAAACATCACGATCAAAACTGTCCAGCGAAAAATCGACAATTATATTCAGCGGATAATGATCTTCTCTGATCTTATACAGCATCCATTCCCGTTTTTGTACAAAACCGGTTTCCAGTATCTCCGTTTTTATTCCTGTTTCCATAAGATGATTCAGCATTGCTTCAGATATTGAGGTATTGATATGCTACAGAATATCCCTGCAGATAATATTTTTTCTTGACCATATGCTGTACTGATGTGTTTCGCCGATAGTGGAATGGCCATGTAAATCCAGTACTGTCTGATGGTATACGCTGAACATACCTACTTTCCAGAACAGTTCTGCTCCGCCCAGATCCGGTGCCACGTGCTGAATATGATAGTGAACAAAAGCACGCTTTCCTGCAGTGGCATATATTTTCATCGACATCAGCAACAGCGCTGTATTCAGGTGATCGTTATGATCGTCCGGATTGATGCTATCATCATATTCCGGAAAATTCAGCACAATAGGAGTATCGCCTTTCATAAGCCCTGCCTGTAATTCCCTGTTAATGATATTGTCAAGCAGGCGGCCTATTTCAGCAAAACTGCTAAAGCAATTGAGTCTATCCACGGAATGAATTTGTCCGATACTATTCCCCCGCAATTTCGAGAGACTTTGAAAACCATACCGGGCAAAACCTTCACCATACGGACCGCCATCGGGTAGTCGCAGAAAATAGATACTGCAATGAGCCGCCTGTGTCCGGAAAATCTTCTTTTTGTTCACCATTATATATCCGCTGAGCGGCTGCTTTCCAACGTCATGGCTTATTCTGAATTTCAGTGAATTGACAGCCCCGGCTTCGCGGGCACGCCAGTATTTTCTTTCATCTCCTGCATCGCCGGCAGTTGTATGTATAATTAACGTCCTGCACCCGGGATCGTTGATATCAGTGCTGATAAGGGGGTCCATAAACAATTGCCAGTCGTCCTGATGAGCAACGACATACACAGCCATCCTGTTGTACATGGTGGAATGATTAACAAAAAAAATAGTGGTTACATTTAGCCGATGACGATCTGCTGCTTTTCAGATAAATAAGCAGAGAGCATTTCGATAGTAGGATATTGATATAAATATTTCAACGGCACTGTTATGCCGAATGCCTCATTCAACTCAGACAGGAGCACCGGAGCGATAAGCGAGTTGCCTCCCAGTTCAAAGAAACTGCTGGTAGTACTGATTTTCTCCTTTTCTATACTCAACACCGCAGACCACAGCCCGGTGAGTTTTTCTTCCAGTGTTGTGGCAGGAGCGGTATATACTTCTGTGGTTATTATCTCCGGTTCTGTTGCCACCTCCTGCCGGTATACCCACTTCTTCAGTCTTTCCTGTAAGTCAGTAGCAGATACCGCAATCCTGGACATCTCTTTTAACTTCAATACAATATTCAACGCTTCCCACAATTCGCTGCTGTCGATGACATTAGTGGTTGTGCCATCAAAATTCAGACCATCGAGATCAACGCATACCCAGTTTAAAAGGCGTCCTTTTCTTCTGTAGGCGTCAATGTAGTAGTCCATGAAAATATTTGCGGGGGCATAGGCACCAAAACCAAGTCCACCTAAAACAGCCGCCAGTGAAGAGATGATGATACAGAAATCAGGGTTTCTGCTTTCCATCAATTCCCTCAGCACCTGTAAACCTGTTATCTTGGGTAAAAATTGTTCATAGAAATCATTTCTCTGCAGCTCGGTGAGCGACTGCACGGCATTGCCTCCCACCAACCCTGCGGCATGAATCACTCCATTAACAGGGCCAAACCTTTTCTCCGCCCTGGTCACCGCATTACGCATGGCGACTGCATCGGCTACATCGCAGGACAGGTATAATACTTCACCACCTTGCTGTTGCAACGCCTGTAGCTGTTTTACTTTCTTCCTGATTTCTGCGTTGAAACTATCGTCATGTAATATTCCCTCCCATAATTCAGCCGGCGGTATTTCCGTTCGGCCCAACAGGATCACTTTTGCACGCAGGTTTTTCAGCAGATATCCGGAGATGGTAACACCCAGATTCCCGAGACCGCCGGTAATCAGATAAACACCTTCTTCCCTGAATCCTCTTCCAGGCATTTCCGGTTCCGCCATCACGGGCTCATAAATCTGTTCCCATCTTTGCCCCTGCCGCAGGCTAATCACCTTACCCGTATTCCCGGTGCATACTTCCTGATAGAGTTGCTGTACATAGGCCACGTTCAACTCCTCCATGCAAATATCTATATGGCCGGTTTCGATAAACGGGAACTCCTGCGCAATGATCCGTAACAATCCCAACGACATGGATTTAACGCCGGAGGTTTTGTTACTGCCCAATACAGGATGCAGATCGCTGGTCAGCACAATAATCTTCTTCCTGTCAATGCCTCTCTGCGCATGGTATTGACGGGCTATTTCCAGCAAGCCGAAAAAGAAGATGTTGCCTGCAGGAATGGAAAATTCGTTCACCTGTTTCCTGGTGATTCCCCAGCAATAGATGATGCGATGAGGCAGCAATCCGTAGTCAGATAAACTTGAGAATAACTGTCTGTATCCTTCTTCATCATTCGGATTCAGCTCATATAAATGGGAAGATTCCTCCTGGTAGCTGTCGGCCATTCGAACGTAAACAACTTCTCCTTTATCTTCTTTTATTTTTTTGATCAACCGGTGACTAATTCCGCAGGAGTCGGCAAATATCAGCGTGCATCCACTGCTTCTGTGTGCGGTATTTACAGCAGGCAGCGGCAGCAATTTCCAGGTAGGCGTATAAAACCACCGGGAGATCTCCTGCTTCTTCTGCACATAGCTTTTTTGCATCATTCCCGACAACACCTTAAACACATCGACATTGGCCAGATGCTCCGTTTTATCAAAGGAATAGGCAGGCAATGATATTTTTCTGCAGTTGCTATCCTGGTTCAGTGCCTCCCAATTGGGCTCAATGCCATGCAGCCACGACTCTCCAACAGCCTGTAGCAGGTAGCTTACATCGTTTACAGCTTCCTGTGGTGTGCGTACCAGGTTAATGACCTTATGTCCTTTCTTCTTCCCGATATGCGACCGTACAAAAGTACTCAGCACTTTTCCGGGTCCCACTTCTATGCATATCATATTTTTTTCTTTCAGAAGGGTATCCAGGCCGCGGGAGAACTGAACCGTATTGCGCAGGTGTTTACTCCAGTACGCAGCATCTGTAATTTCCTTATCCTTTAAAACTCTCCCGGAAAGATTTGAAATAATGGGAATAGTAGTGGGCCGCAATGTGATTTTTCTTACTTCATTTTCAAATTCCTCCAGCATTTCATCCATCATGGAGGAGTGAAATGCATGAGAAGTCCGGATGTTTCTTACAGGATGTCCCTCTTCCTTCATACAGGTGGCAAACTCACTGATCGCTTGTTCCGGCCCTGATACCACGCATAATTCCGAGCTGTTCACAGCAGCGAGGGAAATGCCTTTGTGGCTTTTAAGAAATGGCTTGAGATCAGCCTCCGATAATGAAATTCCCAACATCGCCCCCCGGTCCATCTGCTGCATCAGCTGTCCTCTTCTGATGACCAGCTTCAGCGCTTCTGCCAGCGAAAAGACGCCTCCAATGCAGGCAGCCACATATTCACCCAGGCTATGACCTATCATCAGATCGGGGACAATTCCCCATGACATGATCAGTCTGGCAAGTGCGTACTCTATAACGAACAATGCTGGCTGCGTATATTGTGTATCATCTATATCACTCGTCGTGGAATCATCAGCGCATGAAAACAGGATATGATGCAAATCCCTTTCAAGCTCACTGCTGCATATTTCCAGGCAACGCACTACCTCCGCTCTGAATATGGGCTCATCTTCGTAAAGATCCCGGCACATATCCCTGTATTGGGCACCTTGTCCTGGAAACATAAATGCCACCGGAGACTTTACATCCGCAGCAGTGGTATCTGTCAGCGGTTCCGTTTTGATGCCATCCAGCAACTCCACTGCTTCCCGGATATCTTTACATACCAGCATTTTCCGGTATCTGAAAGCAGCCCTTCCCGTTTGAAGCGTATAGGCGGTATCCGTGAGCGAGGTATCTTTGCTGGCTGCCAGGAAGTGAGCCAGCTTCCTGATATTTCCTTCCAGTGCGGAAGGACTTTTTGCTGAAAACGGCAATAGGCGGAAACGGCTTTTTTCCGTTTGCGCAGACAGGGCAACAGGTGCTTCTTCTATGACCATATGGACATTGGTTCCACCAATACCAAATGAGCTTATCCCTGCCCGCAATGGCCCTGCTTCATTACTCCACTCTTTCAGCACTGTGTTTACATAAAAAGGGCCGTTATTGAAATTGATCTGTGGATTAGGTGTTTTAAAATGGAGGCTGGGAGGTAGTTGTTTATGCTGTAATGATAATACTACTTTTATCAGGCCGGCTACTCCCGCTGCCACATCAAGGTGTCCAATATTTGTTTTGACGGACCCGATTGCACAATATTTTTCATCACTTTTTCCAAATACATTATTCAGGGCTTCCACCTCCACAGGATCGCCCAATCGGGTACCGGTACCATGGGTTTCCAGGTAAGTGATGGTTTCTACCGGTACCCTGGCCATTTTGGTGGCCATTACAATTGCCCCCACCTGACCATCAATTCCGGGAGCAGTATATCCTACTTTCCCAGCGCCGTCATTATTGATACCTGTGCCTTTAATGACGGCCAGTATATTGTCTTTATCTTCCAGTGCATTTTTCAGTCTTTTCAGGACTACGATACCAACGCCTTCGCCGCCGACCGTTCCACTTGCCTCCGCATCAAAAGCGCGGCAATGTCCATCTGCAGAAAGAATCATGCCTTCGCGGTGAATATATCCCCGTTTGGAAAAATTCCTGATGGATACGCCACCCGCCAGCGCCATTGAACATTCGCCCAGCAATAAACTGTTGCAGGCCTGGTGAATGGCTACCAGCGAAGTAGAACAGGCCGTATTGAGAAAAACGGAAGGTCCACGCAGGTTGAACTGATAAGATATTTTCGAACTGGCATATTGCACATTTGTCAGGAACTCGCTGAAGTATTGGTCAGATAGAAAACGGTTGTTGGTCAGGGTGGAATAGTTTTGCCAGTTGACATCAGAAGTAGCGCCGGCAAAAAGTGCCACCCGGCCCTTGTAATTATTGATATTGTATCCGGCATCTTCTATAGCCGCCCATACGCACTGATGCAATACCCGCATCTGCGGATCCATCATGTTGGCTTCATCCGGCCGGTAATCAAAAAATGCTGCATCAAACTGCCCCTTGCTTTTCAAATATGCATTGGCCCGAACATAGTCCGGACGATCAATCAATGCCGTGTCAATTTCTTCTTCCAGAAGTTCCTCCCGGGTAAAATGACTGATGGACTCGACGCCGTTTTTCAGGTTCTCCCAGAATGTCTGTATATCTTCTGCACCGGGGAATTGGCCGGCCATACCGATTATGGCAATTTCATACCCCGTATATTTATTATCCATACCTGGCTGATTTTGGTATTTTATCTGCTTATTAAATTCAGAAAGTCCCCACGGTCTTCAAATTCCTTTTCCATCTCCGACGTTTTTTTATCACCGTTTACAATGAAGTCTGCCATTAAAGAAATATTGGACAACCGGAAGGTATTTGCCACAGAAATATTAACATTCATCGCCTCATTCACCAGTCTGTTTAACTGAATTATTTTTAATGAATGACCGCCCAGATCAAAGAAATTAGCATAGATGCTGATTTTGTCGCTGTTGATATTCAGCACCCGGGACCAGATTTCCACCAGTTTTGACTGTATGTTGGTTTCAGGTTTCGCATAGGTGTCGGTGATCTCCACATCTGGTTCAGGCAAGGCCTTTTTATCCAGCTTACCATTCGGATTCAGTGGCAGGCTCTTTAAATGCACATAATACGCAGGCACCATATGCCCGGGTAATTTGGCTGTCAGGAAGCTTCTCAGCACCGTTAATGGGATTTCCTCTTCTGCTGTATAGTAGGCCGAGAGATACTCATTACCGTATTTCTTCACTGGCAATACTACCGCATCCTTCACCATAGGATGACTTGTAAGGTTGTTGGTTATTTCAGACAGCTCAATCCGGAATCCGCGTATCTTCACCTGGTCATCATTTCTGCCGGTGAATTCGATACTGCCTTCCGGCAGCCATTTTCCAAGGTCACCTGTACGATAAATCAGCCGCTGCTCATCGAAAGGATTCTTTATAAACTTCTCTGCTGTCAACGGACCATTGTTCAGGTATCCATTTCCCACACATACCCCACCGATATAGATATCTCCTGTTACTCCCACTGGTACCGGTTTCAGATCCTGGTCCAGTATATACAGCTGTGTATTATTAAGCGCTTTCCCGATCGGGATACTTTTGGCATTTTCGAGTTCGTCGTCAGATAGTTCATGCCAGGACACCACGTCCGTGCACTCTGTGGGGCCATACGAATTAATGATGCTGGCATTATAATAAGCCGATTTACGCCAGCCGTCCAGCTCCCTGGTATGGATAGGTTCCCCGCCCAGCACAACTTTCCTGAGCGGCTGCAGATTCCGGAAGCCGGAATATTCTTCTTCTTCCAATAGCGGGTAAAATGCGCTGGGAGCAAGATTTACTATTGTTACGCTTTCCCTTTTGATTGTTTCGGCAATGGCATTATACTCCAGATGCAATTTTTCAGAAAGACATAAAGGCGCACCAACCGCCAGCGGGGAGAAAATATTCTTTTGTGCCAGGTCAAAACTTACCGGCGCAAGTAACAACATAACGTCTGCAGGCGTCATTTTCAGCATATCACGATACCATTCTATCAGATTGGTAAATGAATGATGTTTGACCATAGCTCCTTTGGGGATGCCGGTAGAACCCGAAGTATAGATGACATAGATCAGGTCGTCGGGACCTGTTATTTTCCCCGGATTAGTATCCGGCTGTCCGGCAATAAAATTTTTCTCTGCAACGATAGAAACCAGCGGTACTCCGGTATCCCGGCCATTATTTGTCTGTAAGCCTATGATGGCCTTCAATCCGCTGTTGGTCGTTAAGAGCTGTATACGTTCCTCGGGATAGTTTGGGTCGATAGGCACATAAGCCGCACCCGCTTTCAATATCGCCAGGATACTGACAATAAGACTTTCTGTCCTGGGCAGCATCACTCCTATAAGATCGTTTGGTTTTATATCGAGTTTCTCCCTCAGATAATGCGCCAGTTTATTGACGGTTGCGTTTAATGCCTGATAGGAAATCCTGGTTTCTTCACAGATAATAGCTGTATTGGCAGGTGTGCGCAATACCTGTTCTTCAAACAGGTCAATCACTGTTTTGTCTGCAGCATAACTCACTTTCGTATTGTTGAATCCATGCAACACCTGTTCCCTTTCGGCGTTGGACAGTATGTCGATATCAGCGATGTTTACAAAAGGATTAGTCAATACGGCATTGATAATACGATGAAAACAGGCCATAAATTTCTCGATGGTTCCAGCTTTGAAAACGGAGGTCGCATATTCCAGGCTCAGCTTCATTGTTTCCGTTTGTTCGATTACCGTCAAGGTAAGATCGAACTTGGCGACACCAGGTTCAAAGCTGCAGGGCTGCAGGGTAAGACCCGGCATTTCCAGGTAGGCCGGTTCAAAATTATTATAGGCAAACAATACATCGAACAGCGGATTCCGACTGGTATCTCTTTCTACTCTCAGTTGCTCCACCAGCTCTTCATAAGGATAATACTGATGCGCAAAACACTGCAGTGCACGCGCTTTCACAACAGCCAGCAGTTCCTGGAAGCGGAGCGCTCCTTTCACTTCGTTTCTCAGCACGAGCGTGTTGGCAAACATACCGAACATATTGGCGAGATCCGGATGCTGACGCCCGGCGGTAACTGATCCGATAACAATATCCTGTTGATTGGAGAGTTTACTGAGCAATACATTGAAGAGCGACAACATCACCATAAACATGGTGGCACCCTCCTGTTCTGCGATGTTTCTCAATCCCGCTGTTGTTGTTGCATCTATTTCAACTGTCACGGAGCTGCCGCTATACTCCTTAATGAGCGGCCGTGTAAAATCAGCAGGTAATTCAAGGCGACCGGGCACTTCCATGAACTCATCAACCCAGTATTGTTTATGGGCGGCCATGAATTGCTGTTGTGCCGGAGATTGTTGCCACTCCGCAAAGTCCTTGTATTGCAATGGCAATGGTGGCAACACTTCCTCATTGTAAATAGCCATGAAATCTCTTATCAGTATTCCTGCCGACACCCCATCAGATGCGATATGATGCATGTCTACCACCAGCACATGTTCGTCCGGCCTGACGTTGATCAACCCTGCCCTGAATAAGGGAGGCTTATGCAAATCAAAGGGTCTTATAAACTGATGTATTATGGTCTTCACATCGCCATTATCTGCATGAAATTCTTCCAGATCAAAATCCTGTGGAGGTAATACCTGCTGCATCGGCAGGTCGTTTACCATTTCGAAAGCAGTGCGGAATATTTCATGACGGTCCAGTAAGACAGTGAAGGCATTCTTTATCCTTGCTTTGTCCGGTTTTCCCGTCAGGGTTACTGCCTGTGGAATATTATAGGCCAGTGATGTTTTGTCAAATTCATACTGGAAGTACAGCCGCCGCTGTGCTGCTGACAGGTGGTAGTATTTTTTTTCTTCAGCCCGGGGGATCGGAATATACTTATCACCTGTAATGCCTTGCAGGAGGTGCAGCAGGGCCTCTTTATTATCTTTCAGCGCATTCAGTAAGTCATCGGTGAGGGCATTAGCCGGGTCATAGATGTCCAGTTGTTCCCCCTGGGCCACCAACGAAATTCCCAGCTCCTCCACTTTTCTGAGTAGTTCTTCCATTCGTTAAATACTTACTTTGTTATAGTTGTTGTTTGCTTTCTGTGATAATCTCGCTACAAGAATATTCGTATGTAGTTCTTTAATGGTAGGCTTCTCGAAGAAAGTGAGCAGGGGAATCCTGACATCAAATTCTTTTTCAATTCTGTGCAGTAGGTTGTAGGTACGCAGTGAATGCCCTCCCAATACAAAGAAATTTGCGTTGACATCTATTTTGCTGCTGTCAATCCGCAGGATCTCAGACCATATCAATACCAGGCGTTCTTCTGTTTCATTGGAAGCAGCAGCGCCCTGCTCTGATTCTCCGGTCTGTGGCGCCGGCAGCGCGTTTATATCTGTTTTCCCATTAGGTGTCAGTGGCAAACTTTCCAGCCTGATAATATAGGCCGGCACCATATAGTCCGGTAATCGCTGTTGCAGATACTCGCGCAGGAGCTTTTCATCAATAGTGTTAAGCGCTACATAATAGGCAACAAGATATTTTTCACCCTCCTTGTTTCTGGCTATTACCACACTTTCTTTGATGTCATCATGTCCAGTCAAATAGCTTTCGATTTCTCCTGTTTCTATCCTGTATCCGTTGATTTTCACCTGGCTATCCCTTCTCCCTACAAACTCTATATCGCCTCCCGGCAACCATTTTCCCAGATCTCCGGTTTTATACATCCGCTCTCCACGGATATGTGGATTCTCCGGGAACCGTTCTTTTGTAAGAGATATGTTGTGGAGATATCCTTCAGCAAGACCAGCGCCTGCTATAAATATTTCACCGACCACTCCTGCCGGAACAGGATGCAGGTATTTGTCCAGCAGATAAATCCTCGTATTGGCAGCCGGCTTTCCTATGGGTACTGTTCTTCCTGTATCCCGATCAATATTAAAACGGTGTATCATACAGCCGACAGTGGCTTCTGTAGGTCCATACTCATTATATATCTCTATTTCTCCGTTGAATAGCTGATGTATTTCTTTGGCCAGCTGCGTCGTCAGTTCTTCCCCTCCCACGATCAACCGTTTGATCTTACTTTTATAATCCATATTGTGGAAAAAAGAAGATTCTTTTAACAGTTTCAGATGAGAAGGAGTCAGTTTTACTATGCATGACTGGTTATCTGACAACACCTGATCAACCGGAAAATGATGGTCGCTCTCCGGATAAATATGTATGGTGCCACCGGTAATCAAGGGTACAAAAATGGAGGTGATGGTCAGGTCGAAAGCAACGGAAGTAAACAATGGGAACGACCCTTTTTCGTGTTGCAGGTATGCGCCGGCGGCCCAGCTGATATAGTTGTTCAGGGCCGCATGCTGTATGCTGACACCTTTGGGTTTACCAGTGGATCCGGAGGTGTATATAACATACGCCGGATCTGTTCCTGCAATATCTACCGCAACCGGACCTTGATGTAGCTGATCTGCTGTGCCTGTTGTCTTTTCTATATTTACAAGACGGGTACCGGCAGGCAAATCGGCATCATCACCACTCGTTATCAGCACTTTCAATCCGGCATCCTGTATGATGGCGTTGATCCTGTCTGCAGGATGATGCGGGTCCAGTGGTACATATACTGCCCCTGCCTTTAATACAGCAAGTATTGCAGGGATCATAAGATCTCCACGCTCCAGCAGGATACCGGCTAAATCACCTTTTCCAAGCTGGTATTCCTGCTGCAGCCAGACAGCTATTTTATCCATTTGGTGCTGCAGTGCTACGAAAGTAGTGGTGTTACCATTGCATACGGTTGCTATCTGATGCGGGTGTTCCAATACCTGTCTTTCAAACAGATCAACTACCGTTTCTCTTGCCTGGTAATTCAGCGGCAGGGAATTAAAATTATTTATGCCTCCATTTTTTTCATTTGTATTGCGAAGCACAATATCCGCCAGTTTTTTATCCGGAGCCTCGGTTACGGCTATTAAGACCTGTTTATAGAAATCAGTGAAACGGACAATTGTTTCCGGCTTAAACAATGCTGTAGAGAATTCAACCTCAAAGTTAACCTGGTGTTCACTTTCGACGCTTGTAAGCATCAGGTCAAACTTGGATACCTTACTGCTATAAGGATAATACGTCAGTGTAAGACCAGGGAATTCCATTTCCGGGTTTTTAAATCCATGATGAACATACATGATGTCTATCAGTGGATAGCTACCGGGATTACGGTCAATTTTCAATGCATCAATCAGTTCTTCATACTGAAAGTCCTGGTGATCGATACAGGCAAGCGTATTTGCTTTCAGCTCCGCTAAAAATTGCCTGAAGCTCAGTCCTCCTTCGGGGCGGTTACGCAGTGGCAGAATATTCACAAACATGCCCAGGATATTTTCCATATCTGAATGAGAACGTCCTGTTACGGGAGTGCCGACCACCACATCTTCCTGGCCGCTTAATTTACTTAGCAGCACATTATAAACAGCCAGCAACGTCATGAACAAGGTAGCGCTTTCCGCCCTGGTGAAAGCCCGTAGTGCCGCTGTCTGCCCGGGACTTAGCGAAAAATGTATTCTGTCACCCTGATAGTCTTTAATGGCCGGTCTGCTGAAATCAACCGGCAGATCAAATCCGTTGTTATTATCTGCAAATCTGTCCAGCCAGAATTTTCTTTGCTTTGCTTTGATGTGTTCCTGTTCACTATTATGCAGCCATTCAGCATAATCTTTATACTGTAATACCACATCCGGCAGTTGGTTGCCATGATAGAGTTGTATGAAGTCATTGAGCAGCAACACATGTGATACACCATCCGTTACGATATGGTGCATATCCACGATGAGTATGTATTCACAGTCGCTGAGCGCTATAAGTCCAACCCTCATCAGCGGGGCAACTGCGAGGTCAAAGGGTCTCACGAATTTCCGTATAATATCATCTGCTTCCGCTTCCGTCGCCTTGCAATGTTCTATTCGAAAATCCACTTCCTGCGATATCACCTGTACAGGATCACCGTTCATCAGGCGGAAGCTGGTACGCAGGCTTTCATGCCTCGCAATCAGCTTTTCGAATACGTCCTGCAGGCGTTCCACTGTTATCTCGCCTTCAATTTTATTGGTGTGCGGCAGGTTGTAAGCCAGGGAAGACTGATACAGTTCATGTAAAAAGTATTGCCTTTTCTGCGCGGGGGATGTGGCGTAGTATTCTTTAGTAGTAGCAGGATGGATACGGTTATTCTGCCTGGCATTAATATACCTGATGATCTCCTGTTTGTTTTCCTTTATCAGGTTGGCCATATCGGCCGTCATTTTCTCCTTACTGAGCATCACTTTGAGCTTATCATCTGATACCTCAAATTTTGCTCCCCTGGAAACTAATTCCTGTATGATCTCATCTGTTGTCATAGCCTGTTGTTCAGCTTTAAAAGATAAAATCTACTTCTGCAGAAAGATTATCGGATTGCGTTCCGTCTGTAACACCTGAGAAGTCGTTAATGATTATTTCCTTGTTCCGGAATTCCACCAATGCAGGCACTGCATTGGCATGCAGTCTTTTCCATCTGACGTCTGCATCATAAATTTCTTTTTCGGAATATGGATTAGGGATACCGAGTTTATAACAATGTTCAACAAATCTGTTTACCCTGCGGTAAATTTCTTCCCGAACGGGTTCACATCCCTGCATTTCCCAGGTTTGCACCTGCAGCATTTCCGTATACTCTTCAGAGAAAATAGTTTGTCTTTTATAGGCGGACATCCATTTATCGGAATTAACCTGTCCGGTCAGATAGTAACCAAAAGGATTAGGCTCGGCTTCCCAGATGAAATCTGCCATTTCTTCAATTACATCCAACGTCATCTGGAAGTCCTCTTCGGTTTCACCGGGATGCCCAACGATCCAGTAGGTGGTTGTTTTTATGCCTGCAACAGCCAACGCACGGAGCGACTCTTTGATCTGCTCCACACTGATTTTTTTGTTCATGATCTCCAGTACTCCGGGAGAGCCGCTTTCAACACCAAGACGAGCCCTATATAACCCTCCCTTGCGCCAGAGAAGGGTATTTTCAATTTTGCATACAGGAGGATCGGCTCTTAAATAACCATCAAAATAGAGGGCCGTGTTCTGCCTGATCATTTCGTGGGCCAACTGATCTATAACGGGGTTCAGGAGAGAATCACCCATCATAAAAATCTGGCTGCCATATTTTCCACTGAGCAGGGTCATATCATCCACCATCTTTTCAGCACCTTTCTTTCTGTACTTTCCCCAGTAGATCGTTTCAGAACAGAAACTGCATTGAAACGGACAGCTTCTGGCAGTCCAGTAGCCAATCTGGGGATATTTATCAATGTCCAGATCACTAAAATCAGGAACCGGTATATCTGTTACCTGCAGATTCTTGCCCGGCAAATCAGCAAGCTGGTATATTTTTTTATTGCCGTCCAGCATGCCCTGAAAATACCTGAGCACCAGCAGATCGCCTTCACCTACAAAAAATTTGTCGATATTTTTTCCTTCTTTCGCCAGCAGTCTTTCAAAATTTGGATTGTTGATCGCCAGCTCCATAGAGAAGGTGCCACCTCCCATAATAGTTTCTATTTCAGGATTTATTTTTTTGATTTCCCTGAAGCAGAACACGGAAGAAGCCAGGTTACCACTGAAAACCGAGAGGCCAATGGTTGTCGGTTGATAATCGGCAATCTGTTCCGTTATAAAATTTTTCAGCTGTACAAAACACTCGTCCAGGATTGATATCAGCTGATCAATACTGTTGTCATCAATATCACAGTAATAGTGAAGGCGGATAATCTCCTTTATCAGACTGGAATAATGCTGTCGGTCGGTATAGTTGATGTGTGCCAGCATTTGATTTCTCATCACATCCATACCGATGTTAAAGAAATTGCCCTGGTTATAGGCCGGCACCACCGATTTTATTACGGAAAAATAATCTCCGTAAATTTCCCGAAACGCAAAATCCATGTTCGCATCGTGCGTACGTACGTCAAAGCCGTTTTCCTGCAACAGGGATTTTAACAGCGAAATACCCAGTGGCGGTATGGATGGTGTCCAGAACGGCAATGACAACAAAAGTATCCTTTTGTTAGCCGTGCAGTTTTCCGGGGCTGATAACATGCTATCATTTATCATAACAATGATTTCAAGATGGTAACTGGAAAATTAAAAGATGAACTGTTCCTGGTCGTGTAATTGCTGCCTGTGCTGTTCTACCTCCTCCTGGCTCTTAAGGTCCGCTATATGCGCCGCCAGTTGTTGTATGGAGGATAACCTGAAGAAGCTGGTTATTGATAATTCTATATTGAATTCTTTTTTGATACGCGCGATCATAGTCAGGGCCTTCAGGGAGTCACCTCCTATGTCGAAGAAATCGTCTCCGGCCCCGATGTCAGATTTCCCGAAAAACATTTTCCACAAGTGCATCAGTCTGACTCCGATGTTGTCTGCAGTTGTATACGTATATTCATCACCGTTACGACCGGCGGTATCCTGTACAATACCTGCAGACGCCTCTTTTCCGGCCACCCCATTTTTCATGCTGACCCAGTTTTCGATCCTTTTACTCAGATCACTGACGGCCACCACTACCTGTGGAAGCTGCGGGTTCCTCAATGCGTGCCCGGTAGCGTTAATCAGCTCACTGGTAGTAATCGCTTTTTCAGAAGGTTCATCAAAACTCAGGGCATCAAAATCTACCGTCATCCAGCCTTTCAGCTTTCCCTTGTTACGTTGTGAACGGATATAAAGATCCATGAAAGTATTGGCTGCCGCATAGGCTGAAAAACCAAGACCACCCAATACAACAGACAGAGAAGAAACCAGCAGACAGAAATCGAGGTGCCTGTCTGCAAACACCGCCTCCAGTGCGCGTACTCCTGTAACCTTCGCCGCAAACTGTTCTTCGAAATCCGCTTTTGTCAGTTCACTTAAAGCACTGATGGATTTTCCACGGATGATGCCTGCAGCATGTACAACGCCATTCACCTGCCCCAACCTGCTTTCTGCAGCACGCACCGCAGCCGAGAGCGCAATGGTATCAGCGATATCACAATCTACGTACATAACTGCTCCGGGCTCCTGTTGTAGCGCGGCGTAGCGATCCAGCATTTTCTGCTCTCCTGCATGGCGGCTTTCTCCATCTGGCATCGGGCTACGACCCAGCAGCAGAATATTGGCATTGAACGTTTGCAGCAAATATTTTGAAATATGGAAACCAAACGCTCCCAGTCCACCTGTAACCAGATATACTCCTTCCTGCTTACATGGCCACCCGGCTTCACCGGGAGTTATCCGCATTTTGTCATACAGTTGTTCCCATTTCCTTCCTCCACGTAAACAAATTACTTTGCCGGTATCATTCATGCTGATCTCACCAAGCAGCATACCGGAATAATCATTCACTTCTTCTGTGAGACTGATATCCAGGTGGCAGGTGCGTATACCGGGATATTCCTGCCCGACTACTTTCAGTAATCCGGCCGACAGCGGTTGTATACCAGGATCTGCATCCTTTTCCAGTACATCGAATACGTTGCTTGTCAACAATACCAATTGTTTATTCAACGTGCTCCCCTCTGAGAAACATATTTTTATCAGTTCAATAAAGCCGTAGAAACATTGCGTATATTTTTCATCAGAAAAAGCATCCGATGTATTTCCGGTAATGCTCCATCCATTGATAATCCGCTCCGGCATCAGGCTATTGCCGGACAACCATTCGAATAATTCCATGAAACTTTTTGTATCCCCCGGATTGACTTCACAGGCTGCTGGCGATAGCTCCCGAAAGTGTGTTCCTCTCTTCACCAAAACAACAGGTGCTCCCTGCTCCCGAAGCTTATCCTGCAAATTGTCAACAACACCATCATCATCGGCCAGCAATAATACCGGTCCGCTGATTGTATACGCCGTGGTATTGGAAGGCTCACACAGTTTCCATACCGGTGTATAAAACCAATTGAGGAGGTCAGGATCTTTATCTGTCTTTTCTGTTACTGTTCTTTCCCGGATCATTTTATAGGCATCCACGATCACCGGGTATGCTGTTTTTTCAAACGAATAAACAGGAACCGATACTCTTCTCCGTTGTTCATCCCGGTAAAAGGCATTCCAGTCGGGATTAATACCGTGCAACCAGCACTCTCCGATACCTTTCAGCAGATGTCGCTGATTATTGCCGGTATCATGTGCGTGTTTTAACAGCGGAATAACTTTATGATTTTTGGTGCGAAATGTATTTGACCGGACAAAAGTACTCAACGTGTTTCCCGGACCGACCTCAATAAAACAACAGTTGTTGTTCTCCAGTAAAATCTCCAGCCCTTGTCTGAACATCACGGTATTACGCAGGTGGTCTACCCAGTATTTCGGATGAATCACGGTAGCCCAGTCACCGGTAAGATTTGATATAAAAGGAATCTTTCCTGCTCTTATACTCACTTTTCCTACTTCTTCTGCAAAGGCATCGAGTATTTCATCCATCATATAGGAATGA
Organism: Chitinophaga sp. RAB17; assembly: GCF_052114225.1. Taxonomy (NCBI): domain Bacteria; kingdom Pseudomonadati; phylum Bacteroidota; class Chitinophagia; order Chitinophagales; family Chitinophagaceae; genus Chitinophaga; species Chitinophaga sp. RAB17. The sequence continues at coordinate 102,875 of NZ_JBFREI010000015.1, read as the reverse complement.
AATGCGTGCGATGTATGCAATACCCGGCTGTTGTATCCAAGGCCGTCCAGTTTTTCCCTGAAGTGAAGTATCTCCTCTTTCACCCCGGACACCACACATAAGGAAGGGCTATTGACGGCTGCAAGCGATATATGGCTATTGCCATTCATCAATGGGCGCAACTCACTTTCCGCCATAGAAATCCCCAGCATGGCGCCAGGCATTACCTGCTGCATGAGTTCTCCTCTTCTGACTACCAGCACAAGGGAATCTTCCAGGGAAAATACTCCGCTAACGCAGGCAGCTACATATTCTCCGATGCTGTGCCCTATCATGGCATCAGGATGTATTCCCCAGGCCATCAGCAACTGCGACAACGCATATTCCATAATGAACAATGCCGGTTGTGCGATGGCGGTATTATTTATTCCGGTGTCGTTTAATGAATCAGATAATAGCGCCGGCCGCAGATCTTTTCCACATTTGTCTAATACAACAGCCAGGCATTTATCTACTGCTTCTCTAAAAATGCTTTCTCCCTCATACAGGTCATCGAACATGCCGGCATACTGAGCGCCCTGACCGGGGAACATAAAAATTACTGCGGGCCTGTTTTTATTTTCAACGGAGACGGGACTGGCAGGCGGATTTTCTGCCAGCTGCACCAACGTATCTTCTTTGTCTGCACTGACTATCGTCCGTCGGTATTCAAGGGGCGTACGGCCGGTTTGCAGCGTGTAGGCGATATCCTCCAATCTGGCAGCGCTGTCTTCTTCCAAAAAATTGCTGAATCGGGTAATATTTCTTTCCAGTGCTGCACTGGTTTTTCCGGACAACACCATCAACTGAAAGGGGCGAGTACCATGCAACTTTTCTTCCACCGGCGGCTCTTCGAGAATAACGTGCGCATTGGTTCCACCAATTCCGAATGAACTAACGCCTGCTCTTAAAGGGTATTTTTCATTATGCCATTCGCTGCACTGATGATTTACATAAAATGGAGTGTCCGTGAAATTTATTCTTGGATTGGGACTCTTAAAATACAGGCTCGCAGGTATTTTCCTGTATGTCATTGCCAGCACGGTTTTTATGAATCCGGCCACGCCGGCTGCTGCATCAAGGTGACCGATATTACTTTTTACCGAACCCAGTGCGCAATATTTTTCTGCTGCGGCGCCAAAGCTTTTATTAAGTGCTTCCACTTCAATGGGGTCGCCCAGCTCCGTGCCGGTGCCGTGTGCTTCAATGTAGCTGATACTTTCAGGCGGAACGCCTGCCATATTGAGTGCTTTTACAATTGCCGCGTGTTGCCCTTCCACACTGGGGGCAGCAAATGACATTTTCCTGTTGCCGTCATTATTGACAGCATATCCACGAACAACGGCATATATATGATCCCTGTCTTTTATCGCATCGGCGAGTCTTTTCAGTACCACCACACCTCCACCTTCACCGGCAACGGTGCCTGCAGCATCTGCGTCAAAGGGTCTGCAGTGACCATCCGGAGAGTTAATCATTCCTTCCTGAAACAGGTATCCTCTTTTTGAAAAATTATTTACGGTGATTCCTCCTGCCATAGCCATACTGCATTCTCTCAGCAAAAGACTCATGCAGGCGCGCTGAATGGCCACCAACGAAGTGGAACAGGCGGTATTTACATACACGGAAGGACCCTGTAAATTGAACAGGTAAGATATTCGGGAACATAAATAAGCAGTATCACGGAGCTGTGAGGCGGTAAAATCATCAACAGCACCATCTTCATTGGCCAGAAATGTATAATTCTGCCAGTTCAGATCATTGGCGCCTCCTGCAAAAAGCCCAATCTTCTCTTTATTGCTACGTACGTTATATCCTGCGTCTTCCAGGGCATTCCAGCAGAGTTCATGAAATATCCTTATCTGTGGATTCATCAGCGTTGCTTCTTCCGGCCGGTAACCAAAAAAGTCCGCATCGAAATATCCTTTGTCGCTCATAAAAGAGCTGGCCTTTACATACCTTTTATTTTTCAGGATGTCCGCGTCTTCTCCTTCCTCCAATAAATCTTCATCACTCAAACGACTGATGGATTCCACTCCATTCACCAGGTTATTCCAGAAATGATGCAGATCGGCAGCGCCTGGAAATCGGCCCGACATACCGATTACAGCTATTTCCATCCCAGTTTGTTTACTCATTGTATTTAGATATTATTATTCAGGAAATCAATGGTTGCTCTCATTTCCTCCACTTCTCCAGCTGCTTCGCCGCTGATGTTTCCGGCGTTGTTATTTTCTCCGTTTACAAATGCGACAAAAGATTCAATGGTCGGGTAGTTCAGCATTTCGTTGACGGTTGTTTTCAGGTGAAGCTCCCTGTTGAACATACCATTCACTCTCACCAGCTTCAGTGAATTTCCTCCCAGTTCGAAGAAACTTTTATTGGTGCTGACAGAAGATGGCTTTCTCCCCAGTACCCGCGCCCATATTTCCGCCAGCTTCTCTTCCAGCCCGTTGGCAGGACCTATCACCGGAACGTCTTTTTTGAGAGGAATCTGTTGTAGTGCTTTTCTGTCTGCTTTCCCGTTTGTTGTAAGCGGCATAACGGGCAAATAAATAAAATGAGCAGGAATCATATACGTGGGAAGCAAATTCCCCAAAAAAGATTTCAACTGCGCCTCTTCTATCATATACTCCGCAACATAAAAGGCTATCAGGCATGTATCGTCTGCAATGTCGCGGGTTATTACGGTGCAGTTGCTGATCTGCTGATGGGTAGACAAACAAGATTCTATTTCACCCAGCTCTATTCTGAATCCCCGCACTTTCACCTGATGATCGGTTCTTCCGAGATAAACGATATTACCGTCAGGTAGCCATTTTGCCAGATCGCCCGTGCGGTACAAACGTTCACCATATATCCCTGAATATTCCATAAACAGCTCCTGCGTCAATCCGGCGTTATTGAGATACCCCAGCGCCAGTCCATCACCGGCTATATATAGCTCTCCCGGCACCCCCACCGGTACGATATGATTATTTTTGTCAAGTATATACAACCTTATATTATCAATTGGCTTACCGATAGGTACTGTCCTCTCCTCATTTCTGAAATTGCATTGATAATAAGACACGTCAACCGTAGCTTCTGTAGGGCCATAGAGGTTCACCAGGGCCGTACCTGCGTATGCATGAAGCGTTTTTCCAAACAACTGCACCTGTTCTGGTTTCAGGGCCTCCCCACTGGCAAATACCCGCTTTAAACTATCCAGTTTTCCGTAACTGTCTTCTGTCTGTTTCAGAAACAACGTAAGCATGGAGGGAACAAAATGGATACAGGTGACTTTATGCTGGTCAATAGCCGTGATGATGGCTTCCGGATCCTTCTCTTCACCCGGAGGCAGCAAACAGAGACTGGCCCCACAAATTGCCCACCAGCAAAGTTCCCATACAGAAACGTCAAACACGATCGGTGTTTTTTGCAGCAGTACATCTGATTCCCCGAGCGGATATTTTTTCTGCATCCAGGAGATCCTGTTAACCACGGAGTGATGTGCTATCATCACTCCTTTCGGATGACCTGTTGAACCGGAAGTATAGATCACATACGCCAGCCCCTTATCATCAACACTTACGTGATCATATTCCGCCCGCATACTACAGATGTGTTCCGTAGAATTATCAAGGCTCACTATTGGGGTACTTTCCAGGGCAGCCGTTAAAAAATGGTCGCGGGTAATGAGTGCCTTCATGCCCGAATCTGCTGCTATGGCCGCGATTCTTGCTGGCGGATAGGATGGATCGACCGGTACATAAGCAGCGCCGGCTTTTAGCACACCGAAAATAACAGGTAACAGCCACTCTTCACGTTCAAGCATGATGCCCACCAGATCACCAGCTACAATTCCCTTCTCTGTTTGCAGATATGCTGCCACCTGAGAAGAGCTACGGTCAAGCTCACGGTAGGAAATCAGTTTATTGTTTACTCTTAACGCAACATTATCAGGGGTACGGTTAACCTGCTCCTGAAAAAGATCCGTTATTGTTTTATGTCGTGGATAGCCGGCATATGTATCATTAAACGCTTTCGCAATACGCTCCCTCTCCTGCGGAGATGGCAATGGAATCGTTGTCAGATTTTTTTCTTTACCGGTGACAAGTTTGTTCAGCCAGTCAAAAAAATCCACCGCCATTTGTGCGATTTTATCGGTATCAAATTGGGCTGTATCGCAACGGATACTAAGCTCCAGCCTATCTTTCCCGCTGAATACAAAGAGGATGTCCGGATGAAAGGAATCGAATGCGCCGGAGTGCTGGACTTCCTCTACCGACAATCCAACTTTGAATAACCGGCGAAATGTTGGCTGCTCCATATGCAGCATACTTTCCACATGACGTTGCGGGTGATTGAAGTCATTTATCAGATGTTTTTTCAGGTACTTTATCTGTTCAATAAATGTACTTCCGGCCTCTTCATTCATCCTCACAGGTACAATATGATCATCTGTTCCGGAAGCCTCCTGTCTGTACACCGGATTGAAAATAATAACATCCGCAACAGCGGAACAGCGCTGGACAAAAAGACTCAGTGCAGCCAACAGCACAATATGCTGTGCCTTACCGGAAACAGCAAATTTTTTCAGCTCCTCCCACGTTTGCTGCGGCGCCTGCGTGGTGTAAACAATATAATGGCTGCATTCTTCCAGCTTCAGGATATCCAGGGAATAGTTCCCTAAATAATCACAGCATTCAAAACCTGCCAGTCTGTTGTCCCAATATTCGCGGGCAACAGCATTTTTATTTGCTTCCAGTAAATTTAAATCCAGCTTCGTTGGACCAGGCATAACAATGTAATTTTTAGCTGACCGCCGGTTGCGACGGAGAGTGGATTTTGGCGTAAACAAAATCGAGCAGCAGGCTGGCGGAGTATTCACTACAGGGTAAAGAATCATTCCGTTGTTGCTCTTCTTCTGTCAGATCCGACAGCAGCAGTAACTCCTTCCGGTTGTTCCTTTCCTTCAGCAACAAACAGTGAACCAATGGAGCATCCGCCCACCAGAAACTGGCATTTGTATTATTGGCGTATTTTCCCGTGTAGGTAATCAATACAGGCACATCTTTCCGTGCCATTCCCCTGTTCAGGTAATTATTAAACACACTGGATGCGCAATGAATCAATCCGGTGCATGGGCCAAATACCAGCTTGGTATAGGGAGAGGCAACAAGGCATATATCCTCTCTGAGGCCGCGGCCTTTTGAAACAATTAGCTTTTTCATACTTGTGGGGCCAAGCCACTCCCCATAAAATTCTTCTTTCCCAATATTATTTTCATCAAAAATCAGGATCCTGATATTATCGATTGTAAGCAACGCTGAAAGAAATTCAAAATAGGTGTTAATCTTCATCAGCTTATTCCTGTCGGAAGTGGAATCAAGCATGACCACAAGATATTCAGCCTCTTTTAAGCCCTGTGCCCTTAACCACTGATCTGCCTCCTCCCGTTCTTCCTGACTTACATACAGTTCACCCATCCGGCTATTCCTGCAATAGTCAACCAACTCTTTATAAACCGGGAACACAAATCTGCTGCGGACTTCCGGCTCCAGCATAAAATCAGACAGTGAATAAATCACCGGATGAAAGCTCTCATTCAGAATAGCCGCTCCATAACGTTCGGTTACGTACTGCAGGATAGCCACCTCGTCGTACGTCACGCAGCATATAACATCATATGCCGTAAAATCTATATCATTCCATTCTTCGCTAAAAAAAGTATGTACATGCGGGTTATTCTTCAGCAGTGCGTTATAGATTTTTGCGCTATGCTTTTTATTGAAGTTGATGGTAATCATTCCATTATTGAGAAAGGATCTGAAATACCTTATTTTATCAAAACGCACACAGGCATCGCCGATATAGTGAATCCCTTCCTCGTACAGAATAAGTACCCGATTGATCTTATCCTTCCGTATGCTGGCTGCATTTTTCCCGATACGTTCCTGGATTAAGCCGGCTGTATTCATTATAATAATATTTCATGAAGAAGTTTATCCTACCGGATTACCCATCGCTACGAGTATTTTCCGTTCTCCCCTGAAAGACATTCTTCCGTGTGCAAAAAGCATATTATCGAGCAGCAGTACATCATCTTTTTCCCAGGGAAAAATGATCTTCGTTTTATCGTAGGCGTTACTGATTTCATGGATCACMTGGTCTTCAATTTCGCTGCCATCACCATAGTAGCTGACAAATGGCAGTTCCTCATCAGGTATCACTTCACGTATATATTCATCAATAAGTGACTTGCTGTAAAAGAAAGCATGGTTAAACCATACCTTGTTTCCATTAACAGGATGCTGCTGAAATGCGGGTCTTGTCCAGGTTATCCGCAGATGATCCTCCTTCACCCATTCATGTTGCATACCCGATCCTGACAGCACTTTTTCCAGCTCCTCCCGGGAGTTTACCTGGAAGATTTCCTTCCACCCAAGTCCGGCGCCATCCATAATGTTACGTACATACTTAACACCGAGGTGGCTGAATTTTTCAATGGTGGCGGCGCTCAACAAGCTGGCTACCTTCCGGACATCTGCTATAGGCGTTTCGCCACCTGCCAACGGCGGCGTTTGTGCATAAAAACAGATTCTGTTCGGGAACACAGCAGCATAGGAAGATTCCGTATGCATCTGGATTACCTGGTCGCTGGGATGATCTGTGGAACTGTAAACATGTCCTACTATTGGATGTCGCGGCGAGGTTCTTTCCTTGTATGCTATTTCTTTATCAAAAAGTCCCGGTAAAATTTCCCGGAATCCATGTACATCTTTTACCGGAAACCCACGGAATAAAACAGCACCATATTCTGAAAGGGTGTTATCCAGGAATGTTTTGTTCTCCTTCAGCCAGTGAACAAAACTGTCAGCAGCGAGGCAATGTACGATAACAGGGTACAGGCCGGGGTCTTCCGGCTTCAACACGGCGTTTCCGTTGATCAGCTCTGCCTGTTGCAGTTCTTCCGTTTTATAATCATCAGCGTTCATCGGAAATATTGATTTACAAGTTTCTTAAAAAATAGATATCCCCTAATATGCCAGGTATGCGTATGATTTATCGGCGGGTGATGATATTTTTTATAAGCTATAGCCCGTCATAAAGCGGGAGTATTTTTTCATAATTACGGTTGGCGATAAATGCAGGTCTTGGTCTTTCTACTTCAGTCAATGTATTGCGGGTACTGTTGTAGGTTACCAGGAAAGTATGCCTGTCCCAGGGTGACAGGTTATTGGAAGAAGCATGAAATACATTTCCATGGAAGAATAACACCGAACCGGCGGGCCCCTTAGCTGATACTATTCCTTTCCGCTCCGCCCATCTCGCAATTTCGTGCTGTTTCAGGGTGTATTTGAGATCTGCCGTCAGCGCTGTCATATAAAAGGTGCTGGCCTTATAGTTCTCAAACCACTCATTGTCGTTATCGCCATTGGGAGCGCTGTTTTCCTCATCGTTTACCGTACCTGTTTTATGGGAACCGGGGATAAGCAGCATAGGTCCGTTAAATTCATTGGTATCACTGAGATAGATCATGGCTGTGAGCACATCCGGCGTTTGCATGCCATCATCATTTTTCCAGAATGTATAGTCCTGGTGCCATTCCCACCAATCGCCGATCATCGCCGACTTGGAATTAATTTTTGTCTGATGGGCATATACGTCTGATCCGATCAGCTGACTGGACGGGATCACCATCCGTTTCAGGCAGACGATCCTTTTGAAAGTTTCGTTGGTATGATCGGGTGCAAAAAAAGAACGGACAGCCCCATTTTTTTCCAATATACGCCGTGGGCTATCCTCTGCAATTACTTTTATCATCTCCCTGCGGATATGATCTACTTCTCCTGCACTAAACACGTTTTCCAGCAGCAGGTAACCGTTTTCGTGATATTGTTCTATTTGCGCAACTGTCAGATGCATAAAAAGCATTTTTATTATTGAATGATCAGATACTACGGGAGCTATATCTTTTCCGTTTTGCTATACTCAAATTCCAATATTCTGCCGTAGTCAAATTTGATTAACCGGTCCGCATATTCATAGTATTCATCATCGTGCGTAATGGCGATGATGGTTTTTCCCATTGCCCTGAGCTGATGTATCAACACTTTATAAAAGTAGGCACGGAAGCGCGGGTCCTGCTCTGCCGCCCATTCGTCCAGAATAAGGATATCTCTTTTCTCCAGCAGCGAAAAGATCAGTGCAAGGCGCTTTTGCTGGCCTTTCGAAAGACTGGCATCGATGGTGCCGTTACTTTTAAAACGAATGAGCTGTTCCATCTCAAGCATTTGGACGAACTTCCCCAGTTCAGTGTTGTTGGTACTCAGGTCAAAGTCATCATAGTTCTCGGAGAAAATATAATTGTTGGTAAATATGGCAGATATTTCCTCTGTATAGGTAGCCAGCTCCTGGCTGGTAATGATGTCATCATTATAATAAACATGTCCCCGTACCGGTGAATACAGCCCTGTAAACAATTTCACAAAAGTACTCTTGCCGCTGCCATTCCCTCCTGTCACAAATACGATCTCTCCCCTGTTAATAGTGAAGTCCACCGGCCCCCAGCTGAAAGTTTTTTCATGCTTGGCGTCAAAGTATTCATATGCAACATTATCAAATTGAATTTTCCTGAACTCCTGAGTCGTCACAGCCGTCACCGCTTCGTCAGTTGCCGCAGAGGGGTCAGGAACATCAATTTCCTTATCAAAATCTTTCAGTCTTTTTACAGCGATAAAAGAGCCGGAATAATAGGAAAAGAAGACTACCAGCCGGGCAACGGGTCCCATCAGGTAGAGCACAACAATGATAAATGAGGAAATGTCGGCGGCAGGCATTTTCCATATCATTGGTAAAACAAATAACACCATACCAAGTACTACATACCAGCTATAGATGCCGATCAGCTCATTGGTTAAATACCTGATGCCGGTTTTGATACTGAGTTGTTTACTATTGAGTCTGTTCTGGCCTATACGCTCAAACAGTTTGTTACTCCGCCGCCGGCTCATTTTAATTTCCTTAAATCCTTCGAGCAGATCATGCAGGTAACGGTAATGGATATTCTCCAGATCTCTTATTTTGTTGAGATCCTTCATGATGATTTTGTTTCTCACCACATAAATGGCTGCCAGTACAACCATCAGCACCAGTATGTTTCCACCTCCCCAGGGAGAAATGAAGAATATATATACCAGCGAACAAATGATGATAATGGCCGAATTAAAAGCCTGCATAAATGCTTCCGGTAATCCGCTCAATGTCCGGATATCTCCTACTGCAGTGTACAATTTTTCACTACCCATCTGCTCTACTTTCTGATAGGAGGCCCGGCGAAGTTTATTGATCAGCAGCATTTCAAACTCAAAGAATACATTTTGTGTCAGCCGGATGATATATCCCTGAAAAACCCTTGAAATAAAAAAAGACAGGAGCACCATTCCGGCAAACAGCATCCAGTTTCTATTGCCGGCCTGCGCCTGGCCACTGCCAATACTGTGGTCGATCAGTGCAAGTATTGCAGTGTACAACAGGCTATTGACGCCTCCCAGCAGTAACATAAAAAATATGAAACTCCGGGACCGCTTTTTTAAGATTTTTGACAGATCCATACAGATAGTTGATAAGAAGTGTTAAAAGCAGAATATGCTCAATTGTTTATAATAGTACCGGATCAGATATTGAAACTGCAGGTGTATCCACACCGGCCTTCAGAATATTTACCAGTGCATCTTTAAACCAGGATACAGTTTCCGCGCGAAAAATATCTGTACTGTATTCGATGTCCATCTTGAGATATGGACCATCTTCCCAAAAAATAAAGCTGAGATCAAATTTGCTGGCTTTGATGTTCTGCGGAATCTCTTCCACCTGAAGGCCCTCCATCCGGCTGTCTTCATTCATCAGGGATTCAAAATTATGTACCAGTATCAGTACATCGAACAGGGGCGATCTTTCAAAATCACGCTGCAACTTCAGTTCGTCGATCAGCAAATCAAAGGGATAGGACTGGTGATTAAGACTCTCCAGCACATCTTTATTCACCGACTGTAGTAAATCCAGAAAACTTTCCTGGCCGCTCACCCTTGTTCTCAGCGCCAGGTTATTGGTGTACAGTCCTACCTGCTCTTCCAGCTCGGGGTGATCACGGCCCGCCACGGCAGTACCCACTATAATGTCTTCCTGTCCGGTATATTTATAGAGCAATGTTTTCAGTGCTGTGGTAACCAATACGAAAAGACTTACGCCATAAGTCCTGCTGAATTCTTTCAGGTTGCGCGTCAGGTGTTCATCTATATGTTGCGAGATGGTATCTCCACGGAAGGATCTTTTTTCAGGTCGTGGAAAATCTGACGGTAGCCCGACCGACTCCGGCAGTTTTTCAAATTTGTTCAGCCAGAATGTGCGCGCATCGCTGATGACACCATTTTTCAGCCGGGCATTCTGCCAGGCTGCGAAGTCTTTATACTGTACGTGTAAAGATTTGAGCGGATTACTCCTGTTGGCCCGATAAGCATTATAGAGCATCAGTATTTCCCTGATCAATATGGTTACAGACCAACCATCCGAAATAATATGATGCATGCTGAGTAGAAAAACATATTTCTCCTCCTGCAATTGCATTAGCCGGGTTCTGAACAAAGGACCGTTTTCCAGGTCGAAAGGGATTTTCACTTCCTTGTCTGCAATATCCTGTATCCTGGTTGTTTCCTGCCTCAGGTCTTCAAACAGCATATCATAGCTTCCGGTATCCCAGCGTCTCACCACCTGTTTTAGTTCTCCATCTGTTGCCTGGAAAACCGTTCTTAGTATTTCATGTCTTTCTACCACCGTCAGCAGCGCCTTTGCAAAAGCGTCTTTGTCCAGCTGACCCAGCAGCAGATAAGCACCTGCCATCATGAACGCATTGTTACCATCGCTCATCTTCTCTGCCAGCCAGTAGTTTTTTTGCAGGAACGACAATTCATAAAACGGCTGTTCTCCCAGCGGCTCTATACTTTTGCCGTTACTCCTTTTCTTTCTGTCAATTTCCGCTGCGATATTCCGTATCGTTGTCAGTTTCAGGAGATCTCCCAGTCTGATCCCGGCCTGCAGGCTTCCATTGATTTTCGTCATTACCTGGATGGCATTGAGACTGTTTCCTCCCAGGCTAATAAAGCTATCAAGCACACTGATACGGTCTGCATGAAATACATCCTTCCATATTTCATGAAGTGTTCTTTCCATATCTGTTGCCGGTGGCTCAAAGTCGGCTGCAGCGGCTAGCACCGGATCCGGCAGCGCTTTTTTATCTATCTTTCCGTTGAGTAACAACGGCATTTCTTTCAGTGAAATAAAGTAAGCCGGAATCATAGATCCGGGAAGATATAGTTCCAGGTATTCTTTCAATGCTGCGTCATCCAGCGGCTCCTTTCCCACATAATAACAGACCAGCTTCTTTTCACCATTCCTCATTTCCTTTACCAGTACCACTGATTGCGCAATTTTTTCAATGCTCCGCAGATGATATTCTATTTCCTCTATCTCTACGCGGACGCCATTTATCTTGACCTGGAAATCCAATCTCCCCACCAGCTCTATATTTCCGTCAGGAAGATATCTTCCAAGATCCCCTGTTTTATATACTATATCTGTGTATTTGTTGTGCAGCGGGTTCTGTACAAAAGCGTTTTCATTGAGGGTGGCATCGATGTATCCTTTAGTCATAAAAGGCGTCATGATATATACTTCTCCCACTACGCCGTTCTTACAAATACTCCCATTGCTAAAAACCATTTCCAGTGTGTTGCTGATAGGTTTACCAACCGGGATATTTACATTCGGTGTTTTCAGCAACTGATTGTAATCGCTGATCCGATAGAAGAATTTGGCAAGCGTGGTTTCAGTAGGACCATAGAGGTTGATCAGTTGTACTGATTCTCCCTTCAACCGGTACCAGTTAACAGCATCATAGCCATACAATGGCTCTCCGGCCAGTAATATATATTTTAGTGATGGCAGGCAGGAAGATGGATCAGGCAGGCTGCTCATTGTTTTTATAAGTGCCCTGAACAATGACGGAACCATATGCACTACCGTTACCCTGGCATCATTTAACCACTTCAGCAATGCCAGGTGATCTTCTCTGTCTGCCCTGTCCGGTATACATAAGGTACCTCCCGAGCAAAGCGGAAGAAATATATCCCGCAATGAAGGATCAAATGTGACCGGCGTCAGCTGGCTCACTTTTACCTTGCTACCGTTAATTATTTCGCTCATCTCCCAATGGATAAAGTGGGACAGGCTCACATGCTTTCCCTGTATGCCCTTTGGTACGCCGGTAGATCCTGATGTAAAAAAAATATAGTTGCCATCTTCACCGCTGTTCAGCAGTGGAAGATTTTCCTCATTATTGACGATTCCCTGGCTTACAAACACCTCATGCAGATGATCATTTTTCCATTCGTACACTTTAACCGGAATATCATTATCAGACAATAACATCAACCATTTCACCGGTGTATTTTCCATGAGGCGCTCCACCAGGGGCAGCAATTTTTCCGAAGTGATTAACACAGCGGCCTTGCTTTGCTCCAGCATCTGCTGTAAACGATGTAAGGGCATATGGGCATCCATAGGCATAAATACACCTCCTGATTTCAGTATACCCAAAATGCTTCTGATGTAAAGCGGGTCTGCATCCAGCAATACTGCGGTTACACCTTTGGGAGGTATGATGGTCTGTAATACATGGCCAATTCTGTTGGCCTGCCTGTTCAACCGGTCATAGGTTTCTTTACGTCCACTATGTTCTATGGCAATCGCCTCAGGTGACAGGGTCACCTGCTGTTCAAAAACGCTGTGTACAAATTCCTTATTCATTGTTATCAATCATTAATTGGCGCCAGGGCAGGCAGATAGCATATGCCGCATATCAGGCTATGAAATGATGCGTTAATAAAATTGTATTCGCAGGCAGCACGCTTACATATCTCCTATCATCACCGGATTTAAGCGCTGGTATTCCGTCAGTATTTTCTTCTGATCAATATCGTTGAATACCACTTGCACCTGTCCCTCGGTAAGACCTGTGCTACCCGCTATTTCCGCTACCGGCAACCCATTGTTTTTACCATACAGACACTGGTCAAGTTTCAGCAAAGGCATGGCGAAATAAAACTCTTCCTGTGTTTGCTCCAGTGAATAGGTATCGGTGGTAGAAGGTGTTGTTTGAATAATATCGGGGATGCCCAGATATTTCGCCATTTCATATACCTGACGCTTGTAAAGATGCGCTATAGGCTTCATGTCTGCCGCACCATCTCCGTTTTTCACAAAAAAGCCAAGTTCATATTCCAGGCGGTTCGGCGTTCCCATTACAACGTAGTGGTGTTTGTCGGCATAAAAATATTCCAGCAGCTTGCGTACCCTTTGTTTGTTGTTGGTGGCGGCGACAATGGTTCTGAGCACCTCTGCCGGTAGCACAGCCCGTGTTTCCTTCCCGTCCGGGGAAAGGACTACAATTGAAAAAACATTCCCCTGCTCCTCTCCCAGCAAACTCGAATTCACAACTTTACACTTGTACAACTCCGAGTATTCCGGTATGATTTGTTGAATGGCTTTGTCGCGCATGGTATAGCAGGGTGATGCCGCGAGCATGGCTGTGATGTCCTCCTCGATGGTGATAATATCAAGATGTTTGGCTATCAGTGTTGACAAATCGGCGGTGAGTGGTGAGGAATCCCGTTCCGGCATCTGCAGCCCCAATACATTATCTCTACCCAGCGCCCGTACTGCGAGTGCTGCCACCACACTGCTGTCTATCCCACCGGAAATCCCCAGTACTGCTCCTGCTCTGTAAAAAGTATAAAATACCCGGTGTTCTATTTCCGCAATAATACGGTCTGCTTCCTTTCCGACATCGAATGTGTAATGCATTTTGGAGAAGTTGATTACGGGAGAAATAATTTATTAAAAAATGTTGCTGATAGGCTGCGACCTCTCGGCAATCATAGTATCAGTATCATTTTCATCGAGCCGGTATTTCGAAGTTGTTGCCGCCAATTCAAGTATCTGCAACAACTCTTTTCCGATCAACGCGATGGTATCCGGCATATATAAATCAGTATTGTAAATAATGGTAAGATGAATGGCGCCGTTTTCTTCCACAAAGTAGAATTCCCAGTCATGTTTGCTTACCACATCCAGCGGAAGATAATCCACATATAATCCTTCAAACGCCTGCTGTCCGTCGTTTCGTCCACTTACATTCTGCAACATCACCGCCACATCAAAAAACATGGAGCGACTAAAATCCCTCTTCATAGAGAGGTCGGCAGATAACATGTCAAGCGAATAGAGCTGATGATTATATACTGACAGCGTAGTCTTTTTTACTACTTCCAGCAGGTCTGTAAACAGCGAGGCTTCCGGGAAACGGACACGGACCGGCAGTGGATTGATGAATAAGCCCATGAGGTCTTCCAGGTCTTTATGGATTCTTCCTGCCAGGGGGGAACCGATCACCTGATCACGCTGCCCCGTTTTGCGATAAATGAGCGCACATACGGCAGAAAGCAGGACCATAAAAAGCGTGGCCTCCTGTTGCTGCGCAAGCGCTACCAATTGTGCAGCACTATTTTCACCGATCACAAAGGACAACGCTTTTGCATTTGAGGTAAACACCTGAGGGCGTATGAAATCGGTCGGCAGATTTAATGTTGGCGGTGTATCTGCAAACTGCTGCAGCCAGAATTGCCTGTTTTCTTCGCCCTTTGTGGAATGTAATAATTTATTATGCCAGGAAGCGAAATCCCTGTACTGAATTTTCAATTCCGGTAAATCGGCTTTGTCACCGCTGCGGAAGGCATTGTATAGGGCTGCTACCTCGCGCACCAGGATCTGCATAGACCACTCATCAGAAATTATATGATGCATGACGAGCAGGAAGATGTGTTTATCCGGTGCTATTTGCAGTAATGTCCCACGCAGCAACCGATCGTTTTCAAGGTCAAAAGACCGGGCAGCTTCTTCATTTATCAGTGATATAATAAATGGATCATCTGCAGCATACCTCTTGCTGCTGTAGTCGTGGTAACTGATATGGAAATCTGTTTGACCGGCCGCATGCACCAGTTGTTTCGGCGCGGCACCATCAGGCATAAAATTAGTGCGCAATATTTCATGCCGGCTGATAAAGGCGTTGAAAGCCTGTTGAAGGGCATTAATGTCGGGATGTCCACTCAGCAGATAAGCGCCTGCCATATTATAGGCATTACTACCTTCTTCCAGCCGGGCAAGCGTCCATAATCTGTGCTGCCCCCGGGACGCTTCATGCAGTCCATTGCTGATGGCACCTGCCGGTATACTTTTGAACGATGCGGTTTCGGAAACAGCGATCAGGGCGGCCTGTTGTGCTATGGTAGGATGAGCGAATATGTCGCCGACTTTCAAATCTACCTGCAGATCGCTGTAGATCCTTGACAAAAGCTGAATAGCCAGCAGGGAGTGTCCACCGGAGGCAAAAAAAGAAGTTGTTCTGCTGATACGCTTTAATCCAAGGATAGACTTCCAGATGGCGGCAATCTTTATCTCTGTTTCTCCTTCAGGTGCCACATATTCACCCGACTCAATAATTGCTTCGGGCAAGGGCAGGGATCTTCTGTCTATTTTTCCATTCAGATTCAGCGGAAATTCTTCCAACCAGATAAAATGTGCGGGAATGGCATAATCGGCCAGTGAATTACGGAGAAAATCCCTCAGGGTCTCACCACTGATCTGCCGCCCTGTATAGTAGGCGATCAGCATTTGCAGATCATCTGTAGTCTTGTGAAATTTAACCACTACCTGCTCAATACCGTCCTGTTGCATCATCGCTTGCTCCACTTCATTCAATTCCAGCCGAATACCGTTTATCTTCACCTGGTTATCGAGACGTCCCAGTATTTCAATATTTCTACCAGGAAGATATCTTCCCATATCTCCTGTTCTGAATACAATATCCTCTCTGTCCGGCAACAGTGGGTTCTGTACAAACACAGTTCCGGTGAGGGCCTCATTCTTATAATATCCTTTTGTTGCAAATGGTGTTTTTATATATACCTCACCAATTTCTCCTATGCGGCACAAGGCGCCGTCGTTGATGATCGCCACGAGCGTATTATCGATTGGCACGCCCACATGTACCGGCTGCGATGCCTCTGCTGAAATTTCCCGGATACGGTGAAAGGTTTTTACCAGCGTGGTTTCAGTCGCTCCATACAAATTCACAATTTCAGCGCTCATACCGGCAGCCTTTCTCCAATCGCTGATATCTTTTGAATACAACACTTCTCCTGCCAGCAATATATATTTCAGCCTGGGAAAAAGCGCACTGTTATAAGTCCCGGCCTGCAATGTTTTAATGATCACTCTGAACAATGACGGCACACAGTGCACAAGACTAACACCATGCTCGTCCAACCACCGGATCAGTAACGGAATATTATTCCTGGTTGTTTCTGAAGGGATACATAAAGTGCCGCCTGCGCACAACGCAGCGAAAATATCTCTCAACGAGGCATCGAAGGTGATTTTTGTAAGCTGACTGATTTTATATGTCTCGTTAAGACTGAATTCCCTGATCTCCCATTGAATAAAATGACTAAGACTGATATGACAGCCCAGGATGGGTTTTGCTTCTCCGGAAGAGCCGGAAGTATAGAATATATAGTTAGCATCTTCCGGCGAACCTTCATAACTGAATGGTGCATATGTGTCAACATTCACGTCCACAGGTGGCTGGCCTGGTGCTATCCATTGTATAGAAGTATCCGAAGTCATGTCACCGGGAACAATAATACCAGGCATCTTTACATCCCACTCACGGATAAAATGCAGCACTTCATCCAGCCAGGAGCGGTGAATGATCAGTATTTCAGGTGCTGAAACAGTGAATATCTGCTGCAGCCTTTTCGCCGGAAACTGCATATCTATCGGC
Source organism: Chitinophaga sp. RAB17 (assembly GCF_052114225.1). Lineage (NCBI taxonomy): Bacteria > Pseudomonadati > Bacteroidota > Chitinophagia > Chitinophagales > Chitinophagaceae > Chitinophaga > Chitinophaga sp. RAB17. The sequence goes on along the minus strand of NZ_JBFREI010000015.1, from coordinate 85,912 downwards.
AGATAGATTGCCCCTGTCCTGAATATACCCAGCAGTGATGCCACGAGTTCTACAGAGGAAGGCAGTATAACGCCAATAATGGTTTCTTTTTTAACGCCTGCTCCAGACAGAAAACCAGCCAACCGGCCAGATACTGTTTCCAGACCTGCATAAGTAATCTGCCGGCCCTCTTCTTCTACCGCAATAGCGGAAGGCGAAGCGCAGGCGATCACTGAAAATACCCGGTGAACAAATTGTTTATCAACAGTCATGTCAGAGTAAGTTTATTTCGATTGGGATCTTTATTTTTTTAAGTGGATTTAATAGTCGGGCATATTGAATACATCCAGAAAAATATTGAAAGTAAGTACCACTATCAGCAAATCGGACTCGTAAGGGAGATTGAGTCGGAAACCAGGTTTTCCGTAGATCTTCTTCAGCCTTTCCACTACATCGGCATCAAAATATCCTTGCCTTTTTATTCTTTCATACGACAGCATGTCCTGTATCCATTCGATATTGCCCTGCAGCAGTTGCGGACTTCCCGGCGCCACAAAGCCGAACTTCTGTCTGTCGATGATGGCCTCCGGCAGGTACTTACCAGCCATTCTCTTCAGAATATATTTTTCCACCAGGTCCTTCATTTTAACATCCGGAGGGATTGTTCTTACAAAGTCTACCACGTTGATATCCAGGAAAGGATATCTTCCCTCCACTGAATTTGCATAGGCCACGCGGTCGCAGTGATCCGCAATCAGGTGGTCAGATAACCGCAGCTTCAGATCCAGGTAAGATCTCTTATGAAAAACATGCCTGTTGGCGATTCTGGTTTTGTCTATGACGGTTTTCGTGAGGCAATCAAAATCAGCATATGCAGTATTTACACGCTGACTGTACAGCATTTGCTTGGATTCCTTCAGCTCATGCTGATTCAGCTCGTAAAAAAAATCCGGTTCTCCATATAACTCCTGCCTTATCTGCTCTTCCAGCAACTCCTCCAGTCCCTTCACCTCTCCCCCGTTGATTCTTTGTTTATCAAATCTGTATCCAACGTATCCACCGAAAAACTCATCGGCGCCTTCGCCGGAGAGAATTACTTTTATGCCGTTCCTGTTCACTGACTTCGATAATTGCAGGGAGCAGGTATTATAGGTTTCCTTCAGCGGGCTTTCCGCAAAGAATACCGCCTCTCTCAACCCTTTCTCTATATCCATATAGTTAAAAGGGATTTCATGATGAATGGAATTTAAACGTTCACTCATCATCCTTTGAAATCTTCTTTCATCAATCTGTTTATCCGATAACTCCGGGAACATAATTGAAAAAGAGTGATAGGAAATATCAGGATTGATTTTTTTCATAATGGCCCCGATAAGAGAAGAATCAAGACCACCGCTGAGATAGAATCCCACCGGAACGTCCGCCTGCAGGCGGAGTTTTACTGACTGAAATAATAACTCTTCGAGCTGTTCCACATAATGTTGCTCCGAATGGCTTTCATAGAGGTGTGCCTCTTCAGGATAATCAAGGTCCCAGTATTTTTTAACCTGTATCGCCTCATTCCTGATGTGAAGGGAATGTCCCGGCGGCAGGCATTCAATACCTTTGAACATGGTAACTGGACTTACCATACCGGGAAATGAAAATACCTGATCCAGCCCGGTGAGGTTCACTTGTTTAACTGCCAGCGGATGCGCCAGGATGGCTTTTATTTCAGAACCAAATATCAGTGTATTGTTGAAAATGCCGTAAAACAATGGACAGATACCGAACTGATCTCTTACAAGAAAAAGGCTGTTGTCCCGTTTATCGAATATGGCGAAGGCAAACTGCCCATTCAGTTTATGGAGAAACTCCCTTTTATACTCCGCATACAGATGTACGATAACTTCTACATCGCACAGGGTGGTGAATCGGTAACCCTTTTGCTGTAACTCATCCCGTAATTCCCTGTAGTTGAATATTTCACCGTTGCAGATCAGCACCACCGCTCCATCTTCACTGTAAAATGGTTGCTTTCCGTTAGCCACGTCTATGATACTCAGTCTGCGCATACCAAATCCGAACCTGTCATCTGTAAGGATCACAGCATCATCGGGGCCGCGATGAGCCAGCGCATCTGTCATGCCCTGCAACACATTCCGTTCCACCTGACGGGGGGCACCAATATTGTATACTCCTGTTATTCCGCACATAGTTGCTTTAGTATAGCTGTTATTTAAAAAGATTTATCAATGGGCGCGTTAAAATCTTCGAGCACATCTGCTTCCTTCATCTCCGGTATGTCAGTGTCAATCACGTCAAACAAACTGTTTACATCGTTGTCATTAAAACGAAGTATATGCTGTCTGTGATCGTATTCCAGTTCTGCTGATACCGCATCATGGCCGTTGTCTGTCAGTATTTTCCGCAGCCTGCTGAGGAACAGGGCTGCATCCTTATTGCTTTTCAGGGCTGTCAGTTTTTCACTGGAACAGCGCATCAGGGTAACATTATATTTCCGGATCAACTTTGTATCATATAGTTTTCTCAGCTCGTCCAGATAGGGCAGCGCTGCCAGAATTTCTTTATCAGGGAGGCCAAAATCAATGAGGCAGGCAATTTCATCTACTCCATACCCTTTTAATTTCCGGATAAGATGATGTGTTTTTTCAGGTGTTCCCAGTAAGGCAGCTTTTTCAAAAAAACGTTCAAACGCAAATTCCACCAGCTGTTCCAGCAGATCTGCCGGCATTTCTTCTTCCACAGTACCATATCTGCCAACGACATCCTTTTTCTCCCTGTTCTGTACATTACTGCCAGACATGGCTTCTATCAGGTGAACTGAAGACCGGATATAGTCCATCAGGAATGGTTTTACTTTTTCTTTTACCGCATCATTGTCAGCACCAAGAAATGTATGCGCCATTACTGATACAATACGGGATGCGGGATCAAATCCATTCAATTCGAGAGAATCCCGGTATGCCCTGATCTTTCCTATCAGTTCATCCGTATCCTGCCAAAGCAGATGTGTAAGGATATTGGCGCCAATTTTCCCCGCATCCACAAAAGATTCTGTCTTTCCTGATACTGTCATCCAAACCGGCAGCTCAGCCTGTACCGGTTTAGGGAAAATTTCAACTTCCACAGGTGTTTTCAATCCATTCAACATGGCACGGTGTTCCCCTTTCCAGAAGCTTTTCACTTCGGCTATCTGTTCCAGCATGTATTCATGTCGCTTGTCATATCTGTCAGGAAAAAAAACAAAGTCGTTGCACTGCCATCCCGAAGCAAAAGAAACAGCCGCTCTTCCGTTTGATAAATTGTCAACTACAGACCAGTCTTCTGCAATTCTGACTGCATGATGCAGTGGAGACACGATACTCCCGGAGCGCAGTTGAATACGGCTGGTGACCATTGCCAACGCAGCGCTTAATACGGATGGATTCGGAAAAAGCCCGCCGAACTGGTTAAAATGTCTTTCAGGCGTCCATACACAACTGAAGTCATGCTCATCTGCAAATTTTACGGAGTCTATCAGCAATTTGTATTTATTCCTCTCCGTAACGCCTTCGTTATGACTGCCGAAATAAAACAGACCAAACTGCATTCCGAAGCTGACGGCGGTAGGTACCCACTGATCCATCGGGCTTTCGTTTGCTGCTGCATGTAATACCACCGTGATGCCATTGTACCAGGCCCAGAGCACTTCGGGGATCCGGGCATATAATTCTTCTTCAAAAATTAACAATACATCGCTTGGCTTTACCTCGTAAAGTTCATCGTACTGATAAAAGGTTTTCTCCAATAAGCCGACTGAAATTTCTTTCCTCGTTAAACTGCCATCTGCAGAGGTATGGCAGAGTATCAACGGCACATCGCTCCACTGTGTTCTGCCGGAAATATCATTTTCCTCAACTGTTTCCGGTAAACTATCTACACAATACAGTTTATATGCCGCACTACATTTATGTGACAGATGAGTTTCCACTATACAGTACGCGGGATCAAGCATATCGAATAGCTTATTGATCTGCTGTTCTGTATATCCGGGAGGAACCGGTATAACAGTACAGTTGCCTGATATAACTGCATGGACCATAATGATGGCCAGCAGCGGATCTTCTGCGAGAACAGCGATACGACTTCCAGGCGCCGGTGTACAGGCATCAGAAAATTGCCGGAACAACTGTTGACTCGCACTCCGGCATCTGTCAAATGTAATATGATCATCTCCAACGCAAAGGAAGGTACTGCGCAGATGCTGACTGAATGTATCTTTTAACACAGCGGATTATTTAAATGAATGATCTGTATCATTTACTGAAAATATAATTGCCTTGTCTGCCTTCATTGTTATATCGGAACTCAGAAGGGAAAAAATGCGACTTTTCGGTGAATCCGAAATTGGCGAGATAGCTGGATATACCTATAGCAGATTCTTCGTAGGTTTCCACAAGGATATGCTGAAGACTGCCTGACAGCAACGTATTTGCAGCGCCGGACAGTACCAGTCCTTCCACTCCGTCCACATCAATTTTGAGGTGGGTAGGTGGTTCTCCTGATGCCGCAAAATGATCAATGGTGGTAACAACGCATCCCGATACATGAGAAGGTGCAGTCATGCTTTCATACGTATTTTCTGCCTTCCCGGCGAAAAAACCTGACGAGTTGAACGTATTAAATCCAACGAAATCAGACACGGCCATGTGATAGGAAACAACCGAATCGTACAGCTTATTGGCTTGAATATTCATACACAGCCTGTAGTAATTGACAGGGTCAGGTTCAAACGAAACCACCTTAATCTTTTTACCCAATTTCGCGGCATAGAGCGAGAAAAAGCCAAGGCAGGCACCAATGTCATACAGTACCGCTCCGTCTTCAATGGTATTTTCCAGCCACTGCACAGTATCTGTTTCCGGTAGTCCATCATCTTTGGCCAATTGCCAAAGCTCATATGTATTAGACACCTTCATCAAAAAACCGGCGTGGGAAGTGCTGAAACTGAGTGGCGATTCGTACTGCACTTCTTCCGACAGATACGACGCTGAAAAATCGAGTTTTAACCTGAAAGTAACCGGAAGCTCTCCAAGCAGTCTGCGTATGTATTCATTGAAACGGGCTGAACTCTGCACACTTTCCTGCAGGCCGGCAGCATCAAAATCGGACTCCCTGATGGCCGCTTCAAAAGTGCGGATGTGTATAGAAGAAACCAGTCCGAAAAAGATCCTTGTCTTATAATCAAACGGTATCCCCTTTTTAGCACAGTCTAAAGCGGTATATATAATGCTGATAAAATTCCGGACATCTGCAATTGTTTCATTGATCATGATTGGATCTCCGATGCAGCCGGACAGGTCATCCGGGCTAAGGTCAAATTGGCGGAGATAGGCGGGCAGCATTTTCATTTCCTCCACACTAACCGCCAGCAGTTGCTCACTTGCAAACACCTGCAGATCTTTCTTTTCTATTGTCTCGAAGTTTTTTACTTTATTTATAAATGAATCAATGTTGTTCATAATCCGGCGTTGATAAGGTTTTCAAAAGCTATCTCTTCTTCGCTGCGGCTCATCTGAATAGAAGCCACCGTTTGTGCGCCGTTAGTAGTCAAAGCGTTCATGATTAACAGTAAATCATTGAACAGGCGGTCGATAGTTTCCGGCAGAAACAGATCCGTATTATATTCCATCAGCAATTGCAATGTTTCTTCCGTTTCCTTGAATATGAAAGTCAGGTCGAATTTGGCAGGGCCGCCCGGTAGTGTATATTCTTCTACCCGGATGTCTCCTGCAATGGTGTCGTCCACTCCATTCCTGTTTATATTCTGCAGCAGCAGAAAAGTATCGAAAAGAGGCAACCTGCCAGCATTGGCCGGTATTTTCAGGTCGGCTACCAGGTCATCTATCGGGTAAAGCTGGTATTGCTGGGCATCCCAGAAATTTTCCTTTATGTTGTCCAGCAAATCTGTGAAGCTGTCGGTACTTTCGAAGGTTGTGCGGAGCGCCAGGGTGTTAAGGTACAAACCAACCTGGTTTTCGAAATCCTCGTTTACTCTCCCCGCCACATCAGTGCCGATAGTAATATCCCGCTGTCCGGAATATTTATACAACAATACCACCACGCAACCCAACAGCGATACGAACAAGCTGGCCGACTTTTCCTGTGCCACCCTGCGTAGTGCTGCCGTCAATTCGCCATTGATAGAAAAAGCCGATGTATTACCCTGGAAAGTGCGGATCGCAGGTCTCGGGAAATCCGTTGGCATATTCAACTGCAGGCGTTCCCCATCAAACACTTTCAACCAGTATGCCCGCATCTGTTGCAAACTATCGCCGGATAATTTCCGTTGCAGCCAGGCCGCATAATCTTTGTACTGCGTGTGCAGCGGCGGAAGGGGATTCCGGTACCTGTTGCTGAAAGCATTGTACAACTGCAGTAATTCATTTTTAATAATTTCTACAGACCAGCCATCTGCGATAATATGATGAACTGCAATTGTGTAAATAAATTCATCCGGATTTATCTGTAGCAGTCTAACGCTGAATGGCGGACGCTCTCCGATATCAAATGCAGTTCTGTGGTGACCATTCAGAATGGCAATGACTTCCGTTGTTTTACCGGGATCGGCAGTAAGGTCATTATATACGGCATCACAGGAAGCAGGATCAAAAGGCTGTATCACCTGCTGCACGCCCGCACCTGACTTCACAAAGATGGTACGCAATATCTCATGCCTTTCTACCAGTGCGTGTACTGACTTAATAAAAGCAGCGGTATCGAGTTTGCCCCTGATGAAATAAACACCATAGATGATAAAGGCGGTCTGGTCTTTTTGAATCTGATCCAGCATCCACATTCTTTTCTGGGCAGGTGACAGTTCGTATGCAGGTAATATGCCGGTGGGGGTAAGTTCTTCCCATTTTTCCCTGTTCGCACGCTGCATTTCGTCAACCTGTTTCCTGATAGTAGGATTATCAAATATCTTTTTTACGCTAAAGCTGATATCAAATTCCCTGCGGATACGGGATATCACCCTTACAGCATCCAGAGAATGTGCGCCTAGCTCAAACAGATTTCCATCAACGGGGATATCTTTACGTCCGGTGACTTCCTGCCATAGTTCCTTCAATCTGGCTTCTGCTCTGTTGGCCGGAATTTTCTCCGCACCGGATTTCTTCTCGCTGAGATAGGATGGATCGGGCAATTTTTCTCTGTCGGTTTTACCATCAGGCGTGCGGGGGAATTCTTCTATCTGCAATAGGGATGCCGGCACCATATGCGCTGGAAGCGATTGTGTAAGATATTGTAGCAGGTGTTCCCTGTTTAATTCATTTCCCGCCACATAATAGGCAACTATCTGCATTTCACCATTGATGGTCATAGCGTATACCTCCGCCTCGCCGATACCGGGGTATGTGGTGACGAGCTGACGGATCTCTTCCGGATATACATAACGACCTTTGATCTTTACTTCTGACCCTCCCGGACCAAGATATACAACAGATCCATCCTGCAGGGATTTTCCCCAGTCACCGGTCAGACCGTATGTTCCTGCCGCATCCGTTTCTCCGATAGCTATTTTTCCTACTATACCCGGCGGCAGTATATTGTTTTGATCATCGAGTATATATACAGCAGTAGTTGCAGGGGGCTTGTTGTGTTCCTTTTTGGCAGTAAGTGTCAGATCACTGATGCTACAGTCGGGATTGTCCACTATCTGCTGTACGATGCTGATAAAAGAACTGCCGGCCTGGCGGATTTCTTCCGGGTCATATACGAGCCGGTTGAACTGGAGTACAATTTTTAAAGCATCGCCGGGATGTATAATAACATTCAGATCATAGTTTGTTTGCTCAAACACTTCCTCTTCCCCTATCTGAACGGCTATCTCCGCAAGCTTATCTTCTCCCTGGCTATCAGTTGTCGGGAAGTTTTCAAAAACCATAATATGGTCAACCAATTCCTGCTTCATGGAACTGGCCGCCTGAATATCAGCCAGCGAGAAATAGTGATGTGATTCACTTTCAAATGACCTTTCCTGAACGCGGCTCAGCAGATCAGAGAATCGCTCGTTGGGGGAATACTGAATACGTACCGGAACGGTATTGATAAATAGCCCGATCATTTTTTCAATACCAGGGATGCCTGCAGGTCTGCCGGATACCACACTACCAAATACCACATCGTTGCAACGACTATATTTAGATAACAGTACGGCCCATATGGCCTGGCAGACGGTATACACTGTCAGCCGGCTGGCAGCTGCTACAGCAGTAAGCCGCTGCGTTGTTTCCTGATCAAGTGCACATTTAATTTCTTCTCTTTCATACATGGTTCCACTTCCACTTCCATGGTACCTGCGTGGCAATGAAGCCGGAGAATCGAATCCCTGCAGGTATTCATTCCAGTATTGTCCGGAGCGTACGCTATCCTGCTCCTGCAACCAGGAAATATATCTGCCGAAAGGTACGGGCGTGTCCAATACATACGGCCGGTTATGCAGGAAAGCATCGTATATCTCATAAAATTCTCCGATGATGATGTTGGTACACCAACCATCCATCAAAATATGATGATGACTCCAGATGAACTCATATTCCGATATGTCTGTTTTAAGCAATGATACCCGCATAAGTGGGCCCTTTACCAGGTCAAATCCCATCTCCCGGTCGGCACGTTTAAAATCGGTTATTGCCTCCGGTAAGCGGGATGCATCCTCTCCGGATAAATCAACATACGTAAATCCTATTTCACGCTCACGGAGAATTACCTGCAATGGCCGGGGTTGATTCTCGTAGATGAAAGCAGCCCGCAACACATCATGCCGGCGTGAAAGCTCCTGTACACTTTTCTGTACTACTGCTACGTCAAGACTTGCCCTTAGGCGATAGGATTTCTGCTTGAAGTAAGTGGCTGTTGTTCCATGCAGCAGTGCATGAAAAAGCATCCCCTGTTGCATAGGTGTCAGTGAGTAAATATCCTGGATGTTGTTTTTCGCGGTCATGGCCGGCTGTTTTAATTGAAAAGCTCATTAATGGTATCCAGCGTTTCCATTGACAACCCTTTGTAGGTAAGGTCGCTGGGCGTCAATTCGGTCTCTGTTTTGCCGGTACAATAGGCCACCATCTGTTGCAGACAGCTTTGGTAAGTGGTCATCAATAATTTCATGGTGGCCGATTCATATCGTTGCTGCGGATAAATGACCGTCATCTGTAGTTCATTGGTAACTACAATCCCGGTGATTTCAAGTTCAAAATCCCTTTCATCATCCGGATCACTGAGGAACCCTTCATCGCCTTCCACCCTGAAAAAGGAGTTATCCAGGTCAGTGGCAAACTGTCCCAGGTAATTGAAACATATTTGTGGCTGCTGTGTAAAATGTATATCGCTCTTATTCGCCGAATCAGTAAGATACCTGAGTACGCCGTATCCCATTCCTTTGTCGGGAACTGCTCTCATCTGTTCCTTTACGGACTTGATAACATGCCCCATGTCCAGCCCGGAGTCAACAGCAATCAACAGCGGATACAGACTGGTAAACCATCCCACACTTCTTGATATATCCACATCTTCCCATTGGTGTTCGCGGCCATGTGATTCCATTGCCAGCAATACTTCTGCGCGGCCAAATACTTTTGCCATGGTAATAACGAGTGATGTCACGAGGATTTCGGTGATCTCTGTATTGAATGCTTTGTTGGCCTGTGTAAGTAACTGTTGCGTTTCGCCCGCACTTAAACTGAAAGAGAGACGGGTGGCCGTTCTTCCGGTATTTATTCCTGACGGATAATCAGCGGCAAAGATGGAAATGGCATTTTCTTCCTGCGCACGCCAGAATGCTTTCTGCTCCAGTAGTTTCCGGCTATTGCTGTATTCCTGTAATTTTTCAGCCCAGTGTTTATAGGAATCTGTCTTTGCCGGAAGTGTGAGTACTGCTCCCGTTTTATATTGTTGATACAGGCTGTTTATATCTTCAAATAATATGCGCCAGGAGATACCATCGATCACCAGGTGATGTATGACGATTACCAATACGCTGCGTGATGCCAACAGGAACAGTCCCGGTTTCATCAGCGGTCCGCGTTCCAGATCTATGCCCGACTGTAGCTGTTCAATACTTTCCTGCAACTGTTCTTCCGGGTTAACCACGGAACGCAGATCCTGGAAGTGCATGTCCAGTGGCATACTGACCGGATTATTGAATGAAGTCACCCTGGTTTCATTCACCGAAAAAACCAGCCGGAGCGCATCATGATGCTCCTGTATTTTTGAGAAGATGGCTTTCATCATCTCCACATCCGCCCCCATGTCCAGTTGCAGTACCACCGCCTGATTATAGTGATGCCGCTGTTTTCTCGGCAGCTCAAAAAACCAGTGCTGCACAGGCGTAAGGCGTACTTTTCCCGTTACGGGCGCACTGTCGGCCACCCTGGTCGTTTTCTTCAGTATGGTGGCAAGATCACTGATATAAGGATACTGGAGAATATTACGCAGCTCCAGTTTATAACCGGCTATCTGCAGGCGTGAAAGAATCTGTATAGCTTTGATGGAGTCTCCTCCCATTTCAAAGAAATCATCATAGATGCCGATTTCCTCCCTGTTAAACACTGTTTTCCATATACCTGCCAGCAGGGTCTCTTTATCATTACGGGGCTCCTGATGCCCTTTATTATCCTGTTTACCTGTGCGTAGCGCCGCCAATGCTTTCCGATCGGTTTTTCCGTTAGGCGTCAGTGGCAGTTTATTTGTTGCTGTGAACTGTGCCGGCACCATATAACCGGGTAGTTTATCCAGCAAAAAAGAACGCAGTTCATCGGTAGCTGTGCCGTCTTTCATTACGCAGTACGCGCTGATAAAGGGACTGCCGTCCGGTCCTTTTTCCAGGATAACGGCATTTTCAGTTACCGCCGGATGTTTCAGCAATACCTTTTCTATTTCACCCAGCTCAATACGATATCCTCTTAATTTAACCTGGTTATCGGTACGGCCGATGATCTCCAGATGACCGTTCTGCCATCGTCCAATATCTCCTGTGCGATACAGCAGCCCGGGTGAAAGCTTCCGGAACGGATCCGGGACAAACCGCTCCCGGGTCAGCTCTTCCCTGTAAAGATATCCTGCTGCCACCCCTTCACCTCCTATATATATTTCCCCGGGAATGCCTTCCGGTACAAGGTTCATGTGCCTATCCAACACATAAATGAGCGTATTGGCCACCGGCCGGCCGGCATTAACCGGTTCATGCGGAGCAAGCCGCGCAACCGTTGACCAGATAGTTGTTTCCGTAGGTCCGTATACGTTATATACTGCTGCATTTGTGCCGGCGTGCAGGTCACGTAACAGCTCTTCCGGCAAGGCCTCGCCGCCGGCAATTATTTTCTTCAGTGATTGCAGAAATAACCTGGAATTATTGTCCGCCCACAGATTTTTCAATAAGGAGGGAGTGGTTTGAAGTACCGTGATGGCGGGCTTGTTGGTATCCTGACTACCTCCGCTATAGTTTTCCTTAAAGATGGCAAGTGTTTTTAATCCCTCCATTATTTTATCATGCGCTATTCCAAAATCTATCAGGCAGGCTATTTCTGTCACGCCCACAGCAGCGAGCTGCTGTACAATGCTATCGCAGGAGTCGGGCGTACCCAGCAACGCAGCGGTTTGCCAATAACGGTCAAATGCCAGTTGCGCTACTTCCTTCCACCATTCACTGGTTTCTTCTTTACTTTCCTGATCCCTGTTAAGTGTGGCGGTGATACGTTGCCGGAGATCAGCATTGGATAACAGGTATTCTTTGAAAGGCGCTTCCACCTCACGTCTTACCTGTTCCATATCTTCTCCCAGGAAGGTATGCAGCATGATAGAAATACGGGCTTTTTCAACAGGATGCCCATTGTCTGCCAACGTCTGTTTATAGAGACGGATGTTCTTATCCAGCTCCTCCAAATCCTGTCCGAGAAAATGCGTAAGAATATTGGCGCCGATTTCTCCCGCACGTCTGAAGGTATCAGCACTTCCCGAACTCGTTAGCCATACTGGTATATCTGTTTGCACAGGAGCAGGGAATATTTTTATAGCAATCTCTTTCCCCATCCCGTTTTTCCTGTGCAGAAGTCCTCCCTTCCAAAGTGTCTTAAACGCTTCTATCTGCGTATACATCTGCGCTTTCCGGTCTGCAAACGCTTCAGGATTAAAAACAAAATCATCTGCATGCCATCCGTAGGTCATAGACAGAGATACCCTTCCTCCGGAGATATTATCTACTACTGCCCATTCTTCGGCAGCGCGCACCACATCATGTAAAGGCAGTACAAGACTTCCTGCGCGGATATTCAGGTGATGCGTTTTTGCTGCAATAGCCGCGCTGATCACGGCAGGGTTGGGAAAGATTCCTCCAAACTGGTGGAAATGTCTTTCAGGCGTCCATACTGCTTCAAAGCCGTTGTTATCAGCAAAATCCACCGCATCAAACAATAACCGGTATTTATCTTCTGCCTGTTCCTGGTAACTGGCAAAGAAGAAAAGACTGAATTCCATCCGGATTTTATCACTGCGCTTCAGGAAAATATTGAAGTCCTCTACCTGACGTATATCCTTTTTTATCACAATACCGGTTCCCCTGCACAGTGTCCAGAAAAGTTCCAGTATGGATATATCAAAAGAGATAGAAGTTATAGCCAGCAATGTATCACCGGCATCCAGCCCCAGTGATGCATCCATGGCCGTAAAAAAATTCATGAGATTGAAATGCCGGACCATCACACCTTTGGGCGTGCCGGTGGAACCCGAAGTATAAATAACATAGGCTGCATCATCCGGTGCTGCACCTCCTGAAATATCAGTCACTTCAAATGACTGTAATTGTTTATCAATATTTTCAGGTGAGATAACAACCGCCTCAATGCCTGACAGCAGCGGTTCCCGGTCCGTCAGCAGCAAAGCACAACGGCTGTCTTCCAGTATAAACCGGATCCTGTCTGCAGGATACTCCGGATCTACCGGTACCCAGGCAGCGCCCGCCTTCACAATGCCCAACACACCGGTTATCATCAGTACTGACCGATCGGTCATCAATGCTACCAGGTTACCTTTGCTTACTCCTTTCTGTTGAAGCAAACGGGCAATACGGTTTGACTGTTTATTTATTTGTTCATAGGTAAATGTTGCCGCTCCGTCCCATACAGCTATTTTGCCGGAACAGGTGGCAGCCATTTTTTCAAAAAGTTCTTTTATAGTGATATCACGGGGATATGCTACCTCCGTCTTATTCAATACTTCAATCAATCTTCGCTGCTCCTCTTCCCCCATGTATGAAATACGATTGATGGATACGCTGTCATTCTCAATACCGGCCTTCATCATCTCCACAAAATGACGGGAAAGTCTTTCTATATAAGCATCGCTGAAAAGATCGCGGCTGAATTCAATATTTGCCTGCAATTCTCCCGCGTATTCATAACAATAAAATGCAAGATCATACTTGTTACTCCGGCTGTTGAGCCTAAAGGGCCGTATTGCGGCATTGCCCAGGCCAGACAGGTCACTGTTTTCTATAGATGTATTGTCGAAAGACAACAGGATATCGAACAGCGGCGACCTGCTGATATCGCGGTCAGGATTAAGCTGGTTCACCAGCATATCAAAGGGATACGCCTGATGCGCGAAGGCCGACAAGGTGGTTTCTCTTGTTTTTTCGAGCAGCTGCGCATAGTTATCATTTTCACTGATACGTGTACGAAGCGCCAGCAAATTCAGGTAGAATCCCACCTGGCCCGCAAGCTCATCGAGCTCTCTCCCGGCAACAGGCACGCCTATTACAAAGTCGTTCTGACTGGTATATCTATATAGCAAGGCATCCAGCGTTGTCAGCAGCACCATAAACACTGTTGCGCTCTTTTTTTCAGCATATGCTTTCAACTGCGCCGTAGTTGCTGCATCTATCACCAGCTGAAAAGCGCCTCCCTTACCCGACCTCACCGCCGGGCGCGGATAGCTGGCTGGCATATCCAACACCGGCAAATCGTCAGCAAACTGCTCCAGCCAGTATGCTTTATGCACGGCGTGACTTTCCAGTTGTAACTGCTGATGTTGCCATGCAGCGTAATCTTTGTATTGAATAGATAAAGGCGGCCACGGAATCTCCCGGTTGTCTATCAGACATTCGTAGCCTTCCCTGACTTCATTCATCAATATCCGTAAAGACCAACCATCAGAAATGATATGATGCATCGTACATGCAAACAAGTGCTCATTGTCCGACAAACGCGCCATGCGCACCCTCAGCAATGGACCAGTCGATAGATTAAAAGGCTTTATTGCGTTGCCTTCTACCCATCGTCTTACCGGTGAGTTTTCATCACCGGGATTTTCTTCTCCCTCAAATGCTATATATTCCCAATCCATCCGGTCTTCAGAAAAAGGATGAATAACCTGTACCGGTTCATCCTTATCCGTAGAAAAGGTAGTACGCAGACTATCATGCCTGGAAATGATTTCCGCAAAAGTTCGTTTTAATATTTCCGATTGCAGCGCTCCATGGATGGTATAGGCCACCGTCATGTTATAGGCACCGGTCTGTCCATCCAGCTGATCCAGCACCCATAACCGCTTCTGGGCAGGAGAAAGCGGATATACATCGTTTTTCTGCACGGCAACTATAGGTTGATAGCCACTTTTTCCGAGTGTAGATATATATGCCGACAGCTCCCGGATAGTTGGATTACTCAGAAATTCCCTCAATGACATTTTTACATGTAACTCCTTATATATCCTGGATATAATGCGGATAGCCCTGATGGAATGTCCTCCAAGTTCAAAAAAATTGTCGTTGATGCCGATCCTCTTGTCCTCCATTACCTCCTGCCACATCTGTGTAAGCTGCCATTCCAGCAATGTATGGGGAGGCTGATACAACGACTTACGGCTGTAGTATGCCGCAGGATCAGGCAATGCGCTATAGTCTACCTTACCATTACTTGTAAGTGGGAACGCGTCCAGCCGCACATAATAACCCGGAATCATATACACCGGGAGGTAACGCTTCAGAAAGGAGATAATATCCCCGTCATCCGGTACAGCAGGACCTGCGTAGTAAGCCGTCAGGCGGGAGCGATCAGCACCCGTAGCCACCACTGTTACCTGTTTGATTCCCTCAAAGCGCAGCAACACTTCTTCGATTTCAGCGGGTTCAATACGATATCCCCGGATTTTCAGTTGCCGGTCGATACGGCCTATATAATCAATCTCCCCCGTTTCCAGCCACCTGCCGGCATCTCCCGTTTTATACAAACGTGTGCCGGGGCGGAAAGGATTCTCTCTGAATTTCCCATTGTCTGCATCCGTCGCATTCAAATATCCATGCGCAAGCACCGCCCCCCCGATACAGATCTCCCCTGTTACACCTACAGGCAGCAGTTGCATAGATTCATCCACTATATATATATCAGCATTCACAATAGGATATCCGATTGTGATCTTCTCATCTGCTGATTTTATTTCCTTTACAATACAACCTACCGTTGCTTCCGTAGGGCCGTATTCATTGAATATGCGGATTTGCGGATTCAGTTTTCTAAGCAGCCCAACCTGCTCCCCGGTAAGTGCTTCCCCTCCTACAATAGCCAATGCCACATCCGTTGAATGGATACCACAGCTGCTCAACATGCTGATATGTGAGGGAGTTAACTTCACCGTATGAACGCCTGACCCGGGACGGAATATAGCAGTCAGCGCATCCGATATTTCTGCTGCTTCAACAACTACAATGGCACTGCCACGCAGTAGTGGTGAAAAAATGCTTGTCAGCGTCAGATCAAATGATAAGGACGTAAAAAATGCAAATGGCTGACCGGCTGCATTCTCAAAGTAGTACCGGTTAGCCCAGTTCACATAATTGGAGAAACTGCGTACGCCAACCTTAACGCCTTTGGGTTTGCCCGTTGTACCCGAAGTATAAATTATATAAGCGACATCATCATCACTATACGCCTGACCAACAGCATCCACCGGGGATTGCTTTATCAGCTCCCATTGATCCGGCAGCGATATCCCGCGGAGATGTGCTATATCAAAATGACTGAACAATGAAGCGTCTGTTGCCAGCCACACCAAAGCGCCACTATCTTCCACAATATATTTCACCCTGTCGGCCGGATAATTAAATTCCAATGGGATGAACGCCGCCCTTGCCTTTAGTATGGCGAGTATGCCGATAATTGTCCATTCCGATCTACCCATTAACAATCCTACATGATCTCCGGGATGGACTCCCTGTTCATGAATAAGATAATATGCAAGTTGGTCCGACATTTCGTGTAGGTCCCTATAGCTGAGCACTCCACCACTGAATATCAGTGCCGGCTCACCAGCATAGCGTCCCGCCTGCTCACGCAGCATGGGTACCAGCGCTGCTATTGGCTCCTGCTGCACCGCAAGGTTGAGTTTTTCCATCATCAGCGCACGTTCCTCGCCGGAGAGGATACTGACGAGGTCAACTGCCTGATCGGGATCTGCCAACACATTACTGACAAATGCCAGCAACTGATTACTGAGGATGGTTACTGCAGCAGATGTAATATGATTTTCATCAAAATACCAGTTGATATACAACCCTTTTTCATATGCCTGCACAAACGCTTTTACAACAAAATTTTCATTTTTGACCAACAGCTGCCTGATCTCAAAATTAACTGCCCCTGCTTTTAATTTTTCACGGCAGTCGAGATATTCATAGCCTGCGTAATAGGCTGGCCTGTCTTCATTTGCAGTAATCACCGGATCAAATCCTTCCTTCCAGGTGAGTATGTTTCCATACAGCTCTCTGAAAGCGGCGAGCAATGTTGTAAACGTTGCTCCTTCTGCTACAGGAAAATGAAAAGGCAATGTCCTCGACATGTTTCCGATACCAGACAGCAGGGGGGCATATTCCCGCTCATTTATCACATATCCGAAATGAATTGCACCACGGGTATACCGATGAAGTAATCCGGCGAAACAAGCAGCTAAAAATGCTTCCGTATTACAGGCATGCCTTTCGCAAAACCGCTGGATCTGTTCGTTCAACCCTGCGTCCACAGCCGATTCCATTACCTGTATATTCGGTACTGCTACGGATGTTCTCCCATAGGGGAATATTTCGGAAGAAAACAAAGCAGCGTCGTGTTCTTTCCAGAAGGCGCTTCCCTCCTCTTCCGGCATGTCCAATAGTTCCTGCTGCCATGTTGCAAATTGCCCGTATTGCAGGGCGATATCGCTTACGTCTTCGTCTGCGTATAGCCGTGCCAGTTCTGATACGATATTCCGGAGGGAAACGCTGTCTGTTGCCAGCAGCGGAAGATGAAGGGTCAGTTGGTGCTGTTGGGCAGATACCTCCTGCAGTTCCGCCCGTAATACCTGCATGTGTTGCAGATATCCAGGTTGGAAGGGTTCTACTACCTGGATGGGATAAGCGTTGTTATCCTGCACACGGTACACGGTGCGCAGTATTTCATGTCGTTCCACCAGCTTATCCAGGCAGCGCATGAATTTGGTAGTATCAAGCGGGCCTTCAATGCTGACGGTGCACTGTCCATAATAATCCCCGCCGCTCCGCATAAGCTGGAAGGACCGCTTTTGCTGCGGAGACAACGCATACATTTGATTAGATTGCTCCATATTGATCTCTGAAGTATTTATCACGCTATGGTTTGTTATAACGTGATCATGATTTCATTAAACGCTGCAGATTGCGTAAGCGGACATGTTCCCTCGCCGTTTCCTGTCCATTCAATTTGTGCGAGGCATAGGAGGTAGCTACATCTCCCATTTGCTGATGGGGATGCCTTAATATATTGTTCAGGACAAAAATCAGGTCTTCCCCCAGCGAAGCCACGGTAGATTCTCTGAATATATCCTTGTTGTATTCAAAGTAGCATTCAAGATGGTGTGGCAATAACACCGCCTTTAAGCAAATATCACTTTTCACCGATCGATGGCCGGTATCCAGTTCTGACAGTTGCGTACCATCTTCCAGTTGAAGCGATGCAATATCAAACAGCGAATCAATATTGTAAAAATGGAATCCTGCATCGAAAAGCGGATTACGGCTGCGGTCTACCGGAACATTGATGTCTGTTATAATACTATCAAAGGGATACAGTTGCCGTGCATAAGCTTCCATCGCAACATGCTTCACTGTTGACAACAATTGTTCAAAGGTGTTTTCATTGTTAAACCTGACCAGCAGCGGAAGCGTGTTGACGAAAAAGCCAACCATATCCTCCCATTCCCTTTTCTCCCTTCCGGCGACGGTAATACCAACTACTATTTCCTGCTGCCCGGTACGGATATAAAGAAGCATATAGAACGCGGCCAGCAATATATCGGAAACTGTTGCCTCGTACTCCAGACTCATTTCCCGGAGTTGCGCCACCATATCCTGATCAACGGCAAACGCATACATCGCAGCATTAAATGTTTGTTTCGAAGGGCGGGGGAAGTCTGCCGGTAGCTGCAGCGGTGCCACCGGCCTGCTGAACTGATCTTTCCAATACCTGCTGTACCCTGCGTTGTGCTGCGCAAGATGTTCCCTCAGCCAGGCCACATAATCCCTGTATTGCAGTGTAGTCAAAGGCAACAGCGGATCTGTTTTCTTTAAACCTGCATTATACAATGCTATTATTTCTTTAAACATGATCTCCATCGACCAGCCATCACATACAATATGATGCATAGTAAGGGACAGCACATGTTCATCATTACCGGTACGGTAAAGGCTAAAGCGGAGCAACGGTCCCACTTTCAGGTCGAAAGGCACCCCGCTTTCTTCCTGTAATATTTTCGTCAGCGCAGCCTCCGGATCATCAGATGATCTTAGTTCTATCGCATCCAGACGGAAGCTAAAATATGCTGTCGGTTTTATTTCCTGTTTCAATTCTCCGTCAACAAAGGCAAAAGTGGTACGGGTGCTTTCATGCCTGTTGATCACTTCCAATAATGCGTTGTGCAGTATATTGGTATTGAGTGGTCCTTTTAACCGGTAGGCCACCGGAATATTGTATACATCGCCGGCTTCCTGCTGTTGATGCTGCAGCCATAATCTGAGCTGCCCGTTTGATACATCGTAGTATTGTTGTTCCCCGGTTCTGGTAACTGTCGCTGTATTTTCTTCCGACAATGCCAGTATTAACTCCGCCTGTTGCTGAATAGTAGGATGACTAAAGATATCCGTAATTTTCAGTGCTGCTCCTAATTCAACAGAGATGCGGGACGCCAGTTGAACCGCGCGCAGCGAGTGGCCTCCTACCTGAAAAAAAGAAATGTCCCTGCTCATCTTGTTCATCCCCAGTATGCCGGTCCATATTTTTTCAAGCGCCACCTCAGTATCGTTGACAGGGGCCTTAAACTCCAGGTCATTCATCAAAAACCCTTTATTGAGGGTTAACGAACGCCGGTCTATTTTTCCATTGGAAGTAAGTGGAAATTCCTTCATCTGAATAAGATACCCAGGGAGAATATTCCTGTTCAGCAATGTTTCAAGATGAGCTCTCAATTCGTCTCTGCCAACGTTTTCGCCGGTATAGTAACAGATGATCTCCTGTTGATTATCACTGTTCTTATGTGCTTTAACTACCGCCTGCTCAATACCTTCTTTCTTTAATACCGCCTGCTCTATTTCGCTTAACTCTACTCTTACCCCGTTTACCTTTATCATATCATCAAGACGCCCAAGTACTTCTATCCGTTTATCTTTCAGATAGCGTCCCTGATCTCCTGTCTTATACACAATATCCTCTCTGTCGGCCACCAGCGGGTTCTGAACAAACACCTGTTTTGTCAGTGATTCATTACCGTAATAACCCTTTGATACAAATGGGGTTTTAATGTAGATTTCTCCGATTTCTCCCGGCCGGCAGATATTTTTCCCGTTTAATATTACGACAGAAGTATTGTCAATAGGTTTACCCACAGGTAATACTGTGGCGGTGTCCCCGCTTACTTCCCCTATCCGTTCAAACACTTTTATCAGCGTTGTTTCCGTAGCTCCGTACAGGTTAACCAGCGCCGTATTTTCTCCCGCCAGCGCACGCCACTGCAACACATCACGTGCATAGAGTACCTCACCTGCCAGCAAAATGTATTTAAGATCCGGGAAATTATATCCTGTACCACCGGCTTTCTGCATTTCCTTTGTAATCGCTCTGAACAGGGACGGAACACAATGTATCAGGCTTATTCTTTCAGATATGATCCACTGAATCAGTTGATGCAGTTGCTGCCTTGTTGCTTCCGGAGGAATACAAAGTATTCCTCCGGAACAAAGCGGCGTGAGTATATCCCGCAGGGAAGCATCGAAGGTGATCTGCGTAAGCTGGCTCACCCTGTGCCTGTTGTCGATGCCAAATTCCTTTATTTCCCAATGAATGAAATGGCTCAGGCTTTCCTGCTTTCCGAGTATGGCTTTGGGATGACCGGATGACCCGGATGTGTAAAATATATAGTTTCCATCTTCTCCGCTGGAAATCAGCTCAGGATTATCTGCCCGCAGCATTCCGGTATCAATTACCATCTGATGATATTCCTCATTGCGCCGATGCTGTACCGTAAAGTCGTATGATTCATCCATCACCACCAGGTAGTCCGCCCAGGCGCCTATCCTGTTCTGCAGCTCGTATATGCGTTTTTCGGCCTCCTGCTGTACGATCAGCACCGGCGGAAAAGAGCTGTCAAATATCTGCCTGAATCTTACATCGGAAAAGTCGTTGGATAACGGAAGATATATGACGCCTGCCTTGAAAACTGCCAGCATAGACATTACCTGTTCGATACCGGGATCCATCAGTACACCGGTGATTTTATCTCCGTGCCAGGAAATACTTCTTAAGAAATGAGCGAGCCTGTTGGCAGCTGTGTTCAGCTCCCCGTAAGTTACTTCCCTGGTACCTTTCCGGATACCAATGTTATCAGGATGCGCCCGGGCTCTTTCTTCGAAAACCGTATGTATTATTTTTTTGTCCATAGGTCGATGATTAAAATAATAAGACAGCAGGCAAACCACTATTGCATGAAAGCCCTCGCATCCACATCTGCGTCTGCATCTGCATGAAAACGGATATCAGACAACAGCACCTGGTCATTGCCGATCAGTTGAGAGATCAGTTGGAACAGGTCTTCCTTCAGTTCAATGATGGTTTCTTTTTTAAACAGGTCGGTATTGTACTCTATTACAATCGTCACCATTCCGTTTTTAAATACAAATCTGAACAGCAGATCAAATATGGCGGCAATTGTTTGTGGAGCTATTACTTCAACAGGGAATTTCGCCAACTGTAACAGGTCGTTGTCAGCTTCCTCCATGACTACCATTACGTCGAACAACGGAGAACGGCTGGGGTTCCTTTCCAATCCGAGATCGGCCACCAGTTTAACAAAAGGATATCCCTGGTGTACAAATGCCTCCAGCATCGCTTCCCTCATACTCAATAAAATATTTTTCAGACTGTCGTTTCTGCTGCATCTTGTCCTGATGGCCAGTTTGTTTACATAATAACCTACCTGCTCTTCCAGATCGTAATGATCCCTGCCTGCCACCGGCGTCCCCAGCACAATATCTTCCTGCCCAGTATACCGCATCAGCAAAGCATTTACAACACCCGACAAGGTCATAAATACTGAACTTCTTATCCGACGTCCTATGTTGACCAATGCCAGAGTATGAGCAGCGTCCAGGTGCAACATTTCCATACTACCGGAAAAACTTTTCACTGCAGGACGGGGAAAGTCAGTGAGCAATTCCAGCACCGGCACATCCTCACCAAACTGATCGAGCCAGTAATCACCGCTTTTATTCCAGTCACCGGTAGCAAACAGCCTGTTCTGCCATCCTGCATAATCTTTATAATGTATCCTTAACGGTGGTAAAGTGTAGGCATCATCCCGCTCAATGGCATCATACGCGGTGACCATATCTTTGAACAACACAGCAGTGGACCATTGATCAGAGATAATATGATGAATTGTAAAGATAAAAACGAAGGAATCGTCCGCTATCTGCAGCAGCCGGGCGCTCAGTAGCGGCCCCTTCTCCAGGTCAAACCCCTGCAACTGTTCCTGCATGATCAACGTTTCCAGATCCTCCACCACATTGTCATGTGTTCTCCAGTCTTCCGGATGCAATGCAATGCCGCTTTCTGCATACGAGTGTACTCTTTGCCATGGCTGATCATCCTTCGTAAAAAAAGTAGTTCTCAATATTTCATGTCGTTTCACCACCTCAATAAATGCGCGGCAGAACAACTCCGGATTAAAGTCCTTCCCGAATCTGTAAGCAGATGACATATTATGTGCGGAAGTCAGATTCTTTTCATACCGGTCCAATATCCAGAAATCCTGTTGTGCAAAAGACAGTTCGTACGCATCTGCAACCGATGAAGCCGGAATAACAGGGCTGTTTTCTTCCGGCAGGTGCGCAATATGCTGCTCCAGTTTACGGATAGTAGGATAGGCAAACACAGACCGTAAATCCGGTTTTTTATTCAGCCTGTAATGTATTCTGGTAACAACAGCTGTTGCATTCAGCGAATGGCCACCAAGATCAAAGAAGTTGTCATCAGGATGCACGGGGCCACAACGAAGTACTTCATCCCAGATCATCGCCAGCTTTTGTTGCTGCCTGCTGACCGGTTCATTATTTATAACAACCACCACGGATGCACTTTCCTGTTCCTGGATTAACAACGCAGTATCCACCTTTCCATTTGGCGTAAGAGGGAAAGTGTCGAGACATACCAGTCTCGAAGGCAGCATATAATCCGGCAGGTAAACGGCGAGATAATTTTTCAACGCAGCAGCATTATATTCATCACTCCCACGGAATTCCTGCTTTAATATATAAAAAGCCAGCAGCACATATTCCCCCTGACTGTTTTTGTCTGTCAGCACAATCGCTTCCTTTACCGCCTCATGTTTTAACAGTAATATTTCTGTCTCGGCAGGTTCAATACGGTGGCCTCTGATCTTTATCTGTTTATCTTTTCTGCCCGTGAAGATGATGTTGCCGTCATCCAGCCAGTAACCAATATCTCCCGAACGATATACCGGTATTTCCCGGCCATGAACATGTATGTTAACAAATCGCTCTTGGGTCATTGACAAAAGACGGAGATAACCGGGAGCCAGATTATCTCCTCCTATATATATCTCTCCCGGCACGCCAACAGGCACCTGCTGTTCGTCCACATCAAGAATATGTATATCTGAATTGAAAACAGGCTTGCCTATCGGTGGTCTTAGCATCAGGTCCGGACGCGCCGGATCTGCCAGATAGGCTGTAACCACATGGGTTTCTGATGGACCGTAAAAATTATGCAGCTGAATATGCGGATACTTCTTCAACACACTCTTTAATCCCGCGCCTACCAGCAATTGTTCCCCGGTGGAAATAATATGTTTTACCTGCTCAAATCCATTGTCATCTACCTGACTGAAGAACTGACTCAGCACCGAAAACGGAAAGGAAATAATCTCAATCCCCTGTTGTGTGATATAATCCTTCAGCACGGGAAAGTTCAACCGCATATTTTCCGGGATAAGGAAAATTTTTCCTCCTGAAGAAAGGCTGAAAAAAACATCGTGATAGGATGCGTCAAAACTGAAAGAGGCATATTGCAACAGTGACAGCCCCCATCCCAACTGCGAGCCATAAAGGTCCCACAGCGTGAGATTGAACATCATGCGGAACGTTTGTAATACTCCTTTGGGATTACCCGTGGAACCGGAAGTATAGACGATATAACAAAGATCTTCAGGTACAAATGGTACCGCCGGTTCAGTTGTATCATAACCTACCAGGTCCACCGCATCGATATCAATCACGGTGCCCGTATAGCCTGCCGCTTTTCCGGCAAGTCCAGCTTCTGTGAGAAGCAGCTTAGGCGCGGCATCCTGTATAATATAGGCTACTCTGGCCTCCGGAAGTGTATGGTCAATATTTACAAAACAGGCGCCTGCTTTGGATATAGCCAATAACGTGATCACCGACTTCTCCGAACGGTCAAGCATAATGCCGATAATATCCGGCGCTTTTACCGACCAGGTCTGCATCAGATAGTGCGACAAGCGGTTGGCGGCATCATTCAGCTCCCTGAAGGAAAACTGTTGCTCTCTACAGACCAGCGCTATCGCATCAGGCGTTTTATTTACCTGGTCCGTCAGAAGCGTCAACAACGTTTGACCCTCCGGATATCGGAAATGTGTATTATTAAAAGCCTGGAGCATTTCCTGCTCATGCAGACTGATATAGGAAAGATGACGTATAGGCGTATTACCACCAGTGAGCACAACGGAGATCAGCTGTTGAAAATTATCCCCCATCCGCTTTATTCTTGCGGCTGTAAACAGGTTGGTGTTATATTCAATGGTAACGGATAATTTTTCAGCAGACTGTATAAAGATAAAGGTCAGATCAAATTGTGTTACGGATACAGGCACCGGATATTTCTCTATCAATAATCCATCAGGAGCATCGATCACACCACTGGCTTCTTCCTCCTGCAGAAAAACCATCATCACATCAAACAGCGGCGCCCTTCCCTGGTTATACTGTACAGGCACTTCTTCCAGCAGGCGTCCGAAGGAATAATCACGATGCATCAGTCCGTTCACCACAATTTCCTTAACGGCAGTCAGTAGCTGCCCGAAAGAATGCTCCTTGTCGATCTGACATCTGAGAGGAAGCATATTTATATACAACCCGATCTGATCTGCTAACTGATGATGGCTTCGTTCATCCACCGGCGTTCCGATTACCATATCCTGCTGGCCGGTATATTTATGAAGCAGCGTTACCAATGCGGATAACAGGGTAACGAAGAGTGTAGTATCGTTTTTATGTGCCTGCTGTTTTAAGGAGCTGTACTGCCCATCCGTGAGGGTAAAATGCAGACTGTCTCCGTTAAATGTTTTTGTAGCCGGTCTGGGGAAATCTGTTGGCAATTCCAGCACCGGAACGCCTTTCTCAAACTGACGCATCCAATACGTTTTTGCTTCCTGCCAGGCAGCAGTAAGATCAGCCTTGTTTTTCCAGGTGGTAAAATCCCGGTACTGCAACGGCATTGGCGGCAACGGGTCAGCAATATTATTCCTGCCCGCCTCGTAAAAGGCAAGCAGTTCCCGGATGAAAATTTTCATAGACCATGCATCCGAAATAATATGATGCATCGACAACAACAAGACGTATTTTTCTTTATTCCGCTGCAGTAGTTTCGCCCTCAGCAATGGTCCTGCTTCCAGATCGAAAGGCGCTTTTGTTTCCCTCTCCATTATCTCCAGGATCACCTTTTCGCTGTCGGGAGCATTACTGAGATCCCTATATTCCAGGCCATTTACCTGTTGTAATATTTTTTGTACCAGGCGTCCGTTTATCTGAACAAAAACGGTACGCAGACTTTCATGCCGGGCTGTTATCAACTGCAGGCTTCTTTCCAGCACCTGTTTGTCAAGAGCACCACTGATATCGAGCCTCCAGGTCATATTGGACCCCAGGTATCCTTTCTCAAACTGATCTATCACCCATAAGCGTTGCTGTGCTGCAGATACCTCGTAATAATCATTATCCGGTACATGCAGTATTCCGTCCTCTTCCGCCTGATCATTATCCTGGATAAGGCTGGCCATTTCTGTCAGAACCGGCTGCAGGAATATATCCTTAAATTCCAGTCTGACACCAAATACCGCCAGAATGCCGGCAGCAAG
Organism: Chitinophaga sp. RAB17; assembly: GCF_052114225.1. Classification (NCBI taxonomy): domain Bacteria; kingdom Pseudomonadati; phylum Bacteroidota; class Chitinophagia; order Chitinophagales; family Chitinophagaceae; genus Chitinophaga; species Chitinophaga sp. RAB17. The sequence goes on along the minus strand of NZ_JBFREI010000015.1, from coordinate 60,226 downwards.
CCGCATCGCCTTGAGGGAATCTCCTCCCAGTGTAAAGAAGTTATCGTACAATGCAGGAAGCGGGCCGCCCAACACTTCTCTCCATATCCCTGCAAGTTGCTGTTCCGTTGCAGACAAGGGCATAGCCAATGAGGCATCGTACCCCATCTGTACATTGTCTGTAGCCGGCATGGCGTTCCTGTCAATTTTTCCATTGGCGGTTGCAGGAAAAGCGCTCATCGGAACTACAACGGCAGGTATTTCGTAGTAAGGCAATATATGCTGAAGACTGCGGAGCAAATCCGCCGGTTTGTTTTCCTGGTTAAAAATAACATAGGCAACAAGGAACTTCTCTCCGTTCTGATTTTCACGTGCCAGCACTACTGCATCTTTTACATTATGCTGCCGGCATATGGCCGTTTCCACTTCTGCAAGTTCCACACGATATCCCCTGATCTTTACCTGCGTATCGCTTCTTCCCAGGAACTGTATCGTACCATTGTCCTGCCATCTTCCTATATCTCCTGTTTTGAACAACAAAGCATTGGCATGAAATGGATGCTTAATAAAACGGAGCATATCTTCTCCGGGATTTACATATCCTCTTGCCAGTCCGGCGCCGCCGAGATAAATTTCTCCGGACATGCCGGCAGGTACAGGCTGCAGCCGATCGTCCAGGAGATATACTTCCCGGTTCACCACTGGCCGGCCAATACTGTATACATCTCCTATATCATTTATTTTTCCATAGGTAGCGCAGATAGTACATTCAGTAGGTCCGTATGTATTATAGATTTCCAGGGCCGGGAAATCAAGAAGGTGACTAATATAGGAGGGTTTTAATTCATCGCCTCCGCTGATGAGTACCCTGAGCCCTTCCAGCCGCCTGCTTTCCTTGTTCAGTTCATTTATCACCAATGGCGTTGTAGACAGCACCGTTGCTTTATGGTCTTTTATTGCTGCAAAGATTCCTTCTATATCCCGGCCCCCGTTTTTCAATATGGTTACCGATGATCCGCTGCATATTGCCGGGAAAATTTCTTCAATGGAGGTATCAAAAGACAGGGAAGCTTGCTGAATCACATTATCTTCCGGAACAAGGGAAAAATAGGCAGCAAATGTCTGCACATAATCCATCATGGCGTGATGTGTGATCATAACGCCTTTAGGCTGACCTGTTGACCCGGAGGTGTACATAATATAGGCCAGATCACCCGGCGTATTCCAATGTGGAAGATGACGGGTTTCCTCTTCGATATCATTCCCATACCCTTCATTCAGCAGGACTATCTCCAGGTTGGTTGTCTTTCCGCTGTAAGCAGCAGCATCACTGACAACAATCGCCTTTACATTGGCATCTGCTGCCATAAACGCTATTCTTTCAGCTGGCAGATCGGGGTCCATTGGCACATAAGCTGCTCCGGACTTCAACACTGCCAGTAAAGCCACTATCATTTGCTCATTGCGGGGTAACAGCAACCCTATTCTGTCTTCCCGGGAAATATTCAGCCGCTGGCGGAGATATCGTGCCAACCTATTACTTTGGCGATTCAATACATCATAGGAAAGTTGTTCTCCTTCAAATATAATGGCAGGGCGATCCCCAAATGCAGCCGCCGCTGCTTCAAAAAACTGCTGAACACATGCGTAAGGAGGGGCCGCAACAACAGGCCCACGAGACATATCCAGCATACGAACTGCTTCTTCCTCCTCCAGCATATTCACCTGCCCTACCGGTAGTGCAGGCGCATCCATCATCCCCTCCAGCAACTTTACAAACCGGTTACCCATCGTGGTTATAAATCCGTCTGTAAACAATCCTGAATTATAGCGGATACTCAATTGCAGAGAATGATGTTTTTCCCGGAACTCCAGCTCCAGATCCACCATACTGGAATAAACAGCTGTTTTTGCCGGGCTGATTTTCAGGTCTGCATAATTGTGCTCGAAAGAAAAACCATGTTCAAAATTCTGGAATAATACCAGCACGTCGAAAAGTGGAGAAGACGTCGTCTGCTGCCTTATGCCCGGCTCCTCTGCCAGGTATTCAAAGGGATATTCACTATGTTCAAAAGCACCGAGTACTGTATGTTTTACTTTATCTGTCAGTTTTTCAAAAGAATCTTCGTTATCGGAAGCCGTTCTCAATATAACCGTATTGATATACAAACCGATATTATCCAACAGATCCTCATGTGTTCTTCCGGAAACATCCGTGCCGAAAAGCATATCTTTTCGCCCGGTATATTTTCTGAACAACACATGCAGTGCAGCTATTAATGTTATAAACAGGGAAACATTTTTCTGATGACTGTAGGTATATATTTTCTCCGTCAAAGAAGAGGGCAACCCAAATAATATTGACCGGCCGTAATATGTTTGCGGTTGTGCAGCAGGGGTACCAGCGAGCCTGAGCAATGGAGGCGCAGCCAGCAGCACATTTCTCCAATATGTTTTTTGTACCTCCGCTACGGGTAACTGCCTTCTCTGCTGCTGCCATGCRCAAAAATCCCTGTACTGGCTTTTAACTTCATTCAATTCAGGAGGAAGTCCGGAATGATAACAGTCATATAGTGAGAGAAATTCTTTTCTGAAAATTCCGATCGACCAGCCGTCACAAACCATATGATGGATGATAAACAGGAAAACATACCGGTCGGTTCCCATTCTGAAAAGAACACCGCGGAGCAATGGACCACCCGCCAGGTCAAATGCCTGCTGTACCTGCCATTTTATTTCTTCCTGCAATGCTTCTTCTTTTGAAGCAGTCAGTTGAAGGTCCCGTTCAATAAGTGCAAATCGGACTTCTCCTGCTGCATGTATTTTTTGCAGCAACCCATCCGGAGTCATGTGAAAAGTAGTCCGTAAAATTTCATGACGGTCGATGATGGTATCAAAAGCTTTTGTGAGCGCATTTTTGTCCGGTGTACCTATCATCTCATCGGCATTATACAGATGCAGGAAACCCTGGTTTTCCGGTAACTGCTGCATAAACCAGAACTTCTTCTGCAGTGCCGCTGTTTCATAAAGTGCCTGATTATCCACATGTGGCAGCGGCAACAAATCCGGAGCACCGTTGGCCTGTATCGCCACGGCCAAACCGGCTACCGTTGGATATTCAAAGAGATCACTTAAACTTACACGCAGATGAAGCGCCTTTTGCAGCCGAAGCACCAGCAGGTTGGCCTTTAAACTGTTAAGGCCATACTCAAACAGGTTATCGGTTACCAGAAGCGTATGATCCGGGAATAAAACCTGTGCCAGCGGCAATATCCGGTCTTCCATCGCCGCACCTTCATGGATATCTGTATTATCATCCGCCCGTAATGCAGCTATCTCACTCAACAGCGCATCATATGTTCCATCTTCATATTCTTCCACAAATTTATGATGCTGTATTTTTCCGCTGGTGGTCTTGAATATTTTCCTGACAGGGATAATTTTACCGGCATCGATCCCCAACTGGTTAAGCAGTTTTGTGCGGACCTTATCTATCAATGGCAACAGGCCAGGTAATGCATCTTTATACAGCAGAAAAATAAGTAGCTCATCCCTGCTCTCTGTGACATGCCTCAAGCTGCAGGCTACTACTTTGCCCGGGCCAATTTCTTCAATTTCCTGCACAACCCTTTCTATGTCCTGCGGGTAATAATTCTGCCCGTTGATGATAATGATATTTTTGATCCTGCCTGTAACAACCAGTCTCCCATTGTTCATGAAACCCAGGTCACCTGTTTTCAGCCATCCATCCGAAGTAAATACAGCCGTGGTTGCCTGTTGATGATGATAATATCCACTGGTTACATTGGCGCCCTGTATTTGAATTTCACCAATCACATTATCTTCTGCATCTCTTTCCTTTTCATGGCGGATTCTTACCCGGCAGGTATCAATGGGTTTTCCTACTTCTACAAACGTAACTGCATCGGCTTCCGCTGCCTGCCTTACTTTGTCACCTGCCTTCAGCGAGGTTCTGTCAAGAAAATATCCTTTCACTGAATCACCGGGATCTGGCAATGTTACTGCCACAGAAGCTTCTGCCAGCCCGTATCCGGGGTATATAGCAGTGGGCTTTAGTCCATACTTTTTCAGGGAAGCGCTGAATTCATCGCAGATACCAAGCAAAATTGGTTCTGCCCCGTTGTAAATAAGCCGTACTGCCGACAGGTCCCAGTTGTATCGTTCCTGTTTATTCATCGCCTGTAGCAGGTACTGGTAGCCGAAGTTTGGCGAATACAACAGAGATATCCTGTGTTGATGAGCTTTTTCAAGCCATAACAAAGGTCTGCGTATAAATAAACTAACCGGCATGATATACTGATCAATACCCGCTCTTACGCCTGTAAGATGCGCACAGATCATTCCCATATCATGCGTCAGCGGCATCCAGCTCAGCAAGCGATCCGAGGTGGTGATACCTGAGCGACTCATTATATCTGTGGTATTCGCAACAAGATTGTCATGCGTTAATGTCACCCCCTTAGGAGTACCGGTTGAACCGGAGGAGAATTGAATATAGGCAAGATCACTGCCGCTGATGGCAGGGAGTTCCGGTATCACATTCACTGCTTCCAACTCTTTGAATGGAATGGATTTCTGCTGAATTTGCAGCAAACGTTCCCCTTTGTGCTCACTGGCAGATAAAACCTTTACCAGTCTTTCCATTCCTGTATCATGCACCAGCAGCGGGTTGGTCAGTGTTTCCCATACCTGCGACAGCTTGATGTAATGCTCATCTGCAGTACCCACTGACAATGGAACAGGAACGGCCTTTATGAGCAGGCTTGCCCAGAAAAGCGTTAACAGGGATTTGTTATCAGCAACCAGGAAAACAATTTCATCGCCCGGAACCACTCCACGCTCCTGCAGCGCACCAGCCAGCCTGAATGCCGCCTTATGCACATCAGCATAGGATAGAAAATCTTCCGCAGAAGAACTATCAATGAACATGATTCCCCTACCTGGCACTGATGCCGCCTGCACTAATAGCTGAACCAAGGTATCCATGAAAAGATCAGTTTATTTATTTAAAACGGATGCCGGTATGCTGTGTCGCCACATGCCGGATGCCACCCCATTTTGCGAGAGAAGCGATGATGGCTTTAACATTCTTACTCAGAAAACCATAGTTGATATTTTCCAGTACATCTTTCGGCGTATCCAGGTAAATATCCCTTGTTTCCCCTCCATCACCGATGAAAATTGCTTTGTATCCTGCCTGCCAGAAACTTCCGTGATCGCCGGAACTCATCGTAGGCGTTAATGTTCCATTACCAGGTGTGGTCAGTGTAATACAATTAAGCGCGGAAACATAATCAGTAGCATTATGCTGAAAGTCGGCCGCCAGGTAATTGGAACTGTCATTGGTTATACTTACCAGAAAATTTCCTTTAGCACCGCCGTCTTTGATTTGTTTGCATGCGTCAGGAAAAAGTACATCAAATCCTTCCGGGATAATCTGGCTACCAGGATCATCGGAATAAAAGCCGATCATGTCCAGGTTAATAACTCCAGCCAGCTGCTCGCGGGATTGAAGTATTCCGTTTACATAAGTACGGCTCCCGATACATCCGTTTTCTTCCATATCAAATGCGATGAACCTGATGTTATGGCTAAACTGGTACTTAGATAATACGTTCAACACCTCCAGCATTCCGGCAACCCCTGAACCATTATCATCCGCAGCCGGACTACCGGGAGCCCCATCGTAATGAGCGCAGAGTACATAGGTACCTGCCTGGCTATCTATTCCCTGTTGATCCCCCAGGATATTATACCCTTTTATACTGTCAGATGTCAATAGCGGTTGTGTTTTCAGCGAGAGCCCGCTGCCAAGAAATCTTGCCTTGAGCATGGCTCTTACCTGATCCAGATGCGATCTGCCTGCCACACTATGCATATCACGCATGCCATAGATGGCTTGAAGATCATTCTTCAAATGCTGCGTATCCACCTGATTAACGAGGTGAGATATATCTACTGTATGCAGATCATCAGCCACCAGCGTGATGGTATATCGTCCAATTTCGCTGCCGGGAATACGAAATTTCCACCATACACTTTTGTCTTTTCCCCTGCGAACAGGATATCCTATATCTCCCCTGATATCCGCCGCATCCACCTGTATCCTTTTTCCTGAACTGTCGGTGACAATACAGGTTACTTTCAACGAGTCATTGTCTTCATCGGACACGGAATAATGTATGCTGACGGTATGTGATGCCGTATCTGCAAGAGCAGTAATATTATTTAGCACGGGGAGCCTGTTCTGGGCTACTATATTTGCCTTCAGCAATAGTAACAGGCATAGGATGGACATTGTCCGGAGACTTATGCACACTTTGACTTTCATATGTGTAAAGGTTCAAGCTGCGAAACAGGCGCAAGGCAGCGTTATCCTGTATGTGTATACAGGAAAGATGTTATCGGAAAAAAAGGGTCAGTTTTCCTTCAGATTTTTAAGTGGGTTGACAAGGGCCGCTTTGACAGCTTTATACCCCACGGACGCCCAGGCGATAAACATTGAAATAACTATTGCAAGTACAAACAATCCTACGCCCGGTGTGATGTGAAAAGCATAATTCTCAAGCCAGCGATGCATAAAATACCATGCGATCGGAACCGAGATGAAAAATGCTACCACGATGAGGATAGTGAATTCTTTGGAGAATAAAAATACGATGTGACTGGCAGATGCTCCCAGCGCCTTACGGATACCTACTTCCTTCGCACGTTGTACCACTACAAACGATACAAGGCTATATAGTCCGAGGCAGGAAATAAATATGGCTACACAGGCAAAAATCTTATATAATGTGGACAGTTGTTGTTCCTGTTTGTAATAACTGGCAATACTTTCATCCAGGAAACGATATTCGTACACATAGTCCGGATATGTTTCTTTCCATGTCCGTTCTATTTTCGGTAGCACGTTGCTTAACTTCGAGGGATCCACTTTGATGTTTACAGTCTGATAAGTTTGTTTCCAGGTCCCCAGAATTACCGGATACAACTGGCTATGCAGAGAGGCTACGTTAAAATCCTTCACTACACCGGAGATGGTTCCGGTCTTCCCTTCGCCGGGAATCTCCACGATAGCGCCTATAGCCTTCTGGGGATCACTGATGCCCACCTTCTTCAGAAAGGTTTCATTTACAACCAGGTCCTTCACCGTATCGCTGGCGAAATAAAAACGCCCTGCCAGCAACTTGAGTCCGTACGTCTGCGGATAGTCTACATCCGCCCATTTTAAATTAACACCCAGGTTATTCTGCTGTATGTGATTGAATTTAATATCACTGTTCCAGTCATTGTTATCAACCGGACTGCCGTAGCTGAAGCTTACTTTTTGAACGCCGGACATCTGTCTCAGCTGATTACCCAGTACATCTATTCTTGAAATGCCTGCACTGTCGCCGGGAATGCGCGTGACTACAATCGCTTCTTTATTGAATCCCATGGGGCTGGACCGGAAATAGTCCATCTGCCCGATAATAATCAAAACGCAGATAATAAGTGCCTGTGATATAGTAAACTGCAACACCACCAAAACACGCCGTAACATGTTGGCACCGCTACTTTTGACGTTCACTTTATTCCTGATCGCTGCGATGGGTTTAAATCCGGACAAAACCACCGCAGGATAAAATCCTGCCAAAAAGGTAGTGCCAATGATGATCGCTATCAGCATTAAAATTACTTCCGGTGCGGCGATAAAATCATGTCCGATAGCAGTATCCAGTAAACGGTTGACGAAAGGAAGGGTAAGTTCACAGACAATGACAGCGAACAGCGTGGCGAAGAACACCAACATACCTGTTTCGCCTACAAACTGTATTAATAACTGTGCCCTGGAACTGCCCAGCACTTTGCGGACACCCACTTCTTTCGAGCGGTTAATGGCCTGTGCAGTGGCAAGGTTGACAAAATTAACGCAGGCTATCACCAATACAAACAGCCCGATCAGACTCAAAGCAAGGATAAGGTTTTTGCTGAAAGGATGATTATTGAATGTATTATACCTGGTGTCAAAATGCATATCTTTTAAGGGCAGCAACATCATTCCTTCATTGCGGTTCTCTATCGGTTTATATCGCTGTACAATATCATCCAATCTTTTATTGAATTGATTTTCCGATACATTTTTATCCAATGATACAAAACAATAGTGCTGTGCGAATATGCTGCTCCAATCTGTTAGACGGGAATTGAGAGGAGTAGTCCGGAGGGTGATGTAAGAGATGACTACTTTCAGCGGGAAATCGGTATTGGCGGGAGGATTCTCCAGAATACCAGAGACACGCAGCGTATAGGTATTGTCCAGTTTGAGGAGCCTGCCAACAGCAGACTGCCAGTTACCAAAGTATTTCTCTGCCACTGAACGGGTAAGCACCACCGTGTTGGGTTCCTTCAATGCGGCTGCTTTATCTCCCGACAGCCATTTGAAATCGAATAAGTCAAAGAATTCTGGTTCTGCGTACAATATGCCGCTTTCTTCTTTGAACTTCTGTGCAACCGATGCGTCGTTCAGGTTGTTCAATACATTAATCTGGCCATTGCCTCCGAGACTCAAAATAGAAGCTACCTTTACCATATCTCCGTATTCCTGCCGGAGTGTAGGCCCTGTTGGGAATGAAACCCCCGGCTCGTAGTTGAGGCCATTGGGTGTTTTAAACACCGATACTACCCTGTAGATATGATCTCTGTTGTGATGGAAATTATCGAAGCTGCTTACGAACCTGATCACGAGAAAAGTGAGCAAACAAACAGTTATGCCAACAGTAAGCCCAAAGATGTTGATGAGCGCATGTTCCTTATTGCCAAACAGGTTACGGAAGGTAATTCTAAGATAGTTTTTAACCATTACTTCAGCTATTTTATATCGTTTCGCAGGATAGATTAACCTTTATCGACTTGGAATTATATGCCAAAAAAGCAACAGACTGATAATAAGCAACTTAAGCTCTTTCGCAAGATACCTGATTGTCCGGAAATGAACAGTAAGTGTTTGGTTTTGATACATCCGGCCAACAAACATTCATTCATCTGCAAAATCAAAAACAATATCATCTTCCATTTGTGCCCGCACCTTGTTGCTGCCGCTGATAGTGGTTATCAACGGTCTTTCTGTGTCAGCAGCAATAGCCACTGTCAGCAATTTAAAGTTTTCCGCCAACAATTGAGCATCTTCGCGGGTAAAATACAATGATGCATATTCCAGCCTGAACAAATAATTGCGCTCCATTTCATTTACAATCAGGGACAGTGGATACTTGGATGTAGTACTATCCAAAATTACAGGCGGAAAATCATTGCCGGTATAAGCATCATTGGCGACATTGTAATTCTGAAAGGCAAATAGCGCATTGAACAGACTTTTAACCGGTGTTTCCCGGGATTTGTTCAGCTCATCCATAATACTGACCAGGTCATAGTGCTGGTGACTATTTGCCTGTATCAACAGTTGATGCAGCTCCGTAACAAAGCTCCTGAAGGATAAATGAATATTTAACTGGTAACGCACTGCCAGTGTTTTCACAAACATCCCCACCACATGTTCGATTTCATACTGGGACCTTCCGGACACAGCAAGGCCTACTGTAAGATCTTTCTGACCAGTTAACTGTGACAGATATACGAAAAAAACAGCATAAAGAACGGAAGACCTGGTAATGGTTTCTCCGCTACATTCCGCTGCAATCGCATCAATAATATGGCGATCAATTTCAAAGTCAATACTTCCTCCCTCGTAATTTACCTCTTTAATATGCTTACTGACGGAAGGCAGCGCCAGCACGGGCAATTCACCTTCAAACATATTCAACCAGAATTCTCCTGACCGGAGATACTCACTGGTAGTTGTAAACTGATGCTCCCACTCAGCATAATCTTTATATTGAAAAGCCGTAGCAGCCAGTTCCCTTCCCTGATACAACTGCATAAACTCATTGCCAAGAATGAATTCAGAAATGCCGTCACAAATAATATGATGAATATCTATCAGCAGTATACGCGTACCATTACGCATCAATAATACCGATGCCCTGATAAGGGGAGGCTCGCTCAAATCAAATGGCCTGACAGCCGCTGAAATAGTCTGCTGCAAATCTCCTGCTTCCATCTCCATTTCCAACAGGGAAAAATCCACCTGCTCCGCTATCACCTGACACAGATTCCCGTTTTCTATTTTAAAGCCGGTCCTTAAACTTTCGTGACGCGCAATAAGTTGTTTCAAAACGGACTCAATTTTAAAGCGGTCATATACTCCGGTAATTTCCCAGGCCATTGGCATATTATATACGGTGCTCGATTTGTCGAGCTGGCAGCTGTAATATATTCTTTCCTGCGCCTGTGATAAGTTATAAAAAGCTGTTTCACTTACCGGATTTATCCGGAATACCTGATCACTGCAGACTTCCGCTATCAAAACCGCCTGTTTGCGGATAGTAAGATGACCAAACAGTTGGGCCAGTGTTATCCTTATAGTAAACCTGTTGTAAATACGCCCTATCAGCCGCATCATGCTCAACGAATTGCCTCCCTTGCTCTGAAAGCTATCATCAATGGAAATAGGATGGTCTCCCAATAGCTCCTTCCAGATTTCAAGCAGTTGCTCCTGCAACTCATTCTCAGGGGCGATAATATTTCCCTCAGCAATGTGTCTGAGCAGCGATTTATGGTCAATTTTACCATTGCTCAGCAACGGGAATACACTTGTTTCTATGACTTTAGAGGGAATCATATATGACGGCAAGTGCTTCTCCAGGTACATTCCTATCATAGGAAGAATGGAAAAGCCGGCAGCTAGTTCCGGATCTCTTATAATAAAAGCCACCAGGGCATCTTCTCCGTTATCTGCTGTAATTTTTGAGCATACCGCACTACTGACATACTTTGACATCAGCAGGGCATTTTCAATTTCTGAAAGCTCTACCCTGATACCTCTTAATTTAACCTGGTTATCTCCCCGGCCCAACAGATCTATCATTCCATTTGGCAGTTTCCTGGCCTTGTCTCCCGTTTTAAAAGCCATGGCTTGCAGGGATGCAGCCGGTAGCTTCACAAACAACTCTTTCGTTAGCTTTGAATTATTCAGATACCCTTTGGAAATATAATCGGAAACAATATACAAATCCCCTATTACCATTGTACCACAGGCCTTCAGCCCATCGTTCACGATGATAAGTTCTGTATCACTGATGGGACTTCCAATGGGAATCCTTTCACTTTGTGTATCGCTGAAGTTGATTTCATAATAAGCTCTGATCATGGTTGTTTCCGTTGCACCATAAAGATTGAACAGCCTTATGCGGCCTTCAAAAGTTTCAAACCATGATTTCAGTTCTGCCGGTATAATTCTTTCCCCTGACAAAAACACATATTCCAGGCTCCGGAAATGCTGTTGCGTCAAATTCCTGCTGTTAAAAATCCTGAAGATACTGGGCACACAATGGATCATCGTTATATGGTGCTCGTCGATCCAGTCAACCATTTTCTCAGGTGTAAAAAAATCATCCTGTGCCGGTGGAATACATACCGTACCACCGGAAAGCAAAGGCACAAATACATCTCTCAGAAATGCGTCAAAATATGGACTGATAAACTGGCTGCACCTGGAAGTACTATCTATTCCAAAGGCCGTAATTTCCCATTGCAGGAATTGCAGCAAGCTGCTGTTCTTACCAATGATCCCTTTTGGTTGACCTGTTGTTCCCGATGTAAAATAGATATAGAGGGAATCATCCTCCCGGTATTCGGGATATGGCAGATGCAAATCATCCGTTTCCGGCAGCTGCTCCAGAATATGTTCAAAGTTGTAGCGCTTCAGGGCCGGCATGGCATTAAACGCCGTTTTCAATTCGTGTTTGCGGCTTGAAATGATAAGCCGGCATTTCAGTTCACGAAGGATCGCAACAAGGCGTTTATCAGGCAGGGAAGCATCAATTGGAACAAAGACACAGCCCGCATTGGCGACACCTGTGATACAGGTAATCAGGTCGGTTCTGTCATCTATCATGATACCGATGATACTTTCCCTTACTACCTCCTGTGACTGCAGAAATCTTGTTACCTTGTTGGCAGCCAACAACAGTCCGGAATAGGAAACCAGCCTGCCGTTGTCCTCGATGGCTATATGCTGACTATGCCTCTGCAGACTGGCAGTAAGCTCCTTTTGGAAAATCTTTTGCATGTTCCTTCCCTGTTTGTATTGAGGCAAATACCCGGATTAAATTCACTGTATTATGCAGGCATTAATTGTTCAGCAGGTAACGAAATGAGAATATTTCTCTGTAAGAGAGATACTCTCACCAGCAGCTTCTTCTTTTCATTTACTTCCACCATCTCACAATTTAGTCCGGTTAAAGCTCCTTCACGGATAACTACCTTTTGTCCCGGCTGAAAATATTCCTGGGTGACTTCTACGCTGTTGGCTTGCGTTGTGACCAGTTTTAAATCATTGACAATAGAATCGCTGACGCGTGAAATTTCCTTTTTTGTTTTTACATAAAACAAGGCACCGTCGGCATCGATTCCGCCGTAATAGCTCTCCAAATTTTTCAGGTGAATAAAAACATAAGAGGGGAAAAGTGGCTCTTCAACATATTTTTTCCTGTCATGCCACGTCTTTAGTGTTCTGGTAAATGGCAAATAGGCTTCAATGTTCATTCTGGTTAATTGCAACAAGACTTTTTTTTCATAACGTGGCTTCGTATAAATAAGGTACCATCCCGTTGGGAAATTCTTCATGGGCTAAGCATTTAGGACTAGAAAAGGATTAGGGTTTCGCCAAAGCAAAGCTACCGCTGCAGTGAGTAACAATGACTACTACCGTTTAATAATACCAGATGAACCGCGAAAGGCATTGAATAACTACCGGGTGACACAACTCTTTGTAAAGTGTAACAACAATATACTGGATAGGGCCTTTCATTATCGTGACTACCAAGTTAATTTAACTTGATTAATTATTTATAGGTATTGCCGCAGTTATTATTACGGCTTTTACGATAAAACAGATCTGTTTTATCAGTAAACAGCGATTCTGGCGTTCCTTTATTGTTGTGCCTGGTTCCTTTGCTGCAGTGAGGCTTCAGTGAGATGCGTAGAAAAATGAACGATGATAGCCGGATGCTACAACATGCAGCGGCATATGTTGGATAACACATTATAGATGGATAAAAGAGAAAGAAGCCGGCCAGGGGAATTTTGATGATGCTTTGCCCGGAAATCAATTTAAAAACTGCTGAAGGCACTGCATTGATTTACCACGGCCGGCCGAATTAAAGTAAAAACTAAGGCTGTTTGGAAATCTGTCGAAGATGGAGATATCCCAAACCTACTACCGCCTTTTTTAGTTCCGGGCTATGGAACAAGCTGATATCACCAGGAGCGGTATGCTGAAAATCACTTCCCTCCATCATACCAATCAATTCAAATGCTTTTCCATCATTACGGGGTATCAGTGCGGAATCAATATCCGGAAACGCAAATGGTGCCAGGCCCACAAACACACCCGCAATTTTTTGCTGATGGCTTTCCACCAGGTAACTGGAAATTTCATCCGCTCTGAGGTCTTCCGGCTTTAATGCCCTTAATCGCATCAGGCGCCGCACATCTTCTGCTTTAAGCGCAGGGCGTTTAAAATCCCCCTCATATAACTGACCATATTTCTGGTAATACGATTTTTTCAACTGATACATCACTTCATTCATATTGTATCCGATCTCCTGGTTCGTATATGCTATATGATATTCATTCGGCGGAATAAAACGGTGTTCGCCAAAGTAACGCCAGTCTGCATCAAATTTGTACTTCCCGTCTATTATATCAAAAGCCAATGCGTCCGGTCGGGTATACGTTGTATGATAAGCCCCGGTATGTTCTCCTACTCTTTCATTGTATATTTCCTTTACCGAAACAAAATGGAGCCACTCATCTCTGTCAGGATGCAGGTATCTCAGGTTAATGGAGGCGAGGGGCAGAAAATATTTTCTATGCAATGCTATTTCATCATAAAAAACATCTTCATATTCCGGGAAGAGTTTTATATAGTCAGTCATTAAGTTATCTATTTAATCTTACTCGCCGATAATGTATTCCTGTTCCGTCAGGCCACCAACAATCCCCAGACCGTTATTGATATTATTGAAAATAATTACCTTTTCTGACAAAGGATCGTCATTCTTTTCATGGGCCATAAACGCTGTGAACAGGTAGGTATAACTGCTATAAGTGAGGGTTGATATTTCTACTATGATTTTGTCCCTGGGGTTATACCAGTATGTAAGGAAACTGAACCGGGGGCTGTGTCCATCAAACCAAACATCATCTGTAAAAAACTCCGTACGGTCTTTATTGTTGAACAGTCCATCCTTGGGATCACCTGACGCAAATTTATGCGGCCACTTATTGTAGTGCCCCTGATAATCTTTAGACAGACCATAGATCCTGATGCGGTAATAATTCTTTTCTCCTTTTTTATCGTGCAGTTCCACTGTTACATTCCCTTTGATCTGGGAACCGGCGGCAATTGACTTTACGGAGATTTCCCCCGTAGCTACCCCTTCCGGCACAAAGTCGCTGCCTTCCACTTCCGGAAAGCCGGGAATAGCAGCAACAATACGATATGTTGCACCTGCCTTCGCGGTAACAGTGCTTTTATAGTAAGTATATATTCCTTTTACAACCGTATCCATCTTTTCCTTAAATACCCCATTTTCATACAGTTTTACAACCGCATTTCTTATTTCGGGAAATAGCGCCCCATTTCCGATGTGGCCGGACACTGTTAAGCGTGCCAGCATCAGACTATCTCTACTCATCAGTAAATTGAGTACCGGCTTATTTGCTTCATTCGGTATGTCTATTGTTATTTTCTTTTTACAGCTGCATACCACCAGTATCAGCAACAGAAATAATGTTGATTTCATTTTTTAAAATTTCAGGCTATAAGAGAAACTGGGCATAAAAGGAACAAGGTTAGCTGCTGTCAGGTTAGCTCTGGGGCGTCCATTGTCATAATTGTCCAGGTAATAAAAGAAAGGATTAAAGCGATTGTAAACATTGAGTATACTGATATTCCAGGTACGTGTCATCCCATTTTTTTTATACCTGATGAAATTGATACCCAGATCCAGCCGGTGGTAGGCCATAATACGTGCGTTATTGCGTATATTAATGCGTTGGTTCGATGGGTACATCCTGTAATGATCTGTGTGTTCAGTGGCAGGCGCGTCCAAACCTTCATAGGACGCTACCGGAATCGTGAAAGGTGCGGCGCTCTGATAAGTCCAGGAGCCGGAAAGTTCAATGCCTTTGCGTAGCTTATAAACGCCCACGATATGTAAGTCGTGACGGCGATCATATTTATATGGAAACACCTTTCCGTAGTTCACCTCGGGAATAACGCGATTAGCCCAGGCAAGCGTGTACCCTACCCAACCTGTAAGTCTGCCGCTTTTCTTCTGCAATAGCAATTCCAGTCCATATGATTCTCCCTGGCCTGCTGCCACCTGGTTCTGCCAGGTAGCCCCTCTGCTGCTGGTGAGATAGTCTGCACCTTCCTTATACTCAATCACATTCCGCATACGTTTGTAATACCCTTCAGCGGAAAATTCAAACTGGTTTCCAAAAACATTCCGGGCTATTCCAAGTGCATACTGGTCCGCGTCCTGAGGCTTCACCTTATCTGTTGCGGGCACCCACAGATCGGTAGGAAGTGAGATAGAGTTGTTGGCCAGCAAATGAACGTATTGTGTCATGCGGGAGTAGGACGCCTTGAGTGCCCAGTTGCCAGGCATGAGGTAGCGCACATTCAGGCGTGGCTGCAGCGAACTATAAAAACGACCTTCTACAGGAAAAGCGCTGAAATGCATTCCGGCATTCACTTTCAGGCGCCGGGAAAGGTCCCAGTCATCTTCTGCATACAGGTCTATTTCTCCGGCATGAATATCAGGATTATCATTCACGGAATCCACAGTTACCTCTTTACTTTGTGTCTGTCGTGTTCGAAACGCGCCGGGAGTAAAAATACGATACATGTAAGCAACGCCTGCTTTAACGGAATGCGCAGGTTTCGGGTGATATTCAAAATCTGTCCTGACCCCATAATCCCTGATACCGGAATTCAGCTGTTGATAGTCAGTATAGGCGTTTTGGTCAGTTTGTCCTTCCTGGTAAAAGCGGGACTTGAAATGATAATCACTGCCAATCAGCATCACATTGGAGAATAATTTTGGAGAATACACATGGTTCCATCGGATGGTGCCTGCGAGGTTTCCGGCATTTGCGCCGAGGTTGGAGACGTAATGATTATTTTTATAACCGCTTTGGAATCGGTATCGTGTCTCCATCATGTCACGCCCGTTATAAAGGCTCAGGTACAACTTGTCCTTATCCGAGAATTTGTGGTGCAATTTCGCGTTGAAATCGTAAAAGTGTAATCCGAACTTATCCGGCGCATCATCCTGGGCGTTGAGATAAATCTTAGCTGCCAGATCGGGATAAGATCTGCGGCCAGAGATCAGAAAAGTTGTTTTCCCTTTCCTGATGGGCCCTTCCAGCGAAGCCTCCGCAGATAGCAGTCCAATGGAAAAATCACCGTGTATTTTATTCATGTCTCCATCTTTGGTAGACACATCCACCACGGATGATAACCGGCCGCCATACCGCGCCGGAAATGCCCCTTTATAGAGCGTTACATCTTTAAGTACATTGGTATTGAATGTAGAAAAAAGGCCCATCAGGTGCATCGGATTATACAGCGGGGCACCGTCCAGTAAAATGAGGTTCTGATCAGGCGTTCCACCACGCACCAGCAATGCGCTGGTAGCTTCCGTTCCCTGTTTAACGCCTGGCAACAATTGCAGGGTCTTAAACAAATCCGCTTCCCCCAGCAGGCGTGGCACTGCCTGTACAGCTGCTGCCGACAAATTAATGCGGCTCATCTGGGAAGATGCTTCGATCTGTTCAGCACGCCCACCCCGGATAGTTACCTGCTCCAACTGACGATTGAGTACCTGCAGCCTGAAATTAATCCCTTCATTACCCTGCGCCGCCACTACCGTATCCAGCCGCTGATAACCAAGATAGGACAGTTGTATCCGGAAAGAATCCTCCGGCAGGGTGATGCTGTAAAATCCATATGCATTGGTGATGGTGCCTGCCTGGTATTCCGGTACGGCCAGCGAAACACCGATGAGCCGCTCTCCCGAAGTAGCATCTTCCACGTATCCGCTCAGCGTACGGTCACGTTTCGGTACCGGACCAATAATGATGTGGTCCCCTTTACGTTTGAACATGAGGGAGGTGCCTTTCAACAAATCCCTGCAGATAGTTTCCAGCGCCGCCTCCTTATAGCGATGTGCTTCCACACTAATCCCCTTCACCCGTGTATACTCATAGGAGAAATGGATATCGCTTTGTTGCTCCAGCAGTTTAAGCGCGGCTTCCAGCGATGTGGCCGGAATATTTATAGTAAGCTTTAATACACTTTGCTGACCGGTAGCAATCAGACTGCATGCTAAGAACAGAACGGTTAATAATCGTTGCATGACGTTATTCGTTTTTTAAAAGCATAGTACTCCCCTGCCGCTTTTACGGCTGCTTAAACGGGGGTAATGTTGTGATTGAATGATTATTGTTGTACGCCGGTAATGGTTACCTGGCCATCGTGGAGCGTATAAGTCATGCCGCTCAAATCCTTCAGCATTTCCAGCACTTCCTCCAGTGAAGCTTTGTCGGTTATCCGGAGATTAAAACGGTAAGACGACATCATAGCGGTGTCATAGGCAACCCGGACCTGGTAGCGGTTCTGCAGTATGTGGGCCACTTCCCCGAACGAAACATGCTGCAACAGAAGACTTCCCTGGCGCCAGTCGTCCACCTGCTCATCAAGGCGTGTAGCCGTATGCGTAGCCAGCTGATATACGATCTGCTGACCTGCCTCCAGCACACCCAGTACATGATTACTGTCTGATACCTGGACCATGCCTGTGGTTACATACACTTGTACATCCTGTAATCCATGATAGGCTTTCACACTAAACTCTGTGCCCAGTACCTTCGCAACTATGCCGGAAGCGGTGCTGACAGTAAATGGATGCGAAGCAGCAGGCGCCACAGCAAAGTAAGCAAGACCATCTACCATTTGCACGTCCCTGCTTTTTTCCCCGAAATGGCTGGCATAGCGCAGCCTGGAGCCAGGCGCCAGCCACATATCAGAGCCATCCGGCAGTTTCACCCGGAGAATATTCCTGCCTGCAGGAGCGCTGACTTCTGTATACGATACGGCTTCCGGCTTTCCCCTGAACAGGTAAAACAGGCTGCCTGTGGTGATCAGCACTAGTATGGCAGCTGCAGCACGCCAATACACGCGCCGGACAGGTATTTTCCCTGGTATTTTATGCAATGGCTCCGCACTTATTTCAGCTTTCTCCTCCCGGATAACTCCGAAAATGCCTGTCTTCAACGATTCCTTCATAGCCTGCTTCTCTGACTCATCATGAAATACATGACCTTCAGCAGGGAATGCGGCATACCATCTTTCCAATATAGCTCGTTCCTCCGGCGTACAAATGCCAAGCGCATGCTTTTCAAGCAGCAGGTCGATGGTATGTTGATCAGGATGACTCATATGCTGTTGTTTAATAGACAATCCTCAAATTCCGGAAGTACTATGTTGAAGAAAAAAAATTAATCTAAAAAGAAATTACCCAGCCCTTCCCTCAGTTTTTTGAGCGCTGTGGAAAGCTGGTTCTTAACCGTTTGTTCTGACAGTGTATGTTTTTCGGCGATTTCTCGGATAGAGAGACCATTATCCCTACTATCAATAAACAGCTGCCGCATCTTTTCCGGGAGTCGCTGCAACTCACGGCGATAGCTGGCCTGCAGATCAGCATCCGCAATAGTTTCTTCTGTGGAATGAGTAATTTCCGGTAATTCCCGGCCCGCCAGCTGCCGGTATTTCTCCCTGGCCTGCTCCGATTTGAGATAATTCAGCACCTTAAACCTTACGGCTGCACGAAGATAAGCGACTATAGATTCCGTAATCTGTATCTGTTCTCTTTTCTGCCAACAGTAAATAAATACCTCCTGCACAATGTCTTTGGCGGCGGCTTTGTCGTACAAACGCCAGTAGGCGCTTTCGTACAGGGTTTCCCAATATTGTTCATATATCTCTCCATAAGCTTGCAGGTTGCCCTCCCGGACAAGTTGCCACAATTCGGTATCCGGAGTTTGGTGCAGAATAGGTGTTGACATGTAAGGATGATAAAATCAGCGGCGAAGTTAGTAAAACACTTGTTAAATAGTCGCCAATTCGGAGACAACATGCACAACAACATAGAGCGCATTATTCACTCCATTTAACTAAACTGAAGAAAGCATAAAGATGAAAAAACAAAAGGGCCTACTTATAAAATAATCGCAATTGAAGATAAGCGGACCACTTTATTTACAGCGTAAGAAAATTTAAATTTCCCTTTTTCATTGACATCGATAATATTCCGCAGCTGAGCGATTCCGGTAGCTACATCCTGTTTTCACAAACGATTTGAATATAAATTAAGCAATTGCTGGTATTATTTTACCTGTGATGAAAATTTGCCACCGGCGATATTATTTATTCTATAACTTCCTGATACTGCTCTATAAAAATGCGGGGCGATGATACAACCTACAAATTCGGAATTCAGACGAAATACCTGTATCACAAGATTGCCATTATCAGCCATAACTGTGCATGCACAAACAACCAGGGCTGTGGTTAAAAGGCATGTTGACATCACAGCAATGAAAAAACAGCGCACCATGTCATGACCAGACGAATTAATTATCAACTTTTGAACCGGAGGTATCAATTTTTTTAGATAAAAATGCAAACGTTTGCATGTAACTATGACCAACATCTATTCACGTTAAAAAACCACATTATGAAAAAAACTTCAGAACGCTGGAAAACGACAGCGAATGCAGGTAGCTACTGCTACCACCTTACATCACTTTATGTCCTAATAGCAAACACCAAAAAAATCGTTCTATGAGAGGAATAGTGAAAACAAGCATTGCGATCACACTGGTTCTTTGCGCTGTATTTGCCCCATCCTACGGGCAAAATAATACCGGCAGTGTGAACGGTATCGTTACCGATCAGGGAGGCACACCGCTTCCCGGCGCCACGGTTGAAGCTTCATCCAACGGCAAACGCGTGAATATCGCCATCTCTGACAGCATCGGAAAATTCACATTTAAAAATTTACCGGCGGCCAGCTACGCCTTCAATGTGAGTATGATTGGCTATGATGCAAAATCATTTACAGGATATAAAATTGTTCCGGGCCATAATGCAACACTATCCTTCACATTGTCGACTACCGTAAGTGAACTGAGTAGCGTGGTGGTCATCGGATACGGCACCAGGAAAAGACAGGATGTTACCGGAGCAGTAGCCAAAGCCGACCTACAACTACAAAAACAATCTCCCAATGCAAACGTCATGTCCTCATTGAGAGGTACCGTTCCTGGTCTGACGGTAGGACAAGTTACAAGAGCAGGCAGTGATCCTACGTTGATGGTGCGGGGCCGGAACTCCATTTCCGGTACCACTTCCCCATTGATTGTAGTAGATGGACTCATCTATAGAGGATCTCTCACCTCCATCAATCCCTCCGACATCGCCAGCATTGACCTCTTGAAAGATGCCAGTGCTGCCGCTGTATATGGCTCCCAGGCGTCAAATGGTGTGGTCCTGATCACCACCAAAAGCGGGGCAAGCGGTATCGATAAACTCACCGTCGATTACAGCGGCTCCTATTCTATACAGGAGATGACCAAAAAAAGTATGAGACCAGCATCCGGCGCCCAGTATATAGAGAAACTGGGGGACTGGTACCTGTCTGAAAGCCGCGACCCCAACGACATGACGAAGATGAACCCTAACTGGGACCCTACTACGAAAATGCCGGGCATCGAAGGCGACAATTACAAAAATGGCTATGAAGCCAACTGGTGGGATTTAATGACCAATAGCAGCCCCAGAATCCAGAACCATAACATTGGTCTCAGCGGACGATCAAAGAAGATCAGGTTTTATCTGGGCTATGGTTATTTTGACCAGCTGAATCTCATTAAAAATGATAATTACAGAAGAAACAGTATACGACTCAACGTGGAAGCCAAACCCGCCGACTGGCTGACAGTAGGCGCTCAAACGGGGCTCTCCATTAATGATTACAGTGGCGTTTCTCCCACTTTTTCCGACATCATGCAGCTGAAGCCATTTAACCTGCCCTTTGATCCAAAAACCGGTCAAATGCTGGAGTTTTATGCGCAAACAACTACGCCCACCGCGTTAGAAGTACTCAAGAGATCCAGGGACTTCGACCGGAATCTGAACATAATAGGAAATTTCTTCGTCAGCGTGGACATTCCACATGTGAAAGGACTGAACTACCGTGTCAACTTCGGGAATAATTATATCTATACCAACCGGTTTAATTATAATGCCCCTTCTGTTGAAGCGACCGCCTATAAAACCTACATGACGGATTACTTTCTGACATTGGACAACATCCTTACCTATAAGAGGGACTTTGGAAAACACGGCGTAGACCTGACCTTATTGTATGGTGCAGAGAAAAACATACACGATGGAACCAGCACCTCCGCCGGTGGTATCACCAATGGCGTGTTATCCTACAACAGGCTCGATGTGGGAGACCCCGCGCGGCTCACAGTGTCAAACGATCTGGCTACACTACCCTGGCAGGAACAGGCACTTTACCAGATGGCCAGGCTCTCCTATTCGTTCGACAAAAAATATATCTTAACCGGTACTGTCAGAAGAGATGGTTTTTCCGGCTTCTCCGCCCAAAACAAATGGGCCACATTCCCATCTATTGCTTTTGCATGGCGTGTAAAAGAAGAACAATTTCTTAAATCTGTTGGCTTTATCGATGACCTGAAATTAAGACTCTCTTACGGCTCTACCGGTAACAGGACCGTAGGTCGATACCAAACACTTTCCCAGATGAGCATTGGATTAGCGAATGGCTATTTATATGGCAGCTCAGGCGGCGCACAACTGGGTTCTTACTTAAATCAGTTGCCCAATTCCGGCCTGCGCTGGGAAACCACCCATTCCTTTAACACCGGCGTGGACTTCTCCTTTTTCAACAACCGGCTTTTCGGTTCACTCGACTTGTATTTCTCCAACTCAGAAAACCTCCTGAATTCAAGAGCCACGCCTACCGTCACAGGCTTCAACAGCTTCCTGATCAACATCGGGAAAATTCAGAACAGAGGACAGGAGTTGAACATCACAGGCGTACCGGTTAGCAACAAAAATTTCAAATGGGAAGTAACAGCTAATTTCTTCCGGAACCGGAACAAAGTATTGGATATAGACGGCACCAAAAATGACCTGATCAATGGCGCCGATCCTATCCTAAGCTACTTCATCGACCAGCCATACGGTGTTGTGTACGACTACAAAATTACCGGTATGTACCAGCTGGGAGAACAAGTACCTGCCAGCCTTGCCGCACAGGGCTTCAAAGCCGGTCAATATAAAATCGAAGACAGAAACGGTGACGGGCAAATCACGCCGGCAGATAAACAGATACTGGGCAGACTGGATCCCTCCTACAGTCTGGGTATTTCCAACAGCTTCCAATACAAAGCATTCCAGTTAAAATTCTTTATCAATACTATTCAGGGTGGTAAAAACGGATACCTGGGAGCACCTGGTATCATGCTGCTGAATCCGGACAATATCAGGAACAACAACGGCTTTGTATATGACTACTGGACACCCAACAACCCCAACGCCCGCTACAGAAGCATCGCTGCCTATGTGGCTACGCTGGGAGAAAATTTCGGTCCTTATACATCCCGGAGCTTTATCCGTCTCCAGGACGTTACCCTTACCTATATGCTGCCGGAAGGGATATTGAGCCGGTTAAAAGTAGTGAAGGCGGCGAGTATATATGTGAATGCACAAAACCTTCTGACCATCACCAATTGGGACGGATGGGACCCGGAGTCCAATCCTCCGGCCAGTCAGCGGTCCTCACTGGGATTGAGAATACCGGGAGGCCTGGGCCTGGATCAGAATGGCTACCCCGTGATGAAGAACTTTTCACTGGGCGTAAACGTGACATTTTAATGCTTTCACCCGTAAATTTTAAGACATGAAAAAAAGAGTCATCATATACCTGCTTGGCATCAGTGCGGCATTATCTTCCTGCAGCAAGAGCTTCCTGGATGAAGATCCGCTATCTATCTATACACCGGAAAATTCGCTGCAAACATCAACCCAGTACCAGCAGGCTACCAACAACCTGTACAACGGTGTCAGGAACATTTACATGGGCAATATCAACCTCGATACCTATTTCGGTATGTATTACGCTACCGACTTTGCTTATAATGCTACTGACTATGATCCTGCCGCAAAGTTAAATGCCTATAAGGCTACCATGGTGCCCAGCTATTTTATTCCACAGGGCATCTGGACAGCATATTACAAGATCATTACCAATGCGAACCTGATCATCAGCCAGCTAAATAAATCTACCCAGCTGAGTGATGGGGATAAAAAAAGTTTCCTCGGCCAGGCATTGTTCTTCAGAGCCTATTCGTACAACGTACTGGGCAACCTGTTCGGCGGGGTACCTATCGAATTGAATGAACTTTCAGGTCCGCGGTATGATTATGTACGCGCCACCAGGGACGCAGTATACCAGCAGTGCAAAAAAGATCTGCAACAGGCGATCAGCTTATTGTCCGACATTAACCAGGTACCTGATGGTACTGTGAACAAACAAATCGCCCAACATGTCCTCACCGAAGTGCTCATCTCCTTAAAGGATTATGATGGCGCCATTGCAAGTGCATCCGCGGTGATCAACTTTCCCGGCTTATCGCTGGTGACCGGCCGGTTTGGCAAACGGGCCAATTTGCCAGGCGATGCCTATCGGGATTTGTTTGAATACAACAATCAAAACTATAGCACCGGCAACCATGAAGGACTAATGGTGATACAAACCACGCTGAACAATTCCGCATCTGTAGGCGATCAAACCGCCTGGGCAGTAGTTCCCAGTTTAACAGGCGTCAGAATTGTGGAGTCTACCACTAAAACCAAGATGTCTATCCTTTTCAATGCCAAGTTCGTGGACAGCCTTTCTTCCAACGGCATCGGATGGATACGCCCTACCTCCCACTTTTTCTACGAGATATGGACACCCGGCGATATCCGCAATTCTTCCTATAATATCGTCAGGGATATCCGGATATCCGGCGTACCTGCTACCTCTCCTGATTATGGTAAATGGTATGTAAAAGATGGTTATAAGGACAAAGTACAACCGGCGGACTTCAGGGATACCATCCGTAACTTTTATCCGGTTATCAGGAAAGCATCTCCATCAGCGGGTGACTTCGTATCTGCTGCCGGTCCGGCAATTCTTACCAATGTGACCAATCCGTTTGGCGGACTTTTGTTGAATGGCGCCTCCCGGTTATTTATGCAGAAATATATGGCCCGCCTGGCAGAAACCTATCTGCTAAGAGCGGAAGCCTATCTTGGGAAGGGAGAAAAACAGAAAGCGACAGATGATATAAATGTGTTGCGGAACAGGGCACAAACCACTCCTGCCTCCGTTGCAGAAATGAATATGGATTACATCCTGGATGAACGCCTGCGGGAATTGTACATGGAAGAATTCCGGGCGGTAACCCTTACCCGGCTAGGGCTGTTGTACGATCGTGATAAAAGATACAATCCGAAGTCGGGCCTGACAATTGAAGCATACCATAACCTATGGCCGATACCAGCTACTGAAATAACACAAAATACAGGAGCTGTATTGGAACAGAATAAGGGATACTAGAAATATATTCTTCATCGATCTGCAAAAGGATACACTAAATTTAAAAAGTTAGTGTATCCTTTTATGTATCCCTTCAGATATGTTTGATATAGCTTACCATTATATTCCAAAAACCGAAACCAGCAGGCACTTCCAATAAAATGTTGTTTAAAAAATCCTTATTATTTAATTACTGCTGTCGTGTCAATTCATTTTCCTATTATAACTTTGCTTTCGTCTAGTTTTTGTAGTGCTATCCGTTTGCAAAAAATATCCGTTGACCCGAAAACCCTCAATTCTAAATAAATAATATATGAAAAAGGAAAATCAAAAAAAACTGCAATTAGGAAAGATCCAAATCGCTGCACTAAGCAATGATGGCCAAAGCCACCAAAAGATTCGTGATTCATGGACTTTTGGATCATGCTGGCCCTTTCATTGCGACCCCACTACTGATCCTCCAGAGAAAACTAGAGCCTGAGGTTTCTCTTAACGCTTAAAAGAGATTCCCCTGGCAAACACTATTTTATTTGATAAACCAGGGTTGAAATTTGCAAAATGACATGCTGTTTGCCAGTGGATTTCTCAGTCGCTTCCTTACAGTTTTTAACTATATAATTGTTCGATTTACGGTATGTTGATTACTTTGAATTACAAGTAAAAAATTACCTGTTACGACATCGTGATCTCATTATCCTTTAACCGTTGATAGATCTGTTGTAACATACGGCTTTTAAATGCTTCGTCCTGGTGTACATTCTGAATCCATACCTGTAGCTTCAGCGCTACGCTGCTATCATTAATACTCTTCACCAGTAATTCAGGCGCTACTTTGCCGATAATGGCATCCGAACCGGACACCTCTTCCATGATAATTTTTTTTGCCAGCGGCAACGCTGTGGAAGGAGCAATGGTGAATAAGAGTTCTGTGCGTATATGATTATTGCTGAGTGTCCAGTTAATCAGTTTGGAAGATAACAGATCACCATTAGGTACGATGACCTCTGCTCCTTCTGTCGTCACCATTCTGCTGGATCGGATGCCAATGTCTTTTACGCGACCTTTCTGTCCGGCTACTTCTACAAAGTCGCCAATCTTCAGCGGACGTTCAAAGATGAGGATCACACCAGAGACGAGGTTGTTCACAATATTCTGTAACCCCAAACCAATACCCACACCCAGGGCGCCGAGTACCACAGTAATCTTATCTATCGGTAAACCGGAAGCCGCGATGGCAATCAGGAAACCGGCTACCAGCACCAGCAGGCGTAACAGCAGCAATCGGGAACTTTTCTCTTTTACCTCACCCACCAGGTCTTCATCTGTCTCTCCAAAAAAATAACCGATATACTTCTGGAAAAGATTGGAGACTAACAGGATCACAAAGAACAACAGAATATTGCCCAGCGTAAAAGAAGTATTGCCGATAATCCTGGGGGCAGTGATCAGGCTGCTGATACCACCATACAATTCATTGTAAATATTCAGATTGGTGGTAAACACCATCAGCCATAATACCACCATTACCACTACCAGCACTTTGTGTAGTCCCGGACGCACCTTTTCAAAATCAAACCGCGCAGTAATACCACCTGCAATCCGGCTGGACTGCATCTGGAGGTAAAATGCTTCTTCCATGATCTGCATAAATACCGTGAGGCCAATAATTTGCAATAAACCGGCGATCGCAGCAGTACTATATACCTGAGCTATACTTAAACGGCCATATAAGTTGAACAGCGCCGCCAGTACATTCAAAATAATGAAGATCATAGACACAATTCTAACCAGCCTTCCGGCAGATAAATTTTTGTAAATGCGGAAATAAATAAACAAACCGGTTACTACAGACAAACCATTCAGTACCAGCATCCATATCCGGACACGCACATCAGGCACAACAACTGCCGCCGTTGCCGTTGTAAGCAGGTATAATACAAAAATGGCGATCCAGTAAACAAACATCCGGCGTTCCCACTTGCGCCAGAACAAGATGGTTAGTAAAAACAGTAAAAAGGACTGCAACGAATCTATATAAGCCGATGGTGCATGTAGGTCAAAGAAAGAGGCGATATTAAGAATGATCACCAGCGTGCCTGAAAAAGGAAGCACCCGCAGATACTTTATATACGGCGGTTGCAGCAATTCAATTCTGCCTGCCTTTTTAATTCTTCTGAATTGTTTATTTACCCGGAAGAAAAATACCAGCCCTATCAACAACATCCAAAACCAGGTATCGGAATGCGTTCGGGTATAATAATTCAGTATTTTCCCCAGCCCTTCAAATGATTTGGAAGATTGCTCAGACAACGTAGCAGCGGAAGAATCAATACGGACTTTATCCTCCCACAGGTACTTATATTCCTTCCCGAAAGATTTGACACTAAAAATCCGCAACTGTTCATTGACCTTATTTTCCAGTTCCAGTGCTTTAAAGTAACTGCCGGAAATGCCCGCCTGCAATACAGTAATCTTATCCAGATGTTGTGCGGTAGCTTTCTGTGCCTGATCCCATTTGCTTTTTAATTCTTTTAATTCAGGCAGGTAAAAATTCCGGAAAGTAGTGTCTGCTTTGATTTGCTTTACGAAGGAATCCCTGGTAAAGGCCACCATTTCTGCATTCATTCTCACGAGTTCCTTGTTGTAATCGAACAACCGGGAGCGCCAGTCATCCAGATGTTCCCGCATATCTGCCAGTAATACGTGGAACATTTGCAGGTTGCGGATATTTAAAACTTTATTATATAGCTTCAGGTTATCTTCAATGGTTTGCAGATTGGATTTTATTTCAGGGAGTTCTCCTTCCATACCACGTGTATCAAATCCCCGGGAGGAGATATCATTGATACGGTTCAGGGTGTTGTGAAGCTCCTCCATCCGTATCAACAGACTGTCAGCGCTCACCTTCACCGGGCCGGGTATAGCTGCAGCCGTGGAGTCTTTTGCGGGTTGTGCGCTAGCCGTGTTTCCAAAAAAATTAAAACTGCACAGGAATACCAGTAATACCGGTATCCTTCTCGTGCATGTACCATGCATTGATTTTGTCATGTGTGTATTAGGAAATAATGTCCCATTCAGAAAACCTACGCCCTGACGGGAAAGTTAAACAAGCATTAAAAGAGGTGACGGGTTATGGGGAGCAATTAAAAGGGCTACAAACATAATGATATTTTTTCAATTGTATATTCTTTTATTTTATCTGAAGGGAATATAGCAATACACAGGCTTTAGACCTGATTAAAAACTTTTATGGAAAATAGAAAAATAAGACTCTATATAAAAATCCACATTATGAATAGGAATACCTCTCTTCTTTTTGCTGCAATTTTGCTGAGTAGCACAAGCCTGTATGCCCAGGAAAAAAAGGCAGCAGATACCTCCAAGGTCCATTTCAAACCACCGGTGATCAAAAAAGATAAAGCAGCCAGCCCTTCTACCAAGGCATCTGCGGTGAAATTTAAACCACCTGTTATAAAGGAGAATGCCGGTAAAACAGGCACCAAACAGGAAGCCTCACCCGAAGTGAAATTTGCCCCGCCAGTTATAAAGAAGGACGCGCGAAAAACAAATAAGAAGCCGGTACCACCTCCGCCTGCACTCCCACCTTCCAACAACTAGCATTCAGGGGTCTGATAAGCCAAAGGCAATTGTGGCATTTAAAACCTGTCGCATTTTCAACTTTGTGCTATCACGTGGCCACCAGGCAGTAGGACCTGTATTTGTAGCTGTGCTTACCCAGGGTAAGCACAGCTACATTGCGACCTATTTAATCATCAGGACGAACGGGGTAACTATACTCCCCAAGCATAAAATCTCAATAAAAAAAGTAGCTTTCTTCTAAAATATCGCGGCACCTGTGTTCCAATGGAGGAGAAAAAAATATACAGGTATCAAAAATGAAATTTATCTTCGATTGCAAAACAGCAGCAGCAGGATAAATACCGTGAAAAGAAAAATGGCTACACCAGTAGATCTCTACGGAGAAAAATTTAAGATAAATCTATTTAACATCCACATTTTCAGGACAGGAAATGGGAATTATAACGCTTGTCATTGTTTCAATGAAAACAACTTTCAGCAAGCCCTGATATACATCTGCACAACTGGTAAGGACAAGCCTGATTCCAATAAGGGGACATTCAAATACCATCTGCATGGATAAAAATGTAAATACCCCCTTAGTGACTGTTTTCATGGCGGCCTTTAACGGTGAAGCCTATATTGAAAAGGCCATACAAAGTGTCCTCCATCAAAGCTTTACTGATTTTGAGCTATTAATTATTAATGACGGCTCTACGGATCGCACCCTTGACATCGTTCGTAAGTTTACTGATCCCCGCATTCGTTTAGTTCACAATGATGGCAATAAAGGTCTTACTTTCACCCGTAACCGTGGGATTGAAGAAGCTAAAGGACAATATATCGCAATTCTGGATTGTGATGATATAGCCATGCCTGACCGTCTTAAAGCGCAAACCAGTTTTTTAGGTTCAAATCCGGAAGTCGCAATATGTGGCGGACAAGCCATCACTATTGATGAATCCGGCATACAGATCGGGCACTTAAATGTGATGGCCGGAGATAAGAATATGTCTCCTGAATTGGTATTTCACAATATCTTTATCAATTCGTCCTTAATGATCAAAAGATCAGCGATGCTTGAGGCAGGTGGCTATAGAGATTATTCTCCCGCAGAGGACTATGATCTTTCTTACAGAATCTCTTTACGTCATCCGGTAGCAAACCTTAACGAGGTCCTTGTCGCCTACCGCTTTCACGGCAATAACATTTCAAAGGTTCAGGAAGAGAAAATAGTCCGCGCAGAACTCCGTATCATCGAAAACATCCATACAAACCTGGGCATTCCCAAAGATGAAAATTTAATTCGGATTCATCATGATTACTTCTCCTATCGGTTTTCATCCAGAAGCTCAAAAGAATTCCTGCAGGTTTTTGAGGCCTTCAAACAGGGCAATACTAAATCAGGGAATTATTCCGCCCATGTATTCAATGAAATACTCTTCAAAAAATGGTTTTCACTTTTAAGACTTAAAAAAGAGAAAAGAATTCTTTCCTTATATTTTAAAAGTAGATTGTTTGAATGGCAATTTGTTACTTTTAAGGAATTACGTAAAGTATTCAAGCAGGCTTTTTTTCGTCATCTCCCCTTAAGACGACATTAATATTAATTACCTTCCCACTATCCACTTTACCCTACTGGTTGTAATTAGCTGAGCGATAAAAAAGTTACTGCATAAAGCATGACGGTTAGCGCGATTTAATAATTATCGTGCTAACCGCAACGCTACCTTAGCCCGTAATTCGTCAAAGGGAACGATACTGCAATCCCTGGTTTTTTATTATATCCTGCCACCATTGGGGTGTGAAATCCTGCAGCCTCGGATATTTTTTAAATTCCCCGACAAATGGCTCTAGATTAGGTGCTTTATCTGAGAAAATTTTAGGATCGTCAAAATTGTATGCTACGCTGTATGTTTGATCCGGATAGATTGTTAACAAGTAGCTAAACCATGTACCTTCATTCGGGCTCTGCTCATAAATATGCTTTTTAACTTTATCCATGAGCTTTACTGCAGAGAGGTCGCCATCATACAAATAGTACGTCAACTCAAATCTGTTCCTTTCATTGTCGTTACTAAAATAAAAACCTTTCATCCCCATGCCACCAATATCCTGCCCTTCTATCTCAATTCTTATCCAATCAGATCCTGCTTTTGATTCTTTCAGGTCTTGCAGCACCAGATCAATAACTTCCTTTATTTTAGAATGAAGGAAAGAATCATTATAATCTTTACTTCTTATTATATCCGTGCTTTCCGCAATTCCCCCTTTAACTTCACTATCTGCAATTCTATCCGGTGAACGGTAGATTTTAAGGGCGGTCTCCAAATAATAATCCCAAAATTCAATTCGCTTTTGGATGCTTCCCTCATTTAAAAATGGATTTCCACCTGAATAAGCATTGGAAGCGAAAAAGTCGGCATTCCAATCTTCCCAATCATATATATTGTCATCCTGACCTTCATATTCCTCCATATTCAATATACCTGCTGAACCGGTATCCAGGCTGCGACACAGGGACAAACACGCCATGGCTACACCTGACAATGGCCATTTATCCATACTTTCGAGATAGTTTTTATTTTGCTCATAGATCAATCCAAAATCATTTATCTCTTTTTCATATAAAGTACGCCCGGCTTTCTTTAGAATATCCAAAAGCAGATTGTCATTAATATGCAGCTTAGTAAAAGCAAATTTGCAACATGCCAGAAATATTTTGTTTATCGTTTCGGGGTCTTTAATTTCCCCTGCAATCCGGACTCTTTTTGCCAGGGGTAAATGCCCATCTGGATAAGTACTTAGATTTATTCGTTCCTGCTCAATGATATTCGATAGCATTGTTTTAAAGTTTATGTAACTAAAATAAGGACAGTTGTAATTCGAATAGTCAGCCAGCACTACATCTTTTTCATTGAATTAATAATATTATCACCTCACTCATTTGCTTAAAAATCAAACCCAATATTAAAAATACTTCCTTATTAATTCCGAACTGTTAATTTTTTAGCAAAAAAGCCGAATTGGTAAAACGATAAGTTTTCAATGGCTCCATTAAACCGGGTCAGACCATCCTGTTTACTCATAGCTTATAATTTTCCCGATTAAAGAGAGGCAATTTATAACACCATGCCTTTAAAGTGTTTCCATCTGGTCAGATAGGCTGCACTTCGAAGTACAATGCGAAGTTATTCACTGGTGAAGGTGTGAGAAAATGTAACTTCCGCTTTTGTTACTTTTTGCGGGGTTTTGCGGAAAAAAGTACCTCAGGAAATAGTGATATATACCAAAGACGTTCAAAACATGTTTGGCAAGAGCCAACGCTCAGCTCAATATAGGACGACGTCAGGGAATACCTGGAGGGCTCATAGTGCAGTGAAAGAGTAGTAAGAGTGTAGTAAAAGAGTAGTAAAAGAGTAATGTAACAGTAGTAACAATGTAGTGGAACAGTAATAGAAGTATAATGGGAATGCAATAGATAGACGAGTCCTAAGTACCGGAGAAGTATACGAGAAGTAATAACAATACGATCCCGGACTAAAAGCGGGAGCTTACCTTTCGAACCTGGCAATGGAAACTTTCAATGGCGTTGATGGTGTAAATAGGCCCATCTTTCCCGCCAGAATACAAATACACCATCGTATACGCCAGGTTGCATCTGCGGCAAAAGGCCGGAAATCGTTCCCGATTCCGCCGCATATTTGCCGCTACCCGATTAGTAGGTGTTACCGGCACCAGGATGTCTTTTGGCTCAGGCTATCCGCAGCACGGATCCGGATTCCCTTTAAATTATTTTCTGTAGCTGGTAGTTAAGTCTAACCAGCTCCCCTTTCCTGGTGGAATAGCTAACCGACTTACTACCCACTTTAATAGTCAGATTCCCACCAAGCTTTGAGGTGACAAATGCGTTCACAAGTGCGCCGTTCTTCCATTCCATATCAACAACAAATCCCCCGCGTGCACATAACCCGGTCACACGTCCGTTGGCCAGCGCATCAGGCAGAGAGGGCAGTAAGGCAATTTCAAAAGTTCCATCGCTTTTCCTGTATTGGCTTTGTAACAGCATCTCCGCGATCGCAGCTGTTGCGCCAAAATTGCCATCAATTTGGAAAGGCGGATGGTTATCAAACAGGTTGGGTAATGTTTTTGTAGCAAGTAGTGTCGATAATAATTTATAGGAATGATTACCATCATGGAGGCGGTTCCACATATTGATCTTCCAGGCAAGCCCCCAGCCCGTGCCATCATCGCCGCGTCCTTCGAGGGTTTTACGGGCTGCTGCTGCCAGATCAGGTGTACCATCTACCGTGATCTGGTTGCCGGGATACAATCCAAACAGGTGGGAAGTGTGGCGATGATGTGGTTCCACTTCTTTATAATCTTCTGCCCACTCCATAATACGACCGGTAACAGGGCTGATACGCACCGGAGCCAAACGTTTCAGCGTCGCGGCACATTGATCCCTGAAGGCGCTATCCACACCAAGTATCTCTCCTGCTTCTATACAATTGCCGAGCAGATTGTGTATAATTTCCATATCCATCGTGGCGCCATATGTGAATACAGAAGTATGGCCGTCAGGTAGCAGGAAAGTATTTTCAGGCGAGAAAGAAGGATTGGTTACAAGACTCCCTGGACAAGCGGTTCCGGCAGGAGCCTCCACCAGGAAGTCGAGCATAAACTCAGCTGCGCCTTTCATCAGCGGATATCCTTTTTCCAGCAGAAATTTTTTATCCCCGGTATAACAATAATGTTCCCACAGGTGTTGCACCAGCCATGCAGCGCCCATAGGCCATATTCCTTGCGGCCCATCGGCTGGCGCTGTAAATCCCCAGGCATCTGTGAGGTGGTGTACCACCCAACCTCTGGCTCCATACACCTGCCGGGCTGTTCGTGCTCCGGGCTTTGA
Source organism: Chitinophaga sp. RAB17 (assembly GCF_052114225.1). Classification (NCBI taxonomy): domain Bacteria; kingdom Pseudomonadati; phylum Bacteroidota; class Chitinophagia; order Chitinophagales; family Chitinophagaceae; genus Chitinophaga; species Chitinophaga sp. RAB17. The sequence goes on along the minus strand of NZ_JBFREI010000015.1, from coordinate 26,884 downwards.
CAACGCTTCTTCCAGGTCGAACAAAGGATGATGAAGCTCACTCAGATTGGTAATTTCTGCGGGCCAGTAATTCATCTGCACATTGATGTTGGTATGAAAGTCTGCATTCCAGGGTGGCGTCATCTCCCAGGCCCAGATACCCTGCAGATTGGCCGGCATACTTCCTGGCTGCGAACTTGAGATCAGTAGATAACGGCCAAACTGGAAATACAGTTCAATGAGACCCACATCCGGGCTACCTGCACGCCGCGCATATTCCAGCCGTTCATTTGTAGGCAGACCAGCTATAGTATCATGCGCATCAAAATGCAGGGTCATCCTGTCAAAATATTTCCGGTATGCCGCTATATGATCCGACTTCAAAGCAGCGTAGGCGCTGGCTCCTGCTGCCGCCCTGTCCCTGCACAACTGAACAGGATCTACCTTAGCAGTTGTTATACCTTTTGCGAGATTTTTTAACCCTGGATAACTGGTGGCACCTGTTATAAACAGGGTGGCGCTATTGGCGTGCTCCACATGCAAAATCCCGTTTTTCACATAGACAGTGCCACTGCTGCTAACTACTTTAGCACGCGCAGCAAATTGCAGTCCACGGGCATTTCCCTGCGCATCTTTTATTGGCAGTTTTCCTTTCAGTATAAGTGCAGCCGGATCGTTGCCATCCGGAATACATGTTGCATCCTGCTGCCGCCTGAGGGCAAGCCTGAAATTGATTTTACCTGGTTTACTTGCTGTAAACCTCACCACTATAACATTTTCAGCCAGAGAAGCAAAATTTTCACGGGTATACTCCACTCCATCTGACGTATATTTCACTGTTGCCACTGCAGTAGAGAGATCCAGTGTTCGACTGTAATGTTCTGCGTTGGCTATTGGCTGATCCAGCCATACTTCCCCCAGCGACTGATAGGGCTTTATTCGTTCCGGCTTACCTAGCATGGTTTCGCTGGCCAGCTTTACCGCCTCATTGTTCTTATTTTCAAAAAGCAGCCGCCTTACTTCCGGCAGTGCCTTCAATGCCGCAGGATTATCAGCGTCCAACGGATATCCGTCCCATAGCGTGCTTTCATTCAGTTGTATACGTTCATCTGCCACGCCGCCAAATATCATAGCCCCCATGCGGCCGTTGCCTATCGGCAATGCTTCCTCCCAAACCCGCGCCGGACGGCGATACCACAATACATTATCTCCTGCCGGCTTATTTACCTGGCCACTGCATTCAGCCCTGTCTTCCCACCTGGCTGTGATATTTACAGGTCTTTCAACAGCCGGCGCGGTTTTCGTTTGTGCCTGCACGGTAGCTGCAAATAACATACATCCTGTGATCCCGGCATATATGCTGAACTTGAAACTTTCTGATTGCGACATTGGTCTCGTTTTTTATAGAGGTACAGTGCCGGGAAAATAAAAAAACAAACGATAATTATCTGTTCAACTTTGGGAATAGATAAAAAAACACAAGGATTAGATTATTTAGCATTTAAAGAGGGCATTATACAAGTCCTATCCATAAAGTATTTAAACTGTCGTTCTTCATTTTTTCTCCCTCTCTTAATTTTACTTAACTTTCTTTATGTCTTCTGGCTGCCAGGTTTGATCAAAAAAAGCCTGCTCTGGTGCGTATAAGCGAAGAATAACAAAGTACCCCTTATCCGGTACCGTTGCAATCCAATTCTTTTCTTTTCCCTGTGGAGCCTTTGGTCCCAGATAAAGGTCAATAGACCCATCGGCATTCTGCACAGGCTTATCCATTGCATTCAGCGAAGGGAAAGGTTGTCCATTATCAAGACCTGACGCTGTTATTGAATTATAGGCTGCCAATGACCAGAATATCTTTGCCGGAATATTAGCAGGCAAATGCAAGGAATAATTCTTTCCACCATCAAGGTACTCGCCATCTGCATCTTTAGAGGTGGCTGGATATTTAGCTCCGCTGTTTATCATGTTAACCACCATTGCAGGCGCATCAGAATAGGCTGAAGTAAAGTAGGCGGTTCTTTGCTCGAGGTTAGTAAATGTACCACTGGATTGAAAAGATGTATTCTCGCCCGCGAACGTATTAACCCATTGCCTGCCTTTATAATACAGTCCGCCAGTCTCTTTTGGCAGAAGTTCATTTATGATTACCTTACTGGTTTTAAATGCAGTTACTGCAGCAAGATTCAATAATTTACGATCTTCCTCAGAAGGTGCAAATTTCTTGTCCTTTTCGATACCAATAGTATGCAGAAAACCTCTCATATCCAGATCTCTTTCCATGACAGATTCTTCCTGGATAAAGCGGTCCAGCATATCAAAGTAGGCTCCATCTTCAGGGAAAAGCATATTAATCTCCTTTTCACCTGAAGCATCCGGAAATTGCATAGGAAGTGCAGCTGATTCTTTCCCATAAGGATAAATTTTTGTTGTTTTAATAGCTGCCACGGGTGATGAGAGGTCAGACGGATCTTTATAGAATGCTCTCCAGAAAAGAAACACATTATAAGTTTCAGAACGATAAACATAATATCCACTCTGGGGTATACTTCCTTTGTAGTCGGGTGGAAGCAGCAAATATTTTCCTCCTGCTCCTTTATCAGGCCCGGGGATTCCCACATCTCCCCTGTATTGGGTTCCGTTTATACTTGGCCCCATAATTGGTTTTTGCCACATATCATCAAACATACCAAGTATTCCCGGAGGTGTTTCTACTACCAACGCGCCATACTTCTTCAGGTCCAAATATCCCATAGCATAAATCAGATCCGAGTTGGGGGTAGTAATTTTCGTCCGGGCATCCAATCTCTTTGTCCATACAGGCAATATATTATATCCGGCGCCAAAAATCTTCTCCGATCCCTCTTTCATCGCCCACATGTTAATTGCCGGAAGCGACCACAGGTAAGACTGTACTGCGCGTTGGAATTTCAGTTCATCTGTCAGGGATATGATTGTTTCCCTGGTAGGGAAGCCCTTCTCAAAAGACGAACCGGAAAGATAGTCATACCTCCCTGCTCCTTTCTCCGCAGATGTTGCATTCTCACTGTTTTGTTTGCAACCTGACACTACCAGCATACAAGTACCAATAACAATCATACTCAGTGAAATATGCCTAAATAATTGGAATGTGATTTTCATAATTATCCTTTTAAGTTTATCAGTAACACATTTGATAAGGTGCGAAAAGGCAATAAATCATCCAAAGCATGTTGATGTGACATACCACTTATTATCCATTCAAATATGGAAAATACATTCAGTAAGGAGTTGCCTGTGTTTTACATTAGTTCACATCTTCTTTGCGTAAAAAAAGCCACCCAGCTATATGACACCATATAGCCAGGCCCATCTTTACCCTCGTAATGATGACGCCGAAACACCTGTAAATGATAATGATAACTGGTTTATGCGAAGGAGATTATTCTTGACTGTATATTAAACAACACAATTAAATATTTGTTCACTATTTTCTACCAAACCGAATATGTTTTCCAAAACAACAATATCCTCAAAAAGATATTGTATTATCATTTGTAATGATAAATCAACCCAAATAAAACCAAGTAAGCAGCAAGGGCGTAATCGCACTCTAATAGACTAACAAGTAGCCCCAACAACAAAGCCCGCGACAAGCAAGAGCTTTGTAACCTTCCGGTGAACCCTATGGTACAGAAATCGAACTTCCTTTTGCTAAATCTAAAGCAAATAGGCAACTTAAGCTGAGTAGCCCTATTGTCATATAAAAAAATGCTTAATCACCCCAGGGTGCTACTACTACACAATTAAAAAATGCAATTTGGACGATTTAAATTCATTATACGGGGCCGCGCATCGATAAATACGGCAACACTTTTACCTTATGATGGCGTAGTATGGCGATTAAGTCATCCGGATGGCTCATCATTCGGACAGACAGCGCTTTTGGAGTATTGAGCAGGAAAGATCTGCATGGTATACAGGAGTAAAAAGCTAAAGGATTTCACGCGAAGAAGCAAAAACATCAACTCTTTTCTTCTTTGCGTGAAAAATCCCGCTTTTACGGGATACCGTGGCAGCAAATTATCCAGTACCTTAAAGTACAGATGTTTCTCTGTCACCACAAATTGAAAAAGTCATGAAAAAGAAAATGTCTTCACAAAAACTCGTTTTGAGTAAAAAAATTATTGCACGACTAAGTACAGCACCCGCCAATAATATGGCTGGCCGCCTGATTTCTGATCCATCGACAGAAAATCCCTGCGACCCTATACATAGCATGCTGATTTGCAGCCGGGGCTGCTAAGGAAAAGTAATCAACAGCAGGCCGAAAGTATTGGGCCTATTGCGCGTAGAGCAGTAAAAAACAAATGATCAAATTAGTAAAGCCTTTAAGGTAGGTACCTGGCAGAATTTTTCAATGCAAAATAAAGTCCTTTGGAAATGCGTTGCGAGGGGCCCGGAATGTAGAATTCTTTCTTTACAGATTGACTAAACTATATGCCTGAAATTTATGCTATCCCCCAAGCTTTCAATTTGATCCGTAACCTTTTATGTTACCATTCACCTTCGTTCTGAATGATAAACCTTTGTAGCCCAAACAGTATCAAAGCCGCGTAAATCGTGCGATTTATGCGGCTTTGATACTGTTTGTTTTTTTTGTTGTGATCCCGCTGGGAGCACGGCGTATCTTCGTAATTGTTGTTAGATTTAGTGTGTGATAATGGTGAGCCTATATTGCTAACCGTGATGCAGACCTGATTACGAGTAACCGTTATGGTTAGTAATTGTGATCCACAAATACAGGGAATTTCCATTTAACAACTTTAGACCAGGTCTACTCCTGGATTAAAGTCAGGTCACTACCCGGATGCGGCAAGTCTAATCCGGCTATTTTTGCAAATACAGCATCAGTAGCTGCCTGGTTGGATAATTTCAACCCCACTTTTTAAAGAAATCACTTAAATCACTACCTGATACTTTGCAGGCGTTCATTATAAAATACTCCATTTTTAAACCTGTGGTATTTAAAGCGGGTCTATCCAATCGTGTTTGCTTGTAGAAAGAAGGCCAAAATTTAGCACCATATTTAAGGTATAGCTGATCAAACATACACAAACGCACAAAAACATCTGTCAGTAGTATTTTATATACATAAAGATCTTTCCCTGCAGCATCTTTGCCACTAGTAGAAGCATTAAAATCTTTATCTGCATCAGGATTAGCCAGATAGATCTTTGCCTTTGCCCAAACTCCATCTTTAGTAAGCCTGATTGGCTGACCAGCTAAAAAAGTCCGTTGTACTGTTAAGCTAAATGTATTTACAGTAACCTCCGTAATTGCAGACCATGTTCCTGATACTTAATGGCATTTAATCTGTCAACTACAATGTAGTTTCTATCTCCAGCTAATAAATCATCCGGCATATCAGTCATTGAAGATAACATTGTTTTCCACTGTGCGTTTGTTGTTTTGCCCGCAATAAATTACGGAACGGATTTAAAGCCGGAAACAAATGTCACTTTTGCCTTTGGGTTGATTTACCCATCCTGTGGGCACCAACTATTGTAATTCTCATAGTTTTAATTGCCAGGGGTAATATCGGTGAAATATAAGGTGAAAGGAAAACAGCCAAGTGTTGGGCCCACCAGGCCTATAAATTTACATTTCGGATTAAAATATCCAATCGGAAGTCCAGGAATTTGTCAAAAAGCACAGGTTCAAAAAAGCCGAGTTGAACATTACGCGCGCTCATCAATTCTGCAAGATGTATAACAGGCCGGTGATAACAGCCACCAATATGTCTTCCATAAAGCAACATCTGAAATGCCTGCCTGTTATGGAAAATCAAATCATTAAAGATATAGCTGGCGTATGCCTCCCGAATCCTCAACATTTGCCCTTCCTGGCATGCTTTATATTTTTCAGATACTTGCCCTTCGTGATTTCTGTATTTTAGCAGACACTCATCCAAAACGTCGAGCTGCAGACCGCAAATGGAGGCATCTACCCACAATTTATAGTCTTCAGCATGCATCGCGCTTTTGTCGTAGTAAAGCCGGTGCTTCAGCAGGCTTTCACGTCTCATCATAATTGTAGGATGGGACAGTGTATTATATATTAACAGATAAATCCTGTGTAAATCACCTCCACACAAATATCTCATCCCAACAGATTCGCCCAAGGGCTGGGTTTGCGTCCCCAGTATATCCAGATCAGGCCGGGATGCAAAAACATCCAGTTGATGTGAAAACCGCTGTGGAAATGCAATATCGTCGGCATCCATACGTGCAATAAATGGCGCAGCGGAATAATAGATAGCCTTGTTTAGAGAATGTACAAGCCCCAGATTTCTCCTATTCTCCATATACCTGATCCTCTTGTCACTTATTGACAAAATGAGATCTTTAGTATTATCCGTAGAGCCATCATTAATGAGGATGATTTCAAAATCTCCGAATGTTTGCCGGAGTATTGAGTTCAAACTCTCGACAATATGAGCGGCTGCATTATAAACAGGAAAAATAACTGATATAGTCGGTTTACTCATAGCATTAGCTTAGTATAAACAATAATACATCAATCTTTAATCCAGGTATGCATCCAATAGTGTATGAGAGGCTTTTCGACATGATTATTGAGATTGGCATTCCGTATTTCTTCGTAGTCATACTCAAACAAGTCTTTAACAAGAACTATTGTCTGCTTAACTTCACCGAACTTACGGAGGGTGTCGCGCATCCTGTGTGGGCCGGTATAACTAGGTGCGAATGGAGGAATCTCTTCCGCTTCAAATATTTCTTTTATGTCTTCCATTAGCTGATACATAAAATGATCACCCTTTGCTGCCGCAAAACATTCCGCCGCCAGGGTACCATTAGACGGGTCTATCAATAAATATCCTTCAGGGCATTTCTCTAAAAAATCCGCAAACTTATCCGGATGAAATAGTTCTATATCCCAGTCGACGTAGCAACCCGAATGCTGATGAATAACAGCATACTTTGCCATGTCCCCTGCTTCACCAAAATTCCTGGAATGGAAAAATGCAGGTGCAAGTGCCGGATAATTATCGGATATAAGGTCAGCTACATCCTTGTACGTCCAGACCTTAACTTCAAAACCATATTCCCTCATCGCATTCCATGATTTCAGACATTGGTGAATCCATGCATTCGGGATATCGCTTAAAAGAATCTGGTGTATTACTTTATCGATCATATACAACGGTTTAATATTAAACTGAAATGGATTCTTATATCCCTACTTTTTCTTTATAGTGATCAGGATGAATGTAACTTAATATGTGTTGCTTAATGAAATTGTGATGGATTTTGTCGCTCACGACCAGAAATATATTCTGTTTATACCACCAGTGTACGTCCGGATGGTTCCAGATTTTCGCGCGTATCGGGTCGTAGAATGAAAAACCGTGTTTAGCGAACTTCTCCACCCAATAGTCCACCCATTGTTCATTAATATGATGCTGTCCTCCCTGTCCAGGGACTGCGGCAGAAAAAAGTATGGTATCGCTTGCATTCGTCAGCGATTTCACCAGTGTGTCCGCCGATTCTGGATGCAGATGTTCAGCCACTTCGAGGCAAATAGCCATGTCGTACCTTTTGGAGAGACAAATAGGCAATTCAAAATTCCTGATCTGAAAATTTTCTTCACCAAGTAATCGTTGCTGATTATCGTCGAAGTTGCCATCCAGTCCTAAAATCTCTTTTGCACCATTCTTCAGAAATGAATTCAGAAAATGTCCGGGACCGCATCCAAAGTCAACAATACTTTTTGGCTTTACCAAATCGTACACCAATGGAACGATTACCTCTGCATCTGAGTCCCGATGAATATTAGCATAGTGCACATAATTGTTCATGGCGGTAAATTGCGACTCAAGTAAGCTTCCAATCCTGGAGGCCGCCTCTTCAAAATGCCTATTTATCAGCCCACGGTTTACGTTGTTATTATTAGTAACATCTGAATACCCCATATCCTTCTGAACCGACATAAAAGGATAGGTAACTGCTTTCAATCCCGTAAGCGCGGACAGCTTTCCGTCCACTGTATCCTTTTCAGAAAATTCGCTCTCCAGGATGGTGTCGTAGAACTTGCTATAGACGACAATAAATTGCGTGCACCAAAACCAATCCACCCATAACAGATAAGGAGCAGCGGGAAAAATTCTACCCAATCCGCCAACACCGCCGGACAGAATATCCAGTCCAACCTTTGCGCCATTTACTATGCTGGAAACAAGGTAGGATTCACTGTAGGAGGAGGTAAAATGGTGATCGTCTTCACAAATAAGCGCCACATCTTCCCCCGATTCCTTTGCAAGCAGTATCGCTTTTTTAATACTTTGCCACAATCCAAAATTTCCTACTGGGTGCTCAATAGCCTCTATAATGTGAACATTAAATTCTTCCCGTCCCTGAAACTGTCCAAGAACATGCTGTAGCCTTTCCGGCCTCTTTTTCAGATTGATGATATAAGTGGCAATGCAGATTTCCAGTTCGGTCATCATTCAATTTTTTTAAGTTTAGAGAAAGGTTGATTGGGGAAAAAACTAAGACCACTGCACCAGGAATTCACTCACGTAAGATTGCCCGTCCACCATCATCAGAGAACCGGTGTCAGGATAGCTCTCCGTCACAAAAAGCCTCATAGCTGTCTTTTCCACGAAATAGTATTTATACAGCAACATGGCAAAATATGGGCTTCTGAAATCTATAAACTGGGGCTTGGTGTCCTTCCGGGAGTTAGCACCCTCGGTGCGCTCTACAGTCACAAAAACAGTATCCGGCAAATTCAGTGACAATTTCCATTCGAGTATTTTTCTGTAAATATCGGCAGGTGGCTCCTTTTCATCTATTTGAGGAAAAGAAACRTTTTGTATCTGCCAGGACATCCGTTTTAAAATAAGGCGACCCTCAAATACAATTCTGGGTGTAAACACTATAGTATCATCTTTATATAATCGCTTGGCCTTGTCTGAAATTTTCCATACAAATGGAATAAAACTTCCGTTATCCTGATTGGAAAAGTAATCCAGAAATCTATAGAAAGACGACCTGGATCTTCCGTCCTGAAATGCAAGATCCAGAAAAAACACCTGCTTCCCTGACCTGGCATCAAAGAGCATAAGATTCCGGCTGGCATGATCTGGTTTAACAACCAGGCTATTAAAGTAAAGCACTTTTTCCGGACTACATCTGTTCTTTTCACTTAAGAACTCGATCTCAAAATCCGTGAGCAGCGGATGCAGATTCGCATTAAAGTAGGAATTGTCGTCATACTCCGCGAATATATAGGCCTCATTGGATGAGCAAATATCTTTCAGCGAACTGACTACATGCTGGTGATTATGCGTGTTCAGAAAACGTCCCATTAATCTGCCATGTCCTCCTAAAATCCCTCCATTAACAACGTAGGGGCTTTCCCGATCCAACTGACCACCTAAAAAAGGGAATTGTATAAATGCAGCATGAGATGCATTTATATCGTTTTTGTGAAAAAGCTTCAGTTCAGGTGGCACTTCAAATAGAATGTCGCGTGCAGTAAGATTAATAGTATCCTGCAACTCCACTTCAATATTGTTGATTGCCTTCTCCAGCCAATTGCCAACAATAGTATCATAATCTGTTTCACCTATCTTTCTGTAATCAGCAGCTTTTCCTTCCTTCTTCAGTAGTTCAAATTTTTCAAAAAACTCCAACACCTGCATCCCGGCTAGCTCTTTACACTCCGCCATAAACAATTCATACATTGCTCTCCGATTTCCAACAGAAGGATCTACATATCGGAAACATTGCTCCAGTTGCCGTAACAAGCCTGCGGCCTCTTCCATCGACTGTTTATCTATAGATGAAGGGATTTTCAGAAAGGTATCCTCATAGAGCAGATTTTCCCTTTTCAAAAGTATCCGATATGGTTTTCTATGTTCCATCACCTTTTCAACGGATTTCATATCCTTCACATATTGCTCATATGGTTGAATGCTCAGGTGCGCATAGAGTGGATCTAATGCGTCATACAATTTTTTATAAATAAGATCCAGTAGCTTCCGGCGAAATTTTGCCGAAGCGCCGTCTTCCAGGGACCTGATGTCACTATGTATTTCAATCAACCTTTTGCCAAATCTGGTAAGATGTTCATCGTTTTCATCCGAAGAAATATAGGTTCCAAGATTAAGCAGCCAATCACTATCGTTGCGGTTAATCCTGAAATCGAACTGCAATACACCTATTTCAATCATCCGATATAGGAATCTAACTATCTCAGCGCTATCATCTACCTCAAACTGATTTTCTATTCTTTCTGCGAGACCGGCAAAAGAGATTTCTTCCTCCCCGTTTAATATATCGAGTGTAAAGTCTGTTATTTCACTGCGCTCAAGCGTCTGAAATGATTCGGTATTTCCTATATTCAGGAAAAAGCACAGGCGGTTGTCTTTTTTTAACAAGGTGTTATTGGGGAACACCCGCCTCTTCATATAAAATGGCGGGTAGTACAACAAAACCCGCCTGATATGCGCCAGGATATTATTATTGATATTAATCACACTGAATTTCTCCACAGATTCCAGGTTAAAGTAACCACGTTGAGAATCCTTCGGGAGAACCTGTGAAAAGGATGTGGCAGTGAAAGTACTGAAAGGTGAAGTTTTCAGGCTAGTGCGGGATAAATACTTTAACAAGCTCAGTTCTGTATGAAGTGCATTCCTCGTATTGGCAACTAAATCACCAGACAGATGCTTTTCTACAGCGTCGAATAGATCCGTACTGGCAAAAACAACACCGTTTAAAAACGAGTGTTCTTCCAACAACAACTTCCTAAATTTGCTACGCATTCCGGCGAACTGCCTATCAAAGCAAGACTTATACTCCTGCTGCTGGAACTGCGCATCCTGTTCTTTTTTCAGATAGAGGCTGATGGCTTCCAGAACGTTAGTATCAAGCAACCCGGATATTTCTCCGAGCTTACCTGGCGATACGACTCTTCCATTAAAAATTGCCCGCTTCAATTCGATGCAACGCCTCTTCACCTCCATATCTTCCTGGCGTTTAATCTCGTCAAACAATAAGTCGCATGTAATCATCCTGTGCGATTGCAACATCTCTTCTGTACTTCTAACACGATCTAGCAGTACTGGCAGTTCTTCTGCATTCAGGGACGCCAGCTGTTCATATGGAACACCTCCTATTCTTAACAGGGCATAGTCGAATACTTTCATTTACCTTCTGATTACTTTATTAAACATGCGAAAAATTCTACCGGCTACACTTTGTTCCTTTGTCACTACTTCAGCGGCGCCAGTCATATCGGGCTTGTAAGGAATAATTAAGTTGGCGATTGTTGTCATTCCCTTATTGAGTGAAACCGTCACTTCATACATCCCATTGGATGCCACCTTAGGAATATACTTTACTTTACCCTCCAGCATCCCATATTCTTCGTAAGGAAAGTTGTCCAGCCTTATATTAACCCGCTGTCCCACTTCCAGCTTTCCAGATCCGGTTACAGGTACATATACTTTTGCAAATAACGCTGCGTTATGAGGCGTAACTTTCACCACTTCCTGCCCTTCCTTTACCAGTTGTCCATCGGACCAGAGTTCTACAATATTCACCTCACCCGGAATCGGGGCCACTAACAAATACTTTTGTTTCCAGGTAGTCATAGCTACTTCCAGCTGATTCATTGAGGCAGACAGCCCAAGCAGCAACTCTCTTTTATTCAGATTTGTCGTGGAAACAATCCTGCTCAGGTTGTAGTTGATGCTGTTCCTGTTCTTGAGCGACTCTTCATTATTCGTATTTAAACTTTCCAGTGCCAGTTGCTTTTGTACGAGGTTTTGCAATGAGTTACTCAGCTCATCCTTCGAAATAATCTTCCTGCTAAACAATTCCTCATCTGTATGATACTGGCGCTCGGCATCCCTGAGCGATTGTAAGACCAGCTCCCGCTGTTTCTCCAGCGAACGGCCTATCGCGCCCTGAGACTTGTCAGCTTTTAGATAGAAACTTGTTTCATATTCGCGACTATTGTCTCTCACGAACATCCGGTATTGTTCAACTGCACGATAAAAAGATAAAAATTCAGGTTCCATTTCCCCCAGGGAGAGATCCGAACGAATAGGTATTTGTAACAACTGCTGCTGCAGGTCATCCGTGGACAACTTAAGGAGACGGCCCATCAGCTGCTCCACATAGTGAAAATCGTCCATATTGGTAGCATTCCGGACATACCCCAGTACGGCCCCCATATCCACACTATCCTGATTATGGACATAAAAAAAAACCTGCCCGTTAACTTTTGACTTAACCGCAATGGGAGGAACGACGGATGTCACCATGGCACCAGCCCGTAAGACATCCGGATACCTGATCAGGTTTGCAATTATCACCAAAAGCAAAACAATTACGAAGATGATGGAAATACCAAACCGCAATAACCAGGATGGTTTTCTATCCAACACCGACTGCAATTCCTCGCTCTTCAGTTCTATATCTTCTGCTACATCTGTCATGATCAACAATATTTTAGTAACACATAAAAAATAAAACACTCATCGATATTCTTGATGCCAAGCCTGTTATTAGTCATATGCAAATAGCTGTGAAATATATCCACCACCAGATCTCCGATTTTGGAATCAGACGTATTAACAGGAGGTCTTACGGTTTTCGTTATTTCAGCTGCTATATTTTGATTACCCGAAGCCCAGCGCTGTAACACTTCATCATCTGCACCCTTTACGATCAGTTTATCAAAGATGGGCTGTTGGCGTTGGAAGGAAGTCTCAAAAGCATCTAATAACTGCTGCTTCTCCCAGGCACCTTTACTCGCGTCCAGAATATACTGTAACCATCCGGTATGCAACCCCTCCAGCAGACGGCGTTGATTCTTTCCCGTCAGGGCGATGGCATGGATAGCGACATAATGCAGTTTTATGGCTGTTCCCAGTGCCAGGTCGTACGACCATTTCCTTTCCCGGGAAATCAGCGCAAGAATGATGTCTGATGAGAGCCTGAAGTAATTTTCCGCTAAACCTATCCTACTTCTTCCGCCATACCGGGCCACTTCTCTCGTGTATTTCCTTGGACGAATAGATGAAATGGTAAACTGATCCAACTTTAAGCCTGATAGCTTATCAATTAACCGATCCCTTAGTATCTGCGGTTCCGTTGTTTTATAACGCAACCGAATATGAAAGCCGTAGCGATCATAGTACCTGATAAAGAAATAAGAAGATGCATACTTTTTTATGTACCGCAGGCAGTGCCGATAAAAATATTTCAGAAAATTGTCGGCCCCATTTGACAGATATATGTGATAAGATACCCAGCTGCTCTGCAGTTCATTTTTCATATTTCATAGTACTTCTATTGCAGCAAAACAGGTTCTACACGAAATCCCCGTTTCCGGAGCATGGTGATAATTCCATCATTTTTTCTCAAAATAAGGTGCGATATGCCCACCGCTATAAAACACCTGCGTTGCTTCATCGTACTTTCTAAAGTCTTTATCCATTGGTGATTCCGGCTCACGGCTTTTGTGGCGTCGCTGTATTTGGCGGGGTTGGCAGATGTGGTATAGTCAAATACACCTTTCTCATAATTGGTAGCAAAGTCTTTTATATCCTGGAGTTCACTGCTGGTTATCATCTGTTTCTCTGCCTCTCCCAGCCACCGTATATGCGTTGCAATATCAGTACCCATTACGTTCTTGTCGTACACTTCCTTCTGTATATAACTGATTTCATCCAGTGCATGCAGGTCCTTTCCCAACTGCTTTGCGCTGTCTGTCAGAATTCTATCAAGATATTTCCCGTAGGTTGGTCTGAACCCTATGGCAGCTATAATTTTGTTCAGCGTCAGAAAGTTAATAACAGCAGCGATGGTCCGTTGTTCTCCCTCTGACCGGACAGACATTAGGATTTCAGATGGCCGTCTTTCAAATTCCAGGGTCTTTTGACAGAATGAATCTATCATGCTGTTGTCTTTTCCGAACCAATATTCCAGGGGCCTAGGAGGCTTGACCTCACCAGATCCATAACTTAATGTAGCAGCCGCGGAGTCGTTCAGCAATTGTTCTGCATAAAATAGCTCACTGGAATCAAGTCCGGCAACAACTGCCGGATACTTTTCCAGCCATTCCTTCCCGAAAAACGGATGAGATGTACCCAAAATATAAGATACCACTCCTGTACCGGGGTAGTACACCTTCCAGAATACAGATTCCATTTTAGTTCTTTTTTGACCTGCCATTAATAATGGAACAAACAGCAAAATTGCCAGCATGTTTTTCATAACTATTCTATTTCTAATTGATCTTTAACCAGCCTATAATACGCACCTTTTTCCCTGATCAACGATTCATGTGTTCCCTGCTCCACGATTGTACCTTCATCTAATACAACAATCTGATCAGCATTCTTAACAGTACTAAGCCTGTGCGCAACAATCACTACAGTCTTTTCCTGAACAAAGGCATTCAGGTTATTAAGAATTGTTTTTTCATTATGTGCATCCAGGGAATTGGTTGCCTCATCCAAAAACAAGAAAGCAGGGTTTTTATATACCGCTCTTGCTATTTGCAATCTTTGTCGCTGGCCCTGGCTCACCCCCATCCCATCCTGACCAATGCGGGTATTATATTTGAGTGGCAATGTCTTGATAAAATCGCCGATATTGGCGACATTAACTGCATGGAGTAATTTCTTCTTATCGACTTTATCATCTGAAATTGCCAGATTATTCGCGATCGTATCCGAAAAAAGAAAACCATCCTGTGAAACATTGCCACATAAGCTTCTCCAATATCCGGGATTTATATGATCAAGATCCAGGTCCCCGATATAAATTGCCCCCTCCTTTGGAATGTGGAGTTTGAGCAATAACTTAACAAGCGTCGTTTTTCCAGAACCACTTCTCCCTACAATGGCTGTTGTTTTGCCACTGGGAATTGTCAAATTTATGGATTTAAGCACTTTAGGGGAATTCGGGTCTCCATATTGAAATGACAGATCTTTGATTACAATATCTGCCTTTGTATCGAGCGTTTCATCGAATCCATTTTCATAGTCACCTGCCTCATTTTTCACTGTATGAATCTCCGCCAGCCTGTCGAGTGCAATTTTCGTATCCTGCAAAGACAGGATCAATCCTATTGCCTGGCCAATCGGCCCATTTAGCTGGCCCAGGATGTAAGATATCGACAACATGGTACCGAGAGTAATATCACCAGACAATACTGCCCTTGCAGCAAGATAGGAGATTATTATATTCTTAACCTGGTCCAGGAAAAATGAACCGGTTTGTTGAATCTGTCCTATACGAAGCTGTTCCTTCGATAGTTTATACTGATTCACCTGCACCCTTTCCCATTCCCACCTTTTCTTACGTTCGCAATTCTGGAGTTTTATCTCCTGCACACCATTCAGCAGGTTCAGCATTGTATTCTGGTTTTCGGTGGACTGCGAGAAGGCTTTATAGTTAAGCCTTTTTCGTTGCCCAAGAAAAAGAAGCGTCCAACAGATATAAAAAGCATTTCCAATGATGAACACCACAAATATGGGAAGGCTGTAAGAGATAAGTATGGCTCCGAATACAATAAAGTTTAAGACAGCAAATATTATATTCAAAGCGGAACTCGCCAAAAAGCCCTGAATTGTACCATGATCTCCCATTCGTTGAAGAATGTCGCCAATACTTCTATTTTCGAAATAGGAAAATGGTAGCCGAAGTAATTTAGCAAGAAAGTCGGAAATAATTGACAAACTCACCCTGGTGCCCATATGCAAAAAAATCCAGCCCTTGAAATATTCCACAAACAAAAGACTGGCCTGGAGCACCAGCTGGGAGATCAGGATTAGATTTATGAATGCCAGATTTTTCTGACCAATGCCTATGTCGATAACTGCCCGGCTGAGAAATGGAAAGATAAGTGCAAAGATGCTGTTAATCAACATGGCAACGCCAAGTTGGAGTAATAGATCCTTATAGGGTTGAAAATATCTTGCGAAGAACCATATAGACCTTTTCTTATTTCTCTCGTCATTTGCCAGGTAAAATTCAGGACTAGGCTCAAGAAAAAGACATATTCCCGTATCCTGCCCCTCCGTTTTAGAGTTTATCCAGAATTTACTGAAAGTCTGGAAGTCGAGCGCCACCTTATCATTGGCCGGATCAGCAATATAGACTTTGGTTTTGGTAACTTTATAAACTACCACAAAATGCTTTTGTTTCCAGAATACCACCACTGGTAAAGGCGCTTCTTTTATCAAAACATCAAGGGTAACAGTCGCGCAAAATGACCTTAGTCCAATCTGCTCTGCAGCATTACTGAGGGTATCAAGAGATACCCCTTCTCTATTTATGTAACATAGCTCCCTCAGCGTCTGGATGGAGTAATTTTTACCGTAGAAACCTGCAATCATTTTGAGGCAGGCTGCGCCACAGTCTCTTGAGTCATATTGCCTGTAAAAAGGAAACTTCATCCCATCAGTATTTAAAAATTACTTTACCCAGATTTGTTCTGTCTACGAAAGTCCGGTCTACAAAAGACTGTGCAGCTGTAGTGTTGAATATATCGCTGATCTTAATACTGAATTTCCCTGCCAGGTAATCTCTCATTGCCTCTTCGAGATCGGCCGTTGTTCCCAGGCAGTTGCCAATAAACGAAATACTTCGCGACATAAAATACATCAGGACCTGCTGTAGCGTAAACCCGGGATCATCCGTATACAAATGCTCCTTCATCATAGTAGAATGCTGTGTCAGAATGCCACAAGTAATATATCGCCCGAAATAATTCAGCCTATTGTACAGGCTCGGAAAATGGACATCCATCAACGGATCAAATACGACATCAAATCCCTCTGTTCCCGAAAGTGCCAGGAATGACTCATTTGTATGCAGCTGTTTATCTGCATCCACAGACAGTACCTTTGCTTCGAATTCTGCCGTCAGCGCTTCTGCCGTGGCGGCGGAAGTAGTGGTGACAATTACCTGAATATCGGTCCTGTTTCTCAGAATGCTCAGTATTGCCAGAGAGGTATTCGACCCACCTGCGGTAACCAGCACCCTGTCACCGCGTTTGATCCGGGCCTTGTTTACCATGCTGTAACTTGTTTGGGCTGCAATCGTAAACGCAGCCGCAACTTCATCCGGCATGGCATCAGGTACCTGAATGAGTTTACCGGCAGGAATCAGTTCAAATATCTTGGAAGCCCAATTGGTAGGCAATCCGCGGCTGCACTTGCCAGTATCTTCCATGGTGCCGTTTGCCATCACCCTATCCCCAACCGATAGTCCGCGTACCTGGCTACCCACAGCCAGTACGCGGGCCACAAAGTCAGACCCAAATGGAAACTGCTGCTGTTTTCCTTCCAGCGCCCTGCCCGCCTGGATTACAAGTGTCCGATCTCTGTAATTCGATGAAAAAGCCAACTTACGCACCAGCACCTCATTTTCTCCAGGTTCCGGACCGCTGTAAATATCATCCACATCCACCAGGCCAAAATACAGATCAGTATCCCCCATCAATATTCTGCACCGTTCATCATTTTCCATCCATTGCTCCCAAATCTCCGCATTAATTACTGACAGCTGCTTCATAGGTTGATTTTATGAATGAGTAAAATTTTTGTTCATTTCCGGCAATATCATACCCTGGAATACCGTTCAGGTCTATGGGTGTCCGCGGTGATGCTTTATCCTTAATCGCCACCAGAAGGAGATCCTGCAATGTTTCCGCCGAATAGCTGCCATCCATTAACTGCAGTGCACATTCATCCTGAAAATCAGTCGCCACATTCGTGGGCACGGCCCTCCTTCCAGCTACAACACTTCTCGAAACAACCAATATGTCAATCAAATTAAAAACCTCAGGTGGCCGGGGAGAAAGCAAGACGGTGGTAACCGCCCCATACAGCCAATTCAGCATTACGTGCTGATCATCCGATCTTTCGACAATTACGGTGGATGAAGCGCTACCCAGTTGTGCATACAGTTTGTTATAATCCAGATCACCGCACAGCACAAACCGGGTTCCGGGATGCTGGCTATGTACCAGCTTGATGGCGTTTGTCAGGTGTTTCAGCTGCGTATTATTCAGATGCTCAATCGCAAATAATACGTATTCAAATGCCGGGCTTTCGTTAGTTTTGAGAGGACCATGCAACCACCTTTCCAATACTGGAGATGGGGCAAAACCTATCTGCATCAGGCTTTCAGTTTTTGAATACTGCTTCCTCAAAAAAGTGGCCTCCTCGTGTGTCCTGTATATGATTCCATCGAAAAAGTTGATGTGCTTTCCCAGGTATTTGTTGCCAGCATAATGAAGGTTCTCCAGGAGAGGTTGTATCAGCCCGGTAAAAAGCACCCGGCCGGCCTGATGTTTTTTGATGACTCCCGCCATAGGTAATGCGGAAGAGGCATCAATCAGAAAAATGTTGTTCAGTGCGCCCGATATCCGGATAATACCCTTGAATATTAAGAGCCTGATGATGTTATCACAAAAATCCACAATCTGATTTTCCTGCATAGCAGCCAGTGATTGAAAGCTATATGGATCAGGAATAATAATCTCTTTGGTGCCCAATTGCGTCACATCCGGGAAAAACATCGTGCCTTCCCGCTGATCTATATTAATCACAACAATTCTGTTAGTTTGAGCTGGCAGCGCGCACAACGCATCCTTCACGAAAGATGACTTTACGGATGTAAACAGGAATATATCAGGCATGGCTGTAAGTTTGATTAAAATTTACGAGTGAAGTCCATTTGTAATCTTCAGTAATTGACGACATGATTGACAATCCTACACCAGACAACCCTGTTAATCCTACATTTATCTGATCGAATGGAAAATCTCTGTCTGCAATCCTGGCCGAAACCCGGCCTATATGGCGCATTCCAATGTCGCGAATATTGCCGTTAGGGGCTTGAAGTGCGGCTAAAAGTACATCGACAGACACCTGCCTATCCTCGTTGCTATTCGTCAACACATCATAGATCTTCATTTTATCTGTCAATTCGGAAATTTGTAAATAAACCCGGTCTGCCGGCAAAAAAAGCTTTGCGGCCTGACACAATTCAGACAGCGCATAAAACAAGATCCGCTGATCGTCCGTTTCAAGCTCATTGAATTTACCATCCATCATGATACCCAATATCATCTGGCCAAATTCAATAAACCTCTCTTCCAGCACCAGTGCAATTCCAGGGAACATTTCCCGACAGGAAGCTGCTATTCCAATAACTTTCTGTATCATGCTCAGCTGACCAGCCAGCGCGCTCAACATCGTCACATCCCTGTTGGTTTTCAAAACCTTTATGCGCTCCGTGATAAGGTCTATAGCCGCATTCATATATCTTGCGATCATGTTATGCAGAAACAGCACATCTAATTCCCCGGTAGTAGCAGATAACCTGTGCGATTCATCCGCAACTTTCAGCCTTCTGACAAAAAACGAAATACAGCCCAGGTTTTCCGGAGTGATCTTTTCATTGATGTGTCTTATCAATAATTTGTCGATCTGAGATACCGCATCGCCCATCTCTATGAAATCCTCATCATTTAAGTATTGCAGCGCGCTTCCTATTCCACCAATACCAGCCGAATATTGCTGATTGTCTACACTTTCAAGGTTTCGCGACATGTTGATCAGCATATCACAGGCCACCTGATAGCTCAGATCGTGCTGAAAAAAACGATCATAATGGTACAGAAAAATAGCAGCACCTATCCGCCCAAACAGCAGACCTTTATTTTTCTGGGTAGTTGCCGTTAGCAGCAGCGCATCATTAATCCGATGCAACGCCGCATACTCCGCAGCGCGAATTTGTTTTTCACTGATCATACGTTAATAAAATGTTTATTATATACTATGACACCTCTACTTAATAATTCAAAAATCTGATCGTATAGTTTTGATTCCAGTGTAGTACGGGCCTCTTCGGCAGGCTCCTCTATATGGTGCTGTAATAGCTCTTCCAATACGTCGTGATATGACATACACTTACTTACCAGCAAGAGCGCTGTAAAACAGAAATCGCCACAGTAATTAGCTGTTATCTCCCCGGCAGAGAGATTGATAAAATAATCTATGTTGGAATCGCCAGCCGCCGTATGGTCAACTTCACTCCACTCTCTATCCCATCGGAACTTTGAACTGTTCAATTTCACCAATGGATGGAGCACCAGTTGTTCATCCAGGTCCAATGCTTTGAACATCTTACCTGCATTACGGCTATAGGCTGCATACACTGTGGCAAGCACCCCGCTGGAAATCCTGTTTCTTGCATTTACCTTGAAAAGTTCAAATTTTATAGCATCCAATAGCCATGTTTTCCACCCTGCTGTTTGACTGCAATTACAAAAACCAATAACCTTTCTAATAACTTGAAATTTCTTATATCGGTCTATTCTTACCCGTTCAAAAAAACCAACGGATTTCAATATTGACACAGAAATAGGAAAATCATGGTTTCCAATATCCGCCGCCAACTGCATGGGAAACACAGGTTCAGGTATCTCAGCCGCCGTTATATTGAAGTCAAAAATCTGATGCGGATAACCTTTCGCCTTCCCCTGTACCAGCAATAAATATCCGATGCCAGCAATACCGGTCAACAGGCTCAGCCCCCTGCCTTCTTTCTGTTGCAACACTTCTGAAAACTGGCTCCGTTGCTGGTTTTCAGAAATTGCATCGACAAAATTTCCAATATCGACAGCGCTTCCATACTCAGGTGCGCTACATATCGCAGCCAGTACCAATCCTGATTTTCCGTGGCACAACGTATTATCTTCATTTACATTGTCCGGCGAAGTCTGTATTTTAATCTGCTCTGTTAGATTCGCATAAACTCCACCCAGGAATTCAGGACTATACAGGTGAGGATACTGCTGTTGCAGCGTTAGCCTTGCAATCAGACCACCGGGTCCTCCATGGCACCAAAAAAATGTATTACAGCCACCCATAGCCCACCCGATATCCTCTTTCAGCAGATTGTCGATTCGATACCCCAATTCATCCTTAGAATAAAATAATTTCCGATAATCCGGCCAGTTCATGTACGCTGGGTCATAACAGGCATCTTCATATTGAAACCCCAGAGCGGCTATCGCAGCCAGTTCTTCATACTGAAAGTATGTGGCTGCCTTTGAAAGCACGAATGAAACGCCGGATACACCGTGTGAAAATCCACACAGCGGTTTCGATTCCTCCAATTTCCTATCCCAGAACACACCCTCAGCATATAATTTCGTTTGCAGTAATATTCCTGACAGCACATTCCTGATCGACGGTGTAAAGAAATTACAATCCCCGGTAGACTCACTTAACACAAGTAGCCCATACAGGACCCCTGATAAACCATATAACATTTCACAGCGGGTCTCAACGATGCTTTCAGCAGCAGACAATGGCACCAGGAGCTTTTTATACGCATTTTTAAAGGAATCAATATCAGCAACCTCTCCAACTCTGAACAGTGCGTAACAGATACCCGTGCTGCCCGTGAAGAAGCTGTAGTTATTGATATTATCATTACCGGATTGAGTCCTGTCCAACAATTCCCAACTATAACGAACAGCAGCTTCCAGAAAAGGTGTTTCCCCGGCGTCTTTATATAACTCCGTCAGGAACAGCACCACCCCTGCGATTCCCCCATAGATATCGGCCGACATGCTTTTCAGCAAAGCATCGTTATCAGCTGCTCCATGCAGCTGCGCGTCCATCTGTTGAATAACCTGCCAACCTATTTCCGCAGCAAGTTTGCGGTGTCTGTCCTTCGTGTAGTATCCCATTTTTCAACTTCCTTTTTCAGGTCTTCATTTGTCATGGAGGAAACCCTGCAATACTCTCTGTAGCTTCCTAATTCAGCCTGTTTGTCACTGTAATAGGAATTCCCGTTGCGAGGGTGCCACAGATGAAAAATGGGTCCTTTTTCCCTGTTGTTTTTATAACCCAGCATCCTGTACCTGATAAACAGCTCCTGATCCTCATGTCCCCAATTCTGAAATTTCTCATTTTCTCCTCCGGCTTCCAGGAAATGCTTCCTGTTGCTGACAATACATCCGCCCACTGAAGAAAATCCGTAGTTATCAAGTGCATCAAAATACTGAAACAGCTGACTAACAGACTGGTGATTGATGAAGTAATCCCGCTGATAGCCGGTAACATTCATAACAGTTCCATCAAATGGATAACTAAAACTTACCTCCTCATATCTCACTGAGATGATGGACCTATACAACTGGTCTGGCGAGACAATGATATCAGCATCACACTTTACGATGATCCTGGTGTTCGCCATTGAGGCAAGCGTATTCGTATATAGCGTACGGTCGAAGACCGGGTTATTATCCTGTATAAAAAAATATTCAATTCCTCCGATATTCACGAGTTCTTCAGGAACTTTCCGCGAACTATCTGCCTCGAGCAAAAATATTTTTGTATTGAAATATCGGTGGATATGAGCCAATACGACGCGCAGATTCTCCAGGCGCTCAGCTGAATCAATGCGTACCAGCAAAAGAAAGGTAACGTCTGTAGCATCATACAAACGGTTCTCCGCACAACGGGAGATCAACGCCAGATAGTTATCTCCACAATATCCGAAGCTCCCCGCGGTAAGACGTTTATGATAAGGCACTACCTCTGTAAATAGGCTTTTACAGAATAACAGCTCCTTTTGGAAGGGCATAACACCTGCATTGTGGAAAATATGTTTCTTATCCCAACTGGCCTGCGGCTCATGCGGCCAGCAAAAATCAAGAGATGAATCTATTACAACAGTGGCTCTTTTGTAGCCATTCCAGAGAATCACCCACATATCAGCACACCAGGCTTGAAATTCAGTTTTAGGCCTGATGTCCGCACAACCAATAAGCGACTCATCGTCTTCCTTTCCATTCAGAAATTTAAATAGGTCCTCACATTGCCCTTCAGCAACTCTCCAAAAATCTGCATCTATGTTTTTCATCACATATTGTGCCCCCCCTGCATTTGCATCATTTCTCAATACTGTGTCAAAATCTATATTGACGATCTCACACATTTTCTCAACTACCTTTTTACCAAATGGTAGCAAGTAATCCAGGCTGATATAATTCCGTGTATTGGAAACGTACCAAATATCTCCTTCACTGAATTTTTCAAAATCAGGCAGGCTTGTGGTGAAAATGATATCTGAATCATGGTAAAAAATAACTTCTTCTTTTAACAATGGATGCTTTTCAAAATGTTGCCATAAAATATGCGGTCTTATGGATGAAACATACTTTCTGGATATTCTCCGATCAGGATAAAAGAAAAAATTCGCTTGTTCTTTATGATCCTTTTCGAGTTGCAGAAAGGCTTTATTTATACCGATACTTTCGTTATATCCTATTACAATATGGACACAATCTTTGGGAATTCCGTGCCCGCTAAAATTCAGCAGCTGCACTTCTACCTGCCATACAAAATAGTCTGTATCAGGCATTGCGGATAAATAAATCATAACATTATAATTTCTAACAGCAACTGAATAATTTAATCTAACAAATTATAGGCTAGGCCGCTGCATGCTGCGGCCCTGCCATATAATTCATTTCATTAACCCGCTATTGCATCAATAACGTGTTCGTTCCAATCAGAACCTGCTACCACAAGGTGGTAGGTGAGGCTGTAGAACCCGTTGCAGCTGTAGTATCCGCCGCTTTGGTTGTACTGCATTGCCAGAACGAAACCTCTTTTGTTGCTTCGTAGGTTTTAATGCTGATTTCAATAATGCAGGTAACCAGCGGCTTAGTTGCATCATCATCACCACCTTTGGCCGTCCTCGCAAGTTCAGGGGACAATTCAGTTACAAAACTTTGTACTTTCAACTCATCGAGTTTGAGCTTTTTCCTTGTCATTTTTTTAAGGTTAAAAGTGAAAAAAAGAAACAAACGATGCTATAGATCTATAAGACATGCCGAGGTCAGGTGCCAGCCTATGATTCCAACAGTCGCAATTGCACATAGTGCATCACCACCTGGAACAGGCAGACATTATTAGGGCTTAAAAAAGTTCAGTCTGGAATAAAATCAGAAGAGAGAGAACAAAGTTGCGGACATGATGGTTACCCATCACCATTCCCGCACTGGCATAACAACGCCAATCCGATTAATTAATCAGATGTACTGACAGCGTGCCCAATGTCTCAATAGCTCAAATTACTTCACAAACGAAAAGGGAATTTAGTACTGTGGTTATCTAACAAATTTGCAATTATTCACTGTATCATTTTTTCATGTTTGGGTTTAAAAAATACTTAAAGTGGATAAGGGTGTTCACATCTATTACGACTACAATTTATAGAAAAATAAAACAAGTTTAGCGATTTTTTTATTCAGGACAAGTTCACATTTCAATTCACTTTCCAGGAGCGGATCAAGTCGTGCTGCGAGGGCCGTTCATACGAATTCTCACAACTTTTCTTCACTCTCTGATCTGTATTCCCTGAGGATTAATGAATAAAATAAATACTGACACATCACCATGCGCTGCTCCTGAATGGTGGCATAATACTGCTGTTGAACGTCCAGGAATTCAGTAGTCGTAATATTACCTTTCTGGAGCCCAAATTTCATGTTTGAAAGCACGGAATCCATTAACTGGCTTCCTTTGTATAATAATTCGTTTTGAGCAGCAGCACCGGCTACTTTTTCCTCCAGCAATTTTAACTTCTCCGCTATTTCCATCTTATTTTCTTGCTGATTTATCTTTTCCATTTCCAGGTTAATCTTCGCCCGCCTGTAATTGGATACAAGATTCCTATTGGCGAATATGGGTAGGCTAACAGAGATCCCCGCATAGCTACTGAAATTGTTCAGTACCTGCCGTTGATAACCGATAATCTTTCCATCGGGATTGCGATAGGTATCAGAAAAATAAGAACTCAACTGTCCGTTAAAATAAATATTAGGATACCTGGAAGAGCGAATAGACCTAATAGACAGCTCTGCCTGACGTATCTGCATTTGGTGCATTTTGTTGCTGGAATTAGTTTCTATTATATGCTCCACTGAGCTCGTCTCTGCAGATCCGGTCACCTGCGCCATTTCAGGCAAATGATCACTGATCTCAAATTCAGTTGTGCCATCCATGAACATCAACTTGCGTAACACAGCCTTCTTTTCTGCTCTCTGTATCTGGTAATCTTTTACTCGGGCACTGTCTTTCAGTAATTCACCATTCAATTGCATAACAGACAACTCTGCCCTTTTGCCGGCTTCTACAAGGTTTTTCATAATTCTCAGTTGCTCTTCCATTCCTGCCAACCGGCGTGCCGACAGGCGCGCCTGGTCATTGACCAGCAACAAATCAAGATAGGCGGCAATAACTGCCATTTTCACTTCCAATTCAGCATACTTCTTCTGATATCTCATCATCTCCAAGCCAGCGGCACTAGCTGCTATATCCGACCTTATCTTTCCCCAGTTAAACAACGTCATCTGGCTTTGTAAAAAGGAATTCTGATACAAATAACTGTTATTTGTAAAGCCATTTGTAAAAGGATCTACAGAACGTCCATATTGCTTAGTACCGGAAAACGTTAAATTCAGTGATGGCAGACGGGCTGCTCTTATATTCTCCAGGTTAATCCTGGAAACTGATTCCCGTAATGCCGATTTTGCTACGGCAGGATTATTTGCCAGCGCCATTTTTATACACTCATCCAAATCCATCTGTGCCTGGCCATAACTCAATTGCCCATAAACAAGAAGGGTTACAAATAATAGGGTGCTCTTACTGAAACTCATAGTTGAGGATAGTTTAAATTCGGGTGCTCAAATAATACGGGGTGAATTCAATCAATTACAGACCTATATTGGCAACGCCTCTTTTAAACGCTGTCTTATAATATAGTACTTTCCGGGAAATAGAATCTAAACGCAAATATTTTTCATTGTTCCTACCTGGCCTGGTAAATCCCCTGACAGATGAAGATAGCGGCACGGATAACTTCAATAACGATTACCTTTATCGCACTGAAAAATAACAAATAATGTGATTATTCAAAAAAAATAAGCCTGAAACTTATTACTGGATAAGAACCTGTCGGCTGACATAAAATTCGTGAACGATTTAAGAAATTGCTTAATGCACAATAATGGATTGGCAGAAAAAAAGCTAAGCTCCAAACATCAAGATGGACAAAAAATCATCTGGAGTTCTGGCGAAGCAAATGGATATGGACTTCAGGCAAGACGATGTTCCGCAATTCCAGCAAAGGAATTTTTTACGGATTGAGCGGTCACTATTGAACCGGACGTAACTAAATGGCTGTAATGCTTGTGTAAATTGGCTTTCAGGGTGAGTAACTGCCGGTTAATCGCTTGCGCTTCTTCGGAAGTTCCTTTTACGGATTGGGTAGCCGCGTTCCATAAAGAAGGGGTTAGCTACTAATACGTGGAAAGTTCTGCACGTTTGCCGCCTACGCTGAGACGTAGATAAATAGCGGGCTTATTGTTTTTGGAGCGGCTTTTATTAAGCCAGAAAAGAACAGAAAAACTGATCATACAACACTTGTTTTAAGTTAACCAAAATTGTTTCAACTTCACTTATCCTGACATCACTTAACATTGGTCAAACGCAATACAGTATAGCATTTAAGGCCAGTGAAGGTTAGCACAATTTAATAAATCTATTGCTAACCGCAACGCTCACTTTTCTACCCTTACTTATCTTTTCACAACTTTACCACTAAAAACAAAAAAACCTTGTAGAATATGCTTCTACAAGGTTTAATTACGTAAGAGTATTTCTTTTTACTCCTGATGGTGATCCCCTTGGGACTACATCAATGCCTTATATATCGCGGCTTTTCAGGGTTTTAAAAGTTAGTGTAACCTTTTTTGTTACCTCCCGGAATAGCTCCTCAAT